>JBBRNA010000023.1:0-71700 GCA_038230575.1 Terriglobales bacterium | reverse complement strand
TTTCTCCGCTCCTGCTGGGTCCCCCGCCCGCGCGAGGGTGAGAGCCGCCATGTCCCGCACGTCACGGTTCGGAGCGAGCTTCATTGCTGCATGCGCAGCGGAGAGCGCCAGTTGCCGGTAACCCGACTCCACTTCGCTTAGAGCTGCCGACGATTGATAGGTTGCGGCGGTCTCTCTGGCATCGTTGCGCTCGGCTGAATCCATGGCGCGCTCTGTCAGCTCGCGCGCGGCTTTCAATTTTCCATGCCATGCCTCGGTGTCCGCTTGGGCGGCTAGCAATAGATCTTCCGTACCCGGCTTGCCCATGGCAGTGGCTGCCACCTGCGCCATCTGCGATGTGTCACTCCTCAGAAAAGCTAGCTGGTAGCGGCCTGCCAGCATCGTCTCGCTCAGGTTGCGCTGCTCTGCCTGCTGGTACATGGCCTCCGCCTCGTCCAGTCGATTGAGGTTGGTGTAGTCGGTGGCGAGGCTGGAGTAGTAGGTGTCACTGTGCGGCCCCATAGGGAGGGCCTGGCGAGCCTGCTCCAATGCCTTCTCGTGGTTCTCAAGATAAGAGTACATAAATCCTAGTTCCCTGACGGGTCTGCTGTCCCTCGGATATGTCTGCTGCCACCGCTCAGACACCTGCACCGCCTTTTCCAGTTCCCATGTCACCTCGTAATAGTTTGTCTCGATGGCGAACCGCTCCAGTTCGCTCACCTGTTCCCGCAAATCGAATGCTTTGCGGGCGTACTCCTCCGCCCGCGCCGCCTCGTTGAGGTTCGCGTAGGTGACTGAAATGGATGCGTAGGCTTCGGCGAAATTCGGATCCAGTTCCACCGCCCGCTTGAAGAAAGGCACATCTAAGAGGCCGAATACATTTGCGCAGACTGTACTTCGCCCAACAATCTCCCTTGCAGTCGAGCGGCGGACCATACATTCGAGGAAGTCAGGGCTGACTTCCCATATTGCGACTTCTAGCCCGGCGGTTAACGCACCCATCGCCGCCAACGGGAAGGCAGCCAAGGGCCGGGATGCACTCCATCCCCGGACTCGTGACCTCCTTCCTCAATATGCTGATAAGCTTTATTTCCCGTGGCATCCGCAACTGCCTCTATAACAAACCGCAACAGGAGATGGCCACGGGCTGGGTCCGAGCAGAGAAAGCGCCTACTGAGGGCAACGGTTTAGCCATGGCCTCAAGTTCCCTGAAACGACTTCTTACTCAACTCGATGAGTGCCGTTATCGCTTCGGACGACATGCCGCCGCCAGCGCTGTGCAACTGTTGTCCACCTTGGCTAAACGACGATTCCCAGATGTCGCTTCTTTAATCCGTTTCCACGAATCCTTGCTGTTCCTGCGTGCCTTTCCCCACAGTCCGGGGGTGGTTCGCACAGCCGAGAGATTGCTCCGAAATTTCCCTGCGAGAGTCAACCAGCTGCGTGTAGCCGGGGTGGACATGGGGGAATTTGATGCTCTAGAGGTTTCGGGCATCGCCTCCACCAGCATGCAAGACACTCTCAGCTTTGATGTGGTGCGGTGGCTGCTGAAGCAGGTCGATAACGTGGAAATTATTTGGGACGAAAGCGACGCCGAGCGGGCGCTGGCAGCAATCTGGCCCAAGTTCATTCCTCTGATCGAGGAGGACGCCCAAGTCGAAGCGGACGTTCCGTGGCAACGGTGGCTGCACGCCGCAAAGAAGCGAGGCAACGACTTGCGCTGGCTCGTGCGGCAGTTCGAGAGTTTGTCGATTCCCGATATCGAGAAGTCTCAGCTCTATGACTCGCTCCGCCTGATGGTGCGCTGGCCACTCAACGATCCGCGGCTTTCGCGAACGAGAAATTGGAAGCCGGTCCGACGAATCTTTTATCACCATGGCCCGCTTATCGGCCGCCGCGAAGTTTCCCTGGCCCAGGAACTCGTGCTGCCGCCTCCGATACTCCACCGGCTGTCGCGGCGGGAGGGTGAGGCCATGATCAAGATGGTCCGCGAGGTCATGCTGGTCCGTTACCGCGAGTTGTACGGCACCACGCTGGGAGATCCGGGGTCTGTCGTTCGCGCCGATGTGGGACGCGGGGTTTCGATTTACCTATGGAACTTGCCTCCGGCGCGGCGCTTGCCTTTGCGCGCCTATGTGGCCGGATTTACCTTGAAGAACGGAGTTCCGATCAATTACATCGAGGCCATCGGGCTCTTCGAGTGGATGGAGGTCGGTTTCAATACGTTCTATGCGTTTCGGGGCGGTGAAGTCGCCTGGATCTATGCCCAGGCGCTACGCTGCCTTTGTCGGCTGATGGGAACGACATGCATTTCGATGTATCCATACCAACTGGGGCATGACAACGACGAAGCGATCGAATCGGGAGCTTTTTGGTTTTATCGAAAGCTGGGCTTCCGCCCAGGCCGGCTCGATTTGCTGAAGCTGACCAAGCGCGAAGAGCAGAAGATGGTGCGTGACGCGACCTACCGAACGTCCTCACGGATATTGCGTCGTCTGGCGCAGGGCCACGCCTTCTATGAGTTGCCGGACAGCAACACAGGAGCGTGGAACACATTTTCTACTCGCAACATCGGGCTGAAGGTGAATCAATGGATGTCGAAGAACTTTGAGGGGAACAGTCAACGTTTTCGTAAAGTGGCAGGAGCACGGCTGGCACGTGTACTCGGCGTGTTCCCTGCCTCGTGGTCACCGCTTGAGCGCACCAGCTTCGAAAACTTCGCGGTTGTGCTCTCACGCCTTCCAGAGCTGCACTTATGGAGCGAGAAAGAAAAACTCGCTCTGATGCGGATTATTCGTGCAAAATCAGCCGCCAATGAGATGCTGTATCTTCGGCTCTCGCAGAAACATTCGAGGCTGCGCGAGGTGCTCCTGAAGCTGGGCTCATAATGGATGGCAGCCCAAGCTTGATGAGCAATCTAAGGTCCCGCAACTGGAAAGGTTGACCAGTACAACACTCACTGAATGCTGCTGGCCACGTTGGAAAAGACGTTATTCGCGTTTCCGCCGATGAGACGGACTGTGCCAATTACGATTACAAGGATTACAGCAAGCATCACGGCATATTCCGCAATGTCCTGCCCCTCTTCGCTAGACCAAAGATGATGCAACAAGCTGATCATCGGAAATCTCCTATGGGCGTCTTGAGTTAACTAGGCTGGCGAAATAAATCTCTTACCTGGAGTTATAACACGCTTGGTAATGTCTTGTCGGTGGTGGAGTGTCGATCAGCTAAGGAGGAAACCAAGGGGCCCTCCAAACCCGCCCGGAGCATCAATCGGGGGAGGAAACACGGGCGAATTGCCCCTCGGCTGCGTAAACAGGTCAGCATCAACCCCTCGAGGATACAAGTAGGACACAAAACTCAATATTTGGAATCAGGAACTTGCGGAAACCGCGAGAATTGAGTCAACCGAATCAACTAGATATGGTCGGGGAGAGAGGATTTGAACCTCCGACCCCTGGTCCCGAAACAACGACGCAAATGCTATGTCATTGGCTCGGCTTGCAGTTCGCAATCGCTAGGTGGTGTCTGTGCAAGAGGCGCTAGTCGGCTAAGACACGCCCCAGCGGTGAACCGCCGATTTCATAGTGTTAAATCGACGGCAATGGTAGAGGTGCAGTGCCTAGTTGTTCGGCTGTTTGTGAGTGTCTTCTTCTGTAGTCCGGCCGCCGTTAGGGATCTGGCAATTGGGTTTTAGCATTGGAAGTTTTTTCCAAACAAAGCGAATCGGGGGGTGCAACATCAGAGGTTACAGTCCCCGCAACGCGGGCAGAAAAGGAAGCGCTTCGGGTCGTTCTTCGCAAGGCTTGCAAACGCGCAAGTTCTTGTATGGTTTTAAACAAGCGTCTTTCATGTCCCGTTTCGTAGCGTGCGAGACCATCCGCTAAGCTTACCGCCACTTCGCTTTTCAGTTGGGGACTAAATCCGGGTTCGATGATCGATGTGGTATCGCCCGTTTCTGCGAATAGCCTTTCTATTTCCTCTTCTGATCTCGATCGCGAGCGCTTTGCGGGAAACAAAGCGGCTGTTATTGCCTCGGCCTCGAAGCAACTGGCCCTTTTCACGCGCACAATGGCTAAAGCAATACGTTCAACCAGAAAGCCTTCGATCTCACCTACGGGTTCAAGCTCCTCACGAAGCTGACGCAGCAGTGCGAAATAAAAGTCTGCATCATCAAGCGGCGTGATTCCGACAGCCAACAAACCGTGAGCAACTTTGTTCAAACGGGACCGTGACGTGTTCCTTGGTCTACCGGCAGCCTTGCGGCCATTCGCCCGATTTGCCTCTATCTGCTTTTCACTTGGCATACCAGCTCCGTGCTACGGGTGAAGGACAAGTACGAATGTAATAAAGCCTCCCGCAAAACAGTGTTCACTAATTCGATTCGTCCAATAATTATTGCTTTCGCGGCTCGACGGAACTCCCTCATTTTCTACTTTTTAACTACTTGCTCATACCCTCGCGAGTCCTCTTTTCCCGTAATTTCTATATTCGAATGCAGTGGAACGCTGTCACCAGTAATGATTTTCTGCGGACCGCCCTTTCTGATGGCCATGCCGTAGATTTCACCAGCAGATGTCAGGCGTCAGCCGCATCTCGCAGCATGATCAGGCAAAATAGATTACTTTCTCACTGACTACCTGGTTAAACAGCGATCAATGGACTCAATGGCGAAGTTGTTTTTCGATCGGCAAGCCAAATCGCATTACTTTCGAATTGGTGCAACGCGCCAACCTCGCATAGAGCGCGGGATTCGACCCAGGGATACCTTCCTATTGCACCTTTAGCCGGTGCATCGGCAGGGAATAAAAGGTACCCGACCCTTTGACTGGGATCGGCATCGATCAGCAAGGTGCGGCGCAAATTTCTCCACTGCCGTGTTTTCACAAGTAAAATTCCTGTGACGACCTTTTCGTACGATTATCCCCTCATATTCCCCAACTTTTGTAGTCCTTTCACTCTACCGCTTGAAGATTCAGAGCAATTTTTTGAGTGTATCTCGGAATGGCACTCCACCGTGAATTCTTTAAAACCCCACGAGCTTCATCGCAGCTGATTGGTGATATCGTCTGGTCGGCGCATCGAACGTCATATTCATCTACCATCGCGCCTTCGATTAGCGAGCGTTCACAAATGAGAGCGACGAACCTTCAAGCGAACTGCGAACGGCTAACTTGCAGAGACTGCCGAGAAGCCGTAATTCAGATAACCGATAGCACATGGTGGTGTATGGCTTTGACGTGCCCCCAGTTTCCGTTCACGGCATAATACGACAAGTTGGTTCGACTTGATCACCCGCAGCCGTCGTCGGAACTGTGGGAAAGTGGGAAACGCCGGAGGCGTTTTCCAAGGCGGATTCATCGCCGTCTTTTCCATAGCTCATGGTTCGGGCTTGCTCCGCAAATTCCTTCGGCGTCTGATACCCCAGACTGCTGTGTGGTCTGGCTTCGTTGTAGTCGATCCGCCAGGCTGCGATCTTTCGCCGCGCATCGAACAGATTTTGGAACCAGCTCACGTTCAAGCATTCTTCCCGCAACCGTCCATCGAAACTTTCAACCCGCGCATTCTGTGTCGGCTTTCCCGGCTGAATATGCACTAACTCGATCTCCCGCTCCACGCACCACGCCAGAAAATGGCGGCTGGTAAATTCCGGCCCGTTGTCGCAGCGAATCGAGGTGGGCATGCCACGCCCGACGATGATCTTGTCCAACACGCGCGTCACTCTCCGGCTGGCCAAGGAGTCAATCCACCACATTTGCTCACACTTTGGATCGGCTGAACCAACTGGGCCTGAAATCTATTGTCCTCGATCCCTGGTATGACGTTGACCGTCCAGAGGACCTCGAGCGTCTTCGCAACGAAGTCTCGAGAGGAGTAATTGCAGCACCGCACACAGCGAGAGTTCTTACGGGTCTTCAGGTTGTAGGAGCGGTGGAGTCGACCGGTTCGTTGAATGCTACAGTGCCCCATTCAAAGGGAGATGGATCCCAAGTTCGATGAGGATCTCCGTTATCATTCCGGTTTTGAACGAAAAGGAAGATCTGCCACAGACGCTTCGGGCGCTGGAGGGGTTCACAGACTTTTACGAGATCATTGTCGTCGACGCGGCCAGCACCGACGGCACCCGTGAGTGGCTGTCATCCCATTTGCCGTCGAATGGAAAGTTAGTTGATGGTCCTCGCGGTCGAGGAAATCAACTTAATGCCGGAGGGCGGACCGCAACCGGAGACGTAGTCCTCTTCCTACATGCGGACACCCGTTTGCCAGCAAA
Organism: Terriglobales bacterium; assembly: GCA_038230575.1. Taxonomy (GTDB): domain Bacteria; phylum Acidobacteriota; class Terriglobia; order Terriglobales; family Acidobacteriaceae; genus Acidiflorens. The sequence continues at coordinate 65,447 of JBBRNA010000023.1, read as the reverse complement.
CGCGGTACAACAGATCACAGATGCGCTCGCCGAAAAGGGAGCGGTGGGGGGCGGTTTTTGCGTGCGGTTCCGGGAAAGCAGGCCTTGGATCCTGCGAGTGGTGGAAGCTGGAATCAATTTGCGAACACGCCTGTTCCGGGCCCCCACTGGCGACCAGGCTATTTTTTCCCGCCAAAATGCATTCATTGCTGTCGGCGGTTTTGCTCAGTGGCCGATATTTGAAGATGTAGACTTCGTCCACCGCTTGAAACGTCTCGGGCGATTTGCCGTTCTCCCATCCCGAGTAGCTACCTCCGCCCGTCGTTACATTGCTTGGGGCGTGTGGCGAACAATGTTCCTTATGTATGCCAGTCCGCGTATGCGAGGCCGTTGCGCTTTGTCCATCAGTCACACACCAGTTCCGCTTTTCTACCGGGAGGGCCGCTGCAAAACGCGATTCCCGCCAAAGTGCTCGGGGAGTTCTGCTGCCATGACGTCCAGCCCTGCGGAGCTTTATCGATCGCTTGATTTAAAAGATAGACTACGGACAATAAGTCCGGCGAGCAAAGCCTGACTGTAGCCCAGCGAAATCAAATGAATTTAGAATGTGTGCCGCTGTTGTACACACGGATTTTCAATGAGCGAGAACTAATCATTCGCTGGGTACTCGCTGACGCGCATTCTGACTTATGGCGTTTAGACTCACCGAGCAATCCGTGTGTGAATTGTTCTGGACATGTTCGGAATTCATTGCGCCCAAGCCGACTCACAGAATTGGCGTCGTGTCGGGAAGATCGGCGTACGTGCCAAGTAGATCTGTTATCGTTTCAGGGCGACACAGGATTCCCTGGTGATACCCGCGTGAAGCGCAACGGCTTCTCGATATCTATTCAGGATTTCATGAATGACACGGAGCGAGCATGAGGCTCACAACATCACCCGCGATTGGGAATCGTCCTCATGAACGTTGAAACTGGAAGCCGCATCGCAGCCGCATGCGTCGCCGCCATCGCTTGGGCTGGACTGACCGTACAGAGCGTCGATATCTTCTACCAGCACTCGTCGATTCTGCTCACACTCTGGATCGTGCTTGGATTTTTCACTATAACCACCAATCTTCTTGTGGCCATGGTCTTCACCGGCATCACGGCAAACCGTGCATTGTTTAGTAAGGCCTGGGTGGTTGCGGGAACGATGCTTTCGATCCTGCTCGTCGGAGTCATCTACGCTCTTCTACTGCACGGCTTGACAGAACTCTCTGGTGGCTCGGCCTTGGCGAACGTGCTTCTCCACATGGTCACGCCGGCACTCGTTCCACTCTTCTGGATCTTTTTTTCCCGCAAAGGTGGGCTCTCATGGAAGCATCCGCTTCTGTGGGCCATCTATCCGCTGTCGTATCTGGTATACTCACTCGCGCGTGGAGGGGCAACCGGCAAATACGCCTACCCCTTTATAAACGTTCCTACGCTCGGCTGGGCACAGACAGCCTTCAACGCCGTCTGCATCGCGGTATGCTTCATGCTGTCCGGCTTCCCGCTTGCGACCATCGTTTCGGCTCTGGTTCGGCTGCATAGACAGGCGAAATCGTATGACGGACGTGGGCATTACACAGCTGCTTGCATCTACTTACGGCCGACCCCCCAGATAATCGGCATAGTGGAACGTTATCATCGGCGAATTGTACCCTCGAATGCGATTACTCCCTGATCATGGGCAATTCGGAAGTATGCCCGGCCAGAAGTCGCATTGTAGGAAGTTAGAGCAACTTCCTCGAATATATGGTCCGCCGCTCGACTGCAAGGGAGATTGTTGGGCGAAGTACAGTCTGCGCAAATGTATTCGGCCTCTTCGTTGGAGATTTTTCTCCGGGCCATGATGATGATCCGCGCGTGCCGGTCCTTATAACGCCGACGGTCACGATTCGGCCTGTTCGAGGATCAGGTTCTCCGGCACGCCGTTTGACTGTTCTTTCGTCCTGTTCTCTCCTTAGCAGACTCGATAAAAATGGCTCGAACTCTGTTCTTGGCTACGCTGTTGCGACGACCGCACCGGCGCGATAATCCTGCCCTTTGGCCAGCACCGCCCATGCGATACGTGCCAGTTTGTTGGCGACAGCGACAACCACTTTGTTGCGGGGCGCCCGCAGTTCGAGCTGACGCGCCCACTGTCCGAGTCGCCCGGTATCGTACTTCACCCGCAACAGCATCGCGCGTGCGCCGTGAATGAACAGGCAGCGTAGATAAATGCTTCCCCGTTTGCTGATGCCAAGCAGACGCGCCTTGCCCCCGGTTGAGTGCTGCCGCGGAATGAGGCCTAGCCAGGCAGCAAACTCGCGCCCTTTACGGAAGGCGGCTCCGTTGCCGATGGCGGCTACGGTCGCCGTCGAGACCAGCGGCCCCACTCCCGGGATCTGCCGCAGACGCTGACAGGCTGCGTCCTGGCTGGCGATTGTCTCGATGTCTTGGCTGACACATTCGACGTCGGAGTTCAAGGTTTTCCACTCCTGCCAGAGATGATCGAGCAACGTGCGCATACGCGGCGTGATGTTCTGCTCGACATCTTCCAGCAACGACGGCATCTGGTTGGCAGGTTGGCCGGGCCCTTGGCGAAGACGATACCGCGCTCCAGCAGGAAACCGCGGATCTGGTTGATGAGCGCGGTTCGACGATGCACCAATCGCTCACGCACGCGGTGGAGTGCCTGCAGGTCGAGCTGGTCGTCGGTCTTGATGGGCACGAAGCGCATGTTCTGCCGTGCCACCGCTTCGGCGATGGCCTCCGCATCGACAAAGTCGTTCTTGTTCGACTTCACGAAAGGCTTCACGAACTGTGCCGGGATTAGCCGGACGTCATGACCTTGATTGCGTAAAGCGGCACCAATGAAATGCGCCCCTGAGCAGGCTTCGATGCCAATCAGGGCTGACTGCAGGTTCGCTGTATAAGCGAGCAGTTGCTTGCGCGAGAACTTCTTCTTGCCCACAATCTTGCCGTGCTCGTCGAGAGCGACGAGGTGAAAGGTGGTCTTCCCTAAATCGATGCCAATCGAAGCTATGTGCATGTGATGATCCTCCGTGCCTTCGTTGCTAAATCATCCCACTTCGGGCTGATCTAGCGGCGGACCATCTCATTACGCCGTTTCTGGACCGCGAGCGGCGCGCACGGGCTCCTGGATTACTTCCTCATTCTGCCGACGCCACCAACGAACCGTGCCGGGCGCGCCAAACCCCAACGTAGACTGCATCAAGATTGGCGGTATACGTGCCGGGCTTCTTCAGTAAAACGGGATAGCTTGAACGGAAGAATGGCTCATCACGATAACGCAAATTTTCTGATACCCGCTCCAACACGCCGCGGGGATAATTCGCTAGCGCCCGTCGTATCCGACACTTCGCACGACCCGAATTGCTTCCCATACTTTCGGGCGGCCCCTTACAGTTCTCAGGCTGCGCACAACCTAGTGAATCGGGGGTATTATGCGAGACTACTGATGCCGGGCTTGCTTGACCGCATCTCGGGAGGGGGCGATGAGATTGAGGCTAACACGGCTGCTATTTTCAGCGCTTCTTCTGACGGACTTCCTCACCTATGAACTGGATGCCCAAACCACGACCTCTGGCGCCTTGACCGGCGTTGTAACCGATCCGAGCCATGCCGTCGTGCACGATGCGGACATCAAAATCAAAGACACCTCCAAAGGATTCAGCCAGGCGACAAGAACTGATCAGGAGGGTGTGTATCGCTTTTCCTTCCTGCGTCCCGGGAGATATGTGCTGGCGGTCGTGGATAGCGGGTTTCGAACAGAAAACCGAGACGTGACCGTTCGGCTGGGGGCCACCGTTTCGGTCAATGTGCAGCTAGAAATTGCGCAGGCAAATGCCAATATAACCGTGCCAGAAGAGGTCCCATTTTTTCAGGCAGAGAATGGCGACGCTTCCGCCACGATGAGCCAGACAGAGATTTCCGAGGTTCCTAATCCCGGAAACGATCTCACTTATCTCGCGCAGACCGCGGCCGGCATAGTGATGAATACCGCAAATCCCTTCGCACGCTTTTCCAGTTTGGGTATGCCGGGCACCTCTAATCTCTTTACAGTCGACGGCGTGAATGACAATGACAATGCGTTTAACATCCCTCTGGCCGGCCCAAGCGGTCTAGTCCTGGGCCAGAACCAGATTCAAGAGGCGACGGTGGTGACTGTCGGCTACTCAGGTCAGTTCGGCGGAGCGGCCGGCGCGAACGTGAATTACTTCACCAAGTCCGGCAGCAATCGATTTCACGGCAATGCGGAATACTTCTGGAATGGCCGGCTGTTCAACGCCAATGACTGGTTCAACAATGCGTTAGGCTATCCGCGTCCTTTCGAAATTGCCAACCAGTGGGCAGCTTCCATAGGCGGGCCGATCAAAAAAAATAAACTATTCTTCTTCTTCGATAGCGAAGGCATTCGAGTGCTGATCCCGCAACTTTATTTTGTAAGTATCCCCAGCCGTGAGTTTGAAGCAGCAACTATCGCAAATATTGACTCCGACCCGAGATTTGGTCCGGGCTCCGCAACCGATGCGTTTTACAAAAAGATATTTGGTCTCTATAACGCGGCGCCCGGAGCGAGTTCGGCGATGTTTGACATTGGGAACCTAGGCTGCGCCGGTTTTGAAAAGCTCGGGGAAGGGGTGCCATGTGCTCGTTTTTTCTTTACGGAGCGTGGCGCTCCAAGTGCGGATACGCTGGTCTCTGGTCGCCTAGACTGGCAGGTGAGTAACGCTGATCGTACATTCCTCCGGGTCCAGTATGATCGGGGCCACAATGCCCTTGGGCTCGATGCTGCGAACGGGCTTGATCTTATCGACCCGTTGTTTGATGCTTCCACGCATCAGCAATGGTGGCAGGGCCAGGTTACAGAAACTCACACGTTTGGTTCTGCCGGTGCTAGTCAATTTCGCCTGGCAGCTTCCTACTACTCCTCAATTACACAGCTCGATCACCCATCACAGGCAGTGTCTGCTTTTCCTGCAAGCCTGAGTTTTGTGGGCACGTTTACAACGCTCGCACCGTTGAACAGTGCGCTAGCCTCTCCTGCAGGCCGGCCCACTACCCAGTACCAAATTGCAGAAGATTTTGTGAAGACTTGGGGTAGCCACAAGTTTGGGGTCGGTGCAAACTTTGATCGAATCGATTGGACCGACCGTTTCTACACGACAGATGCCCTCGGATCACTAACTGCTCAATCGCTCGATGCCTTCTATCAAGGTGGTGTGGACCCGGCATCTTCAAGCACAGATTTCACAGAACTAACGCAGTCGTTCCCTTCAGCGGCGTCCCAGCGGATCGCCTTTTACAATGCCACACTCTACGGTCAGGACGAATGGCATGTGCGGAAAAACCTGGCCCTGACGCTATCCCTGCGGGCTGAGCATTACTCGAACCCGGTCTGTCGGCATCGCTGTTTTGCTCGCACCGCCGGTCCGTTTGGGTCGCTCAATCATGACCCCGATCAGCCCTACAATCAAGGGATCCTGACTACGCAAGAACAAGCTTTCGAGAGTACAGATAGCGTTTTGTGGTCACCACGATTTAGCTTCGCGTGGCAGCCCTTCGGTGTTGTGAACAATACTGTAATTCGTGGAGGACTCGGAGTCTTTTATGATCCTGTGCCCGGCATCCTCGCCCATGCGTTATCTCTCAACTTCCCACTTTTCGATTCATATGCAATCACCAGAGACAACCTCACACCGAATGAAACGACGAACCTCTTTCAAGATGCCTTCGCTTCGAATATGGCGTTTAGAAGCGGCTTCGCGGCGGGTGAAACCCTCGCTGACATCAAAGAAGTGGACCATAACTTCTCTCCACCTGGCTTTACCACTCAGAACGGGCGGATTCGCTCGCCACAATATCAAAGGTGGAGTCTCGAACTGCAGCATGCCTTTGGCGCGAAGGCGTCTTTCACCGTCGGCTATTTCGGCCATCATGGAATTCACGGACTGGTGCATGACCCAAACGCTAATGCTTATGGTTTCGGTTCACTCCCGAAAGAGCTTTGCACTGGGAAGGCATCTCTACCTTGTGCCGATCCTCGATTCCGCGGGGTCACGGAGCTCACTACGAACGCTATATCGAACTACAACGGAATGGTAGTTTCTCTGCAACGTCGATTTAGCGCTTGGGGTCAAGGCATGTTTCAGGCCAATTACACCTACGGCCACGCCTTCGATGAAGTCTCAAACGGTGGTCAGTTTGGGTTCACATTTGCCAGCGCTCAGAATCCGCAGGACCCCAACAATCTGCGGGATGCTTACGGGCCAGCCGAATACGATGTGCGCCACTCCTTTAACGCAAGCTATGTGTGGGAAGTCCCCGTGAAAGCGGCCATGGGTGGGCGCGGAGGTGAGTTCATGGTAAAAGGATGGCAGATTTCAGGCACGATCTTTGCCCGCACCGGATTTCCCTACACGGTTCTCGATTTCTCTAAAGGCCGCGGTCTTGTCAACAACAACTATTTCGGGCCAATCTATGCCGTTCCAGTCAGTCCTCTGCGTGCAGGAGATTCGTGTGGCGAGGGTGCGGCGTTTACCCGGCCTTCGAGCCCGTGTCAGCCGCCACAATTGTCCCGCGATGGAACGCCGAATCAAAGCGCTCACTTCGTGCAAGCAGGTTGCGAGACCGGATTCAATACTGGGACACTGGGCCCTTCAGACTCCTGTGGCGGCCCGTCAGTGTCGTTCGCCCAAAGGAGAAATCGCTTTCGTGGGCCAGGGTACTTTACTACCGACTTCGCCATTATTAAGAACACCAAACTCAAGTCCTGGGAATCTGCAACGTTGGGAATCGGTTTTCAGTTCTTCAATCTCTTCAACCACCCGAATTTCAGTATCCCGGATAATGACGTCTCTGACCAACAGTTTTTCGGCCAGATCGGATCGCTCGACCACCCGCCCACCAGTATTCTTGGTTCTGGGCTCGGAGGTGACGTGGCTCCCAGGATGATTCAGTTGAAGGTTCAGCTGCAGTTCTGAAGTGATTGGCCCCGGCGAAGCGGACGCGTGCCTCTCAGAAGTTTTCCATCATCCACACGTTGCCCGCCATTGTCCAGTCCGATATCGCAAGGCGGCGGCCATCCGGAGATGGCCTTGCACTAGTTTCGCCGGAGCCTCCCGCACTCTGCCACAAGACATGAGCGTTGCCCTTGAAGTCCACATGCAGAAGTGCTCTTCCAGTGCGGACGCCTGCCGTGGCAAACAGGCTCCTCCCGTCCGCTGTCCAGTTGACTCCGAGTAAGTTGCTCCAACCCTTAACATGGATCTCCTGCGTTGGTTGGCCGCGAAGCGAAAGAATGTAGATCGGGCCTGTCGGACTGCGCGTAGCCGCTATGCGAGTGCCATCGGGAGAAAACTCCACACTCCAATGGTCGTCATTTGGATCAAGAGCAAACCGGGCAATCTCAGCCCCGCGCCCCTTCAATGAGTCGAGGGCTGTGAGGACCAGCCACCCACGATCGTCGGTCGGTTCGGCAATGGCACAGAGATCAGAGGGAGATCTTGCACATACAATCAAGCTATTAGGTTTCGCAGTGAATAGGAATTGCGAGGGCCCACCGGCAATCGAGACTCGCATGACTGGTTCCGGTGCTGGCGGGCTCTCCGCACTGTGTTGGAAGTAGAGAATCCAGTTGCCGTCCGCGCTCACCCGAGCATTTCGGCCACCGTCTGGAGCAATCAGTGTCGCCTTGTCCTCGCCCAACAGCTGCTTGTAAATCTGTCCGTGGCCCGTCCGGTTGGATATGAGGATCACTCCGCGGCTATCGGGCATCCAGTCCGATGCTGCGTTCAAACTTTCACTCAACGGAAAATGTCTTGCGTTCAGCAACCCCATCCCGTCTGCGGATGAATCTGCCACATACGAGTTAAGGTGGGCCCGCCATTCCAGAAACGCGAGGTGCTTGCCATCTGCCGTCACAGTGATGCCGGTCATGCAGAACCCCGACCAATTGGTCAGGCGGCGCGCTTTCTCAATGACTTTGGCCGAGCGTGGGTCAATTCGCATCACCCAAAAGTTGCAGGTATTACCAATTGCTCCGGGCTCATTCATCGAATAAATCATCCGCCCGTCGGGCAACCAGGAAAGCTCATCAATTGGTTTCACTTCTAACGCTGGAAGCAGCGTAGTGACAGCTGGTCCTCGGAGGTCACGGCTTACGAGGGTAGCGCCCGACGCGTCAGCATTGACGTAAATGATTTGTCGTCCATCCGGCGAAAAGGTCAGCCAGCCAATCGAACTGTCTTCTGCGGGCCCATAAAGTTTTCGCGCTTGTTCTCCATCGGGCCCGGTCAGCCAAATTTCGTGCTCGCCCAATCGACCTTTATTCTGTCCAAATGCGACCAAGGAGCCATCTGGCGAAACGGAGTACGCGATCGCATTGTCGCGGATCTTGCGAGGCGCCTCGCCGAGTACGGAAACCAACCAAACACTGGTGCCCTGAGAGCTCCACTCATCGGTAGATTGCCCCGGCGGATGAGCATTGGCGAGAAATTTCGCGCCGCCAGGAAACCACGGACCAGCCTCCCACTCCACTTCCTCATCCTTTAACTGGTCCGGTTTGGTCACGGCCCTGACCTCACCGGTTTCGACAAGCTTAATGTAGATCCCCTTCGTGTCGGTATATGCCAGGTACTTGGCATCGGGTGAAATGGCCCCGCTCGTCGCGCGGTTCTCGGTAGAATTCGTTGTGAGTTGCCGCAGCTTTAGATCGGGCACACCGTGAGAGGAGGAGGGCTGGTGCTTTGCAAACCAGACAATCGCACTGGCAATCAGTAGTACTGCAACGACTGCTGCCGTCATTCCCCGCCAATGGGTAATGGAATGTCTGGGCTCCAGGTCCAGTTTCAAGCTCTCCAAATCGGCGCGAATCTCCGATGCGGTTTGATAGCGCACTTCGCGGTCCTTTTCCAGCGCTTTCTTGATGATCGCTTCGAGCTTGGAGGGTAATTCGCGATTCAGCTCCCGAACTGGCGTCGGCGTGCGGCTCAAGATGGCATCGTGAAGTGTGGGCGCGGTCTCCCCTCTGAATGCCCGTTGTCCCGCCGCCATTTCATAGAGCATCAGGCCAAAGGAAAACAGGTCCGTGCGCGCGTCCACTTTCTCACCCCGCACCTGCTCCGGCGACATGTAACCCGCCGTGCCCATCGCCACCCCGGTTCGGCTGAGCAACAGATCGGATCCTGGTACGAGCGCGGTCTCTCCCGAAGTTCCGTACACATCGTCGGTTCTTTGCTCGCGTTCCGGGTAAGCTTCGGCGGTCGCGAGCACAGGCACGAGCTTCGCCAACCCGAAATCCAAAATCTTGGCCTGCCCCTTGGTTGTCACGAAAACATTCGCGGGTTTAATATCGCGATGGATGATGCCGTTGTGATGGGCCGCTTCCAACCCCTCCGTGATTTGCACGGCGAGATCGATCAGTTTCTCCAGCGGGAGCGGGGCCGTCCTTGTCCTCGCTGCAGAGATTAGTTCGCGCAGCGTCTCGCCCTCCAACAATTCCATGACAATAAAGGGCTGCCCTTCGTGCTCTTCAATCTCGTAAATGGTGCAGATGTTCGGATGGTTTAGCGCCGAGGCTGCCCGCGCCTCCTGCTCAAAGCGCTTGAGCGTTAGCGTATCACTCGCCGTCTCTTCGGGCAGGAACTTCAGGGCGACGCGGCGGCCCAACTTGAGGTCTTCGGCCTTAAACACCACGCCCATGCCCCCGCCTCCGAGCACTTCCAGCACTCGATAGTGCGAGACTTTCTTGCCAGTCAGGTTGGACGCGGCCGATTCTGCTGGCGGCGATGCGCCGGCGGGGACAGCTTCTTGCGGAGCTTCGGGGCTGGTGTCGACCCACTCGACTGGAACCATCCAGCGATAGCCGCGACGCGCCAGGGTTTCGACATAGCGGGGTTCGTCGGCGGAGTCCTCTAAGGCCAGCCGCAGCCTCTTGACCGCGGCGTTGATGCTGTTTTCGAACTCCACTACCGTGTCATTCGGCCAGAGCCTCTTCTGGATCTCCTGCCTCATGACCACTTCACCGGGACGCTCCAGCAACATCGCCAAGATCTGGAACGATTGCTCGGGCAGCCTGACTTTTTCTCCGGCCCGGTGTAATTCTCCCGATCGGAGGTTCACTTCGAACGACTCGAAGCGGATGGGGAGCGACGATTCGCCGGCCTGTCTCACAGCGCTTGCACCTGGATCCTGAGTGCGCCGGCGTCTGGGAGTTAGAGATCGCGAGGAATGGCGCGTTAGGGTGGGCTGAAGTCTAGCATTCTTTCCCCCTAAATTGAAGATTCACCGCCACGACATTCCGCTGGGGCCGAACGTAACAGCATTGCTATGTGGCAGATATATCCGGCCCACTCGCTCGCCCTTTGCAGCTATTGCTCCGCCGATGTCTCGTCGATATCACTCAGATATCACCTGCACACCATTGAGCCGCAGCTGCCTTCGGAGCAAAGTTGCACCCACATCGCAGCGCTTTGCGCGACTGCTGGGGAGCAGAGATGAAAACGGATCGGAGAAGTTGGTCAAGAACGGCGTCGATTCCTTCTCGGGCGGGAATTTTAATCTCACTTGGCAACTTGCTGGTTAGTTGCGGCGGGGGCGGGATAGGGCCGCGTCGAAAAGTTGATATCGCCGCGCAACCAGAGAATGGCCGAGCTATTGAGCAGGGTGGCACAGTGTCTTTCAGCGCCACTGGCACTTTCGATCAAACGCCCATTACACAAATGAATTTACCTGTCCGATGGACTTCTTCAAATTTGAGTGTAGCCACCATTGATCCCAATACTGGAATTGCGACCTGCCTAGCCGAGGGTGGGCCCGTCGATATGATCGCGTCTGCCGCAGGCAAAGGAGGCATCGTACACGGCCCTGGTGCGCTGATTTGTCAGGTCTCACCCGACACGGTGGTCAAACTCGATCCAGCTAGCATGAGATTTGTTTGCCATTACCATCTTGGAGGAGCATGCGGCTGCACTCCAGCGCGAACAGTGACGCTAACTAACGTCGGCGGCGCAACGTTAGGCATCGATAGCATCGGGACAGTTAACAACAATTTTTCCCAGAGCAACAACTGTGGCGCAAGCGTGCACGCGTCACAATCCTGCACCATCGACGTCTCATTCTCCCCGCATCATCTAAATCTATCTTCCGACGAAATCAAGGTCATCGACAATGGCGCTGGCAGTCCACAGACGGCAAATCTGGTTGGAACGGCGTATTGCATCCCCTAAATGTTACCGCGAGAAGATCACACACAACTCGCCATAACGCAGCAAGCCAAAAAGGAGAAGAGATTATGAGATCCGGAAACTTAATGTGCATCATCCTAGCTGTGTTGCTTGCCTTCGCGAGCGGATTGCCTAAGGCTGCGGCAGCGGTTGTCCATACCCCAGTCAACGTTACTCTCTCGGGAAACGGCAACATCAATCTTGATCTGAACCATGATGGGATCACTGACTTCGTTCTCCACTCCTTCTCTCAGACCCAAACTTGCGGAATGTTGGGATCTGCCCTCAGAGGAAGCACGAAAATCACGCCGACAACCGGCGATGGTGTAGTCGTATCCCATTCGGATTTCGCGGCAGTGCTGGCGAGTGGCACTCCGGTCAGCGGCAGCTCGCTTTTCTACAACGCCCGGGCTGTCGTTACTCAATTCTTTTTCTGCCGGGGCCATAGTTACCATGTCGCAGGCTATCTGGGCCTTGAGTTCCAAATCAATGGCCACACCCACTACGGGTGGGCGCAATTGAGCATTGATGCGCCCTACAACTGGCAAAACGCCAAGATGAGCACAACCCTCATCGGCTTCGCCTATGAAACCATCTCGGGCAAGGTGATACAAGCCGGTCAGACGTTGGAGAGCGTGAGCGGAGCGGGAGCGATTCCTGAATCGATCGGCCCTGTCGGTGACCACGGCTCTGCGGATGCCACCATTGCAGACGCCGCGCGGAAAGACCAGCCGAAGCACTCGCACTACAAGGTCATAGATCTCGGCACATTCGGTGGTCCCGACAGCACGGTCAATAGCAACAGCGTAAACACGAATACCAAGGGGGCGGTCGTAGGTGGAGCAAGCACCTCGACTCCCGATCCAGCTTGCACCTTCGACTCGCACTGCTTTGCCTTCCACTCATTCAAATTCCAGAAAGATGTCTTGACCGACCTAGGTACGCTTCCAGGAGGCACAAACAGCTTCGGTATTGCGATCAATTCTCCGGGAGCAATCGCCGGAATCTCTGAGAACGGAGCTATCGATCCCGTAACCGGCGTGGCGGATTTCGTTGCGACAGTTTGGAGGAACGGCCAGATCCTCGACCTCGGAACATTCGGCGGAAGCTTTAGCCTGCCAAACGCTATCAATGACCGAGGACAGGCAGCGGGCGGAGCGGAGAATACAATCCCCGACCCGTTTAACTTCGGAAGCCTGTTGGGTCTGCCCTCACCGACGCAATGGCACGCGACTGTGTGGCAGCACGGTAGCATGCAGGACTTGGGTACCCTCGGGGATGGGCTCGATTCCTTCGCTCAATTCGTAAACCAGCGCGGCCAAGCTGCCGGAATTTCATTTACGAATTCAATCGTGAATCCTGAGACCGGGATTCCCACAGTAGACCCTTTCTTTTGGGAAAACGGCCAAATGGTAGACGTCGGTACACTCGGCGGTGCTTTTGGAACCGTAAGCGCTCTGAACAATCGGGGACAAGTCACCGGCACCTCTGACGTTACAAGAGACGAAACCGTTTTCCATGCGTTCCTTTGGGAGCGAGGTCAGCTCCAGGACTTGGGCACCTTCGGAGGAGATTTTTCATTCGCACATTGGATCGACGACTCGGGAGAGGTAGTAGGTGGTGCCACTACAAGGAACAACGGGCTTCTCCGTGCTGCTCGCTGGAAGGACGGCCATGTGACCAATCTGGGCACCCTGAACGGTGATCCCTGCAGTTTTGCGGTCGGCAGCAATTCAAGAGGGCAGATTGTCGGCAATTCCTTCTCCGGCAACTGTGATGATAGCCATCCCTTTCTGTGGGAGAACGGTCGGATCGTCGACCTGAACGCACTGATTCCCCCAAATTCCGGTCTGGTGCTGCACGAGACCCAATACATCAATGAACGTGGTGAGATCACTGGCGCCGGGTTTCTGGCCAACGGCGACGAGCACGCCTTTCTCTTGATCCCTCAACAACAGGATGATGCCGAGACCGGAACGGCCACCCAAGCCGATGTTGCGCTGGTGACACAAAGCCCAAAAAATTTACCTCACAGCAGGTTGACTCCGAAGGGGCTGGCAGAGCTACGCGCCCGATTCGCTCATCATTCGAGCGGCTTCGGAGCCAAGTCGACAAAGTAATCTCCACCGAACGCAACCGAGTCGTGGCTATCGTCGGTACCACTGTAAAACCACGATTCTTCTGTCACTACGCGACTACGTCGTCTTCCCCAGAAACAGTGAGCCACAACTCACGACTACAAAAGAAACGAAAAGAGGAGAGGGTATGAAATCTACAAACTTGATGTGTATCATTTTGGCGGTGTTGTTAGCCGCCGCGATCGGAACTCCACTGGCGGCACAACACCAAGAGGCTAAGCACCACAACTATAAGGTGATCGATGTCGGCACTCTGGGTGGTCCAACCAGCGCAATTAACTTCAACAGCAAAATCCTCAACCGGCGAGGTGCTGCGGTGGGGGGAGCCGACACCTCGGTCTTCGATTCGATCTGCGGCTGCTACAACTTTCACGCCTTCAAATGGCAGGACAGCGTCTTGACGGATTTGGGCACGCTTCCGGGTGGCGACAGCTTCAGCTTTGGCATTGCAATTAACCGTCAGGGGACTGTCGCTGGAATTTCGAACAACGGGCTCGTCGATCCTGTGACTGGCATACCGGTGTTTGAGGCTGTCACCTGGAAGGACGGCAACATCACGAACCTCGGCACCTTAGGGGGAGGTTTCAGCCTGCCGAACGACATCAATAGCCACGGGCAGGCCGCCGGCGGAGCGGAGAATACGATTCCCGATCCGGATAACCTCGGTGGCCCACTTATCGGGCTGCCATCACCCACCATGTGGCGTGCCGCTCTCTGGCAGAACGGAAACGTGCGCGATTTGGGAACCCTGGGAGATGGCCCGGCTTCGTTTGCTCTGTTTGTAAACGAGCATGGCCAGGTTGATGGAATGTCCTATACGTCATCCGTACCCGATCCGGTCACCGGCATCCCCCCGATTCATGCCTTCTTCTGGGAGCGCGGCCAAATGACGGACATCCCTAGTTTGGGCGGCGCCAATGTGATAGTAGGTGGGCTAAACAGTAGAGGACAGGTCATCGGGAAGTCGAGCCTCGCCGGAGAAGTGGCCAATCATCCTTTTTCCTGGCAAGGAGGAGTGCTGACCGACATCGGCACCTTTGGAGGTGACAATGGATCGGCCTCTTGGCTCAATGATGCCGGGCAGGTCGTCGGAGGAGCCGATTTGCCGGGCAGTCAGACACACCACGCTTATCTTTGGGAGAGTGGAGTAATGAAGGATCTGGGGACGGTAGGAACGGACCCGTGCAGCAGGGCGGACTCAATCAATCTGCGTGGGCAGATCGTGGGCGAATCAGCCACTGTTTGCGGCACAGGCAACATATCTGCGTTCCTTTGGGAAAACGGCGGGCCGATGATCGACCTGAATTCCTTCGTTTCTCCGGGCTCAGGCATTCGCTTGAAAGATGGAGCCTTTATCAACGATCGAGGGGAGATCGCGGTGGAAGGAAGCCTCAACGGCGTCGGTCGCGCGTTCGTTCTTGTCCCGGACGGTGATGACTGCGATGACACTTGCGCAAGCGGACTCGCAGCCAGCCGACATGGGGTAGGATCCGTGCCAAACTCAGCTGCGATGGGATCAGGCAGTGACTCACCTGCAAACCGAGTGAATGAAGTTCACCACCGCTTGGCGCAGCGTTATCACATTCTTGGTCACCTGGCCGCGCCATCAAATTAGTTCACTAACAATCACTCCGGGGCGGCGAGGCAGGCTTCGCTTGCACGCCCCGGCTCATTCAACGCAAGGTCCATCAGGGAACTTATTCCGGGCCAGAAGTCGCATTCTAGGAAGTGAAGAAGCTGATTCCGTTCGAATCAAACGTGGACTAGGCTCTTGACCTCTGCCCAAACTCTGCCCAATTGCTAAAAATTAGACGGTACAGGGCCGCACAAAACGACCCGCAAGAAAATCGCAAGGGGGTTGTAACTGAAGGTAGATAAGTGAAGTAGAAACTGAATGGGTTGGACTCAAAATCCGCCAGACTTCGGCTTCGCCACTTGCTGAAGCACGAAACCTTGAGCGCAGGTTCCATCACGTAACACGATGCTAGGTTTTGTTTGGGGCAAGAATTGACCTACTGATTTCATAATTGATTCCATAACAATGTCGGCTCCAAGCTCCGAGTAGACTTTGGGGGTGCAAACCAACCAAAGGCTCGGGAGAAAGGAGCCGAACGATGATCATTATAGGAGCAGATTACCATCCGAGCTTTCAACAAATTGCATGGGTAGATACGGCTACAGGTGAGTTCCAGGAACGGCGACTGGGACATCGCGAGGAAGCGGAAACGTTCTATCGCGAACTTGCGGCAGTAGGTGCGAAGGTGCGGGTGGGAATGGAAGCCAGTGGACATGCGCGCTGGTTTGAGCGGCTCATGGGCGAACTGCAGTTTGAGTTGTGGATTGGAGACGCGGCCGAGATCCGGACAAAGCGGGTGCGGAAGCAGAAGACGGATCGCCAGGATGCGCAACTGATTCTGCGCTTGATGACGGAAGACCGCTTTCCGCGGATCTGGGTGCCGAGCTGGGAGAACCGGGACCTGCGGCAACTGTTGTGGCATCGGCACCGGATGGTGCAGGCGCGCACACGGTTGATGAACCAACTGCAATCGGTAGCGCTCAACGAAGGCTTGCGCTGCAAGAAGAAGTTGTGGCGTGAGGCGGGACGAACGCAGTTGGAATCGTTCAAGCTAGCACCGTGGGCGAGCCGGCGGCGGCGTGAGTTGCTCGACTTACTCGATCGACTAAGCCCGACGATCGCGGAACTGAGCGCAGCCATCGAGCAGGAAGTGGAGAAGTGTCCGGAGGCGCGGCGCTTGCAGACGCATCCTGGGGTCGGTGCGCTGACGGCGTTGGCTTTCGTGCTGATCATCGGGAGAGCGGAACGATTTCAGTGCGGCAAGCAGATCGCGAGCTATCTGGGACTGGTGCCGTCGGAGGAATCGAGCGGAGACCGGCGACGCTTGGGACGCATCACCAAACAGGGGAACACGCTGCTGCGTTTCCTGCTGGTGGAAGCGGCGCAGGTGACGGTACGAAGTGACCAGGAATGGCGCAGCAAGTACTTTCACTTATCGATGCGGCGCGGACGGAAGATCGCAAAGATTGCGATGGCCCGCAAGCTGGCCGTTCGTTTGTACTGGATGTGGCGCAAGGGATGGGATTATGAGCAGATGAAGAAGTGCGGTTCGCACGCGGGAGAGCCCGGACATCGCGATGGTGTGAAGCTGAGCACCGAGTAATTGATTGGGTATCCCGCTCCTCTTTACGAAGAGGAGTTCGAAGTAGTAATCATGATCGCAGTAAGAGATCGAAGAGATGCATGGGTCGGACCGAATTCCTGACCTGAAAAATGATTGCAAGCGAGCCTGGGTTGGATGGCACAAGTTTTTCAAATAGAGCGAAATGGCGCTCTGGTTCGAGTGCATGCCCGAGTTCGCTCAAAAAGTGATTGACACTGCCGACATTGTTAGAGATGCTATTCAACAGCTGTTGCGAACAGTAACATCCTCCGCCTCGCCAGTTCAACGGTTCTACTTCTAGGACTGGGGGTGCGTGTTGCGGCTATGATCAAGGAACAATCGGGTGACGAAGAATGAATTCCTCAAGATCTGACTCCGAGAGTTCGCCACCGTTGCCTGTGAATTCCACCACCTCTATGATCTTACCGTCAGGACACGCTGAGCGGGAACATCTCGACTTCTGCAAATTGAGCGGCATCTCTGGACAGGAAAAAATTAGCTGAATTCGTTGTTGGGTCTGCGTGAGTAATTCGCGCATCGCAGAGCGCGACTGAGCTGATCCAACCGGAAAATCTTCGGGTCGGATACATGCGTGCCGAGATAAAACTTTCCCGACCGCACTTGTCGATTTGCGTCGCTTAGCCATTTGCATTAAGTGCCTTGAACCAATCAGGTACCTCCCCAGTCTTCGCGTAAACTTCCATTTCCTGGGTCGTCATCCTTTCGTATAGATCACGCATTCCAACCTGCTCACTCGGATCAATCCATTGACCTACCGAATTAATTCTCGAATAGGCTTGGATTGCAGCAACGACTGCGGAAGCAGTGACTTCGACATCACCAGCCTTTTCGATAATTCTTTCAAGCGCTGCGCGAATGTTAGTTCGTCTTTTGCCAAAAAGAGAAAGTGCGTGTGCATGTCGATAAACGCTACTCCGATCTGCCAATCCGTATTCGGTGGCAATAGTGGCGGGGCTGCGCCAAGAGACAAAGTCGGCTTCAATCTGATTTCGCTGCGCATGAGCACATATAGAACAGTTTCGACGGTGTCGGCCGATGCTCACACACTTTTGTTTGTTCATCGTTTGATTTCACCATGACCGAACCCGACGTTAAGCTATCTGGTGTTAACGCAATAGATTCCTAATCATCTTCCTTTCGTCTTTTCAGTTCACCTGCGTAGTCCTTTTTCCGCCACTAAGACATGGTGACGTCGGAAGTTTTATTTCGGCAGAGTTTCACGCTGAAGACTGGAGACGCTACTGACTCGATGATGGTTACGAATCCAGGTCGGCGAGTTTCCGGACTGACAGCCAACTGACCGTTGGCTCGGACGCAGATTATTCGTGCCCGAACTTTGCCCAATGGGTCCTCACAGGACCTAATAGGGTTATGAATACCTTATCGTGTATCGTGTTCTTTGCCCCGAAAAACAAGAGCAGGAGATTTTTGATGCAGCCAAGTTTAAGCAGTCGTCGATCCCTTATCCAATTGTGTGTAGTCATGGTTCTGCTCGGCACTGCTTTTCCGCATACTTCCAAGGGGCAGGAACCTGATACAGGCAGGCTCCCGGGACTGCAGTGGCGACTAATTGGACCCTTTCGGGCGGGTCGCGTAACGGCCGTTGCTGGGGTGCCGGGTGATACTAATATCTTTTATGTTGGCACTCCGGGTGGCGGGGCGTGGAAGACTTCGGACGGCGGGCAAGTCTGGAAGCCGATTTTTGATAAGGAGCAAGTAGCTTCCATTGGTGCGTTGACCGTCGCGCCCTCCGATCAGCGTGTCGTATACCTTGGAACCGGCGAGCAGACGAGAGGGCATGGGCTTTACAGGTCGTCCGACGGTGGTGCGACGTGGAAAAATGCCGGGCTGGAGGACTTGCTGTTTATTCAGGCGATCGTCGTCGATCCGCACGATCCCAATGTCGTGATCGTAGGCGGGAATTCCCTGGGGTTTGGAATTCTGTGGCGTCCGCTTCCAAGCTGGGCAGATACGGCGAATCGGGGAATCTTCAAGACGACCGACGGTGGAAAGAACTGGAAAAAAGTATTCGGAGACCACGACAGTTCAGGCGTGGTTGACATGTGCTCTGACCCCACCGATCCACGCACGCTGTATGCGGTGGCGTATCACCCGGCTTCCGGTTCGGGCGCGTCGCGGACCGAGGCGACTTCGGAAATCGTCAAATCCGGCGACGAAGGCTCGACCGGGGCGCTTCTACAAAGCAACACTGCTGTCGCAGTTCTACGTCTCGTCGACGAACACAAACTGTCATTGAATGCCACGCTAAAGGAGTGCCTTGGCGAGGCAGTTGCAAAGATCCCGAACGCTGAGCGGATAACGATTTCACAGATGCTAGACCATTCCAGCGGCATTTATGCAACCAACAACGATAAGGACTACCTCACGACGGTCATCGGCTCGAAGGCCGACCCCGCCCGTGTCTGGACACCGACGGAGTTGATTGCACTTGCAGCCAAGGATGGGAATAAGCCTTCCGCCGAGCCTGGTCAGGACCACTACTACGCCGACACGAATTACATTCTCCTAGGAATGATTGTAGAGCGAATCACACGCCGCCCTTTAAAGGAACACATCACGCAAACACTTCTTGTGCCGTTGGGTATGAGTTCCACTTATTTTTATTCTTCGTTTCTTGGCAAGGACGCCCACCCTCCAGTGCCAGCGATTCAGGGTTATCTGCTTCCCACCGACGAATTGCGTTCTGTGATCGCTGTGAACCCCATGTTTAAGCCCGTGCCGGGCGACAAGCGATCCGTGGGACAACTACTCAACACTACCCTCGCGGCGGAGCGGATCGACGCGGCAGGCGGCCTGGTGACAACTTTGCCTGACCTGTTGAAGTATGCATCCGCATTATTCCGAGGCAAACTCCTGTCACCCAAAAGCCAAGCCTTCCTGATGTCTGTGGAGGAAGGCATGAACGAACAGCCTCTGGGGAAAGGACGCGTTTGGGCTATGCAGGCTATCCGCAAACCCTACGGTGTGCTCGTTTACAAAGAAGGAGATGGCCCGGGCGGGGTTAACACACTGATGGCCTACAATCCTTCAACGGACGAGATCGTTCTGGGCTTCGTCAATGTTTTCGGGTACTTCAATGAAGTTGATTTCCTCATGGACGAAGTGATTGGAGGGCTATCGACAGCCACTGGGAAGCCTGATAGCGCTGTGCAAAAGTAATTCTGCTCGTGTTACGCGCAAACCTGAACCTACCCAGCACGAAACCACGCTGATGATTGATCGATGGCATGGAGGCCACCGATCATGAAGCACAGACCAACTTCCAGAAGAAGGCGCAGCAGCACCAAATCCGTTCTCCGTTTGCCCGACCTGGAACATGCCAAGTCGGCTGTGTTGAACAGCCTCACCTCGGCGGATGCAAAGCGGGGTTATCGTCATGCCATCGATGAATTCGTTGACTGGTATTGTTCGGAACCGCGCTTGGCGTTCAATCGGATAGTCGTCTTGCGCTATCGGTCCCATCTGGAATCCCGTCAGCTCGCACCGGGCACAATCAATCTGCGCCTTGGCGCGGTGCGCCGGCTGGCATACGAAGCGGCCGATTGCGGTCTTCTCAGCTCCGACTTAGCAGCGGGCATTCGCCGAGTTAAGGGCGTGAAGAAGTTGGGCATGCGTCTCGGGAACTGGCTAACAGCGGAGCAGGGTCATGCGCTTTGGCAAGCACCCGATCAGCGGCGCCTGAAGGGAAAGCGCGACCGCGCCCTCCTCGCATTACTGCTCGCGTGCGGGTTGAGGACACGAAGCCGTGGCGTTGAGATTGGATCATCTTCAGCAGCGCGAAGAGCACTGGGCGATTGTCGATCTGGTCGGCAAGGGAGGCCACGTTCGCACGGTTCCGGTTCCGGATTGGGTGCGACAGGAGTTGGACAATTGGCTCACGGCGGCCGGCATTGATCGAGGAAGGCTGTTCCGCAGGGTCAACAAGGTTGGGAAGATATGGGGAGAGGGCATCACAAAAAAGGCGGTCTGGCACATCGTGAAGCAGTCCGCGAGGACTGTTGGCGTTGCCAAACTGGCACCGCATGACCTCCGTCGGACCTGTGCTCGACTCTGCCACACTTCGGGTGGTGAGTTGGAGCAGATCCAATTTCTCTTGGGGCACGTATCAGTTCAAACGACCGAACGTTACCATGGCTTCAAGCAGAGGATTCGATCAGCCGTGAATGATCGGATTGGCATCGAGCCGGGGACTTGATGGGCCCTTGCAGTTGGGGAAGGGTGGCCGACAATCATTCAGAATCGCCGAGATGATCCTCTGCAACATGTTTCTCAGGCTATAATTGCCAGCGCGGATGGCGCTCACCTCTGGCACGAAACTCGGTCCGTACGAAATCCTGCAGCCCCTCGGCGCGGGGGCAGCGGCCTGTAGCCCCTGGGGAGCAAGTCCAACTTCACCGCCCATGGCTATGATATGAAACTCTCTTACTTCCCATGGACTAAAACGTCGGCCCGGTCAGTGAGTTGAAGTCATCCAACTTGGCAGAGATTGATGGACATGGCCGGGAGGAGTACATTGCGCTCAACTACGGTTGTTCCACATGGAGGGAGAAAGATGAAATATAGAATTTTGTGCGGTTGCCTGTTCGTTGTTTTTGCTATTGCGATGGCCTCGGGGCAAACCAAATTTACCAGTTCGGGCAAGTGCGGCAAGGCTGATGCCGAGCAAAGCATTTCCGTCCCTGACAAAGATGGGCATGTCTTTAAGCTGGCGCAGGGGAAGTGCGCTACCAAGGGAGAGATTAACGGCGCTACGAGCAAAGAAGGCGCGTATTCCGAACATCAAGATTCTTCTGGCAATCTCACCAGAGTGTGGGGCGTTTACGTGGAGACCTTTGATAGCGGCGACAAGGTTTTCTACACCTATACCGGTTCGGTAACCGCGAAAAACGGCGAAGTGCAGTCAGGCCAGAATAAGTGGCAGATCAGCGGCGGCACTGGCAAGATGAAAGGTCTCAAGGGCAGCGGTACGTGCAAGCATACCCCCGAGGCAGGTGGATACCTGGATTACGCCTGCTCCGGTGAATATACCGCTACGGGGGCGGCAGCGCCAAAACCGTAGCAATAGGCAAAATGCTGACGAGGTCAGAAAGGTAGCCCTGTGGGCTGCCTTTTTCTGTTCTATGCGGGCATGCGCTGGCGGTGGATTTGAGTTCGGCTTTGGGGGAAATTTTTACCTGTCTTCCGACAAATTTTCGGACAGTCTTACTTGTCAGTCTGCTAATCTGGCGGAAAGTTGGTTGACATTACCAGCCGTTTGGGTATTAAATCACGGCGGCCAATTTTCCTAGAATCTTCTCAAGACGACTAAGGAGCTGCGCACTATGAAGAAAACGTTTTTATGCTGTTTGATCGGTTTCGTTTTACTGTCCAGCGCCGCAGGGTCGCTAGCCCAGACAACCGGCGGGACTGAGAAGGCTGTTGCCGAACTGGAACAACAGTGGATGCAGTCACAAAAAACAAATAATCCTGACCTGGTGGCACCGCTGCTCGCCGAAAGTTTCGTGGGTACGGGAGCCGGTGGGAAGGTCAGCACCAAGGCCCAAGAACTGGCAAACGCGAAGGCGACTAAATATACGAGCATGGAGTACGAAGACGTGAAAGTAACCGTATATGGCGATGCGGCCATCGCAACGGGAGTCTCCAAGGCCACGGGTACCGGTCCGGAGGGAAAGCCTGTCGATGACCATGTGCGTTGGACCGATACCTGGGTCAAGATGCCGAGCGGAAAGTGGCAGTGCGTAGCGAGTCATGTTTCCGTAATAAAAATGTGAGTCACTGACCAAGCCTGAAAATTGAAATGGCCGCCCTCTGTGGCGGTCATTTTTTGTTCGCAGGCGAATGCACCCGAGTGACGAACCATTCGGAAGTAACTGTTGTAACCAGGCCGGCGATTACACTCACAACCCGGTCAATGATTTTTCGTCAACAATCCGTTTGGGACGCGGACAACCCCTCCACATTCATTGACCTGCCTGTTTCACCCACGTAAGATCAAGCCCCAATGATCGGCCAAACCATCTCGCACTACCGGGTCCTCGAGAAGCTCGGTGGTGGCGGTATGGGTGTTGTGTATAAAGCCGAGGATGTAACCCTTCACCGCTTTGTCGCCCTGAAGTTTTTGCCCGATGACGTCGTGAAAGACGCGCAGGCTCTGGCGCGGTTTCAGCGGGAGGCGCAGGCGGCTTCGGCGCTCAATCATCCGAATATCTGCACAATTTATGAAGTCGGGCAGCAGGACGGCCATCCTTTCCTAGTCATGGAATTTTTGGATGGGGTGACGCTGAAGCACCGCATTGCCGGAAGGCCGATCGAAACCGACGTGCTGCTGGGAGTAGCGATCGAGATTGCAGATGCGCTCGATGCGGCGCACACGGAAGGCATCATTCACCGTGACATCAAACCGGCGAACATATTTATTACCAAGCGCGGCCATGCGAAGGTTCTCGATTTCGGATTGGCGAAAGTGACGCCGGCGAGTCGAGAACTTGGGGCGGGCGCGACTGCGCAGGAGACTGCGATGACCGAGGAGCACCTGACAAATCCGGGATCGACGCTCGGGACGGTCGCTTATATGTCTCCCGAGCAGGTGCGCGCGAAGGAACTGGATGCGCGGAGCGATCTATTCTCGTTCGGCGCCGTGTTGTATGAGATGGCGACGGGGACGCTGCCGTTCCGGGGAGAGAGTTCGGGAGTAATTTCGCACGAGATCCTGGATCGCGATCCGGTTCCGGCGGTGCGACTGAACCCGGATCTACCTCCCAAACTGGAAGACGTTATTAACAAAGCGCTGGAAAAAGATCTGGAGATGCGATATCAGCACGCTGCCGACATGCGTGCGGATCTGAAGCGGTTGAAACGGGAAACGGAGTCGCGACCGGGTACACGAAGGAGTTCGGGATCGGTGGCGGCCGTTGAGGAAAGCGGTTCTCAGGTGACGCGACGGCCGGTGTCGTCGTCGGGGCCGTTGTCTGGATCTTCGTCCGGGCCGGCGGGCGCGCGGAGTGCGGTTTCGGTTGCCTCGCTCGGATCGGGTTCTGGCGTCGCCGGGGTCGAGAACACGCCTGCGGTTACGGCGAGCTATTCGAATGCAAAATACTTGGGGATCGCCGCTGTGGTGATCGTCGCGGCGGCCGCTCTCGTCTGGTTTACGAAGCAGCGCTCTCGGCCCGTGGTGGCGACGGCCAGTCAGAAGACCGTGGCCGTTTTGCCCTTGCAGAACCTGGGCGCGGAAAAGGACGTCGATTTCCTGCGCACGGCGCTGGCCGACGAAATTGCGACGTCGCTTAGTTATGTGCGGTCGCTTACGATTCGCCCGTTCGCGACGACCAGCAAGTACGACTCTCCTACGCTCGATTTGCAGCAAGCGGGCAAAGCGATGCATGTGACCAACGTTGTGACGGGTCACTACATGAAGCAAGGGGACCAGATTCAGATCACGCTGGAAGCGGTGGATGTGGCGGAGAACCGCACGCTCTGGCGCGACACCATGACCGTGGCCGCGCCTGACATGATCGCCATGCGGAACCAAATTACTGCGAAGGTTCGACAAGGACTGGTGCCGGCTTTGGGGGCTGGCAACGAGTCGGGGGAAACTGGTACGCATCCGAAGAACGAGGAGGCCTACGATCTCTATCTTCGGAGTATCGCACTGCCGCATGATCCTCTTCCAAACAAGGACGGCATCGCGATGCTGGAGCGCGCGGTGGGGCTGGACCCCAGCTACGCGCCGGCCTGGGCTTATCTTGGAGTGCGATACCAATACGATGGGGCCTATTCGACGGGTGGTGTGGACATGCGCAGGCGGTCGAATGCGGCGTTGGAACGGGCCATCTCACTTGATCCCAATTACAGTTTTGCGGCAGCCTGGCTGATTTCGAATCACGTTGAGCAAGGCGAGTTGGCCAAGGCATACCAGGACGGGAAAGCGCTGGTTGAGCGGCATCCGGAAAGCGGGCAGGCGCATTTTGCTTTGGCCTATGTCCTTCGGTACGGAGGGGCAATGGAGGAATCCGCGCACGAGTGCGAGGCCGCGCTGGCGCTGGATTCCGGAAACTATGCCTGGCGGTCGTGCTCATTCACGTTCGACCAGCTTGGCAACTACGCGCGGGCGATGGATTTTCTTCAGCTCGATGCGGGGTCGGAGTGGGCGTCCAACAACGTGATGCGGCACTACCTCCGTGACGGAAAACGGGCGCAAGCAAAGGAAATCGCCGAGAAACTCAGCGACAGGAGCCACCCGGCCTATCGGATGGTGGCGATATGCACGGAGAACTCGTCGTCGCCTGACGTTGCCGCCCTGGGACGGGAGACGGTAGCGATTAGAATCGCCGATACGGATCCCGAACCGCGTTATGTGGTGGCTGGCGATCTTCTTTATTGTGGGCAAAAAGACGGAGCTGTGCAATTACTCAAGAGCGCGATTGCCGGACACTTTTGCGCCTACGCAGGTTTGCAGAATGATTCCGTTTGGGCGAAACTGCGCGGCACGCCCGAGTTCGCGGAACTGGTTACTGCCGCGAAACAGTGCCGGGATAATTTCCTTTCCGAGAGGTCGCAGGCTGCACGCTAAAGCACCTGGGGCGCCCTGAGGTGGGTCATTCGCCCTTTTGGTGATTGTCCGAACAACGGGGCAACTCGGAAGAGTTGGCGAAATCACGCGTGGGTGTTGAAAAAGTCACTGCGATTTGAAGGCTGAGAGATAGCAAAAGCATGTTATGAAGGAAGAGATTCCTTGCCATGCTTTGCATCATTGCCATTCTCGGAGGCCTGCTGATCATGATGGGGCAACACGATCGTTCTGAAGCGTTGTTCGACTAATTCCGCCTAAAAGATCAAGTTCCCAAAAACCACCTGCTACGACTGATCGAGAAGCACATCAGCTTTGCATTTGTGCGGGAGCGGCTGCAAGAGAGCTACAGTGAGATCGGCCGTCCCTCGCTAAGGATCGTCGCTTCGTGAGTGCGACTCGCATATGTCGGAGCACCCGCACGAGCACCCGCCCGACAGGTGTCTTGTATGGATTTTCAGGTACTTGGCAGTCCCCGGAAGCCTATTTAAGTTGTTGAAAAGATTGAATAGGAGAGAATTGGCAAGGTCGCACTCTACCACTGAGTTACTCCCGCCCAACAGAACGAGTATAAACGACCCCATCCCGGCGGAGCAAACCCCGCACTTCGGGTGTCGATTTAGGCAGCAGCCTAAAGAAAACCGGCTTTCTAGCCGATTCGCACTATCGACAGTGGTATTTGCAATCGTCGATAAAGGTGGCCAGATTGGTGGACGCTGCTCGGGCTTGAGTACGATAGGGGGATCACATTGAGTATTTCAAAACTGGGCCTCGTCTTTTGTGCCGTTGCTATCGGTTGCGGCAGCTTGTGCGCCGAAGAAAGTCAAGGATTTTTCTCGAAATGGGAGGCCCGCGGCCGCCAAACCCTTTCTCAGCAGCCCTCCTGGCCCATTCCACTCGTGACCGCGTCGTCTGGGTTGCTGCAAGTGGCTCGCACTGATATCGTGCGACAGATCGCGCCCACCGGCACGGATACGTGGAACCTTGGCAACACAAAGGGCGTCGCCTTTATCCCCTGGTACAAGCTGGAGTTCGACGCGCTGCTGCCTCCCTACATCCAGCACAACTCCAAAGCGCAGGATGGCTTTGGCGACGTGTCTTTGCTGCTGAAATACCGCCTCATTTCTGGCAATGAAGAGAACGGCAGGTACTCTGTCAGTTTCTCCCTTGCAGGCACGCTGCCTACGGGCAACTACAAAAATGGAAGCATCGCGTCGACTGTATCTCCGACTCTCTGCGCGGGGAAAGGTTTTGGAAGGTTTGACGTGCAATCCACGTTGGGCGCAATCCTTCCCGGGAACTACACGACAAAGCTAGGTCGCGTCGTGGTTTGGAATTCTGTGGCGCAGTATCACCTGACAAGATATTTGTGGCCCGAGGTCGAGAGCAACGCCAACTATTATCACGGCGGAGCGAATAATGGCCGCATGCAGGATTTCGTCACGCCGGGATTGATGGTCAGCAAGATCAAGTTAGAACGGGATCCCCGCAATCGTCTTGCCTTGGTTTTTGGCGGAGGGATGCAGATTGCGACCACCCACTTCCACACGTACAACCACGCAGTCGTGCTGACGACGCGAATGCTTTTTTAGCCAAACCCGCGTCTAGCTTTTCTGGTTGAAGTCCGCATGGGTTGCTGCGGCTGTAATCTGGTTCCGAACGTCCCACAGATCTTTGTAGAGCCAGCTTTCCATCCGTTGCTGCAGAACCTCGACTGGAGTGCCCATGGTGCCGACGACGCGGCCTCCGATAATGCGTTCGGCCAGCTTTAGATGATGGAAACGGAACAACTGCATGCGCTCGTCGAAATCGAGCAAGCGTTCGGCGACGTCGTGCAATCCAAAAAATTCTTCGTGGCGGCGATAAATTTCGCCGAGAGTTAAGCTGGCAGCGCTCAGTTGATCATGAAACGCCTTGCCAAGGCGCGGACCGATATGCAACAGAGAGAGAAAGCCCGGCGAATCCAATCCGCTTCCGTGACCAAGTCCGGCGCGAATGATGTGGTAATCGTAAGGCGTAATGGTTTCCAGAATATGCAAGAGGCCGATGGGAGGCTCGATCATTGAGATCGCGCGCCGTACAAGGCGAGTCGTATTGGCGAAATCGGACTTTTCCAAAAACTGCAGCGCACGATCGAGTTCAAACGCTGCTCCCTTCATGAGCAATTCCGAACTCTGGTGTACTACCAGAAATGTCATCTCATCTTTGTGCGATAGATTTTCAGGGAGTTTTTGCAGCGCCAGCAGTTCGTCGGTGCGCAGATAGCGCTCGTAGTCGGAATCGCCTTTGCCTTGAAGGATCGGTTTAGTAGCGTCATCGCGTTTCGCCATGCTCGACCTATAGACCCTGCGGCCGCGGTGAATCCGCTTGGAGGTGCGGCGCCCATTGCGGATCGTCATGCGCGGCGACGATCTCACCGTCTCGCATGTGGACGACGCGATCTCCGTACGCCGCGGCTTCGGGATTGTGAGTGATCATGAGTACCGTCTGGCCCAGATCTTTGTTCGACTGCCGCAGCATGTTGAGTACGATGGCTGAGCTTTTCGAGTCCAGATTGCCGGTCGGTTCGTCGGCAAGCACAATTGCCGGGCGATTAATAAGCGCTCTGGCCAAAGCGACTCTCTGTTGCTCTCCGCCTGACAACTCGTTCGGACGATGCTCGAGACGCTTCGCCACGCCTAGCATTTCGGTAATCTTACTGAGGAACGCCTGATCGGGAGCGCCCTTGCCGGCGATGTCGGCGGCAATCTCTATGTTAGATCGAGCGCTCAACGTCGGAAGCAAATTAAATTTCTGAAAAACAAATCCGATCTTGCTCTTGCGCAGCCGAGTGCGCTCACCGTCGCTGAGCGTGGCAAAATCGACCCCGTCGATGGTCACGCTGCCCGAATCCGCGCGAGTGAGCCCTCCCAACAAATAAAAAAGCGTGGACTTCCCACTGCCCGACGGGCCCACTACGGTAACAAATTCTCCCTTTTCTACGTTGAATGAAATACCGCGCAGCGCCGGAACATCTACTTTCCCGACACGGTAGGTTTTGCGCAATTCTCGCGCTTCAATGAAGGGCGGCATTCAGTGAAAACGATATCACAGGAACAACGCGCGCTAGTGGAGTTGAAGAGATTCAGGCGGCCGCGGGATGTTGCGGCGGTCGCGGCGGCAGATTGAAATGGCGCTTCGGCCCACGCTTGCGAACCAGCAGCAGACGAATTCGTTCGAGCAACTCGGCGGGCTCGTACATTCCCTTGGGAAGAAAGAGATCCGCCACCGTTTCCTGTTCGTAGATTTTTACCCTGCCTGAAATTAAAACTGTCGGGGTTTGGGGCGAAAGGCTCTTGATCTGTTCGATCAGCTTCGAACCGTCGAGCCCGGGCATGATCAGGTCCGTGATCACGAGATCGATTCCGCCCTGGCGAAAGATTTCGAGCGCAAGCTGTCCATTGTTGCTTGAAAGCACGCGATAGCCGCGGGTTTCGAGTAAAACTTTTCGGATGGAGAGAGATTGTTCATTATCGTCGACGCATAGAATAGTCTTTTTTGGCTTCATGATTTTCCCGGGGGATCGTTACTCTTAAAAGTTTTTCTGAAAAATTTGTTATCTGATTTATTTTTTGAATCGCGAGCGAGGGTGAATCGTAAACAGATTTGATTCGCAGCAAAAGTACCGTGATCGCCAATGGCACTATAGTGGTAGGCAGGATCGTGCATCGCGTGTCGCGACCGCTCGTATCGCATATCTTCGACCGCAGACCTTGGTCGAAGGATCGACTCAAGAAAACTTCAACATAATTTCCACCGATCCGCACATTGACGAATTAGTAATCGCGAAGTTTTTGATCGGCTAAACATGCAACGAAGATGCAGCAAACGAGCGCGTGAAACGTCTTTGTAGACCTTTGCCGTTCCGCGAGATCGCATCGGCTGCAACACGTTCTCGGAAAGCACGGATGTCCGAAGAATGATTTACCATGTTGCAGGTCTGCCCGAGAAACAGCATCGGCAACTCAGACAACCGGAATTCGAAATCTCTTTAAGACAATCGGAGAAAACAATGTCTCTGCGCATAAATTCAGAAGCGCCAAACTTTACCGCTGAAACGACCCAAGGCCAGATCAACTTTCATGAGTGGATCGGCGACGGCTGGGCGATCTTGTTCTCGCATCCGAAAGATTTCACTCCAGTGTGTACGACGGAACTGGGATACATGGCCGGACTTCAACCGGAATTCGCCAAGCGCAACACCAAGATCATCGGGCTGAGTGTCGATCCGGTGACAAGTCATGGCAAATGGGCGGCCGACATCGAAGAAACGCAAGGGCATAAGGTCAACTATCCGATGATCGGCGACCCCGAGCTTAAGGTCGCCAAACTGTACGACATGTTGCCTGATCAAGCTGGCACCACGAGCGAAGGTCGAACTGCCGCCGACAATGCCACGGTTCGTACCGTATTCCTGGTTGGACCCGATAAAAAGATCAAGCTGATGCTTGTCTATCCCATGACCAGCGGGCGGAATTTCGACGAAGTGATGCGGGTGCTGGATTCGATTCAATTGTCGGCCAAGCACAACGTAGCCACTCCAGTGAACTGGAAGCCTGGCCAGGACGTGATCATTCCGACTTCGGTATCGGAGGAGCAGGCCAAGCAAAAATATCCTGGAGGATTCAAGACCTTGAAGCCCTACCTGCGAATGGTCGGGCAGCCCAAATAACCTTTAGTCCCTCGCTAACAGGTGAGCAACCTTTTCTGTTGATTTGTGTCAAAGAGTGGGACGTACTCTTGTAGTCCGACCGGGCCATCCATGGCACAAGGCAAAAACTCGATACGGCGGCGGGTATGGGCCCGTAGAAGGCTCTGGCTTTCTGCTATCGGGCTGCTAGTGGTGGTCATTGTGGCTGCCATAGCTTACGCCGTCTATCACGCCGAACCGATCCTTCGCTCCACTCTCATTCAAACCCTGTCAGCCAGGTTCAAGAGCAAAGTCGAACTCGCGGGATTCCATGTCTCCATGCTTGAGGGCTTCCAGGTTACAGGCGAGGGGCTCAAGATTTTCGGAGAGAGTGATCTCAATAACCACGAACCCGGAATCCAGCCGATCATCGAGGTCGCCCAGTTCCGCTTCAGCATGAGAATAGGGGAGTTTCTTCGTAACCGTATGAAGGTCAACACAGTGTATCTTGCAGGGCTGCGGCTGAATTTGCCGCCGAGAGAACAGCGCGCTGACCTGCGGAGGATGAGACCCGAAGGCGGGAAAGTTAAAATTATCGTTGAAAATTTTGTGGCCGACGATGCCCACCTCATCGTAAACACGCTTCGCCAGGGCAAACTGCCTATCGAATTTGATATTGCCAGTTTGAGAATGGTCCGCACTGGAGAAGGGAAGCCGCTTCGCTTCGAAGCGAAGCTCACTAACCCGAAGCCCGAGGGGCAGATCTACAGCACTGGATATTTTGGTCCGTGGCAACCTGACAATCCGCGCGAGACACCGATTAGCGGCTCGTATTCGTTCACTCACGCCGACCTGAGCACGATCAAAGGCATCGGCGGGATCCTTTCGTCAACCGGGAAGTACGACGGCGTGCTCGAAGAGATCAAGGTGGATGGCACCACCGATACCCCTGACTTTCACCTGAATATCGGAAAACGTCGAGTGCCGCTTCACACGGAATTTCACGCGGTAGTTGATGGCACCAGTGGAGACACGTTTCTTCAACCCGTACGGGCGCGCATTTTGAGTTCATGGGTGATCGCACGGGGATCCATCGTTAAGCAGAAGAATCCGCAAGGCCATCGCATCAAGCTTGACGTCACCATTGAGAATGGCAAGATTGACGACCTGATGAAGCTGGCCAGCAAATCAGACGCGCCCCTGATGAGGGGTGCGATTCATCTTAAGACCAGTTTTGACCTGGCTCCGGGAGAGGCAGACGTCGCCGATCGGCTTCGGCTCGCCGGTGATTTCATGGTCTCGGACGCGGATTTCAATGACGAGAAAATCCAGGAAAAAATCAATACGCTGAGCCTGAGAAGCCGGGGGAAGGCGAACTTGGTCAAATCCGCAGCGCAAGAGACTTCATTATCTGACTTGAACGGCACCTTCGATCTTAACAACGGCCTAATGTCGTTTCCGGACCTTCAATTCCAAGTGCCAGGGACCTTGGTTGCGCTGACTGGCAAATACAGCATGGATGGAAGCCAGTTCGACTTTCACGGCACGGCGCGAATGGACGCGACGGTCTCGCGCATGATGACAGGGTGGAAATCAATTCTGCTCAAGCCCGTAGATCCTTTCTTCAGCAAGAACGGTGCTGGAACCGAGGTTCCAATTAAGATCACGGGAGCGAAGTCAGCGCCTCATTTCGCCCTCGATTTCCATCGCAAAAAAGATTCCGATCAAGATCGAGAAAAAACTGCCGAAGCCTTGGCAGGGCCCCAATAATCCTTAACCGGGTAAGGTAAATCCTTTATCTCTTCGTTAACTTTGTTGTAGCGCGCTACCCCTCGCGACTTTCCGGCCTCTAATGCTTCGGACACGCAGCGACGCAGTGTTCAAGCTTACGCGAGAGCGAGGGATGACAATGCGGAAAGAGGAAGTGATAACCCCTGATCAATTGATGCGACCAGACCTGTTAAGCGAAATCGTGCTCCTGGGCACTGGTGTGTCGATCCTTGTAGCTTCAGTAATGGTATTCGTCGCAGCATGCACTTCGGCAGTAATTCAATAGTTTTGTCTTGAGTTTTGCGTCTTCGTTTCTAACGCTTAGATAAGTGCTGAGCAGCCCCTACTCACTTCGGATGATCGACGTACCGCGTTGACTGGATTGTTAAACCTATCAAGCCGCTCTAACCTTACGTTAGTCATTAATTACTTACAGATCGCACTTGGATAAAGAGGCTCGAACGGTCTCTGTTCAACCCAACTATAGGAGCATTCATGACCCTTCAACGAAGAATGAGCAATATCGTATTAGTGGCTGCACTATGCAGTGTGCCGCTTTTAGCGCAAGAACCTGCTGCTCAGAGCGGCAACGCTGCGGATAACACCCGAATCAACACCAGAGATCGAAACACCAGCGAAGCTACTGCGGATAATCAAAAGAACAACACGTCTGATCAGGACATCACTCGGCAGATTCGTCAGTCGCTCGCGAAAGACAGTTCGCTTTCCACCTACGCCCACAATTTAAAGATCGTTACCCGAAATGGCCAAGTCACTCTGAAAGGGCCAGTGCGGTCAGAAGATGAGAAGAAGGCGGTTGAAGCAAAGGCAACAGCAATAGCGGGTGACAATAAAGTGACGAATGAACTAGACGTCAAAGAGAAGCGATAAACGAAGTCCTAACGCAAAGAAATAAAGTTTGTATTGAACTCAAATCTAAGGAGAGATCAACATGGCAGGTAAAAATACTTCAGTTTTCGGAATTTATACGACTTACGCCAACGTCGAGAACGGCGTTGACGGACTTAAAGCTGCTGGATTCAGCAATCGCGATATTTCGGTTCTGTTCCCTGAAAGCGCTGGGACGAAGGACTTTGCGATAGCGAAAGCAACCAAGGCTCCTGAGGGAGCGACCACGGGCGCAGGAACAGGAGCGGTTGTTGGTGGCGCAATGGGATGGCTGCTGGGCATTGGCGCCCTGGCGATCCCAGGCCTTGGACCATTCATCGCCGCAGGCCCGATTATGGCTGCCTTGGCCGGAGCGGGTGTTGGGGGCACGGTGGGCGGTATTGCCGGCGCACTTATTGGTATGGGCATCCCCGAATATGAAGCGAAGCGTTACGAGGGTCGCGTTAAAGAAGGCGGAATTCTGCTTTCTGTTCACAGCGACAGCTCGGACTGGACGAAGCGGGCTAAGGAAGTGTTGGAGTCGACTGGAGCGCAGGACATTTCTTCGACTGGAGAAGCGAAGTCGAAAGACGGTGACCCCGACAATGATCGTGACCTGCGAGACCGAGATATCCGTCGCGCCAGCTAACAATCAAGAACAGGAAATAAAAAGGGAGGCGATTACGCCTCCCTTTTTTATTTTCCCGAAGAAACTGCACTCGTAGAAAGAAATCTTGGAGCTAGGCGGCTGGACCCTCGGCCGGCCCGCTTCGGTGTGGCACCTGGACCTGTATGATGTCGTTTTTGACCGCGTACACGACCAAATCCCGGATGGAGTGAATGCCTAGTTTGCGCATAATATTGCTACGATGCGTCTCTGCCGTCTTCGTGCTCAGATTCAGCAAGCTAGCTACTTCCTTCGAGCTCTTACCCTCGGCGAGCAATTGGATTACCTCGCGCTCGCGGGGAGTTAATTTCGGCAGCTTCGGAGATTCGACGGCCGTTCCATTCTCGCGACGGTCCAGAAATCCGGCGAGAACCATATCGTTGACTCGCGGAGTGAAGAACATGCGATTACGCTGAACGGCCTCAACCGCGGTTACCAGATCTCGAGCAGCGTCTGACTTGAGAACGAATCCTCGGGCCCCGGCATCTAGTGCCTCTCGAATCACCTGGTCGGAGTCCGTGATTGTGAGGACGATCACCTTCAACTCTGAGTCGAGTTGCATTAATTGGCGAGTTGCTGCTAGTCCGTTAAGATTTGGCATGCCCACGTCAAGGATGACCACGTCGGGTTTCAGCTGGCGCGATTTCTCAACCGCCTCGCGCCCATCTTTCGCCTCGGCGCAAATCTCCCAGCCTTCGTGCGATTGCAACAACGCAACCAGTCCACGTCGAACTAGTTCGTGATCGTCGGCTATTAAGATCCGAAGCTTCATGATTGACCTCCGTGCCTGAAGCACAGTGAGAGCCCTGGGTGCGCGACTCTGGTTCGATATGGCGACATCTAAGCGACGCGGGGCCGAAAAACCTTATGCTGGCTTACTGCGTAAACGGCTGCAACTAAATCCCTGCCCACGTCCGATTTCACCACGTAACCTCTGGCATTGGCATTGAAGGCCTCATGGATCATTTGCGGGGAGTCGTGTTGCGTCACAATCAGGATCTCGGACTCAGGTAAATTCTTGTGAATCTTGCGGCACGCCTCGAGCCCGTTCATTCTGGGCATGCTCAAGTCCAACACAACAACATCAGGCTTCAGCAAGGCAGCCTTCTCCACCGCTTCGACGCCGTCCTCGGCTTCGTCAACAACTCCCCATCCACTATGGCGGCAAAGCAGGCTCTTCAGGCCCTGCCTCACCACGGCGTGATCGTCTACCACTAGAATTCTAAGCGACATCGCGTGTTGCCGAGGAAGTTAATAGGAGTTGCCGCCACTTGGGCATCCGATCCATACGCACTTCCGCCTTTCCTTTGATGTGGTTCAGTCAATCAAGTTGTCTGAAACTTCCGTTTTCTTTCGCTTGGCAAGAGAGGTATCGATATGGCCAACAGGGTTCCGCTATGGTCGGCTTCCATTGTTAGCTTGCCGCCCACCTCTCGAGCGCGCTCTCGTACGCCGGCGAGACCGACGCCCATCCCTACGCCGGTGGCAACGAAATTGTGCAGCAGATCTGGTGGCATGCCCCGACCGTCATCTCGAACCTCCAGCCTCACGTCATCATCATGACGCGAGATGGAAACGTAAGCGCGCGACGCTCCTGAATGCCGGTGCACATTGGTAAGCGCTTCCTGTAAAACCCTGAATAGCGTCAGTTCAATTGTGTCTGGCAATCGATCAAGTTCTTCGGGAGCGTTGAGGGTAACTTTGACTCCGCTGCGTTGCCCGAAACCCTCAACGTACCAGCGCGCCGCCGACACAAAGCCAGCTTCGTCCATGGTGGGCGGATGGAGGAGATAGGACAACGTCCTAACTTCGCCGAGGCATTTCTGCATCAACTTTTCCGCTTCCGTCCACAGCTCGACTTTTTCAGGTGACTCGCGAAGCAGGTTTACATTTATCTTTAAGCCAACTAGATACTGGCCAAAGCTGTCATGCAATTCGCGCGCAATACGGCGTCGTTCGATATCCTGCAGAGTCAAGAGCCGTGCCGATAACTGGCGCAAAGTCGAAGTCCGATGCTCCACCGTCTCTTCCAATTGAGCTTTGGCTCGGAGCAGGGCCTCTTCAGTTCGCTTTCTACCTTCAATCTCGCTTTCGAGGGCGACAGCTTTTTGCTGCAATTCTGAAACGCTGCGCAATTTTTCTTCCTCGGTGACGAGTTTCGAATGACTCTCGACCGGAATCACACTGCCACGCTCGCCGCAAATTTGGACGAATTTGTCGCCGTGGCGCTTGCGATCGAAGACGAAGGTCGGGTACGCGCAGCGCAGAGAAAAAGAGTACGTCTTGGCCAATTCATTCCACATCTGCTCTAAACGAAGCGCAGCGTCCGGTAGCCCTTGCTCCCAGAGCAGCGTAACCATTTCTCCGAAGGCGGAGATGTGACGGCTCTGTCCCGAGCGGCTTGATGAAGTTTGCTCAAACACGCTGGTGAACGTCTGGTTGAAGAGGGCTTCGTCCGGCCAGCCGTTCTTCATGAACTTATCCAGCGTCTCCGCAGCGTCGAGAGTGATGTAGCAACCCCGCTTGACGACTTTTGCGAGATCGAGCCCAATGTTCTGGAGCTCTAACGCCACCGCCTCGCGGTGTGCCTCAGTAGCGACTACAACTGCGGCGTCGCCCTCGATAAGCGCTGTGCCGATAAAGCGGCTCACCTCAGAAACATACAATGCGTCATCTTCGTAGAACTGCACGGTATGACTCGGTTTGGCGAAACGAATCAGCTGCGCTTGATCATTCGCGGCGCCCGAAGGCTGTGTGTTCCCCACGACCCGTTCTTTTCGAGCGATGATCGAGCGCGCAGTCGTGTTCATTTGGGCTCGACTCCTGGGTGCAATTCCCTTGGATTTCTAGGCTGTAACTGAAATTCTACGGGCCCAATGTACGCTGCCGAATAGGGCGAACTATGTACATTTGCAATGAATTGCAGTACAGGTGAGCAAGGTAGGGAGATGTTCTTCGAGGCGGATGGGAAAAAGCACAGCACTACATCTAGCTCCTCTCGGGAAAGTAAAACCGCTGCTTTCAGGGTCACATTTGTGCTGGCCCATTGCAAAACTTAAGCCTCCATCTTTCCAGGCGCAATACTACGGAAGCCTGACAAATCCTCAGCAAAATCTAGTCATTGAGAGTCACTTAGGAGGTTTTTTGTAGAGTCAGCAATTGGACGAAAGGTGCGGGTGCCGAATTCCGCGCGCGTGCAGGAGCAAAACCAAAGGCCCCGATCTCGGGGCCTTTCAAACTTTTACATCGGCTTAGGACAGCTAGACGCGCCCCATTAACACCAGCACCAACACGATGACGAGTACCAAGCCCAATCCGCCGGACGGATAATATCCCCATCCAGAACTATATGGCCAGGTTGGTAAAGCTCCTACGAGTAGCAACACCAGAACTATCAGGAGAATGGTATACATTTTTATTCGCTCCCTAATTTGAAGTGACCCAGTCGCTAGACTGGAGAACGCGATTCCGAAACACCCTACCTACCCGCTCAAACCGTCAACATCCAGTCAACCCTGTAGCGAACTCGGTTTGTTGATGTACTGATCAACTCGATTCGACCTGAATGAACCAAAAAAGAAACGGCCAAACTCATTGAGTTTGGCCGCGTAGAACAGGATTCATGCTGCTTACCGTGCTGCTTCGTCTTTTGCCTGTACCGAGTATTTCTTCACGACAGAAAGGAAAGGCTCGCTTGAGGCTGGCGGTTCAATTTTCCCCCTGAGGATGTCCTGAAAGGTCACCATCTTTCCGAACAGTAGCCGGGTCTCGTCTTTATCTTGCGAAATCGCGCTACCGGAGAGGTCAATACCGGCGAACAATCCGCGGGCACGCGAGTACGTCAAAACTTCAGCTCGCATTTTTACATCCGTATCTGCTGCAGCGTCGCGGCCGACCGGGCCCGCAGCAGCCGAGGCGTCCGCGCCGAGTTTCACATGGCTCGAAAGCAGGTGTTGCATGCCTTGGTCGTTCATGACGACAAGGACTAAATCGATGGCCTGACCGCCCAACTGCAAGCCCCAGCTTCCGCCCGTGATCGTAAGAGGCGCGGGAGCGCTCCAACCATGCCCCGTGCGGCAGGTGGCGACGCCTTTTCCGTGACTTCCGCCAAATCCGACGGCGATCTTTACCATGGAAGGCACAACCGCAATACATTTTGCTTCGCTCATGATCTTGTCTGGAATGGCCTTGTCCGGCGTTCCCATGATCTCGCCGAGCACTTTGCCCGCGTTGTCGATGCGCTTGTCAATGTCGGAAGTGTCTTTGTCGCGTGCGAACGCCGCACTAGAGCTAAACAGTGCCAGGGCGATCAGCGGTAGAGTCAACCTCGTTGTGAGGGGAGTCAACAATTTCATTTAGTCCTCTTCTGTGCCCATTCGGAGCACCATGTTATTTATTTTTTTGATAACCGAACTTTGTCTACTCACCACTGTAGTTTTTGGGAAAAAGGCGAGGTATCCCCTCATCACCTTAAAACTTCAGGGGAGGGGCCTTAGTTCGACCACGACAATCGGCTAGGCTGCGCTTGGCAGCAACTGGTCTAAAGAGCCGAGGTTTAGTTGAGGAACGGGGGCGAGTTGCCACTCGCCATCACCATCCGCGCGTTCGCTCGCGACGGCAACCTTGGTCCGTTCGACTGGACCTTGCACGGTCTGCGTCAAGAAATCTCGAATTCGCAATTTGGCCTTGTGCAGCTGAGACTTCGAGTTTCCGACAGAGCAGCCAAGCAGAGCGGCGATCTCCCTATGTTGATATCCCTCCACCTCGTGAAGCAGGAAAATCGCACGATAGCCTTCGGGCAGTTCGCTGATAGCCCGAGTGAGCGCGACCCGAGTGACGGCGCCATCAAGGCGACCATCGCGCATGCCATACTCTCGCCGTGTGCTTTTGGAATCGTCCTGACCGCGAATGGGCTCATCGAGTGAAATGCGGCATGGAGTTTTGCGGCGGAAATGCATGAGAACTGTATTCACCGCAATCCGATAAAGCCAAGTCGAGAGTGCCGAGTCGCCCCGGAAGCTGGAAAGCTTGCGGAAAACCTGGAGGAACGCATCTTGCGCTAGATCTTCTGCCTCGGCGGTGTTGTTGGTCATCCGTAGGCATAGAGAGTAAATACGCATTTTGTGTGCGTGAAAGAGCGTGGCGAATGCATCCGAGTCGCCTTGTTGAGCTCGTTTAATAAGTTCAGCATCAAGAATGCGACTGCTAGTCTTAGGGTCGACCACAGGAATCTCCTTGTTCATATGCGATTCACGATTCGAGCTTTTAGCCAATTGCTTCATTTCAACGTTCTCGTTTGTTTCCGTTACATTCACAGGGGCGAGAGTAGAGGGCGGTTCGAACATGGTCTATCCAGTGACCCCCCTAGGGGTAACCGTATATTGCTGTATCAACATTTTTGAATGGGCAACTCATGAACATCACTATCGCCGTATGGCGCATTCAAGGGGTGTCGGGGGCCGTACGTAGCCGTGTGCGGCAAGATTCCGCACTACATGAAATTCCGATGAGCAATTACCAGTTTGCAGGGATTTGAATGGAACTACAACGAAGCTAAGTTTTCCTCATGCAACTGACCTCCTCAATCGCACCTACCTATCGAGCGGGAACTGGCTAGTCTGGTTCCTGCTCCTCGCCTTTGCGGTCGCATATCTTGGCTAAATTTTTTGGTGGGCTCAGTGAGGAACACTTAAACCTTTAATCCCCTTGGAGGATAATAATGACGATCGACAATCTACGTGACCTATATATAGAGCAACTTGAAGACCTTTACAGTGCTGAACAGCAATTAATCAAAGCGCTCCCCAAAATGGCGAAGGCGGCCAATTCAGACGAATTGAAGTCCGCTTTCGAGGACCATCTCGAACAGACCAAAGGGCACGCCCAGCGGATCGAAACAATTTTTGAACAAATGGGCGAGAAGTTGACTGCAAAGAAGTGCAAAGCGATGGAAGGCTTGGTAAAAGAAGGTAGCGAAGTCATTGAAGAGGACATGGTAGACGGCCTGAAAGACGCGGCATTGATTGCCGCCGCTCAACGAGTCGAACATTACGAAATGGCCGGCTATGGTTGTGTGAAAGCCTACGCTACCCGACTTGGAGATGACGAAGCAGCGTCTCTTCTGGGTCAGACTCTGAACGAAGAGAAGAAAGCTGACGAGCTCCTCAACGGGATCGCCGAAGAGCTGAACATCGAGGTTCCGCAGGAACCTGGTCAAGCTGCAAAGAAAACGGGAAAGAGCTCTGGACACAAACGCTCTGCCGCCTAGCTCAGCAGCGAAGCTCCAAATCCACAGGTGACCTGGCGAAAATCAGGTCACCTTCTTTTTTTACCTTTCTTTTCTGCATTGTCTTTCTGTTGATGCTAAAACGTTTTCATGCTGGCGTTTCAGGGAATGACTGTATTGCGAGCGTTGTACTCTGCTGGCAATATGCGTGAGTACTAACGAGGCAAAACGAGATGATGAACAAGGCAATTGCCGCTACCGACGCCAACTCCTCCGCTACCCT
The DNA here is from genome assembly GCA_038230575.1 of Terriglobales bacterium. GTDB lineage: Bacteria > Acidobacteriota > Terriglobia > Terriglobales > Acidobacteriaceae > Acidiflorens. The sequence continues at coordinate 25,786 of JBBRNA010000023.1, read as the reverse complement.
TCAAGGAATTTTTGATCACTCTTTAGCGGTCTTGTGCAAGAGCAAAGAGCTGAGCCCGCGTCAACTTCCAATTCACATCAGTGCCGCGGAACTCCAGAAACGCGCCTTGACCGATGCCGCAAAAGCTCTCACAATGCTGTGGAAGATATCGGAACCAAGGCGAGTGAAGCCATAGCCACCTTAGCGGCACGACAGCAGGTCGACATTGTTGCTCGCCCAAATCTGATTCGCCCCGCAAATGCCACCCCCACTTCCAGATTACTGACCCTTGTTTCCATTGTTGTCGTAATCGCAGGCTTGTACTTCGGCCGCCAGGTCCTCATTCCATTGGCTCTGGCTGTGGTTTTATCCTTTCTTTTCTCTCCAGCGGTGTCATGGCTGGAGCGTCGCCGGCTGGGACGTGTTCCTTCGGTCATCATTGTTACGGTGCTTTCTCTGTCGCTACTCGCAATCGGCGGCTGGATGCTTACCGGTCAATTGATGAACATCGTCGACCAACTTCCCGATTACCAGTCGAATATTCACAACAAAATGCAAGCGCTGCGCGCGAGCCGCGGCAGCCGATTTTCGAATGCAAGCAAGACGGTCAGTGACCTCAGCAAAGAGTTGACCGCAGCTTCCGAGGCTGCCAACGACAAAAAAATCACCAAGAAGACAGGGTCAGCTCCGGTTCCGGTCCAAGTGGCACAGCCTCCTCAGAACACGCCCGAGTATTTGCGAACGATTCTCGGACCGCTCACCGGCATTCTCGAAACAACCGCTATCGTTATCGTTTTTACGATCTTCATGCTGATGAAACGCGAAGATTTGCGTAACCGGGTCATTCGCCTGATCGGTCACGGTCAGCTAACCATCGTTACCCAGGCTCTGGACGATGCCTCGACCCGGTTAAGCAAGTATCTGTTCCTGCAGTTCATGGTCAATGGAACATACGGGCTCTTATTCGGGGGAGGATTATTTTTCATCGGCGTTCCGCATCCTTTTTTGTGGGGAGTTCTTGCCTCGCTCCTCCGCTTCATCCCCTACATCGGCACTGCGATTGCCGCTGGGCTCCCGACGCTGATGGCGATGGCAGTCTTTTCTGGATGGCGTGAAGTATTTCTCGTTTTCGGACTATTTCTTGTGCTCGAACTCGTCGTCACCAACGTGGTCGAGCCTCTTCTCTACGGCGCTCACACCGGGATCTCCTCCCTGGCCATTTTGGTTGCCGCGGTTTTCTGGGCGGCCTTGTGGGGGCCGATAGGCTTGATTCTCTCGACTCCTCTGACGGTTTGCCTGATTTTGATGGGGCGTTATATCCCACAGCTTAATTTTCTCGAAGTCATTCTTGGAGATGAACCAGTGCTCGCGACGGAAGCTCATTTCTATCAGCGCCTGCTTGCTCTCGACCAGGACGAAGCCACCGTCATCGCCGAACGTTACCTGAAGGAAAAGCCTTTGGGGAATCTTTACGACAGCGTCATGATTCCTGCACTGTCAATGGCCGAACAGGATCGCCACTTGAACATTCTGGATTCTGGAACCGCCGATTTTGTAAGCCAGACCACCCGCGAATTGATCGATGAAGTCGGGGAGCGTTACTTCGACACGGTTAGAAAAGATCGGTTAAAAGGCGAAGAGGAGACCAACTCGGATCGCCCTGAGATCGCGGAACCGAATCTTGAAGCATCGGTCACAGTAGAAAGATTATTTGCGGTCGATGAGGAACCATCGGCGTTAATAAAGACGGAGAAGGACGACTCGAAGAAACTAGAGCCGGCAAAGATCGACTTCGACTACGCGCAGGTTTCGGGCCTTCGGGTGGTATGTATCGCTGCCCGCGATGAAGCAGATGAATTGGTTTGCCAGATGCTAGCGCAAATACTGCGCCAGCTGGAATGCGACGTTCGTGTTCTCCCTCCCCGTTCTAATTTGCTGACAGAGATAGACACGGACACCTGCGACGTGACCATTGTTTCGGCCCTTCCACCCTTCGCCGCTGGGCATGCCAGGTCGGTCTGCAAGCGAGTTCGCCAACGCCACCCTCAGATGAGAATCATGCTTGGACTGTGGAATTTTGAGGGCGGTGCCGCTAAAGCGGAAGAAAGGGTTGGCACGGGATGTTCCGACGTGATCGCGACTTCGCTGAGGCAAGCCGTGCTTGAGCTTGGCCAAGCTCATGATCTGCGAAATTCGGCTGGCCGATCCTGCGAACAAGCGAGCCCGAGGGAGCCTGCGCGTCAAATCGCTCGGGAGGTCAAAGAACTCGACGCTGCCTTATAGGCTTCTAGGCTCGTGCAGCATACTGATTCAGACTAGGAACGCCAGTTCATTGCTTTATCCCCGAAGTGAGGCGACATCGAACCGCGCTGTCGGCTAGTCCGGCGCCGAGTTGCCGCGAGACCTTGCCCCCGTTCCTACAGTGTTTTACTGATTTCTTTACTTTTCAGTTCCGACGACCCTTCTGTCGGCACTAATGAACAAATTTTATGATTAGCTTCAGGAGATGTTACGGAGAAAGGATTCTTTAATGACCACCGAAAACACAGGCAAATGCAAACATCCTGCTTGTCAATGTTCCACTGTGGAGTCGTCCGGGTATTGTAGCGACAGCTGCAAAGATGCTGCTGACATGACCGAAATCGAATGCCAGTGTGGCCACTCTGGCTGCATGAGCGCTTAAAAATTGCAATTGAAGCCCTTAGAGGAGGAACAATACACATGAAGTCCACCGTTCTAGTTTTCTGCGCCGCGATCCTGCTGACCCTTGGTGCCTGCACGAACCGAGCTGCGGACAACGTTTCATACAAAGATAATGTGAAGGGCGCTCTCAAACAGGCGGAACTGACGGACGTTAGCGTCGACGAGGATCGCGACAAGAACACAATCACATTGGGCGGCACGGTCCATTCCGACGATGCCAAACAGACCGCAGCCAAAGTCGCTAAAGGAGCCGCCGGCGACCGAATCATTGTCAACGAGGTCAGCGTGCAGCCGGTAGGGGCCGAGTCAGATGCCAAGACTATGGCTTCCGACATTGATGGAGCGATCGAGAAGAATTACAAAGCAGCTTTGATCGCACACCGCCTCAATAAGCAGCACATCGACTTTGGAGCAAAGAATGGGGTCTTAACTCTGAAAGGTAGTGTGGCGACGGCCGATGAACGAAAACAAGCGCAGACAGTCGCCGCCGGCGTTCCTAACGTGCAACAAGTATTGAATCAAATTGAAGTGAAGCGGTAATTGCGACAATTGGAAGAGACGATGTTCGAGCTCCGGGTCGAGCATCGTTCTTCCCCAACCCGGGTTATAAGTAATTGAACGGTTTTTTCGTCTTAGCCACGAAGCCTGTGAGAAAGCGTTACCGGGCAAACGAGGGAGAAGGCGTCCAGGTAATTGAATGACTCTTCGTATGGTTCGTACGATGCTTTTCAGCGTCGCCATCTTTAGTCTGGCCGTGTCGGCAGCCGCTTACGGCCAGGTTGGATTGTTTATCACCGTCGCGCCGCCGCCACTGCCAGTTTACGAGCAGCCGCTTTGCCCCGACGACGGCTATCTTTGGACTCCAGGTTACTGGGCATTCGATTCTGATATTGAAGACTATTACTGGGTGCCCGGCACCTGGGTTCAGTCGCCCGAAGTTGGATATCTGTGGACTCCCGCTTACTGGGGTTGGGGTGGCGATCGCTATGTCTTCTATGATGGATATTGGGGTCCGATGGTCGGTTTTTATGGAGGGATCGATTACGGCTTCGGTTACTTCGGCAACGGCTTTGAAGGCGGTCGGTGGGATAACGGTCGATTCTTTTACAACCGGGCTGTGAGCAACATCAACGTCACCGTCATTCACAACGTCTACGAGAACCGGGTAGAAGAGCGATCAGAAAATCGCGTGAGCTACAACGGCGGACAGGGCGGCCTGAATGCCCGTCCAACGCCTCAACAGGAATCGGCTGCCCGCGAACGGCATGTGCCGCCGGTGTCGGCACAGATGCAGCACAGGCAGGAAGCGCGTTCAAATCCTCAGCAGAGAGCTTCTGTAAACAGAGGTAAGCCCGAAGTTGCGGCAACGCCGCGACCAGGCGGGTATAAAGAGCAAGGCGCAGTGCAAGCACGGGCTGCCGGGGGCAACTACACTCCGGCTCCAAACCGCGGAGGCGGACAGTCGCACGAAAACTCAGGCGGGGGACGCTCTGAAAACTCCACGCGGCCCGATAATAACGCGCGCCCTGCGAGCGGAAACAACGGCGGCGGCGGTTCTTATAACCATGTCCGCGAGATGCCTCCCTACGAGCGACAGTCTTCAAGTGATAGCTCTGACAAAAAGTATCAAAAAGAGCAGGACAAGATGTACAAGGACCAACAGAAAGAGCGGCAAAAGGTCGCTCAGCAGCAAGAAAAAGAAGATCAAAGAATGTCCAAGCAGAATAACGAACAGTCAAAGCAGCAGATGGAGCAGCGCCACCAGCAGCAGACGCAAGAGATGCAATCAAAGCATCAGCAGCAGCAACAGCAGATGCAGCAAAGGAGCGCTCCGCGGACGGAACCGAAAAGTGCACCACGTGAGCAAACTGAGCCCAATCGTCGTCCTCCACAATAGGAACGGAATCGCTGCAAACGCAACGGCGAAGGAGGTTTAATTCCTTCGCCGTTTTTTTTATGAGAGTTATGAGCTGTTATGAAGAGCAGGCTTGGAGGAAGGGATACTTGACTCGTCTGACGCCGTTCCGCTTCGAACGAGCCTGAAACAGGAGAAACGGCAAAAATCCCATACCGTATCGCCTTCCTGCCTTGACCTTAGAGAGACTTTAGGTGCCAGCGATGACATTTTCTATCAGGTGGATCGCCTAAGTTGACGGGATATCTTCAGCAGGGTGGAGATAGTACGGAAGATGGCGTGGAGGCGCCGTTAGAAGTATCCCTATCTAAGGTGGTTAGGGCTTGGCTTTCCTGAACTGTCGAAGGTCTGCTGAGCAATTTTGTTGCGATCGTTTCCGCAAAAGTCCGAAACCGAATCGAGCTTGGTCACTACAAAGGTTGAGAGTCCCGCCGCCCGACCGCTACTTGGAGAGGGTGATTGGGAAAAGGCGCCATGCGCCATAACAGTGTGCCCAACCTGAGTACCCAAATCTTGCGATCCGCTGAGGGTGGTCAACTTGCCTTTCCTCTCCTGGAGCAAGAACTTTCCGCCCTGTGACACCAGGCATCCCTTGAGTTTCTTCTCTCCTACAACCATATCCGAGGATCGTGTCGGGCTCTCCGCCCAAGCTGCTATTCCCATCAGTCCTGCACAGAGGCTGGCGGCGAAGAATTTTTTCATAGGACTCATATCCTTAATGATTCGAGCCATTTGCAAAATCAGGGCACGGTAATTGCAGCAATTCCAGCTGCGTCTCGCTTCGATTTGTCGGGGGCATGGCCGCTTGAAAAATCTCAAGCTCCTCGATGGCCCGATCTTCGCAGAGCCTCGATATCATAGCGAGCAACTCTTCGCGCGGAGCTCCTTTGAAGCAAATTGCGTCCACCCATGTATGCGCCACTGGGGTGATTGAGGCGTTACCAGAATGCAAGATGATCGGCTTCGAATCGTCGATTGTCTTGAGTAAAGAGGCGAGTGCGGCCCCGTTCATGTCTGGCATGTCGTAGTCCAAAACTACGACGTCGGCTCGGTTAAGGAAACTGACTGCCTCTTCAACCGATGACGTTGCTAGGACCTCAAAACCTAGGGATTGATAAACCGTTTGATAGAGATCGAGGAGGGTAGACGAATCGTCTACCCAGAGCAGTGTGGGTCTTTTCTCGAGGCGACGGCGCGCTTTGCGCGCTGCGGGGGTCGCATACTCGTCGTAATCCGGAACTTCATTCGGAACTTCGAAAGCGCGATCAATTCGCATATCAACCCGCACAACGAAGGTAACGAATCAAACGAGGACCGAACAATGCTGGCGATACTGTAGTTAGGACGATTATCCACAGGTACTCGCAACAGGGAGAGTGTCAATCGGTCCCATGGCGAGCTCGTCAGGGTTGACCTAGTCGGAATGCGTAGCTCCGCCATCGGTTGGGCGCGGAGGCTGCACGGTCTGAATCTGATCGGCTATCCGGCGAGTTGGCGCAGGAGCGTCATCGCGATGTCGCTGCAAAGCCCGCACGATGTCTTCATGATCCCGCGCTGTAAAGTCTCGCGCAAATCGAGTCAGGGCTTCGGTCAAAATGTCGTGGTGGTGAATCTTCTCCAGACCTGGCTCGCGAGTCACGTTCAGCCAGAGTCGATGCAAGAGGACGACATCCTCGTTCTTCATGGTCGGAGTGTGCGGTCCGATCCGGAAAGTATCTACCGCGCCGTTCGGCTGAACGATCTGAAGCACGAATTGTCGCTTGGGCTCCGGAATCGCTTCCCAAGCTGAGCCGAGGACAAAGGCCTGCTCGGTCGTAGTCATCTTGCTGGAAAGACCTGCCACCACCGCGGAAGAATCAAGATTGTGAGCCGTTTGAGCGACCGCCGACCAAGGATCTTTCGCCGGCACCACTAAGAGGGAAATTTTCTTTCCAAAGCTTTCCGCCACCGACACGGCACGCGTAAACAGTGTCTGTTCGTAATCGCTGAAAACCTGTTCCGTAGAGAGGTCGTAGGCTGCCGCTCCAAACTGCGTGATGCGGGCGGTCATTACGACGACGTCCTGATCTTTGATGTTGGTCTGGTCGAGCACCCACTTCAAGTGGTTGAGCGTGTTGTAGTCGCGCACCGGAACCAGGATGTTTCCTGGCCGAATTCCAAGCGATTCGCGCTGCACCGTATCGCTCTGAAGCAATTGAAAGTGATCTTTCATCTGCTGTTTTGCGAGAGCGTACTTTTTGCGGTTGGCGTGTTCGGAAACCGTAAATATGATGAAGAACACGACGGAAAAGGAAACTCCGGCCACCGTCGCGACCGACTTGGTGGCAAGGTTTACCAGTGCGGTTGCCAGGAGAACGAAAAACACCGAGAGCAAGCCGATCGGTACTTCGAATCCCGCAATCGTGACGTTGGGAGGCACCTTCCACCCGCGCTCACCCTTGTACTTAAAGCGCAACACCAGCATGGAGAGGCTATTGAAAGTAAAGCTCCAAATGACGCCAAAAGCGTAGGCTTCGCCGAGCACGTAGACGTCGCCGCGGCTCGCAAGAATCGTTAAAATCTGCAATCCGACGACTAGATTGATGATTCGAGAGCTTGTTCCATATTTGCGGTGCGGGAAGCGGAACCAGTCCGCTAATACTCCATCTTCCGACACACGGTTCAGTACGCCGTTTGAACCGATAATGGCGGTATTTACCGCACCCGAAAGAATGAGGAAGCCGACGACCACGACAAACGCGCGGAAGATAAGACGAAGAATGAGCGGGCCCCACATGTACATGGCGAGGCCGGAAATAAGGTTGTCTTTGTATATGGGGACCCGAACCGCGTCCGGAATCAGCATTACGGAAAGCAAAGAGGACAGTCCGGTAAAAATGAAGCTGTAGATGGCGATAACAATCGCCGCTTTCTTCAAATTCTTGAGCTTCGGATGGGCCAGTTCGCGGTTGACCTGAGCGAGCGATTCTTCGCCGCTCATAGCCAAGACGGAGTGGCCGAAGGCCATCAGAATCCCCAACAGCCCGAACATGCGTGTCAGAGTTTGATCGGGGAAGGAATGGCGCAGAAAACCCAGAGACTCGTTGGAAAAGTGAAGGTTTGCTGGGGTCGGTAGCGGAACGGGGTTATATCCCGACTTCACTACGGTAATAGCGGACCAGACGAGCAGAATCACCACCATCACGGTAGTGATCTGCATCACTCGCAGCGCTTTTTCGCTCGACTCGTGAATGCCCTTGGTGTTTTCCCACCAGTAATAAACGGTGACAATCAGCGCAAAAATAACGGATGTGAGATTGACGTTGAGGTGAGGAGCTCCGCGGAAAAGGTTTTGAATAGCGCCGGGGATCCAGCCATTCTTGTCAGCGGCGATGAGCGTCTCATTGATCAGACCGACGATGTACTGTCCCGCCGATACACCGGAAATTGGCCCGGTAAGAATGTAGTCGAACATCAAGGCCGACACGCTGAGCTTGGCGAGCGTTCCGCCTAATGCCTCTTTTACGACTCGATACACTCCGCCACGCACGAACATCGAGCAGCTCTCGACGTAGACCGCGCGCACAGCGAACGAAAAGAGCATCACCCCGACGATGAACCATGGCGCAGATTTACCAACCGCCTGCTCCGCGATTCCACAGGCGTAGAAGGCCGACGAAGCAAGATCGTTCAGGACGATCGCTGCGGCACGCCAGTAGGAGATGAACGTCAGCATCACCGACGTGGCGACGACAATGCGAACGCGATTTGCGGGGGACGATGGGGGGAACGATGCCATGGTCTAGGGGTGGTGCTCTTCCTCCCCGCCGAAAAGAGTTTTTATATCTTCCACTCCGCTCAGAACGAGCACGATGAACGAACCGATAGAGCCGACCACAAAGAGGCCTTCAAGAAATCGAGCCAAAATAATTAACAGGATGTGACCCATATGATTAGCTAAAGGCAAGAGCCGGACGCGTCATCAAAAGCGCGAAACAATTTTGCTATGCTGGCCTGTGCGACGAATCTCTCCACATGCTTGGCGTCTGCTCATAATATCAGCAGCCCTCCAGATCGTCATTTTTCCTCTCTTAAATCTGTATTTTCTTTCGTGGATTGCCGTCGCGCCCATGCTGGTCGCCATTCTGCAGGCGCGAGTTCCCGAAACACTGCAGCTTGAAGGGCAAACCCGCTGGCTGCCCGCCACCCCGTGGCAGGGATTTCTGCTGGGCTACGTTTGCGGGATCCTCTGGTTTGCCGGCACCTGTTACTGGATCTTCGACACCATGCACCGCTACGGCAATTTGCCAATTCCGGCAGCGGCGCTTGCCCAGGTTCTGTTCTGTATGTACGTCGGCCTGTACCACGGGTTCTTCGGCATGCTGCTGGCTTGGGTCGCCGCAGACAGGTTGCGAAATTCGAAGGTATCCACATCGAAGGTAAGTGAAACGGTTGCTTCGAACGGTCGTGCTCTCGCCGCTGCTCCGTTTCTTTGGGTCGCGGTAGAACTTGCCCGCACCCGCATCACCGCGTTTCCCTGGGAATTGCTTGGATATTCCCAGACCAGCAATTTTGCTCTTACGCGAGTTGCCACTCTGGTCGGCGTTTACGGGCTATCGTTTGAGATTTTGCTGGTGAACAGCGCTTTTGCCGCAGCCTTTCTTGCCCCTAGAGGTCGCCGTAAATTGTTATTGGCGGCAGCTTGCGGTGCGGCTGTAATTTTGCAAGCTGGGCAGTTGTTGGCTCCGCCTGCCTCGGTCGCTGATCGCGTTGCACTCCTGGTGCAACCGAACGTTCCAATCCTTGAAGGCGCGTCGTGGACCAAAGACTATTTTCAAGAGACCCTTCGAGACTTGACCGAGGTAAGTCTCCATCCACCGGAGCAAGTTGCCCCTGCCCACGCCGGTGTGCCGGTCGGCCAGAAAGGCGATCGAAACTACGATTTAATTGTCTGGCCAGAATCGCCGTCTCCTTTCTATACTAACGACCAAATTTTTCGTGATGCGGTGAGCGACCTGGCAAGGCAGTCGCAAAGTTGGATTGTCGCGGGCGCAATTGGTATCAAGCCGGCTGGCGCAATGACAATGACAATGACAATGCCGATGACCAAGTCAGAGACAACGTCAACGTCAACGAATTCGGCTTCAGGCGGTGCCGAGAGCATCGGCACCCAAGCTTCCCAGATTTTCAATTCCGCGGCTCTCGTCAACCCGCAGGGCGAGTGGGTTGCGCGTTACGACAAAATACATCTCGTACCTTTCGGTGAGTATCTGCCCTTTCCGCAGCTGTTTTCTTTTGCCGGTGGGTTGACGAAAGAGGTGGGCGAATTTCAGCGCGGCATCTCGCGCGCTCCGCTCGACGCCGGTGGCGAACGGTTCGGAATGTTTATCTGCTATGAATCCATTTTCCCCGACGAAGTCCGGCAAGGTCCTAAACAGGGTGCACAAGTTTTAGTCAACATCTCGAACGATGGATGGTACGGCGACAGCGGAGCCTGGAGTCAGCACCTTCAGCAAACACGCATGCGTGCCATTGAAAATAACCGCTGGCTCTTGTCGGCAACGAACACAGGCATGACTGCCTCGATCGATCCAAACGGACGCATCATCGCGTCATCGCCGCGAAAAATCCGCACAGCGCTCGCTGCTCCGTACGCCCTTATTTCGGGGACCACTTTCTACTCGCGTCACGGAGATTGGTTCGCTTACCTGTGTGCGATAATTTCTACAGGCGCGCTGCTCGTGCCGTTGTTGATGCAAACTGAAAGTCGGCCCTCAAATCGGCTGACTCCGAGGCACGAAAATGCTGGATGAACTTGAACATCAATACGCAACGTTGAAGACCAAGGTCCACGACCTGCGGGAGTATCTTTGACGGCGACAAGTTGCGGCAGCAGTTCGACGAAATAGAGAAACAGGCCACAGATCCAAATCTCTGGTCGAATCCCGAAAAATCCCAACAGGTGATGCGCGAACGCAAGCGTCTCGATAGCTTGCTCTCGCTCGAAGGCGACCTGGCTCGTAGGACCGAGGATATCGCCGCCTATTTTGACCTCGCTGGCGAAGGCGAAAACGTCACGGCTGATCTACAACGCGATTTGGATTCTCTGCGCGACCTAGTGGACCGCGTCGAGACCGAAACATTGTTGTCAGGCGACAACGACAGCCTCAACGCCATCATGACCATCCATCCCGGCGCGGGTGGCACAGAGTCGCAGGACTGGGCTGAGATGCTGATGCGCATGTATTTGCGATGGGCGGAGCGCCAGGCTTTCAAAACCGAAATGTATGACTACCAACCCGGCGAAGAAGCGGGCATTAAGTCCGCAACTTTTTCGGTGATCGGACAATACGCTTTCGGATATCTGAGCAGCGAAATCGGGGTTCATCGGTTGGTGCGAATCTCGCCGTTCGATCAGGCGAAGCGCCGCCACACTTCGTTCGCCAGCGTCTACGTTTCGCCCGAGATTGACGACAGTATCGAAGTCAACATCAAGCCGGACGACATTCGCATCGACACTTACCGCTCCAGCGGTAAAGGCGGGCAGCACGTAAACACCACTGACTCAGCCGTGCGCATTACCCATATACCCACTGGGCTCGTGGCGGCATGCCAGAATGAGCGCTCGCAGCATAAGAATAAAGATAAAGCGATGAGCATGCTGCGGTCGAAAATTTATGAATTCGAACTTGAGAAGAAACGCGAGGTCACTAAAAAGATTGAAGATTCGAAATTGGATATCGATTTCGGCTCGCAGATACGCTCCTACGTGCTACAGCCCTATCGAATGATCAAGGATCATCGAACTAAAACCGAAATTGGCGATGTCGACCGTGTGCTCGATGGCGATCTGCGCCCCTTGATGCAAGCCTACCTGCGGATGCGACGCGATGAGAAGAAGGCATAGACGTAGACGAAGTCTAGCGCTTCATGTCGAAGCTTAACGTTTCGGATCGCGTGCAATCCGCTCGCGAAGAAGAGTTTGTAGTTCACGGAGAGACAACGAATGGCCCAAATGCTTGAGCTGATCCGAACTTCACAGGTTCCGTCGAACCTGATGCAGTCGGCGGCGCGGGGTGCCTTGGCTGTGCCTGCTGACGAGATGGTTGAAATTCTCGTTTATCTCGCCGTTCATCACAAATTATTTGGCGAGCAGTCGCGGCTGACTCTGGCGGGGTGGGACGAGAAGTCGAGCCGAACGGTTGCGGCGAATCCCGCCACCAGCGCAGACGTGCTGGCTTACCTCACCTCGCTTCAAAACTTACGCATTGACCTTCTTCCGCAGCTGGCCGAGAACCCTTCAGTCCAAGAGGAGTCGCTCGATGCGCTCGCCGTCTCAGGGTCGCGGCCGGTTATTGAGGGGTTGCTGGCGAGCACAAGAGTCGCAACTTCTCCAAGACTTCTGCAGGCTTTGCAGTCGAACCCCGGCATGCGTCCGAACGAACTGGCCGATGTTGGAAAAAAGCTTCAAGCCTTGGAGTCTGCTTCGGTCGCTGCTCCCGAAGCGCCGCAGGCCGTCGAAGACGACGAGCTCGTTGAGGGAGCGGTTGCCAAATTCATGGAAGAGAACGCAGCCGAAATCCTGGCGGAACAAGACAAGCCTTTTAAGCCGATCGGCATGTCTCTCGATGAGACCGCGACTCCAGCTGACGTCGTATCGACCGCGGAGCCCGCATACTCGGCACTCAATCCCGCCGAAACCGCCGCTCAGTCTGGGAAGCCGGCAACTGAATCGACTCCTGCTGCCGCAGTCAGAGCCAAGGCGGTCGCACCCGCCAACGACAGGCGCGATAGCGTATTACAGAAAATCTCCAAGCTCGATATTCGAGGACGAATTACCCTCGCCATGCGCGGCACCAAAGAAGAACGGGGCATTTTGATTCGGGACTCGACCAAGCTGGTGGCGATCGCAGTTCTCGATTCCCCTAAAATTTCCGACGGCGAAGTCGAAAAATTTGCGTTGCAGAAGAACGTGCTGGAGGCGGTATTGCGCGCCATCCCTATGCGGCGTAAGTTTGCGAAGAATTACAACGTCATGCGCAATCTGGTGCAAAACCCACGCACGCCGCTCGATCTTTCGCTCGGCCTGATGAAAAATCTGCTGGTGCATGATCTCAAGAATCTCTCTGGCAACAAAGAAGTCTCAGACACGATTCGCAAGACGGCGCTACGAATGTTTAAACAGAAAGTCGAAAAGAAGGGTTAACCAGGTTGAAGCAATCCGATCCAATTCACGAAATACTCTCCAAAACTAAAACCATTGCAGTCGTTGGCCTCTCAGATAGCCCCATGCGGCCCAGCTACGGAGTGTCTTCATACATGCAGTCGCAGGGATACAAAATCATCCCTGTGAATCCGCAGATTTCGGAGGCGCTCGGCGAAAAGTCGTATCCCTCGCTAGTGGACATTCCGGCGGAAGTTGCCGGCAAGATTGATATGGTCGACGTCTTCCGCCGATCGGAGTACGTCGGTGAAATTGTGGATCAGACGATCAAGCTAAAAATTTCCGCGCTGTGGCTGCAAGAAGACGTCATCAACGAGGGTGCCGCGGAAAAAGCGCGAAAAGCCGGGATCTTCGTGGTCATGGACCTATGCATCCTGAAGGAACATCGAATGCGTTTTCGGTAGACCGTAGCGGTCGTGAGTCGTCCAGCCATAAAAAAAGCTCAGTCACGATTCAGGATTCGATTTTGCGCTCGAGGCTGCATTCGTTCCTGGCCTCAGACGTTTTATTTCTTCCATCCTTTCGCGAATCCGCTTTTCCACTCCCTCATTCGTCGGTCGGTAATACACACGGTCCCGCAGACTGTCGGGAAGGCTCTGCATGTCTGAGACTTTGCCTTCGCTATCGTGTGCGTATTGATAGTTTTTCCCGTAACCAAGCCCCTTCATCAGCCCAGTCGGCGCGTTGCGGAGATGGAGCGGGACAGGTTCCGCAGTCGTCCGTTCGACATCCTGCTGCACCGCGCCATATGCCGTGTAAAGCGCGTTCGATTTTGGCGCGACCGACAGATAGACGACGGCCTGAGCGAGCGCCAGATTTCCTTCAGGCATTCCGATGAAGTGGACCGCATCCCGGGCAGCCATGCAAAGGGCAAGCGCGTTCGGCTCGGCAAGTCCGATGTCTTCAACTGCCATGCGGACCACCCGACGGGCAATGTAAAGCGGATCCTCTCCCGCCTCAAGCATGCGGGCTAGCCAGTAGAGAGCAGCATCTGGATCGCTGTTGCGCACTGACTTGTGCAGCGCCGAAATGATGTTGTAGTGTTCTTCGCCATTCTTGTCGTACAGCAGAATTCTTTTCTGCACCGCTTCTTGTACCGTAGCTTCGGTAATTTCTACAGCCGCAGCCGAAGACGTCGTTGCGGTTGAAGATTGCCGAGAATCTACCGCCAGCGAAGATGCGACTTCCAGCACGTTGTAAGCGCTGCGGCCATCCCCGCTTGAATAAGAGGCGATTTTGCGAAGCGCATCGTCGGAAGCTTCCAGCCGCATTTTGCCGAGACCGCGATCGCTATCGATTAACGCACGGCGCAAGATGGAGACGATCTGGTCTTCGGCCAGAGGTTTGAGCACGTAGACGCGGCAGCGAGACAAAAGCGCGCCATTGATTTCGAACGATGGATTCTCCGTGGTTGCACCGATCAGGCGAATGCTTCCTTTCTCGACGTGCGGAAGAAAGGCGTCCTGCTGCGCTTTGTTGAAGCGATGAATTTCGTCGACAAACACGATGGTTCTAGTGCCATACTGTCGCGCACGATCGGCATCGCTCATGACCTGCTTGATTTCTTTGATTCCAGCCAGCACGGCGGAGAATTCGATGAAGTCTGCTTTGGTCATCCGAGCAATAATTTTCGCCAAAGTAGTTTTGCCCGTGCCGGGAGGACCCCAGAAGATCATCGAAGTTGGATCGTCTCTCTCGATCTGAACTCGAAGCGGTTTGCCCGGTCCAACCAGGTGCTCTTGCCCGACAAATTCATCGAGAGTGCGCGGTCGCATGCGATCGGCCAGGGGGCGAGGCCCGGCCTGAGCGAGATCATCGTTCGGGACCGCAGAAAACAAGCTCACAGATTTATTTCAACACAGAACGCATCAGATTGCGGGATTAGTGAACTTCAACTGTAGAGACGCGGCTAGCCGCGTCTCCCGTCACGAACGATGGTGATGGGCGAACGCGGGAGACGGGGCAAGCCCCGTCTCTACGTTCGATCTCTCGTTGCTTCATAAAGCACGATGCTGGCGGCCACTCCGGCGTTCAAGGATTCCACCTGGCTTGATTGCGGAATCGAGACGTGCTCATCCATCTGACGGGACAGCTCACGAGGAAGTCCAGCGCCCTCGTTGCCAATGAAAATGGCGAGGGGAAGCTTCCAGGGAAACTTTGAAAGCGAAGTCCCATGGTGCGAAGACGTCGCCACTAACGTAACGCCGTGTGTCTTCAACAACGAGACCAGCGCGGCTGACTTGATCTGCAGCAGGGGTAGGCGGAAGATCGACCCGGACGACCCACGTAGAACCTTCCAATTGTAGGGACTGACTGTTCCTTCGGTGAGAAACACTCCAGCCCCACCAAACGCCTCCGCCGAGCGAAAAATGGTTCCGAGATTTCCCGGGTCTTGAAGTCCTGAGGCCACGACCAAAGGGCCGTTCTTGCTGCGATCAATCATTTGTTCGGCGGAAAATTCCGGCAATTTCACCAGTGCGGCAACTCCCTGCGGAGTTTCGCTCGGCACGATCGACTTAAAGAGAGAATCGGGCAAGACGACTGTCTCCGTGCGCTGCGCAATCTGGTTTAACAGCTTTTCAGCCAAAGGTCTCGCCGACTCACTGAAAAATGCGCTTTCAAGTTGCAAGCCACTACGGAGCGCTTCCTCAATAAGCTTGGTGCCCTCCAGCGCGCATTCACCTCGATTGGTGAGTTCGGCCCGTTTGAATGCGAGTCGCAGCTCTTTGAGCCGTTGGTTGTGGCGGCCTGCCAGCGGGCGCAAACGGTCTGAATTGTGGGTCATGAGTGCCAGGTACGTGGCCGTCGCGCCTTTCGTGCCGGCAACCTGCCAGGCTTCGAGCGGGGCTCGTGGTATGGTACATTTCATTGTTTATACTCACAATGCTAATGCCCACAGTGCTGGCAGCTACAATGTCTAGGCCGATGATATTCGCGTCGGCCACCAGGAAGGACTAGAGTGCGCGCGGAAATTCTCAAGGTTCATGCGGTAACCCCCGAAGCATCGCTGATCAAATACGCCGCCGAGCAGATACAGGCCGGCCAGGTTTTGGGAATGCCCACAGACACGTTTTATGGCTTGGCGGCAGATCCTTTTAACCTGCGCGCTGTCGAAAAAGTTTACGAAATCAAATCGCGTCTCCGTCACAAGCCGCTTTCGTTATTGATCGAGAACGTGGATCAGGCGGAAGAGTTCGCCAAACCGCTGCCTGGAGACTTTCATCTGCTCGCTCGCCGCTTCTGGCCCGGACCACTCACCATGATTGTCCCCGCCGCCTCGCACCTCCCGCTCAAAGTCACAGCCAACACGGGAAATGTTGCTCTGCGAGTTCCTGCAGCCGAGATTCCTTTAGCTGTAGTTCGCGCTGCAAAAATTCCTATCACTGCGACCTCAGCCAATCTGAGCGGTGCGACGGAATGTACCACTGCGGAAGAAGTTGAAGGCCAAATGCAAGGCCGCGTCTCGCTGATCGTTGACGGAGGCAAGTCTCCGCGTGCGATCTCGTCAACCATCGTTCACTTCAAGCAAGATGGGAGTTGGCAGATTCTGCGCGAGGGCGCGATCCCGACCAGTGAGATCGTGGAAGCTCTATCGTAGGAATTGCCACACCTTTGCGAAAGATTTGATCTGGGCAAGCGTTCACCGATAACGACATGGTTGAAAACGCCAATCCTTCTGCCCCTCAAAGAAAATTATGGATGCTCCCTTGGGCTTTGCTCTTGGGGATTGTCCTTGGGGCCTTAATCGTTTTCTTCCTGGTCACCTCAATACAGATCGTTCATGCGGCCGGCGAAACGCCCGCGAATAGCGCTGACGTAATTGCTGTGTTTGGAGCTGCTCAATATGCGGGACGACCTTCCCCCGTTTATCGCGCGCGACTTGATCACGGATTCGAACTTTATAAAACCGGACTGGCACCCATCGTCGTTACCACCGGAGGAGCAGCGCAAGACCCGGACTTCACCGAAGGCGGCGTCGGCAAAGACTATCTTTTGCATCGCGGTATTCCAGAGCAGGCTCTGATCGCGGAGACGCAGGGTTCAGACACGGCGCAATCGGCAAAGCGCGTGGCCAATATCATGCGTGCCAACGGGATGCGAAGTTGCATCGCCGTCAGCGACGCTTACCACGTTTTCCGCATCCGCGCCTTGCTCGAGCACGAAGGCGTCAAAGTAGAACTGGCTCCGCGTCCCGATTCGCGTCCACATCATTTTCCAGAGAAAGCGATAGCCCTGATTCGTGAGTCGGCAAGTTATCTAGCATGGAAGGCAAATGTACCGTAAAGAGCTGTTAGCCATTAGCCTTTAGCCAAAACAAATGCCCGTAGAGACGCGGCTAGCCGCGTCTCCCGCCGCGTGCGTGAAAATTGAAGTTGATTGTCAACTGAAGCCCGCCCGATAGAAAGCTAGATGCTAGCAGCTAAAAACTGCTTCTCTACCATCCCATCTTCTCTCGCAGGCTCGTGACGTGCGCCACATGATGCCGTCCGTGCCACGAGTAGAGCGCCACTGTTTTCTCCAATGACATTGCTCCCATTTCCGGATGGCGAAAAGTCCGTTTCCAGTCCCTATCCCCGAATGGCCGCAGCATCATCATCCATCGCCGGTGGAGAGCGTCAAGCAGGGCGAGTGAAACTTTGATAGGAGCGCCCTTCGCCTCCGGCAACTCAGCCCACAGATTCTCCATGTAAGGCTTGATCGTCGGTTCTTCTTCGGTAAGCGCCAGCTTGAATCGGACGTACGCGTTCATGTGGCTGTCGGGGAGGTGATGCGCCAATTGGCGAAGCGTCCAACCACCGTCGCGGTAAGGAGTGTTCAGTTGTTCTTCGGAGAGGCCGGAGAGCGCCTCGCGAAAGCGCGCCGGAGTTTGCTCGATGTCGTCCAGATACTTCTTTCTTTCCTCCGCCGTTGGAGGTCCGCTATAAGAAAACTTGCCAATCGGATATCTCGGGTCAGCCATGAATACCTCCGCTGGATAGATGTGTAAGAGATCGGTTGCGGTGCAGGAATAGTTCAATGGGATGAGTTTGGCGGGCAGAACTAATTCAACTGGAGAATGAGCAGCCGGACGCGACGGCGCTAGCGCACCATGGCGAGAATTCGGACCTGGGCCTGACCCGGTTTCACGTTCTTCGCCGGAGCCACGATCACAAGAGAGCCGGTTTCCGGCAGCTTGGTGAAGCGTGAAGCCGCTTCCACTACATAATTGCCATGCAGCGCCAACTGCCGTGCGAGTTCGCGATCGCTCTTCAAGTCAACCGGAGTTTCGGTGGCAAAACCAATCGTCGAACGGGCAGCGATCAAAAACTGAGCCGCGTCGTGATCGATCGGAAGTGGCGCGGTCGCAGGCCGTGCGACTGCGTTTGCTGCGTCGGATTCCCGAATCGCGATGAGCGACCCAGGAGCGATCATGCCATGCACTGTTTCCCATGCGGCGATGTCGTCGAGCGAAATCTGTGCGCCTGACGAAGATTTGGTATCCAGATCCATGATAACCAGAGGAGCAACGAGACGTTCCGGCGGAATCTGCCCAGCTGTCCATGTTCCGGGGATTAGCGCAGCGGGAGCAATGATGCGAGTCTTCGAA
The DNA here is from genome assembly GCA_038230575.1 of Terriglobales bacterium. Classification (GTDB taxonomy): domain Bacteria; phylum Acidobacteriota; class Terriglobia; order Terriglobales; family Acidobacteriaceae; genus Acidiflorens. The sequence continues at coordinate 7,399 of JBBRNA010000023.1, read as the reverse complement.
CCCGTCATGTTTCGAGCCGTCACTGCGCTCGGGCCATCCGTCAGATCGACGACGTGCGAATAGTGAGTCTGCGAAACGGGACTCGGCCGGCGATCGGCAAATAGCAAGATCGCAACCACCAGAATGTAAGCGATGACGAAGCTACGAATCCGCATTGGAGTTTCCAAAGGCAACTATCGGGCGCTGATGTTGCACTTCAACTTCTTTAATTATTGCGTTGGACCGAGAGAGAGTTCAATTCTCGATAGATCATGAACTACCGGACGTTTCGGCTCAGTTACCACAGTGGCCTGTTTTACCCGCCAAACTTTGGTTTTCTCCGTGTATCTCGGGCGCACCCGTGGCGAGTTAGAATAGACCTCAGATTCGGATCTCGACATAACCCATCGCGCTTTGCTGGAAATCATTTTCTCAGCCGGGAGCGCCTTGCCATCCAGCCTTAATGATTGGATGACACGAACCGAGAATAATGTTCGGCCACGAAGAAAAAGTCTCCCCAGTTCGCCTCACCGCCGTGCAGTACATCGTGCTGTTCATTTTTTTATTGCTTGCATACGGATTGTGGCGCCTGCAAGTGATGCACAGCGATGAGTACGCTTTGTTGGCGGAAAAGAACCGCGTTCGGAATGTGCCGATTCTCGCCCCGCGCGGCAAGATTTTAGATCGCGAAGGCCGCGTGATCGTCGATAACTACCCTTCTTTTTCGGCACTTCTGTTGCGGGATTCAGCGCGCGATTTAAATTCTGATGCAGAAACAATTGCCAAGGGACTTCACCTCAACCCCGATGAAGTACGGCTGCGCATTCGCCGCTTTGCTTCCATGCCGCAATATCAGCCGATTTTCCTGAAAGAAGACATTACTCCCGACGAACTCTCGTTTATCGAAGCTCATAAGAACGAGTTGCCGGAACTTGAAACCATCATGGCGCATCGGCGTCTGTATCCGCGCAATGGATTCATGGCCCACCTCGTCGGCTACGTTGGCGAAGTTACGGAAGACATGTTGAACCAGCCGCAATTCGAACTCTATAACCCAGGCGACGTGGTTGGAGTGAGCGGAGTGGAGAAACAGTACAACGCCCTCTTGATGGGCAAAAACGGATCGCGACGCGCCATCGTTAACAGTAAGGGAAGGGAAGTCAGCCGCCTCGACGAAACTCCCGCCGAGCCCGGCAAGCAGCTCAAGCTCACGGTCGATATCGATTTGCAGATTGCTGCCGAGCAGGCGATCGAAGGCAAGAACGGCGCGATCATCGCGATGGATCCGCACTCGGGCGAAATTCTTGCCATGGTGAGCCGGCCAACGTTTGATCCCAACGATTTCAGAATGAAAATATCGCGAAATGAGTGGAATAAGCTCATTACCGATCCCGACAAGCCCCTTCTCAATAAGGCGATTCAAGCGCAACTGGCGCCGGGTTCGACGTTCAAGATACTGATGGCGATTGCAGGCTGGCAGGAAGGGATTGCGCAGAATCTGAATGTTAATTGCAGCGGCGGAGCGATGTTCTATGGACGACGCTTCGGATGCTGGGTAAAAACTGGCCACGGTGCAGTCGATCTGACGAAAGCAATTTACCAGTCGTGCGACGTGTTCTTCTACACGCTTGCTGAAAAACTGGGCATCGACCGCATCGCGAAATATGCCACCGCGTTTGGCTTGGGACAAAAAACCGGCGTCGATCTACCCAACGAAGTCGCCGGCGTGATGCCGTCGGAAGAATGGAAGATTCGCAACTTCAAGCAGAAATGGTTTGCCGGCGAAACGATTTCCGTGGGCATCGGTCAGGGCGCGATCGCGATCACCCCGATTCAGTTGATGCGCGCCATCAGCGCCATCTCCATGCAAGGTCGCATGGTCGTACCGCACGTGATCAATCCCACGAACTTGCCCTCTGGTTACGTGCAAACGACAAATTACTCTGAGGTCAAAAGTATTCCGGTAGATGCCTCGGGATGGAACACAGTGACGGACGCGATGAGCCGGGTGCTCTTGCCTGAAGGCACCGCTCCTTCGGCGCACGTGCCGGGCGTCGATATTGCCGGCAAGACCGGTTCGGCACAGATCGTTTCTCTCGCCATGCGAGCGAAGCACCAGAACAATGCCGACTTTGCCCAGAACGGATGGTTCGTTGGTTTTACCCCGCGGCGCAACCCGGACATCGTCGTGTGCGTGCTTTTTGAAGGTGGAGAACACGGTAAGCTGGCGGCGCGTCTCGCCACTCAGGTAATCAAGGCCTACGTCGACAAGAAGCAGCGCATACCAACCAAAGTCGCGGAGGCAGCTCCGACCAAGGTTGAGGTAAGCAGCCTCTGGACCGACCCGATTACTGACGAGACGAATTCAGATCCGGATGAAGCGAATGGCGATCATCTTCAAGCGGGCCGATTCACGGTCGATATGGCGCGCAAAAAAATGTCGCTAGCCGCGGCGGCGCCAGGCTTGCACTAGCAAACTGCTCCGCTACTCCAGCATCTCCAATTCACAATCGCGCGTGGTAGTTTTAGTGCAGCAATGAAAGCCATCGCTAAAATCGCGCTGGATGCCGCTTCTGTGCGTGAAGTGACCTATGCGGACGCTCGCGCCGTTTTCATCCGGTCCCGCGCGCTCACCACAAAAAATGGGATGGTCGGTCATGCCTCGGAAGCTGAATCATTGGGCATCGCCGTTCGCGTACTAGTCGATGGCGCATGGGGATTCGCCGCCACCGCGGATCTGGGCCACGCCGCTGTTCAGGCAACCGCGCATCGCGCGATCGAAATTGCCAAGGCCTCGGCTCAGGTAAAGAAAGAAAACGTGCGTCTCGCTCCAGAGCCCGCGGCCGTAGCGGAATGGACTTCGCCGTACGAAATCGATCCCTTCACGACGTCGGTCGAGCACAACCTTTCGCTTCTCTTGAAGATTGATGCAGAGATCCGCGTCAACCCGGGTGTCACTCTGGCTGAGACGGGAATGAACTTTCAACGCGAAGAGTCATGGTTTCTCTCTTCCGAGGGATCGGACATTCACCAGACGAAATACACTACAGGCGCAGGCTTCACAGCGTACGCCTTTGCCGGTTCTGAAATTCAAAAGCGATCGTATCCAAACTCGTTTGGCGGGCAGTGGCAAAATCGCGGTTTCGAACTGATTAACGAAATGAAGCTCCTAGAAAACGCCCGTCGCATCGGAGATGAAGCGGTTGCGTTGCACAGTGCCGACCAGTGTCCTCAGGGACCGCGCACCGTCATTCTTGACGGCTCGCAGTTAGGCTTGCAAATTCACGAATCGGTGGGACATCCCATCGAACTGGATCGCGTGCTGGGGATGGAAGCGAACTTCGCCGGAACCTCCTTTCTGACTTTGGAAAAGCTCGGCCAGTTGCGTTACGGCAGCGAACTCGTCAACGTCGTTGCCGACGCGCGCCAGGAGCACGGTCCCGGCCTCGGAACATTCGCCTACGATGACGAAGGTGTGGCCGCGCAGGCGACGCCGATCATCACAAAGGGACGTTTCACCGGATATCTAAGTTCGCGCGAGACCGCGCATACCATCGGCGCGAGCCGATCTGGTGGGACCTCACGCGCGGAAGGCTGGAATCGCTTGCCCATGATCCGAATGACAAACGTCAGCATTCTGCCGGGAGATAAGCCTCTTACTCTCGAGCAACTGATCGCCTCAACCGACGACGGCATTTACATGGAGACCAATAAATCATGGTCAATCGATGACAAGCGCTATAACTTTCAGTTCGGATGCGAAATCGCATGGGAGATCAAACATGGTAAGCGGGTCCGCATGCTGAAGAACCCCTCGTATTCAGGGATCACCACAGAATTCTGGAATTCGATGGATGCAATCTGTTCGCGCGATGAGTGGGTGCTCTGGGGAACTCCGAATTGCGGTAAAGGCCAGCCGCAGCAGGTGGTTGGCACAGGGCACGGCGCCAGCCCGGCGCGGTTTCGCAACGTCAAGGTCGGTACGGCATACAAGGGAGCCTAAGTCGCGACGAATCCAACCATGCTCAGCAAAGAAAAAGCTGCCAACATTTTCGATCGCATTCGCCGACTGTCGGAGGCCGACGAGGTCGAAGCGATCTTCAGTGCGTCGCGCTTTGCTCTCACACGTTTTGCCAACAACATCATTCATCAGAACGTGGAAGAAGAAAATTCCATCATCTCCATCCGAACAAACTTTGGCGGACGCTCAGCCCGAGCCACTGTAAACCAATTCGACGATGAAAGTCTGCGCCGCGCGGTCGCCGCCTCCGAGAGCCTGGCGAAGGTGCAGGCAGAAGATGCTGACTTGTTGCCGATGCCTTCTGCAGAATTGGCTGGCGGCTCGCCGGAGTCGGCAAAAATGCCCTCACGTTTTTTTGAGGAGACCGCCGCCGTTAATGCCGGTAGCCGGGCGGATGTGGTGAAACGCATAACTTCAGTTGCGGATAGGCATGCGCTCACCGCTGCAGGAATCTATTCGATCGCAAGTTCGGGCGAAGGAATTTTTAACTCCAGCGGCCTCGCGAAATGGCACGACCAGACGTCGGCGGAAATCTCGATCTCCATGCTGGGTACGGATTCGTCGGGCTGGCAAAAATTCAATTCTCCCGATGTGAGCCGCCTCAATCCGCAGCGCCTCGCCGACACGGCGGCTGAAAAGGCAGTGCAATCGGCGCATCCGCGCGAGCTCGCACCCGGCAAATACACCGTGATCCTCGAGCCTGCCGCAGTGCTCGACATCGTTGGCTTCATGTTCTACGACTTCAGCGGTGTCGCCGTCCTCGATCAACGCTCGTTTCTCAACGATCGTGTTGGCAGCAAACTATTTGGAGAAAACATCAGCATAAGTGACGACGTGGCGCACCCGCTTCAATCAGGGTCTCCCTTTGACGGCGAAGGCATACAGCGCCAACGCTTGCAACTGGTCGAGAATGGCGTGATCAAGCAGATCGCCTTCGCGCGAGCGACTGCAGAAAAAATGCGCGCATCGAACGTCGCCGACAGGGTCGGACCGGTACGTCCAACCGGCCACGGCTTTCCCTTGCCGAACGACGTAGGCGAGATGCCGATGAACATCGTTTTTGAATCGGCGGCGGGTGCGAAGGATGGCGCCGGCACGCAGACCATCGATCAAATGATCGCCTCCACGGAGCGCGGAGTTTACGTGACCCGTCTCTGGTATATCCGCGAGGTGGACTCCTACGAGAAAATCACCACCGGCATGACCAGGGACGGAACCTTTCTAGTGGAGAACGGGAAAATTCAAGCCGGCATCCGCAATTTCCGCTTCAACGAAAGCCTGATTTCGATGCTCTCAAGCGTTGAGTCAATGGGCGTCCCGGTGCGTGCCAGCGGGGAAGAATCGTTTGACATGGTCGTACCTGCGATGAAGGTAAAACAATTCAACTTCACGGAAGTCACGAAGTTTTAGTTCTTGAAAAGCATTCAGGAGCTATTTGGCCTTATACAAGAGGCGGGTTAGCCGAAATTGTCGAGTCCGAATTGCTTTTTTGAATAAGTGTTCGAGTGATACCGAAAACGAATAGCTCTACGCCCCTAAGTCCCTGTACTAGTGTCACTTCCCCGCCATTGTTCCATGACTTCCGTAACTTTGCATTGCTGGTGCTGGGGTGTAATCTCGCCCTGAAATGTGCTCATTCCAGATGGGAATGATGCATTTCGCGAACGGAAGAAAGGTCGTTGCAAACGTGTCTGAAACCACGAAGGAAACCGCCGAAGCTGGCAGAAATCGCAGTGGTTACACCGACGTGCAAGCCGCACCACGTTTCCCTATCCATTTGCCGGTGGCATTGAAGTCGACGGGGAATGGAGCCGCTGCCGCCGTTGCGCTGAGCCCGGAAAAAGGGATTGAGACCGAAAATATTTCTGCGAACGGCGTGCTTTTCCGCATGGATGCGGATGTTCCGGTTGGTTCTGCCGTCGACTTCACTCTTTCGTTGCCCGCAGACGTTGTTGGCGCAGACGCCGACGTGCAGGTCGATTGTCGCGGACGAGTGGTCCGCAGTTTCGCTGACGGCGATCGCCGCGGTGTTGGCGTGGTGATCGACGAATACCGATTCGAACGAAAGTAGAGTTACCCGCAGTGAGCCTAAGAGTACTTAGGCTGCAGCGGCCAGAGAAGTCTTTGAATGACGGTTGGGGTAGCAGGCGGTAAGGAAAGAGGGCGGATGGGCAGCACTTCGGTCAATCTTGAGCAGGACGACAATCTTCAGGTCAGCGACGGGAAGAGCACGATCCGAGTTATCGTCGCCGACACGCAGGCTATTTTCCGTGCCGGCTTGCGCAAAATATTCGCGCTCGAAGACGACATTCGCGTTGTCGGGCAGGCCGAGAGCCTCGATCAGACGCTGGTCGCGGTGCAGAAATTCTCCGCCGACGTCGTTATCTTTGAAGCCGCGCTCGCCCCGAACCCGGCTGATGCCGTCACCGACCTTTTGCGCCAGAGCGCGAATTGCAAGCTGGTAGTGGTGCTGCAGGAATCCGACCAGGAGTTGACGCTTGAACTGTTTCGCCGTGGCGCCCACGGAATATTTGCACGCGAGATCGAACCAGAGATGTTAGTCGAATGCCTGCGCAAAGTTTCGCACAACGAGTTGTGGCTTGAGAGTCGCGCCGTCGGGTGGGTGATGCAAGCCTATCGCACACAGGGTACGCGTCCGACAGGATCGCGTCCCAAAGTTACGCTGACGCCGAAAGAATCGTTGATCGTTTCCTGCGTGACGCAAGGCATGAAAAACAAAGAGATCGCGATTCGCGTTGGCACCACTGAGCAGGTCGTGAAAAACTATCTGCGCAAAGTCTACGACAAGCTAGGAGTCGCCGATCGCCTCGAACTCGCGCTCTATTGCCTGAATCATCGCGTTCTCGACGGCATAAACGTGCCACCAGCGAAACCCGTAGCTGCAGCTCAACCAGCTAACGGCCACGCGCCCGCCCCAGCCACAGCGGAATTGGCAGCGGCTGCAACCGCAGGATCGGGTTCGCGCTCCTAAGATTGAAGAACCGTGTAGCGGAGGGCGTAAGTCCGGCCTCCGCTTCAATCTCCTAACGCCGGCTCGCCTACATCGGCTCGGGGCCGTCCGCTTCACGTCAGCCTCAGCCGCGAGCCCAATAAAACCGGAGATAAAAATCACCCAAACTCGTGGTCTTCACGCCTGCGCTGATAGAATCAAAAAGTCCAACCAACCCGCGGGAGAGATGGCCGAGTGGCTGAAGGCGCACGCTTGGAAAGCGTGTTTACTCGAAAGGGTAACGTGGGTTCGAATCCCACTCTCTCCGCCATATTTATTGAAAGGCGCATGAATATTGGGGTGGCAATTATTGACCTGCCTTGTATACTTTAATGTATACATCCTGCTAGGGTCTTGGGGGCAGCAGTGGCACCGGTCAATATCACGAA
>JBBRNA010000022.1:0-75125 GCA_038230575.1 Terriglobales bacterium | reverse complement strand
GGCGATGAAGCCGCCTTGCAAAACGCCTCGGCATGCGCCTCCGGCGTTTCCCACTTTCCCAAAGCTTCGGCGACGGCTGCGGGTGATCAAGTCGAACCAATTTGTCGTATTATGCCGTGAACGGAAACTGGGGGCACGTCACTGGCACGAAGCTGGGTCCCTACGAAATTGTTTCTCTTCTTGGCGCGGGAGGGATGGGCGAAGTTTATCGCGCTCGCGACTCTCGACTTCGGCGCGAGGTTGCCATCAAAGTACTGCCCAAGGCGCTCTCACTCGATGCCGACCGTATGCGGCGTTTTGAGCAGGAAGCCTTGGCCACAGCCGCGCTCAATCATCCCAACATTCTTGCCGTCTTCGATATCGGAACGAGCGAGGGCTCGCCCTATGTTGTTTCTGAATTGCTTGAGGGAGAAACTCTGCGTGACCGGCTTCGCAGCGGGGCGATTCCGGTTCGCAAGACGCTCGACCACTCCATGCAGATCGCCCATGGGCTTGCAGCCGCGCACGAAAAAGGAATTATTCATCGCGATCTGAAGCCTGAGAATTTATTCGTCACGAAAGATGGACGGCTCAAGATTCTCGATTTCGGCCTCGCCAAACTGACGCAGCCTGAGAGCGCCGCGAATACGTCGATGGCAACCGTGAGCCACGGCACCGAGGCCGGTGTGGTGATGGGCACGGCGGGGTATATGTCTCCCGAGCAGGTGCGCGGGACCGCGGTGGATGCGCGGTCTGACATTTTTAGCTTCGGCGCAATACTTTACGAAATGCTTGCCGGCAAGCGCGCGTTTCATGGCGAGACTTCGGCAGACACGATGAGTTCGATCTTGCGCGAAGACCCTCCGGAGTTGAGCGAGACCAATCGCAACGTGTCGCCGGCGCTCGATCGCATTGTGCAGCATTGCCTGGAGAAAAATCCGGAGAGCCGTTTTCACTCCGCCAGCGACATCGCATTTGATCTCGAGCATCTTTCCGGGCTCTCTGGTTCGTCGGCAAGGATTGCCACAGCTGGGGTTGCCGATAAGGGCCGCAGCCGCGCACTTCCGATCGGGATCACCGCAGCCACAGCGCTTGCGGTCGTGGCTTGCGCCCTCGGTTGGTGGATCGGTAAGGCTGGCAGTCACACCGAACAAGCGGAATACAAGCAAATCACCTTTCGCACGGGCCTGATCGGGAACGCCCGCTTCACAACCGATGGCAGCATCGTTTACAGCGCGACATGGGAGGGCGGTGAGAAGCAGCTTTACATCTCGCGCACAGATGACCCGGGTGCGCGAGAACTGGGTTTAAAAGAAGCGGAGTTGTTATCGATTTCAAAGGGCGGCGAACTGGCGATTCGACTGAACTCAAAATTCATATATGGCTATGCTCGCACCGGAACGCTGGCACGGGTTCCTTTGAGCGGAGGAACTCCCAGAGAAGTCCTCGAAAATGTGCAGGACGCGGATTGGTCGGCGAATGGCGATACCCTCGCGATCGTGCGTTTCCTCCCCGAAAATAGTCATTGGCGTTTGGAGTATCCCATCGGCAAAGTTTTATACGACAGCATCAACTGGATCAGCACTCCGAAGATCTCGCCCGATGGCAAGTGGGTGGCCTTCTCCGATCACGAGAATGCCGGCGGCGACGACGAAGGTTCTGTCGCTATGATCGCAGCCGACGGAAGCGACAATAACATAGACAAAAAACTGTCCTCGGGATGGGAATCGATCGAAGGCGTCCTGTGGTCACCCGCTGGCGACGAAATTTGGTTTGCTTCGAGCGCAAACGGCAGCGCGGTCAATCCGCGAGCTGTGACATTGGCCGGTAAAGAACGAAGTATCACAAACGTTCCGGGAGGCATGTGGATCGCGGACATGCAAAACGGCGCACTGCTGATGGCCACCCATCACCAGCGTATCGGCATCCGCGGATCGGGTCCCGGTGCAAAGGACGAGGTCGAACTCGGCTGGTTTGGGTGGTCAATTGCGCGCGACATCAGCGCGGACGGCAAAAAAATAGTTTTTGAAGAAGAAGGTAACGGCGGCGGAGCAAACTACACGGTATTTATACGTGGCACGGATGGTTCGCCGCCCGTTCGAATTGGAGAAGGGTTGGCGTTGGGTCTTTCGCCCGACGCGAAGTGGGCGATCACGAAGCCAGCTAAGGGCGGGGCGTTGAACCTCGTCCCGACAGGAGCGGGAGAGGCGCGACAACTCACACATGATTCCGTCAGCTATGGCGCTGTTCGCTTTCTGCCGGACGGCAAACATCTGCTCGCCGTGGGCATAGAGACGGGACACGGAGCGCGGGACTACTTAATCGACCTTGACACTGGGGGCTCGAAGGCGCTCACACCGGAAGGGACGGTCGGCATCAACCTGTCCCCTGATGGCAATAACATGACTGTCAAAAGTCCTGACGGCAAGTGCAGCATTTGGCCGCTCGACGGCACGGGACTGCGCCCGATTCCAGAATTCGACTCCAGCTATGACCTGATCGGTTGGACACCCGACGGGCGCTCGCTTTATGCCGTTTCCAGCCATAATGCACGAGGGGGCGCCAAAGTCTACAAGTTAGATCCCTCAACTGGAAAGATGGAATTCTGGAAAACATTCGGCGACAGAGCGGGGGCGGGAACATCAGATGTGGGAGCCCCGCGCTTTTCCAAGGACGGGAAAGCTTACGCCTATATCTATGTGAAAACGCTATCGGAGGCGTTTGTGGTGAAGGGACTGAAATAAATGCGGCGAGCCGAAGCCCGCCGCTCCCCCCTGAAAAATTGACAGCGACTATACGGGCCGGTTCGCGTCCACTTCTTTGATCGGTTCGGCGGGCTTCTCAGTCGGATTCATCGCTGATTTGAAACCGCGGATGCCGTCGCCCAAACCTTTTCCAAGCTCGGGAAGTTTCTTTGGACCAAAAATCAATAATGCAATGCCAGCTATTAAAAGCAGATGTGTCGGCTGAAATAATCCTTCAAACATTGAATACTCTCCTCTTCGAATCCCGGTACAAACAAAATGCGCGATTCCCGCCAAAGCTAAAGCACAATACGAAAAACTATTGAGGAGGCCCGGATTTCCGGACCTCCCCAGTCAAAGGGTGAAACTACCAGACCGGAGGCAAGCCGCCGGTGACCTTGATTTCGACGCTCGGCGCACCCGCGAGAGCGGTCTGCAGCGAGTAGCCTGTGCCAGTCGAAGGCGTGAGGAACGGGGTCAGAGCGACGACAGCGGAATGAGGTCCGTTGTAAACGCTGTAGATTCCGTGCACGAGTTCATAGTTCTGGTTGTTGGCCGGGTTCAGGTTTGCGATGACGCGTCCGAGAACGCGGTGCTCAGACTCGACGCCGAGGATTGCCGCCGAGACTTCGGCGAAGTATTGCAGCTGCTTAATGGTGTAGTTGGTGTGAAGTCCAGCGACCCCAGCCATTCTGGCGAATTCTGCCACGGCGTTCAGATAGGCACCGATGAAGGCGTTTTCCAACGCTTCCAGGGTGGCGATGAATGGTCCAAGAGTATCGAATGTGCCGTCTTTGAAGTAGAACGTTTGAACCGGGTCTTTGCTCGGGCTCGAAATGCCAAGCAGCGAACGGAACAGATTGGCGTGAACGATTTCTTCCGACAACGCCGCTCGGAGATAGGCAACGTCGCCTGCGTCGCCCTGTGAGGTAACGTGGGTTGCAGTTCCACCCGGGCCGGCCAGGCTCGGATCCTGGATAACCGGACCGACCAAACCGTTGTAGTAGAACGTGGTCGCCAAGTCCTCGGCGATCAAGGCAGCGGTAAAGATTTCTTTAGGGGTGTCGTGGGTGATGGGATCGGCGATTCCGGTGGTTGCGCCGGAAGCTTCCTGGGCGAACGCGGAAGTTGCACTTCCGGCCATTATGGTGGTTGCTGCTACGCCCATGCCGGCCATTCCTGTACTTTTCAGGAATTTGCGACGGTCCAGGTTCTTTTTAACAATCTCTAGAGCATTTTCGAGTTCCATTAGGGTCTCCTAGAATTATGTACGGCTTGAATGTGCGCGGCTAGGCTCAAGAGAAGACGGGACTTCACCGCTGTCATGAGTACGGTGCTGGCTGTGGGATGGATTGAAGTATTGTGTGGAAATTATTGCCAAATCGAAAGATACGGGGTTTGCTGTAGTCCGTTTGACCCCTCCACCCTGGCCTGTCCCCGACCCTAAATCCGACCTCTCCCAATCGTCTCATCTGTATGGACTTGTCCGTCGCGCTTGCTGCTATTCTTACCTTCTTTGAAAAGAGGGGTCATGTTTGAAGATCTGAAAGGCCGGACGGCAGTTGTGTTTGGAGTTGCCAATAAGCGGTCGATCGCCTGGGCGATCGCGCAGGGACTTCATGCCGCTGGAGTAAGTTTGGCGGTCACGTACCAAAACCAGCGCATGGAGATGGAAGCTAAAGACCTGATTTTGTCGCTGCCCGGGGCTGAGGCTTTCATGTGTGATGTGTCGAAGGACGAAGACATCGCCCAGCTCTTCGAGAAGCTCAAAGCGCGTTACGGGAAATTGCATGCGGTGATCCATAGCGTAGCGTTCGCTCCCGCTGATGAATTGAAAGGGGATTTCGTAAACACGACCCGCGAGGGCTTCCGGATGGCACACGACGTAAGCGTCTACTCTCTGATCGCGGTGAGCCGGGCCGCCGCTCCGCTGATGGAGGACGGGGGCAGCGTGATTACCATGACCTACTACGGTGCCGAGAAGGTAGTCCCTCACTACAATGTGATGGGCGTCGCCAAAGCGGCGCTTGAATGTACGGTCCGCTATCTGGCGCAAGACTTGGGAAGGAAGAAGATACGAGTCAATGCAATTTCCGCCGGACCGATCAAAACCCTGGCGGCTCGCGGCATTTCCGGGCTTGGCGACATGATGAAAGCCCATGCCGAGCGCGCGCCCCTGCAAAGGAACGTCGAGGTTTCCGAGGTTGGGAATACGGGCGTTTTCCTCGCTTCCGATGCCAGTTCCGGCATCACGGGAGAAGTGATCTACGTAGATTGCGGCTACAACATTATGGGCTTCTGACAAGAGTCTTCTGGAGAATGGGTTCTGCGCTCGGGCGAGTGTATGAACTTGGTACGCGAAGCAGGTTTAACGAGAATTGATGGAAAGGGTCGGTACCCTCATTCTATGGCACAAAGATGGATCTTTTCCCTCACCGTTCTAGTGACGTTTGTGTTCCCTGCATGCTTTGCACACCATCTGGCGGTCGTGGTCAACAAAGATAACCCGGTGCAAAATGTGACGTCCGCCCAACTGGCAAAAATGTGCAAGGGCGACGTGAAAAAGTGGCCGGACGGGAAGGAAGTTGTTCTGGTGTTGCATGCTTCGTCGCCTGGCGAGCTTGTCACGCTTGAACACCTGAACAGAATGAGCAGCGCCGAAGTCAAAACCATGTTGGCTAATCACAAAGACTTTATTCGAACCGTTGCTTCGGATGCTGATGTAATTGGAGCAGTATCATCGATTCCCGGGGCTTTTGGGTTCGTGGAAGAGCATTCGCTTAACGATCACGTGACGGTCATCCGAGTCGATGGCAAGCTTCCCCTGGAGTCCGGCTACCTCCCGCATTAAGCCTCAACGCTAATCCCGAGCGGCACACTTAAAGCAGCGAACTGAAAGTGCCGATAGGCCCGGGTAGATGCCAACCCGTCTGATCGCTCCTCGCCGTCAAACTCCGATTTGGGCTTTCGTTAGCAAGGCTGGAGTATGAACGTGCCTGTCGATCTTCCTTACCAGCGGTCGCCTTCCGCCTTTTGGAAATCGCTGATCAGATTCAAGTTTGCGGACGCTCTCATGAAGCGCACGCAGGAAAGCAATCCAGCGCAGGAACCGCTCCACTGCAGTGCACCTCGAATCAACGGGGCGGACGTGGCCGCCGTCTACTGTGGAGAGCGCGTCGCTGGAGATTTTTACGAGTTCCTGCGAGTTTCTAGTTCGCGAGTGCTATTCGTGATGCTGGATATCGCCGGCCTTCGGGCCGATACCCGCGAGATTCTTTGTTCCGTGCAGCAAACCTTCCGCCAGCGGTCGACCGATTTATTCGCGGAAACAGACCTTAACGAAACTACCGCGATGATCCAACTTTGCTATGAGATGAATCGGACCATCATGCGGCGCGGGGTGCGCAGTTGTCCGGCATTTATCGGCTGCTACAACGAAGATCTTGGCACAGTTTGCTATGCAAATGCGGGTCATACACCGGCGTTGCTGCGCGATCGTTCCGGGATTTCTTTGCTCTCAGCTACGGGCCTGCCGCTCGGACTGTTTAGCCACACTACGCAGGGCGCGAATACCTACCATCTGGAGGAGGAGTCTGGTCTGCTGCTGGTGTCGCGGGGAGTGGTAGACGCTATTTCGCTTAGAAACGACGTCTCGGGTGCTGGCTCTTCATCGCATTTTGGAATGGCCGGGGTAGTCCTAACCTTCGAGCAAGCTCCACTGTATCGGGCGTATGGGCTGTGCCTGGCCATGCTGAGGTCTGCACAACACAGTGCGCCACAGATGGTCCATAGCGCGGACCTGACGACCTTAGCTCTCGTGCGGATTGCCAAAGAGTCAGCGAATGAGCGGGAATTCCTTGAGCCCGGTCTCGGCGCGGTACCGATCCCCGCGACTGCAGTTTAGAGTACAGTGCCGGCGGCCGCCATCACCCAACCTTCGGAAAGAAACTGCTCCACGGTTCGTTCCTGGACGCCCTCCTGCACCCGCAGTTCGTCATTCAAGAAGTGGTAGGACAGACTTCCAACGTCTTGATTATCCAGTTGCACCCGATCCACGCGAATACGGTTACCGTCGCGGTCGGCACAGATGAGGCCAACTTTTAGATCTTCGGCCGCGATTTTCTTGATGCTCTTCGCGAAATTTGTCATCAAATATTGGATGAGGGGAAAACAAGGCGGGACGCGGCTTGATGAACTTTCTTCTCGAAATTCGAGTTCGTCAGTGAGAGCCGCAAGCTCTGATAAAATTGACGAAATGCGGTCACGGAGGCTGGCATTCGTATTCTTTGCCGCCGCCATGCTCTTTTCTGTGGTTCGCGAGTGGAATGCGCCAATTGCCTGCCCGCGGCTCCCGATCGCCCAAGTCAGAAGCCGTTAACTGATCTTCATTTCGATTGAAGACAGAATTATCTCCCGCTCCTGGTCCGATACCCTATCCAAGCTGATTTGCAAATTCTTATCTCGTGCTAGCTGGGGAAACTTCTCTCCCCACTCCACCAACAGGATGCAGTTCGGAGCGATCAGATCCTCTAGGGCGAGGGTCGCGAGCTCACGCTCGGTATCAATGCGATAAAGATCGATGTGGAACAGGGTAACTTTCGGGCCGCGATATTCGTGAATCAGGGTAAAGGTTGGACTGGTGACATCTTCAGCTCGCGCCGCTTCCAAGCCTTCAGCGATTCCCTTGACCAGCGTGGTTTTGCCCGCTCCAAGATCGCCGCGAAGCAGCACCATGAGTGGTGGGGAGAGGTCGAGAGCGAGTCTTCGGCCGAAGGCGATTGTCTCTTCCGCAGAATGGGTGATGGTTTGGGCTTGCATCCCGCTGATGAGGCCAGTATAGCAACGGACGGCTGGAATCTAGCGACCCAGGGTGTGACGAAACTGGCTCCCTACAACCCGCCGCTGCCAGCGGATGAGTCAGCTTTGGGATCGAGAAAGTTGCGATCAAGCGCGGTGTCTAGCGCCATCCTAAGCTTGCGATGATCGTCGTCGTCGAGCGCGATAAATCGAAAGGGCTGCATGCAGTTGCTTGATAAGGTGTGGAAAGGTTGCAACATTTCTGCCATGCCTCGAATCGCACCGGACCGGGTATGAAACGCAATTTCAACAAAATCCCCCGCCATAAGCTGCCGGGGCAACTGCAGCAGGCCTCCGGTCACGGAGATCGATTGCAGCTTGGCCCTTGCCCGCTGGCCACCTTCGGCCATGATTGCCGCTGCCACTGATCCGTTAAGCCGTACCCGGGGAGCTCGCTGCTGGGAATCACTGAGGGGGAAATGAGTCATAATAGCCTCGTGAACTATGCCACGGAGACCATCGCGGCGGCAGATTACGAAAGCGCTTGTCCACGGGCGTAGGCTTTACGAATCAAGCAATTGCAACCCCCTGCCGAGTTCGCCAGCGATAATCACAGCAGTAACTTTTGCGACTGGCTTGGCCGGAGTACCCTTGTTCATTAGGGTATTCCGAAGAAAGCTTTTGTGGAGATGGGTCGAAGAACTTGTTGCAATTTTTATCGTGAGATGAGGCGTTCACTGCTTATGGATATGCGGATTATGGATATGCGGATAACAAGAAAGTCGAGACTGCAATTCGCGGCGGCGGTCGTGTGCATGCTGATGTCGTTTTTGATCGGATGCTCGCGCGATCCGAACGTTCGCAAGCAAAAATATCTCGAGAGCGGCCAGCGTTATTTCGACAAAGCGCAATATCGGGAAGCGGCAATCCAATACCAGAATGCGATTCAGGTGGACCCGCGCTTCACTGACGCTCATTACAAGCTGGCGCTTACGCTGATGAAACTGCAACAGTGGCCAAATGCTTTCCAGGAATTGAACACCACCATCCAACAGAAGCCCGATCAATACGCAGCGCACCTGGATATGGCGAATTTGCTGATCCTGGTGCGTCAATTCAACGACGCGAAAGAGCACCTTGATCTGGTGGCCGAGAAAGAGCCCAACAATCCAGAAGTTTATGTCGCGCGCGCCAACTACGACGAAGGTGTTAACAATCTCACGGCTGCGCTGAAGGACATGCAAAAGGCCCTGCAACTGGATCCGAAGCGCTCTGATTCCTATTTGAATCTGGCGCTGCTACAGGTTCGAGGGCAGCAATGGGATGCAGCGGAGGCGAGCTTTAAGAAAGCCGTGGAACTCGATCCGAAGTCCGGCAATGCTCTGCTTGCTCTGGGAAATTTCTATCAGGCACGCGGGCTATATCCGGAGGCGGAACAAAGCTACCAAAAAGCGATCCAGATAGCTGCCGAAGATCCCAACCCCAGACTGGCTTTAGCCGGGCTTTATATGGGCGAAGGCAGACCGACTCAGGCTGAGGATCTCCTTCGAAAATCCAAAAAGGACTTCCCTTCGAATTCGGTGGGATACCGCATGTTGGGAGACTTCTATTTCTCCAACAATCAGCTCGATAGAGCCACCGCCGAATACGGAGAACTTTATCGCGATCATCCGAAAGACCCGGTCGTCAAAAAGAACTATATTCAATTGCTCATATTGAAGGATCGCATCGACGAGGCCCGCAAGCTCAATGACGAAGATCTGAAGACCAAGCCGGATGATCCCGACACGCAGGTTTACAAAGCGGAAATCGATATTCGAAGCGGCAAGGCCAATGACGCCATTAGCACATTGCAGTCTGTGCTTAAGAACGATCCCGACAACGCTATTGCGCACTATCAGCTCGGCCTGGCGTTTGACCTGATGGGAAATTCCAACCGGTCGGAAGCAGAGTGGCGTGATGCGACTCGTTTGCGTCCGGACTTCGTGGAGGCGCACCGCGCGCTGGCGGGAGTGGCTATTCATCGCAGCGATTCCACCGCGCTGGCTCAGGAAGCTGAGCAAATCATGACCATCCAGCCCGGCGCTCCGGATGGATACTTGATGCGGGCGGTTGCAGATATCAATCGCAAGCAATATGCATCGGCAGAGGAGTACATAAAAAAGTCGCTGCAAAGAGAACCGAAAAATCCGATTGCCTACGTCCAGATGGGAAATCTACGTGTCGCGCAGACTCAGTATGCTGAAGCGCAGAAGGCCTACCAGCAAGGACTCGATATCGATCCGACTTCGACCGATGCGCTGGGTGGACTGCTCAACGTGGAATTGTTGCAAAAGCAACCGGACCGTGCGATTGCAATTGCCAAGACGCAGATCTCGCGAAATCCAAAGAACGTCGGTTTTCACATCATGCTCGGCCAACTCTTGATGGAACAGAAGAAAGATCCAGCGGCGGCCGAGGCCGAATTCAAGCAGGCATTAGATCTGGATAAAAAGAGCGCCGAAGCTGCGGTGAAGCTCGGACTCGCCCAGAGCGCTCATGGGGCCAGCGATTCGGCGCTACAAACTTATGTGGAAGGTGAAAAGCAGAATCCGAGGGAAATCGCTTTTTATCTTCTGGCTGGCGGCATATATGAGAGCAAACAACAATGGGAGAACGCGAAAGAACAGTACCAGAAGGTGCTCAACATTCAGTCGGATAACCCTCTAGCGTCGAACAACCTCGCGTACGTGATGTTGCAGCAGGGCGGCAATGTAGACGTCGCTTTTTCGATGGCGCAAACGGCACGACGGCAACTCCCTGACAACGCGAACTCCGCGGACACGCTGGGGTGGGCTTTTTATCACAAGCAGGTCTACTCGTCCGCCATAGACCTCTTTAAAGAAGCGATCAAGAAGGAGCCGGAGAATCCGCTCTTTAATGTCCATCTTGGTTTAGCGTACGCAAAAAGCGGCAAGGGAGCGCTAGCGCGCCAACAACTGGATAAAGTGGTGAAGATCAAACCGAATTCTCCGGAAGTGGAGCAGTTACGGCAGGCGGTAGCGGAAGCGAAGGGGTAGAGGAATTTCGGCGATGAACCTCACGGGACGAGGGTCGCCCCCTTCCCGGTTGAATTGGAAGGAAGTTTTAGACGGGTAATTCTTCCTGCATCCAGCCGCTTGTCGTCTCCGGCTTAGGCTCGGCGCATAAATCGAGAACAAGTTTTTCCAGCACCAGCCTTTTTCCAACAGGGTTAGAGCGCAAGGCGAGATCGGCTCTAGCGACGAGACGGATGGCACGGGTCAACTCTCGCTTCGATTTATAACGGCGCGCTTGCCGGATAATATCGTCAGCCGCAAATGGCGGAACTCGAAATCCCTGCCAGAGCGCAGCCCACAACATGCGCTGATCGCGTACATTGCGTTCCAGAATGACTAGCATCTGACGGAAAGTCTTAGCCAGCATATACAGATGGCCGATGGCTGCTTCTTCGCCATCGCCCACGTTGAGCAGGCAATCCAGGACCTCCAACGCACGGGCCGGAGCTTTGGATGAGATAGCGTCGGTGAGTTCGTAAAGGGAGCGCTGTTTGGCGGCCAGCACCATCGTTTCCACGTCGCCGAGGGTGACTTTCTTTTTCTCGCCAACGTAAAGAATGAGCTTCTCAAGTTCATTGGAGACCATCATCATGTCGCCGCCAAGCGCGTCCACCAGTTCGCGAGCGCCATCGGCGTCAACTTTCACATCACGTGTAGTGGAGTACTCGGTGATCCAGCGCACCGCCTCGCCTTCCTGCACGCGACACAATTCCACGATGCCGCAGAATGGTCCGAGATCGTCGCGGATCTTCTGGTAGCGATCCTTGTCGGTCATCTCCATACGGCGAGCGTCGGCCGGAATGCTGATGTGGTCGGCAACGAAGACCACGAGAGCATCGGGATTCGGATTTTTGCAATAAGCTTCGATGGCGCCGATCTTTTCTTCGTTTGAACCGCGCCCAAAAAGGCTCTTAACTCCTCGCACGAAGAAAACCTGAAAAGGCGCCATCAGCGATGCGGTGCGGGCGCGATCCAGGACCTCATTCAACGAGGTCTCGCCAAGATCGAATTCGAATAAACCGAAGTCACGCGAGTCAGGAGCAACCAGATGTTCGAGGATGGCGTCGCGGCATCGCTTGCGGAAGAAGGCTTCGTCTCCCACCAGCACATACGCTGGCTTCAACTGCCGTGACTCTACTTCCGATAAAAAACGGTCGGCTTGGGTAAAGGCCCGCATTCTTGATTACTCTAACATTGCTGCCAGAAGCAAATGGCGTTGTTTCAAGATCGTTATCAGTGTCGTTTCGTGGTCGAGGCCAAATGATTGTTGAAGAAATCCGCGGCCATTTCATCGACCTGCTTGTGGACTGCTTCGCGATCGACGCCCGGATTGTCCACAAACAACTGCGGCAATTGTTTCTTTCCAGTCTCGGTTCCGACATCGAGAAATGTATAGTGGCCGACGCCGCCCGGGATAATCGTCAGCTTGGAGCTTTTGATATTCGCTGCAAACACTTCCGCATTGTGCGCGGGAGGAGCGATCGTGTCAGCTCCGCCGGCAACGATCTCCAACGGGAGAGTGATCCTCTGCAACGTTCCCGGAGTGAAGGCAACAGCGAGGGCGGGAGAAATCAAAAAGGCGGCCCGGATGCGTGGATCTCGATATGAATCTCCCGCATGCTGCAGTGCTTGCTGAACTTCTGGCTGCTGCCTGATGGCTTTGAATTTCTGGAACAGATCGGGCATCTCGGGCGGGTTGCACGCATCTTTTTGTTCATCGCACCAGGCCAGCAGCCGATTCATGTCAGTCCTGCCTCCGGCTAACTCGATCATGGTGTATCCACCGTAGGAAAAACTAGCCGCGCCGATGCGATCAGGATCGATTTTGGAGCCGAAGCGGGCATCCGAGAGCATGTCGCCGATTACCGTGCTGATGTCATTCGCACGCTCCCAGCCTTCGATGAAACCTTCGGCTGTGTATCCGCTGACCGCGTTGTTTCCGGGATGGTTAACGGCCACGACGACGTAGCCGCGAGCTGCGAGATAGGTGCCGAGCCAGGCCATTTGCAGGGCGCTGCCTCCGGTGCCGTGCGAGAGCGCAATGAGCGGAAATTTTTCGAATGCCGGGGCGAGCGTGGCATCCTTGGCGGCGCGCCCGGCGATGAACAGCGGGGCGTCGGGAGGGCCAACCAACTGGTCCTTTTCCCCGCTAATGTCTTCGGACGGATACCAGACGATCCCGCTCAAGGTCCGATCCTTGGAGCCGCGCCAGTTGTAGCCGTCTGGCGCCGCAAATTCACGGAAGCTGAAACCTACGTGGTGGAGAATCGGCTGATCTTTTTTCTGTTTCTTGGCGGCGCATAAAAGCGGGGTGAAAGTTATTACTATCGCCGCTAAAAGGGCCGCCGCTATAAGCGTGGAGCGGCGGGTCGACACGATCAATATGCCTCCAGAATATTCGCCACCAGGGTGCGGGCAAAGTCGCGCGACAGACGATCAACCGCTGGAGAGTCTTCCTGAAAGAAGCTGGTCAGGTCGCGCGACAGCTCGTATTGATCGTGAAAAATGTAATTTGGATTCTGGAAGAGGACTTTGCCTTTGCGGTCGGTCAATGTCACCTGAACGTTCACGGTGATGATCGCGCTCGCAGCGCGTCCGGTCTGAGAATCGTAAGCCAACGGGCTGGATGATGCGGCTAAAACCACAGCTTTGAGAGTTGCGTCTGCATCAGAACTCGATTCGTGAAGAACGTGATATTGGGTTCGAGCGTTGAACTCCCGCACGACAGCATCCGTTAATTGCTGCTCGACTCGAAAAGTTGGGCTATGACTTACGAATCCCGGAATCGCTATGGTTTGAACGTTGCGAGGGAGTTCGGCTGCGCTATTGCCAGCGGTGTGATATCCGCACCCGGATAGAAACAACCCGGACGTAAGAATGGCGGCCAGAAGGCGTTTGGCTCTGGCCTGACCCATCATTGGATCTGTCCGGTTGGTCGCGACGCTGTCATAGTTTCCGCGCACTCTACCGCGGCGAGGGCCGCAATCCGCAAGTTGTCTGTGGTGGCCCAAAGCCAGATTCCGTTTTTCTGGCTGGCATCAGGAGTGATCGAAAGCTGGATGTCGCCCTGCCCAGCGGCACTCACGTTAGTCGGCGAGTCATCAGGTCCAACGGAAAGCACGACATGATCGCCCGCTAAAGCTTGTGAGAGATCGGCAACGCTCACCGGTTTTTCCATCTCCAGATAAACCGAAAATCCGTGCCCATGGAAGACGGGAGCTTGCAAAAGCTGCAACGCAGGCTCGATTGCCGAGGGAGCAATACTCCGATAGTGCTTCACAATTCTCTGCGAGACCTCTTGCAACGACAAATAGGAACTCTGGCCGAAACGAGCCAGCATGTTAAAGGCGACCTGAACATCAAAAGTCTTTTTGGGTAGTTCCTGGAAGGAAAGCAAGTTCACCGTTTGCTGGTGCAGCTCATCCATCCCCTTCTGACCACTCTCGGACGCGGGGTCGAAGACGTTGGCAACCATGCGCTCGACTTTGGCAGCTTTGCCAGCGCGCAAAACTAAGAGCGCCAGGACGGTAGCGGCGGGGTGCGCGACCACAACCGGGCCTGGCTGGAGGTCGGGCGCGACCGACTGCCCAATCTGGCGTTCGATCCAAGGGGAGCGGATCGAAACTCCGGGTTGGTCTTCCAACGCGTACGTAAGATCGACGATCGTATCGCCAAGATCGCTGGCGGCCTTCCAATTATTTTTTGTCGAGCGCGAATCGGCGGCAAAGTACGCGAAATCGACGCGCTCGAACTGATCGGAGCGGATGCTCTGAATAAAATTGATTTCGTCGCCCACAGCCCTGAGCCGGCCCAAGGTATCGTCGTCATCGAGCAGTCGAATATCCGTGGCCGGGAAATTCCGATCGCGCAAGACTTCAGCAACCTCTTTGCCGAGCAGGGTGGTGCCTCCGACTATGGCGACCCGATACAGATTCGTGCCCCGCGCTTCGAGCGGCGAGGCCACAGGCTTAGGGGACAGGGTTTTCGATGCAGGACTCATGGAGTTTGAGATGCTTCTCGATACGCCGGAGGTGCAGGCGGCCTTTTACGGCGCAAAATCCACTGCAATCTCCACAACACGCCGGACGCCATGTACAAGATGGCGATCACGAAGAGGGCAGGCCCCGAAAAGAACCAGATCGACGCGCCAACGATCGCGAAGATGACGATGAGGCGGAAGGGGTGACGCGAGCGAAAATCAATGTCCTTGAAACTGTAGAAGCGCCAAGTGCTGACCATCAGATAGCCGACCACGACTACCATCATGATCCAACTCATGGAGGTGATCCAGGATGTCACGGGCTCCCCGCCCGCAAAGTGCACGACGGCCGCGATTACACCCGCGCCTGCGGGAATCGGCATACCCACAAAATATTTCTTTCCCGGATTCCCAGGATTTGATGGCTGCGGATTTTTTGCGATATTGAACCGGGCAAGACGGCTGGCACCGGCAATAAGAAACGCAAAGCAGGCGATAGAGCCCAATTGAATAATCTTCAGATGAAGCCCCGGGCTGATAAACGCCGTCGGAAGCAAATGAAAGCCCCACATCCACGCTAGCAACGCCGGAGCTACGCCAAAGGTGATGACATCTGCGAGAGAGTCTAATTCCCTTCCGAAATCGCTGGCGGTGTTGGTCATGCGCGCGATGCGTCCATCGAGACCATCGAACAACACTGCGAAACCAATAGCCTTGGCGGCGTAATCCATGTGCCAGGGATCAACGGGGTTGCCGTGAACGGTTTGAAGAATCGCGTAGAAACCTGCTGCGATGTTCGCGGTGGTGAAGAGTGAGGGCAGAATGTAAATGCCTTTGCGCATTTTCCCAGTCGTCTTATCCGTTGCGCGACGCCGAGGCGTTTGCTCGTCGATCATTAGTGAGCCTCCCCCTCAAGTTTCTGTTTCCCGCCAGAACCTGCGTGCACCGGAACGGCGGGCTGGCCGACCGGCAGCATAGCGATCACGGACTGGCCACCTTTGACCCGATCGCCCACCTGGACGCGGATGGCAGCGTCGCGATCGAACATGATATCCACGCGAGAGCCGAACTTTATAAGGCCAACCCGCTGGCCCCGGGTCAGTTCGTCTCCGACCTTGAAATTGAACACGATGCGGCGAGCGATCAACCCGGCAATCTGCTTGAAAACTACGGTACGTCCGTCGCCTTCAACGGTGACAATATTCTGCTCATTTTCTTCGGCAGAGTTGGCGCTCATGGCGTTGAGATATTTGCCGTGCTGATAGCGCACGTCGCGAATAACTCCGGCAATGGGCGAGCGGTTCACGTGCACATCGAATACGTTCAGAAAAATGCTAATTCGATATAGAGCGGTCTCGTTCCCCGTCACCAGGGAGATGTCGGTAACTTTACCATCGCCAGGAGAAACTACAGCGCCCGGCAGCGTAGTGATAGTGCGCTCCGGATCACGGAAGAACCACAGAAAAAAAGCTGCTAAAAGCAGCAGAGGGAGACTAAAGGGCCACTTCGTCAGGAACCCGATCACGACTGCGGCGACGATGCATCCTGCACCGTAAAAATATCCGTCTCGAACCATAGGGAGTTGCATCGATTATAGTGCGGGGGCGGGCAATTCATGCGTCTGAAATCGGAGACAGTTCAGAGCACCAGCCGCGACCACAGGCGGATGACGCCCGGTCGGAGGCAGGTTCGAAGCAAAACAGGCACTCCCCACGCACTGCGCAGGTGTGATGGTTCGGCCCAACTAGAGAAAGGGTGTTAAGCGGAACGGCCTTGAACTTGATGTTCAAGCGTGTACATCTGATCTTTGAGGCGCAGCTTGAGTTTTTTTAACCGGACTTCTTCGAGCTTTTCATCTTCGGTGAGATAACGCTTTTCGGTGAGGGATTCCAGACGTTGGGAATATTGCGAGTGCTCCTGAGCCAGTCTCTGAAATTCGTCCGGACCGGACAGGGAATCTTCTCTTGTAGTAAGCATCTTTGCCAGACCTCCTACAACTGTATTTGTTATGACACGGTTAAAAAGTAGCACACGGCCAAACCGGCTTCAATCGGATTTCATATGTAGATATAATTTTTTGTAGGGAAAAAATTTTGCACCAAGATTAGTGCATAAACTAGTGACAACACTGGCAATATAGGCGTCGGCAGACAAGAAACTAGAACTGAATCGAATACAAAAAGGCACTCTCTTCCGGATTTCGATAATAATTCGACCTGGTGCCATCGCGCGTGAAACCAAGTTTTTGATAGAGTGCGCGGGCAGACTGGTTTGATTCGCGAACTTCGAGGAGTATTCGCGATACTTTGCGATGGCGTGCTCGATCCATCACGTCACGAATCAGTCTGGTAGCCACACCGCGACGCTGGCATTCCTCGGAGACCACGACGTTTTCGATCTCCCACTCATCGGTCGACGTTTGCACCGTGATAAATCCGCGGATGCTGCCTTCCCTCTCGGCCAGCAACACCAATCCATTGTCGATCAGGTGTTGGTATTGATTTGCATTCCAATGCGAAGCGGTTGGCACGGGCTTCTCCAGGACGAGGATTTGCGGGAGGTCGCTTTTGACGGCGACTCGGATCGCCACGAGAAAAGTCTCGCCAACATCGCTCACTTCACTTCAGCCTTCGGTTTAGAAGCTATGGAGTTGCGGATATAGTTGGGCTCCAGTTCTTCAATCCCAACGGTCTCGCCGCGCTGGAAACGTTCCCACCCAAGCTGGGCAATGACTCCGGCGTGCGGATAATCGACCAGCCTGACCGAAACATCGTCGTTGAGAAACGATTTCGACAGGGTGTCGTCCGAGGTCGCGACTGCTGAAAAAGGAGGGCGCGCATTTTGAACTTCATGGATGAATTCAGCGCGACTCAAGAGTTGTTCGCTTCTCATGCGCGCAGACAAGGAATCGTCGATCTCGTAATCGCCAACGTACAGTTCGTTTCTGCCCGCGTCGAGAATGGCCAGAAAACGGCCGCGACTCGAGGTCTGGAGGGCGAGCGCCTCCAGCAAAGAAATAGCGACGATCGGTTTTTGTAGAGAGTCGGCCAGGGCCTTGATCGCAGCCAGTCCGACGCGGAGCCCGGTAAAGGAACCTGGCCCGGTGACAACGGCAAATGCTGAGATGTCGCGCTTTGTGCGTCCCGAACCGTGCCTTTGTAGCAAGGCGGCGATCTCAGGCACGAGCTGCGCTGAAAACGCGCCACCGTCTAGAGCGACAATTTCAAGAATTGTGACTGGAGTTAGTCCTGGTTGCGCCTTGGCGAGCGCAATGCTTCCGTGCTTCCCGGACGTATCGACTGCCAATAGAAGCATAAGTTCACAAGAAGAGGAATGAATAGCGCCGCGTCCAGCCGTTTGGGCGGCATCCCCATATCATAAGCGGTAACGTACAAATTCCTTGCGCGTTCCCAACTTCTCAAATGCGACGGCCCGAGACAGAGCGAGGAGCTCTTAACTTCACACTTCTCTTAGTCGGCGTCTGCGAAGGGCAGGAATGGCTCGCGGGCGCCTGGACTTTGGGAGGCGCCCGCGATCTTGAATTCTCAGAGGCGAAGGCCGAATCGACCCAGCACTTCGCGTCGTCCAAAACTCGTCACACGCAGGGCTCTGCTGTCCAGATCCGGGGAAACCCATTTTCGTTTCAGCGCAGTCTTTAGAAGAGCCGCACCCAATGCCCCGCCGATGTGTGGCTGTCTCTCACTCCAATCGAGGCAGGCAAAGGCGAAGCGACGGCGCAAGGACCGACCTGCAGCGAGGTCGATACCGAGACCTTCCAGGGCCCGCATTCCGGTTGGAGTGAGGTCGTATTCGTTGTCAGAGGCGGTTGGCTCCCCTGATAGCCATCCGAGTGCCTTGAAGCGGTTGTGGAGGAGCACTCCCATCGTTCCCGCAATGTGATCGTAGCAAGTGCGCGCAGCACGCAAGGAGCTTGGCGTACTGGGCTCGAACTTGCCGACATGGCAGCCTACGAGCACACTCAGCCCTTCGAGCGCGGTGGCTACGTTAGGTCCTGCCAGGCTGTAATAGCGATGTTTGCCGTTGACTAAAACATTGACGAGATGCTCCATCTTTAGCCGACCGAGATGCACACTTGCGGTTGATGGACTTACGCCAGCCACGGTAGCAAGTTCGGTGCTGGTTCGAGCATGACCGTCCAGCAGGCTATACAGAATGCGAACTCGGGCCGGTTCCCCCATCGCAGCCGCGATTCTGGATACGGCAACGTCCGGATGGGAATGGTAATGCTCCATTACATTCACACTTTGATTGTAAACGAATTGTGGATGTCCGAGATCGGCGACACTGAGAGAAATGCATCCGATTACACTTGCACCGAGGCAGATTGATCGCCGCCAAGCACTTTCTATGATCGCCGGTTATTTTCTTCCTCATGAGGGCACCAACGATGTGGCATGGGGTTTGATTGCATTCGTTAGCCTCGCCGCCTATGAGGCCTACCGGGCGCGCTTGAAGTCAGATACGGAAGCGCGTGAGAACTTCATGATGGCGCAACGCAAACGCTTCGTCCTTCGAGAAGAGAGGAGCTTCGTGGAAGTAGTCGAAGGGACGTTTTGCCTACCCTCTACAATGGCATGACGAGGTGATCGCCGATGTTGACGCAAGCTGAAAAAGGACGACTCTTCCGTGCGCTCCACGATCGCGACAACGCTTTCATTATTCCCAACCCATGGGATCTCGGTACGGCGCGTCTATTGGCTCATTTGGGCTTTGAGGCGCTTGCCACTACCAGCATGGGCTTTGCATTGTCTACCGGGCAACGGGACAACACCGTTAACCGTGACGAGATGATGAAACACTTATCGCAGCTCGCCTCTGCCACAGAACTGCCGGTGAGCGCAGATCTCGGGAACGGCTTTGGAGACACGCCGGAAATCGTCGCGGAAACCATCCGCCTCGCGGCGGCCGCGGGAGTTGTGGGCGGCTCAATTGAAGACGCAACCGGACGTCAGGATCGTCCGATCTATGACCGGGAGCGGGCGGCCGAAAGAATCCAGGCTGCTGCCGCGGAGGTGCGTGCGTTTCCATTTAATTTCATCCTTACGGGGCGCGCGGAAAACTATTTGCACGGCCGCCCAGATCTCAAAGATACGATTGCGCGGCTACAGTCCTATCAAGAGGCTGGTGCCGATGTTCTCTATGCACCGGGGCTAACTAGCAAGGAGGACATTGCCGCAGTGGTCAGCTCTGTGGATCGCCCGGTCAACGTTTTGATGGGACTAAAAGGAATTGAGTTGAGCTTAAGCGCTCTCTCCGGGATAGGGGTGAGGCGCGTCAGCGTCGGCAGTGCGCTGTATCGCATTGCCATGGGTGGATTTCTCCGCGCGGCGCGAGAGATGCGTGATCATGGCACCTTTGCTTTTGCGGATGAGGCAGCGAGTTCTCGGGAGATTAGCGCGGGGTTCGAAACATAACGCGTTTAATCGAAAAGTTGCGGGTCAACCCTCTACAAGCTCCAAAAGCACACCTGACGTGCTCTGCGGATGCACGAAGATGTAGCGATGACCTCCGGCTCCAATCTTGATTTCGTTCGATACCAGCCGCACCCCGTCACTCTTCAGTTTCTCTACGGCGATGGCCAGGTCCGGGACGCGCATACAAACGTGGTGTAGCCCTTCGCCGCGCTTCGCGATATACCGGGCAATGGCTGAGTCATCGGAGATGGCCTCAAGCAGTTCAATTCGGCTCTCGCCAACTGGAACCATGACCAATTTTACTTTTTCGTGTTCGACGGTTTCCTCGGGAGAAATGTTGAGCCCAAGCTTTTCGTAGATCGATTTGGCGGCTGTGAGCGATTTTACGGCTATGCCGAGGTGATCGATGCTGAAGTCCATAGATACTTTTCGTTTCCAGTTATCCAGTCGAGTTCGAAAATCTGCGGCGCAGTTCTTCTCTTCTCGATTACAAAATCAGGGACGCTTCGCTTCAGGCGAAATCTGTGCCATCAGTTCCTCAACTAGCGAATAGGGATCGCGCTTGTGCTCCGCTATCTCGCCAGCATAGCGCTCCAAAATGCCGTCATCCATCTTAGATCGAGCCTTCTCCAGCATGGCATCGCGAAGCATCTCGACCAGGCGTTCCTGCCAGTTTTCGACATTTTTCTTGAGGACAAGATTTTCTTTCTCAAGATACTTCTCGTATTCCGCAATAGCGTCTGCCAGCTCGGCAATCCCTTTGCCTTCGCTGGCAATGGTTTTGACGATCGACGGGGTCCAATGATCAGGGCGCATGGCGAGTGACTGCATGGCGCGAATCTCGCGCTCCACCCGCTCTGCGCCTTCGCGGTCGCTTTTGTTGATGACGAAAATGTCAGCGATCTCCATGATTCCGGCTTTGATGGTCTGCACATCATCGCCCATGCCAGGGACCAAAATCACAACCGTGACATCTGCAAGACGCACGATATCGATTTCATCCTGGCCCACTCCGACAGTTTCGATCATGATCACATCGCGGCCGGAGGCATCGAGAACCGTCGCGGCGTCGGCTGTGGCGCGGGCCAGTCCGCCGAGTGAGCCCCGCGTTGCCATGCTGCGAATGTAGATTCCGGGATCGCTGTAGTGGTCCTGCATGCGGATGCGGTCGCCGAGAATTGCGCCCCCCGTGTAGGGGCTAGTCGGATCGACCGCGATGATGCCGACGTTTTGATTCTCTTTACGATAGTGCTTGGCGAGCTGATCGACCAGCGTGCTCTTACCTGCTCCGGGAGCGCCGGTCATCCCGAGGACCCGCGCTCTGCCGGTGTGTGGGAAGAGCGACTTGAGCAGTTCGGACCATCCCGGGGCCCGATTCTCGACGGTGGTGATGGCGCGGGCCAGAGCTCGGGCATCGCCATTGCGCAGCCGATCGATTAGAAGTTGGGAGTCGGGATTCAACAGACTAGTGTAAAGCAGATGGGAATTCAGGGGCGGACGAGGTCGCCCGTCCCCAGACGGTTGCGCCTTAGTCTTTTAATAGTTCGCGGGCTATGACCAGGCGTTGGATTTCGCTGGTCCCTTCGCCTATGGTGCAGAGCTTGACGTCGCGGTAGAACTTTTCGGCGGGATAGTCTTTGATGAAGCCGTAGCCACCGTGAATCTGCACGCTTTCGTTGGCGCATCGCACCGCGACTTCGCTGGCGAAGAGCTTCGCCATCGAGGATTCCAGCGTTGTCTTCATGCCGGCATCTTTCATGGATGCAGCCCGCAGCGTGAGCAGCTTTGCGGCCTCGATTTCGGTCGCCATGTCTGCGAGCTTCCATTGGATCGCCTGGAATTCCGAGATCGCCTTACCGAATTGCTTGCGTTCTTTTGAATATTTCAACGCGACGCCGTGGGCGCCGTCCGCCATTCCGAGGGAGAGGGCGGCGATGGAGATTCTGCCTCCATCGAGAATGCGCATGGAGTCGCGGAAGCCGTTTCCTTCGCCTCCAACTAAATTTTCCTCTGGGACGAAGCAGTCTTCGAAAATCAATTCGGCAGTGTCGCTCGCGCGCAGGCCGAGCTTGTTTTCTTTTTTGCCGGGACGAAAACCTTTGGTATCTTTTTCGACGATGAATGCCGACAAGCCGTGCGTGCGCGCGCTTTTATCAGTTATTGCTAGCGCGACGATTACATCGGCATAATGGCCGTTAGTGATGAAAGTTTTCGATCCGTTCAGAACCCAGCCGCCATTGGCGCGGGTCGCGGTCATGCGGGCACCAGCAGCGTCGGAGCCAGCGGAAGGCTCGGTCAATCCCCAGGCGCCGATAAACTCGCCGCTGGCCAACTTAGGAATATATTTCTTCTTCTGCTGTTCGTTCCCCGCGAGGAAGATGTGGTTGGAGCACAGTGATGTGTGGGCGGCGACAATGATGCCGACCGATCCATCTACGCGCGAAAGTTCGGCAACTGCCGTGACGTATTCGACGTAGCCCATTCCGGCGCCGCCGTATTCCGACGGAAAAATAATTCCCATCAGGCCAAGTTTGCCGAGCTCTTTTATCGTCGCCAGCGGAAATTCGCTCGCCTCATCCCAAGTCATGACGTGTGGAGCGATTTCGCTCTCGGCAAACTCACGCACGGTTTTCTTCAGGTGCAACTGTTCTTCGTTTAGCAGGAAGTCCAAGTGATCTCCTTGTCCGATAGCGACGCTGGTCGCGACAAGATTTCATTTAAGCATGCTGGAGGTGGTTTGGCAGACCCAAGAGTAACGAACCGCTTACCGACCGGTTGGGCGTAAAAGAGATAACGGCGCGGTGCCGGAACGAATGCGGCGATTGAAGATCTTGTCTACGCGCTCGATTTGGAATCAGAACGAGTGACTGTTCCAAAAATTTTCCGCATCATCCATAGGGGCGCAACGAATACATGCGCAGGGTTGGTGAGGAAGGCTGGCTTGTTGCCCTCGATCAGATGGCCAACCCAGGCGAGGATAAATGCTGTGGGAATGAGCAAAAGCGCAATTACCCAGTGCCACCAGACCACAACCAGCGAGGAGAATCCGACAGGAATCGCGATCATATGCAAGGCGCGATTCACGGGATGGTTGTGAGCGCCGTTGTAATGCGAATACAGGCCCTTGAGAACCTCCGAGCCAAAAGATCCGGCGACGCGATTATAGTCCGCCGCAAATCAGCGGCGCTGAATAAAAAAGCCGAAGCCCGAGGGCTCCGGCTGTCCAGTTGGGTGTGCCCGGATAAAAATTTAAACAGCAGAAATCTAAACTTTGCCGCGCCGCCTTCAGCAACTCGCACGACGGAATGACTTGTCCGAAGCGCGCCTGCGGTGGCCGAGCGAGCGTTGAAATTTATGCCGTCCGCCGCGGCCGAATTGTCAGATCGCGCACCTGCGCCAGAATGCTCGACATCTGCATTCCGTTCAGTTGCGACAGATATGGCATTACTTCGGCAACGAATTGGTCTTCCATGAGCTCGCGAACCTCTTCCTGACGGTTACGTTCGCCACCTGAAAGCAAATCCGGCACGCTTACCTCGAGAGCCCTCGCCAGACGCTCGAGCGAAGAAAGAGTCGGGGTTGCCTTTTCGTTCTCGATCTTCGAGACGTAGGTGCGAGGCACAGCCATACGCAGCGCGAGTTGACGCTGGCTTAGTCCGTTGCGTAACCTGAGCGATCGAATGGAATGCGCCAGTTTGAGATGCCCGCGCCCGGTCGAATGAGCGCTGATGGGCATGACTTCTGGCTGAGCGGTCATGGCGGCGATCTCCGCTTCGTCCTCATCCAAAGAGAGATGACAACGGCGGCAGAGACTATTGGTTGTGCGGAATTGCACTAACGAGCATTGGTCGCAGCGAACAACTTCCCGTGAATCCACGGGCGTTAATGTGGTTGCCATTCAGGGTTTTGCGAGTGCCAGAGCGGGGCTACTCTCAAAGCCAACAACTATTGCGTAATCTGAGGGATGAGGCATATCCGTGTCAAGAGAATAGAGCACCTCGGCTTGTTGAAAACGGGGATGTAATTTAAAGAAAGACGAATGGAAGACGAAAGACATATGGATGAGAACCTTGATCAGCGCGCCAAGTCGTGGAGTTTACTAACTGAGTTCACCCAATCGGAAAGTTTGCGGAAGCACGCGCTCTCGGTGGAGGCTTGCATGCGAGCTTACGCCCGCGAGAACGGCGCGGACGAAGAATTGTGGGGCATGGTCGGGCTGCTGCATGACTTTGACTACGAGAAATATCCGAGTCAAGAGGATCATCCGTATCGCGGCTGCGAGATTTTAGCGGAGCGCGGGTACTCGGAGGAAGTGCGACGGGCGATTCTGTCGCACGCGGAGTACAGCGGCGTGGCGCGGATTTCTCCGCTGGAGAAGACGCTTTTTGCCTGCGATGAGTTGTCGGGGTTTATTACGGCGTGTGCCCTGGTGAAGCCTTCAAAGTCGCTCGCCGAGGTCGAGGCGAAGTCGGTGCGGAAAAAGATGAAAGATAAGGCTTTCGCCCGTAGCGTGCATCGCGAAGACATTATTTCGGGAGCGGCCGACTTGGGGCTGGATTTGGAGGAGCATATTTCGTTTTGTATCGAGGCGATGAAAGCGATTGCTGGCGAGCTGGGACTCGATGGGTCAGCGGCGAAGCCTGCGTAGGTCGCGGCCTGCGTTCCCTCAGGCGCTGAAGCGCCGGTTCGTAGGGGATGCTCGTGGCACGACTAAACGTGGTGCCCTTCCCTTTGCTTGCATGTGTGCGCGTTTACTCCTAATTTCAAAACGTAGAAAAATGTTTGTCATCCCGAGCGGAGCTCGGGATGACAATACCAAATAGTGGCGCCTAGTTGGTCCCCCGATGCGTCACAAAGTGCGAGGCGATGAACCACGGCTCAACGCAACACTTCCGCCAACTTGCCGGCGGCTATCAGATCTGAAATGCGCGCGAAATCCTGATACATGACGCGGTCTTTTTCCATGGTCGCGCACACCGAGCGGATCGCGGCATGAGCCTGCTGCAGCGGCTTGGAGGTTTTGAGCGGCGACAGGAAATCGATTGCCTGCGCCGCTGCCATGGCTTCGATGGCTAAGGTGTTTCGCGTGTTCTCGATCACTCTCTTCAACTTGTTCGCTGCGGTCATTCCCATCGAGACGAAATCTTCTTTGTTCCCCGAAGTCGTAATCGAATCAACCGACGCAGGATGCGACAGCACCTTGTTTTCGCTCACCAACGCGGCGGCAGTAACTTGCGGCATCATGAAGCCGGAATTCATGCCCGCTCCAGGAGCCAAAAAAGGCGGCAGTCCCTCGCTGAGCGCGGGGTTTACCATCCGCTCGAGTCGACGTTCGCTGATTCCGGCCAGCGCGCTGAGGGCAATAGCCAGAAAATCCAGCGCGAAAGCGAGCGGCTCACCGTGAAAATTTCCGCCCGAAATAACTTCGCCTTCTCCATCTGCAATTTTTGGATTTTTTACGAAGACCAGAGGATTATCAACAGCTGAGTTTGTCTCGATCTCAAACACCCGGCGGCAGTGGGCGAGCGTATCACGCACCGCGCCGTGCACCTGCGGAATGCAGCGAAGGGAATAGGCATCCTGCACGCGTCCACAGTCGCGGTGCGATTCGCGGATTTCGCTTTGGTCAATAAGACGGCGCAGATTTGCCGCGGTCTTCACCTGGCCGGCATGCGGGCGCGCCTTATGGATGCGCTCATCGAAGGCTGCGGTCGTTCCCTTCAACGCGTCGCACGCCATAGCACTGATCACGTCGGCCGTATCGACCAATGTCTCTGCCGCGAGCAGCATCAGCGATCCAATTGCCAGCATCGCCTGTGTACCGTTGATCAGCGAAACTGCTTCTTTCGCTTCGAGCACCAGCGGTTTGATCTGCGCGGATTTTAGGGCTACGGCACTCGCCATGCGAACGCCTTTTTCGTCGTAGCACTCGCCCTCCCCGATCAAAGCCAGCGCCAGGTGTGCCAGGGGAGCGAGGTCTCCGCTTGCTCCGACACTGCCCTGGGATGGGACGAAGGGAGTAATGCCGCGGTTCAGCATCTCGCAAATCGTGTCGATGGTGATGGCGCGGACTCCGGAGTTGCCTTTGGACAGCGAATTGGCGCGCAAGAGCATCATGGCGCGCGTATCGGGGATCGCCATCGGTTCACCTACACCGACAGCATGTGAGCGAACGAGATTGAGTTGCAGCTCGCGCACCTGGTCCCCGATGATGTGCACGTCGCTCAGCTTGCCAACGCCGGTCGTGATTGCGTAGGAAATTTTATTACTGGCGACCAATGCATCTACCACCGCACGGGCGCGGCCGACCGCCTCGCGCGCATCGGGAGCGAGCATTACAACCTGGCGCAGATCAGTCCGCGCGACCTCGCGCACTTCTTCGAGAGTTAGATCGTTTCCGTTGATATGTATGGCTTTCAAATCAGGTTCGCCTTTGCCTGCTGCAATCCGGTGTAACAAGTCTTCACGCGCAGGATGCTATCAGAGCTCCCCTCAGCTCTGCCACAATTAGGAGGACGACGAAAATTTAACGGGTGCCTGCCGCCGCGCGAAATACCTTCAGGAATTTCTCCGGCAATCTTTTCGATTTCATTCTTGAGTCCGCAACGACATGAGTGGTCTCGCCTTGCGCCAACAGCTTACCTTCCACGCTACGAAGTTCATACCCGAAACGAAGCACCTTCTCCCGAACATGCGTGAGCGAGGTACGCACTATAACCTCGTCATCATAATGCACGGGAGCCTTATAGCGGCACTGCGCATCAACGACGGCGATAAAGCAGTCGTCGTCGCGTTCCATATCTTTGTACCTGAATCCGAACTGGCGAAAGAGTTCGACCCGCCCGATTTCGAACCAGACAAAATAATTGGCGTGGTAGACGACACCCATCTGGTCGGTTTCCGCGTAGCGCACGCGGATGCGTGTCTCATTCACGGTTCTCGCAAGATCGTCTGAATCGACAGATCTCATGGACCCGTCCACTGCGGTTTTCGCTTTTCAAGGAACGACTCGACGCCTTCACGGAAATCGGCGCTCTCGCGGATGCCAGCATTTTCGCGGACCGCCGCTTCGATCTGCACATCCAGTTCCGCTCGCGCGTGCTCGGTCAGCAGGCGCTTCGTGTTTAGAAGGGAAAGCGGGCTGTTCTCCGCTAGCTGGGTCGCCAGGGCGTTGGCGCGCTCCAGCAACTTTTCTGGAGAGACGATCTCATTGATTAGACCGAGCATCTTCGCTTCGGCAGCGCCGAAGATGCGTCCGGTCAGCAACAGGTCGCGGGCAATTTTCTCGCCGACCTGGCGCAAGAGAAATGTTGAGACGATGGCCGGCACAAATCCAATGCGGACTTCTGTGTAACCAAACTTTGCCTCGGGCACAGCAAGCGTAAAGTCACAAAGAAAGGCCAAGCCGGTGCCTCCGGCAATTGCGGCGCCATTCACCGCAGCAATGGTCGGCTTGGGAAACTCGTAGAGCGACCGGAACAAGCTCACCATGGCTCGCGAGTCTTCCAGATTCTGTTCCGGAGAGCGCCCGATCAGCGATTTCAGATCATCCAAGTCCATCCCCGAGCAGAACGCCTTGCCTGCGCCGGTCAGGATCAGAACGCGAGAAGAAGAATTTTCCGCCTCTTTGAGCGCGCCAATGAGATCGGTAATAAGTTCGTAACTGATCGCATTGCGCTTGTCTGGACGGTTCAGCGTAATCGTGGCGGTGTCAGCCGCAAATGCTAGTTGGAGAGTTTTGTAATTCATTTGTTTAATTCTCGGTAGCGTTCGCAGCATCTCGGTAGCGTTTGCCGATCTCGGCCGAAGCTGCAAGTAGAGCGTCCAGTGTTTTTAGCGGCGGTAATTGTGCTCCGCGGCTACGAAGAGTTTCGATGACTGCTTCGGTTGGAATATTTCCGACAAGATCGTCTTGCGCGAACGGGCATCCTCCAAGGCCTCCGACGGAGGAATCGAAGCGGCGGCAGCCTGCGTCGTAGGCGGCGGCTATTTTCGCCGAGGCATCTTCGGGACGGCTATGAAGGTGAACGCCGATCTCAAGGTAGTCGTATTTTTCCATCACGGCAGAGACAACTTCGCGAATTTTCTCGGGCGAGGCGAGGCCCACGGTGTCGGCCAATGAAATTTTGCGGATCTCCTGAATTTCGAGAAGCGCCACGGCCTCGACTACTTCTTCGATTGTCCAAACGTCGTTGTATGGGTTGCCGAACGCCATGGAAATGTAAACGATGGTGTCGATGCCGGCTTCGTCAGCTTTTTTCTCGATCTTTTCCAACTCTTCGATTGCGTCTTCGAGGGTCTGGCTCTGATTATTCTGTAAAAAAGTTGGAGAGATGGAATAAGGGAAGCCGAGCGTCTGCACCAGCCCGGTCGCAATGGCTCGCTGGGCGCCCTTTTCGTTGACTACGATGCCGATGATTTCGACGTCCTCTGGCGGGTCGAGTTGCCGCAACACTTCCTCTGAGTCGGCCATCTGCGGCACAGCGTTCGGCGAGACGAAGCTTACGGCGTCGATTTGCTTGAACCCGGCTGAGATCAGAGCCTTCAAATAGGTGGCTTTTAGGTCGGTGGGGATCTGACCTTTGAGGCCTTGCCATGCATCGCGCGGGCACTCGATGAGTTTGACGAGATCGTTATCGGGCATCGCTCTTTTATCGCGGAGAGAAGCAGATTCTTCGCTTCGCTCAGGATGAAACTTTCTCAAAAACTACGCATGCGAATAAACCTTATGTTTGAAGAACTCCAACTTTGAACTCGGGCACGTCTGAGTTTAATGACGCGGCTTCGAGGGCTTGCGTTATCGCCTGCCGCGTCTCCATCGGATCGATGATCTTGTCGATCCAAAGCCGCGCGGCGCCGTATCGCGGATCAGTCTGCTCGTCGTAGGTTTTCTTGGTTGAATCAAACAGTTCTTTCCGTTCTTCTTCGCTTAGCTTTTTGCCGCTGCGCTCCAGTTGCTTTACCTTCACTTCGACCAGCGTACCGGCCGCGGCTTCTCCGCTCATCACCGCGTATCTGGCGGTTGGCCAGGCAAAAACAAATCTTGGATCGAAAGCCTTGCCGCACATCGCATAGTGCCCAGCGCCGAAAGATCCCCCGACAATCACCGTGATCTTGGGGACGACAGAATTTGAAACGGCGTTCACCATCTTCGCTCCGGCTTTGATGATGCCGCTCCATTCGGCGTCGCGCCCAACCATGAAGCCGTTGACGTCGTGGAAGAAGACCAGTGGAATCAGATTCTGGTTGCAATCCATGATGAAGCGCGCAGCTTTTTCAGCGGACTCGGTATAGATGACTCCTCCAAACTCAACTCGCTTCTTTCCCTCATGATCGGTTTGTTGGGCATGCAACTTTTGGTTGGCGACGATGCCGACCGCGAAGCCGCCAATGCGCGCGTACCCGCAGATGAGCGTTTTGCCGTATTCGGGCTTGTATTCGTCAAAGCGGCTGCCGTCGACGACGCGCGCAATGACTTCTTTCATGTCATATGGACGCGCCGGCGATGCATCGTAGGTTCCGTAGATCTCTTCGGCTGGCATAGCGGGGTCGACTGGTTCCTTGCGGTCCCAGAGCGACTGGCGACGGTATCCCCACTTTTCGATGAGCGATCGAATGCGGGCGATACACGCTTCGTCGTTCGGCTCGCGGAAATCGACCGTGCCACTGATTGCCGAATGCATCGCTGCTCCGCCCAATTCTTCGGCAGAAACCTTTTGCCCGATGGCGGCCTGCACCAGCGCCGGGCCGGCCAGGAAGAGGCCGCTGCCGTCGGTCATAAGAACGTGGTCGCACATCACCGGCAAATATCCGCCTCCCGCGACGCACATGCCCATGATGGCTGCGATCTGCGGAATTCCTAACGCCGACATCACTGCGTTATTGCGGAAGACTCGGCCGAAATCATCCGTGTCTGGGAAAACATCTTCCTGCAACGGCAAAAATACGCCGGCAGAATCTACCAGATAAATTGTCGGGATCTTGTTCTCAATCGCGATATTCTGAGCGCGAATAACTTTTTTTGACGTCATCGGGAAAAACGCTCCTGCCTTGACGGTGGCGTCGTTCACGATGAGCATAACCATGCGGGTATGAACTCGAGCGAGTCCGGTCAGAACTCCGGCGGCTGGCGCGCCTCCCCACTCTTCGTACATTCCGTGGGCGGCGTAGAGGCCTAGCTCGAAAAATGTGCCGGGATCGGCTAGCAGCTTGATGCGCTCGCGAGCAGTAAGCCGCTTTTTCGAATGCTGATTATCCACTGCCTTTGTTCCGCCGCCTTCGCAAATCTTTTCTTCTTCGTTGCGAATTTTCGCGACCATGTCGGCGAGCGCTCGCATGTTCGATTCGAAGCGTAGTGAGCTGGGGTCGATCTTGGTTGGGAGAATGTTGTCGACGGTCAGCGCGCTGGAGTTGTTCGTTTCAGCCATAGGAAATCTGATGAGTGCTGGCGAAAGTACTTACTATAACAGCCGGCTTGCGGAGCGGGATTTGGGTTGCGTGAATAGCCAAACTCGGCTGTTATTCTTGGCTGAGGGACGCCCTACACGCGGGTTGCGGATCGCGGCAAGTTGCGTAGGTCCTTCGCTCCGCGAAGGATGACAGTGTTTTTGAGATGACAGCGTTCCTGCATGACAACGTTTTTTCCATGCCAGATGGCCCCGTTCTTCCGAGGATGGCGTCGGCTCTCGACCTCTAACTCAAAATGTATTTCCCCGCCTCGATTGTTTTTTGGGCAATTTGTTGCCGGAGCGCGATCGTGTTGAAGGGCTCGTGCTTCGACAAGCGTCGGACGATTGCCAGCTGCGTTCGCAGCATGTCTCCGTCGGCAACATCGGCGATCACTTTTTTGGCGGCTGCTTCGATCTTTTCGAGTGCTTGCGTCAAATACACTCGCGTCATCGCCAAAGGTAGCGCCGCGCCCGCTTCACCTTTTTGTTCGACCATCTTTTGCGTGCGGAGCACGGCTGATTCCATGGCGTAAATCTCAATCGTCATGTCTGCGATCGCGCCCATGACTTCCTGCTGGTCTTGAATTTTCTGCATGTATTTTTGGGTTGCGGCGCCGGAGACGAACAGGCCGAGTTTCTTTGCCTGCGCCACGAGTTTGCGCTCTCCGGCCAGTTCGCCGTCAATATCTTCGCTTGAAGTGGGACCGCTGAGTACCTCGTCCATCAGCTTTTTGATCGCGGGCATCAGCGGCAGTTGGCCGCTCATGGCCCGTTTCAGCAGGAAGCCGGTAATGATCAGGCGGTTGATTTCGTTGGTGCCTTCAAAGATGCGATTGATGCGGGCGTCGCGATAGGCGCGCTCCGCTGGATATTCTTCGACGAAACCGTAGCCAGCGTAGATTTGGAGCGTCTCATCGACAACGTAGTCGATCATCTCCGATCCCCACACCTTCAGGATCGAGCACTCGACTGCATACTCTTCGATCGCTTTGCGCTGCTCTCTTGCCGCATCGGAACTTGTCCCATCGATTTCCGAGAGCAAATTATCCATCATGCCGACAGTGCGATAGACGAGAGATTCTCCGACGTAAATTAGCGTCGCCATGTTGGCGATCTTTTCGCGGACCAGACCAAAGTCACCGATGGTCTTACCAAAAGCCTTGCGCTGCTTCGCGTACGCGACCGCGCTTTCGATCGACACGCGAGCGCCGCCAACGCACATCGCACCGAGTTTGAAACGTCCTATGTTTAAAATGTTGAAGGCGATGATGTGTCCCTTGCCAATCTCGCCAAGCAAATTCTCTACCGGGACCTTGCAGTCATTCAGGATGACCGGGCAGGTGGAGGATCCGCGGATGCCCATCTTGTGTTCTTCAGCCCCGTGAGAAAATCCGGGAAAATCTTTTTCGACCAGGAATGCAGAGAATTTCTCGCCGTCAATTTTTGCGAACACTGTAAACAGGTCGGCGAAACCCGCATTCGTAATCCACATCTTTTCGCCATTGAGGATGTAGTGTTGGCCGTCAGGCGAAAGCACGGCGCGAGCGCGGCAATTCAAGGCGTCTGAGCCGGACGTGGCTTCTGACAAGGCATACGCGCCGACGGTTTCTCCCGACGCTAGGCGCGGCAAGTATTTTTTCTTCTGCTCTTCGGTTCCGAAATAGACGATTGGCAGCATACCGATGCCGCTGTGCGCTCCCCACGTTGTGGCAAATCCCGCGTACTTTGCGATGTGGTCAGCAATGATGGCGGCCGTAACTTTATCCATTTCTAGGCCGCCGTACGCCTCCGGAATTTCCACTCCGCTAAGGCCTAAGTCGCCCGCCTTTTTGAGCAAGTCGCGAGAGATTGAATAATCTTTGTGCTCAATTTTCTCCGCCAGAGGCACGATTTCTTTGACGGCGAATTGTTCCGCCGTGTGCCCGATCATCTGCTGCTGCTCGGAAAAATCTTCTGGCGTGAAGACCTCGGAGGGCTGACGCTCCTCGATAAGAAAACTGCCGCCCAGAATTTTGGTTTTGGGGATTGCGGTAGTGGCCATGAGTACCTCGATAGGTTGATTACATCACGGAGACGCGGGGATAATGACGAAAACTTTCAGGCTTTAAAGTGACTTTAGCGACATTCGTGGGCGAAAAGTGGTTACGAAAGATTCTCGAAAATTCCTGCCGCGCCCATCCCCCCGCCAACGCACATCGTAACCATGCCATAGCGGGCCTTGCGGCGCTTGAGTTCGCGAATGACGCTTGCGGTCAACTTTGCTCCAGTGCAGCCCAGCGGGTGCCCCAGCGCGATCGCTCCCCCGTTTGGATTGACCCGATCGATATCGATTCCAGCTTCTTTAATTACGGCTAGCGATTGCGCGGCGAAAGCCTCGTTCAATTCGATCACGTCAATATCTTCAAGCTTCAATCCGGCGAGTTTCAAAGCTTTAGGGATGGCAAAGACCGGCCCCAGACCCATCTCTTCCGGCTTATACCCGGCGGTTGCGAACGAAACGTAACGCGCCAATGGAGTGATGCCTAGCGCCTTTGCGCGTTCGGCCGACATCACGACGGCCGCTGCCGCTCCATCTGACATTTGCGAGGAATTCCCTGCGGTGGAAACGCCCTTCACGTGAAAAGCGGCCTTGAGAGCGCCAAGAGCCTCGATTGAAGTATCGGCGCGAGGACCCTCATCCACCTTAAAAGATATCTGCTGCTTCTTCGGCTTTGACCCGTTTGGCGTTGTGAAACTCACGGGGACGGCGACTGTCTCCTCGTCGAACTTGCCGGCCTGAATTGCCGCCAAGGCCTTCTGGTGGCTGCGCAAAGAGAACTCATCGCACTGCTCGCGGGTGATGCCAAATCGCGTTGCAAGGCGCTCCGCGGTCAGACCCATCGAAAGATAGGAATCGGGGTAATGGTCGACCAGCCACGGATTGGGAGAAATTTTGTTGCCCCCCATCGGAATCATCGACATCGATTCCGTTCCGCCTGCGACCATCGCCTCGGCGCCTCCGCTCATGATTCGTTCGGCGGCCATGGCAATTGCCTGCAATCCGGAAGAGCAGAAACGATTGATTGTGACTGCGGATACTTCGACCGGCAAGCCAGCACGCAGGGATGCGATGCGGGCGACGTTCATTCCCTGTTCGGCTTCAGGCATGGCGCAACCGAGGATGACGTCTTCAATCTCTCTGGGATCAAGTTGCGGGACACGATCGAGCGCGCCTTTGATAGCGACGGCTGCTAATTCATCGGGACGAGTGGCACGAAGCGTTCCCTTGAAGGCGCGGCCTACAGGGGTGCGAACGGAGGAAACGATGACAACTTCTCGCATGGTTGCTCCTTGACTATTGTAGCGCGGAGAGCAGCCCTGGTTGACACGCGCCACTCACTGCGCTGCCGATCTCGGTGTGAGAACTCCCTGAGGGGTTCAACTTGATACAAAGTGAGGCGGAGTCCTTCGACTGCGTGAAGCTTTGCGTTCGCGACGCATCTACTTCCCTCAGAATGACAAGTTTGGGGGGATCGACGAAGGCGAGGATCACGCGGGGCGCGCTAGCCGCTTCCCTTTTTGAGTTGCTGCTTCCATCCCAGCACCCGCGCCTTGTTCCCTTCGGCCTCGGCCTCGGGAACCATTCCCTTCTTTTGATAGAGAATTGAAAGGCTGGTGTGCGCAAGAATGTCATCGGGGTCGATGGCTGAGATTTTCTTGGACACTTCAATCGCCTCGTCAAAACGGCTGAGATCCTGCAGAGCGCGGCTCAGGCCGTGAAGCGCGTCGGTGAATTGCGGATCAGCGGCCACAGCCTGCTGATACTCCGCGACGGCTTGCTCGTGATGGCCTTCGAGCACGAGATCAAGCGCTGCATAATAGTGGTCTTCGGCCAATTGGCGCGCCTGTGGCTGGGCGTCGGGAGAAATGGCCGGATCGTCGGGCATAGTTGATTCTAGCAAGGTGACGATCAGGCCGCCGGGTCGAGCATCCTGTCGACGGACGCCGTCACTTCTTCCACTAACGTTAGATAGCGGGCAAAGATTTCATCGACCTTGACTGTATTGCGATCTTTCTTTCCTTCGCGAATATCGAGGAGATCGGTGAATGGAGTTGTGTCGATTTTTAATTTCCCTGACAAGGTTTTAGCCGCCTCGCGTTTCGACCCGGGACTGGAATCACCCAAGGCGATGAGGGCATGGCGGAAGAGCGTGCCAAATGTCGAGACGGTGCGCAGCAGCAAGTCCCACTTTGCGCTCTCGCCGGATAACGTCAAAAGGTGTTGACGCAGCAGAATTGTCTTCTCGCGCAATTCATATTCCAGCTGAGCACGATGCAGTCGCATCGGAATTTCCAGGGATTTCAGCACGTCGTTTCCAAAAAGCACTTTGTAATTGCGCCGCATATCGAGAAATTCGATAGAGAACACGTCGACCGAGCGCTTCACTTCTTCGTCGCTCATCAAAAGCGGTGGACGATGTTTCTGCCCGCTCCACCACTGCACAACCGGAGCAATCTTTTCGATCGCGGAATATGAAGTTTCTCCGAGCACGCACAGCAGATTCATGTCGGAGTGATCGGAAATGTAATCCCCTGCTGCGGCCGATCCGTACAGAATGACGGACTGAAGATTTGATCCCGCCATTTTGCGCAGTCTTTCTACGAATTCGCTGAGCAGTTTTTCTTTTTCAGAGTCCATAACGCGCCTTCCCGTCTTGCATTTCTCGTCGACTTCGATCCGATGGCTACCAACTGCCGCCCGCTCCACCGCCGCCAGTACTGCCTCCGCCGAAACCTCCGAAACCACCGCCGCCTCCACCCCCAAAACCGCCCCCGCCAAAACCTCCGCCGCCGAAGCCGCCTCCACCGAAGCCACCTCGCCCACCGCCGCCCAGGAACATGCCAAGCAGGAAGCTCAGAAGATTTCCGCCTGCGCCGCCTCCTCGCGTCATAGCTCGCAAAAGCGGAAGCACCACGAAGAAGAAAATTAAGACCAGCACGACAATCGTGCCGATCCCGAGCGAAGGCCCCTTTTCCGGCCGAGATATCGCAGGAGTGGTCTGCGGCTGATTATCCAAAGTGACGCCAGCGTCCTGTGCGATGACGGTTGTGACTCTCGACGTCATCAACGAAACTGCGCCGGGATAATCCCCAGCCTTCAACTGCGGCACCATTTCCCTGCCGAAGCCGCCGACCTTGCCGTCCGGAAGTATCCCCTCAAGACCGTATCCGACCGTCGTCCAATATTTACGATCTTGCGTTGCCAGAATGAACAAGACGCCGCGATCTTTTCCTTTTGCTCCGATGCCCCACTTTTGATAGAGCGCGACTGCGTATGTAACCGGATCCTGGCCGTCGAAAGACTTCACGGTGACAACGGCAATCTGAGCGTGCGCCTTCTGATCGACCTGAAGGCAGAGGTCGTTGAGTCGGGTCACGGTGGCTCCGCTCAACACTCCGGCGAAATCGTTGACGTAGTTGCTGGCATTCAGCGAGGCGATGGGTTCAGCAGCGGACCACGGAACCCCTACGACGAGAAAAATTATCAGGATGAAATTTAGCAGTAGCCAGGACGTGGAGAAGCGTTCGCGAGGGTTAACTTTGGCTCGGAGCATTGAACTCGAAGATCTCTTCGCACGCTGCCGCATTGCAAAAATTGTACAGGAGATCAGCGTGCACAATCCTCTGGAGAAGAGGAGCGACGGGATTTGCCGCAACAATAAGCATTCGATAAAGTGCCTTGCCCAACGGGAAAACTCCCTGGTGCATTCCCTTGATACAAGACTTGCTCGGGTTCTTCGACTGAGTAGATGCTTCGCGTTCGCGAAGCATCGACTTCGCTCAGGATGACAGGGTGGAGGTAGAATCTGACCGACATATTTCGTAATTTACGATCGTCGCATTACCATCCTTGCGATGGCTTCGCGTTTCCAACGGTGGGCGAGCGACACGACTGTGCTCTTATGCGTTGCCGCCGGTTTGCTAGCAATCGTGGTGCAGTCCGGAGAATTGGGCACTGCTGACACCATGCACCGCCTGCAAACCACCCACTGGATGTGGACATCGGACCCGCAGGTTCCTGCGGGAGATTATCCGGAGTTTGGACTGCACGGTCGCGGCGGGCGACTCTACAGCTGGTACGGCATCGGGCAGTCGCTCCTCATGCTGCCCGGCGATCTATTAGGGACGTGGATTTCGCGCATACCTGCATTCGCGGGATACACCGACGATCCGGCAATCCGCGCCATCGTCGTCAGTTACATAACCGGGATTCTGGTAAACGTTCTAACCGCGTTCATTGCATTGCGTTTGCTTGGGCAGTTCGGCTTCAGCGTTCGGGAGGCCGTGCCTGGGGTGCTGGCGCTGATGTTCTGTACTACGCATCTGCACTATACGCAGAACATGATGGAGAACAACTACATCATGTTGCTGACCCTCGTCGGCTTTTCGTCTCAGCTCGAGTGGCTGCGCAACAACAGCCGGCGCGCACTCTTTATTGGCTCCTGCGCGTTAGGACTGAATCTGTTGACGAGGCTAACGACCGTCTTGGACCTGATCGCGAGTGGCCTTTTTATTCTTCTGCTGCTGTGGTTTGAAGGCGTTCGTGGTCGCGGTCTTTTGCGGCGCATGGTCGAATACTCAAAGATCGCTTGTCCGATCTACTTATTTTTCGTGCTGATTGATCGTGCTTATCACTTCTATCGCTTCGGCTCTCTTGCCAATACCTACGTGTATTACTTCGCGCTCGAATACCGGCAGCGTGACCCGTCGCTTCCGGCGAATTTTCCGTGGAACGGTTCTTTCCATGAAGGTTTTTTGGGACCATTGTTTCAGCCCGAAAAATCAATCTTTCTCTTTGATCCGCTTCT
Organism: Terriglobales bacterium; assembly: GCA_038230575.1. Lineage (GTDB taxonomy): Bacteria > Acidobacteriota > Terriglobia > Terriglobales > Acidobacteriaceae > Acidiflorens. The sequence goes on along the minus strand of JBBRNA010000022.1, from coordinate 37,818 downwards.
GATTCTGGCTATTTTTCTGCTTGCATTCTTGTGGAAGCGCCTCTCCTCATCAATGCGCGCTTACGGTGTGACGTCTCTCTTGTTGCTCTTCGGCTACATTTGCTTTTACGCGCGATACGCCTATTGGGCGGGCGATTTCGCGTGGGGAGACCGCTATGTTTCGACCGCGGCTGAGATGGTCGCATTGCTCGCAGTTCCGATGCTTTTGCGCTACCGGCATTTTGTTGGGAAAACGATTTGGATTTCAGGCTGCGCATTGATTGGTGTCAGCCTGGCAATTCAGTTGGCATCGCTGGCGTTCTGGCTTCCGCTTGAAATTTATCAAATGGAAACATTTGGGCATCCGACGTTCGTGATCGCACTGCGTTTTAAAAACATTCTCGCTTTTGGGTCGGGCAAGATGGATGCCTGGGGACTGATCACCGACTCCATGCGTGAAGACGCGTGGGATTACGTTCACATTACAACGTGGAATTTTTTACCATTCTTATTGCGTCGCGTGGGAACGGCTCCGGCGTGGGCCGTGAATGTCACGCTTGTTCTCTGGCTCTCTGCGGTGGGCACGCTCGCAGCAGTGCTGTTTCGGTTGAGGCAAAGCGTACGGTCCACAGCGACAGCCGCATCGTGAGGTGGTCGCCAGCGGAGTTAAACTCCGGTTGGCGTCAGATGGTATGCAGCCCACTGCGCAATGGGATTCGACGCCCCGCAATCAATACACCTCGTGGTCTCATAACGCGCCGCGCAATGCGGACAGACTCCCTGGGTCGCGAAGGTGTCAAAAGGCTGCTGGCACTTCGCGCATTTCCAGTAATCGCCTATCGGTGGTGAAGCTTTGCAACTGGGGCAGTTGAAGCCTTCGCGGCGAGGTAATTTCGCAACTTTCAGAAGCGCCTGCGCGTGCTTCAGGCCACTCCAACAGTTCATCAGCATGAAAGCGGCGATCGCAAAATACCAAACCGATCGCATCCAGATGGCGAGACCGATAAACGCAGCAACGCCGACGAATCCAAGAATCGTCGCCACCATCAGGCTTCGCGCCCGGCCGATCACGAACCACAGCAACGCTCGAAGAATCTGGCCGCCGTCCAAGGGATAGATGGGTAGGATATTGAAGATCAGCAAGCCGACATCGATCATCAATACGGCCCGAACGAGATGGTAGACATCGGGCATATCGGTTGCCCAACCATGCGATTGTCCGAACCGGAAGGCGACATAGAGAATGGGCGCCAACGCAACATTCACCAGAGGCCCGGCGGCGATGCTCCACAAAGTGGCACCGGGACGCGGCGGAGGATCGACGTATGCCACTCCTCCGAGTGGCCACAGCACAATACGATCGGCGTGCCCGCCAACCTGGCGACACGCGAGGGCGTGGCCAAATTCATGCAGCGTAACGATGAGGAATAAGGCGAGATATTCCGCGATGTTCCAGCCGATTGAAGAATACCTGCCGGCACGGTTCTGAATTTCGATGGCCGCGATGAGGAACCACGACCAATGCAGAAAGACGTCGATTCCAGAGAAGCGAAACAGGCGTATTGCTTTAGACGGGGCGGCGCTTGCCATGAGCGCAGTTTACTGCAAATCCACGGGAGCTAGTAAGTAGGCGATAGTAACTATCGAACGCCGTACTGGAGAGACTTCTCCGTCTCGATCGAAAATCTCAACCGGAAACGTCAATGTCCAGTCTCGATATACTTTTGCACTTCCTGATCAAGCAATTCGAGAGGCAACGAACCGTTGCGCAGAACCGCGTCGTGAAAGTCGCGCACGTCAAACTTCGGCCCTAACTTTTGCTCGGCTTTTCTACGTAGCTCGACGATCTTGAGCTGCCCCATCTTGTAAGAGAGGGCCTGCCCCGGCCAACTGATGTAGCGATCGACTTCGGACTGCGCTTGCGTCGGAGCGTGCGACTTTAAGTATTCTTGCGCCTGCTCGCGCGTCCATCCCATAGAGTGCATGCCTGTGTCGATCACAAGCCTGGCCGCTCGAAAGCGCTCGCTGGCGAGTTGTCCGAAGCGGCTGTACGGATCTTTGTAAACTCCAAGCTGCGTACCGAGCGACTCAACGTAGAGCGCCCAGCCTTCAGAATAGGCGCTGTTGCCGTAGAACTTGCGGAACTCAGGCAAATCTCTCAGCGAGCGCGCGAGCGACCCCTGGAAGATGTGGCCCGGAACAGCCTCGTGCAGCACCAGAGATTCCTTGTCATACTTCACCTGCTTTTCGGGCTGATAGGCGCGCAGATTGAACCAGCCGGGAGCGCTGCCATCGGGCATAGGGGCTTGCGCATTAGAAGCGGTCGCCTGTTCCCGATCTTCTGGGATGGCGCGAACTCCGTAAAGCATCAGCGGAATGTGTTTGAACTGCTTCGGCAGCTCGGGCTCGATGAGCTTTGCGGCGTTGCGGCAGTAGATCAGCATCTCTTCTTTGGAATGGAAGCGCTGCTCCGGCATGTCGGCGAGTTTTAACTCGAGTTCGCTGACCGAGCCGCTAAAGCCCGTTTCACGGGCGATAGCGAGCATGTCTTTTTCGATGCGGTCGACCTCTGCCAGACCAATGCGATGAATTTCTTCCGGCGTGGCCTGCGTGGTCGTTAGCCTCCGAATCAAAATTGAGTAAATTTTTGCGCCGTCGGGGAGGCTGGTGACTCCGATTTGCGGCCGCACTTTGTGCAGATACGTCGTCTGCATGTACGCGAGCAGCTTGCGCCACGACGGGCGAAAATCTTTTTCGAAGGCATCGGTCGCTTCTTTCCGGAGGCGCTCTTTGTCCGCCTCGGGGATATTCGGCGGCATCTTCTGGAGGAACTCCAGCAAAGGAGTCTTATCCGCATCTTGCGCCACCTGCGCCGTCAACTGTTCGATGACCAGATCGGCGACGATCTTCGGCTGCGTCCAGCCGCGAGCGATTGCATCGTTGAGGATAGCGATGTTCTGATCGACATTCGCGGGAACCGCGCGAATTCGCGCAACGATATTTTCGCAATCGTGCACAGTGAAGTTGGGCATGCGGTCGATCGTCAGATAGATCCGATTGTGAAAGCCGAAAAGCTGGCCGACGCGGATGAGATAGGTATCGACATCGAATGCATCGAGCTGGGTCCGGAGGTCGTAGTTCAACAATTTCACGCTGAGCTGATCTTGCGGGGAGAGATGGTCGGCGGGAAATTTCTGCACTTCGTCGAGCCGCGCCGCGAGGTGGGCGCGGCGCGAGTCTAAACCGTGCCGGGAAACGTCCGCCCAGCGGTCGTCGTATTCGTGACGGCCCACGGTGGTGGCAAACTCGGGCTCGTCACGCAACCGCTCTTCAAAGTAGGCGGTGAAGAATTTGGCTAAGCTTGGGTCAGAGTTTGAAGCCGGCGACTGAGCAAGGACGTTCGGCAACGATCCGATGACAAGCAGCGCGACAAGAACGAAACGAATGTTCATAGTTCCCACCATAGTTTTTATCTCCAGCTCTTACCCAGCGCAAATTTTACAACGGAATCAGGCAGGTACATTGCGATCGGGCGTTCGCTGACTTGGAGAATCGCTCCGTGATATGTTGACTACTCTGCGGCACCAGCCGCATCTAAAACCCATGATTCGCTCTTACAAAGGTGTCACTCCTCAGTTCCCGGAAACCTGCTACATCGACGATTCCGCGCAGTTGATTGGCGATGTCGTTGTCGGCGAGCACTCCAGCATCTGGATGAACGCGGTACTTCGCGGCGACGTGCACCAGATTCGTGTTGGCCACTATTCCAACGTGCAAGACAATTGCGTGCTGCACGGCATGAAGGGCCAGTACGGGGTTGTCCTCGGCGACTACGTCACGGTTGGGCACAGCGCCATCTTGCACGGCTGCACCATCGAAGCGCGCTGCCTGATCGGGATGGGATGCATCATTTTGAACGGAGCCGTGATCGGGTCGGGATCGATCATTGCCGCGGGCACTTTGATTCCCGAGAAAACGATTGTTGAACCTAATTCCCTGTGGATGGGCTCCCCGGGAAAATTGCGGCGCAAGCTCGACAAGGACGACGAAGAGACAATTCTGCGCTACGCCGACAATTACGTCGGGTACAAGAAGTCGTACCTGCTCGAGAGGAAGGGCCTGTAGCCGGGTCGATCAGGATGGTTAGTATTTCTTAAGCGTCTTTCATTGGATAGCCAATCAGGTAGGTGATTCTCGGCTGCCTGCGTCCGCCAAGATGCTCCCCGGACTTCCACTCATAGCCTTTCGCATTCAACGTTGTAACAATGGCGCGCAGTTCCTGAGGGCGATAGGTGCGCAAGCACGAGACTACCCCGTCGTGAATCAAAACCAGTGGAATAAGGGGAATGAGGTAGGTCCAGAGCAGACGCGTCCAGCGAAATGGCCGAACCCAAGGCGTGCCGAAGAACAAGAACGCTGTCCACGCAAACACTCGTGCGATTGCTGCGAGCGATCGATTGGTGACTTCAAAGATAGCAATTCCTTCGCCCGCATCGATCGCGTTTTGCAGGATTGCGGAAGCGTCGCTCGGCGGGAAGTGATGGAACGAAGTGAACATGGTGCGAAAGCCTTTTAGTTCCGCGGGAACGTGTGTTGCGTCCACTGACTGAGGGTAGAAGTTGATTCGATTTGCGAGAGTTGGGCCGGCATCTGGAGGCAGATTTTCAGCGCCCGTCAGATTCGGGTATTTGTCGGTCAGCCAAATGTGCAATGGTTGCTTGGCGCTATACGGGTCGACCGAGTCGAGTTTTTTAATCAAGCCGAACCAGGGACCGCCCCCGCCCGAGCACAAGTCCACGATTTGTCTTGCTTCGATTGACGTTACATCTCGAGATGCTGGGCAGGTTGAACTGGAGGCGGAATCGAGCGCACTGCGCAAGAGTGGTGCAATTGGCGCATAAGCGTTGATGGCGTTAAATCCAAATTGCAGCGCGTCGGTAATTTCGTCTCGTATCGAGCCGGGGAACCACGGTTGATCGTGTATCTCTATAAATTGAATGCGGGCCATTAAATGGGGATCGTCAGGATTGTCTGGCTAAATTTGTTCTTCATGCCCATCGAGCTCGCGGCAAATATCCGGAAAATCAGTTTCAACGTTAAACTAATAAACTTAACAAGCCAACTTAACCAACATGATCAAATCCCCCCGAGGCACGCGCGATCTTCTTCCTCCGGAGACGGCGCTCTGGAATTTTGTGGAAGCAACTGTACGCGATGTGTTTCGAGCCTACAACTTCCATGAGATTCGCACGCCGATTTTCGAGTCGACCGAATTGTTCGCTCGCGGAGTAGGCGAAGAGACCGACATCGTCGTCAAGGAAATGTTTACCTGGGAGGACCGTGGCCGTGCCGAAAGCGACAAAGGCCAGTCTTTAACGTTGCGTCCTGAAAATACGGCCGGCGTAGTTCGCGCCTACATCGAGCACAAAATGTGGGACCGGGGACTGAGCAAGCTCTTTTACATCGGCCCGCAGTTTCGCCGCGAGCGCCCGCAGAAGGGCCGCTACCGCCAGTTTTACCAAATCGGAGCGGAGGTCATTGGACCCGCTGCGTCGGGCAGTACATCGCCGGCGCGCGATGCCGAGATTCTAGAAATTCTCGCAACCTTGCTCGATCGCGTGGGGATCACGAACTGGACTCTCGAATTAAACTCGGTCGGCTGCCCGGCCGATCGCGCCCGTTTCAACGAAGCGCTGAAGCAGGCCCTTGCTCCGGTGGTCGATACGATGTGCGATGACTGCAAGCGTCGCGCGGTGACCAATCCGTTGCGGGTGTTCGATTGCAAGGTGCCGGCCGATCAGCCGATTATCGCGACGCTGCCAACCATCAACCAATTTTTGGATGACGAATGTCGGGCCCACTACGAAGCTGTGAAAGCCATCCTGAACGCGGTTCAGATTCCTTTTGTCGAAAACCTGCGCCTGGTGCGGGGTTTGGATTATTACACTCGCACAGCTTTCGAATTTACTCACGGATCTCTCGGAGCGCAGAATGCGATTCTGGGCGGTGGCCGCTACGACGGGCTGTCGGAGGCGCTTGGTGGACCTGCTGCTCCGGGCATAGGCTTCGCCATTGGAGAGGATCGACTCGTGCTGTCGTTGACCGCCTCCGCCGAATCGGTAACGCGGAAACCGGACGCTTACATTGCTCCGCTCGGGAACGGGATGAACCGCGAAGCCGCGATCGTCGCTCGCGAACTGCGGCGGCACGATCTTGTCATCGATCTCGGGGATGATTCTTTCCGCTTGAAAAAGTCATTTGAAGCCGCCGACAAAATCGGGGCGAAATTTCTGATTATCGTTGGCGAGAATGAAGTCGCAGCGGGAGCTTTCGCCGTAAAGCATTTGGCGTCGGGAGCGCAAGAGACCGTACCGCGCGCGGAACTTGCGGAACGACTCATGCGGAAGTAACGTTCAGTTCGACCACATAATTTGAACTCAGGAGGCTTGCATGTCACGTTTCTTACAAATTCTAGTAGCCGCCACAATTTGTGTGAGCTCGTCGTTTGCTCAATCTCCCTCGGCGAAGCAAGTGTCGGCCTTCGAGCAGGAAGTAATCGACCAGGAGAAACATTTTCTACAAGCGGAATCAACAAAAGATTCGGCAGCTGTAGAAGCCGCGGTGGCAGATGATTTCAGGGGAATCGGCACGAACGGGGATTTCTACTATCGCGGCGAGCTTGTAGAGTTATCGCCTTCCGCCGAAGTACGTACGCCGCACGCCTATGACTTTCAGGCTGTCAAACTTAACGATGAAAGCGCAGTCGTCGCCTACAATCTCATCGTTCCAGGAGAGCACCCGCGTTACCGGCATATGGCCGACACGTGGGCGAAGGTAAACAATCAGTGGAAGCTAAAGTTTCGACAGATTACGCCAAACCTTTGGAGTGCGAACGATCTGGACTAGAAGCATCCGCAGCAGTGGACGTCGCGGCTGGAGTTGATTGCTGGGCTAGGATGGCATCGATTCGCCGCGACACTTCATCGTCAGGCTTCATGATCGAGCCCAGTTCGCTATCCGCGACACTCTTTTTGAGCTGAGCCACCGAGCGCCCTACCGACTGAGACATTTCGATCGTCTTTTTTGGTCCAAATACAATCAGCCCCATGCTCAGAAGGAAAACCATCATCGATATCATGCGACCTTGCTGACCTCTTCAGACTTCTTCTCGACTGCGGATTTGTCGTCTGCGGACATCGCGCTTTTGAAGCCGCGGATTCCATCGCCCAGGCCTTTTCCCAACTCAGGCAGCTTTTTTGGACCGAACACTAAAAGAGCGATTCCGGCAATAATTAAAAGGTGCATCGGTTGAAACAGTCCTTCGAACATTTGGCTCCTCCAGATTGGCTGGTGACATAGCACCGGTCACGGCACCATTCAGCAATCACTATCCAGACTTATTACGATCTCCAAGGCAGCTTCGGATTGCTTCTTACGCAACTCTCTTGGCAGACACGTTTTATTTGCCTATCTAATTGCGGCTTGCAACTTAACTACTACCCAGGACATCTCAAGGCCACCAGAAGGCTTATCCGACAAGGCGATTCCCCCCGCCACGCCTTTTTTTGAGGACAAGTGGCTACTCACTTCCAGTGGCAAGATGAAACGCAGAATGAAGTTCCCTCTGCAGTGCAGGCTCGCCTGCAACCCGATTCGACGTGGGACAAACGGGCGATACAACGGATTTCGACTGGCGATGAAGACGCAATGTTGCTCTTATACGATCGCTATTCAGGCCTCGTCTTCAGCCTGGCACTCAACGTCCTCCACGACAATCATGCCGCTGAAGATGTCACTCAGGAAACTTTCTTGCACATTTGGAGAAACGCCAGAACATTTAATCCTGATCGTGGGTCACTCGCCGGTTGGTTAGCAGTCATGACTCGGCATAGAGCGATCGACGTACTGAGAGGTCGAAGCCGAAGCCGGGAGTGTGCGCTCGGACATGAAATGGCCGGCGAAGAGAACTCGCATCGTCAAGCAGAGCTCTCGGAAGCGGTCTCGAAGCTGGCTGCGGCGTTGCCCGCGATGCCTGAGCCGCAAAGAATTGCGCTGGCGCTGGCATATTTCTCGGGAATGAGCCACTCCGAAATCAGTTTCAAAATCGGTGAGCCGCTGGGCACGGTGAAATCAAGGATCCGGATGGCATTGGGTTTCTTAAGAAAGTCTTTGTCGGATGGGAACGCTTCCAAGGGTCCGGTCTCGATTGATTCCCTAAATCGCCAAAAGCGCAGATAGCAATTCTGTGAAGCCATCTGCACCTAAAATCTAGTTGCACTCCGTCTGATATTTCTTCAAACAAGAAAAGCCTTTAAGAAACAAAAAAAGGATCGGCATCGTGCCGATCCTTTCTCAATACGGTTGGTGCAACTTCTACTTCGCCATCTTTGCCATCTTCAGTGACATGACATGGACTTCGCTCTTATCGGCGTCCACATGGGCCGTCAGTGTGACGTGATGGCCTTCATGACCCTTCACTGCGTCCGGGTTGCTGATCGTCCAGCTCTTGCTGTCGCTGTCGCCAACGAAGGTCTTGCCGTCTTCGCTGATCTTGCCGGTTACTTTCGAAGTCTTCTTCGACATGCTGCTGTCGGACTTCATGTTGTCGGACTTCATGCTGTCCTGGGCTACAGCGATGCCGCAGGTCATGATCGCCAGTGCGAAACAAATTGCCATTAGCTTCTTCATATTTGTTATCTCCTCCAAAAGTTTCAATAAAGTGGCGTGGTTAAGTATAACCGCCCAGCTTGTGTTGAAACCGTAAATGTTTTCGCGCCTGTACTCTGGGGCTAACCAACCTCCAGGCGTATAGAGGCATCGGCGCCAACTCGACCGCTTCGTTGCATTTATAATTTCCTGATCCAACTGCCGGGATTTCAGGATTCTCCCACCCAGGCTAGACAGGGCTAAAACGTGCTTGATCTTTTAGGTGATCTCAGACGAACTCATATGTGTGGAGAGCTTAGGCTCGCCGACGCTGGCAAGAAGGTTGTGCTCATGGGGTGGGTCAACCGCCGCCGCGACTTGGGACAAATTATTTTTGTGGACCTGCGCGACCGCAGCGGAGTTACACAGGTGGTTTTTAATCATGAATTGAACGCGGCTGTGCACCAAAAAGCCGAGGCTTTGCGCAACGAGTTCGTCATCGCGGCAATCGGCACCATCAAGCGCCGCGATTCCGACACGATCAATAAAAATATTCCGACCGGCGAAGTTGAACTGGTTGTGGAAGAGTTGCGCATTTTAAATGTTTCAAAGCCGCTGCCGTTTTTGCCGTCCGATGCCGTTTTGGCAAACGAAGAGATGCGCCTCAAGTACCGCTACATCGATTTACGCCGGGATGCGATGCAACACAACATTGAGCTTCGGCACAAAGTCGCGCTGGCGATTCGCGAAAATCTTGCGGGGCAGGGATTCTACGAAATTGAAACTCCGTTCATGACGCGCTCCACGCCGGAAGGCGCGCGGGATTATCTCGTACCGAGTCGGGTGCAACCGGGTTCGTTTTATGCGCTGCCGCAATCGCCGCAACTGTTCAAGCAAATTCTGATGATCTCGGGCTTCGATAAATATTTCCAGATTGTTCGATGCTTCCGCGATGAAGATTTGCGAGCCGACCGCCAGCCCGAATTCACGCAAATCGATTTGGAGATGAGCTATCCGCAGCCAGAGCGGGTTTGGGAAACAGTCGAGAGCTTTTTAACCGCGGCGTTCAAAGCGGCCGGGCACGAAATCAAAACTCCGTTTCTGCGCATGGACTACGACGATGCGATTCGGCAGTATGGGATCGACAAGCCGGATCTGCGTGTTCCCGCGTTCACGGATGTCGCCGATTGCTTCACCGCCGAAGATCTGGAGACGCTTGCCATCAACCAGGACTTGCCGGTGATTGCGCTGCGCATTCCGACCGTCGGCGAGTTGTCGCGCAAAGAGCGCGACGACATCAAGCCTCTATTTGTTTCCAAAGGCGGCGCACGGGTTTTCGAGGACTTCAAGCGCATTGAGACAAAGTTTCCGGAGGCGGGGGCTAAGGTTCGCGCAAAAGCAGGTGCTGTGGCCGAAGATTTGTTGGTTCTAGTCGTGGGCTCGAAAAAGACGGCGGATGGCGAAATTCATCCTGCGAGCAAGCGCAAAGTGACGCCGGCTGAATTGGCGATTTATGCATCTGCTGGAATTCTGCGCGTCGCCCTGGCACAGAAATATTCGGAACGCCACAAGCTTTTTCAGAAAGGCGATTACCGCTTTCTCTGGGTCACAAATTTCCCGATGTTTGAATATGACGAGTCTGAAAGGCGCTGGATGGCGGCGCACCATCCCTTCACTTCGCCACATGATGAAGATATGGACAAACTGGAGAGCGACCCGGCTATGGTTCGCGCGTTGGCTTATGACGTGGTGCTCAACGGAACAGAACTCGGATCAGGCTCAATTCGTATTCATCGCCAGGATGTGCAGAGCAGAATCTTTCACGCACTCGGGATGAATGAAGCGGAGGCACGGGCTCGCTTTGGATTTTTTCTCGAAGCGCTGGAGTATGGAACACCGCCCCACGGCGGTATTGCGCTTGGTCTGGATCGCATCGTGATGATCCTGGCGGGCGCAGACAGCTTGCGCGAGGTTATTCCCTTCCCGAAGACAGCCGCCGCCAAAGATCTGATGATGGAAGCGCCGACTCCGGTAGCAGACTCTCAGTTGCGCGACCTGGGAATCGGCGTTCTCAAGAAGTAATTGCCGGCCTTCCTTATGAGCTCTTTACGAATCGCTTAAGCGATCTTTACGGCCCGACGTGTGTCATAGGGAGTTGGGCTTCCTATGAAAAACACGGTTCGCATCAAAGAAATCTTCAAGCGCGATTTCACTCCTTCACTGTTAACGCTGGCTATTTTGGCGGCTCTAGTCTTTATTCCCACTCACCCCTTACTCGCTCAAAATGAGGATGCGGTGAGTTCTGCCGATCTCGCGAAAGAACTGGCAGCGATGAAGGCCCGCATCGAAGTGCTCGAGTCGGCATTAAAGAGCCGCGAAGCGACTCCATCTGCGCCGGCGGCTATGACGCCACTCAAGATGTCAGCGGCTGCCGAAACGGTCGCGACCGAGGAAATGAAGAGCGAGAAGATCGCGCCATTCTCGGACTATGACTGGACGTGGCTGAACGGCAATCCGCGCAACAAGGACACGGCTTTTGACTCGAAGTTCTTTACCCCCGAGATTCGGGCCGACATCACTTATAACTACGACTTCAATCATCCAAAAGATAATTCGATGGGCGGCTCAAGCGAGTTATTTCGCGCGAACGAGATTCAGCTCGAGCAGCTGGGGATTGGCGGCGACTTCCATTATGACAACGTCCGCGCCCGCTTCATGACGCAGTACGGTTTGTATTCCACAGCTACGGCGCGCAATGATCCCAGCCCCTCGAAGGGACAGTGGGACTTAGCCAACGCGCACCGCTATCTCTCAGAAGCCTACGGTGGATACCATATCGATAAAATGCACGGCATTAACATTGATGCCGGCATATTTATGTCGTATATCGGGCTCTTCAGTTACTACAACTTCGATAACTGGGCCTACCAGCCGTCGTACGTCTCGTCGAACACACCATGGTTTTTTGAGGGACTTCGGATTCAGTTGTTTCCAACCGCGCACCTGAAAATCGAGCCCTGGATCATCAATGGCTGGCAGTCTTATGGATCTTCCAATTCCAGAAAGGGTTTTGGAGGCCAGATTCGATGGACGCCGAAGCCCTGGATGAACATCATCTCGAACAACTACGGATTGGGCCATGACGATTTGTACATTCCTCGTCGCGGGCGCATTCATACCGACGACAGCATCGAGATCAAGTATTACGACAAACCGCAGAATCGCCTCGACAAAATGGCGTTCTCTTTCACCGGTGATTTGGGCTGCGAATTTGGTGGAGGGGTGAGTTGCTATGGAAATACGGCGGGCGGTCCGAAGCAGAGCTTTATCGGATTCATGCTCTACAACCGGATGTGGTTCAAGAAAGATCTGTTTGGTTTGACCGTCGGAGGCGGCAAGATTAACAATCCGGGCCGCTATCTCGTGCTTATTCCGCCAATCAACGGAGAATCTGCATCGTCGGCGGCGATCAATTCGCCGTACTTCACCGGCAATCCGGGAGATCCATTCAAGGCCTGGGATTCTTCTTTGACCTTCGACTACATGCCGCGGCAGTGGATAACGTTCCGCTGGGAGTACGACTATCGCCATGCCAGCGTTCCTTATTTTACGGGCGCAGGAGGAATCACTCCGCCTCCGGGTTCGAATAACGGATTTCCAACACAATACGCGTGTTTGAACGGTAGCCCTTCGACAACGGTCTCTGGTTGCGCGGGCAGTGGAGGATTGTGGTCTCCTGACTTGCGCAAAAATCAGTCGCTGCTCGATTTCGACATTCTTGTGAAGTTTTAGCGGACAAGGGCGACAAGCGCAGCCGTCGAGTTTGAGCGAACAAACGCTTTTGTGCGATGCATGTAACCGATCAGAAGGCGAGCGGACGGGAGCGTCCGCTCTACACAGGCTAACGCTCAGTCTTCGTCTAGGTATTCTTCGGGAACGTCATCTTCTGGAACCTCGTGGGTGTGGACTTCTTCTTCAGGAGAATCGCCGGCGGCTTCGACTCCAGATACGACATCGGCCTCGAAGGCGTTGCCTTCTTCAACAAGTTCATCGACGCTTTCCGAATCGGCGCCTTCCACGCCAGACAAGCCTTGCAAGCTACCGGATTGCCCTGCCGCCCGTGATCGACGTTGCTGTTGGTCCAGGCTGTCAGTTTCGATGGGCTCGCGCTCGAAGGATCGGCGCTTAGTCGCTTTGACTTGAGTTTTGGCTGGCGTTTTTTTGACAGCGCTCTTCACCTTCACGGCAGATCTCTTCGGCTTTACGGCAGACTTCGCTTTCAGTCGCTTTCTGGGAGCTGCCTTTTTTGCGGCCAGTTTCTTCTTCTGCGCTGTCTTCTTCTTAACGACTTTCTTCTTCGGGGATGGCTTGCTGCGCTTCAATCGCAGAGTTTTGGTCGCGCTTTTTTTCTTTGCTTTTTTCTTCTTCATAGGCGCAGTTTATAACGCCGGCGCGCGCTTAACAAATGTGCTTTCTTGCGTGGTGTCTTCCGTTGACGAGTCAATCATCCGCCAAGCCACCGCCGCACTAGCAATCGCCAGGCACGCACAAATTGCCATCATCAATCGAAATGCGAATACAAAAGAGTGGACGATACCAGCCTCAACTGCCCCAGCCGCGCCGGTATCCAGATTCTTCGGCACCTCTATTCCTGCGAGCTTGTTGCGGTTTGATTGAAGATCGCTCGTGACAGTTGGAGAGAGTTTTAATGTTTCAAGCGACTTTTCTAGCTCGTGCCCGAAAGCCTGCACCATGGCGCCGCCAAGGATGGCGATGGCGAGAACGCCCGCTACACGCGAAACGGCATTGTTGATGCCACTCGCAGTTCCAGATCGATCCCGGCCGACCGATGCCATCACGACGACCGTCAGAGGAGCCACGGTAATCGCCATGCCAAGGCCCAAGACTACGAACGCGGGAAAAAATGTCAGCCAGTAATTTCCTCCAACCGTAGGAAGCGCAAACAGCAAGAAACCAAGCGCGGCGATGACAGGTCCGATGATGAGTGGGATTTTCGGACCATAGTGCGCGACCAAGCCTCCCGACCAGCGCGAAAGTAAAAACATGAGCACGATCATGGGCAGAGAAGCCGCGCCAGTGGCCGTCGTCGAGTACTTCTGAATCTGAATCAGATTCAGCGGAAACATAAAAAAGAATGCGGATAGCGCTGCGTAGAGCAAAAGCGTTAAAAGATTTGCGCCCGTAAAACTCCGCGATTTAAATAACTCGAAAGGGACCATCGGCGCACCAACACGCGGCTCAATCACGACAAAGAGCGCTATGCCGACAAAGCCGACAACTAGACTTCCAATCACCAACGGACTTCCCCAACCTAACTCCGCCGATTGAATGAATCCATAGGCAAGACCGGCAAGGCTCAGGGTAATGATGAAGGCGCCAAGCCAGTCAATGCGTCGTGCGCTAACGGAGCGAGTTTCGGGAATATGGAAGAGTGAAATCAGAATGACAGCGGCAGCCAGGGGAATATTGATGAAGAACACCCAATGCCAGGAAGCATGCTGAATAAGCCATCCACCGATCACCGGTCCGAGCGCGGTGGTGATCGCCGTAAACCCCGACCAAGTGCCAATCGCTTGACCACGCGATTTTTCGTCGAATGACGCACTGATGATTGCAAGACTGCTCGGGACGAGCGCCGCCGCACCGATTCCCTGCACACACCGAAAAATCACCAGTTGCGCGATCGTGGAAGACAAACCGCAGCCAATCGATGCCGCGGCAAACAAACCGGCTCCGGCAAGAAACACCAAGCGCCGCCCCAGTGAGTCACCGAGCGCTCCCCCAACCAGAATCAGAGCTGACAAGAAAAGGCCGTATGACTCAATCACCCACTGCACGCCCACGACGGTTGCATGAAGGCTCGACTGCAACGCCGGCAAGGCGACATTTACGACCGTGCCGTCAATGAAAGCCATGCTCGAACCGAGGATGACGGCAGCTAAAATCCACGGCTTCGATTTGGCTACACAATCGGCGGAAGGGGATGCACCCTGGATTACGCCCTCATCACATGGCGATTTCATGATGGATGTGGATGCTTGAATGAACCGATTCGATTCGAAGGGACGGTAAGACCAGCCGAACGCAAGCTCTCTGAATAAAACTGCGAAGCGAAAAATCGATTATTGTTTCACTTTTTCGTCGACAAGCTTTTCAATATGTCGCAAAACTTCATCTTCACTCAGCTTCGTCGAGTCCAGTACGACTGCGTCTTCCGCGGCGGCAAGAGGAGAAGCAGCGCGGGTCCGGTCGCGTTGATCGCGCTCGCGGAGCTCAGCCGACATCGCTTCTGCAGACACGCCTTTGACCCTCTGCTGATCAAGCCGCCTCTGCTCGCGAATCACCGGGTCGGCATCGAGAAAAATCTTGAGGTCGGCATCAGGGAAAACCTTCGTGCCGATGTCGCGGCCTTCCATGACAACTCCGCCGCCGATTCCCATCTCCCGTTGCCGCTCTACCATCCACTCGCGGACTTTGGGGTGCACCGAAACGCGCGATGCGCCTTCAGTGACATCGCGGTCGCGAATTCGTGCGGAAATATCTTTGCCGTTTAGCAGCACGCGATTCCCGCCGATCGAACGCTCCAGCGTAATTGTCGAATCCTGAGCCATTTTCAGAAGCGCGGGCTCATCGTCAAAGGATGCGTCCCACTCTATGGCTTTTAGCGCCAGCGCCCGATACATCGCGCCGCTTTCTAAATTGACATAGCCAAGTTTGCGGGCAAGGCGGGAGGCGATCGTGCTCTTACCCGCTCCGGCCGGGCCATCTATGGCAATAATGAGTTTGCGTTTGGCTTGCTCTGTCATTGTGGCGAAGTGATTGTACACGGAGCCCGGCGGCCTTCACCAAATTTTGATGGGCAGATCAGAAGAAACGGGTCCGCGCAGGCTACTTGACTCGCTCTGCACGCGGTTTGAGGACGAACTCAACTTTTGGCGGCGTCATCTGCAACAGCGACTTGCTGCCCACATGCACAAAGCTAAGTTCACGGGCAGAGAGCAACGCGTGAATCGCTTCCCGAACGCGCGTGCGGGGAACAAAGTGCGCAAGAAAGTTTTCCACTTCAACTTCATCGGCCGCGATTACACATTCCAGGTATTTAGAAACCAGGGCGGAGAGAGCTTGCGGTAGCGATAGACCTACTCCTTCACGCACTACTTCTGGCGCCCAGCGTGACAATTCGTCCCAGACTGAACCTTCGGCGTCAGAGTAGTCGACGCGCGTGATTCGCAGTTTCACCAGAAGTTCGTTCAGTCCGCGGTCGAGGCCTGCAGTCGATACAGATCCGCCTAACTTCTCTGCAAGTTTTGTTTTGGAAATCGGACCGCTCTTGCGAATGATTTCGAAGGCGTCGCATGCCAGGGGCGAGTATGGTGAGCGAGGTCCGGACGCCGGTGCTTGCTTCGGATTGCGCTCGCCTACCAACGCATAAAAGAATGGAAAGACCGACGCCGCCAACAGGAATGCGTTGTTTTCATCCAATAGCGGAGCCTCAAATGCGGCCTTCTCTCGCAGGACGCGCACCATCAATTCCGTCGCGTCTTTCGTGCGAGCGTCGGAAAAAGCGTGCCGTCTCACCGGCAGATTTTCATCCGCTCCCACCCACGCTCCGATGAAAGTAGGCGCAAGCAAAGCTGGACGCATGGGATACATCAGGCAAAAACCTACCGACTCGAGGAACGAGCGCGCGTCATCAAGAGTGCGCACGGGCTGACCGTCAAGATGCCACTTTTGCATGCGCGCCTGCTGAAGTTCCGCGTCGGTCATGTTTTCGATTAGAACACAGGTGCGCGATCAGCCGTCAGCACGCATGTTCAGGCAAGCCGGCGTTAACCGATGGCTGAGAGCTGATAGCAGACGACCTTCTAGATGCGCTTAAAAGCTTTCTGAATATCCTGCATGGAATATCGCAGCACGACCGGTCGGCCATGGGGGCACGTCATCGGATGCTCGGTTTTCGCCAGTTCGGCCAGCAACCATTCCATCTTGTTCTGTTCGAGCGGCATATTCACTTTGATCGCGGCGTGACACGCAATCGACGCCGCAATTCGGGCGCGGATAGCATCCATATTGATCGCCTGATCTTCACGCATTAACTGCTCGAAAATCTCGTTCATCATGTGCTCGATCTGCGCCGCGTCGACTCCCGCTGGCGCAACTTTCACCGCAACGCTACGCGCTCCGAATGGCTCAGCCTCAAATCCGTTGTGCGAGAGCTCTTCCGCAATTTCGCTAAAAATCGCGTGCTGCGCAGGAGTGAGTTCGATGATCAGAGGCAACAGAAGACGCTGGCTTTCCACTTGCCGTTTGGAGCGTTGCTCAAGAATGCGTTCGAAAAGCACGCGCTCATGGGCAACATGCTGGTCGATAATCCAAAGGCCGTCTTCATTGACTGCGAGGATGAAGGAATTTCGGATCTGGCCGAGCGGACGCAAGGTGTTGAGCGACTCCAAAGTTGGGGCGGCCTGCGTCTCGTGGGCGATGGGCGGCGCGCAGCCGTGATCCGG
The DNA here is from genome assembly GCA_038230575.1 of Terriglobales bacterium. Taxonomy (GTDB): domain Bacteria; phylum Acidobacteriota; class Terriglobia; order Terriglobales; family Acidobacteriaceae; genus Acidiflorens. The sequence goes on along the minus strand of JBBRNA010000022.1, from coordinate 20,665 downwards.
GATTGGTTGGCCGTCAACTTCCGAAGTTAAGGTGCGCGGGGCTCTCGCGAGGGAGACGGCCGCATTCGCATCGACGGCGATGGCTCCTTCAAAGGCAAAGTGTGCGTTGGCCGCCGGAATTATTTGCGGCTGCAACGCAAATCCGCCTGGCGCGTTCGCGTGCCCGAGATCGCGCCAACCGGCTGAGGCTCCCGGGGCGGATATTTCGCCGGCACCACCATCTCCAGCGCCATCATCAAGCGCAAAATTGCGGGGCACCGGGCTACTCAAACCGGCGCCAGTCGTGGCTTGCGCCCGAATTTCTGTAAGAAATTGCGGCACCGGCCGCGCTTTCATCAGCGCCGCGCGCACCGATTCTCGAACAAAATCGTGAATGACCGTTTGTTGCCGGAACCTTACCTCTGTCTTCGAGGGATGAACGTTAACATCAACTTCGGCGGTCGGCAGTTCGATAAAAAGCAACACCACTGGGTAAACGGTTGGAGGCAATATATTGCGATACGCATCAGTGATCGCGTGTTGAATGAGACGGTCGCGAATCAACCGTCCATTTACAAAAATGAAAATTGAATTGCGATTCAGCTTCTGGATCTCCGGCTTCGAAACAAACCCGTGCAGGCGCACATCCCCAAAATCCTCCGGCGTTGAGTCGGATTCCGAGTTCGTTTTGGCCGCTTCAGCCCCGGCATCTTCGAAAGAGGCTGCCTGTCTCCACGGAGGGGGCTTCGGTAAGCCCACCCGCTCTAGCGGTTGCACTGCCGCTAGCGGAATCAATTGCTCCAGCGTCTCGCGCCCAAAAACCTGATAGACCCGCTCCCTATGGTTCGCGACCGGAGGAGCGACCAGCAAGGCATTTGAGGAAGAATGCAATTCAAAATGTTTTTCGGGATGGGCAAGCGCATAGTGCGTGACCAGCGACGCAATGTGCGAAAGCTCGGTCGATTCCGCGCGCAGAAACTTCTTACGGGCCGGCACATTAAAGAAGAGATCACGGATCGTAATCGCCGTGCCCAAGGGCAATCCGGCTTCTTCTACCCGAATTATCTTTCCACCGTTGATTTCGAGGAGAGTGCCCGCTTCCTCCTCCTGCGCTCGCGTTTCGAGTTGAAAGCGTGCGACCGACGCAATGGAAGGCAACGCCTCGCCCCTGAATCCCAGGGTTCCGATTCGCAGCAGGTCGTCAGTATCTCTGATTTTCGAAGTGGCATGCCGCTCGAAGGCAAGCATGGCGTCATCGCGGACCATGCCGCAACCGTTGTCGGTGATTTGTATCAGTTTTTTCCCGCCAGCTTCGACTGCAATTCGAATTCGCGTCGCCCCTGCATCCAGCGAGTTCTCCAGAAGCTCTTTCACTACCGACGCAGGTCGCTCCACCACTTCGCCGGCGGCGATCTGATTGGCGACTCTTTCAGGGAGGACGTGAATTTTTCCCATATAGTGGTTAGCTAGCAACAACGATAACGCTGACTTGATCGCCAGTGTGACAGACTTTTGGCCGTAGCGTAAAGCGTCTCAGTGGATATCCGTTAGCAGCAAAGCTTTGCAGCATTCGATCTCGGGAGTAAGGAATGAAGCACGTAATTTTGGGACTTGGCGCGATTGGCGGTCTGATGGGCACTGCGCTTTCGTCGACCGGCGAACACGTCAAGGTGATTGTGCGGCCGGAAACCTTAGCCAGCCTTCCGCCGCAACTGTCGCTGCAACGGCCAGCCGCACAAGAGTCGCTGACCGGATCCGTTGAGCCCATATTTGAGTTGAACGAACCGACAGACATTTTGTGGATTGCAACGAAAACTTACCAATTAACGTCAGCTCTCGAATTGATCAAACAGGCACCTCGCTACGTCGTTCCATTACTCAACGGAATCGATCACGTTTCCGTGTTGCGAGAAAGGTTTGGGGCGAGTCACGTGCTGCCAGCGACGATCGCGGTTGAGGCAGAACGTAGCGGGCCGGGAAAGTTTATTCAGCGGTCGCCCTTGCTGCGATTGAACCTTACGGAGAGCGCGAAGCCGTTACTCGGAGGTCTCACCGAGACGCTTGGCAAGATCGGGTTCACGTGCCAGTTCATTCAGAATGAACAAACTTTACTGTGGAATAAGCTTTGCTTCCTCGGTCCGGGCGCTCTTTCGACATCCGCATCAGGAAAAAGCGTAGGTGAAATTCTTGCAGACGCTGAGTGGAGTCAAAAATTAAAATCGGCAGTAGCTGAGGCGTGCGCGGTAGCCCAGGCGAGCGGCGCCGAGACTCGCTCGGATCAGACTCTAGCATTCTTCGATGGGGTACCGCCGACAATGCGCAGTTCTATGCAGAAGGATGTCATCGCGGGGAGACCGTTAGAGTTAGAAGCTATCGGAGGCCCAATCGTACGAGGGGGCGAGCGCTTCGCAATTGCTACGCCCGTGACTTCCCTTTTGATGGCTGCCATCCGCGCCAAATCGACAGTGTGAGAGACTTTGTTCGGCTTTTTCTCACTTTGTTGACTTGGGATCAGGGCTCGCGTTGCCCATGTCGACAACTACTTTCCATTGTCCATCCTTCTGCTTTTTCCAAATCGAAGTGTACTTGCCATAACTTGTCGTGAGTTTGCCATCTTTGTTTTTTGCGGTGTAAATGTAGTTGCCGTAGGTGTAGCCCATATCTCCGGAGCTAGCCATTTCCGCTTTAACGGGAGTCCAAGTGAGCGTGGTTCCGTCCGCCCACGGCCCCTGCTTTCGCATCGCGTCTTTGTTGTTGAAATTTCCCCCGTCAACAACCTCTACGCCATCGTCCGCGAAGTGAGAGATGAACGCGTCGTGGCCGTGTTGCGCCACATCGGCTGCGAAGTCTGCTTCGAGCTGGCGTAAAAGTTCCTCGCCCCTGAGCGGCCTTTGTTTCGTTGCGTGCGAAGGCAACGCTAGACAAAACGCAAATAAAATTACAGCCAAAACTCTATTGGTCGACACTTCTTAGCCTCCTTGGCGGATGTTTTCAAGTCCTCATAAGTCTCGCGCGAATTTTAGCGTGAGTCTGTCAGCGCGAGACTCCTTCTCTCGCGCTCCCGGCCTAGCCCGGACTGTCACTATCTTTGCTCTCTTTCATCAGCTGCTTTTTAATTGGCTCGGGCAAACGCGAACTGCCTAACAGCTCCGCGAGCGCATGGGTTGAAATTTCACGACTGTACTCAAGCGCTTTCGCGAGGGATAAATATTCTGTCCGAAGAAGAGCTGCGCGAACACCCCGTCGTACGGACCACTTGGTGTGGTGTGCAACTGCATTGATTAGGCCGAAACCTGCGTGCGGCGTGAGGATGGCCTTGATCACCAACGCTTCCGTAAGGCGCGGATTCTCGAGCGCCGTCTGCATGACGCGAGTATCCTTAGTAGCTATATTGGATTTGCCCTTCGCATCGCGCTTTTCGTATCCGAGAGTAGCATCATTGCTCCTAAGCTCCACTTTTCCTGAAGCTATTTCGCTGTCCATCAGGAGGGCGGCGGCGACACGTCCGGTTGCCCTTCGCGCCAGCGTCAAACGTTCTCCTTCCGTGACAGTTCTGAGCCGGCTAATCAGAATTTCGTCGACCGCCACCTTGATATCCGAAATAACTGTCGGCGAGAGCGCAACCTTCATCAAATCGAACGTGTACAACTGGCGTGCAACTGGCACTGACACGTGTCTGGGTGTACGCGGATGACATACCAGTGCACGTTTCACCTTGCGGCTCTTGAGCAAGTTGCCATTTTTGGCAATCCGTTCACACGTCTCGGATGCAACATCCGCTTTGCTCAAGAGAGCGAGAGCTGAATCTTCGGTCAGGTTGAATTCCGACTCGGGAATGGGCGCAGATTTCTCTTTCTCGGCCATGCTTTAGAAATCACTAGCGAAAATCTGTCAATGATCCTCGGACTTATCCAAGTGAAGCTCGAGCCCGAAACAACGCACCGTTGATTGGTTCTGCGATCTCTTCGCGCACCTTGATGCTGGGAAATTTCGCCTGGAGCAAAGCGGTAAACGTTTCACGGACGTGCGAAGACTGCCGGAACACGCTGCCCGTTGTTGCAACCGGCAATAAAACATGCGCGTCCGTTGCCGCGCTCTGGCTCGGTCTATTTGGTGAATTGATCTTGCGGAGAACGGTTGCCACTAACGCTGCCAATTTCGTTCCAGCTTCGGTGAGCAACTCTTTCGCTACTTCGTCCCCTTCACCTGCGGCGCGGAGTACGAGCGGGAAGATTCGGGGAAAATCTGGCGCTGGGGTTGCGTTCGCATGATTGACAAACTCTTCAAGGGAATGGATTTTCCAGTTTTTGAAAATTAGATTGGTGAGCAAAGTGGACCGCTCTTCGTCATGAGCACTTAACGTAGCTGAAATCGCTTTCTTCCCAATCCAGTGGCCGGATCCTTCGTCTGATACGGCGAAGCCCCAGCCTCCTGCCCGTGCGGCGTGGCCTAAGCCGTCACGACCGCAGACGATCGAGCCTGTGCCTGAGATCGCTATGATTCCCGGCCCCTCACGGAATGCAGCGTCCAAAGCGATAACGGCATCTCCAACGACCTCGACATTGGTAAGCGAGAGATCCAACAAAATGGCGTTGATTTTCGCGGCCACTTCGCTTCGAGCGGCGCCCGCAGCTCCTATGCAGGTTGCGCGAATCTGCGAGGGAGAAATCCTCGCCGCCGTGGTCACTTGCTTAACTCCGTTGCGCAGCACGTCTTTCGCCTGCGCCTCTCCGAGGCGAATGATGTTACTGCCGCCACAAATTGCCCGGGCGAGAATCGTGGTCTCGTCGCCCAAAGCGAAACGGGTCTTTGTGCCACCGCCGTCGATCCCTAGAAAATATGCCAGCGCTATTTCTCCCCAACTATGTCCGTGTACTGCTGCATGAGCGCTCGAGCGACGCTTTCTTCGGCTTCCGTGTGAACCAAGGCAGCGCTTGCTTCGATCTCGATTTTCGATACCTCTTCCGCTGTTAATCCCGCCAAGCCGCTTTTGAGGTCGTCGCGTTTCCCCCATTTTTGCAAATCAAGCCACTTGGCGAAGGTGGTCTGTTGAAGGGACATCAGTTGTTCCTGCAGGATGTAAATTTTCGTATAGCCCTGCAATTGCCGATAGTCCATGTAGCTCAACGCTCCAGTGCTGGCGGCGGTGCTCCACGCGGTGCCCGCCAGTTCGAATAGTCCAAACGACCAATCGAAGCTCCTCGCAGATTCCTCGTGATGATTTCGCTTAAATGCTTCGATGGCATCTATTGTCGTCTTCAATCGTTTTTCGGCATCGGGCGCTTGCCTCAATCCACTCGCAAGCACATCGCGGTTATGACGGATTTCATCGGTCAATTTCAAAGTTGCCTCTTCGGCCAGCGCTCGATGATGTTGCCATTGAAGCAACCCCTCGAGCGAGAGCGCGATGAGAATTCCTAAAACCACGGTCAGCAAATAGATCGAAAAGTCTTTCCACGAATGAATCGATCCATGGGGAGGGTGAATATCTACCACGATGCCTCCTATATTTGTATTCGCTAAGAACAGCATAGCCGCATGTCTGGCACGTTGCTAGAAGCATGCTTGTACAATGAACCTCGTTTGTAGACTGCGCGTGCTCTTTTTGAGTTACGTGCTGCCGCGAAGGCTCACGCTTGGGATTGAACAAACTCGATCTGCTGATTATCACGGCCTACCTAGTCGGCATCACGCTTTTCGGCCTGCGCTTTCGCAAGAAGCAGCGGACGATGCGAGATTACTTCCTTGCCGACCGCAGCATCCCATGGTGGGCAATCGCGCTCTCGATCGTCGCCGCCGAAACCAGCACGTTGACCATCATTAGTATTCCTGGCCTGGCATACGATTCAAACTTTACTTTTCTGCAACTCGTGTTGGGGTATGTCATCGGCTCAGTGGTGATAAGTTTCATTCTTCTTCCACAATATTTTCGCGGTGAGCTCTACACTGCCTACCAGCTAATCGAACGGCGATTTGGGCCGGAACTGCGAACCGTGACTGCCGGCCTGTTTTTAATAACGCGAGCCGCCGCGGAAGGCGTACGCGTCTACGCTGTTTCAATCGTGGTCTCAATCGCGCTCGGGACGGGCGAAGTCGCATCGATTGCGATCATCACTCTTCTCACGCTGATCTACACCTTCGAAGGAGGACTGGCGGCGGTGATCTGGACCGACGTGGTTCAGACTTTTATTTACGTCGGAGGCACGTTGGTTGGCCTTGTCACCATATTGCATCTGGTTCCGGGCGGCTGGGAATCAACTCGAAGCCTCGCCGAAGCTTCGCATAAATTCCAATTGCTGGACTTTTCGACCTTGATCTCAAGGCCCTATACAATCTGGGCTGGCATTATTGGCGGAGCATTCCTGAGAACCGCCAGCCACGGCACCGATCAGCTGATCGTACAACGTCTTCTTGCGGCCAAGAATGAGCGACAATCGGTATTGGCGCTACTGTCAAGTTCGATTGCAGTTTTGTTGCAGTTCGCTCTCTTTCTTTTTGTTGGAGTCATGCTCTTTGCCTTCTATCACGTTCCATCCTCGACGTTTGGACGGGCAGACAGAATTTATCCCACTTTTATCGTCAGCCGCATGCCTCACGGCATCGCCGGGTTGCTCATCGCAGCCATTCTGGCCGCTGCCATGTCCAATTTGAGCGCCGCGCTCAACTCCCTATCGTCCAGTTCGATCATGGATTTCTATGTTCGTTTCCGCCCGGCAATTGGCGACCCTCAACGCCTGCGGCTGGCTCGCGTGGCAACCGTTGGATGGGCCTTGATTCTGTTCGGGCTGGCCTTGCTGGCTCTGCATCGGGTGAGCCGGGTGATTGAGGTCGGACTTCAGATCGCTTCGGTGGCGTACGGCGCGTTGCTTGGCGTGTTTCTGCTTGGCGTGCTGACCAGGCGTGCGAATCAGCGCGGAGCTATCGTAGGCATGCTATGCGGCCTGGCGATCGAACTTTATCTTTGGCAATGGTCGAGTGTGGCGTTTACGTGGTGGGTCGCAATTGGGACCAGCCTTACTTTTCTGGTTGGGTACGCGGCCAGCTTTATCTGGGAAGCTCCGAAGCAGTCGCTAATTTCTGCGCCGCCTACCGCAAGCAACAATCGATAGCATCGCTACTATATTGGTGTAAATTCGAGCAACGATGCCGACGACGACTAAACACAATCACGATCGCCCCGAACTAGCCCGCGACCTCGGACTGTCGCATGCCGGCGCGGTTGTAGTCGGCACAATCATAGGCAGCGGAATTTTCCTGGTCCCAGCGGAAATGATGCAGGCAGTCGGCTCGGCCCGGCTCGTCTACCTTGCCTGGATGGTGGGCGGCTTGCTTTCGTTTTTTGGCGCGCTCACCTACGCCGAACTCGGCGCCATGAAGCCGCAAGCAGGGGGCGAATATGTTTACGTTCGCGACGCTTACGGCCCGCTCGCCGCCTTCCTCTATTCCTGGACAACGTTCCTGATCTCGAAACCTGCCTCGATAGCGACCATCACAACCGGGTTGGTTCGCATCCTGCAAACTTTCTCCGTCTTTTCTTTTCTTGGTCGCCCTCTGTTAGACCGACAGTTTGGTTCCCACACTTTCACCATCACAAACGGGCAGATGTTCGCAGTGGGAGCCACGATTCTCATCTCGCTTCTTAATTACATTGGGGTTCGACGCGCGGGCGAATTTCAGTTCCTGTTCACGCTGCTCAAGGTTGCGATCATTGTGGGCATCGTTGTTGTTGGTTTCTCCTACAAGGGAGGAAGTTGGTCAAATTTCGCTACCGAATTCAATGGCGCAAAAGGCGGGGCCGTTGGTTTCTTCGCAGCCCTGGTCGCAGCCTTGTGGGCCTATGACGGGTGGAACGACTTGAATATGGTGGCGGGCGAAATACGTGATCCGCAACGCAACATCCCGCTATCCCTGATTTGGGGAGTAGCAACCGTCGGCGCCCTCTACATTATGGTCAACGCCGCCGTGCAGTACGTGCTCCCGGCCGCCAGCGTCGCCGTGTCGCAACGCCCAGCATCGGATGTTGTAGCGCTTGTTCTGGGGCGCGCTGGCGCGGGTCTCGTCTCCGCGGGAATGGCGATCTCGATGCTCGTCACTCTGAATGGCTCGATCATGAGCGGGGCTCGTGTTCCCTTCGCCATGGCTCGCGACGGATATTTCTTCAAAGCTATTGCAGAAGTGCATCCGCGATTTCGCACGCCGTCAGTCGCCATCGCCTTGCAATGCGTGCTAGCTGTCACGCTCCTGCTTCTCGGCGGCAACTTCCGCCAATTCTTTTCGCTCGCCATTTTTGCAGAGTGGCTCTTCTACATGATCACGGGAAGCACGATATTTGTTTTCCGCCGCCGCGAACCTTTACTAACCCGTCCCTACAAGGTTTGGGGATATCCGGTCGTTCCCGCCTTGTTTGTTGTCGTCTCCGCAGCACTCCTTTATTACACCTTCACCGACAACGTCAAGAGTTCAGCCGCGGGTTGCCTGGTAATTCTTGCCGGCATTCCCGTCTTTTACTTTTTTCAACGGCGGCGCTCGACGTTACCAAAGTAAAGTTTCATCGCAAGGTCACATACCGATTGATTACTAAAGGACAGGCGCAGGCGACACGTTTACCCCTGCCCATTCTCCCGTTAAGGTTGTGTCTCCAACCTGAGTTCCACCCACGCTTAGGTGCCTTTTTGGAGTCATATGCCTACGAACGATCGCAGTTTCGAACTCGGCCTGCTGCCAGAAAAGAAGTGGGACTGGCGCACCTTTGCCACAAGTTATGGGTTAGTTAGCGCTCTCATCCTGCTCCTGATTTGCTTCGGCATCATTCTTCCCGACACGATGTTGGTGGCTCCAAACTTTCACGTGACGGAACTCATCGCGCGGCCTCCACTCCGGCCTGAAGCGCTTCCGAAGCCAAGACCGCTGCCGGTCCACGCCAAGTTGCTGCCACCAGACCCGGTTTTCCAGGCGCCAAAACTGGTTGTGCCTAGAGAGACTCGCGTTGCCAAGCAACAACCTCAAGAAATGGAAGCACCGAAAGTCGTCGTGAATAACTTTGCACCAGCCGTATTAAAAATGTCGAGCGGCGCACGACCGGTACTGATTCACACAGGCGAATTCCAGGGAAGTTCGGTGGCTCCAACGTTGAACGCACCGGTTGAAAAAGTTCAGACCGGCGGGTTCGGAGATCCGAACGGACTGAAGCCGAGCGAACACAGTAAGCCCAACGGAAAGTTGATCGCTTCGACAAACGGTTCGTTTGACATGCCGGTGGGCGCGGGAGAAGGCAACGGCTCCGGCGGGGCAAAGGGCCTTAAAGGAACAGTGGCGAGCGCAGACTTCGGTAGTGGCGTTGCCACCGGCGGCCAAGGTGACGGCCGCAAGAGCGGCCGCGGCTTAGTCAAGACTTCCACTTTCGGCACGCAGGAAGTGGCGCAAAACGTTCCCCATGCGCAGCGCATGGATGTCTCACTGACCAGCAACGCGGTCGAGGTCACATACAAGCCGAACCCGGTCTATACCGATGAAGCACGCGCCATGCGGTTGGAAGGCGAAGTTCTTTTAGAAGTCGAGTTTTCTGCAAATGGCCAGCTTCACGTCAATCGCGTGGTGCGCGGACTGGGCCATGGCTTAGATGAAGCAGCAGTTTCGGCGGCTAACAAAATGCGCTTCAAGGCTGCGGTACGCAACGGACAAGCGGTCAATTCGAGTGCAGTGGTTCATGTGGTCTTTGCATTAGCATATTGAACTTTTGGAGACACGATTTATGCGGAATGAAATGCGCAGTTCGAAATGGATGTTACTGGCACTTCTGGCGATGACCATGACGTCCGCCGCCCAACAGTCGGCGCCTGCGCCGCAAAACCTTCAACCGGTTTCGTCGACGCAATCGTCGGTTTCGGTGCAACCGCAAATCAATCTCGCTCCTCCTGCAACGATGGATCAGGCGGTTGATCGGGTGATCTTGCGCGAGAAAGATTTAGTCAAATTTCTTGCTCCGCGCACGCCCCTGATTGAAACCTACTTGCAGAATCTGACGCAGGATCCTCAACTCGGTCCGGTCCCTCAGAACGACCACTATTTTCTTGGACGCATGGATCTGACCGACTCGATCGATCGCAACGACTATCTGGGCGGCTCCAAAGGCAAACTGAGCGAGAAAACCGAAAGCATGGAGAAGCGCCTGCTCGGCGGTTTTGGCAGCAAGTTCAAGTTCCAATATCAGCCCCTCGGCTTTTCATGGATGATCTTCGCCGACCGTAACGACTTCGATCGTCAACACTACAACTTTCATTTTGCTCGCCGTGAATTTGTCGGCGACATCCGCTGCCTTGTATTCGACATCACACCGAAGAAAGATGCCGGGCACGGCCGCTTCCTGGGGCGCATCTGGGTTGAAGATCAGGATTTCAACATCGTTCGTCTGAACGGCACGTATTCGCACCCGACGCGCAACAACTACTACTTCCATATGGATAGCTGGAGACTGAACCTGGTTCCGGGATACTGGCTGCCAGCCTACATCTACAGCGAAGAAGGGGACTTTACCGCCGGAGCGAAAAACACCATTGCATTCAAAGCCCAGACTCGCATGTGGGGCTACAACCTGAAGACCGCGACTCCGAACGACGAACTGACCAACATTCGCATCGACAGCGTGAAAGACGACACCCCGACGGCACAAGACGCGACGCCGCTCGCGGCTGAGCGCAACTGGCAGCAGCAGGCGGAAGACAACGTCAACGAGCGCCTGGAACGAGCTGGATTGCTCGCTCCGGAAGGCGACGTCGACAAAATTCTGCAGACGGTGGTCAATAACATTGAGATCACCAACAACATCGAATTGCCACGGCCGGTACGCACGCGAGTGCTGATCACTTCTCCCTTGGAGACTTTCAGCGTTGGCAACACGATCATCGTAAGCCGCGGGCTGATTGACGTTCTGCCTGACGAGGGCAGCCTGGCAATGGTCCTGGCTCATGAACTCGCTCACATTGTGCTAGGCCACAACCTGGGCAGCCAGTACGCGTTTAACGACCGAATGCTCTTCTCGGATGACGCCACTTATCACAACCTCGGCTTCAAGCACATTCCGGAAGAGGAAGCTGCCGCCGACAAGAAAGCGCTCGAAATGTTGAAGGCCTCTCCGTACGCCCAGAAAATGGAATCGGCTGGCCTGTTCATCAAGGCGTTGCAGGGGCGCGCTCCTCAATTGAATGCCCTGCTTCAGGCGCATCTCGGCAACAACATTTGTGAAAACGGCACAGTCACTCGTATGGCGCAGTTGGCAACTTCCGCTCCGGCTCTTGATTGGAACAAGATGGACCAGATCGCCGCCTTGCCTCTCGGGTCGCGCGTGAAGCTCAATGCGTGGGATGACAAGGTTGAAATCGTGAAAGCTCAACCGGTAGCCATCACTTCGGCCCGCGATAAAATGCCGTTCGAGGTGACGCCCTTCTACCCACGACTGACGCGGCTAAATGCTGCAAGTATTCAGTCGGCATCAAGCGCTCCTGCACCGACCGCTGGCGCGCCAAGCAACTAAATCATCGTTCACTAGCAACGACAGCCGGCCCGGAAGAAATTCCGGGCCGGTTTTTTGGTCTGAACATCCTCCCTAAATCTCGCGAACGTCTGTGATCGCTTTCGTGCTTCTTACAAACAAGTGACGAACTGATGACAACAGCACGCCGCTCGCTTGTTAATTTCTCTCATGAGCCCAAACTTCGGCCGGAGGGAAGCGATGTCCAGAATCGGATTCGTCGTGCTAGTGACGATCGCTTTGCTAGAGGCGGGGTGCGGTTACAGCTCACGCAACTATATGGGCTCGGGAAACGGGGCGTTGAACATCGTGCAACTCTCGCCGGCGGGGGCGACCGCGGGCGGGTCCGCGTTTACCTTGTCCGTAACGGGAGCAGGTTTTGGATCGGATGCCGTCATTTACTTTGGGACTGACGCTAAATCCGTTCATTACGAAACCAGCACCCGAATCACAGCCCAAATTGATGCGGCTGACATTGCAAATCCTGGCATGGTACAGGTTTACGTGCGCACGGCTGACGTGAACTCGAATGCTGTGACTTTTGCGATTCAATGACGCTGCAACACTTGCTCTCGTCCTAAAAATGTTGGCGCAGCTCAGCAAAACCGTTCAGCACGATAAGTTTTTGCGCCGGCGGAGCGGAAGCCAACTCTTCGTGCTCGAGAATCCAGGTTTTATCGTGCGAGATGAAGACGGCGTGTAATCCCGCGGCCAGCGCTGGATTGATATCCGACTTCGGGCTGTTTCCCACCATCCAGGTTTTCGCCGGATCGCAACGATATTTGCCGACCGCGCTTCGATAAGTCGGCTCGTCCTTTTCGGCCACAATTTCGATGGCAGCAAAATATTGCTTCAGCCCTGAGCGCTCAACCTTGCCACTTTGTTCCGCCGGATTTCCCTTGGTCATCATGATCAGATGGTGACGAGCAGAAAGATAGTGCAAGGTCTGCGCCACCTCGGGCAAGACTTCGATCGGATGCTCGGCGATTCGATGGGCAAAGCGATGGATGCGCTCGTGCAATTCCGGCGTGACCGGATCCACGGAGAGGCGTTCGAAAGTTGATACCAGCGAGTGCAAAAAGCTGTGCAGGCCGTATCCGTGGGAAAGGATCGACTCTCGCTCAATATCGTTCAGAATCAGGCGAACCGCATGTGGCGAGTGCTCTTTATGATCGAGAAAAGTGATGAACTCAGCGATGGCGCGTTCAAAATAAATATTATTTTCCCAGAGTGTGTCATCGGCGTCGATGAGTAAAGTCTGGCCACTTTCAGACTGAGGCATGCATCCATGATAACGGCTGCGGAGAGCGAAACAGGCTTTGGTAGACTTGTCTCCACACATGAATGCCTTCTTGCGAGATGCAAACAATTTTTTGATCCGGCGGCCGCTGTTCGATCGAACTTCATTTAAAGTCGCGACTCTTTCTCTGGTCATGGTCATCGTCATCGCCGTCGCCGTCGCTGCGGCAGCTTCTGCCCCGCCGAAGAAAACTTTTATGACCGGCACCGCGGCCAAAGGTGGATCTGCGGCAAATCTGAAAGTTGTACCCGATCTCCAGCAGCGCGTCGCTAAATTCCGCCGCGTACACATGCTCTTTCGGACGGCCGGCCTTACCCCGCGCGACGTTCAGCTTGTTCACAAATTGGTTGAGGCGTGCGGATATCTGGAGAGCATTTACTGGCGACAGAGCGATCCGGAGGGCTTGGCGTTATATCAGTCTCTCGCGGCGAGCCGCCATCCGCAGGACATGCTCTTGCGCCGTTACATGTGGATTAACGCCTCGCGTTTCGATCTGCTTGATCAAAACCAGCCGTTTGTTGGGACGGACCCGATGCCCCCGGGTCGAGGATTTTTTCCGCCCAACCTGGCCCGCGAAGAACTCGATCAGTACGTCACAGCCCATCCCGAGCAGAAAGGGCCGATCTACAACCAGTTTACGATCGTTCGAAAACAGCAAGACAACCTGGAAGCTGTTCCATATCACGTCGCATTTCGCGCTTATCTTGAGCCCGCCGCCAAGGCTTTGCGCGCCGCTGCAGATCTCAGTTCCGACAAAGACTTTGCCAAATTTCTTCGTCTTCGGGCCGACGCGCTGCTCAGCGACGACTATCTCGCCAGTGATTTGGCATGGCTCGATCTTAAGAATCCGAAGATCGATATTATTTTTGCGCCCTACGAAACTTACATGGATGGTCTGCTCGGAGTGAAAGGTTCGTACGGCGCTGCGGTGATGGTGCGCAACGAGCGCGAGAGCAAGAAGCTCGAACTCTTCCAGAAATACGTGCCTGACATTCAAGACTCGTTACCGTTAGCGGCGGAAGATCGTCCGTCGAAGCGCGGCCTGCAGACTCCGATGGAAGTCATGGACACTCCGTTTCGCGCAGGAGACCTTACGCACGGCTATCAGGCGGTCGCCGACAACCTGCCGAATGATCCAAGAGTCCACGAGAAAAAAGGCAGCAAGAAATTGTTCTTCAGAAATTTTATGGACGCTCGCGTGGACTTCGTGGTCCTTCCCGTCGCGCGCAAATTGATGGAGCCGAATCAAGCCGCCAAAGTTTCCGGTGATGGCTATTTGCAAAGCACGATCATGCATGAGATTTGCCATGGCCTCGGCCCAGCTTATGCGAGAACGCAGGCAGGCAAGCTCGACATTCGGGAAGCAATCGGCCCAACTTTCGCTGGTCTGGAAGAAGCCAAGGCCGATGTGACCGGAATGTTCGGTCTCAAGTGGCTGGTGGACCACGACGTTCTTGCGAAAGAAAAGCTGCAAGAGTATTACGCGTCTTACGTCGGAGGAATTTTCCGTACGGTGCGCTTCGGAACCGCCGAGGCTCATGGACGCGCCGAGATGATGGAGTTCAATTATCTCTCCGAGCGAGGAGCGATTCGCCGAAATGCAAACGGTCGTTATGCGATTGACTACGAGAAAATTCCCGGTGCGCTGGCCGATTTGACGAAGGAATTGCTGGAGATCGAAGCGACCGGGGATCGCTCCCGGGCTGAAAATTGGTTCAAGAAGTACGACGCGATGCCAGAGGAATTGAAGACGTCGTTGAAAGCGGCGGCAGATGTGCCGGTTGACATTGATCCCGTGTTTACGTTCGAGCTCAAGGTTAAATAGGCTCTTCGCCAGCAAAGACTTGCAGTGCCATTCACTCTTGCCCACACCGCCGCGGCGCTTCCCTTTCGACGCACGCGATTAGTTTGGTCGGCTTTAATTGTGGGAACCATGGCTCCAGACTTTGAATACTTTTTGCGTCTGGCCCCCGAAGGACGTTACGGCCACACGCTACAAGGGGCGTTGGTTCTGACTCTGCCTCTGGCCCTGTTCATCCTTTTGCTTTTTCACGTATTCGTCAAAGAGCCTCTGATTGCCCTCTTTCCCTCAAAACTTCGAGAGCGCTTAAAACCATATAGCATCGAGTTTCGCTTTGGCGGCTTGAGTCGCCTAACCCTTATCATCGCTTCTACCTTGGTTGTGATATTCACGCACATCCTTTGGGATTCTTTTACACATCGGAACACATTGCCCTATCGCGCATGGCCGTTTCTACGGCAGCGCGTGAATGTTCCGTTGCTACGGTCTTTGCATGTCTACAATCTTCTGCAACACGGGAGCACAATTTTCGGAGTGGCGATCATTTCTGCAGCGCTCCTGGCGTGGTGGAGTAAAGCTGTAGGCGCGCCCTATGCAAGCTCAGATGACCGTCCTGAGACTGCAGTTCTGGGCATGGGTCTGGCCATCGCTCTTTTGGGAGGGCTGCTTCGTGCGGCGGTCGCAACGCACTGGCCTTTCGAGCAATTGTCCATGGAGCGCTTCGTGGGGTTTTTTGTGATTACGACGATTGCTGTCGCTTGGTGGGAGCTGGTCGCCTTCGGTATCTGGAAATGGAAGCGCAACGGCAAAGCCGCGAAGTCTTCAGGTTCATGAAGCCCTGTCTAGATTCTGCCGGGAACAAACTGCAGATCCCTCGCTTCGCTCGGGATGACAATTCATTGAGCGTGCAGGGGGAAGTGCCGGTGTCGGTAATGCCATGACTCAGGAGCTAGAAGCTAAGAGCTAAGAGCTAAGAGCTAGAAGCTAGAAGCTACCAGCTAGCGGCTAGAAGCTAACCAGCCGCCTTAAACCCACTCCACCCGCGGCGCCTGACGGATAATTCCAGCCTTGTAACCCATATCCAGTAAGCGGCTCACAGCTTCCCTGCCGTCGTCGCCGTAATCCAGCGTGCGTTCGTTCACGTACATGCCCACAAACTTGTCGGCTTGTTGCGGATCGAGATCGCGGGCGAACTGCATAGCGTAGGCTAACGCCTCTTCGCGATGATCGATCGCGTACTGAATGCTTTCGCGCAACGCCTGATTCACGCTGGCCATGGTCTCCGGCCCGAGCGCGCGGCGAATTGCGTTTCCGCCTAGCGGAAGCGGCAGCCCGGTCGTCTTCTGCCACCATTTGCCGAGATCGAGCACGCGTTGCAGCCCTGACTTGTCGTACGTGAGTTGACCTTCGTGAATGATCAGGCCCGCCTGATATTTGCCCTCGAGAATCTGCGGGATGATCTGATCGAAAGGAACGACCTCGACATCAATGCCGGGAGCAAACAACTCGAGCGCGAGATAGGCGGTCGTTAGTTTTCCCGGGACCGCAATCTTCTGGCGCTTGATGCTATCGAGCGTGAACGAACGCGTGGCCACCAGCATCGGTCCGTAGCCGTCGCCCACGCTGCCGCCGCAGGGCATGAGAGCGTAATGGTCCTGAATGTAGGGGTAGGCGTGGAAGGAAATCGCTGTCACGTCGTAAACTCCCTCTTGCGCCTGGCGGTTCAACGTTTCAATGTCGCAGAGGGTATGGCTGAACTTTAGTCCGGGCACGCGGACTTTATTCGTCGCCAAGCCATAAAACATGAACGCGTCATCGGAGTCAGGGCTATGCGCTACGGTTATTTCACGGACGGGAGCGGAGACGGTTGTCATAAGAATTAAATCCTGTTCTGCGCAGCCCCTTAAGGGGCGACCTGACGAAGTTTGCGGCGGCATCGCTGAAGCGATGCCCTGATACGAAGCTTGAAAACCATTAAACTTGAAATTGCGCTGCCAATTTCAACATTGAAAATGCTACGGCGTGGTAGCAGAGTGCGGCGAGTCAAGCTATTTTGCAGGGGCGGTTCAGCCGTTTGAAGCCCGTTCTGAACGCCGCTTCTGCCACTGGGCTGCGAGGCCCGATGCCATGAATATCTTTATCACTTCCGCAAACAAGAACCAATACAGCCCGTAACGGATTGCGAGCGCCATCGAGTGCGTGAGGGTGGCAAGCCAGCTAAGGCCGCAGGCAAACAGGAATACTTCCGCGACAACTGACGCGAACGCGGCCCAGGAAAAACTTTTCGTCGACGCACGCTCGTAAACCCAGCCGGCGATGAAGGCTACCAACGGGTACGCCATCAAAAAGCCGCCAGTCGGGCCAAGAATCTGGGCAATGCCGCCGCCAAGAGGCGAAGCGCTAAAAACTGGCAAGCCCATCGCCCCTTCCATGAGATAAAGCGCGAGCGCAGCAAAGCCACGGCGCGAACCGAGCAGCAATCCAACTGCGAGCACGGCGAAGTTTGAGAGCGTAAGCGGAACCGGAGTGAATGGCAACGGCACGGAAACGTGGGCGCACACGGCAACGAAGATGCTTGCGCTTATTACGATCGCAGCCTGCCTTGCCCACTCCCTGCCGGCGCTTTGCGGCTTCGCTTGGTCGAGGACTTGAGTTGCTACTCGTGCCATATGTTCTCCTAAGAACTGTTGCTCGTGCTCTGGAACTTTCGTGCGGAGTCGCTACCAAATGATTACGCTTCCGGAGGCCAAGAAGGGTCGGCGTGGTCCAGTACGTCGAGTTCGGCTCGATGCGTAGGAGCGCGCTTCATTTGCCGCCGAACACGCATGAACAGAATCGTCGCCACCGACAGGACGACCGCCGCGCTTACTCCGAGGATGAGGAACCACCAGAGCATCCGCACAACTTATTCAGGATAGCAGATGGGGCGGGGCGACCATTTGCAGGCGAGTCCGCGCGCAAAAAACCGAGCGCGCTCAGCTCTTTTTCGCCGACTTACCCGTCGACTGGCGGCGCTTCTCGAGATTGGCCATGGTGATTTCCAACCGCTTTCGCGCCGCCTTCGACCCAGTTGCAACGGCTTCGATATTCGACCATGCCGTCGGGCTATTCATTTTCTGACGCAGTTCTTTCAAGAAGGGCTGGATCTTGCCGAAAACGAAGAACATCTCGCCACTACAACCGGGTTGCACGAAGAGCTCTTCGCTCAATGCGCCGTGCATCACGAAGGCCGCCGCCATGTCCCAGTAGCTGCCAACTTGCCGCATCCAGGCGTTCTCCTGGCTATTCGAAGCGCTGGCTACTTTCAGAAAATCGTCGGCGCTCTCCGGCCAAAATTCGGAGACGAACCAGTTGCGAGCCTTTCGCATTTCCGGCTCACGGCGGAGATCGTAAAGCTTAAGAATCAGCGCTGCATCTTCAGACGTCGCTTTTTTTGCCATCATTTCCCTCGTTAACGTTTGACTTTAACTATTTCGCTGGACGGCCTGTCTATCACGCCGGTGCGTCCGCAGACGCCGACCCTACCGAACCCGCAACTTCCCGTTCATAATCGCATTCCTTGTTCGGGCAAGCGATCACGACGCCGTCCTTACGAATGCGTTCCACAAGATATTCGTGCCCGCAGTCCGGGCATTTCTCGGCAATCGGCTTCGCGGCCGAGGTGAATTTGCACTTTGGATAGTTTCCGCATCCGTAAAACGTATTGCCCTTGCGCGCCCGCTTTTCGACGAGTTCCCCGTCTTTGCAATCGGGACACTTCACGCCGATAAAATTCTGCTTCACATACTTGCATTCCGGGTATCCGCTGCAGGAAGTGAATTCGCCGAACCTGCCGTGGCGCAAGATCATGTTTCGTTTGCAAAGCGGACAAGTTTCATCCAACGGAATGTCTGGAATTTTTTTGCCCTGATCAAGACGGCGAGTGGTCTTGCAATCCGGATAACCGGTACACGCCATGAACTGCCCAAAGCGTCCGCGCTTCAATACCATGACGCGACCGCAATTTTCGCAATACTCTTCCTGCGCGGTCTCCTGTACGTCGGCAGTGTCGAGATCGGGTAGATTGATCGGATTTTCTTTGGTGAACTTGCAGGTATCTGGATTTTCCTTGTCGTAGGTGCTGCACGCGTAGAAAGAGCCGTGCTTCCCCCACTTGATTACGAGCGGTGAACCGCAGAGCTCACACTTCTCGTCGGTGGGCTTCTCCATACGCTTGATGTTCTCCATGTGCTTTTCGGCGTATCGGAGGTCTTTGGAGAATTTTTTGTAGAAGTCGGTCAGCGCGCCGTTGCCCGTCTGCTTGCCTTCTTCAATTTCGTCGAGATCTTCTTCGAGGCGAGCCGTGTACTGGAAGTCGAAAATATCTTTGAAGTTCTCGACTAAAAGATCAGTCACAACCAAGCCAATCTCGGTAGGCACGAACTTGCCGCCGATTTTTTGGGCGTACTGGCGCTCCTGAATAGTGCTCAGAATTGTGGCGTAGGTGGAAGGCCGCCCAATGCCCCGCTCTTCAAGCTCTTTCACCAGCGAAGCCTCGTTGAAGCGCGGAGGCGGCTCGGTGAAATGCTGTTCCGGAAGCAGCGACTTGAGCGTCAACTTTTGACCAGCCTCAAGCGGCGGCAGCTTATGCTTCAGTTCTTCGTCTTCCTCATCCTTATTGTCTTTGGATTCTTCGTAGACTTTAAGGAAGCCGTCAAACTTCATGACTGATCCCGTCACGCGGAACCAGAACACGTCGCTGCCCGACTTGGCATCGATGTCGACTGAAGTCTGGTCGAATACCGCGGGCATCATCTGCGATGCGATAAAGCGCTGCCAAATTAGTTTGTAGACTTTGAACTCGTCTTCCTGCAGATACTGCTTCACCTGATCAGGATGCCGCGCCGCCGATGTGGGACGGATCGCTTCGTGCGCCGCTTGCGCTTCTTTCTTCTCCTTATATGTGTTCGGAGAATCCGGCAGATAAGGCGCTCCGTATGACTCAGAGATGTATTCGCGAACTTCGGTGATCGCTTCGGGAGCGACTCGCGTCGAATCGGTTCGCATGTAGGTGATGAGGCCGACCAATCCCTCGTCGCCGAGTTCGATGCCTTCATAAAGGCGCTGCGCGATCATCATGCTGCGCTTCACGCTGAAGCGCAATTTGCGGGAAGAGTCCTGTTGCAGTTTGCTGGTCGTAAAAGGTGGAGTCGCGTTGCGGCGCCGCTCTTTCTTCTCCGCCGAACGGACTACCCAGTCGGCGTTTTCAAGCGACGCGCGAATCTGCTCGGCCTGCTCGCCGTTTGTAACTTCGATCTTCTCTTCGCCCTTGCCTAAAAAGCGCGCGTCGAAAGCGGGAGGCTTCGAAGCCGCAAGGTTGGCGTCGATCGTCCAGTATTCTTTCTTCTCAAAAGCCTTGATCTCGCGCTCCCGGTCGACGATCAGGCGCAGAGCGACAGTCTGCACTCGTCCGGCAGAAAGGCCGCGGCGAACCTTATCCCATAGAAGAGGAGAAACCTGGTATCCGACGAGGCGGTCGAGCACACGCCGAGTCTGCTGGGCATCCACGAGATGCCTGTCGATATCGCGGGGATGATCGAAAGCCTCCTTTACCGCGCGTTGCGTAATTTCATTAAAAGTCACGCGGCGGATACGGGCACCGTCCCCGATATCGTCCGTCTTCTTTACCTTCTTGCCCTTCTTCTTCTTGGTGGAATCTTCGCCCAATTCATCGGCAAGGTGCGCGGCGATGGCCTCGCCTTCGCGATCCGGATCCGGCGCGAGATAAATATGGTCAGCAGAGAGCGCCAGCTTTTTCAGCTTGGCAAGAACCTTCTCTTTACCCGGGATGACGATGTACTCCGTCTCAAAGTCGTTTTCGAGATCGACGCCCAGGCTGCTCTTGGGCAGATCTTTCACGTGCCCATACGAGGCATCAACCGTGAAACCTTTCCCCAGATATTTCTGAATAGTTTTCGCCTTAGCCGGCGATTCGACGATGACTAGACCTTTAGACAATGTTTCCTCTGTATGCGTTATTGGAATTGAAGCTAGCACGAACTAGCGGATTGCAACAACT
>JBBRNA010000021.1:0-79099 GCA_038230575.1 Terriglobales bacterium | reverse complement strand
TCTCTTCGAATAGCTCCACCTTGCATCTCCTGTCCATCGTCCTCCCCGTCCGTTGCGCACACAGGGTAGGCCGATTGTTCGGTTAGCGGTGGGGCCAAATGTAACGATCGAAGTGGGGCCACTTCAGAGTAGCGAAATCAAACGGCTCGAACGAGTCACGTTCACCGCAATCCCTAATTCCAAACAAGATTATAAAGTTGAGGCCGAAATGCTTTTTAAGACGATACCTAGAGTTTATGACGTACGCTCCTAACTTCGATTTATTCCCGCCCCGTCCCCTCGCAAAATCAGACGAACGAAACAGCCAAATTAAACCGTCGGTTTTACTTTAGAACCGCCTGACCACAACCTGACGGAGTCAAATAAACGAGTCCTTAGTGAGTTTGACACTTTTGACACACAGGCACGGCTAGATTTATGGAACACGAATCTGGTTAGATTTTTTAGGTGAGTGTCCGCTCTTCCTTAGAATTGAGACGCGGCGCTGCAACATCGGAATTTCAACGGGCGTAAACATCGCAGCATTTAAGGCGCAATTGTCCAGTCGGATGTTTACACTAACATCGAGCGTTTGTGCCACAGCACGATTAGGCGCCTCTACGGAATTGGGCAGTGCGCGTTGCAATTTATTGCACAAATGGCAAGCAAGAATTTTAAAATACTTACTATTCGCATGACTTTCCTTAAGCCCACCGCAAACCAAAAAACCACACAGAAGCTTTGATTTCGCTCGGTAGGTCTGACTCATGTGCCAATTTGCTGAATTCGTTGCTGTCCTGTCGTGCGGCTTGTTCGCTGGAGCGTCTGTCTGGTGTGTGAAAGTGCCTCAAGTGGTACAGGTTGAACTCAAGTAGTCAGACCATAGATGCCCGTTAACCTCAAGCCATTTGGCGAGCCTCCTCGCAAGCTCAAGTCCTAGGCGCGCTGCCTCGGTTTGCTGGAAGAAGTCGCCACGCTTATTCATTGCCTGTCCCTTCAAGAGAATCATGACGTTGCCTGCCGCGCCTTTGACGGTCATATCGCGATCCAATGCTACGCCAAAGAGGGTGACCATCTTTTCCTCGCCCGATTTTCCCGAGACTCCGCCGAACCAAAGCGCCACCTTGCCCTTAGATGGACTAAGCACGAGAGAAACTCGTTTCAGTAGCGAAGCTGGATACAGGTAGATGAAGCCACCTACACGGTCGAGCGGCTCGGGCATGGCTAGGTCTGGGAATTCCTGATTTGCCATCTCCCAGTATCCGTGCCGGAACTTCTTCACACGCACGTCTGGTTGCCCCACACCCAATCTTCGGTTGGTGAATCGATGCTTCTTGATAGCAGCTTCAAGCAATGCAATCTTCCACTCTATGTGGTTATCCCCGTCTGCACGTTGCTTGTACCAGTCACGCAGTTGCTCATACTGGAGATGAAGAACGGCATTGAAGCCCTTCACCTTGGAGGGTGCATAACGGCGAGGGGCGAAGAGCGCCGTTTTGCAGTCTTTGCAGTCTCTTTTTTCACAAACGTAATACTCAGCCCTCTTTTGATACCGAAGAATTTGGTCCGGCTGAAATCGAGCGTTTATTTTGTCTTCCACCAGAACCCGATAGACCCCGGACTGTGAAACAAAGTCCAGTTCAAGGTCGGACTCGCCGAACGCCTCGACTACCTGATGGCGACCACAGTCAAAAGAGGCATCGCATGGTAAGCCTAGCTTTTCACGAATCCATTGCCGGAAGTCGGCTGATGAATACATCTCTTCCAAGAGCAACAGGTCTAGGTCTCGCTCTTTAATCTTGCTCGCTTCAAGTCGAATCTTCATCGCGGGGGATAGCGTATCACGGCGGCGCGAGCAGCAACGGCGCTCATTGCAGCGCGTCCAAGAAAGCCGCCGCGACTAAAGCGCACAATGAATGCTTGCATAGCTCTTCTTTCGGCAACGCGAAGGATTGCAATCTGCATGAGTGGCAACAGCGTCATTTTGCCAAAATGACTGCGTTGGCAGAAGAGATGACTGCCTATTCCAATCACGGTTTAGCTGTTATCCACCCAATACACTCCCAAAATGTCGCGTTCAATCGCGGGACGTTACGAGAATTGGTCGGCGACTGGACAAAAAGAGTGGCTAGCTTACACCTAAGACTAGATAGGACAAGCAGCACTTCCGTGCTTGAGTGTCCCACAATCGTGCCATCTCTCGACTTACGTATGCTCCCAGCGCTAGACATGAAGGGAAACGATTTGAGGAGCAAGTAGCCCGGCTCCTCTTTTGACTCAGCCAGTTGCAACTGATTGCAAAGTACTAACGCTACTCAAGGTGTAAATAATTCGGCGGCTTTACGGTTAGCATATGTGGCAGCGCTCAAGCGTCTATGTCTACATCTCCAAGTCGCTACCCACGACCACGTCGGTTCACTCGATCCAAACCCCATTCGGGGTGGTTGAACCGTGCTTTGTGAAAGGTAGTCAATCTACATCCCGAATCGCATAATGTACCTATTAATTGACTTCCCCGAAATCGAATATTGCGACCGCTTTTATCATGCAATATGCCAACGCTCGATCAAAGTGATTGCGGGCAGCCGTCGCCAGTCCGCTCTACATTCACTTGTAGAAACCGCCTTTCAGCCTGATATTCTACGTCGAAAATCTACAGTGGTGTGGAACCGCTGCGATTGTCAGCGAATTTTTGGAATTCGTGTTCGATCTGATTGCGAATGGATTAAGGAGAGAGGAGCGCGAAGTGCGACTCTAAAATGATCGATCAAGGAAGGCTCGGTCGTGGGAGTCACTGTAGTGAATCTACCAGTTCAACGGCGGGATACATTTAGAAATCTACAGTTAGCGATGACAAATTCGATCCGTGGGCTTGAATCTCCATCGTCTTTAGGTGACGTTATTACCCGCAATTGAAAATCTTTCTTCCCGGTTGCGCTGTTTCTTGAAGCGTAATCGCACTCCGCGACTAGAAACACTTCACAAAGGGCACGAATAAACAGTCGCAGGCGGTGACGGTTTTCTTACCCCCCGCCGTTAACATGGCACGACCGGGCGATTGTCTAAGTTGATTTTGGGTGTAAGCTAGCATTCTTTTTGCCCGTGAACCAAATCCATCCCGAAGTTGGCTGAACCAGACATTGAATTCTAAAATTGCTTTAGAGTCAGAGGTTGTCGAATCTCGAAGGATTTTGATCAAGGAGTTTCCGGTTAAATACGGCTTTCTTTGAACGCTTTGCACGAAATATGTTCACTGAAGAAAAGTGTCCCAAATATCCGAGCATGCGAAAAGAATATTGCTCGCATTGCCAAGGAACAGAGCGAGGCACTTCCGATAACCCTATATTCTCGCTCACGGAGGCATACTATAACGATTTGCCCGTCGTCGAAGTACTGAGGAATGGTGGCCCCATCCACAGATTCGACAGGAACTTCCGATTTGGTGTGCGCAAAGCGCAGATGCTGCGTCGATATTCTAAGGGCGTTCTGGCACTCAAACGAGAATGAGAGACTCACCTTTAGATCAGAGGTGATTGAGGACCGCAGGCATAAGTTGCGAGTTCAGATTTTTCGTGTAGAGATGCACCCGAATTTCGAATACTCTTCCGGGGAAACGATAGAGCGCTCGTGGTTGCAATTGCAGGCGCTACCTCCGGACAATGAGCACATTGGACTTGGCGCTCTCAAGTGCCGGGCAATTTGTGAAGTTAAAGATGAGCTGAGCCAATGGCTTCGAAGGCACGGATTTCCCGGCTAGACGGTTTGATCGCGAAAGTCTGAACCAAAGCCCGGCCGCCATACCCGTAATTCGCCGAGCGAGCTTGGAATTTGATTGCAAAATTATAGGGTTCCTCATTCAAGTACGTCATCGAATGATAGTGGCTCACTCCCCAAAACTTGTTCGCTGTGGCTGCCAGTTCGCCTTGACACCCATTTCTATTTGAAGCATAGTATCGGCCGTAAAAAGAAAAGGAGATTCCATGGCCAGAAATTTGCATTTGGGTGCATTCGTCTTGATTGCCTCCTTACTAGCGGTAAGCCAGATGAGCGGCGACAACTCTAAAAACGGCGGCAACGCCAGCGTTGAGCAAACGCTCAAGCAGATGGAGAACGACTGGGGAGATGCGGTGGGCAAGAAAGATACGGCAGCTTTAGACAAAATTCTGGCTGACGATTGGGTTGGCCAATACAGCTACGGCCCCAAAACGAAGGCGCAAATACTGGCTGATCTGAAATCAGGAAATCTCAAGGCCGAGTTGCCCCAAACATCTGCTGAGATGAAGGTGCGCCTCTTTGGTGATACCGCAATTGTCACTGGTGGCGACGATTTTAAAGGATCGTACAAGGGCAAAGATATCAGTGGACACGAAATCTGGACGGACATATTTGTGAAACGAAATGGCCGCTGGCAGGCTGTCGCTTCGCAAAACACCACTGTGACAATACAGCCTTAAGCCTTGTCAGTTTCCAGCGGCTATTGCGGATGAACATGCCGTTCTGACCTACCGGGAGGATTCTGCTCTCGCGCAAGTAAGTTTTGCAATTGATTGCAAAAGTTCGCTGAAGTGTTTCGACAGGTGTATTTGTCGGTCGCCCCGGCAGCAACAAAAAATTTGAAGCTCAATCTCGTTGACTTTGCTCATTCAGCCCGCCTAAAGATTTCGCCAAACTTATGCTCGGCCAAACCATTTCGCACTATCGCATTATCGAAAAGCTGGGCGGTGGCGGCATGGGGGTTGTGTACAAGGCTGAGGACACCCGTCTTCATCGATTTGTTGCCCTAAAGTTTTTGCCGGATGAAGTAGCACGCGATCCGCAGGCACTCGCCCGCTTTCAGCGCGAAGCACAAGCCGCTTCTGCCCTAAATCATCCCAACATCTGCACGATTTATGACATTGGAGAACAGGGAGGGCATGCCTTTATTGCCATGGAATATCTCGATGGCATGACTCTGAAGCATCGCATCGCGGGGCGAGCACTGGACATTGAGACACTATTGTCATTGGGAACCGAGGTGGCTGACGGCCTCGATGCGGCGCATACCGAGGGAATTGTGCATCGTGATATCAAGCCCGCAAACATTTTTATTACTAAGCGTGGTCGCGCAAAGATTTTAGATTTCGGTTTAGCCAAAGTTTCAACAGCACGGACAGCTGCACCCGATGGGCATTCATCGGAAACCGTCGGGGTGAATGAAGAACATTTGACAAGCCCCGGGACAGCACTTGGAACGGTAGCTTACATGTCACCCGAGCAAGCTCTTGGTAAGGAGCTAGATGTTCGCACTGATTTGTATTCGTTCGGTGCGGTCCTTTATGAAATGTCCACTGGGGCGCTTCCTTTCCGTGGGGACACCTCTGCCGCAATCTTCGACTCTATCCTTCACAAGATTCCCGTCGCGCCTGTGCGCTTAAACCCCGACCTGCCCGCCAAGCTTGAAGAAATCATCAACAAGGCGTTGGAAAAGGATCGAAATCTCAGGTATCAGGTCGCGGCAGAAATGCGTGCTGATCTTCAACGGCTAAGGCGGGACACTGATTCCGGCCGCTCGGCAGTCTCTCTAATAACCGATTCCACAGTGGCGAGCAACATGGCCGAAGCCGCTTTGCCTACTTCTGCTTCTGACACAAGAGGTAAAGTGGCTTCTCTGATCGCGCCATTGGGTTCGGGTGCAACCGCCACGAGAGGCATGCAACGCAAACGGTGGATTCTGATATTCGCTGCCGCCTTCATTGTCATAGGTATTGCAGGCACCATGCTCTACACGCGGCGCAAACCAAAGTTGAGCGAAAAGGACTCTATCTTGCTTGCGGATTTTGTAAATACTACAGGAGAGCCGGTCTTCGATGGCACTCTCAAGCAGGCGCTCGCGGTACAGCTCCAGCAGTCGCCTTATCTCAACATTTTCCCAGATGAGCGCGTCCGACAAACCCTGCAATACATGGGGCGCTCGCCTGATGACCGGGTGACGGGTGCGGTCGCACGCGAAATTTGTGAGCGAGACAACATTAAGTCTGCCCTCAACAGTTCTATTGCTTCCTTGGGCAGCCAGTACGTAATTTCTCTTGAGGCGGTAGATTGCCGTACGGGCGAGATTCTCACAAGGGAGCAAATAACGGCCGATGCTAAGGAAAAGGTTTTGCCGCAATTAGGGGCGATCGCTACTGCTCTTCGAAGCAAGCTGGGAGAGTCGTTGGCTTCAATACAGAAGTTCGACAAGCCGGTAGAAGAAGCTACAACCTCATCTCTCGATGCATTAAAAGCCCTAACCAAAGCGGATCAATTCAGTCTCTCGGGTCAGGAACAAAAAGCCGTTCCTTTATTAAAACACGCCATTGAGCTCGACCCCAATTTCGCGGCTGGCTATGCAGGTTTGGCCTCAAGCTATTCCAATCTAGGAGAGGAGGACAATAGTATTGAAAATGAGAAAAAGGCTTTTGCACTTCGAGACCGTGTTAGCGAACGCGAAAAATTCAGTATCATGACCACTTATTACTGGGTTGTCACCGGCGAGTTAGATAAAGAAATCGAAACCGAAGAGGTGTTTCGGCAGGCGTACCCAAAAGACTCCGAACCACTCAACAATCTTGCAGTGAATGATTGTTTTCAGCTAGGACAGTTCCAAAAGGCTATTGAGATGGGCAACGAAACGCTAAAGGTTATTGGGACCACACAGGGTGCCTATCCGGCGCTGGCTTGCGGGTATCTAGGTTTGAATCGTAGTGATGAGGCGAAAGCAATTTTGGAGAAGGGATTAAAGACAAACGCAGATGATACAGCCATTCACTCGTGGCGGTATGCTGCAGCCGCTGCCTTGAACGACGAAACGGTAATGCAACAAGAACGACAGTGGGCATCCGGAAAGCCAGCAGCGTGGACTGTCTACTCCGCCGCCGCCAGAGCCGCCAAGCAGGGACGATTAAGGGAATCCAACGAGTTGCTTAGTGAAGGAGCCAAATCGGCGAGTGATGAGAATCTAAAGGGAGCGGCTTCAACCCTGATGGCTCTTCAGGCTCTGACGAATGCAGAGTTTGATGATGTGATCAATGCTCGGAAGTATGCAAGCATGAGTTTGAATTTCCCTCACACCCGCTCAAACCTTCCCGGAGCTGCACTTGCATTCGCGCTAGCTGGAGATGCAAACAAAGCCCAAAGTCTGGTTGACGAAATGGAAAAACATTACCCACTTGATACAGGGATGAACGCTGTTTTCCTCCCTTGTATTAAGGCTGTTTCGCTGGGTAAAAAAGGACAAACAACTGATTACGAGAAAGCCATCCAACACCTGCAGCCATCAGGCCGTTTTGAGCTAGGATTTTCGTTTAGCTTCATTCCGATCTATGTGCGGGGGATCACTTATCTCCGCGCTCGTAAAGGACCAGAGGCGATCGCCGAATTTCAAAAAATACTTGATCATCCTGCGTTGGGGGCAACTTTTCCGCTGTTCTCGTTAGCCCACTTGGAACTCGGCCGTGCCTATGTCCTCAATGGGGATGTAGCCAAGAGTCGAAAAGCCTATCAGGACTTCTTTGCACTTTGGAAAGACGCTGACTCCGACATTCCGATCCTGAAACAAGCGAAGTCTGAGTACGCACAATTACAGTAGTGATCTAAGGACAAGACAAACTATTCATGAGAGTTGTTGGTCTTGGCTTCATTAGTCTCACTCCCCTGCGTTGGGCAGCCCCGGAATAAGGATAAAAAATGGGAAATAGCGGACTTACGGGGGTTGTGGGCGCATGTTGGGAATCTACTAGTGCGGGTGGTGCGTAAGGCCGCTCTGCAATTGATTGCAGAATTCCCCTCTCTTTTAGGGTCAAGCGGTTGGTCTCGCGATTAAGACACCAAAGGTATTCCGAACGCACGCCCCAAGCATTTCGAGGAGCATCGGATTAAAGGGCATGTCTAGGTCGTGATCCACAGCCCGACTGTCGAATCTCCGCTTGCCTCAATTCTTGTTCACATCCCCCGTTAAAGTCGCTGAGCCGAACCGAACGGAACGACGGAGTTTGCAGCCGATATCTTCACAATGTTGCCAATGCGTTTTTAATGCATGTCCGAAGCTCTGGTTTCTTCCCAATCGTCGGGCAGCAGAGATACGCCCCAGATGTTGCGCGGTTCATCCAGTTCGATGCCGGAGTGTAGAGTTTGAGTGTCTACATAGACGACGCGAGCCTGCGCATGCTTGCCCGTCAAGTAGACGCCAATCGAGATTTTCATTCCGACAGCCAAGCTAAGTTCGGTTGAGATTAACGCACCGTGAAGGTTGACGACGATAGTCTCGCCCTCCCCTTTTACGCCCGCGCCACCATCAACCGTGAGCACAACCCTCAGCGGAACTCGAGTGCTCCGCCGCAGATCGTGTTCTTGTTGTGTCCGTCATCATCGCTAAGAGATACACTCGATTGCCGCAACAAGGGCAGCAACGTCCATGATTCCGATGACCACCTTCTGTGGTCCGCGATTACCGTCTGCAATCAATTGCAAAAACCCTTCCGACTCGTTCGAGCAGTGGCCGGAGCTTTCGCCCCGATTGAGGAACTCCCCCAATAGCTTGGATTGTCCGTTTATGCAGCTAAGACGTAATTTGTTTGTTCTTAGAAACGCGCGTTATTTGTTTTGTTCCCTTTTCCGCAACTGCTACGCATTTCGCAGTCAAATCAACCGGACGCCGAATTCCGTCTGCCGCTCTATTTTCTTTAAGCTGGCACCAACGTCGAAGGTTGCTGAGTGTAAATCTGCGCTGGGTTCGTGGTGCCGAGCGCGCCGGTTACCGAATTAAACGCAATGCCGTCGATTCGGACCTTCGCACGTGCGACTTGAAGCCGGGACTTGGGAAAGAACGAATTATCGAAAGCGCTGTTTAGCTTAACGAGTTTCGGACGTTCCCCCATTCGCCGACGGGCCCCGCCTCAAAACAATCCTCACGGCGTGCGCAAGAAGCCGTGATACACGTTGCCCAAGTCTCTCGTGTGCCCCGCGATATCACCTGCGGCGTTGATCGCGTGAGCGGTCGTACCTTGACCTTTGCCGGAGCCTGCGGCGGGGGCGTTGAAGGCGGTGATCGCTCCGCTCGCAGAGCGGGCCAAGCCGTGGTGGACTCCGCCGGCGTCGATGTAGTATCCGGCGACTGTGCCGCTGTCGTTGATAACTTCGCCATGCGTGCCCTGACCGGCACCTCTTCCCGCGCCCGCAGCATTGAAGGCTGTAATGGTGCCGCTTGTTGCGCGCACGATGCCGTGATCAACGCTTCCAGAGTCGGCGTAATATCCTGTGACTGCACCGCTCGTGTTGATGGCTGCCCCGGCGGTTCCCTCATCAACACCTGTGCCTGCGCCCGTGGCGTTGAATGTAGTTATCGTGCCGTTGGCGGCTCTTACGAAACCATGGCCAACCGTGCGAGAGTCAAGGTAGACTCCGGCGATCTCGCCCGAAGCGTTAATAAAGTAAGGGAGAGTTCCCTGACCGAAGGCCGAACCTGCGCCGGGAGCGTTGAATTTCGTAATCGCGCCACTGGCAGCGCGCACAAACCCGTGATGCACGCCAATTGCGTCAATATAATATCCGGTGATCGCGCCGGTATCGTTGATGGAGGCGGCGGTCGTGCCTTGATTGATGCTTGTTCCTGAGCCCGTGGCAGTGAAGGCAGTAATCGTGCCATTCACTGCGCGCTGCAAGCCGTGATGCACACCGCGCGAGTCAATGTAATATCCAGCGACGACACCAGCTGTGTTGATGGATATGCCCGCGGTTCCCTGATTTATTCCCCTCCCTGCGCCGGAAGCATTGAAAGCAGTAATCGTTCCGTTCGAAGCGCGAACAAACCCGTGCGCCACAGTGCTGGAGTCAAAGTACGCCCCAGTGATTTCGAGCGAGGAGTTGATACCGAAGCCAATCGTCCCCTGATTGACTCCAGTTCCTGAGCCGGGAGCCTCGAACGTTGTAATGGTTGATGCGGGTGCAGTGGTGGCGACCGCTCCACAAATGAGGATGATTAAGGTCAGGTCGAGAAGCGCTTGCAACGATTTAGATAACGGCATAAACGCACCCTTTCAAGAGGGAGCCATTTTCCTCTAAGCAAGCGCTCGCGTCAATGCGCATCAATTTGCAGTGTCTGACGATGCTGCTCCATGGAGGATGCGACGCTTCAGTTCCTTGAAGTCTTTTCTTCCCCCCGACGCCAAATACGTGCTGACGGTGATGAACGACAAAGGGGCAGCGACACGCTGATCGTTGGGTAGACATTCCAAATGAGCAATTCTATGCGGTTAACAATCTAACTGCATCCCACGTAAGATCGGGCCGGTGGGTGAGCAGACTTGCCGAGTGGCTGTAACAGCCAAGGCCAGTTGCAATTGATTGCAACACTTCTGACCCAACTCACGGTGTGGAATGTTCGGCCACAGTAGACCCGCTCTAACAGCTTGATATTACGCTGACCGTAGGCTTGACTCGAATTCCCAAGATGGTGTTGCCGGTCGATTACGGGGTCTTGAGTGTTAAGGCCTGCAGAGCTTTTCCAAGCAGGCCTTCATGTCCACGTTACGTTGGGGGCCGAGCTGAAAACAGCGGTTCAAGGGGGTGTCGAAATTCAGCATGGCCCCCAATTAACTTTAGGCTCAACCACATTTACTCCTCCGCGAGCAGTCTTTTTGTGCGGGCCGCGCTTCTTGGGTGCTGGCGTCGCTGTTCGCCATCGTTTACGATCTCCTCAAGACTCCAAACGTGACTGCTCAAACCAGCTTCCATTGCAGGAGTTACACGTAGCTCTTGTGAATTCTGGCGAAATTGTAATGCACTGCATAGACCAACCATCGCAGCGTGATTCTTAATTGTCTTACTGAAACCGTTTGTCAATCTGGTAAAGCGTCTCATGCTCATGCGCATCGTTAAATTGTGCCGTTCCACTTAGGGACGAAGGTCACATGCTTGGGTCAGGACCGCCGCTCACTTAGCCCCACCGTTGCGCCTTTTTTTCTGCAGCACTTTCTGCTGTAGTTCCGCCCTTTGCTCTTTGCAATTGATTGCAATCTCCCCGCATCATGCTCGGCGTGTTAAGCAGTTGCAGTCTTAATTCGTAGAAACGTAGCGAATCTCAATCCCGGGCATAATCACCGAAGGTAGTTTCGGGCCAGAAAAAAGGAAAGAGTCGCCATGAAGAAACGACACCAGATCGATCCTCAGCATGCTTGTGTGAAATTGATTGCAAATCAGATCAATACAAAAGTGTAAGAACTCTCTCCGCAGTCGGCTCAGCGCGCTATCTCACATCAAGGTCATGTGAAAAGTACTTAGTCGATGCCCAAGCGCGATTTAACTGATATCGCTAAGTTTGAGTGGTGTGCCTCCCACGCGAGTTCAATTAACTCACGAAGCTTATTGCTCGGCGGTCCGCTCGATTCGCCTTTCGCCTCTCATACTCCGGCAGAAATGTCTTGAGTTCTACGTTCTTGTAATCAAATTTATCGGGCGAGTTCGGGTTCTCTGGGGAGCACCACAAGTTGTCTGCTGGGGTAGGATTGGTGTTCGCTCGTTTGAGCATTCTCTCACGCGCTACTTCTACCTTACAGTCCACGCAGTCAACCGAGACTTCATAGCCGTCACGCATCAGAATTTTCATAACTTCCGACGACTGTTCATCTCCCGAAATCTCCAGAATAATGTCCAGCCTTCGTGTGGCAGCCTCGGCCAAAGCCGCGTCCAGCAGGTAACGCACTTCCGCATACGTCCGGTCAGCTACTGACTTCCAGTCCTCCCTCGCCAGCGCCTCATACTCGGGAATTTTCAACCATAACTGGTCAGCATCGATGACCACCCCACCCGAGTGCTCTGGTACCAGTTTGGACGTGATCAGCGTCGATTTGCCCGCTCCGACTCCGCCCATCACGATGGATAGCTTCGGCTTCTTCTTCGCCCGTTTCCCCGCCATCAGCTCATTGATGATGGTTCCATGCAGTGCGGCACGTTCTGTCGTCCATTCTCCCGTTGTAGAGTCACGGAATGCTGCGCTTGTGGTTTCCCCCTGCAGTCGCTTCAGCGTCCAGCCCTCTAAGATTGTCGTTTCCATAACATCTCCCATTTCATTAGCTTCGCTGCAGGTATTTGCGATTGGGCTTTCGATCCGTGAGTGGATGAAGATCACATCGGAATCGAGTCCGAGTAACTTGTTCGTTAACGTCTGTCTTACAAAGATTGCACTCAAACGTCTGCAAAACGACTTCCGGTCGTCTCGACTCTTCGCTCGCTCATTGAGGAGCTGCAGACGAAAACGTTATTGCAATTGATTGCAATTCCTCCAGCTGATCGGTGTAAATGACAGGAATGAGGACAGTCCCACCGTTGATCCAAACCGTTATCTGGAGCTGTTGGCCAACTGTTGGATGTCTCGAGGCAACTTCATGCAGCCGCTATACGAACTTCTTCCCTAAGCGAGGTTGAGCACCATTTATTGACCAGACGCTTTCCGCAAAACGTACTGTTCTTGTATGCCGTTCTCTATTGCATCGGGACGCGCCTTGCGAATGGATTCGATAGCTGTCTTTGGGCTCATCCCAAACTCGATCAAGAGCATAGCGGCTATTGTCCCGGTTCGACCCAAACCGCCCTTGCAATGAATGGCAATATTGTGCCCAGCTTTAAGTAGATCGCGGAGATGCCGTCCTGCATCTGCCCACAACTCTTCAAACTTTTGGTTCGGTATGCCTCCGTCTGGGATCGGAAGTTGATACCACTCAATTCCTATCTCCGAAGCTTTGTCCCGGAGTTGACGAGGAGGGACACCGAGCGAGTCGAGTTC
This sequence comes from Terriglobales bacterium, assembly GCA_038230575.1. Classification (GTDB taxonomy): domain Bacteria; phylum Acidobacteriota; class Terriglobia; order Terriglobales; family Acidobacteriaceae; genus Acidiflorens. The sequence continues at coordinate 66,324 of JBBRNA010000021.1, read as the reverse complement.
ACTATCGGGCATCAGGGTAACCAATGCTGCCGCTTCAAAAGCTTTGATGGCTGCCATATCCTGATTCAGGTCTCGATCCCAGACACCAGATTGCGCATCGGTCTGCTTCTTTCCGGGGCAGAGTGTTAGACCAATGCGCCCGTATCCCGGCCCAACGGCAACGGAATCAATCCTTAACGGGTGCGACTCGCTAGTTTTCGGTCGGTTCATGGAAGTGGATACTCGCTCGGAGACGTTAACCTTGAACAGGGAATGCCTAATATCATTCGGCGGGCATCCTGTGCTCGTATAAAGCGTTGGCAAAGGATTCAATGAGTTCAACGTGCGCAAGCTTCTGTCGCCACTCTGACGGTATCCCTTTTTCCCCATAATAGGCACCTGCTATCTGACCATACACGGCTCCCGTCGTATCAGCATCGTCGCCCAGATTTACAGCGAGAAGACATCCTTCACGGAATGAATCACTGCTATAGAAAGCCCAGAGTGCGGCCTCAAGACATTTCACGACGTGCCCGGAGCCTCTTATTGTCGGTGGTTTCGACCGTTTGAAAGAGCCCGCAGCAATGTCGTCAATCTCCTTTGTAAGCTTGTTTGATTGCCAATATCCTTTTATGGGTGCGTAGCGGTCCGATAACAATTCTTCCTTCGTGACACCCAGAAGAGCACTTATAATCAACCCTCCAAAGTATCGGCACGCATCAACAGCAGTCGCGGCTGCGTGGGTTGTTCGGGAACTGTCGCCGGACCGTTGAATCGCTTCTTGAGGTCTTTGTACGTAGAAAAGCGGAACAGGAGCTAATCGCATCAAAGAGCCATTTCCCGCTGACCACGCGTCCGATGATCCACAGAAAGGTTCGTGTGTTTTCGTGAACTTCGCGAGGGCGGCACGCACTGTGTTACCGATGTCGAAAGCCCGACCATTGCTGCTCAGGTGACCATTTTTCGCCCACCGCGTGTATCGTTCCAACTGATCCGTTGGATCGAATCCTCGTTTTTCAACTAAACTCTCTGCTAGGCAAAGAGCCATGGAAGTATCGTCAGTCCACTCTCCAGCAGCAAGGTGAAAGGGTCCACCGCCCACCATGTCGTCGATCTTGGCGAATGATCCCGGTGATTGAAATTCGAGAGTGGTGCCGACAGCGTCTCCGGCTGCTAGACCGAACATCACACCCCTGAATCGTGATTGCAGGCTTATGACACCCAAGGGTTGATTGCTCTCACGCAAACCACTTGAGTCCATCCCGTTTGCACCAATAAAAGAAGTGCCAAGCAAACGAACAAGGGAATCTTCATAAGTTTTATACTTTGAAAACGTTTTCGCGGTTGGCCTCCCCAAATGATCTCTCAAATCTGCAATCTTCACTATCTTTGCAATCTCGTTGTTCCCTGCTCGATTAATGTAAGCAGGATATGGTTCCTTTATCCGATGCGTCAATGCATCCACTGCCTCAATTACCTCAACCGAGATTCCTGCATCCTTCAATCTCTCCAGAGTCCAATCTGTGTCCTCAACCAAATCATGCAATGCTGCTGCCGATAGATGATCGTTATCCACAAACCCATGCTCACGGACGCCATTCATCACCCGAAATATATGTAGGATGTAAGGTTCTCCCACAGCGTCCGTCTGTCCATAGTGTGCTCTAGTTGCAATATCAACTGCGTATTCAAAATCTACTGGACGTATCATTTCTTCCTCTTCACATTCCCCTCAGGCAATTTGGACTGAAACTTCATATATTGTATTTATGCACAACCGCACAATTCTCATCCCATGTTCAACTGTCTTCATTGTACCCTTTGCAACAAAACCAGCTTTGGCATAGGCAGAAGAATCGGCTAGTATCCATGTAATACCTGCCGTAACTAGGATATTAATCCTAGTAATGCCAACGGCATCGCGGTCATTGTCGGTAAACGCCTGTGCCTCACAACTACACAGATGCTAATTTCCTGCGTTGTAGGAAAGCTAGGCCGACAGAAAGCGCCGACGCAGACAGTCCTACATCATCGATCTGATTAGACCTGAACAGTTCCATACTCCTTACCTATTCCACTTTTTCCATGCTGCTCGTTTTGCTTTGTTGGTGTGCGATTCGCCATTTATTACTTTTCCCAATGTGTTTTATTGTTGTGCAATTGATGGCAAGAACGAGAGCTTCACGTTTGGTCCAGAGACATTCCAAGAATCGGAAGAAATTTCTTGCCGCATTCAAGCAGCAGTGTGGTCGTCTACGAATTCGATGAACAGTTTCTGCAGATCGATCAGAGTTTTGGCGGCTTCAATCTTGGCTAGTTGCTCCGCTGCTGTCCGCGTATATCGCTCTCAAGAAATTCCTTAGGCTCTCATCCTCCTCGCGGTCGAATTTCGCAAAGTCACTGCTTCTAAAGTCAGTCACCAACATTTACTCAAGTTTCAGGCCACTTCAAGTGGGCGTTGATAGCCACAACTCGATATATATCCACGATTGCCAGTGGCCGTGCGACAGAAACCCAACCTTGACGTCCGTTCTTTTTGTGAGACTTGACGCAGCCGATGTTAATTCTTCCTGAGTCTTACCGTTGCCCTTCACTAGCCTCGCGAAATCACTTATCCACATGCGAGAGCAACCAGTACACTGTTTCAAAACAACCGAGCAATAGCACGATTGGAGTAAAGTGCATGAAAAGATAAAAGAACGTTTTACTGCCAGCGTGAAGCCTACATCTGTTACAGCTGCGGAGACTCAATCCCCAACCCAGCCATTTGGTTAGGCTATCCAGCGGGATCGTCCCTTTGGATGTAATGGTGCTTTGCAAAGTAACCGGCTCAGAATTTGCCCCCCGAAGTTCAGACGAAAATAGACCCGTGACCCCCTCAGTGCGCTATTACCAATCTAAAGGCTTTGAAACAATTCTCAGTGGATGCCCAAGCGCAATTTGACTGGTGTCGGTAAATTGGAGTGATGTACTTTCACGCGAGATCGATCTGTTCGCGGGGTTTATCGACGTTGCTGTTGTGTTCCGTTCCCGTTATAAAATCCATTTTCAAATTCATTGAACCGATTAGACCTGTTTTAATTAGCGCTTCCAGTTGTTTAGTTGCCATTTGACTGTCGCTCCCCCTTCTTAACTAACAAAAACGGTTATCTCGCTTAATTCGCTTATCTCGCCACGTGTTTGTTTGTTCTCTTAGCACTCTTGTATTGTGTTGGTGGTGTTTGTAGAACCATTGGTTTGGTATTGCCTAACAAGACAAGAATGGTACCAATCTAAAAGGCTGCCAAAACAAAGTCTCTGGCGTTAAGCTCGCGAGATATGCGAGTTAAGCGAGATAAGTGCAATCAGTTTCACACCATCACAGTCAGGCTGCTTCGGCATCGTGATCTTCGCGGTCATTCGTGCTTCTTCGACGCTGTTCACGATAATTTGCTATCCAGACCTTTGCATCTCGGCCTGCTGTCTTGCGAATTTCTGGCCGAACATAACCTTGGCCTTGCAGATGACTAAGGCTCCGGCTTAATTGCCGCGCAGACTTGTGCCTACCAAAATGATCCATGATCTCGCTCTGAGTCATTCCCTCGGGCCGTTCGGCTAACACACTCATTATCTCGTCAGCGGTGTTATCCTCTAGACTTCCCCCAAATATCCATTGTGCAGTTCTCTCGCAATAATCCCAGAGCGCGAGGGCAGCCTCGAGATGTACGCGCTTAATGTTTGGAGAACAATCTAATAGGGCGTAGATCAAGCTTAGACGTAGGACCTGCGCCTCTGCGCGTGAGGTAACGGCGCCAAACAATCCGAGGCGCCCATCGGATAGTTCCGGATAGACTTCCGCCCAAAGCTTTTTTGCACCACCATCCCGTTCAATCAGCCCGGCCTTGTGTCCGAATTCAACCGCCGGTTTTATCGAATTGGCTAGCTCCTCCTTTTCTTTATCGGTTAGCGAACCCCCTTCCGGCAAAGATTTTGAACGGACACTTTGCGCCCACAGAAATCTGTTCGCAAAACCGTTACCCGTGTCTGTCCGTTTCATTTGACGCCTCAATTCGTCGGCCGTGACGTGGCTCACAATCGTGATGTGCGCGTCGTCCACTTTGATGGGATTCTTCTTCACCATTATCTGGAAGGAGCCTGTGTCCCAAGCATTGCGGATCGTGGCAGATAGCGTATTGCCCTCTCTTGTCATGACCTTGAGCACAGATGCAAATTCCGCTTCCAGTACAAATAGACGCCGGTCTACTACCGGGGTGTCTGAGTCGGAAGCTGAGCTTTCGCGTTCAACAGCGGCGACTAGGCCTTCGCCACTACTCAGTCCGCTCTGAATGTGATCTTTCGCCCAGATAGGATCAACCAACCTTAGAATCTCAGATATGCGATTCCAGCTAGTACCCTTGCAACCTTTCGCGGTCGCACCTACACACGTGCAAAACAAGTTAGTAAAATGCTCCGCGCCGTCCACCACACAGTGCGCGTGACGCCCGATGATGCTACCGTAACCCGCCAGAAGATGAACCAATAACGCCGGCTCGCTTGCTTCGGTGTGGGGTGCGATTTTACTAACCACCGTCCCGGCGACTCCGTACATTGCAGCTGGGGAGAGAGGCAGGATGCAATCGTTTTGATAACTTTCGTCCGAAGGCGCATATCGACAGGCGGAATGAGCGATTTTCCTCAATTGCCGTTCAGACAGTGGAGGCTCGCATTGGCAGTCAACAAGGTACTCCAATATCTGCTCTTCAGTCGCTCCTTCTCTTCTTAAAGCGCAGGCGCGGCGAAACAAAATATCGTCTCGTTCCCCTTCACGAATAACCCCATCGTCCCGGAGCGTAATTCCGAGTGATGCGAACCCTGTTCGCGAGTTGGCTCAACTAAAATCTCTAGCAACCAGTTTGGGGCGTAAGCTATTTCCGCGTCCTCATCTTCGAAGCTGTAGGCGGTCGAAGTAGTGGATGGAGGAATCACAATATACCCGCCCTCTCCACGTACATCGACTCCTTCGCCCAAACAATGCTCTCCTATTGAGTTATTCACCATCATCCCGTTATGAGGCAACTGAAATATGAAGTGTTTGCCCTTACCGCTTCCTGTATGGGTCGCAAGTGTTTGTGGTAATGGCTGGCCATTTGCTTCTTCGAGGGCTGCAAGCGTCTCAAATCCATTTTTATGGCCATCAATATCAATTACAAACATGCCAGAAATAATTCCAGTTCGAGCGCCCCAATTGTGCTCCGGATACAGTGCGAACCACTCACGCAATTTTTGCTCATTGTCGGTAGCCAACTCCTTCCATTTAAATCCCTTCATCGGTACCTTTTCGTGGGGCGTGACGGGGAAAACAAGCCAGCCGCGTTTTGCAGCGCGCAATATCTGTTGGAGCCGGGGATCGTCCTGTTGTAACTGTCCGTTTTGCGGAATGTTCGTTGGTGGTGTTTGCGCAGGCGATATCTGTGTTTCTTTATCGGCGTCGCTTACACAACTCTCCGGATTAATGGCGAGAGTTTGTGGGCTGGTGCCCTCCCCGACTGCTGTTGAAAGTTCAACATTCTTCTTAGACGATTGGGAAAAAAGTGTCATAAATTAGCCTTCCATCTCAATTAAGTTAGTAGATGTTCACACCCTACGCTTGCGACATAGGTCTTCGTTTGCGTCGGTCCTACCTCCGCAATACTGATTTGGTATCCGCCGCCGTTTTAGGTCAACGCCTAGCAATCACAACCGCTTTACAACCGCCCGCCGTCGCCGGGCGGGTATTGATTTGACTTACTTCCGGCAACTTGATACTCCAAACGCTAGCCTCTAAGACTGAGGACAGGCCGTTCGAACTCTTGCAATCAATTTGGAATCAGTTAACGTGAACCACTACTTCTTTTCGTATACTTTGAATGCCGGCCTCGCTCTGTAAGTACTTCTATTTACTTTGCAGCTGGTTCGAGTTTTAGAGCAGAAAATGCAGCTGGTTGCAGTGTTTTCGATACGCAAAAGAGTCAGCATGTTGCATTTCTTGTTACCCCTTCAAACAACGCGCTTCCCATTCCGCCAAGGTCATAAAGATTCCACGCGCCTTTGCCTGTGCCCGCATCTCGGCCCAAAAGATGGCGCTCGGGCCTCCGATGACATTTTTGTCGGTATGCTCCCAACCATCTGCAATCATCACATGCCGCCAGAACGCAGAAACTTCAGGCTTTTCTTGAGGTACAGGATTGCCCGAGAACCAAGTCGAACAGTCGTATTTGTCGTCTTTCCATAGATCGGCATTTTCCATGTTGGTGGCAATGGCAGATACGAAGTGCTCACTATATTTGGTGAACTTGGCTAGTTTGATCGGGTCAGTCGTGCCAAGCACGATCGACGAAATCAGGACTACACAGATGGGGATCATTGGGTGATCGTGGGCGAATCCCGAGTGTTCGATGCTGAATTCATCGTCATTCACGTCGGGCCACCTGCAGATAACGGCTTCGCGGATGCTTTCGGCTGTATTCAATTCCATACCTTTTCTCCTCTTTGAGATTTCAAATTGCACAAAGTGTCGCGAATCACAACCGCTTCACGACTACCCGACGTTGCAGACGGGAATAAATCCGTTGCCTCTCATTCATTGTTTCCTGCGCTTCGGACTGGGGGATTTCCCCCCCTCTTGCATAACTTTGTTTAGTTCCGACTCCCGAATCATGGTTCGGCTGCCGACCTTCGTTCGCTGTAGCTTTCCTTGACTAAGCCATGAAAAAATAGTCCATTTTGAAATGCCACCCAGCTTAGTAGCCGCTTCCTCGACAGATAGTAGATTCTCCAACGTGCTCCCTGCCTTTCTAACTTCCACTAAACGAATACTAGTTGACATTAATAGAAACTGATATGATAATCGAATATATGGCAAAGGTTAAAAGGCAGTGGTTAGAAACCCCGACTTCAAAAGTTGCAAAGCGGTATCAGGGCCAGAAGGCTGGGAAGACCTTGATTGCGTGGCTGAATCATCCGCAAAAAACTTTGTACGAAGCTTCTCCCAAATACAATCTGGATCGTTTAGAAGAATTGCTGACAGAAGCTCAGTTCGTCTGTGGCCACTTGGGAAAATACAATAGTAGGGACGAACTCAAGATCTCCCAGAAACATGATAAGTCTCTCTCGGGATTCTGGGAGCGATATCAGAAGCTGAACGACAGCCTACACTCGTTTGATCATGCTCCTTGCATTGATGCAGATGAGTTCTACGACGGCAATCCGGTAAGCTGGATATTGTCAACTAAGAACCAGCGATTAGCCTTCCTCGCGGTGCCGGTCAGATGCATTTTGCAACTGATACGTGACCGCGCAATCCTGAACATCCGGAAGTGTCAACAATGCACAAAGTGGTATTTCGCCCGATTCTCCCATCAAGAATATTGCTCAACATCATGTAGGGTGAAGCACCTAACTGGGACGGAAGCGTTTAAGGAGAAACGGCGTATCTACATGCGCAAGAATTATGCCGATCACAAATCGGGCAAAGTTAAATAATTCGCTTGAGCCCCGATTGGCGAGGAATTCGCGGCGGTAGGAATCAATTGCACAAGAGCGCAACATCCGAAAGAGGACGCGATGTCGATATATAAACGAGGCAAAGTCTATTGGTACAAGTTCATGTGGAATGGCGGGCGGGTCCGTGAGTCCACCAAACAGGGCAGCGTCAAGATTGCTCGCCAAATGGAATCGGCACATCGAACCAGTTTGGCCAAGGGGGAAGTCGGAATCCGCGAAAAGAAAGCCGTGCCCACGCTCAAAGATTTTTTGAAAAAGGATTTTCTCCCCTTTGCCGAAACGAGGCACGCAACAAAGCTCCTCACATTGCGCTATTACAAGCAGGGTTCACAGATGCTGTGGAAATCAGAGCTGGCGGGGATGTGTTTGAACGAACTAACTGACCAGCATGCCCAGCAGTTCGCCCGACAGCAAGCTTCCCTTTCGCCGTCAGGGATCAACCGAGGATTGCGAACGCTAAGGCGATCACTCAATCTCGCATATCAGTGGGGCATTTTGGAGCGTCCCGTAAAAGTGACGCTGGCGACGGGAGAACATCAGCGTGATCGAGTCTTAACCGAAAAAGAAATTCAGAAGTATCTGGATGCTTGCCCGCAGCCGTGGAAAGACTGTGCCACGATTATCCTCGATGAGGGATTTCGGCCCGGAGAGGTCTTTGCATTACGCTGGCCCCATCTCTTTTTCAACCAAGATTGCACTGGCCTAATTCAGGTGGTGGACGGCAAGTCCAAAGCGGCGCGCCGCATGCTGCCGATGACCCCCGGAGTTTCTAAGTTGCTGCGATCCCGCTGGGAAGCGGCTGGCAGCCCAACCGATGGATGGGTTTTCCCCTCTGGGAGCCGATGCGGTCACTTAAACGGGGATGTTGCAAAGGAACAACATAAGAAAGCCTTGGCTGATTCGGGCGTCAACGCTTTCGTTCCTTATACGCTTCGGCACACAGCCCTCACTCGCCTTGGTGAAAAGGCTGGTGGCGATGTGTTCGTGCTTGCGCGTATTGCCGGGCATTCCTCGATTACGGTAACGCAGCGATATGTCCATCCTCAAGCGGATGCCATTAGCCGCGTATTCGCGGCATCGCAATCTGTACTGGGCACAGAATTGGGCACAGTCAAGAAATTGCCAGCTGCAAGTTGACAAGCAAAGCTTTGGCTGCACGATGTAGGCCACTGATTGTAAAAAGGATAATGCTGGTGCCGGGAGGGGGAGTCGAACCCCCAAGACCCGAAGGTCGGCGGATTTTGAGTCCGCTGCGTCTGCCAGTTCCGCCATCCCGGCCTTACTTCGCTGGCCTGGCTGCCAGTGGTGAGAAAACTAGGTTAATTGAGGGGTGGGGGCTTTGCAACTATTCCGCGCGACTCGTCCACTATTCAACAGGAACGAGGTGCTTCTGCAGGAATTCAAGGCTGCGCTGACCGGCATCGTTCCAGGTCTCCGGGTCGAAGCCGTGGCCTGCCTTCGGATAAATCTTCATCTCATACGCCACTTTTTTCTTTTCCAGTAACTTCTGTAAATGGTAGGCCTCTTCGACAGGGACGATTGCGTCTTCTGCGCCGTGCAAGATCAGTACCGGGCACAGCCGCCGCATGAACAGCTTCATCTCCTTTGGCAAACCACCAAAGAATTCGACGACAATCTTCACACGCGGATCGATCGCGGAGTTGGCTAGTGACAAGTAGGCGCCGAGCGAAAATCCGAGGAGCGCGATGCGCTTCGGGTCAACGTCCGGTTGCTCCTCAACGAAGCTGATCGCATCCCACAGAGTTTTCATCCAGAGCGGAAAGTTGCGAAAGATGATTTGCTTGTCCGCGTACTGCGTTCCCGTACGATCAAAATAATGGAGCAGGTAGACCGCGAACCCATGAGTTGCCAGCACCCCGGCATAGCGTTCCATACCGGCCACGTTGCCACCGGACCCGTAAAGCGCGATCACCGCGGGAAGTGGGGATCTTGACGCTGCAGGAACATAGGCGTCCATGCGAATCGACTTACCACCGCTCTCAAATTGCAGGATCGATTGTGAGATTTCGGACAATTGCAGTTGGGGATTGGCCATGTCTCAAAAAAGTTTCAAACACAAAAATTACTAGCTGCCTAATAAGAAGGACCGAACGCGCGTCTCTATGCTTGCGCCTTCTCTTCGACTTGATGCGCCAAGTCGCTCAGTGACTGCTGGTACGGAGCCCGGGCTATTCCTCTCTCGGTGATGATGGCGGTGACGTATTTTGCCGGCGTCACGTCGAACGCCGGATTCTCTATGCCCACGCCGTCCGGCGTCATCTGCTTGCCGCCGATGTGTGTCACTTCTTTGTGATTACGCTGCTCGATAGGAATTTTGCTCCCGTCGCTTGTCCCGAGATCGACGGTCGAAAGCGGCGCAGCGACATAAAATGGAATGCCATTTTCTTTCGCCAGAACCGCAACGGTGTAAGTGCCAACCTTGTTGGCGACATCGCCATTGGCTGCAATGCGATCTGCTCCAACCACGATCGCGCCGATCTTGCCCTTCTGCATCATCACTCCCGCCATGTTGTCGGAGATCACAGTCGTAGGGATGCCATCTTTCATCAACTCCCACGCGGTAAGGCGGGCTCCTTGCAAAAAAGGGCGCGTTTCGTCGGCGTAAACGTGAATTGTCTTTCCGGCTTCGATTGCGGCGCGAATCACACCGAGAGCCGTTCCGTAACCGGCGGTCGCGAGTGCTCCGGCATTGCAGTGCGTGAGGACTCCCCCACTCGCGGGCATGAGGGTTGCGCCGTGTTTGCCCATCGCCTGGTTCGCCGCGATATCTTCGGCATGCATGCGTTGTGCTTCTTCGATGAGCCCGTCTTTGATCCGGTCGACAGTACGCGGGCGAAGCGATTCAAATTTTTCTTTCATGCGGCGAATCGCCCAAAATAAATTCACTGCCGTTGGGCGTGTCTCACCGATGAGTTTACAAATCTGTTCAAACTCGTTTTTCAGGTCGGCAACGTCTTCGGCCTTCGAATTTTTTACGCCGAGCGCAATGCCCATCGCCGCCGAAACTCCAATCGCCGGCGCGCCGCGCACAATCATGTTGCGGATCGCGTCCGCGACCTGCTCGTGCGTCGTGCAGGTGACATAAACCTCTTCCATCGGCAGCTTCGTCTGGTCGATAAAGACCACGCCGGATTTAGTCCATTCCACAGTTTCAATCATAGGTATCTCAATCGGTATCTCAATTAGACGCTCTTCCTCTTGAATTCGCTGCTAATCAATCAGGCGGGAATTAATTTTCAGGCGTTCAACGATAAATGTTCTTTACGTACATCATTGGCGGTAAAAATCGCGATGAAATTTGCCGGGGCCGCCGCCTTCTCAACATCTGGGCGACCATTGGCATCCTGCCGCTCGACCAGACACATGACGCCGATCACTTCGAATCCAAATTCGCGGGCAGCTTCGAGCGCTTGCACAGTCGAGCTTCCGGTCGTGCAAACGTCATCGACAATCACGACGCCCGCGCCCTTTTTTCTAAAGCCTTCAATTCGCTGTCCGGTTCCGTGCTGCTTCTCCGCTTTGCGCACAAGAAATCCGTGAATTGCTCCGCTGGCGATGGAAGTCGAAACCACGATTGGGTCGGCCCCCATCGTCAATCCTCCGATAGCTTCGGCTTCCCATCCCTGCTCGCGAATTGCCTCGAGAAATACTTGGCCGGTGAGCTGCGCGCCCCGCGCGTCGAGAGTCGTAGTGCGGCAATCGATGTAGTAGTCGCTCGTCCCGCCGGAGGAGAGCTTGAATTCCCCCAGTCGAAAAGACTTCTGTGCCAATATCTTCAGCAACTCTTGCCGCTCAATAGACATGAATTTCTACGATAGCACGCCGAGTGCGGCACAATTCGTAGAGACGCGGCTCGCCGCGACTGCCATATCTACACACGGGATGCAGCGTAGAGGAGGGGCAAACCCGTCTCTGCAAAAAGTGTTGTAACTAGCTGTTACTGATTGAGCTTTTCAAGATGCCGGAAGCCGTCGGTAGCGGCGAACATTGCCAGCGTGATCGTTGCGTTGTACGCCATGTGAATGACCATACCGGCCGCAACTGAGTTTGTTTTGGCGCGGACCATCGTCAATACCAGTCCTACCAGAAAAATTACCAGGACCGCTCCCCAGGAAAACATCAGCTGCGCTCCGTGGAGCAGAGCGAATGCGACCGCGGTGATCATTACGCTGGCTGGGAGCCCAAGCTTTCGAGCCAGGACAGGATAGAGAAACCCGCGAAAGTAAAGTTCCTCCATCAGCGGCGCGAGCGTGATGCTGAGCAGGCCGAGACTCCACGCTTCGGCGGGAGTCTGGAAGAAGCTGTCAATCGGCAACTCTTTCGGAATAGGCAGGAAATGCGCCAGCCCTTGCAGCGCCACCGAAAGCACAAATCCCACCGCGACGTAGATCGCGATCTTCGGCGGCCAGTTCCAGTGGACAGCAGTCAGAAAGTCCGGACGCCGCCGTTCCTTCGTCACCAGCACATACATGTAGACCAGAACGACCAGGTAGGCCAGCGATTGTCCCGCGACCGCGATCAGTGGATTTCGCGCGATATCGCCCAGGCTGCGGTGTGGATATAGCGTCGCTCGAGCAACAAGCAAGACTGCAAACACAGATACGAAGAGCGCAACGATCGTGATGCACGTCAAGCGCACCATGTCCCATCCGGTCCATGCTGGATCAGGTGGTGCTATGAAAAAGGGTGTGCCTATAAGTGGAGTTTCCGGAACCGGAGAAACCCCCGCAGCAATTGGCGGATCATACGCCGCTAATTCGGGAGCCGCATCGTACGGCGCGACTGGCTCAGCCGCCGGATCAACCGGATCCGCGGCCGGCACCGAAAATTGATCTTCAGGCGAACTCACGCGATAGCCTCGGCGCCTGCCTGAGCAACCACACGCGTTTCTGCTTTAACTTTCACGAGCCCGCTCTTGGGCGAGGCGCTGAAATATTCGACCAAGGCCTGGCCGGTATAAGATTTCTTCACTCGCGACACCTGCTCTGGAGTGCCTTGGGCAACGATGCGCCCGCCTTCTTCTCCGCCCTCCGGCCCGAGATCGACAATCCAATCGGCATTTCGGATGACGTCGAGGTTGTGCTCAATGATAATAACTGTGTTGCCAAGGTCAGTCAGGCGATGCAAGACGTCGAGCAGCTTTCGCACGTCGTCGAAGTGTAAACCTGTGGTTGGCTCATCCAGCAGATAGAGAGTCTTCCCTGTTTGCCGCTTGCTGAGTTCCCGCGCCAATTTGATGCGTTGCGCCTCGCCTCCCGACAGCGTCACGGCAGACTGGCCAAGGTGAATGTAGCCCAAGCCGACATCGACCAGCGTCTGCAGCTTCGGCTTCACCTGCGGAATATTTTCGAGAATTCCTAACACGTCCGAAACCGGCATCTCGAGCAGGTCTGCGATCGAGTGCCCGTTGTAGCTGACGGAAAGCGTTTCCTGGTTGTAGCGACGTCCGCCGCAGACTTCGCACTGCACATACACGTCCGGCAGAAAGTTCATCTCGATGCGCCGCTGCCCTTCCCCAAGACACGCTTCGCAACGACCGCCCGAAACATTGAACGAAAAGCGCCCGGGCTTGTATCCGCGTTCGCGCGATTCCGGCAGCATGGCGTAGAGATCGCGCACCGCGGAAAAAATACCGGTGTAAGTTGCCGGATTCGAGCGCGGCGTGCGTCCGATCGGCGATTGATCGATGCGAATCACTTTATCTATCAACTCGGCTCCCGCAATCGACTTGTGCGTGCCCGGCTCTTCGCGAGAGCGATAGAGCTGCTTGGCCAGGGCGCGATAGAGAATGTCGTTCACCAGCGTCGACTTTCCCGAGCCGGAAACTCCCGTGACGACCGTCATCACCCCGAGCGGGAACACGGCGTCGAGATTTTTAAGGTTGTTCTCTCGGGCACCCAAAATCGAGATGGCCTTGCCATCGGGGCTGCGTCGCTCGGCAAGCATTGCAATCTGCTGCCTCCCGGAAATGTAGGCACCGGTCACCGAAGTGGGCGAATCCATAATTTCGGCAGGCGTTCCGCTGGCAACCAACTCCCCACCATGCCGTCCCGCTCCCGGCCCAAGATCGATGACGTAATCAGCTCGTCGAATCGTCTCTTCATCGTGTTCAACGACGAGCACGGTGTTGCCCAAGTCGCGCAGATTCTCCAAGGCCTCAAGCAAGCGTCCGTTATCGCGATGATGCAGGCCGATAGAAGGCTCGTCGAGCACATAGAGTACGCCGCGAAGCTTGGAACCGATTTGCGTCGCGAGACGAATGCGTTGACCTTCTCCCCCCGATAATGTGGCCGCCGACCGCGCCAGCGACAGGTACCCAAGCCCAACGTCGTAGAGAAACTGCAGCCGTTCGTTGATCTCATGCAGGATGCGGCTCGCGATCGTCGCATCGCGTCCGGTCAAGCGAATCTTCTTCGCGGCATCGAGGGAACGCGCGATAGGGAGGTCGGTGAAATCTGAGATGGACATTCCATTCACTTTGACCGCCAGACTTTCCGGTCGCAGGCGCTTGCCATGACACACCGGACATTCGGTTGCAGTCATGTAGTCCTGCATATATTCGCGGTAATTATCGGATCCCGACGAATCCACGTTTTGACGGAGGTAGCCCAAAATTCCCAGGAAGCCGGTCTTTCCGCCCCGCTGCGGCTCTCCGTTCAAGAGCAGGTTCTGAATCTTGTCGGGAAATTTTTCGAACGGAGTCGATAGATCGACGCCATAAGCTTGCGCGACCAGCTTGAGCCCATGTACCAGATTTTGCGATGACGAACCGGGCCCGAGTCCTCCGTCAAGCAGCGGCTTCGACCAGTCGACGATGACTTTCCCCGGATCGAGGTCGTAGCGACTTCCCAATCCGTGACATTCAGGGCAAGCTCCATACGTGCTGTTGAATGAAAACGAGCGCGGCTCAAGTTGCGGAACGCTGATGCCGCAATCCGGGCACGCTAATCGCGACGAATACAGCGTTTCACTGCCGTTGACCACGGCGACCAGCACCAATCCGCCGCCCAGTTTCATTGCCAGCGCAACCGACTGTTCAAGCCGGCTCTCGATTCCCGGCTTCACCAGCAAGCGATCGACTACGACCTCAATGGTGTGATTCTTGCGCTTGTCGAGTGCGAGATCATCTTCAAGGCTGACCAGTTCACCATCGACGCGGGCGCGGGAGAAACCATGCTGGACCAGTTTCTCCATCTCTTTTTTGAACTCGCCTTTGCGACCGCGAACAATAGGCGCCATGATCATCACTCGATCATCCGGAGTGAGTGCCAGCACCCGCTGCACAATCTGCTCGGCCGATTGCCGCGTGATCGGCTTGCCGCAATTGGGGCAATGCGGAATTCCGATTGAGGAGTACAGCAATCGCAGGTAATCGTAAATTTCAGTGATGGTGCCGACGGTTGAGCGCGGGCTCCGGCTGGTCGTCTTCTGCTCAATCGAAATTGAAGGGCTCAATCCATCGATCGAATCGACGTCTGGCCGCTCCATCTGGTCGAGAAACTGGCGTGCATACGCAGAGAGAGTTTCGACGTAACGCCGCTGCCCCTCAGCATAGATCGTGTCGAACGCGAGCGAAGACTTGCCGGAACCGCTCAGACCAGTAATTACCGTCAGAGAATTGCGAGGAATTTCGACGTCAATATTCTTCAGGTTGTGCTGGCGCGCACCGCGCACCGAGATCCGGGTGATGGTCATTTGACAAAAAACTTAATGGACTTCCGTAATGTGGACGAGTCCCTGGAAATATTGGAGAGTGGAGATGCGCAGTTCGATTCTCGTATCTTAGTTGTTAACAGTTACGGGGGTCAAATACGCGTAGATTAAAAAGACTTTGCAGACCCCAGCTTTAGACGTGTGTTTGCAACAAGGGCCAGCCAGTGAACGCATTACTTACGGTATTTGTGGTTAGCTTTACAGCAATTTTTAGCGTTGCTCTCGGAGTTTTTGGGGCGTATCAGTCGGTCAACTTCATCTTGACCGCAGTTAACCCGTCGCGTCCGGTCCGCGCCACACTTCGCACGCTGGTACCACAACAGAGTCGCATGAGTGGTGACTGAAGTTCGTCGCTACTGATGTTTACGCCTCAATATCAATCACAAAAATAAAGTTTGGCGTGCCTTGCGGTAAATCACTGCTGAGGTGGTTGGGGCTGTGGAGGTTGCTGCTGTTGACGACGCAGCATCTCTAGAATCTGCTCTGGCGTCTTCGGCCCCGCGTTGGGCTGGTTGGGATCCTGTGGTTGCCCGTTCGCGTCGACCTGGCCTGGCTGCTCTGGCTGCGCTTGCTCTTCCTGAGTCGCGTTTTCGTCCGCACTGGTGTCTTGCTGCGCTTCCTCACCACTAGGCTCGTCGGCGGTCTCGCCGTTGCCAGCAGCTCCGGGTCGCCCCATCTGCGGATTAAAAGGTTGAGGCGCTGGAATCGGATGCGGAGGCATTACCACCCCCGGTGGCGGATTATTAGGCGCCACATTCGTGGCCGTCTGCGTATCTCCTGGCCCAGGTGTTTTCGAAGTGAGAATGATGCTCGAAATCATGTTGGGATCGGAGCTCGAGCCCAACATCACATAATTGTAGGAAGAACCGTTCAGCAGGGAAACCAGCACATCTCGCGGAGTGCCTGGCCCGAGGTGCGTGACGACGCGCTCATCTGACGCAGAATTTTGCGGCGGAATTTCTATCGCGGCACCCGTCAGCTTTCGGACTTCGCGCAATATGTCGCCCAGCGGGGAGTTTTTTGCAGAGATTGAAAGCATTCCGCCTTGATACGTGACGGTCGCCGGGGTGGAAGGAATCTGATCCATCGGCAGCTGACGCAAAGGGCCGCCCGGTAATGCCGGTAATACTACCGGTTTAGGAGCTTTTGCGACCTTTTTCTTACCCCGTTTCTGGGTAGTGGCCGTCGCTCGGCTGTGCTGCTTATGAACGGGCGACGCCTGGGCAGCGGGAGCGGGGGCCTCGGGAGATGAAGTCTGGGATTGCAGCAGCGGGCTGGCTAGCAAAAATCCCCAAATAGCCCATCTCGAAAGTCGCAACATTTGTTATCCGATCCGCTTAGCGGCTCCGTAAATCTGGCTGGCTGAAGCCTTTACTGAAGCAATTTTAACACCGCTTTAAGAACGCGGCGGTGGCATTATTCTTGCATCAATCCTGCTGGATACGTCGCGATTTTGCATTACCGGCACCGGCATCCAATTTAAGTGAAGCCGGATTGCAACACGCGTAAAATGCTAGCTGGAGGTTGACTTTGAAGATCGCATCAGAAAAGATCGCATCCCAATCGACGACTGTGGTTTTAGGCTGGGCTTCAGTGTGCCTTTTGTTCGCAGCGACCTCGGCCTATGCGCAGAATTGCCAAACCGCCGCAGATATGGACAGTGGGGCGCGGACGGCAATTGAAGCGTCTGCCAAGCGATACTTCGACATGTCAGCGAAAGGCGATTCGGCGTCGCTAAAGCAGAACTCCATTAGTGCCGTTGCCTCGAATTTTACCGGAATAGAAACTGCCGTAAAAGACAACCAGCCTTCCCTGAGCGGCGCGAAAGCCGTGCTCCGACCGCCGTTCTTGCTCACGGCCGAAGGCACACAACCGCTCGCCCGCGGAGAATTCCTTTGCGGCGTATTTGGCGCAAACGGCCAAACCAGAGAAAGCGCGGTCTTCGTTCTCAATAACCTGCCTCCAGGAAAGTATGCGGTCACCATTCTCGATGTAACGGGCGGGAAGACTCCAATCACGCTGAGCCTGATTTTGCAGTTGCAAAGTACCGACTGGAAGCTGGCGGGCTTTTATCCAAAATCGTCGCAAGCTGCGGGGCACGAGGCCGCGTGGTATTCGCAGAAGGCGAAAGAGTATAAAGCTAAAAGTCAAACGCACAATGCCTGGCTCTACTACACCGAAGTGACCGCTCTGTCCGTCCCCGTAGACTTCATGAGCACGCTCGCGACCGATAAGTTGTACGATGAATCGCGCTCATCGCAGCCTCCGGATATGCCGGTCGACGGCAAGACAGTCGACCTGAGCGCCGGCGGCAAGACATTTCATCTCAGCGAAGTGTTCCCGCTGACTGTCGGGAACGATCTCGACCTAGTCGTGCGCTATCAGGTAGCCGACATCAACGACAACGCTCGAGTATTTCAGGACAATATGGCGGTGATTAAAGCGCTGGTCGCTAAATATCCCGAGTTGAAAGACGCTTTCGCCGGGGTTATAGCCCGAGCCGTCGATCCATCCGGACGCGATTACGGAACACTCTTATCGATGAAAGATATCAAGTAAACATTTTCCTCGAAATGTTGAAGTTAATGGCATCAGGTTTCGTACAGGCATCATTCACTATCTCTACACGAGTCAACCGATATTCCGAAGATTGACCGGTAATTAGAGTTAACCTTTAACAAAACGCGAAAGGGGATTAATTATGGGCAGCAGCAAAAAAGTTCAGAACTGGGCGCGCGGCGCCGTGAAGCTTGGTCTTCTTCTGACCGATCCAAAAGTTCGCAGCACCATCAGCGACACATTCCGCGACAATTTCGGTGATGTTTCCGAGAATCTCTCAGATAAGTACAGCGATGTAAAAGATCGTGTTTCCGATCAGTACGAGAATGTCATGGACCGCCTCGAATCGATGACCGACAGATTCCAGCCGAGAAATCCGTGGCCTGCGCGCGTCGGTGGATTTTTGATTGGCGCTGGCATCGGCGTTGGTTTGGGAATTCTGTTCGCTCCCGCCCCCGGCACCGAGACTCGGGACAACGTATCGGACAAAGTTAGCGACATTAAAGATCGGGTAGTTCAGTCGGCGTCCAACGCCGGCACCAAGATTCGCAACACGGTTACCTCGATGCCGTCTACGGGAACCGAAGGGTAAATAACAACCGCAAGCCGAATCTCTTGCGGGCTTTTCTAAGGTCTAAACGCTTCCGCCGCGACGCGAATAAGAAATTGTTTGCGCATCGCGGCGGAAGTGTGTTTTGATACATGTCAGACCTCTGGGAGCCCCAATGAGCGACAAACCAAAAACCACCCTTCCTGGGACCGTAGAAAAGATCATTAAGCCGCTTTCCGCGAACGAGCCAGAGAAAGCTCAAATTGCAGTCGACGGGGCTGACGACCTCTATAAAGAGATCCGAATCCAAAATACCTTGACCAAAAGCAATGGTGAGAAGGTCCGTCTTAAGGTCGGTGCCGAAGTCGAAGTCACGATCGAAGCTCCCCTTGAAGCGACTGCACCAAAGCGAGAGCAGAGGGCATCCCCGTAGATCTGCTGGATGTTAGGCATTTCATTCTGAAGTTCCTTTAACGAGCATGAAGGAATCCCTTCGGTCGTCCTGCCTTCCGTACGCAAATCTGTCACGGGTATAGTGGCGGATACCTCGTGCCGGGTTCCGAGACTTTCTCCCTTGCATGACCTGAAATTCGTTACGTCAGCTTCCAACTGGCTACCTGATAGCGCAGTTCAGATACTTGATTGCTCGCCAATCCTAACAAGTTTCGCCGCTCGCTTGAGAGCAGCCATCCTCTTCGGATCGGACACGACATTGGCATGCCGAAGCAATTCCGTCATGGCGAGTTGGTGCCGTCGCCTTCTCGATCCCACCATCGTTCTGCAACATCTTCCCTTTTCCTTGGTTTTCACAGGGTCGCCTCACTCGTCTTCAGAGAGATTTGATCCATTGCACTATCCGATTTGCTGAGCTCCACGCGTTGCAAAGTTCGCAGAATGTGCGCGGCGTCCGCGAGTTCCCTTAACTCTGCGGAATTACGTCCGCTCTTCAACGCATGCTGTGTTCGCTCGGCCTGCTGGATCGCCAACTGGGCGATCGCTATCTTCGTTGTTTGTATGCTGCCTCGCTCCAACTCCAGCATGGCGTCCGCGTACTTCTCTTTCCACATGTCGTGCGTACCCATTTTCGATGAACCTCAATGCATCGAGCATACGTCCGTCACTAAAAATAGGTGAATTATTTGCATTCCTTTAACGTGACTTCGGCGAACGACTCACGAAGCTCCAGTAAGCATGAACAGCTCAATCTCTTAACGTACAGTTAAAATGTATTGAAATTGTCATATTGCTACGAAAAACTCGTTTGTAAATTTAAAGTAAATACACTTGACGTAGAATTTGGAACACTATAATTTGCGGAAAGTGGGGAGCGCTCCGGTCGAGGAACCCAATGGCGAATGACGGCAAACGTAAAGTTCTTCCGGTCTCGAAATACCGGCAAGTTGACATTTCCGGCCTGAAGACTGGCCGTCGAGGCAAGCATCATGACTTGGTTCAAGGCATAGTGGAGGAGTTGATCACCCTACAGTCAGGTGCTGCCTTGGAAATTCCGTTGGCAGACGTGGGTGGCGTTGGCTTGGCAAATCTCCGATCCGCAGTTCATCGTGCAGCGACCTCCAAAGGCATGTTGATCGAAACCGTAGCGGACGAAGGAAACTTTTACGTCTGGAAAGCCAAGAGTTGACGTCGCTTCCTCCGCATGGGCCGTCCCGCGAACGTTTTCAACAGCCCGATGGATCGTCTAACGCTTCGAAAGCGCGATTGGCGATCAGGGAGCGTTCGTCTATGTCTCCTGCCCCGAAGGGGCTAGCAGAGCTGCTGAAGTTCTCCGACTGACACGAGCTCCGTCGAACCTCTACGATTGATCCTCCGCTTCAAGATCGTAAAGTCGACTTCGAAAAAGCCTCAGGCGTGTCCGCCTCTTAATCTGAACTGCTCCAATGTTCGCTTTGCGATAGCACGCTTTTTGGCTACAGGAATAACCCTACATCCCCTAGGCAATTGTTCGTGATAAATAGTCTCCTTAGTAGGGATTTTTCCGTAGCGCCACTAAAAAACGAATGTATCGGTTCGGTGCGGCTTGTTGGAAGCGTCTTGACGCGTAAGCATTCCGCGGGCGCGATTCTTGCCCTTTAAGGCCGATACCCAGCGCCCCTACCATGCTGGAGAAAAATGAAAATGAAGCGAACTAGTCGCGATCGGGCTCCCGCGCGAGGCAACGGTGACTCTGCTGTCGCTGTCGCGAACAGCGGGGACTCAACGCTCCCTAAACCTGACGTAAAAAAGAATGGCCACTCCGTGCTTGCCGGAAATCCCGATCTCAGCGTGATTCTCGCCGGCCTGCAGACCATGCGGGACGGCGATTTTTCCGTGAGGCTGCCCGGCTCGTGGACGGGATTGGAAGGCAAGATTGCCGACACGTTTAATGAGATCGTAGCCGCTAACCAACAGATGGCGCAGGAGTTAAAGCGCGTAGGTCAAGTGGTCGGCAAGGAAGGCAGAACCAGAGAACGCTCCCGTTTTCACGAAGCAAAAGGGGCCTGGGGAGACATAGAAGTTTCTGTCAACACGCTAGTTGAAGATCTGCTCCGTCCGACTGCGGAAGTGACGCGAGCAATCGCCGCCGTCGCCCAGGGAAATTTGACTCAAACCGTTCGGCTCGATGTCGATGGCCGGCCCCTTGAGGGCGAGTTTTTGCGCTCTGCAAAGATCGTCAACACGATGATTCAGCAGCTCGGCGTTTTTACCGCCGAGGTGACGCGCGTTGCGCGCGAGGTCGGTACTGACGGAAAACTCGGTGGACAGGCCGTAGTCCCTGGAGTGGCTGGCACCTGGAAAGATCTCACCGATTCCGTAAATTCCATGGCCAGCAATCTCACCGGCCAGGTTAGAAACATCGCCGAAGTGGCGACCGCCGTCGCTAGCGGCGATCTTTCCCGCAAAATTACGGTCGACGTACGCGGCGAAATTCTCCAGCTCAAAGAAGCCATCAACACGATGGTCGACCAACTTCGCTCCTTCGCGTCAGAGGTGACGCGCGTCGCTCGCGAAGTCGGTACCGACGGAAAGCTAGGAGGTCAGGCCGTCGTCGTCGGCGTGGCCGGAACGTGGAAGGATCTGACCGACTCCGTAAACGCCATGGCC
Source organism: Terriglobales bacterium (assembly GCA_038230575.1). GTDB lineage: Bacteria > Acidobacteriota > Terriglobia > Terriglobales > Acidobacteriaceae > Acidiflorens. The sequence continues at coordinate 44,879 of JBBRNA010000021.1, read as the reverse complement.
GGAAATTTAACGGCGCAAGTCCGAAACATCGCTGAAGTTACAACCGCGGTCGCGAGAGGCGACTTGTCGCGAAAAATTACGGTCGACGTTAAGGGAGAAATTCTGGAGCTGAAAGACACCATCAACACGATGGTGGACCAGTTAAACGCGTTCGCCGGCGAAGTAACCCGCGTGGCCCGCGAAGTAGGAACGGAAGGCAAGCTCGGCGGCCAGGCGCAAGTGCCAGGCGTCGGTGGAACCTGGAAAGATCTCACCGACAACGTCAACTTCATGGCCAGCAACCTCACTGGCCAAGTCCGAAACATCGCTGAAGTGGCAACCGCAATCGCAAACGGCGATTTGTCGCGCAAAATCACGGTCGACGTGCGCGGCGAGATTTTACAGCTAAAAGAAACGCTAAACACGATGGTCGACCAACTCAACCGTTTCGCAGGCGAGGTTACACGTGTGGCCCGCGAAGTGGGTTCGGAAGGCCGACTCGGCGGACAGGCCAACGTGCCCGGCGTCGCCGGAACCTGGAAAGATCTCACCGACTCCGTAAACTCGATGGCCGGAAACCTAACCGGCCAAGTCCGAAACATCGCCGAAGTTACGACCGCAGTGGCCCGAGGCGATTTGTCGCGCAAAATCACCGTCGACGTAAAAGGCGAAATTCTTGAACTCAAAAACACCATCAACACGATGGTCGACCAACTCAACGCGTTCGCCGGAGAAGTCACTCGTGTGGCCCGCGAAGTCGGCACCGAAGGAAAATTGGGCGGCCAGGCGCAGGTGCCCGGCGTTGACGGAACCTGGAAAGATCTCACCGACAACGTCAACTTCATGGCCAGCAACTTGACTGGTCAGGTACGAAACATCGCCGAAGTCGCAACCGCTGTGGCCCGAGGCGATTTGTCACGCAAGATCACCGTCGACGTGCGCGGCGAGATCCTCGAACTAAAAGACACCATCAACACCATGGTCGATCAGCTTCGCTCCTTCGCTTCCGAAGTCACGCGCGTGGCCCGCGAAGTCGGCACCGACGGCAAACTCGGCGGTCAGGCGCTCGTGCCCGGCGTCGGCGGAACGTGGAAGGATCTCACCGACTCCGTCAACTCCATGGCCAGCAACCTCACCGGCCAAGTCCGAAACATCGCCGAAGTTTCTACCGCCATCGCGAGCGGCGATCTTTCGAAGAAAATCACGGTCAACGTCAGCGGCGAAATCCTGCTGCTGAAAGAAACCATCAACACCATGGTCGATCAGCTCAACGCGTTCGCCGGAGAAGTCACCCGCGTTGCCCGCGAAGTCGGATCGGAAGGCCGGCTGGGCGGTCAAGCAAACGTCCCCGGAGTCGCCGGAACCTGGAAGGATCTCACCGACTCCGTGAACTCGATGGCCGGAAACCTCACCGGTCAGGTTCGAAACATCGCCGAAGTGACAACCGCTGTCGCCCGGGGCGACCTGTCCCGCAAAATCACCGTCGACGTGAAGGGCGAAATTCTCGAGCTCAAAAACACCATCAACACCATGGTCGACCAGCTCAACGCCTTTGCCGGAGAAGTTACCCGCGTCGCCCGCGAAGTCGGCACTGAAGGAAAACTCGGCGGTCAGGCGGAGGTGCCAGGTGTCGGTGGTACCTGGAAAGATCTCACCGACAACGTCAACTTCATGGCCAGCAACCTCACCGGCCAGGTTCGAAATATCGCCGAAGTCGCAACCGCAATCGCGAATGGCGATCTCTCGAAGAAAATTACGGTAGACGTGCGCGGCGAAATCTTGCAGCTCAAAGAAACACTGAACACCATGGTTGAGCAGTTGCGATCCTTCGCCGCCGAAGTGACTCGCGTCGCAAGAGAAGTCGGTTCTGAAGGCCGTCTCGGCGGTCAGGCCAACGTCTCTGGAGTCGCCGGAACCTGGAAAGATCTGACCGACTCGGTGAACGCCATGGCCGGTAACTTGACTGGCCAAGTCCGAAACATCGCCGAAGTGACAACCGCTGTGGCGCGAGGCGATTTGTCTCGCAAGATCACGGTGGACGTGAAAGGCGAAATTCTCGAACTCAAGAACACCATCAACACCATGGTTGATCAGCTCAACGCCTTCGCCGCCGAAGTCACTCGCGTCGCGCGCGAAGTGGGAACCGAAGGCAAGCTCGGTGGGCAGGCTCAGGTCCCAGGAGTCGCCGGAACCTGGAAAGATCTCACCGACAACGTCAACGTCATGGCCGCCAACCTAACCGAGCAAGTGCGCGGTATTGTGAAGGTCGTGACCGCCGTCGCGAATGGCGAACTCACGCAGAAGCTAACCGTGAATGCGAAGGGCGAAGTCGCCGCTCTCGCCGAAACCATCAACAACATGACCGACACGCTGGCTACGTTTGCCGATCAGGTGACAACAGTCGCTCGCGAAGTCGGCGTCGAGGGCCGCCTCGGCGGACAGGCAAACGTCCCCGGTGCCGCCGGAACGTGGAAGGATCTCACCGGCAACGTCAACCTGCTCGCCGACAACCTTACCAACCAGGTGCGCGCGATCGCCGAAGTCGCAACCGCCGTCACTAAGGGAGATCTCACGCGATCGATCCAGGTGGAAGCGAGCGGCGAAGTCGCTGAACTTAAAGACAACATCAACACCATGATCGACAACCTCCGCCTGACTACCGACCGCAACACGGAACAGGACTGGTTGAAGACGAATCTCGCCCGCTTCACCGGCATGTTGCAGGGCCAGCGCGATCTGACGACCGTCGGACGGATGCTTCTCTCGGAACTTGCTCCGCTAGTGAGCGCGCAGCAAGGCGTCATATACCAGATGGGAGGTGACGATTCGGCGGAAATGATGCTGCTATCGGCCTTCGCCGGGGACGGCGAAGACGGCCACCTGCGAAGAGTAAGACTTGGAGAAGGATTGATTGGTCAGTGCGCAGCCGAGAAGCAACGCATGCTGATCTCCGACCTCCCGCCAAACACCATCGCGATACGGTCAGGACTTTTCGAAGCAACTCCACGGAACGTAATCGTGCTTCCGGTACTCTTCGAAGATCGCGTTAAGGCGGTCATCGAACTCGCATCGCTCAGCAATTTCACCACTTCGCATCTGGCATTCCTGGAACAGCTCACCGCCAGCATCGGCATCGTGCTCAACAGTATCGAAGCCACCATGCAGACGGAAGGCCTGCTCAAGCAGTCGCAGCAGCTCGCAACCGAACTGCAATCGCAGCAGAAGGAACTGCAGCAGAAGAACGAGCAGTTAGCGCAAAAAGCACAACAGCTCGCCGAACAGAACGTCGAAGTAGAACGCAAGAACCAGGAAATCGAGCAAGCCCGACGCGCGCTCGAAGAAAAAGCCAAAGAGCTGGCGCTCACCTCGAAATACAAATCGGAATTCCTGGCCAACATGTCGCACGAGTTGCGAACGCCGCTCAACAGCATTCTTGTGCTGGGGCAGCAGCTTAGCGACAATCCCGACGGCAACCTCAGTCCAAAGCAGGTCGAGTTCTCACGTACCATTCACGGCGCCGGAACGGACTTGCTCAACCTCATCACCGACATTCTCGATCTGTCAAAGATCGAATCAGGCACGGTTTCAGTCGAAGCGGAAGAAGTCTTCGTGTCCAGCCTGCTCGATATGGTCAAGCGGCCCTTCAAGCACGAAGCGGAAAACCGCCGCCTCAACTTCGAGGTTGTCACCGATCCGCAACTGGCGAGGAGCCTGGTCACCGACTCGAAGCGCTTGCAGCAGGTTCTCAAAAATCTGCTGTCGAATGCTTTCAAGTTCACCGACCAAGGCGGCGTTCGCCTGTCAGTTTCAGTCGCGAAGAGTGGGTGGAGCGAAGAGCACCCCATCCTCACCAAAGCCGCCACCGTTGTCGCCTTCGAAGTCTCTGACTCCGGTATCGGGATTCCGTTCGACAAGCAGCGAATTATCTTTGAGGCCTTCCAACAGGCTGATGCCGGCACCAGCCGGAAGTACGGCGGCACCGGACTCGGACTCGCCATCAGCCGCGAACTGGCGAGCTTACTTGGGGGAGAAATTCAACTGCGCAGTGCGACCGGCAAAGGCAGCATCTTCACGCTCTACTTGCCGCAAACTTACGTAGGTCCCTCGAGTTCGGTAACGCTTGAGCGCCGTTATTCGACCACGCCTTCGACCGCCCAACTGGCGGCCGCCAGCATCGTAGAGAGCCCGATCGAGAAAATTCCTGACGATCGCGACAATCTCCAGCCCGACGATGCCGTCTTGCTGATCGTCGAGGACGATCCGCATTACGCTCGAGTGCTTTGCGACCTCTCGCGCGATAAGGGATTTAAAGTCCTGGTCGCAATGCGAGGCGCAGAGGCGCTCGCTCTGGCCCGCGAGTTCCATCCCACCGCCGTGTCTTTAGATGTCTTCCTCCCCGACATGATGGGCTGGACGGTTCTCAATCACCTGAAACAGGACCCGGCAACGCGCCACATTCCAGTGCAGATGCTTACGCTCGACGAAGACCGCCACCACGGGCTCGCCCGCGGTGCCTTCGCGTTCGTCACTAAGCCAACAAGCCCGGAAGGCTTGGAGACGGCTCTCGACCGAATCAAGGAATATTCATCCCCGCGCCGCAAGCGCTTGCTGGTCGTTGAGGACAATCCCGCCGAGCAACTCAGTATCAAGGAATTGCTTGGCTATGAAGACATCGACGTCACGGTTGTTTCCAGCGGAGAAGAGGCAATCAAGATCGTGAGCCATCAGACATTTGACTGCATCGTTCTCGACCTGCGCCTGCCGGACATGTCTGGATTCGAAGTGCTGGAGCGCTTCCGTGATACGCCCGATCTGGGAGATGTTCCGGTAGTCGTGTTCACCGGAAAGGAACTTTCTCCGGAAGAAGACGCGCGGCTCCATGTGCTTGCGCGCAGCGTCGTGGTGAAGGGCGTAGAGTCGCCAGAGCGCTTGCTCGACGAAACGGCTCTGTTTCTGCATCGCATTGTTGCCGACCTGCCGGTGGAAAAACAGAGATTGCTCGACCGCCTGCATCATTCCGACGACGCGCTCATCGGAAAGAAAGTCCTTGTGGTCGACGATGACGTGCGCAACATCTTTGCCTTGAGCAGCGTGCTTGAGCGGCGCGGCATGGATGTCATCACCGCTGGAACCGGCCGCGAGGCGATCGCCAAACTAGAGACGACTCCCGAGCTGTCCATCGTCCTCATGGACATCATGATGCCAGAGATGGATGGCTACGAAACCATGCGCGTCATCCGGCAGAACCCGAAACTCCAGCGTCTGCCCATCATCGCGTTGACTGCCAAAGCGATGAAAGGCGACCGCGAAAAATGTTTAGAGGCCGGAGCTTCCGAATATCTGGCCAAGCCCGTGAATACCGAACAACTGCTCTCATCGCTGCGAATGTGGCTACATAGATAGACTGGCGATGAGTTCAGAGGCGACCCGAACGGTTATCGTTATCGTGGCACGGAGAAAAATCTGATGAGTACGGACGAAAAAGTCAACATCCTCATGGTAGATGACCAGCCCGCAAAGCTGCTCAGCTATGAAGTCATGTTGGCTGAGCTCGGCGAAAATCTGATCAAGGCCAACTCAGCGAAGGAAGCTCTCGAACTCCTCTTGAAGACGGACATCGCAGTCGTGCTCATGGACGTCAGCATGCCCGAACTGGATGGTTTCGAACTGGCCACGATGATTCGTCAGCATCCGCGCTTTCAACGCACCGCGATCATTTTTATCTCCGCTGTCCACCTCACCGATCTCGACCGGCTGAAGGGCTACGAACACGGTGCGGTCGATTACATCTCCGTGCCAGTCATTCAGGAATTGCTGCGCGCCAAGGTCAGAGTCTTCTCCGAACTGCATCGCAAAACGCGACAGCTCGAGGCCTTGAACCGCGAACTCGAAAACCGCGTCCTCGAACGCACCGAAGAGCTCGCCGCGAAAGCAGACCTTCTCGCCCAACTGAACTCAAAACTGGTGGATAAGAATCAGGAACTCGATGCCATCGTTGGCACCGCTCCTGACGTTATTTTCAGCAGCCAGGGGGACGGCCATTACGAGTATGTCAGCGACCGTTTCCATGACTATGCGGGTACTTCGGATGAGGAACTCAAAGACATCAGCTGGTTGGATTATGTACATCCGGAAGACTCGCCGCGTAGCAAGGATTGCTGGAACAAGTGCGTAAAGGAGGGCGCGAATTTCGAAGCGGAATACCGCCTGCGCTCGAAAGACGGCGCCTATCGCTGGTTTCGCACGCGCGCCATTCCCATTCGCGATGCTGAAGGAACGATCGTAAAGTGGTACGGCACATCGTCCGACATTCACGACAGCAAACTGCTCGAGCAGTCCATTCGCGACAATACCACCGAGTTGGAGAAGATGGTGGATCGCCGGACCAACGAGTTACGTCGGCTCTCGGTACGCCTTATGTCGGCGCAAGATCAAGAGCGTCGCCGTATCGCGCGAGAGTTGCACGACGGCCTCGGCCAGGAACTCACCGTGGCCAAGATGGTGCTCGACAAGATTGCGATGCAAAAGTCCCCACCCACGCCCGAGGCAGGACAGCAGGCGAGCAGCATTGTTGATCGGGCCATCCAGCAGGTGCGCACCATGTCTCACCTGTTGCATCCACCGCTACTCGATGAAGTCGGATTGCTTTCTGCGCTCTCCTGGTACACCGAGGGCCTCACCAAGCGCAGTGGGATTGAAACCATTCTCGACGTGCAACCAAAAGCATTCCCGCGCCTGGGAACGGAAGTTGAGACGGCGGTCTTCCGCATTGTTCAAGAAGCATTGACCAACGTGTTCCGGCACGCCGAGGCTCACAAAGTTTGGGTAAATCTGCACCAGACGAACGGTCAGATTTCGGTGTCTGTTCTCGACGACGGCAAGGGCATCGAACAGAAGGTGGCGGATTTGCGCCCGGACAGCATTGGCGTCGGGATCGGCGGCATGAAGCAGCGCGCCAAGGAATTTGGCGGAGAGTTACGATTGAGTAATGCTGACCCTGGAACCCGGCTGGAACTCATTATTCCGGCAACCTCAATCTCTCGCGAGACTAGCGAGGTTTTTGCTTAGAATCTGCACCATTTTCGATATGGCCTGGTCTCTGATCCCCCCGCCCTCGCCACGCCTCGGGTAAATCCTGTAGCCCTAGTGAGTAACGGTACCGAAGTGCCGTCTTTATCACGGTCGTGCCACCTTCGCCTCCTCCCAAAATCAACCACTGCGCAAACATCCGCATCATACTTTGCGGCCGAAGTACTGATGGATTTGCATCCTGCTTCGCAAGGATAGGAAATTATGGCAACCCAACAGAGTCCTCTACCCGCAACCGCTTTTCCTTCGTCGGAAGTACTCAACGCCTTATACAGAGGGCCTGAATTCAAGCCTAGGACAAAGGCTCCTAGCAAGAACCCAACGGAGACAATGAAGAAAGAGAATTTCGGACCGGACGCAATTTGGGGACAGTACAACAACTACCGCTCGAACGGCTTGGCGGGGTCGGTTGTCGTCCATATCGTAATCATCGGCTTGATTCTTTTCGCGACTTTCAGCTCAAAGAACACGATTCCGCTGGTCAGGCCGCACGAGACGGTCACTTTGATTGCTCCTAGCCCTGACTCCTACGCGTTGCCCGTCGCCCCAAAGATCGTGGCGGGTGGGGGTGGTGGCGGCACGCACGAAAAGGTTGTAGCGCCGAAGGCTGAGCTCCCAAAGCCCGCCATGCAGCAGATTACTCCGCCTGCCATGGTGGTGCGTAATAACGCTCCCAAGCTTGCTGTGGCGCCGACTGTAGTCGTTCCCCCGCAGATTAAGATTGCCGACAATCACATGCCGACCCTCGGCGATCCGTCGGCCCCTGTTCTGCCCTCAGCTCCGCCCTCAAACGGCGTGGGATCTGGCGGCGGTATCGGCTCCGGATCGGGTGGAGGCGTTGGCGTAGGTCACGGTCCAGGCGTTGGCGCAGGCAGCGGCGGCGGCATGGGTGGCGGCGTTTACAAGGTAGGTGGCGGCATCTCGGCTCCTACGATGCTTACCGCTCCTGACCCTGAATACACCGAAGAAGCACGCCTGGCGAAGACGCAGGGCAAGTGCATTCTGTGGATGATCGTCGATGAGAATGGCAAGCCGCGCAATATCAAAGTGGTGCGCGGACTCGGCTTCGGACTCGACGCGAAAGCGGTGGAAGCGGTGCAGCAGTGGCGGTTTCAGCCGGCCGTGAAAGACGGAAAGCCGGTTAACGTACAAATCAGTGTAGAGGTAGGCTTTCACCTGAATTAAAAGGGCAAAACTGCTGAACGAAATTGAACGCTTCAGAGCGCAGTTGAGCGCTTTAAATAGTTGGTTCACCACCAGAGTAAGTGGAAGAAGTTTTCCAATCAGGGAGAAATAATTTCTCCGGTCAGGTTATCGAGTTACCTCGGTAACCTGCTTTTTCTTTAACAGGTTACGGCAACACTCCCCGCATCGAAAAGTTCTTGTTCGAAACAAATATTCGCAAGCCTTCCCGATACAGCAAGTTTGAGAATCATGTACAGGAGCATCCTGATATAAAGTGCGGCACACCTCGAATAATCTAACCATGGCAAGCCGAATGCTCGGGGGAGCAGTAGTCGGCGAAGTGATCGGTTCTCAAGGGGCGAACCGGTAACTGACAAAGGAGATTACTAAAGTGGCCACATTAGCACTAGCTACAGCTGTATCTGCAGTACCGGTGATTAGTTCAATTACCGTCCGAGAGCAAACTCCAGACAATTCTGAACGTAGCCTGATTCAGCGCGCTCAAATGGGGGACGAGGAGGCCTTTGCCGCTCTCTTCCAGATGCATAAGAAGCGCGTCTACTCGGTCTGCCTGCAGATGACCAAGGATGTCTCCGACGCAGAAGACCTGACGCAAGAAGCGTTTATGCAGGTATTTCGCAGCGTCAATTCTTTCCGTGGAGACTCTGCGTTTTCCACTTGGCTGTACCGAATCGCCGTCAATACCGTTCTGATGAAGATGCGCCGCCGCAAGGCGCCGCCGATCGTATCGCTCGATGAGCCGCTTTCGGCGGACGCGCCTTCGATGACGCGTGACATCGGCAGAGTCGATCCCAATCTGAGCGGCGCGATCGATCGCATCGCTTTGAATCGTGCGATCCAGGAACTTCCAGCCGGCTGCCGTCAAATTTTCGATTTGCATGAAGTAAAGGGCTACCAGCACCACGAAATCGCCCAGTTGCTCGACTGTTCGGTCGGGAATTCGAAATCACAGCTTCACAAAGCGAAAATGAAGATGCGCGATGTGCTTTTCCCCAAGCAGAAGTTTGGAAAGACGGTTGCTGATGTAAGTGAGAGCTTAAAGGCCGACGATCTGGAAGTTGTGGCCGAAACTGCTTAGTCACTATACGGACAGTAACTAGCTAGAGAGAATCAAGGGTCTGGGGGAATTGTGAAGCTGGGAGCGATCGTTGTAGTCAGTGACGAATCTGGCCGGGTTGAGTCGAAGCGTCCTAAGTTACTAACAGACGGTGGGCAAGGCTTTATGAGCGGGCACTCGCTCGCGTGTCTCGAAATTGCCGGGCGCTCGATGGTTGAGCGGACGGTCGAACGTCTCGTTGCGGTTGGCGTTGAAGATATTTTGGTTGTGGTTGACGCCAAAATGCCCATGCCAAAATTACGTTCCAATTTTGGCAAGGTTCGAGTTCATGTTCAGCAAGTGAAAGAGATTACGTCTGCTCTAACCCAGCAAATAAAGGAATTCAGACAAGCTCACATATCGCATTGCTTCGTTATCTCCGCAAGCGCTTACGTCGAAACGGACTTACTTGATTTCTTCTACTTCCATCTTGAGGCTAAGCACGCGGCCACACGCTCTTTTGATCGCGAAGGTCCATTAGCACTGTGGGTGGTTGACTGCTCGAAGGCCGACGACGCGCAATTGGAAACCCTAAACATTCCAACCCAGGCACCTCGCGCCACTTACTTCATCCGTGACTATGTCATTCGTTTAAATCACCCCCGCGACCTTCGTCAGTTTGCCGAAGATACTTTGCGCGGGCGCTGTGAGAGCCGTCCTTCCGGTCGCCAGATTCGGCCCGGAGTTTGGATGGATGACAAAGCACATGTGAATCGCAAAGCTAGGGTCGTCGCCCCGGCCTTCATCGGACGCGGTTCTGAAGTGAAGGCGGACGCGGTTATTACTCGATTCAGCACCGTCGAGAAAGATTGCTGCATCGATTGCGGCACAGTCGTCGAGAACAGTTCCATCCTTGAGAACACGAATGTCGGCATCTGGCTTGACGTTTGCCGCGCGGTTGTTTGCGGCAACAAGATCTTTAGCTTAAATCGAAACGTATGCATCGAAATTTCTGATGCGACTCTGATGCGTCATGGCTCGAGCTGTGCAACCAATGACACCAAACCACGCAACAAAGATAGTGAGAGCTTGAGTACTAAGAAAAAGTTTTTCAAAAAAGAGCAATCCGCTAAGTCGCTTTGGCCGGATGCCAATATTTTTCCAGGAGCAGGTAGAATGTCTAGCAAAGGCCCAGTCATCATCATGGAACTTCCGGAGCAATTGAAACAAGGTCAGGTCAAAACCTTCATGCGCGAGCTGCAACCTCTGCTCGACGAGGCCCGCCCTTGTGTCGTTCTCGACTGTTCCAAGATTCAGGATATCGACAGCGCTGGCGTCGAGATGTTGCTGCAATGCCTGGAACTGGCCATGAAGCGTGATGGCGACCTCAAGTTGGCAGCCGTCTCTCCCGCTTCGGCCATTATTCTGGAACTGATGCGCGTCGATCGCCTTTTCGAGGTATTCGATACCCCGGAAGAAGCAACCCGAAGTTTCCAAACTTTCACTCCGGTAGTGACGCCACAAAGCCAGCCTTGGTACGCTACAGGTTACGGTCTCGCAGAACTCAAGACCGCCAACTAGTACTCACCTCGGAGGTGGCATACAGATGGAAACGTACAAACCAGCCCCAAGTGGGCTGGTCTCGTTTGTAGTGCTGTGTTGCAGCGTTTCCATGTCCCTGACCCCCTGCCTTGCTGAACTTCCTGACAGCCCTGGCAGCGCGCGAAATCCGGCTCAGATCGCCACCGTACAAAATCGGCCAACGGGAGATAATTTAGCCGGGGTCGAAGTGGCACAGGCAGTTCCCCAGCAGGGGTCAACGTCTACTCCCGCGCAATCAACCACCCCTTCGTCCAGTACGCAGCCTTCTTCTAACCAACAGCAACCAGCCGCGCAGCCCGGCCAGAAGCCCGTAGGGACCGCTGCGGCCGAGTCTGTGCCCGCCACCGGAGTCGCGGCCTCTCAGCCCGCAGGAACGGCTATAGCGCCCGGAAAACAGCGTCGCACGCGATCTTTGGTAATCAAGGTCGGAGCGCTGGTAGGTGCGGGCGTAGCCATCGGAACTGTCGCCGCACTGTCACTCGGAACCTCCAGCAAACCACCTGGGGCACGGTAATCCAAGGGTCGAAAATGGCGACGCGCTTGCTCAAAAACAGGCAGGGAGAACCAACCGTGACCGTGGTAAGTTTTTCGGGCATTGACGGGGCCGGCAAAAGCACTCAGATCTCACAACTGCAAGCCTGGCTTGGCGAATCGGGGTTGAGCTTTCACCTCGTAACCTTCTGGGACGACGTTGTGGTTTTCTGCCGCCTGCGGGAATACATGAGCCATCGCGCTTTCAAAGGCGATCAGGGCGTGGGAAGCCCCGATAAACCGCTTGTCCGCCGTGACAAAAACGTCACATCGTTGCCCATCACTGCAAGCCGGTTTTTCTTCTACCTGGCCGACGCATTGAGCCTTGCCTGGAAAGTTTTTCGACTTAGAAGATTTCACTACGACGTCCTCATTTTCGACCGTTATATCTACGATGAACTCGCGAATCTTCCGCTCAAGTCTGGTTTCGTCCGCGCTTTCATACGCATGGTGCTGAGCTTTATTCCGAAGCCTGACGTGGCTTACATAATCGACGCGGATCCGGTTGCCGCGATTGCGCGCAAGCCGGAATATCCGCTCGACTTTCTCCATCGCAATCGACAGGCTTATCTCGACATGAGCAGGATCGCTGGCAACATCACCGTAATCGAACCGGGGACGGTGGAAGCAATGCAAGCAAACGTTCGACGCAAGCTGACGCAGGCTTTGCCCTCACGCGGAACTCCCCAGGTACGCGGCGAAGTGCAAAGTGTTTCTTAAACGATCTTTTAAGCGAATCAGTAGTTCATGGCCCCCCACGAATGTGCTACTGCTAGCAACGTATCCCCTCTGACGAACATCGAATCCGTACTGGACCAAGAGGACGCATGAAGATCTGCCTAGTGACGACATTCCCACCGAGTCAGGGAGGGCTCAGCGAATATGGACTGCACATCGCCCAACAACTGCGCCGTGATCCGTTTCTAAGCCTCACCGTTCTTGCCGATGAAATGCCGGAGGCGCAGCCCGAACTCGACGGCTACTCCGTGCAACGCTGTTGGTCGTTCGACGACCCGATGAGCGTTGTTCGCCTCATGAGCACCATTCGGAACCTGAAGCCCGATGTTGTCTGGTTCAACTTGCTATTCAGCACCTTCGGTCGCAAGCCCGCGGTCGCTTTCGCCGGACTGCTCACGCCGCTTCTAGCACGGCTTACAGGCTGCTACACCCACGTCACGCTTCATCACCTGATGGACACCGTCAATCTGAAGGACGCCGGTGTGAAGCACGCGCGCACGTACAAGGCGGCTGGGGCGTTTGCGACCCGGCTCTTGTTGCTTTCAAATTCGGTCTCAGTACTCATGCCTGGTTACCGAAAAATTTTGCATGAGAAATATGGTCGCGACAATGTGCATGTTCGTTCACATGGCATCTTGACTACGCGACCGGAACCGCCCGACTTTTCCCGGCGCGGCAATCCCGAGCACCGAATTCTGGCTTTCGGCAAGTGGGGGACGTACAAGCGCCTTGAGCTCATGATCGACGCCTTTCAGGAATTGGCTGAAAAAGTTCCGAACGCAAGGCTGGTCATCGCGGGCGGAAATCATCCCCAAGCCGCCGGATACGTCGAGTCGATCAAAAAGAAATGGGCGCACGATTCGCGCATGGAATTCACCGGCTACCTCGACGAAGACAAGCTACCCGACCTGTTTCAAAGCTCGTCCGTCGCAGTGATGCCCTATTCTTCCTCCACCGGGTGCAGCGGAGTCGCTCACTTGGCGTGCGCGTATGGCGTGCCCATCGTATGCGCCGACCTGGCAGATTTCCGGCAGATGGCGGAAGGCGAAGATCTGGCCATCGACTTCTATAAGCCAGGCCAGGCCCACGATCTGGCCGACTGTCTGGCTCGGTTCCTGAACGATCCCGCCAAGCAGGAATCGATGGCCAATCAAAATTTTGCCTCGGCCCTGCGCATGACTATGCCAACTATCGTGCAGAAATACCTGCGCCACTTTGAGCTTGAGCAGCGCTCAGTGGCTCTGCGCCATGTCACCCGTTTCCGCCGGATCCCGGGTTGGGTGCCCTCTCGAGCGCCGCTTTTGCGCATGATGACGCGGAATACGTTGGGCCCTGTGCAACGTTCCGCAGTTCGCCGCCCGGCGGCAGACCCGAATCGCAGAGGCGTAGACGGGAAGTCAAGTGGTAGAACTGGAGCCACTGGCCCTGTACCGCAAGAGGCCGTCCAGAGCGAAGTGAAGCTCAACGCAGATCGCTTGGTCGGCGCGGGCGAAGGCGAAATCGCTACAGTTCCAGCAACAGAGCCCGGCAAGCAGGCGGATGGCGCCACATCAGGTAAATAGTCAGGTTTAGAGTAGCGCCGGCATCTTTCCGGCTGTCCTGGCGGCTTATCGCCGCCAAGCCGAGACGCCCATAGAACAGCGGCCGGGCGGTGGCGCTACCCAAAAATTAAGGCCTAGTTTTTGTTCGGCATGAAGTGCGCGCCGTGCACATTACTTGGCCTGCGACCTCTGTGCCTGCATCCAACTTGCTAGCTCACAGCTTCATCGAAGCAATATCTTTACGTCGATTCCATTCTCCTGAGGATTTCCAGTGCTTTGTATTGAGAAAAGAGTTCGCAAAATCCTGGCTGCGTCCGCAGTCGTTCTTCCCATCTGCTTGTTTGGCGCTTGCCGCGGTCTCGTGACTGGAGCCGGAGCTGGCACGGGCACAGGTACGGGCGACATTCAGCAGATTCAACACGTCGTCTTTATGCTTCAGGAGAACCGCAGCTTTGACTCCTACTTCGGGATGCTGAACCCCTTTCGCCAGTCGAACTCCTACAACGTTGGCGACGACGGAAAGACATATGTCGTCGACGGGATCGACGACAAGCTGGGCACCATCTCTAACAGCGATGACGAAGGCCAGGCCTTCCCGCTGTTCAAGCTGAAGAGCACCTGCGTTGACGACATGAGTTCCGCTTGGCTCGAAAGTTATGGAGACGTGAACCGCTTCGACTTCAGCGTGAACCGCTCTACTCCGATGGATGGCTTCGTGCATACCGCCGAGGGCTTCGCGAAATCAGGCGCCGGTGATGGCGCGTTCACCGATCTCGTCGGGCAGCGCGCTATGGGTTACTACGACCAGGGAATTCTGAATTACTACTACTACATGGCATCGCAGTTTGCCGTTTCCGATCGCTGGTTCTCGCCAGTTTCGAGCAAGAGCACTCCGAACCGAATCGCGACCGTTACGGGCGGCACCACCCAGGGCCTCACCCACGACCCCTTCGCGGACGATGCGATCACGACTCCACTAAACATCAACACAATTTTTCAAGAACTCGACCAGAGCAACGTTTCGTGGAAGATTTATTACTCCCTGACTGCGGGTGGATGTACCAGCCGAAGTGGCGACTGCGGTCTGGGATCGCAATCGAACGATTTTCCCGTAACCAGCTTTTCTGACTTTACCTACGCCAGCAAATATCTGTACGAGAACCCTTCCCAAGCCGCTTGCACCGCTCCGACCGTTGGTTCACAGCAAGCCGTCGGAGACTCGACGAACGCGTTCTGCGTTGACCCCAATCACATCGCTCCAATCGCGCAGTACCTGACCGACGTTGCCAACAATGCGTTGCCAAGCTATTCGTTCATCGAGGCCGGTTTCGGAAATAACGATGAGCACCCGGGCTCGAACCAGTCGATCCTGAACGGCCAGCAAGAAGTTGCAAACCTCGTCAACGCCATGATGAACAGCACCTCGTGGCCGAGCTCGGTATTTTTCTTGAGCTACGACGAAGCGGGCGGTCCCTACGATCACGTGCCCCCCGTTCCGGGCCACTCCAACGACTTCACCAGCAGCACCGTCGGAACCGTTCCGGATATCAGCTCGATTGCTGTCAACGCCGACGGCTTCAACCCTTGCCTGCCGCCAGGAGGGGTGTACACAGTCAATTGCGATCTGCGTCCGGTCGATCCCGGAGCGGTTTCTACCGACGCGCCGGCGCAGCAGGGCTTCGCCGCTCAGTTAGGATTCCGCGTGCCGAACCTCGTGATCTCTCCGTTTACGCGAAGACACTATGTGTCACACATTCCGATGGATCACACCGCGATTCTAAAATTTGTCGAGAGCCGATTCATCAACTCGAGCGCGCACTTGACGAATCGTGACGCCGCGCAGCCGAACCTGCTCGACTTCTTTGACCTGACGAATGTGCCGTGGGCGAATCCACCCGCGCCGCCCGCGCCGAACCAACCACCGGGGCAATGCACCGCTGACAATATGTAAGAGAGTTTAAAAAAGAAGAATGGAAAGCCGGGCGACCTCGCCCGGTTTTTTGCGAACTGAGGAATTTTCGACAGCAGTAAAAGAGGGCCGCGCTAGTTCGCTTTGACGCTCTGCGCCACGTATTTGCTTCCTTCGAATCGGGCAATCACCGTGACGTCAGCAGCCTGTCCCATCGTGTCGCCGATCTTCGTGTCGGTGGGATCGTAGGAAATTTCGTAGGTCTTGCCGTCCGTCGATGAGGTCAAAACGATAAGCCCGGTGCGGAAATCGACGTTCGTGACATGGCCAACAAATGTGAAGTTGCGCCCGGGCACGGCGAGCACCGTGACTTCTTCGACTGTGTTGCGGCCTTCGCGTTGCGGTCCGAAGCGAATCGATACCAGCGTCCCGCTTGCCAGTTCAGTCGCAGACGCGTCCTTGCCCTGGTCGGAGATGCGAGTCTGCGGTGTGAGACGCAGTTTCAGAACACGAGGCGACAGGCGATCGCGCACCTCGAGTTCATGACTCGCATCGTGATACGCCATGACAGTTCCTTGGCTTTCTCCCGGTATCGAAGTGGTTAAACGGATGTTGCGGGCGAATACCGCGCCGTTATTCAATATCGTGTCGATAGAAACGTGATCGCCGCGGCGCAGATCCGAAGGCAACGCGGTGTCGCCGTTCTTCAGGATCTTGGTGCGCGCGTCAAAGGCAATCTTCATCTTCCCGCCGCCAAACACGCGGATGGTAAGCTCGTCCTTCACCCGATCCATCTTGTCAACCGTACCGCCGATCAGAGAGGCCTTCTGCGGCTTCAGCGTTGGGACCGCAGGAAGCAGCGAGGCCGGGTTTAGGACCGTCTCCGGCTTGCTGTCGTTCGCGTCAGCGTCGCTGCCGTCTGCCGCCGCGGCGGGCGGGTTGGAAGCTGGCGCCGAGGTAGATGGAGCTGCGTCGGTCGGGGCCGCATCTTTTGGCGCAGGCGCCCCCGCTGGGGCGTCAGGAGTGGGAGCAGGAGCGGGCGTTGTCGTAGGCCCTGCTGCAGGCGCTGGTGTAACGGTTTCAGGCGGAGCCTGGGCAAACGCAACACTCAACATAAGAGCGCCAGAGAAGGCAACTCTAGGCAGCCACGAAGTAAACCGAATGCTCATTTCCACTCCATTTACAGGCTATCCTATACCAGCAACTCCAGTTGAGTGTTTTAGATGCCGATGCTGGCACGAAGGTACCCAAGCCCTTGATAACTAAAGGTTCCCGACGGCAAACAATCGGCAACTTAGGGCATCTTAATCGAGGGATCGATGAGTTAAAGTGGAAGTGCGAAGAAGAGAGAAGTTTCCTGGTAGGACGACGAGGTCGCTAATGGCGTGGAACAAGATTTCCGTGATGGTGCTTGGTGCCGCAACTCTTTTAAGCGCGGTAAAGGCGAATGCCGGTGACCTGAAAATATTCATCCCGCGGGGCAGCAAACTCACGCCAGTACAGAAATTGAATCGCGAAGGCGTCGATGCCGTCCGCAAGCACGACAATCGCAAAGCGGAAGCCCTCTTCTACAAAGCTTACATGCTCGATCCGGACGACCCCTTCACGCTTAACAATCTTGGCTATGTCGCGGAACTCGAGGGCCAGGCAGATAGGGCGCAACAGTTCTATGCGTTAGCCACCAAGCAGCCGACCGACGCGATGATTGAGCACGCCAGCGCCAAGCGAGTGCAGGGACGATCCATTAAAGAAGTAGCAGCGATTCCAAACGATCCCATCCAGATCAACCACGATAACGTCGAAGCTGTGCGCCTGCTTGCACTCGGACGCGCGCGCGAAGTTGATCAGATGTTGCAGAAGACGTTGAAAAAAGACCCGCAGAATGTCTTTACGCTGAATAATCTCGGCGTTGCGAAAGAGATGCAGGGCGAATCGCAGGACGCGATGCGCTATTACGCGACCGCAGCCGCGCTCCATTCAAGCTCGGCAGCCATCGTCACCGGAGATCGCAACTGGCGCGGCAAGCCCGCCTCGCGGATGGCGGATGACAACGCGAGAAAGCTGCAAACGCGGCTCGAAAGCCAGAACGTTGAAATGCAATTAGCGGAGTTGAACCTCCGCGGCGTTTCAGCCATCAATCGCAATGACCTTAAGGCGGCCGACCAGAACTTCAGAAATGCTTACGCGCTTGATCCCTACAATGCGTTCGCGTTGAACAACATTGGCTACTTGGCCGAAATGCAGGGCGACCGCGAGACCGCGCAATTCTTTTACGACCGAGCTCGCACCGCCGCAGGCGCTGGAGGCACGGTAGGACTTGCGACCAGCCGTTCGGCCGAAGGAGCAAAACTCTTCCAGGTGGCGCGAGAAAGCGATACAAAAGTCGAGGCCAAAGTTTCGCAGGAACGGGATGTAGTTCGGAGTAAACGAGAGCCGATCGTCCTACGCCATCGCGACAATACACTAGTGAATGAACCAGAAACCCCTCCGCCAAGCGCTCCACAGCAACAGTAGTCGCAGCCCACAGCAATCCCGCTTTCTCTCCTGACTCATTGCTTGCGTATCTCCTCGCTTACGCAGCTACAACGACTCTGAGTCACGCAACAGCCCGCTCCGCCTTTCATATTTCGTAACGAAGCGAACATTTCCTTGACAACACTCAGGACTCGTTCCAATATGTGCCCCTCAAAATTTTCCCATTCGAGGAGCAAGCTTATGGCGAAGTGGCAAGACGGTATCAGTCGTAGAGATTTCATGAACGGAATCATGTTGGCCGCGGGCGGCGTGGCTGTTGGTGGATCTTTCCCGATGCGAGCGTTTGCTTCGGGAACCACCTTCCCTTGCGACGGCCCGATCGGGAGCGATCCGCGAGTTCTAAGGGGCGGCAACCGGCCCGCCGTCTTTAATATCGCCCACTGGCTACGCGACAATCGGCTGACTTTCAAGAGCAACAATTCTGTCTCAATCGCGAACTCGCCCTGCGACAGCTACGGCGGGAGCCAGCCGATTCTTACCGACAACGGAACCTACGACGTCATCATTGTCGGGAGCGGCATGTCCGGATGCTCCGCAGCTTATTACCTGACGAAACAGCGGCCCGGAACCAAGATTCTGATCCTCGACGGCCAAGCGACCCCCGGCGGCAACGCCAATCGTGACGATGCCTCTCCCATTCCCGATCTCGCTTCGACCGCAACCGCCTATGCAGTCCAGCCTTACGCCCCATTTCTCACGGATCTTTACGACACGACTGGAATCGATTGGGCGAATTACATCGTTCCGGCCCCGTTCTACAGCTACTACTTCGATTCGCAGACGCCTTACGTCAATCCCGGAACCAACAGTTGGAATATTGACACTTACGCGGCCGGACTAAGCAGTTGCCCCTACCCAACTAACATCGTCAACGATTTGAAGGCGGCGCGCGCCGACCTGCAGAACTGGTATCACAAGCCAGGATCGCCAACCGACCCCGCCGACAACAGCGATCCGAAGTACGACTACCTTTCGCCCATGACCTTCGATCAGTACCTGACGCAAACGAAGGGCTATCACCCGGCCGTATCAGATTTCTACACACGCTACGCCGTAGATGCGCTCGATGGCACAACCAGCCAGACGACCGCTTACACGTCTATAAGTTTTCTGGGTGCTGAATACTATCCAGAGTTCGCCTTCCCCGGCGGAAACTCCGGCATGATCCGGCACATCATTAAATGGCTGATTCCGGGAGCAGTCACCGGATCTTCCGACACGGAAATCCTCACCAATCCTTACAACCTGGCAGCCATGGATGCGTCCAACAACAATGTTCGCATCCGGCAAAACGCGCTGGTACTTCGCGGCGAAAATCCAACCAGTTCAACCGCCAGCGTCGTTTATTACTCCAACGGGAATTTCTATCGAGCAACAGCGAAGGCCGTTATTTTCGCCGGGCAATCTCACACCGCCCGCACAGCTTGCGCGCAATTGCTGAGCAGTTCACAAGCTGCCGCGTTCGATCAGGTCACCCTGTCTCCCGTAGTCGTTGCGAATGTAGCCATCAATAGTGCAGCTCCCGTGGTTGACCTCGGATACGACGGCTATTACTGGGGCGGTCAGTATTTCGCAGATTTCGTGGTCGCCGACTGGATGGGGCTCACCGGGCCAAATCCAAACCGTCTCAACCCAAATCGCCAAACCGTTCTTACCTTTTACGGCGGGAACACAGCTTCGGTCGCCGACCAACCGAATGAGCGCATCAAGTTGCTGACGACGCCGTTTTCAAGTTACGAGAACTCTCTACGCTCCGACATGAACCGCATCTTCGCCGGACGCAACTTCGACTTTGATCGCGACGTCTCGGCAATGTATCTATACCGCTGGGGGCACAGCATGGTTTACACGAAGCCGGGCTGGCCGTTCAGCGCTCCGATCGTGAATGGCGGGCAATATACGCGAGTACCATCCGCGCGTTTTTATGCTCGGCAGCAAGTCGGCAGAATTTCGTTTGGGTCACAGGACCTGGAATCGAGCCCGGCCAATGAAAGCGCAATTGGAGCAGGAGTCCGCACCAGCGGCGAAGTGATTCCGTTGCTCTAGAGGTATCAGCCACCGGCGGCGCGGGAGAAATCACTCCCGCGCGCTGGGTTTGTATACCCAAAGGGCGCTAGCGATGTGCTGGCGCCCCAATTTTTTGGAGATTAAAGGTCAGATTCCTGAAACCGTCCGATATCCGTCTCAGCGTCGTAGGAAAAGTGCCGCACCAGATTTTTAAAGTAGCGCAACAAGGTATTGAAGTTGGTGTAGTACCAGCAACAGCGCCGCATGTTGGGCGAGAGCCCGCAGATGAAGCGCAATTTGCTCCACGCCAAGCCTGACGGGTTCAGCATAGCCGCAGCCATACGGTGGTTCCCATCCAGAATCGTTAGAGGCTCTTTCTCGTCGATTCCGATGAGCACCACAGACGGATTCACCAGATCTTCTTGTACTGAATAACTGAGCAGCCGAAGCTTGTCGAAAAATTCACCTTGTGCCGAGTCGTCGAGTTTCTTTTGAATGCGAGCGACGACGTCAACCAGATAAAAGCTGCCGTCAGCCATTTTCCGCCATTGCGCCCGCGGAAAAAAGCGGATGCGCGCCAGATCCTTGGGGGTCAATTCCACTTCAAACCATTTTGTATCGTTCGGAAGTTCGCGCCACATCGGACCGCGGCGCAGAAATAGCAGCGCCTTGCGGACAGAGTTATGCCGGGCGTTGCCGAAATCGGGATTTCTCACCAGGCTGTCGAACTGGTTGCGATACTGGTCGTATTCGGAATGATGGAACTCGCTCCGCAAAAACTCTCCCATCACTTCCTCTTCGCTCAACGTGCGCAGAAGGCGCAGACCATCGCCGTTCTCTGCCGTAAATGCAACCTTCTTGGCTTTCAGAAGCGGGATGAATAAGAGCGCAAGCAGCACAACCATCAAAATCAATTGAATAAGAATCACCTGCCGCAGGCTATCGTGCAGGTTGTACACGCCCACGGCTACGGCGCCACTGAAGGCCAGTTGCAGCCAGCTGGTGTTCGCAATCTTGCGCGACATTTCGTAGGTGATGATCACCGAACTTAGCGAGTAGATTCCGGTGGTGATGGCATAGAGAATCAGCAGGGGCGCCAAAGCTCCATAAGTGTTGCCGCTGAACTGTCCGCCAAAAAGTACTTTCCAGAGGAAACTCGGCACCAGCCATAAGCCAAAGACAAGCACGCTCAGAATGCCGAACACCAGCAACAGCGAAGTCATCAGCACCGGACGGCCATCTTGATCTTCACTTCCAGCTCCCGCGGAAACAGGGAACATTGTGTTTACCACCGACCAAGCGCACATATTCACCAGGCGTCCGACAAGCGCGACGGCGGCGTAGAAACCGGCCTCCGCCGGAGGGAAAAAGTGCTTCACCAGCACAATGTCGATGTTGTTAATGATCGTCTGACCTGAGAAGAAGACAATCGCCTGCAGCCCCTCGCCAAAAGAAATGGCGACTGCCGGCAAGCGCATCGTCGCAAGCCCGGGACTGGGAAGCGCCGCAAAATAGCAGATGATGACCGCCAGAACGCTGGCGAGAACGGCTCCTTTTACCCCCAGGCCTAAATACGTGAGGAGAAACAACGCACCGAGGCGAACCAGGCCCTCAAGCATGAAGTTGACGGCGAGCGGACGAAACGCGCGCGTCCCTTGAATAAAACCGCGGCGCACCCCAAGTGGGATATAGAACGCCGCTCCGAGGGCGAGTACCGTGATGAGTATCGGGTCCGGCAGATTCAGATAGGCCGTGAACAGCCCTTTAAATACGAAAAGTAAAAAGCCAATCGAGATTCCCGCCAACCACGAACGCCGCAGCAAGGTCGCGAAGATGCGCGCTCGCTCCTCTTGCCCATCTGTTTTGGCAATGTATTTGGCTGACACTACCTGGAAAGCAAGGGTGATGCATGAAACCAGCATCAGGATGGTATAGACCGCGGTAGCGTGCGCAAAACCGGTGGGGCCAAGCAGCCGCGCCGTGACCACGTTGAATGCGAGATTGGTCACTCCAACTAGCCCTGACCCGGCTAAGAGCGTCAGGCTGCCGCCAAGCAGTTGAGATTTAAAGCTCTTACCGTTGCCGTGCGTCCCTTTGGCTTTTGCCGTACCGGTGGCGGCCGAATTGTTGCTTCCTGAGTCGATCATTAGCTCTTTGCTGTTTTCTTGGCTTTCTGGCCTGTTCTACGCGCTGTCTATGAATTGGGGATGGCCAAAACTGGTTTCACTGGTTAGAGGACGAAAGTTGAAAATAGGGAAACTTCATTTTAGAAAAGATTGAAATGTATTACCGGTAGGAGCGTCGTCTTGGACGATCCCGCAAAGTTGTAGAAGGTCTGCTGCTGCACGCCAAAGGCGAGCCGCATCGGATACGCAACCTGCGTTCCCGTCGCATCCTTCAAAGCCCCTTTCCACGGCCGGCTGTAGGCGACCAGGAACTGGCTCTGTGCGTTATCGTATTCGTGGTATCCACTGCCACGTGACAACAGGAACGAGCCTTGCACGTTCCACCGCGGGTTTACGCGGAATTCGAACCTGCCTCCCGGAAGGAAGGCTTGTGCGATGGCATACCTCGCGCCCTGCACTCGCCAGGATCGCAGGTCTTCGGCAAGAATGGCTGCCGTGATCCGGGTCCCGAAGCGGTGCTGAAGGCCGATATAACTCGCAGTATTGAAATACTCTTCGATGGTCGGATTAAACAGCAAATCACGCGCTGAATAGCCCGTCAGTAGCGCCGTCCGGCTCCATGGATGCCCGACGGTAAATTCAACGCTCCCCGATAGATCGCGCGAATTCAGATGCCGGTCGGTAAAAGGGCCCGACTCGTGAATGCCACTCAGGTTCACCGAGACCCAGTTGAAAAATGAACTGCTGGAAACATAAAGAAATTGACGGAAGAGATTTTGGCTCAAGTAGAGCGGGGATGTCGTATCCCGCCGAATCGTGTATTGCAGGCCGCCATTGAAAGCGATTCGATTCGCCCCAAAATGAAGCACCGGGGTGATGCCGCCGTTGAAGAATGTGTCGTAGGTATGGCGCTTCTGAATCACGTTGACGCTGGGGAACAGTAACGTTCCATTTGTCTCGCTCTCGCCCACAAATCCGGTGATCGCCGGGAATTTGCCGAGATGAACGCGGTAATGAGTGTCGACCAGGCTCTGGAACGAATGCCGCGGCGGCGGTAGCAGATTTGGCGAGGTGACGCCTAAGATTTTAGTATCGAGCGTGTAAACGTTAATGTCTTCGAGCGATGGCGCGAATGATGCTTCGGGCGCAAGACTTAAGTTGCGCGTAATCTGCCGCCCTTCTTCGGTCGCGAGTTCATTCTGTGCGGTCTGTGCGGCGCGCTCGTTCTCCTGCCCTGCGATTGTGCTTGCCTGGGCAAACGATGTAAGGGCTTGGACTGTGTCCTGCCGCTGCCGGTACACATTGGCCGCGGCCATCTGATAGTCGAAGTCATCGGTGAAGTCGGTTGCCGGGCCAAGGCTAGCCAGCGAATCTTCGGCTTTGTGGGTGTCGCCCTGCGCCAGATAGGAATTGGTCTCGCCGATGGCGACGGTGCGATTGTTCGCGCCAGCCTGCCTTGCTTTATCGAAATAGCTCTGCGCGAGATCGAAGTCGTGCATCGCCAGATAAATGTTAGCTGCCTCAAGAATGTCGTCCGGTGTTACCGGCGATTGGTCAATCTGGGCTTCGGAGAAGCCCAGCCCCAACTGGTGCCTGACGTCGTCGAAGTGCCCTTGCCGCAGAAACACCTGCGCGATGGCCAAACGAACACCGATGCGATCCCCACCCGGGACATCGAGGGCGCGGGCAAAGCGCTGCATGGCGGCATCGCGATCTCCTAAGATCAGCAGTGCGCCGCCCGTCTGCATCAGGATGGCAATGTCGTTCGGACCGTATTTCTCCGCCAGTTGAATGTCACTCATCGCAGGCTCGCGCGAACCTTGCCGGGCGTAGACCTGAGCGCGCAGAGCGTACAGCTGCGGATTATTCGCCTCAAGCTTCTCCGCAATCGCCAGCGCCGCGATGGCCTGATCAAAGCGCCGCATGCGGTAGAGCGTGTCGGCATATTCGAGCTGCGTCGGGAAGTCGTCCGGCTTCTCTTGTAGCGCCGCGCGATATTCCGGCTCGGCGTGGACGAAATCCTGTTCCTGCCGAAAAGCCTCGGCCCGAGCCAGATGCACGGTCCGCGACTTGCCCATAATTCTTTGAACGGCGTTCAACTGAATGAGCGCTTGCTTCGGCCGGTGCAATTGCAACTCTGCGTACGCTAGACCAAGATGCGCTTCGCCGTAATCCGGCTGAAGATGAATTGCTGCGTGAAAATCCAGCGCCGCCTTATCAGCTTCCTTCAAATCATTCAGCATGAAGCCGCGATTAACGTATCCGGTGGCCATCTTTGGATCGCGATCGAGAGCGCGCGTGAAATCCGAAATCGCCTCACGCTTTTTTCCGTCACGCGCATGCAGATACCCGGCGATGAGCGGGAGATCCCGGTCATTGCGAATGATGGGGTCGTACTTATCGACGAGCGCCGAGGCCTCGTCGTAGCGGCCGAGGTAATACAAGTCGTAAGCGAGATAGACAACCGCTTCGCGGTCATTCGGAAGCTTCTGAATTACGACTTCGCCAAGTTTTGCCGACTCCGCGAAATCGCCTTTCAGCGTGAGATAACGCTCGTGCTCGCGATTGAGCTGGGGATTTTCATTCATCTTCCCCTTGGCGCGATCAAGCCAGCTTTTCGCCAAATCGGAGTTGTGCGACTCGAGCGCGGAGTTCACGCCTCCAGCCACCACTAGAGCATTGTTCTCATTGCGCTGGTACGCGGCCTCGTAATTCTTCTGGGCATCGGGGAAATTTCTTTCCGCGGTATATAAATCTCCCAAAGCGAGGTACGGCCCGTAGTCTTTCGGATGAGCTGCAGCCGCCCGCATGAAGAACGACTCTGCGGCTTTGTTGTCGCCCTTATCTCGCGCCAAAAATCCGAGCGAAGAGAGTGCCGTTCGATTGTTCGCATCGAGGCCAAGAACTCTCGAAAAACTCTCCTGGGCGGCGTCTTTCTGACCCAGCTTCCATTGCAGGTTCGCGTAGTTCAGCAAGGAGTTGACGTTGGTCGGGGCCAGCGCCAGCGCGTCTTTTAAATCTTTGTTCGCCGCGTCCATGTCGCCGGAGCCCGCTTCAATCGCAGCCCGCAGGCGCAACATCTCTGGTTTCGCGGAATCTGGAACCGTTACCTGGTTAATCTCAGACATCGCGGCGGCAAGCTGTTCCTTCGCGCCCGCATCGTCATCCTGCCGCTGTTTCAGTTCATATAAGTTGAGGCGCAGTTCAATCGGAAACAGCGGCCCTTCCGGCGGATTCTTCGGCAACGCGCTGATCGCGCCAGCGTATTCAGAACTCGCCTCCGGAAGCCTGTCCTCGGACGCATCGAGCGCGCCTTGCAGGGAATGGAGCCGATAATTGTTGCTGTCGATTTTTCGCGCATCATCAAGAAATTCACGCGCCGGGCCGGTCTGCCCCAAGCCCATCAAGGCTTGCGCCGCGCTCAAATCGAGGCCGATGTTTCCCTTGGCCGATTTCGCTAACCTGGCGTATAAATTCGCCGCATCTTCCTGCCGGCCGGCGAGCTGAAAGGTGTAGGCAAGCTCCGCCTGAATATCGGTCGTCTTGTTTGGAATCGACTCCAGAGCATCGATCGCCGCGTCAAAGCGGCGTTGGTCGCGATATTGCCCCGCAACCGCGCGCAGCACTTCCGGATCTCTTGGCGCCCGTGCCTTCGCCCGGTTCAAATACTTCGCCGACTCATCCGGCTGTTTCAGCCGGTCATAAGCGTGGGCAATCAATAGATCGCTGTGCGGACTCGGCTGCAAGGCATCAGCGCGTTTCAGAAATTCTATGGATTTATTCGGGTCCGAATTCAGCATCAACTCGCCTGCCAGTTGCAGGCTGTTGGCGTCGCGAGGATTGGCATCGACGACTTTTTGCAGCAGCGCTTGCGCTTCGTTGTCGCGACCCATCTTGGCGTAGGTCTGCGCCAGTCCCGCCATGCCGTTCGCCGAACCGGGGCGAATTCTCAACCCGCGGTTGTAGGCGTCGACGGACACCTGATAGCGCTCACCCAATCGCGCAGCGTAGCCAAAAAGAAACCAAAGCTCCGCGTTCTGCGGAGCAGCCTTCGCCGCTCTTTCGGCAAAAGTCATCGCGGCCGGATAGTCGTTGCGCTTGAGAGCATCCTGCGCCGCACGCCCTTCCCGCGCTACTTCTATGTTCGATCCCCAACCAAGGTCGCCCTGCGTGGTGTTCGCTTCGCTTTGCTCGGATGAGGGCTTCTGACCGCTAGCGGAAGGAGCGCCGCCCTGATTCACATCGTAGGTTTGAGCACTCGCACCAATAGCAAAGACAACAACGCACACGGCAGCGGGCAGAATTCGGCGTCTCAACAAGGTCACCACTCTATGAATTGTATAAGTATGGGCGTATCAATCCCGCAAATCACTGGCTGCGGTTTAAATCAGATGCGCCATCTCTAGCTTACGGCTGCTTCTGTCGACCCGCCATCGCCTAGTCTGGTAACACGTTACTTTCGTGCTACTTAGAGTGACGTATTCCCTAAACGAAGCCACATAGTTAGTCTTCTTCTTGGGGGCTGGGGTATACGATATACGAAGTAAACCCTGACTTGAATTAAGGAATCAAATTTACTCGCTATGGATCCTACAGATTACGCGGAGCGCACCGAGCGCACAGTTGTCCTTGACCCTTCACCATACGCTCGACCCATTCCACTGCTTGCCATCGTTCTTATGGCTCTGGCAATCCATGGCCCTCTGCTTTTAATGCAGTTGCCTGCTGGCTCGTACGATGCGAACTTCCACATGTTTTTCGCGTCACATTACGCCCATCACTGGTTTGACCCGTGGAATGTGAAATGGTTCGCTGGATTCTCGCAAACCACCTATCCGCCGCTCACGCACCAGTGGATTGCGCTCTTTTCATACGTCGTCGGTTTGAAGATGGCCTACATGCTGGTGCAGTTGATCGCGATTCTTCTGCTGCCGGTCGGAGTCTACCGTTTTGCCAGGATCTGGGTCAGCGATCGCGAGGCAAGCTACGCCGCCATACTCAGCGTTTTTCTCGGAGCGCTAGCCGGTCTCGTGTATCAGGCGGGCCAGTTGGCGACGGTCTCGTCGGTCGCGCTTTACTTGAACGCGTTGCCCTACTTCTACGAGTGGATGACCAAGTCTTCGGTTCGAGCGCTGATCAAAGGCATCGTTCTAGGATTGACGGCGGCTGCTGCGCACCACGTGACTCTGATCTTCGGCGTCGTTCTCTTCGCCGGTCCGGTTTTGTGGACGGCAATCCTTGATGCCTACGACCAGGGGGTTGCAGGTTCAGTCCGTGGCGTGATCACCAGAGGCGCAATTTTTGCGGTCGCGGTTGGAGCCGGGGTTGGCCTTGTTCTGGCACCGTACTGGCTCGCCCTTATCCAACACCCAATTCACCAGATTCCCATTCCTCACGATAGCCGCAACAATTTCCTGTTGAATTCCGCTACCGCCATCAACTATTTCCTGGTCCCCTATGGCGCGTTGCTCTTGGCATTGCCTTTCATTTTCATCAAGGGCGCTTCATCGCGACGTCTCATTCCTTTGCTCATGGGTTTTTGGTTAACCATGATCTTTGGGCTCGGCGGAACCACCCCGCTGCCAAGATGGCTCCTCGGACGCGCATTTGAAGTTTTGACCTTTGAGCGCTTTACCTTCTGGGCGACGCTGCTGGCGATGCCTTTGATAGGAATTCTTGCCGCAGAACTGGTTGACCGCTTCCGACTGAAAGCGGCTGTCGGCCTCGCCCTCGCTGCGGTTGCAACATTTGGCGCCGCGCTGTACTGGCTGAACGCAAATCCGTTCAAGCCGGGCACGGCTACGAATGTGGCTCCCGTGACCGCCTTTCTGAACCGTGACGGACACGACACCTATCGTTATATCGCTCTCGGCTTTGGCAGCGATCTCGCCCAGGTCTCGACCAACACCACGGCCAACAGTGTGGACGGCGACTACAACTCCGCCCGTCTGTTGCCGGAGATGACAAACTTCGGTTCCGCGCAGCTCACGAACTCCAAGTTCTATGGTTCGGCCGGCATGGCCTCACTGCGAGCCATGCTCGAGCACGCCAATCGCTACGGGCTTAAATACATCTTCGTTCATGATCCGTATTACGAACCACTGCTGACCTTTGTCGGATGGCGAAAGATTGAAACGTTCGACAACGGCGCGATCACCGCCTGGTCAAAAGACGACGTACCGCCCGCGCATCCGATCGAGTCCGATGCGAAGCCGACTGCGTTTCAAGGCTTGATGTGGGGAATCCTGCCGATCGGTGTCAGCTTTCTCGCCATCCTGCTCGAAATCATTTTGCCGGAGAAGCGCCGGGTCACAATTTCTCCCGTCGTTCCCGTGCGCGCCGAGCATTCCATAGCCAGCATTTAAGAGAGCCAACATGAAATTTATTCTGCCAATCGTTCTCGTTGCAGTTACCGCAGTCCTGATCGCGGTCGCTCTTACCACGGCGAACGCCACCGGAAAGACGGTAGGAATTTCGGCTGGCTCGGCATTCTT
Organism: Terriglobales bacterium; assembly: GCA_038230575.1. Taxonomy (GTDB): domain Bacteria; phylum Acidobacteriota; class Terriglobia; order Terriglobales; family Acidobacteriaceae; genus Acidiflorens. The sequence goes on along the minus strand of JBBRNA010000021.1, from coordinate 16,086 downwards.
GACGGCCAAGCCGGCGACTCCCGATCAGGCGCTCTCGAACTTATTGCTCAACGCGAAACGCCGCAATTGGGATGAGGCCTTCAACTCGGTTTCGAACGCCCAACCCGTTAACAAGCAGTCCTTTATTCAGGATTGGACCGGCTCTTACGGCAGCCTGCGCGCGTTCTCATCTCTCGAAGGCTACGACATTCGCCCGCTCCACATCACCAACGACGAAGCCCAAATGCGAGTTCGATTGCATTGGACGACTCCCGTGGGCCCGATTGAAGATGTGCGAGATTTCCGCCTGGCCCGCGAAGGCGACATCTGGAAGACGCTTTGGCCGAAGAGCGATATGCCGAACGTTCCGTCGCAAGTCATTCCGGTTACCTATCTTCGCTGGGATTTAGTCAGCGGAGGCAGCGACGATGAGTGGGGGGCCAAAAATATCGACGCTCCGCATGTACGCATCGTCTCCATGAACCCGCTCGATTTCGCGGAAGGCGCTGTCGTTCTCGGTGAGGTAGTGAACGAAGATACGATTCCAGCTTTCGTAAACGTGACCGCGACCCTCGTCGACGGATCGGGCAATGCGATCGACGAAGAGACGAGCTTCGACAAGATCGATCACATTCTGTTGCCGAAGCAAGTCACTCCTTACCGCATCGATTTTCCGAAGGTCAACTTGAAGAACGTCAAGAACGTTCGCATGAACATCAAAGCCACGCTGGTTCCGGCATCGGCCGATCCCGTCATCGGCGTGATGAATCAGAAAGTCGACCCCGATTACCAGGGTAAAGCGGTACTGCGCGGAGACCTGTTCAATGAGAGCGGGCAGACGGTGAACATTCCCCACGTGATCGCGAGCCTGTATGACAACAACGGCAAAGTCTTGTGGGTCGCCGACGGATATGTAGAGCGCGCTTTGTTGCCGCAAACCTCCGCTCCGTTCACCATTGAAATCCCAAAGAACATGGCATCGAAAGTCCAGAACTTCCATGTCGTGGTCAATCAATACAGCGTGGGCAGGAATTAACATGCAATCGTTTCTGCATTGTGGAGTCGTGTGCCTGGCACTTTTCCTCGCACAAGCTCGGGCTCAGGATATTACGGCGCCAAAGTCTGCCGTGGCTGGCGAGCAGGTATCGCTGTCGATTGCCGGCAGCGGCAAGGGTACGTTTTATCTGATCGGGCCGGGCATCTCCAATAAACACGAAATCAATCTGGGCGAAGAGATGAAGCTTCGTGGAGACGTTCTTCGCACCGCCGGCGACTACCAGGTCATCGTTTGCGGCGATCCATGCAAGAGCGCAACGTTTTACGTCATGCCCGCAAAACCATTCAGCATCAGCTTTCTTGTCCACCCCTCGCGCGTTCCCGTATCGCAATCGGATGCGGTCAGCGGCGTCGCTTTACCCTTTGATCAATTCCACAACCTTGTGCTCGCGCCGGTGCCCATCAACTTTCAATTGGCCGCAGGCAAAGCTTCACTTCTCAACAAAACTGAGATGACCCAATCCGGTGCCGCATGGTTCCGCACCGCATCCAGCAAATCTGCGGGAGCGCTGCAAGTCACCGCGGCCTTTCAGGATATTTCCGCTAAACGCGTAGTGCAGCAGGTCGCGTCAGAGCCTTGTAATTTGCGCCTCACCGGCCAGCGCAACGCGAAGGGAATCCTGGTGCAAACCGAACCCGTCCACGATTGCTCAGGCAATCCCGTGCCCGATGGAACCATCGTCAGCTTCACCGCCAACGCTGGCGGAGTGAAAAGCACAGTCGATGCTCCCATCAAGAAGGGATTAGCTAGCGCGCAGATGGACGCAAATGGCGCTGCTGTAATCTCGGGCGCTTCCGGCGTGGTGATGGGGAACGAGCTTCGCATGGGGGCCAAGTAATGCGCCGGTTCCGATTCAATTCGTCTGCTAGCCTGCTTGCCCTGGTGTTAGTCGTGGGCACTCATGTCTCCGCGGTCACCGACGACGCGATCAAAATTCAATTCGACACCGCCAAGACGGGACCACGCGCGGTTGAGCCGCTCACCCAGAAGAGTATCTTGCGCGACTATCGCGGAGCCTGGAACAGCATGGCCGCCGCGCTCGAATCAAATTCTCTTGATCCTCTCGCCGGGCCTTTCATCGGGGAAGCGCGAAAGTGGTTGGGCGAGTCGGTGAGCAGCCAGCAGAAATCGGGCCTCAGCCGCCGCTACGCAGATCAGAACCATAGAGTGCAAGCCGTCTTCTACGCGCCCGAAGGCGATGTCATCGAACTTCACGACACGGCAGAATATCAACTTCAAATTTTGGACCAGGGAAAAGTGATTCACGAAGAGCGCGTCACCGCGCACTATGTCGTACTCATGACTCCGAGCGCCGACCGCTGGACCGTGCGCCTGCTACAAAGCGTTCCACAATTTTGAATGTCTTGTGCAGTCGAGCTTTCTAGTTTCGTTCAGGTAGCGCCGGCGTCCCGCCGGCTGTCCTGACGGCGTCCTCGCCGTCAGCGCGATGGGCAGTCACCCATCCGACAGCCGCGCCGATTACCAACTAGACGGTTCGCCTCCGCATCTTACTTTTGGAAGAGATGCGAAGAGCATCGCAGGTTGGAAGAATGGAGAAACAGTTTGCCGAAAGCGTTGTTGTGTCTGGTGATGGCATGTTTTGCGCTCTTGAAAGGATGTAATCCCTCCGCCGCCAGCCACGCTCTACCTCCGCATAAATCTGCTCCCTTACCCACCCTGCTCGCGGTGTACATGCCTTGGTTTGGAGATCATACCCACATGGATGTGGGCTACTCCAGCCACGATGAGAAGACCCTAAAAAAGCAAATTGAGCACGCCCGAGCGGTGGGCATTACCGGCTTTGTGGTGGATTGGTACGGCGACAGCGCCCCTTATTCCGACGCCAATTTCGCCCTGCTGCAAAAGGTAGCCAGCAAGAACCATTTTCAGGTTGCGCTGCTTTATAACGAACCCGAAGATCAGGACCAGCAGTCGACGGACGACGCCATTGCCGGCCTCGACAAAGCCTACAACGCCTATATCGGGCCCTCCGCAAAATATCGGGATGCCTACCTGACCTACCAGGGTCATCCCATGATTTTCATTTTCCCTAAGCAGGGTCACGTGGATTGGAACCGCGTGCGTGAGCACTGCGGCACATGGCTCTCGTCGCCCCTATTCATCTACAAAGATGAGCCACCGGCGCAATACGCGGCCGACTTTGGGGGTTCCTACGCCTGGGTACAGCCCGGCGGCCCGGGCTGGAGCGCGGATGGCAGCAATTGGGGCGAGCAGTATCTCGACTACTTCTACAAGAACATGCACGAAAAACACTCCGACAAAATCACGATTGGGGGCGTTTGGCCGGGTTTTGACGACTCCGGGGCGAAATGGGGTCTAAACCGCCACATGCAGAGCAATTGCGGCAAAACCTTCGCCGAGACGCTGCATATGTACGACCGATACTTCGACCGGCCGGAGGCAATTCCCTTCCTGCTCATTGAGACCTGGAACGACTATGAGGAAGGCACGGCGATAGAACGCGGCCTCGCCGGGGGCTCTGGATGCCCCGCCGATGGCCAGAATCCGAAGCATCCGGAGAGGATCCAGTAATGGACGATTCAGGACAAACCTTTGGTACTTCACCAACCTTTCACCTGCTTTCAACACCCAAAAGGTTGGGGGATCATCGCGCTCTTGGCCGGGGGCGGTGACCGAATGGGTCGCGACGATATGAAGAATTCTGCTCCAAGCTTAAGCCTGCTCTCGCACATCCTGCTGAGAAGCAATCAGGCTCAAACCACTAACCAGGATGCCATCGCAGCGCGCCGGCCCCTTCCGCCGGTAGGAAACTTGAGCATCGACGACTTCGGCGATTTGTGGAACCTGGCAAACTCGCATCACGTGATCATGAGGGCCTTTCCGGGCTTGCGCCAGATGATGGAGCAGCAGGGCAGCGACAAGCTGGGCTGGATTGATCGCGCTTTAAGCAAAGAGCAAGCCCGCATCGACCACGCAATTTCGTTCCTCGCTCCAATTTGCCAATCGCTCGAGCAAGCGGGCGACGTAATCGTAATCAAGTCGCTCGACCACTGGCCGGATCTCGGCAACGATCTCGACCTCTACACCAACGCTGAAGGCGCAGATGTCGTCCGCATCATGAAAGAGAAGTTCAACGCCGAACTCGACGAACGTAGCTGGGGAGATCGGCTCGCGAACAAGTGGAATTTTATTGTTCCGGGACTGCCCGAACTGGTGGAAGTGCACATCGCGCGTTTAGGTCAGACCGGCGAACAGAAAGCCATCACAGAATCGCTGATTAAGCGCTCCGGTACTGTGGAGTACGGGGGGCACACGTTCCGCGTGCCGGCACCCGAACATCGAATGGTGATCAGCACCCTACAACGCATGTATCGGCATTTTTATGTTCGCCTCTGCGATGTCGTCGACAACGCAAAGCTGATGAATTCCGGGGCTATCGACTACATGTATTTGAGCACGCTCGCCAAGTCCGCTGGTCTGTGGGGCGGCTTGGCGACATACATGGTCATCGTGTCGGAATACGTCGAGTCGTATCGAGGCCACGGCATCAATTTGCCGCCGGTTGTGACGGAAGCGGCGCGCTTCGGGAACGACCTCGTCTACTTCAAACGGAACTTCCTCCGCATTCCAATCTTTCCGCAGTCAGCGAAGCTATATGCCTCCGAATGGGCTCGGCTGCTCATGAACGGGGAGATAAAGAACACTCTTCGCCTGAGTCTGCTACCCGGGCTAGCGACTGCGGCCGCCTTGGAGATGAAATTCACAGGCAGCGACAAAGGCATTTGGTAGCACTCCTTGCTCAAAAACGACTCGTCGAACATGCCAAGGAACATCTGATTTCGTAGTCAGGGGTTTACGGTATTGCGGACTCCTTGCGTACCCCCTTAAGGTAAAAGTGACGTCCTGAGCTTCGGTACGATCCCCCTCTTAAGTTTTAAGGATAGGAAGGCACTTCTTGGTTCGCATTTTGGTCGCAGACGATAATCCAGTAGTACGGCACTATCTGCGAGGGCTCCTGGAGCAGCAGCCGGATTGGAAGGTTTCGGATGAGGCGAGAACCGGAGGCGAAGCCCTTGACCGCGTGCAGAAGAACCGCCCCGACGTTATTTTGCTCGATTTCCAAATGCCTGATTTGAATGGGCTTGACGTTGCCCGCAAGATTTCGGCAAGTTTCCCCGAAATACCCATTTTGATGGTTACCATTCATCTTTCCAGGCAGTTGGCCGATGAAGCTCGTAAAGCCGGGATTCGGGGCGTGTGTTTGAAATCAGATGTCGGTTCGATCGTGGAAGCAGTACAAACCCTGTTGCACGAAAAAACTTACTTCCCCCAAGCCGCTTCTACAGGTCATTGATTTAAGGTTTTATAAAGTTTATGGTTGCTCTCAGGACCTACAGGATTAACTGTATTCGGCCCCTAGGGTGGCCATGCTAGCTTGAAGGTGTTTTTAGATGTCTGTTTCTCAGGAAACCGCAGCGAAAGCAGCCGGGATGGCCATGAGCGGGCAGATTAACAACCTTCGGTAAGCGGAAGGTGAAGCGCTATGGTCTCAGAAGGCTACGGGCAAGGATCGAAAAAGGCATCTATGGCGGTTCGAATTCTGCTAGTTGATGATCATCCGGTTGTGAGGCAAGGGCTCAGAACACTTCTCGAAGGCAGGACGGAATGGGAAGTGGCAGGCGAAGCCTCCGACGGATTAGAAGCCGTGGAGAAAGTCAACGCTTTGCACCCCGACGTCGTAGTTCTCGACATCACGATGCCCCGCATGAACGGCATTGAAGCTTGCCGGGTAATCAAAGAGAAAAAGCCAGGTGTAGAAGTCTTATTCGTTACGCAACACGATTCTCCCCAAATGATGAGGGAGGCTTTGGCGGCGGGAGCAAGAGGCTACGTCGTAAAGTCGAATCTGGCCAGGGATCTGTTGGAAGCCGTCGAAGAAGTCAGCCAGCACCGGGTTTTTACGGCGCTGGCGCATAATCCAAACACGGCGAATTGAACGCCGGGACGTTACTCATAAAGTTGCAAATGTGGCGGGAGAACAATCATGAAGCTGCGTATTCTATTAGCCGACGATCATGAAATTGTGCGAAAAGGGCTGGTTGCCCTCCTTCAAAAGCGAGAGGGCTGGGAAATCTGCGGCGAAGCCTCGGATGGCCGTGAAGCGCTCGAAATGGCCAAGCAACTCAAGCCCGACGTCGTCATCGTGGATATCGGCATGCCCTTTCTTAATGGCCTCGATACTACCCGCCAGCTGATCGAACTCGATCCATCTTTCAAAGTGATCGTTCTTACGATTACCGATTCCGATCAGGTCATTCGCGAAGCGCTCGACGCCGGTGCCCGTGGCTTTGTTCTAAAGTCGGACGCTGCGCGCGATCTGGTCTCGGCGGTCGAAGCAATCCAGAGCAAGCGCATGTTCTTCACCCCGCGCGTCAACGATCTGGTTCTTCAGGGCTTTTTGGATAAGGGACACGCAGTATCGCGTAACGTCGCTCCGAATCTCCCCATTCTGACGGCACGCGAACGTGAAGTGACGCAATTGTTGGCGGAAGGAAAAAGTTCGAAGGAAGTTGCGACCCTGCTCAACCTCAGCACAAAGACGGTGGAAACTCATCGCAGCAACATCATGCGAAAGCTAAGCCTGCATTCGATCCGCGACTTGGTTGTTTACGCCATCAAGAACAACATCATCCAGATCCAGATGCCGCCGCAACCGAGTACGCCAACACCGAACGGAACGCCGCAGACCACGGTAGTCTAGTGCCAACTCGCGTGCGCTGATGATCCTCTAGTAAATAACCTTCTAATCAGTATTCGTCTGCTAACCTTCGTTTAAAACATTATCAATGGGTCGCAGCTTCGCCTCCACTGTAAGCGATCCCGCTCCGAGTCTCAACATTCAGCCTGGCATAGCCCGGAGCGTGAGCTTCCACTTTGACCGCGCCGCTCTCTGGCTTTGCGTTCTGATTCTTCGGACGGTAGGCGATAAGGTATTGCGTACGGATGTCGTGCGCCACCTGGCTGGTGATATCCGAGACCTGATCCAGGCTCGAAGGGAAATAGGCCACGCCACCCGTGTCTTCGGCCAAGCGTTGCAGGGCGTCCCGTCCACTGCGTTTCATCCCGCTTCCCAAAAGCCCAATCGCGTAGATGGTAGGGCCGTTCTTGAGTTGCAGCTTCGAAAGCGCCTCAGCGAGCGTCTCCTGGCTCATGTTGTCTTCACCGTCCGTGATCACGAGCAGAACCTTCTTATCGAGACGCGGGTTGTTCCGAAGATGTAAGGACGACGCGACAATCGCGTCATAAAGCGCAGTGTTGCCCGAGGACGACACCTGGTGGAGCGCGGTCTCAAGAAGCCGGACATCGGAGGTGTAATCCTGATCCAAATAATAGGTTTGACTAAAATTCACCACAAAGATTTCGTCGGCGGGATTGCTCGCCCGAATCAGGCTTAGGACCGCGCGATTCACCTCGTCCCGCTTGTCGCGCATCGAGCCAGAATTATCGACAACGATGCCCATGGCCACCGGCACATCTTGCCGCCGGAAAGATGTGATCGGCTGTGCAGAGCCATTTTCGAGGATTGTGAATACATTCTTATCCAGGTTCGGCACCGGATTCCGCTGCCCGTCGGTGACGGTGGCGTGCAACATCACTTCTTGAACGTCTTTCTTAAAGACAAACATGCTGCTCTGGTCATCAGCCGTTGTTGCATCTGGCCCCGCCTGGTCGGCAGGAATCGGTGCCTGAGAATCGTCTCCCGACGGCGACGATTGCTGGCCTTGGGCAGCCGAAGTCCCAGCGCTCGACCCGGATGATTCCGATGGAGCCGATGGAGCCGGAGGTGGCGAGGTAGCAGTCGCCGGGGAGCCTGCTTGTGCCGCCAAAGTGAGCGGCAAAAACAGCGACAAGATCAACGCAGCCATCACGGAACGTCCAGACGTCGCAAGCCTGCCAAGTTTCAAGACTTCAGAACTCATAGGAATTTCATTCCTCATTGAACGCTATTTCTAAGGACGCTACTTCTAAATTAGATGCGCCAGCCATGGCTTTATGGCGAGCCGCTCCTCAATCCTACAGAACGGTAACTAGCCATTCAACGGAGTTCGAAAACACAAAGGTCCCAGCCGAAGCCGAGACCTTTGTCATCCTGCTAGACCTTGAAAAAACAACTAGGACGCGCGACGTTGACGATCCCGATTCTGGTCGTCTTCCTCGTCCCCGAACAGGCCGCCTTTTTGATCTTGCTGTCCGGATTGACCCTGGCGAGATTGAGTGCCCTGCCCAGGCTGATTGTCGCGGCCGGCTTGCTCAGAATGCTGACCGGGCTGCTGACTTTTCTTATCCATGTCGTCTTCCATAGAACCTCCATTGCGAAGCACAGGTAAACTACGCCCTCTGGCTTATTCAGCCAAGGTCTTTTTCGTTGCGGGTGAAGTTTTCCGAGTTGATTGCTTGAGGATCAGCCAACCACTCAATGATGGCCCAACAGCAGAGAGGCCTCTCGCATGCGAAATCCTATTTCGCGTGCGAGAGGCCGTTTGCTCCGGATTGACGATTGGGTCGCCTACCTACATCACCACAACAATCGCGACTGTAACTCCCGGATGAGCTAGGTCATAAAGAAAATACTGTCCATCGACATAATCGACGTAAACCTGGTCGCTGTAAGACCACTCAGCAGGCCAAGCGTCGATAATGTTGAAGGAATAGCCGCCATACTGAAACTGGGGCTGTCCACCTGAAGCCGGACGATTCACCACGAACGTGTGTTGACGCCCGAAGGAGGAACGGAATTTCTCTTCGGGGATGCGACCGCCGCCACGATTTCCGCCTGCTTGTGCGTGCTGGGCATGATCTTGACGTGAGTCATTCATCTGACCGTTGTGCTCGTTTTTCTCCATTTGCTTGTCCTGCCGAGCATCCTGATGGGAACGATCTTCTCCTCGAACATTTTTATCTTCAGACTGTTCGGGCATCTTGCCCGTTTGCTCGCGGTTATTCTGCGGCTTTGCCATGTCATTCTGGCGATTAGGTGCCGGGGCCGCTTTTTCCTTTTGCGTTTCAGCCGGACGAGAATCTTCTTTCGGCTTTTCCTCTTGCGCGTACATCAAGGCGCTAGTCCCGAGGAACAGAGACAGAGTCGATACGCCAATCACTTTAGTTATTCTCATTAGGGTCATCTCCTTAATTTTCTACCAGTAAGCATGAAGCCCACGCCCTGAGCCTTTTCTAACGGCTGTCCTAGGCGCTTCTACGACCGCGACCGAAGTGTGTAATCAGTGAAACCAGGAACAACACCAAGAAAATTACAAAAATCAGTTTGGCGATCCCGGCAGCGGCAATGGCCACTCCGCCGAAACCGAACACCGCCGCGATGATTGCGACTAACAGGAACATCAATGCCCAGTGCAGCATTTTGAATCCTCCGTGATTTTGAAATGTCAAAACCTTGACTAGAACCAGAGCGATAGTAGGGGACATCGAACGTCTGCTGTATCCATTTGAGACTGTACGCAGATAACCAAAGTCCCCTATGACCTCGCGAAATGAACCGCGATGGCTACCGTGAACTCTGTATATACAGTGCTGCGGGGCAGACGTAAAAAGGATTGCCTGGCGTTTACTCTGCCGTGTCCGCAGGGTTTGATGAAGCAAAATCTTTGTCGTTTCGCAGTAGCATTGATCCTTGCCCCTGCTCTCGCGCCGCGAGGGAGAGCGCAGTCGCTTTCAACTGACATAGCGTCCACCGGCGCCAACAATCACTCGTCGCAACTCATCTTATGGTCGCAAGCGGAACAACCGAGGCGAGTCCCCCTCCCAATGCCGCTCGCAAAGCCGGTGCGGCCTCGAAGGTCCTCAAATATCTCGCCGCAGATTTTTATCGGGACGATAGCTAAGAATGGTGGGCAGTACGTACTGATGGGATCAACTTTGAGTACTATCTCTGGGACATTTGAACTGCAGCTTGATAATCAGCTCGAGGCCGCGAAATTTGCGGGAAGACAAGTGAAGGCAGAGGGCATTCTGGACGAGAGCCTATCCAAATTGCAGATTCTGTCGATCCAGTTCAATTAAGAACGCAGTTCCGAAACATGTATTGCAAGGCGGGCGTTCGCTCGAATTCCTGCAGCTTCAGGTGGCGCCGTTAAGAACTCCTTCCAAATAGAAATTATGCTGGTCCCCGACTATGGCACGCTCATCACCCTCATTCCGTAGGCGCTTCAGCCTTTATGAGTGAAGGCTTACGGTGCGCAGGCCGGCTGATTTTCTGGCTCATCCCGGGTCTTGGGCGTTCGGGAAAACTTCCCAATTCCACTCGCTTCCCGGTCCGTGCTGATTCGTAAATGGCCGTCACAACCCGCACGTCAGCGAGCCCCTCCCATCCCGACGGCTCGGGCTCTCGATTTCGCTGAACGCAATCGGAAAAATACATGATCTGCGCGGCAAACTGGTCTGTCTTGCGAAAAGTCTTGCTGCGCGTTTTTGTCCCGATTGTGATCTTCTGTTTCAAAGGAAACCCGTAGTTATAGGCGGGCTCGGCCGTCAGCGTTCCATTGGTTCCGACGATGGAGTACCGGCTGACCTCGGTTGCCCCAAAGCTGCAATTGACGTTGGCCAGCCTCTCCCCAGGGAAACGTAGAATTGCGGACGTCATCTCGTCGACCTTGGTAAAGCGTTTGTCGCCGCCACTCGCGCTGAAAGCTGTCACCGATGTCGGCTCCGCGCGAAACAGATACCGTGCCGCGTTGATGCAATACACTCCCATGTCAAAGACAGGGCCTCCGCCCCGCGCGACGGACTCGGTCAGCCGCACATTACCTGCTGCGGCTTGCTCCGAAAATGTACCCTCAAAAAATCGAAGCTCGCCAAGCTTGCCGCTCTGCGCCTTTTGGATGGCCTCAAGATTCGACTCTTCAAAATGCAACCGGTAGGCGATCATCAGCTTGACGTTGTTCTTCGCGGCCGCTTCGATCATCGCTTTGCATTCTTTCTCATTGTCAGCCATCGGCTTTTCACAAATCACGTGCACCCCGGCGGCGGCGGCTCTCACCGTGTATTCATGGTGGAGATGATTGGGAAGAACGATGTAAACCGCATCGACCTCTTTGAGGGCGCTATCATATTCGCCGTAGCGGAAGGTGTGTTCGAGCTTGTACTTCTTGCCAAGCTTCTTCAACTTGGTTTCATCGCCTGAAACGATGGCAGTGAGTTCAGAATTTCGCGTGTTGGCGAATGCCGGGAGCACCGCCACTTGCGCGAGATGACCCAGTCCCACAACCGCGTATCGAAGTTTCTTGTTATTCGCTAAAAAAGTCTTGGGGCCGTAAGATTTGCGTGTCATGCGGAGCTGCTCCTTCGATCTCGACTGTCCGGTGGGTTTTACTTGTAGTGAAAGAGCGGGCGGCCGCGCCCGCTCTCGGCCTAACCTGACTTTAGAGACGGTTTGGACTCGACCTCCAAGCCCTTCTCAACTACGCTCGCGTCGTAATCACGCGGCTTTTTTCTTTGGAACTTTAGCACCCTTCTTCCGTGCTTCAGAGAGTCCGATGGCGATCGCCTGTTTACGGCTTTTTACCGTGCCACCTTTTCCTCCCTTGCCCGACTTCAGCGTTCCCTTCTTCTCGCGACGCATTGCACTCTCAACCGATTTGCCGGCAGCTTTCCCATATTTGCGGTTTGATGATTTCTTTTTGGCAGCCATAAATTCTCCTTCGCCCCTTAGAGGTCGCCGGCAAATGATAGGTTGTGCCGGAGCCGCTCAACCGGTAGCTTGCACATTCAATTTTTTTTTAGTGCTTCGGACATTTCGTAGGGAAGAGTTCGCCCGAGCGACCATTGGCAGGATCAGAAGGAGTGAGACTGGGGAATTGTTACTTGAGTGCGAGTATCATGTCGCCGTTCTTGGCGAATGTGACGTGCAGCGTATTTTCGCGCCCGTTGGCGAGATCACCTTCGATGCTGGCGGAGCCATCAAACGCGGGAGAGCCCGCACCCGCAGCAGCCGTGATTTGAATGCGAAGATGATGGTGGCCGGCGGCAATCTGGGTCGCATGAAATTCGTGGCCAGCGACGTGATGAAACATGCCTAATGTTTTCTTGTCATTGCCGAATAATAAGTGCGTGTAGGTCATCTGACCATCGACCCAGATGGTGAGATAAGCCGACGGGAATCTGTGTTCCACCTCAATTCCCAAGGTCGTGAGCGAAACAACTGATGCGGGATTCGGCAACGACACGTCTAACGCTGCCGGTGAAGGAACAACGATTGCAGACCGCGCCAGTTCACCATCGTTCTTAGCCGCCTTAGCGTTCGGCACCATCTCAAGCCGCTTGAGAGAAGCATCCCTCAACGACACTGGGTGAGCTCGCGCAACGACAGCGGAACTCTTCTCAAGCAACGGAATCCTGGGCACGGATGAACTTCGAGTCGCGACTGGTGGAGTGGTATCCAGCTTCAGAACCGGCTCTGACTGCGGTAGAGACGCAACCGGGCGCGCCGGCATCACTCGACGATTCAGAGAGATCGCTGCTAGCCCTAGCACCAGCATGCCAACTAAGACCCAGACGCCGATCAACACTTTTTGAATGACAGCTCTCTTTACGTCCGCCGATGCATTCAGCCGCAGCGACTGCGATTGCGTCTTCGTCGCTTGATACGTCAAGGTTTTATGATTCAGGGAACTCGGTCGAACTTTTGCCTTTGCGATCTGTTCCGCAATCGCCGCGTCTGAAGAGCCTGCCTGCTCCGTCTTACTCCAAGGCGCCCTGCCTTGCTGTAAAGACTGGATGTCGAGCACCAACTCCATCCCGCGCTGGTAGCGGTCGCGCGCATCTTTCGCCATCGCCCGGGTGATGATGTAATCGAGGCCGGGAGGAAGTTCGGTATCGAGCAGAGTGGCAGGGATCGGATCGCGGTTTACCACCTTGTATGAAACGGTAACAGCGCTATTGCCTTGAAACGGCCGGTGCCCGGTGAGCGATGTGTAGAGAATGACTCCCAGCGAAAACAAATCAGAGCGGCCATCGACGACGTCGCCGTTAACTTGTTCTGGCGACATATAAGCCGGAGTGCCCCAGGCGCGCCCCGCAGATGTTTGATTGGCGAAGTTCAGTTTCGCGACGCCGAAGTCGGCGATTTTCGCGCGACCATCTTCAGTCAGCAGAATGTTCGCGGGCTTCAAATCCCGGTGCACGACGTTCATGCAATGCGCCGCGTCCAATGCCTCAGCAATTTCCATCGTCAGCCGCAAAGCGGTCTCGACCGGAATCTTGCGGTCCTTACGCGCGAGCAAACGCTCGAGTGATTCTCCGCCCACATACTCCATGACAATGTATGGAGCGCGTGTTTCAGCCTCTTCTCCAACATCAAATACGGTGACAATTCCGGGATGCGATAAACGCCCCGCAGCTTCGGCTTCGCGGAAAAAGCGTTCACGGTAATCGAGTTCATCCTCAACGGACTGACCGATGAGCGAAATGGTTTTTACAGCGACAAGGCGATTGATCCTCGGGTCGCGGGCCTTGTAGACGACGCCCATGGCGCCTCGCCCCAGTTCGCTGAGGATCTCGTATCGTCCAAATCGCTGACCGCCGCGATCGTCCATAAGAATCTGACCCTCCGCGCAGGCACTTCCCACGCGGGAAAACCGGTCCTTACCGGTAGCTATATTGTGATATCTAAAGGGGTATCCGACCAAGTTACGGTCGTTTGTCCGTTGTAGTACGGTTCAATTGCAGAAAATCGCACGCCGTCGCCGAGTTTTACGCCAGTTTCGTCGAGATTTACCTGATACCCGACCGGCGATGCGTAACCTACGGCATCCCACGGATGGGCGAAGAAGGCGACTTCATCGACACTCCCCTATTGAAGCAATTGAAGCGGTGTCTACAAACACGTAAGGGGTTATAAGCATCGCAGGGTCTACGGAATCGCAAAAAATCAGTTCAAATCAGCAGGAGGGTTTTCCTAAAATGTCCGCAAAGAAATTGACCATTCTCTCAGTCGTACTCGCGAGCGCTTCTTTTATGGCGGCGCAGACCGCTGCTGGCGCAGGCGCAAGCGGCGCAGGTACCGCAACAGCGGGCCAGACTGCCTCGCCTTCTGGCAGCACAGCAACCCCGCAAGGTAGTACAGCTACGCCGCAAGCCAGCACGGCGACGCCTCCCGGAAGCACCACGAATCAGAGTGTCCCAGGATCGACGTCACCTAAGACACCCACGCCCGGCACCACCTCGCAACCGTCAACGACCATGAATCCGAGCGGAACTGGCATGCAGGGCGGCCCATGCACCACCACCAATGGAACCGCGTCTGGGACCACGACAGGCACCACCGCCGGGTCGGGCACAACCGGAACCGCTGGCAGCAACAGCACCACGCAGACAGCCCCAGGCACACCGTCGCCTTCGACCGGAGCCACCGCGGGAACGTCTTCTTCAGGCACAGCTTCAGGGTCTACTTCGGGAACTCCGGGAACATCGGCTTCGGCCAGCAGCACGCAGCCCTGCCCAACCGGTACAGCCCCGCCCTCTAGATAAACGGGTGGACGAAAAAAAAGGAAGTTTGCGCTCTACCCTCATCCAGCGGACCCGATAATCTCGGGTCCGTTTTTTTGCCTAACGAATCATTGGTACGAATATGTAAGCTGGTCGAGGTAAATCGAGTAGGGTGTCTGCTGCGAATCTCCATCCATCTGGTAATTGACCGTAACACCATACCAACCCGGAGCAGGTCCAGGGCTGTAATAGTGATTAAGGGTGGCGGTCTGTCCGTTGAGTGTGATGGTCTGGTAGAGCAAGTGATTGTCTGACGTGCGTTGCACGTGAATCGTCAGATGATTCCAGGCGTTGTTATTGGGATAACACTTGACTCCCGTCGGAACCCAGTGCTGGTTGATGTTGTCCCAGATATCCCATTCGTGACCGCCCGCGATCCGGCACTCGTGACCCCAGATAAAGCCCATGCCACCGAAAAACTGGTTGAGATCGAACTCAACAGCTTGGGACGCATTTAGATTGCTTCCAAAAAAGTACACGTCGTAGGTGAAGTCATGCAGGTTAGGAACGATCTTGTGATCGCCGTCCAACATGCCTTGCGAAGAGCCGTCACCGATAAGGTGGTTATTAAACAACACATCCCAGTAAGGCCCGCTCCCCCACATGTTGTACTTCGCCGCATGGCCTGAGAGTGATGGCGAATTGACCCCTTCCTGCCAGGACCACGCGACCTTCGAGCACGGATTACAGTCGACGAAGTTTGGTGGCCCCTGTCCCGCACCGTGCCAGCCCCCGCTGTTCTGCAAATTGGTGAAGGAGCTCCCGCTGCCGCCGCCACCGTTGTTGGTAACGTTAACGGTCACGCCTGCGGTCGATGCCCCGCCGCAGCGATCCCACGCGACGACGACGACGTTGTATTTTCCGGTGTTCATTTGCAGGGAGTGGTTAAGGTTCGAACCGCTGCCGATATAGCTGAGCTGATACGGCGCCGGATAGATGCCCATGGAGCCAATGCCGCCGCTGCACGACGTATTGGAATTAGCCACGAAGTCGACGGGACCATTTATGGTTGCGCCGTTCGCCGGCGAAGTAATCCAGACGCCCCCGAAAGAACTGGCGCACAAAAAAATCAAAAATAAAGACAGCAATAAGGGCTGACGCATACAAATTCTCCATTAGGTTTTAGCTTTCGAACCGAAGTCCGGATGAAACTCACTATCGAGGCGTCGTGGCGTGGACGCGTCGAAAAGTTATTGGAAGAAGCGGCGTGCTCCGATTGCTAAAAGATCAATCTTTCAACTACTTGCGTTCCAGGGAGACACGGGAAATGCAAGCATGCGGCGTCGCAGTGTTTGACCTAAGTTGGGAGGAGAATACCAGAAAGACTGTAGACGGCAAGGTAAAAACCCCGTAGAAAAAACTCGGAAGTGCATCGTCGCAAAGAGTTGCGGTAAAACGATAAGAAAATTGCGGGGGGAGTTAACCGACAGCACTGAGATAGTATGCTGCCTTACGGTGATGCGGTGTTGAGGATTAACACGTGCTTTTCGTTAGGAAGGACGTTGAAG
>JBBRNA010000020.1:0-87105 GCA_038230575.1 Terriglobales bacterium | reverse complement strand
TTCCGAGCGGTCGAGACTTTCGTAGTCCACACCGGGAACACTGAGAACCATGCCGACATCGCCGCTCTTAGTAAGGAAGGTCGTCTCGTTCCAAAAGCCGTACAGATTGATGTGGTCGTTAAGACAGGCGCTCTCTTTCCATGGCTTGATGACTTTGTCGAGGCGAAGCATCAGACGACCTCCACGCGGGGAACTTGCTGCTTGGCCGCGTCGTAGCGCGGCTTGTAGCGTTCGGACTTTGCCAGGATGCGGAGGAACGCCGGATCGCTGTTCGTTACCGAATGGCCAAAGGCAAAACCGCCGATGAAGACGGCGATGCCCGCGAGGATGGAATTGAAGAGATTGAACGCCCCCACCGCGCCCACGCAGAGGAAGTAGAACAGCGTTCGCTCCACGCCCAAGTAGGTCAGAGGCTTATGCAGACTCTTGAAGACTCGATTTGTGCGGTGCTTCTGCGGTGCTTTGTCTGGCATATGCCACTCTCTTAAGCGTGACGCGCAACAGGGTCGAAGGCAGAATGGTAAGGGCGCTATACGCCCCAGAGCCAACTCAGGACATTCACAGCAAGAACGGCAATGCCCGTTCCCGCGGCGACTCCGGCCAGTGCCTTCTTCGCACCGGGTTCGCCATGCGCGAAGCCGTACCCGCCGATCACGATTGCAACCAGGCTTGCAACCTTCGCGATAGTGCCGGTGAAGAGGCTTTGGATGGCGGTAAAGCCCGTGTCGAACGGAGAGCCCTGTGCTAGCGCCGCCACAGGCATGAGAAGAAGTAGGGAGAGAAGAGCGGCTGTTGGACGCGCCCACTTCGACCGGAGAAGGAGCTGGATTTGGCGGATGAGATGGACCTGGAACCAACGTGGCATATGCACCTCCCGGCAGCACCTCAGATCAGCTGCTTTTGGCGCAAAGCTAACGCCACTCAATCACGCTGTCCAATGAATGTTCGGCGGAGAGCTATTCCTGGCAGGAATAGCTGGGGAAATTGGAGCGATTGGCTTGTCGCGCTGCCGTTCTAGGACGGCACCAACATAACTTCCTGTTTGCCGACAATCCGCCAAGTGTCTGATCCAGCAGCTTCAAGCGTTGCCGACCATCTGTCCAGCGTCTTCGACTCCTCATCGGTGCGAAATTGACCACCTCGATATCGGGCGCTAGACTCTTGTCGGAGAATAACTTGATGGTCCGATACATTTCATTTTCCTTCCCGCGCTAGCGGACGAAGGCCACCACCACGACGAGCTCAGCGACGAGCAGTTGGGCACCGTACACTTCCCAATCTCTTGTGCTCCAGGAGTTGACAAAACCTTCGGGCGCGGCGTGGCCTTGTTGCACTCGTTTGCGTTCGAGGCCGCCGAATCTAGGTTCCGGCAGGTTGCACAGGATGATCCACACTGTGCGATGGCGCGCTGGGGCATCGCTAAGACGTTTAGCCGCTGGGGAACACCGGATGCCAAACAACTTAAGCGCGGTTGGGAGGAGATTAAGGTTGCGAAATCCCTTCACGCAAAGACGGCGCGGGAACGGGGTTATATTGCTGCACTGGCTGCTTTTTACGCCCCAGCGAAGACAGACGAAAAGCGTGAGCAGAAGTACCTGAAAGAAATGGAAGGACTCTACCGCCGCTACCCTGACGATCATGAAGCAGCAGCTTTTTATGCATTCGCCTTAAAAGATTCTGATCGCGACGATGATCCTACACATGCTAAACGAAAAGAGGCTGCTGCAATCCTGGAAAGGCTGTTCTTGCTTGAGCCGAACCATCCGGGAGTGGCCCATTCCCTGATCCACACTTACGACAGTCCGGGAATGGCGGAGTTGGGACTTCCAGCTGCGCGGCGCTATGCCAAGATCGCACCTGCGGCCCCTCACGCGCTGCACATGCCGTCCCATATCTTTGCCCGGCTGGGAATGTGGCCGGAAGACATTGACTCCAATTTGGCGTCTATTGCCGCCAGTCGTGATGCTGCGGCTACGCACATGGGAGACGAGGGGCACCAGTACCATGCCATGGAGTTCCTTATCTACGCCTACCTGCAGAGCGGTCGGGAAGGAGAGGCACAACGACTAATCGAGGAAGTCAGGTCTTTGCCGAAAATGAAAGACATGTACGGGGCGGATTTCGATCTACAAATTTCCGCTCTGACGTCATTCTCTGCGGCGTATGCGCTGGAGTTGCACCACTGGAAGGAAGCCGAAGCCTTACCCCTTATTTCTCCTATCGATGACGCTGACGCATCATTACCTATAAAGCGCGGGCGATCGGAGCCTCCCGCAGCGGAGACTTACCAGCCGCACACGCGAACCTTCAAGCGATTCAGGATCTCCGCGCGACGCTGGTGAAGGAGAAAAAACTACCGATTTCCATCAATGCGGTTGAGGAGGATCAACGCGTGGTTTCAGCTTGGATAGGCCACGTTGAGGGCCGGAACGATGAAGCCATTAAGACGCTCCGTGAGATCGCAATGAAGGAGCAGGGGATATTTGCGCCGGACGGAGGGATTCCTGCGCACGAAATGCTCGGAGACATTTTAAGCGAAATGGGGAGCCAGAGCGGGCACGCATAGAATATGAAGCCGAACTACATCTGAGTCCTAATCGGTTCAATTCGCTTAACGGCGCCGGGCGTTCCGCTGAATTGGCAAAGCAACTTAACAAAGCAACTGCATACTACCAGCAAGTCTTGAAGCTCTGTGCCGGGGGGCGCCACCCGCCCTGAGCTCGGTTATGCTCAGAGGTTCGTGTCAACAATCGCAAAGCAAAACTAGTGCCTACGCGATGGTGAGATTACAGGAAGCGGCGAATTGATTGTTGACGTAAAACAGGCCGTTGCGCTCACAGGCTCTGCAATCCAGTCTGGGCCGGATTCTGGTCGTATGAGGGGCAAGCCGGAAACTGACCCATCGCCCCTGAGTCAGTCGCCTTGACCGATGGGAGGGTCGGGTGTCAAACTGTGTTGCAAAAGAAAACATCTCGACACGGTTTTCTCTTCCGCAGCGTTCGCCGTACAATAAACGTACAATGGAAGCGGGATTGTGGGGCATTTGGGCCGTTAGGCCGGATGCACAATCAATAAGTTAAGTGTTATCAACGTGATGGAGTAGTTCAAATCCCCCCTTCCGCACCAAAGCTTGTTTCAAGCTTTAGACTTTGGGAGTTCTTGCAGATGACGATTCTGATCACAATTATTCACGTGATGGTGTGCCTCTTTCTGATTGCGGTGGTGCTGCTGCAGAGCGGTAAGAGCGGCGATTTGGCAGCGGCTTTTGGCGGACAGGGCAGCCAGACTGCTTTCGGTCCCCGTGGTGCTGCGTCGGTTCTGTCGCGCGCAACAACCTGGTCGGCCATCATCTTTATGGTGACCTCGATCACCCTCTCAATCTTTGCAGCGCGGAAGACCGGCCCTAACTCGGTCCTCTCCGGCGTGAAGCCGTCGCAAACCACGTCCCAACCGCAGAGCACGACACCGGCGGCACCTCCGGCCGTTCCGCAAGATCAAGCGCCGAAGCAGAAATAAGAGTCTAGGGCGGACACTCCTGTCCGCCCGCTTTTCCTTTCCACCTTCTGGGCAACCGTCACGAAACTTGCAATTACTTTAAAACAACTTCAAAAGCGGCGGACAGGAGTGTCCGCCCTACGCTGGGTCATCTGAGGAACGGATTCCCTTCCCTCTCTTCCCCTATCGTCGTCTGCCGGCCATGGCCGGGCGTGACAACCGTCTCATCGGGTAAGACCATCACCTTGTCATGTAACGATCGGATGATCTTGTCGTACGATCCTCCCGGCAAGTCAGTGCGACCGATGCTTCGCGCGAAGAGAGTGTCCCCTGCGATAAGCATTTTCTCGGCCGGAAAATAGAGGCAAACACTGCCTTCGGTGTGTCCCGGAGTGTGTAGGACATTCGCCTGAATATTTCCAGCCTTCAGAGTTGCTCCGTCGGCGATGTTCCCTTCTATGACGACTTCGCCCGGAGCCGGCATTCCGACCCACGTCGCTTGCACGTCCAGCATCTTCAGGAGCGCATGATCGCTTTCGTTGATCAAAATGGGCGCGCCGGTTTTGGCGCGGAGCTTCATCGCCCCCCCGACGTGATCGATATGGGCGTGCGTGATGACGATTTGTTGGACTTGAAGGTTGTGCTCGCGCAAGACAGTTAGCACATCGTCGATGTCATCGCCCGGATCGATGACCATGGCTTCGCGAGTGGTCTCGTCGCCAATGATGGAGCAGTTGCACTGCAGAGGTCCGACAGGAATGATCTTATGAATCATTCCTTCATTCTCGCCCAGGGGAAACTTATTCTCCAGTGTGTGGTCTACGCGGTCAGAGCTTACGAGGCCCATCCGCTCAGTATGCTCGCAGCTCGCGTCCGAATTTCATCGTTGGACACGCTGGCAACATCTTCCCAAAGCCCCTTATCTAACTCAGCGAGAAGACTCAACGCGCATTCGTTCTTTTCGTTATCCGCCTGAAAATTCGCCAGCTCACGGAGATCTTCCCGAGTCATTCACGCTCCCCTCAAAGTATTGTGTAAAAGATTAGATTCGAGTTTTGACCAGAATGTTATTGTCGAATTCATGAGCGATAGACGGAGCGGAGCGAATGCATGTGCGGGCCCGCCGCATGGATTCGATGACCGCCTCAATATGCCGTCCGGTGATGGCGGCGATTTCTTCGAAGCTGAATCCTTCCATTCCATACAGCAGAAACACCTCGCGGTCGGCGCGACTTGCGTTTCCGAGGGCTGCTTGTACCAAAGCGATCATTTCATCGGAGTAAAGTTCCTGTTCGGGAGTGATCACGCGGCGGTCCGCGATAGAACTCTCTTTCGTCCAACCTTCATCTGATTGATGAAACTGCAGGTTGCGTTCATCGGAGGCCTCGACATTCTGTCGCCGCCGACTCTCCTGGAGATGAGTCGCAGTCGCAGTCTCCCGCAGGCGGGCACTCATTTCTCCCATCGACAGCAATGCCAGTCGATAGAGCCAAGGCTCAAGTGCTAATTTTTCTGGCCGATCGGCGTCGGCTAAGGCCCTGGCGATCACCTCGTTCACGACTTCAGACGCAGCCAAGTCGTCGTTTGGTATCTGTTCGTCAACGCGACGAAATGCCAACTCGCGCTCCACGAATCGGGTCAGGCGCGCGAGGTTTGCATTCACATACGAAGCAATGTCGTCTGCAGAGATAGTCGGTGGCATGACCACCGCAATTGTCTCCTCGAAGGGCACGCCGAGCTCGGCTGAATCGTCTCCGCCTGCGCGCCAGTGGCGCCATTTGTGGCTGGAGCGCAGCAACTCTTTGTGGCGACCGATTTGTTGAATGAGTTCGTCAAATCCAGCCTTGATTGCCGAAGTTGGAGTCGGCGCTTTCACTTGCGCCGCAAGCTGGCCCGACGGGAGCCGCAGGTTCAGCGAGACGAGGATTCCCTGACGCGCGGAACCTTCGTCGATTACGCCCTTCAAGTGGACGAGATCCGGGCGAAACACTTGAATGCGTTTCTGCACCTTCTCAATCTGGTGGTTGATTTCTTTTTCGATGTCGGGAGTTTTGTGGATCCTGTAACTAAAATGAACGTTCATTTTTCGAGCCTCGGACGCGGAGTAGAAACTCCGTGAAGCTGCGATCTCTACGCAAATTGTACACCCGGGGTGGCTGTGACTTTTGCTACCGTTCTTTCTCTATTTCACGTACACCGAATCCTCGGTTAACTCTTTTGGCATAGCCACGGGGAAAGGCGGGAATTCATGCGAGCTTCCTTTGAACAAAGCCACGGTGACTTCGGATCGCTTCGTGCCGTCGTGAACTGCGATTTTGTGCTTTTCGTTGTGGGAATACCCTTCCCAGAGGGAAACACCTGCGTACGCGCCATCCTTCCGCAATATGTAGTAGGTCATGTCCATAAACTTAAGCTTGTTCATATCATTGTTGTAATTGCGTACGATTCGCTTCAGGGCGTCCATACCGGCATCCAGAGGAGACATGCCGTGACGCATGTTTTCGATAATCGTGTGTGCACCGGCGACTTTAATGTTCTCTTCGCCACTGCCGGTCGCCCCGGCCGAACCCACGTCTTGATCGGTGTAGCATCCGGCGCCGATGATGGGAGAATCGCCGCACCGGCCGGGAAGTTTGAAGGCAAGTCCGCTGGTCGTCGTACAGCCCGACATCTCTCCCTTATCGTTGAGCGCAGAGCAATGAATCGTTCCAGTCGGCGGCGCAAGAACGCGGCGGATCGCTGCCATGCGATACTCGGGTTCAATTCCGATGTCGGCGGCATGCTTCTCGAGTCGTTGGATACGGTCCATCCAGAGTTGCGACTGAGGAGAATTAGGCGGCGTTCCCGGAGCAACCCAGTGCGGATCTGCCAATCCGGGCCCCCACCAGTCATCGGTCGAATGCGTTTCCTTCCACAACAACCAGATTTTTCGCGAACGCTCAGTCAATAGATTCTCTCGAGGAAAACCGAGAGAAACGGCAAACCGCTCTGCACCTTCGCCGACGAGCATGACATGGCCTGTATGCTCCATCACTGCTTTCGATACCAGCGAAACATTCTTTATATTGCGCACGCCGCCAACTGATCCCGCACGCCGGGTAGGGCCGTGCATGCAGCAAGCGTCGAGCTCAACCACACCTTCTTCATTAGGCAGACCGCCATAGCCGACGCTGTCATCATTTGGGTCATCTTCGGGCCCCTTCACCACGCGCAGCGCAGCATCGAGCGTATCGCCTCCTCCCTTGAGGAAGGCAAACGCTTCGTCGATGTACTTCACTCCGTTGTTGGCGCAGACGATGATTGGCTTCTTGCCGTCTGAGGCGCGAGCACGAGAGTCTGTCTGATTCTGCTCGGTAGATGCTTGATCGGGTTTCGATTTCTGGGCATTGAGGCGACCAGCCAAGGACGCTGCAATTGCGGTATTTAAAAAGCCTCGACGAGTAACCGACATGGATTCTCCGTCCCTGCGAACGGCGAGGATAGCACGAAATCAAAGCCCGCCGTCTTTCTCACATCATTAATCAAAACATCGAGTCATCGTGAACGAAGCGCAGGATGACACGGTTCTGACGAAGTTCACATCAAGAACTCTAGCAGGCGTTTGAGGCCACTCCGAAAGACCACCGGGTCAGCGATTAAACTCAAAACGAGATAGCCATCAGTTGGAAAATCGTAAAAATGTCCCGGATGGACGATCACCCCCGCTATCTCTACAAGCCGGACCGCGAGTTCTTCATCGCTCTCGACAACCGGCACGCGGAGAACGGCGTACCATCCGCCGTCGACCGACAACCTCCGGCTTGACGGCGCACGCTCAAGTTGCCGATCGAGTTCAGTGAGATTTTGGCGCAACCTATTCAACAGCTTTGGTTGAACCACCTTTCGTTGATCGAGAAGCACGGGAGCCGCCAGTTGCACTGGAGCGTTCATCGAAAGAAAAGTGTCCGCGATAACTTCGAGACGAGCGCTCGCCTCGGCGACGACTCCAGCCGGGCCTGTGATGACAGCCCACGCAAATTTCATTTGAGGCAGGGCGGAGATTTTTGAGATTCCACTAAGCGTGAAAGTTAAGCTTTCATGATTTTCGACGAAGCTTCGGCGTGGTTTGGCTTCATGGGAGTAGTCGAGAAACACCTCGTCAACGATGAGGGCGAGCGCATGCCTGCGGCAGAGTTCGTTCAACGTTTCTTGTTCTGAAGATGCAACGTATGATCCGGTTGGATTATTGGGATGCACGAGGATAATTGCGCGTGCCCGCTTAGTTAGCGTTTTTTCGAGAGAATCAAAATCGATTTGCCATCCGTGATCGTACAGAAGCGGATACGGGACTAGCTTCACGTCGGCCAAGTCTGCCAGAAACTCGAAGAGAGGATAGCTCGGCTTCGGCACCAAGACTTCGTCTCCAGCATTGCAGAGCAATTTAAAAATATAGGAATAAGCTTCGCTGGTACTGGTAGCGAGCATTACAGCTTGTGGATCGAGGCCGCTGACGGCGTGGGACTCAGCGTAGTAGTTGCACACAGCCTGGCGTGCCGTGAGCAATCCTAGGGGCTGAGGATCGTAGTGCATCATCGCGGGATCAGCAAAGGCATTAAGCACTACGTCGCGGTCTGGGCGAATTCCTGCTTCTGTGGGATTCGAAATGCTTATGTCGAGAAGCGGCTTTCCGGCGGTCCGCGCCTGCTGTATGACCCGAGAGAGCGCGTTCGTCGTCAGCCGCCAGTTTGTTCGCTGCGAAAACATAGGAGAAAATAGAAAGTGGTTTCCGCTGAGGCCAGGTCGCCATTTTAAGAAGACGCCCAGTTGTTCCAGCGGTGGAAGTATCTTGTCGTTCCAATATTGGCGCTACGCAGCCTGTACAGCCTAAATTTTTACTTACACTTCGAATCGCGAGGTTGTCGTAACGAACCAGGACTTATCTCGTCATAGTTATTCAGCGTTTTTCGTCGGGATGAAAAGCAACCAGACGAATGAGACGGAGGCGTACTCAGACCAACCGTGGCAGTGACTTTACAAAAGCTTCTTTGTTCACCACGTAAGGCATCTTCGTGATGTCACCCCCGTAGTTCCCTTCGAGCACGTCGATCAAGCCTTGGACGCAACGGCCAGCCATCCCTTTTTCGGGGTCCGACGAGAGACGTGTAATGCGCCCGGCGCTCGCGAAGTGCGGGAGCAGGCGGCATCGGTCTGCGAGATTAGGGTCGCGCAATGGTGAATCCGCGGGCAAGGGCTCTTTTTCGTAGACGTCGAGCGCTGCTCCTGCAATCCAGTTTTCACGGAGAGCATGGGCGAGCGCGGCTTCATCCACGACGGGACCGCGCGATGTGTTAATCAGCATTGCGGTCCGTTTCATCGAGCGCAAGGTCTTTTCGTTGATCAGATGATACGTGGGAGTGGAACTCTCGCCCTGGCGCTGAAGCGGCACATGCAAACTGACGAAGTCGGCGTTCTTCAGGCAATCGTCGAGCGTGGTGTAGCGAATCGTCGTCTTTTCTCGGCTGATGCCGCGCTGCAAGCGCAGATCCATGGTCTCCTGTATTGCCTCGATGTATTCGCGGTTCTCGTAGGCCGGATCGTAGCAAAGAATGTTCATGTCAAATCCGGCGCACTTCTTAATCATCGCGAGTCCGATGCGGCCGGTGCCGATCACTGCCACGGTTTTGCCCGTCACCTCATCGCCCAGAAACGGCAAGAAGGGATGCCAATATCGCCACTGGTTGTCACGAGTGAGATGTTCAGCGGGCCAAAGTTTGCGGGCCAATGCTCCCATGAGAAAGAAGGCAAACTCGGCGGTCGCCTCAGTGAGAACGTCGGCGGTGTTAGTAAACGGAATTTTGTGTTTGTTAGCCTCAGCGCGATTGATGTTGTCGAAACCTACGGCGAGTTGAGCTACCACGCGTAGCGTTCCTACACCAACCGAGAAAACGTCGGCGTCGATTTGATCACGCAGAGTTGTGATCAGGCCTTCGACACCGGACGTCACCTTTTGGATGATCAGATCTTTGGGGGGCGCTTCCGCTTCGGGGTAGACCTCGAGATCGTAGCCCCTCTGGCGAAGGATGTTCAGGGCGTCCCCGATATCACAGGTAGCAAAAACGCGAATACGCTGGCTCATTCGCAGAGTAGTGTACCGCGAAATGAGAGGACAGCGGTTGAGCCGAAGGTTAGAAAAGTACCAGTCGCCAAACTGAAGCGCGGCGGCAGTCTGTTAGCGCTAGGGCTGGCTTCTATCCGGGCGCGGATTTGCCGAGGCTGCGTGGGCGTGGTGGCGGACGTCGGCGCCGAGAACCCAGAAGATGACGTCTTCGGCGATGTTGGTAGCGTGGTCTGCGACGCGTTCAATATTTCTGGCAACCAGCAGTGCATCTAACGCCTGCTGCGTCACTTGCGGCTCTTCATTCATCTTTCGGGCGAGCACGATGAATGCTTCGTCCCGCATACGGTCGACGACATGGTCCATTTCTAGGACGGCCTGGGCGAGGTCGGCTTTGCCTTCCACAAAAGATTCAAGCGCGCGCCGAACCATGGCACTGGCAGCGGCTGCCATCCGGGCAATGTCGACCGGGAGTTCCACCGAAGGGAGCTCGATCATATCCATTACGCGCTCGGCGATGTTGACCGCCTGATCGCCGACGCGCTCGAGATCGGCATTAATTTTGGTAACGGCGAGGATAAAGCGCAAGTCAACTGCTGCCGGTTGCTGTGTTGCGAGAACGTCAAAGGCCATTTCGTCGATCTCGCGCTCAGCGGCGTTGATCAGGCTTTCGTTTTCCAGAACCAGTTGGCAGCGCGTCAAATCGCGTTCTGTATAAGCCTGGCAAGCACGTTCCACCGCCTGTTCTGCAAGGCCGCCCATGCGGAGCAACCTGTCCCGCAAGTCCTCCATCTGTTGCTGAAAACGCGTGCGCATTATTTCAACCTCATATCTAAACCTAAACTACCCGAAGCGCCCGGTGATGTAATCTTCCGTACGCTTGTCAGAAGGCTTGGTAAATATTTTTTCAGTCTTATCAAATTCAATCATCTTGCCCAAAAGGAAGAATCCGGTGAATTCGGCGACTCGGGCAGCCTGTTGCATATTATGGGTGACGATCACAATCGTGTATTGCTCTTTTAACTGAAAGATTAGTTCTTCGATCTTGCCTGTAGATATCGGGTCCAGGGCCGAACAGGGCTCATCCATCAACAAGACTTCCGGCTGCACCGCCAAGGCACGGGCGATGCACAAGCGCTGCTGCTGGCCGCCCGACAAACTTGCGCCAGACTTTTTGTGCAAGCTGTCTTTCACTTCATCCCACAGCGCCGAGGCGTGCAGGGACTTTTCCACAACTTCATCTAGCTGTTTGCGCTTGGTAAAGCCATTCAATTTGAGTCCGGCGGCCACGTTGTCATAAATCGACATGGTGGGAAACGGATTTGGCTTCTGGAATACCATGCCAACACGGCGACGCAGTTGCGTAGCCGATGTACCGTTGTAGACGCTGAGGTCGCCGATACGCACGGTGCCATCGACCCGCGCCTCTGGAATCGTTTCATGCATTCGATTCAAGCAGCGGATGAACGTCGACTTTCCGCAGCCCGAGGGTCCAATCAACGCCGTTGCATGGTTGGCCTGCACGACAATATTGACGTCGAACAGAGCCTGCGTTTTCCCGTAGAACGCATTGAGATGTTCGACTTTAATTCCGACGCCCATAATTTTTCAGGACCTGAAGCACTTATTACTTCCCAACCCCCGACTGCATTAGGGAAATCTACGCTCCTGCCAGGGTGCCGTGGCGCACAGCGATACGAACCGCCGCCACCGCGCCCACGATGAGCACTATCAAGACTAGTGCTCCCGCCCAAGCCTGCCGATGCCATTCGTCAAATGGCGAGATCGCATACGTGAAAATCTGCAACGATAAAGCTGCGGTGGGCTGATCCGTCTTCCAATTCCAGTACTGATTTCCAAATGCCGTGAACAGGAGCGGCGCCGTCTCCCCAGCGACCCGCGCAAATGCGAGCATAATGCCGGTAATGACCCCAGAGGTTGCGGTACGCAAAGTGATGGACAATGTTGTGCGCCAGCGCGATACGCCAAGCCCGTAAGCCGCCTCTCGGATCGCCTGCGGAACGAGAAGAAGCATTTGCTCTGTCGTTCGAGCAATCGTCGGAATCATCATAATCGCCAGAGCCACGCCGCCGGCCAAGGCGGAGAAATGCTTCTGCCGAATTACGACTAGACCATAAGCGACGATCCCGATCACGATCGAAGGCACGCCGTTCAACACGTCTGAGACGAAGCGTACGATATCCCCATAACGGTTGCGTCCGTACTCGGAAAGAAAAATTCCCGCACCGATTCCGAGCGGTACTCCAAGCAGACTGGCAATACCAAGAATCACCATCGATCCGACAATGGCGTTCGCCATCCCGCCGCCAGGCTCTCCGACTGGCTTTGGCGTCTGCGTAAGGAAAGCCAAATTCAACGATCCGATGCCCTTGTACACCAGATATGCAAAGATCGCGAAGAGTGGCAGAAGCACCAGAACAACCGTGAAGAGAGCCAGCGCCGTCATTACACGATCGGTGGCGCGCCGCCTAAAGCTTATAGGTGGAAGCGAAATCTCCGGCTTGGGAGTAGCAACAGTCTCTGTGTTCATCTTCGCCACGTTTATGCAACGCTCCGCGCGGGCTGGCCGCGAGTCACACTCCACACCATGAGACGCGCCAGCGCGTTGACCACGATGGTGACAAAAAACAGCGCGAGTCCGATTTCGATGAGCGCCGACAGATAGAGGTCACCAGTCGCCTCTGTGAATTCATTGGCCAGCACACTGGCCATGGTATATCCCGGCGCAAATAATGATTTCGCAATCTCTGGACGATTGCCGATGACCATCGTGACCGCCATCGTCTCACCAAGCGCTCGACCGAGCCCAAGAATAATAGCGCCTACAATTCCAGCTCTGGCGTTCCGCAAAACACCCATGCGAATCATCTCCCATCGCGTCGAACCCAGGGCGAGAACGGCTTCGCGCTGATGTTGGGGGACAACCGTCAACACCTCGCGTGTAATCGACGAGATGATGGGGATGATCATGATGGCGAGAATCGTTCCGGCGGCGAGCATGCCAATGCCGTAGGGAGCGCCGCTGAAAAGGCCGGTCCAGCCGAGGGTCTTGCCCAAGAACGGCTCCACATATTCTCGAAGAATGGGCACCAGAACAAAAATCGCCCAGAGTCCGTATACGACGCTCGGAATGGCAGCAAGAAGTTCAGTAGTGAAAGAGAGAATTCCGCGCAGCTTCGCGGGACTCATCTCCGTAATGAAAACTGCAACACCAACCGATAGCGGCACTGCTATCACAAGCGAGAGCAGCGACGAGACGACCGTGCCGAACATGAATGGCAACGCGCCGTACTGGTCCGAAACTGGATTCCAATCTGATTGCCCAAAAAATTTCCACCCGAAGGCGTGCCACGAAAGCTGCGAGCCGACTACGAGTTGGTAGACGATCAGGCCCAGCAGCGTGACAACGGCGGCGCCGCAGAACCACATCGCGCCGGAGAAAATCATGTCCGGGACTTCGCTGACCTTACCCTGCAAAAGCGAAGCCGTGCGAGCTTTAATTTTAGTGGCGACCTTGGCTCCGCGCTCCGGTTCTGGAGGGTTAAAACGCGGCCGCGGCAAGGCTTGATTTGACATTTTGTCTTACGCTATCAGGCGCATGTTACAAAATGGTTAAAACCTGCTCTGACCCGTTTGTGTAAGATACGGATCGTACCCATGCCGACATTCGCTGCCATTGACATCGGTTCCAATTCAGTGCGCCTAAAGATTGCCCGACTTCAAGGCGGTAGGCTCAAAGAAATTCACGAAGATCGCGAAGTAACACGCCTCGGAGAAGGCGTATTCAGCGGCGGGTTGCTGTCGCCCGAGTCGATGTCAGACACGGTGCGCGTGTTGCGCCGTTTTCATCGTTCAACGCAAGAGTGTGGCACGGACACAGTGAAAGTAGTCGCCACGGCCGCATTGCGCGACGCCCGCAACTCACGAGCGTTTCTGGAGTGGGTGCGCTCAACGACAGGATGGAACATCGACGTTATTTCCGGACTGGAAGAGGCGCGCCTCATTCACCTCGGACTTGTCTCCACCCGTCGCCTCGGTTCCCGCAGCATATTGATGATGGACCTTGGCGGAGGCAGTTGCGAATTGACGCTGTCCCGTGGTGGCAAGCTTCTGCATACCGTGAGTCTGCCCCTCGGAGCGGTGCGACTGACCGGTGAATTCCTGCGTCACGACCCTCCCCGCAAAAGCGAACTGAAACAGTTGCGAGGTTTTGTGGCCCGTGAAGTCACGCGTGTGCAGAATCGTATCAAGGCCGCACGTGTTGGGACGGTCATTGCCACGTCGGGAACTGCGGCCGCAATCGCAGGTGTTGCAAACCATCTTGCGCGGCAACGCGCGAGCAGGACCGGAAATCACGCGACTCGCGAAATGGCGCGGCGGATCGCAAAAATGGTATCCCAGCTAACGATTGAGCAGCGCGCCAAAATTCCAGGGATCGGTCCACGGCGTGCCGAGATTTTCTGCGCCGGAGCGGTGGTATATGCCGAGTTGCTCGAGCGGTGCCATCTGGGTGGCTTCCGCTACTCCTCGCTCGGTCTGCGCGACGGCATCCTGGCGCAGATGGCGGCCGAGTACGATAGCAGCACGCGTTCCGGCCGAGCCGTCGAATTAGAGCGTTCGGATTCGCTTAAGCGCGCGGTTCAGCATTACCGCGTAGACATCAATCATGCCTCACTGGTCCGTGAATCGGCATTGCAGTTATTTTCAGCGCTGAAATCAATCCATAACCTTCCTGCGGAATATCGGGAATGGCTTTCGGCCGCCGCAATGCTCTATGAAGTCGGCGACTACGTGAATCGCAACGGCCATCATCGCCATACCTACTACATCATCGCGAACTCCGAGATTCTCGGATACACCCCGCAAGAGCGCCGCGTTATCGGTTCAATTGCGCGATACTTGGGCAAGTCGCGGCCTACGCCCGGAGACGGGCCGATGAATTCCCTTACTCCCGATGAGCAGGAGAACGTAACCAAGGCATCGATACTGCTGCGCCTGGCGCGAGCGCTAAACATGGGGCGCATTCGTTCTGTACAGAAATTTACGGTTTCGGCGCGCAGCGGCAAAGTTAACTTGAAGTTGACTCCGCGGGGGAAGGCCAGCGTCGACCTGGAAGTGTGGGCGATCGAAAAAGATCGTACTTATTTTCGCGAGGTGTTCGGCCGTGAGCTTTCGGTAGCCGCAGCGTGAAGCGCGCGGAAGATGCGTGGAGTAACGCACCAGCTTAGCGAGCCGGAATTTCGCCGCACTTCGACCTTCGCCACAGCACCCTTTTTGAGGTCGAGGACCGCTTCACATCCGTTATCGGAAATGATCCGCCCTAAAAATTCCCGTAGGTTTGGGTTGTGCCCAACCACCATCATCGAATCCTGACGGGCATATTTCTCCAGCATCTTCTGGAAGTCAGAGAAACTCGCCTGAGGGCGCAGTGAATTATCGACGACGACTTTGCCTTCATAGCCCATTTCGTTTCCGACCAGCGCTGCCGTCTGAGTAGCGCGCTTGAGCGGACTTGAGACGATGACGTCGGCTTGCACTCCCAGCGCAGCAAGGCCGCGGCCGACATATCCGCATTGCTCAACGCCATCTTTATCCAACGCGCGTTTTTCGTCTTTCTTGGCATGGGCTAAACGTTCGCCAGCGCTGGCGTGACGAAGGAAATACAGAAACATCTAAATTATTCCTTTCCGTTGCTACGTGTCGCAGACAAGCTTCGCGCTGCAGCCGAGCGTGCTTGTTTTCTGGCGGATCGAATTGGAATCGCCGCTGGAATATCTTCAGGCGACGCAGACCCTTCCGCCAGCGCAATCAGAAAATCCTGAGCGCTAAAGGCCGCCTTGCCTTGCGGAGGCCGCTTGCTACGTCCTCGAGGAGATTGCCATGAGCGTAGGTAGCGGCCGTCATTCTGCAGGAATCGCGACTTCACGTTATCCGCCATGTATGCGGAGAGAATCTCATGCACGACGCGATCTCGCAAAAGCGGGTTCTTCAGGGGAAATAAAACCTCGACCCGCTCGTGCAGATTGCGCGACATCCAGTCCGCACTGCCAAGATAAACTTCAGGCTCGCCGCCATTCTCGAAATAAAATATGCGGCTATGCTCGAGGAATCGCCCGACGATGCTGCGCACGCGAATACGATCACTCACCCCGCGAACGCCAGGACGTAGCGAGCAAATACCGCGCACCAACAGATCTATCTCGACTCCCGCCTGCGATGCGCGATACAGCGCTTGAATAATGTCGGTGTCGAGAAGCGAATTTATCTTGACCACGATACGAGCCGGGTTTCCCGCCTGCGCGTGTTGCGCCTCGCGCTCGATCAGGGTCATGCATTTCTCGGCGAGATCAAGGGGTGCGACCATGAGAGGGCCATAGCCCGGGTGCTCGGCGTAAGCAGTCAGGAAGCTGAATACGTCGTGGACCGCGCTGGTGATTTCGGGATCGCACGTCAGCAAGCTGAGATCGGTGTAAAAGCGAGCAGTGGTCGCGTTGTAGTTGCCGGTGCCGAGATGCGCGTATTGGCGCGTCACGCCATCCGGATCACGTCTCACCAGAAGCGAAAGCTTGCAATGAGTCTTGAGGCCGACGAGTCCGTGAAATACCTGGACGCCGGCATCCTCCATGTCGCGGGCCCACCGTATGTTCGACGCCTCGTCAAAACGAGCTTTCAGTTCGACCACCGCCGTGACTTCCTTGTGTGCAGCCGCCGCCATCAAGGACGGGACAATCGACGAATGCTCGTTCGTGCGATAGAGAGTCTGCTTGATCGATAGAACCCGGTCATCCTCAGCCGCTGATTGAATGAAAGAAGTCACCGCCTCGTACGAATCGTAGGGATGATGGAGCAGGACATCGTGTCGTCGTAATTCTTCAAACAGATCGTGAGATTTGGCGGTGAGGCGTAGCTCTCTCGGTACGAAGGCTCGAAACTTGAGCTCGGGGCGCGGAGCTTCCTCATAGATGTTCATCAGTCGTGACAAATTGACGGGCCCGTTCACCGGAAAGATCTGCCACGGGTCGAGCTCGAACACCGTTCCCAGACGTTCGATGATTTCCGGGTTAGCCGCCGAGTCAATTTCCATTCGCACCGCGTCGCCCTTGCGCCGGTTGTGCAACTCGGTGCGGACCGATTCAAGAAGGTTTCGGGATTCTTCTTCTTGCAGATAGAGGTTGCTATTTCGGGTCACACGAAACGCTGCCGAGGAGACGATGTCGTAGCCCTTGTAAACCTGCGCTGCGTAGTAAACGACCAAATCGGCGAGAAAGATGTAGTCGATCGTTCCTTGGGACGGAAGCCGTACGAGGCGCGGAAGGGCGCGAGGCACGGTCACAACTCCGGTGTAAGTCAACGACGACCGGCGGCGGCGGCGGAGAAGTAACGCGACGCACTGAGCCTTATTGATGACGCGAGGAAACGGATGGGCTGGATCGACTGTGACGGGCGTTAACAGTGGATCTAATTCGCGCTCGCAATAGGAATTGGCGAAATCGAGCGCTTCGCCATCGAGTTCGTCTATCCCAAGAACACGAATTCCCTGCTGTATCAATGCAGGCCGCAGGCCCTCGTTCCAGCAGGAATACTGTTCATCGACGAAATCGTGGCTTAGCTCCTTTATCAGTTCCCGCTCTTCCACCATGGACAAGCCGTCTGGAGTGATCGAGTTGTGGCCATCTTCAATCTGCTGCAGAAGTCCGCCCACGCGAACTTCAAAAAATTCATCAAGATTGCTGGCGGAGATGGAAAGGAACTTTACTCGCTCAAGCAGCGGATTGCGCTGGTCGTGGGCTTCTTCGAGGACACGCAAGTTAAATTTCAACCACGAAGCTTCGCGATTCAAAAGCGTTGCGGGTCGACTAAGGGGCTTTCGAGACATGGTAAAAGACGCTCTGTTTATTGGTTTGGCTAGCAGTTGGGATTCGTAACGAGCGGTACCACTGCAGGGGCCTAACTTCACCAGTATATCAAGAATAGAAATGCGTCCGGTCGGGGCGGCTTGTTGCGCAGACCGCCAACACGAACCGACACCCCCTCAAGGCAATTCCCTTTCGCTGCCAGTTAGCTTCAACAAAAAAGTTGGCCCCACCTCGAAAGCTCGAGATGGGACCAGATTTTTAGTCGCTGGCCTGCTAGGATTTTTCGCTTTACTTCACTTGTTTGATTGCTGCCTTCACTTTCTCAGCGACATTGGATGGGAGCGGAGCGTAACTGAGTTGCGTAGTCATGGCTTGGCCGTCCGTGACCATCCAGTTTAGAAAATCGGCAATGATCTTTCCCTTTTTTGGATCCTTCGACTGCTCAGGGATCAACAGCCAGGTGAAGCTGGAGATTGGATAGGCCGTCTTTCCCGGTGCATTGGTTATCGAAACGCGGAAATCAGCCGGCATCGCCGGAGCAGAGGCAGCGGCTTCTGTAACGCCTTCGAGCGATGCTTTAACGAAATTACCAGCGGCATTCTTCACCGAACCGTACGTGATTTTATTTTCGACTGCATAGATCAATTCAACATAGCCAATCGATCCCTGAAGTTGCCGGACTTGTCCTGCGACGCCTTCGTTACCTTTGCCGCCCATCCCAATCTGCCACTTCACGGAAGTACCCTTGCCTACGCCGCCAGCCCAGTCTTTGCTCACCTTCGAAAGATAATCGGTGAAGATGAAAGTAGTGCCGCTACCGTCGGAACGGTAAATCACGATGATCGGTTGATCCGGGAATTTCATTCCCGGATTTGAACCGGTGATCGCCGCGTCATTCCATTTAGTAACTTTACCGAGGAAAATTCCAGCCAGAGCTTCTGGAGTAAATTTGATCTCGCCGGTAACGCCGGGAACGTTGTACGCCGGCACAACCGCGCCCATTACGGTCGGAATATGCAGAACTTTCGTTTTCGCCTGCTTGAGTTGCTCGTCCGTCATCGGGCCGTCGCTTGCGCCGAAATCTACGGTTCCATTCAGTACCTGGCGAATGCCACCGCCGCTGCCGATAGACTGATAGTTGATCTGCACATCCGAATGCAGTTTGTTGTATTCACTGAACCACTTCGAATACATGGGGTACGGAAAGGTTGCGCCCGCTCCATTCAAGGTGGTGGTCTGCGCTGAAAGCGGGAGTGCGAGCAGTAGACCTGTTAACAGCACTGCGATGCGTTGGATCACTAGTAGCTCCTCGTAAATGTAAATTTAAGTATCCACGCTATTTGTATTCGAGGAGTGTTACAGGAAGGTTACAAACCGGTTGAGAGATTCGCCCGTAAGCGTGACAACACCGCCACTCTTAATGGCCACTCTTGTCGAGTCGCGCAAGTTCGCTACCGAAGAGCGTGTTGTGGGGGAATTCGCGCTGTAAGCCGGTCAGCAACTCGCGAGCGCGCGAAATGTCTTCCTCTCGCACATAAGCGATTGCGAGCAGAACTTTTGCAAACGGCGCCAACAGGTGACCTTGGGCCGCGGTTGTTTGCAATTCTGCGATGCCGCGCTGCTTGTCGCCGGCAACGCCGCCCATGCGAAGCACCCAGCGAACCGGAGCGGCCATGGAACCCATGATGTAACGGCTCACACCGCCAGCCAAGTGTGCGTCGTAACAAGTCGGATCTGCGGACAGAATTGCTGCGACCAGCTTGTGGCCTCTTTTGTGAAGTGGAGCGAGGCAACGTTGCGCTTCTCGATTAGCGCGGCAAAGTCGGAACGTAGTCCGTTCGAAAGCGTCATCGCGAAAAGGGAGTCGAGATCGCGCCCGTCTTTAGCCAGGTTCGCCTTTGCCATCTTCTCCGCGCGATCCAGTTGCTGTTCGAATCGTGTTCGCTGAGCGGGGTCGGCCTGGTAAGACTTTCGAGCGGCAAATACGGAGTCGCTTTCGTAAAACTGAGCCTCCAACACGCCCAGACGATTGAATTCAGAAAATAAAACGCCAACCGCTTCGCTAACCGCGCCCATTGGATCTTCTGGATTCAGCTTTTGCCATGCCTCGAACTCACTTTGGGCCGCGGAGAAGTTCAGATCGTAGAGACGTAAAAATCCACGATCAAGCGACGCGGAAGGAAGTGCGGTTGAAGCGTGCGTCAAGCTCGATCCCAGTAGCAGAAGCGATATCAGGAACAATTTCGGGAAACGCTCGAGGAATGGTGCCGGTCGAATCAATTTCTCAGTTGATCGATAAATCTCGTTTTCACAGAGCGAAGTCATGAGCTGGTTTAGATGCCTCTTGGCTACTCTCGGCGAAACTTCGAGCGCGAATTATCATCATCTGTCACACTGCTTGCATTGTAGGGGGAACGCTTGAGTGATCAACCAAAATACGCTCCGGGATGGCCAGGAATTGAACCGCGTTGGACGTCCAGTGCCAAAACCGGAGTCGGCACAGCATTGAATCTTAGTAGTCGAGTGTGGTTCACGCTCAGCCACGGCGTTATCGATGAGATTTATTTTCCGCGTGTCGATCAAGCTTGCACCCGAGACTTTGGACTTATCGTCACTGACGGCCGCTCGTTTTTTTCGGACGAGAAGCGGCACTGTACATATCAGAACGTTCCCTTCGAGTCCGGAGTTCCTGCCTACGAACTAGCCAATACTGAGTTCAACAATCGATACCGAATCGAGAAAGAGGTCCTCACCGATCCGGTACGTAATGTTGTTCTACAAAAAATACGATTCGTCCCCTTGCAGGGCAAGCTCGAAGACTATCGTGTTTATGCGCTACTAGCCCCTCATCTCGGCAACAACGGCTATGGAAACACGGGATGGGTTGGCGACTATAAAGGCAAGCAAATGTTGTACGCCTCTCGTGGTCCGCTCACGCTGGCGTTGGCGTCTTCGACGCCGTTTCTAAAGCGGTCGGTCGGGTTCGTCGGGGAGTCGGATGGGTGGCAGGATTTGTCACAACATTTTCAGATGGAATGGGAATACGATCACGCAGAAAACGGCAATATTGCTCTCACTGCAGAAATCGATCTCGCGGCTTGCAAGGGGGAGTTCATCCTTTCGCTTGGCTTCGGCGGCAGCTGGGCCGAAGCCGGACAGCAAGCCGTCTCTTCCCTTCTCACTTCATACCGCAGTATCCGCGAGGATTACGTTTTACAGTGGCAGAATTGGCAACTAAAGCTGAAGAAACTTGATGAGTCACCGCGGGAGAATGACCTTTATCGTGCCAGTGTAGCGGTCCTGCGCACCCATGAGTCTAAAGATTTTCTTGGTGGCATTATCGCCAGCCTTTCGATCCCCTGGGGATTTAACAAGGGCGACGAAGACCTTGGCGGTTATCACCTGGTGTGGCCACGCGATCTGGTCGAGAATGCCGGGGGCCTACTGGCGGCCGGCGCGTACGACGAGGCGTTAGGTGTTTTGCACTATCTGGAATCCACGCAGGAGGCGGATGGCCACTGGGCACAGAACATGTGGCTCGACGGGCGCCCCTACTGGAACGGTCTTCAGATGGACGAGACCGCATTCCCCATACTCTTGGTCGATCTGCTGCGCCGCGAGGCGCCGCGCTGTTACGGAGACAACAAGCGCTGGTGGCCGATGGTGCGAAAAGCGGCGGAATTCATTGTCGCGAACGGCCCCGTCACGCAGCAGGATCGATGGGAAGAAGACGGCGGCTACTCTCCCTTCACTTTGGCGGCGGAAATTTCCGGACTTCTGGTCGCGGCCGAGATGGCTGAGTCTGTTGGCGAGCCCGAACGAGCCGAATTCCTACGCCAGATGGCGGATACATGGAACGACAACATAGAACGATGGACGTACGCAATGAATACGGACTTGGCCCGCGAGCTTGGCGTGCAGGGTTATTACGTACGCATCACGCCTCCAGATTCAGATGGGGATGGGGCCGCTTCTCCGTTAGAAGGCTTCGTTCCAATCAAAAATCGACCGCCCGAGGGGTCGAGAAATGCCGCGATCAAGGTGATCAGCCCTGACGCGCTCGCGCTCGTGCGCTTCGGCTTGCGTGCCTTCGACGATCCCAGAATCGTGAACACGATTAAAGTAATTGACGAAATGCTGCGCGTGAAACTCCCGCAAGGGCCGGCGTGGTACCGATACAACGGCGACGGCTACGGCGAGCACGAAGACGGCTCGCCATTCGACGGATCTGGAATCGGCCGTCCATGGCCCCTTCTCGCGGGCGAGAGGGCTCACTATGAGGTGGCAGCGGGGCGCATCCCGTCGGCGGAGGCATTGCTGGCGGTGATGGAGAATTCGACTGGCGCAACTCGACTCATCCCTGAGCAGGTCTGGGATGTGAAAGATATTCCAGAACGCGAGCTGTTCGTCGGAAAAGGAACGGGATCAGCTTGCCCGCTGGTTTGGGCGCATTCCGAATACATCAAGCTGCGGCGCTCGCTATCGGATTGCAAAATCTTCGATCAGCCGCCGCAAACCGCCGAACGCTATTTGAAAGCCAAGGTGTCCGGAAAATATTTCAATTGGCGTTTCAACAACAAGATCCGAACTATGCCGTGCGGCAAAGGTTTGCGAATTCTTCTGATGGACGCGGCTCTGGTCCACTGGAGCGTTGACGGTTGGAAGACGGTAACCGACACCGCTTCACAAGAAAGCGGGTGGAACCTGCAATTCGTAGATCTGCCGAGCGAGAAATTGCCTTCTGGTAGCCGTATCATGTTTACGTTCTATTGGAAGAACGCCTCCCGATGGGAAGAACACGATTACTATGTCGCTATTGAGTAGCAGCACTTACAAGTAAAAGCTAGATTCTCATCGAGGAACAATGCGAACTCTGATTCTCTTTGCTATGGTCGTGATCATGAGTCTCGTGGCCACGTCCCAAACTCTGCCCGCGCCTGCTGCCGTTACCGATCCAAAGCAGATTACTTCCAAGCCCGACGCTAAAGTCGAGAAGAGCCTCACCATCGAAAAGCTGTATATGACACGTCAGGTCGGCGGTTCCACGTGGGCGCCGGACGGCAAGACAGTCGCCTTTATCAGCAACATGAGCGGGCGGAACAATCTCTGGATGGTGCCCGCCGACGGAGGATGGCCCACACAACTCACAGTGAGCGACGAACGCGAGACCAGTCCGTCGTGGTCACCTGACGGCAAATGGATCGCCTACATGTCAGACTACGAAGGCGATGAGCAGTGGGATATTTTTCTCGTATCTCCCAAGACGGGCCAGATCGTAAACCTCACCAACACCCGCGAGATTGCAGAAGAGAGCCCAGCGTGGTCGCCCGACGGGCGCTATCTCGCCTACATGGTGAAGCCGAAGACCTCTTCCGTGTATGAGATCGACGTCTACGACACGGTGCTACGGCAGGCGAAGCAACTGACGACGGGAACCGCTAACGACCGAATGAACGTTTCGCCGATCTGGGCGCAGGATGGAAAATTCATCGTCTACACCCAGGGCCAATCCAAAGGTACGGATGCAAACATTTTTTCAGTCGACGTGGCCAGCGCGAAAAGTTTGCTCCTTACCCCGCACGACGGGGAGCGTACCTACTCCGCGAACGACGTCTCGCCTGATGCAAGCACAATCCTGATCACTTCCAATGCCGGAAACGGATACGACAACGTCGGGCTTCTTAGTATCGCCACCAGGAAAATTGATTGGCTGACACAAGATAAGTGGGAGATTTCCGGCGAGCACTTTTCACCCGACGGAAAGTCTCTTCTCTACACCGCAAACGTCGACGGAAATAGCGACATCTACGTTCACAATCTCACCTCGAGGAAAGCGACGGCGTTGCCGCTGCCTAAAGGGGTGAACTATGTGTCCGGTAATCCATCACCATTCACTCGTGACGGATCACGGATTCTTTACAACCATAATGGACCGACCGCCGCCGGCGACCTATGGGTTGCCACTTTGCCAAGTCAGAAAGGCGCCGAGACAATCATCTCAAGCCAGCTTACTCACTCACTCGTCGGCGGTGTGCGCTCGGAAAATATGGTCGAACCTGTGCTCGTCCATTACCCAAGCAAGGACGGCAAATGGACGATCTCCGCCTTCGTTTACACGCCGTACAATTTGCCGCGCAACGGACAGCATCCGGCAATCGTTTACGTTCACGGCGGCCCCACCGCGCAAACGATCAATAGCTTCGGTCGCTTCGTGCAGTACATGGTCAATCAAGGCTATCTGGTGATCGCTCCCAACTACCGAGGATCTACTGGCTATGGAAAAGAATTTCAACAGGCAAATCTTTTCGATATGGGCGGAGGCGACTTGCAGGACGTTCTAGGCGCCGCCGACTGGATCAAGCAGACTGGATACGTCGATCCTAAAAAACTTATTCTGATGGGCGGCAGTTACGGCGGCTACATGACCATGATGGGAGTCACGAAATCTCCCGAGACCTGGGCCGCGGGAGTTCCGATTGTGCCGTTCGTGAACTGGTTCACGGAGATAAAAAACGAAGACCCTATACTGCAACAGTCCGATCTCGCAACCATGGGCGATCTGGTAACAAATAAAGCTCTCTATGAAGATCGCTCGCCGATTAACTTCATCGACCGCATTAAGGCTCCGCTCTACTTGTTGGCCGGAGGCAACGACCCTCGTTGTCCGAAAACGGAGTCTCAGCAAGTTGTCGATGCGGTGAAGAAGCGCGGCGGAGTAGTTGAATACAAGGTTTACGAGAACGAAGGGCATGGTTTTGCCAAGGTCGACAATCAGATCGATGCCTACAAGCGGATTGCAGACTTTCTAAAGGCGCACGTACCACCGGCAGACTGCGGCTGCTCGCTCAACGAGTAGCGTGCAGGTCTGCAACCGGGAGGCGAGCGATGCGATCACGTCGTGACAATTATTCCAGAGCAAGCAGTCTTACTGGCGCGATGGTAGCTGTGTCGCACCGTGGAATCAAAATAGACCGCATCCCCTGCTTCCACCGCGATTAATTCGGAGCCGATGGTGAGGTCGAGCTTGCCGGATATCAAATAGAGCAATTCCACCCCAGGGTGCTGATGGGGGCGCGACTTCTCGGAAGATATCGGTTCGAACTCAGCATAGAAGCCATGCAGCTTTCGCTCCGTCGCTTTAAAGTTCAGGCTTTCGAAAATGTAGGCCGCGCTCCCGCCGCTCGTCGTGTCCGGAAAGCGCAACCGCTCATTCTTTCTAGCTACAGCAACGATATGCCGTTTGCGCTCGTCGGTGAAGAAGTACTCCAGACCGACACCAAACACCAAAGCAATTCTTAGCAGGGTTGGCAGCGTCGGGAAGAGCTTGCCTCGCTCCAGTTTGGAAAGCATAGCCGCCGAGAGACTGGTATGTTTGCCGAGTTCTACAAGACCCATACTTTTCCGCAGCCGCAAAGTTCGCAACTTCTCGCCTAAGCCGTATGGTTTCAGTCCATCCTCGATCGTTTTGTTCATCATTTGCGCCCTATTTTTCCTGGAGGTCCAAAACTGGCTTTGCCTTTAAACCGCCAATTAAATGAGTTAAGTAAGCATTTGCGATTTACTCACCACGATAATAAATGTTCTTTATAGTTAATGCAGAAATTGATGAAAAAAATTTAAGCGAGTAGAGACTTGGAGATCACACCATGAAGGGAGCCAGCTTTGATCTAATTCTCGGCGTACTCGGGAGCGTTCCCCTACCCGCGGCGGAATCTAACGGCAAGGACATTGTCCAAACCGCCGTGACTGCGCGAAGGTTTAAAGCTCTGATTGCAGCCGTTCACGCCGCCGGATTGGACAAAACTTTCAGAGGTCCCGGACCCTACACGCTCTTCGCCCCGACCGACGATGCTTTTAAGAAGCTGCCAGAGGACACGCTCAACACGCTGCTAAAACCGGAGAGCAAAGAAACTCTCAAGGCTATCCTTCTTTACCACGCGGTTCCAGGCAGTGTGTCGGCTGCGCAGGCCATGAAAATATCGTCAGCCAAGACGCTCAACGGACAGGAACTATCAATAAGTTCCAGCGGCGGCTCATTGCTTATAAACGGCGCAACGGCATTGAACGCAGACATACAAGCGTCGAATGGCGTCATCCACGCGATTGATGCGGTGCTGCTGCCTGAAAATTAGTTGCAGTTTTCCCCAGCCAGGGGAGAGGGCTCGCAAGGTTTTCCCCTGGCATTTTTCTAAATCTCTTGTCGGTGATTGCTATGAAAGTGCTTGTCTCGGGAGCTAGCGGTTACGTCGGCAGTAAATTGATCCCACTTCTGCTCGCCGCTGGGCACGACGTCACTGCCATGACTCGGCGTGAACATGGCAAACCAAGTCCGTCTCTGAAAGACGTGCGAGTTGTCACCGCTGACGCGTTACGACCAGGCTCTCTTGCGAAGGCAGTGCAAGGCATCGACGTCGCTTATTACCTCATTCATTCTATGGCGGCCGCTGGCGGAGATTTTCATGAGCTCGATCTAAAGGCCGCTGAGAATTTCGCGACCGCGGCGCGGGATGCTGGAGTCAGCCGCATTATCTACCTCGGAGGCATTGTCTCCAACACCTCTGAGGTATCAAAGCACTTGAAGAGCCGTCAGGAAACAGGGAAAACACTCCGGAAATTTGGACCACCGGTTACTGAATTTCAAGCGGGCATCATCGTGGGGAATGGCAGCATGTCATTCGAGCTTATTCGCTGCCTCACCGATCGTCTTCCGGTTATGATCTGTCCCCGCTGGGTGATCACTCGAATCCAGCCGATCGCGATTGATGACGTCCTGTCCTATCTTCTGGCGGGTCTCGAAAGTGAACAATCGAAGAGTCAGACCATCGAAATTGGCGGAGCTTCTATCGAAACTTACCGCAGCATGATGTTGAAATATGCTCGAGCCCGCGGCTTAAAGCGTTGGCTGATTCGCGTGCCTGTACTCACCCCTCGGTTAAGTTCATACTGGCTGCGTCTAGTGACGACAATTCCCTCTTCGATTGCACGTCCGCTGATTGAAGGCTTGCGGACCGAGGTAATTTGTAAAAGCAATCTAGCTTCGGAAATCTTCCCGACCATAAGTCCGATGAATTACGAGGCAGCCATCGAAAAGGCCTTAAGCCGAACACTTCCAGACGAGGAAGTCACAGATCATTTGCCAACTAAACCCGGGCACTATTTTGTGCGCAAGGATGGGATTCTCTGTGACGTTCGCCAGGCGGAGACCAGCGCGTCGCCGCATAATTTATTTTCTATTCTCACGCAACTCGGCGGTTCGAACGGTTATCTCTACGCTAACCGTCTGTGGCGCATTCGCGGATTGTTCGATCACTGGATCGGTGGAGTAGGAATGGAGAGCGTAATCAGCCGGACCACGCTAAATGCAAACGATTCCTTTGACTTTTGGTTTGTGCAGGAAATTGAAAAAGACAGGCATTTGGTCTTGCGCGCCGCGATGAAAGTCCCCGGCAGGGCATGGTTGGAATTTACT
Source organism: Terriglobales bacterium (assembly GCA_038230575.1). Classification (GTDB taxonomy): domain Bacteria; phylum Acidobacteriota; class Terriglobia; order Terriglobales; family Acidobacteriaceae; genus Acidiflorens. Next base: position 60,170 of record JBBRNA010000020.1, on the reverse strand, counting down.
CTTGATCCACAATCAAATGGTAAAACACGTGTGCGTTGCTGCGCCTGGTTCGAGCCGAAAGGATTGCTTGGAGAGCTCTACTGGTGGAGCCTCTACCCGGTTCACATATTGATCTTCAGAGGACTGGTGAACGCACTGTGCAAGAAAGCTTCGTCTGAATTGGAACCTGAAATTGCTCGCAGGCTAGCCGACGCGCGAATTCTGCGAAGTTTACAACGGTAGTTCAGGTTCAACTTTACGCCTGGCGGCCAGGCGCCGCTTAGCTGCTTCAAGTCTTAACATCATCATGTAAAGCACAATACCGACGTTGACGAGGATGATCGAAAGCCGAAGCCAATTAGGATGCCGCAAGAAGTCTTCGATCTCAAACGGAACGTAGAGACACCCGGAAGCAATTGCCAGCCACTCTGCCCACGGTCGGATGTTCCAAAGGCCGTAAGCCTCGATAAAGCGAAGCGTGACGTAGACCGACGCCGCCACTGCAATCTTCCACATATGCATGTCGCTCAACCGGTAAACGAGGTTGATAAAAATCCCGACATAGTGGTGGTATGGGTTGACGTGGAAGAATTCGAGAAAGCTCTCGGTAATTCCCCAGATGTCCTTATGGCGCAGAGTGAAAATGCCTAGGCCCGCCAGCAGTACGGCGATTCCTTTGGTCAACTCCAGCGTCGCAACGGCCCTTACGCCCTTGACGTGCGACTGATCGTGAACGATTTTCTGCATTCCTTGGAGCTTGATAGCCGAGATGGACGAGTCAATTGTGCCAGTCAAGTGAGGTTTTATTCTATAGGGATCAAGCCGTACGAAGGCGGTGAATACGAACTTCTTTGCTGTGTCTTCTAGGATTTAGTGTGGGATCGACCACGCCTGTCCCGAAAAAAGCCTGTCACCACGGGGTACCCAGAGGAACACCGGGTAGATCGTTTTATAGATCGTTTTACCCCTGTGGCCCTCTGTGTACCCTGTGGTAAAAGCTCTTCGACATGCGCTAACCCTGCTCACGGACGCTGGCACGAAGTTCTTCGACGATCTCGGCCGCCGCTTTGCGCGCCACCTCATTTTGAGTCACGTCAAAAGAAATGGCTCCGACGCGAGCATGTCCGCCACCGCCATAACGTTCACAGACTTTGGCCAGGTTGACCGTCGGCTCAAGTTTTGACCAAGGATTCGATCCCACAGAAACCTTCACCCGGAAAGAACTCTTGCTCAAGCCAACGCTGTAAATCGAATTGGGATGCAGATAGTACGGGATGAACTTGTTGTAACCTTCGAGGTCAAGGTCGCTGATATCGAAAAAGATGACGCCGTCTTCCTCGGTAGAACGCTGCCTCAAAACATCGACAGATCGGCGATGACGCTCCAGCAAAGGCGGCAAAACTGAGGCGACGAAGGGCTCGTCTAGAATGGATTCGAGAGACTGATAGGCGAGCAGCGGAATCATCTTTTTCACAAAATCCGGGTCCGGCGAAGCTTCGATGGCCATCGTCAACTTCATGGCTGGCGCCTTCATCTCGACTGCGGATTGGGCATTCTCATACATCGCCGCATCAACGATGTCGGCCCACTTTACTAATTCCGCAATCGGACGCGGGTCGAAGCCGAAGCGCTGCTCGGCGATCATCGCGATAAATCCGGTGCAGGATTTGAAATCGGGATCGTAAAATTTCTGATTGCTCTGGTCGTGTTCGAAATGAGCAGCGTCGGCTGGCGTTAGAAACGCGCTAAGATGATGGTCAAACCACCAGTTGATCTTCGGCGAATTGGAGTACTTAAAGTCGACGATCGCATTCTCGTCGCCGCTAAAGTCGTTCTCGTTGAAGAGAGCGCCGGCGCGATGCAGCAGTCCGGAATATTCGAACTCGACATCGCTGCGAATCCGCTCCCGGTAGAAACGGGAAAATAAAGCAGCCGAGCAACTGCCATCAAAGCACTTGTTGTGATAAAAGACTCGAACTCGCAAAATGGTTACGTCTCCCCGTTTCTTTTGCAGGCTGCGAAAAACAATTAGAGTTGCTGGTTTCGCGACTTATGTCAAGTGCATCATTTTCGCGAAGCCCATCTTTGGCTGCAATGCCTGGCGAGCCTTACTTCTTTCGCCGTCGTAATTTGAAGTCAAAGCTGACCACGCCGTTCTGATCACGCAACGCAACAATCGAGACATTGCGCGTCAGGTGATATTCCGCTTGAATGATTTGCTGGTTCGACACCGAGACGTTGGTGCTATAGGTGAGCGTAAGTTTGTTCGCGACTTCCTGCTCAATCGTCACCTGCGGACCGCGAATCACGTTGGTCTCACTAGCGAGGCCTTGCGGATCGATCTTCACGCGACTTGCGCCAAACAAGCGCTGTAGACGGCTGTTCACGGTGCTATTGAGAGCTTCGTTGATGAGCAGGTTCGAAGCGTCACCGCCGAAGCCGAACCCTCCGCTCTGGGCCGCCGCCGCCGATTCTTCCTGGGTGCGCCCGAGCGCAAGTAACGCGATGACGTCGGCCTCCGGTAGTTGCGGCTCCGATTGCCATGTGACTTTTACCCCGTTAGCAACGCTGGCATCTCCACGCAATTGAACCGTAATGTCGTAATCTCGAACCCGCGTAGTCGCCTGAAGGTCGATCACGGGTTGGGTCTTCGCCGGGTTTGCAAATGTAACGTCGCCTCGGTCGAGGTTGTATTTCGTGCCGTTGAACGTCACTTCCCCTTCCAGCACCTCTACCCTGCCCAGAACCGCCGGCCGTTCTGCCGTTCCTCGCAATCGCAAATCCGCATTTCCGGAAAGTCGCGCAATCGCCGTCTGCATTTGCAACTCAGGAGTCGTTGCCACGTGAACATCAAGCCGCAATCTGTTTTGCAGGCTATCAGTATTCGCCAGAACGATGGCTTGGCGGCTACTCTCGACGTAGGCTCCGAAATCGAATCCGGGAGTGATCGCGAGTTTCGTGATCACCACATCTCCGCTCAGCAGAGCGGAATTTGTGCTTCCGGTCAAACGCAGGTTTGCGTTGGCCGTGGAACTTACTCCGGCTGGATATCGCAATCGGACGTCTTGTGCGGTCGCTCCGAGGTCGAGCAGCAAAGCGCCGGATTGATAGGTTGCGGTCCCGGTCAAACCGATTGTGCCTCCTCCCGTAGTTCCGCTCAAACGGTCAATCTGAATCCGGCGGCCGTCGAATGATAAGGTTCCGTTCAGATCGCTCAAGCCGCTGGGAAAGTCGTTATGGCTGATAAAAGTATTCTTGACCTCCAATCGCCCGCGGAGTAGCGGTTCTGACGCATTGCCCTGCGCGGTTAGATTGATGCCCAGACTTCCCCGCGACAGAATTTTTTGATTGAAGGAGTGCAGCAGACCCATGTTGACCGAGCCGTCCATCTTCAGATTCAACTCCCTCGGCCCTGCTAAGTGCGCCTCGCCACGCGCGGTGAAGTCGGTTCCGCTGCCTGCGAGATGAAAATCTTTAAGCGAGAGAAATTGATCGGCGACCTCAAAGCGCAAGGGATCGACGTTCTGCAAATGCACATGCTCGAGATCAACATTAAAAGTCTGAATTTCGGCGCTCGCCTTGAGGGCCGACGGATCACGAAGCGGCCCTTGCAGGTGCAATGAACCCTCAACTCGCGACTGCCCTAAACTTTTCCCCGGAAAGTAAATGCGAAGCAGCGAATCCGTATCAAAGTTATTGAACGTCAAATTGAGATCCGCAGGAAAGTCGCGCTCCAATTGGACATTACCCGCGATCTTCAATCCGGCTTTGACGAACTCTGAATGTGCGTCTACATCAAGCCGCCTGCCATGGGTCGTTGCATCGATAGAAAAATTTCCGACTCGCTCTTTCTCCAGAGTCAGATCCGTAAGATGGATATGCGTCTCGAACACTGGCTCTGCCGCCGTACCGCTAGCCTGAAGAGTAAAGTTGGCGACTCCGTCCGGCTTAGCACGAATATCCTGCAATCGAGGAATATGAGAAAGGCTAAAGTTTTTCCCGTCGACGTCCATTCGAAATGGACTTTTCTTCCAGTCCGAAGGTGAACCGATCGGAGCGGCGGTGCTCAACGCTCCTCCTCCCGACAGTTCCGCGTCTAAAACGCTTACATGGGCGCCGCTGAACTGTAGTTCGCTATCCGTCAAGCGTAAATCGCTCACCAGCGTCGGAACCGCGACTCCATAGGCGCTCCCGTTATGTAGATCAATGTGCCCTTCCCCGACGAGACCACTTCTGGTTCCGGAAAGGTTGCCCGTGATGTTGAAGATCCCAGTGATGGGCTGTGTCAGCCCAGCCAACTGGTTAACCTCGGACACATCCACATTGCGAATGTCAAAATCGAATGCAATCGGATCGTCCGCCGCGATAATCCCACGGCTCAAGGACGCTTTCGCATTGAATCGAACTCTGGTGCGATTGTGGACCGCAACTCCGTTATGGGCCGCAAGGTAGCTCGGAGAAACTTGAAGAGCGGTTGACATCGCGTCCCAATGCATTGTGCGCGCAGCAAGCCTCTGCGTCGCGGGCAGCCTGGCATCGAAGTCGTAAGCTGCCAGGTTTCCATTCATCGACATTGTGGAAAGCTTACCGCTGGCGTTTCCACTCAGCGTCGCCCAGCCGTGTACTGCGAAAGGCAGGTTGCGCTCTTTGACCGCCGCCTCGAGTAGCGGAGCGACCTCGCGCACATTGTGGCTCGTAATCGTGAAATGCAAAGAAGGATTTGCGAGTAAATCGCCGGCCGCCGTCAACTCCGAGCCAGGAGTGACGGCATGGAGTTGAGCTACGTCCAAGTCATCTTTTGTGCTGCGATAAACCAGATCAACTTCACCGCGCACCGGAATTTCATTGGAAGCGACCTTCTGCGGGTTCGCAAGATTCAATTTCAATTTGATTTCTGAATTTGCCAGCGCCCCTGCCCACGTAACGTCGACGTTGCCGGTGGCGTTGCCAACCAATCCCATGCCATCAAGCGGAAGGTCAGCGGAACTGATCAGCTGTAGTCCCGGAAAGATTGGGAAACCCGCGACCAGCAATCGAATTGCCCCGCGTTGAACGCTGTTCGCAGCGGCCTTCACTGAAGGTGCGTTCCGGGCAGTTGCGCGCTTTTGATCCGAGGCCTGCCAGTTGTTGACGTCGATATCCCCCGCCAGCTCTCCGCCGCCAAACATGTTCGCTTTTATGGAGAACACATGAAATCGCTGTGGCGTGATTGCGAAGCCTGCGAAGGCACGCGAGTTACGTGTCGCCAGTTTGCCGTTTGCCCACTCGACGTCCGTCGCCTGCACTCGGCCCTGCATGGAAAACGTTTGCAGGTTCCATGACCCCTTACCTTCAAACTGAGCCTTGCCTTTTCGCAAATCCATCTCCTTCGTCAAGAAGGCAACTTGGCCGAGGTCAGCTACTCCGTGGTATTCGCCGCTCAGTTGGGGATGGTGATAATCCTGCAAGTGCCCGGCAAAGTGAAGTTCGGACTTTCCCGATGTGATCGTTAGGCTGCTGATGTCAGCGTGCCCCTTAGCCAGCACGATGAGAGCATCTGTGCCCCAGATGAAAGATGGATAGCGCTTAATGCGGGTGTCGACCGCCCCCGCCATGACGCGTGCCTCATATTGCCGTCGCAACAACGAGTAGTTCAAAAATATGCTGAGATCGCGCGCGGCAAAATCGAGCGGCACAGCATTGTCTTCCCACAGAAGCACGCCATGATTGACTTCGGTATGGCCGACTGAAAGTTCGAGTAGTTGCTCGACTGGCCCTTTGTAATTCGACAGAGTGACGCCGGGATTGGGCACGTTTGTACTGCCATCCGAGTAATTGATGACGTGGGCCACGGGATGCTCGAGCGAAAGCGAGTGCAGCCCGATCGTCTTGCTGAAGATCGAGATAATTTTCAACTCGGCCTGCAGGCGGTCGACCTTGAAGAATGGAACTTCGTCAGCTTTCTCGCTCCCATGGATGGTGAGGTTGCGGGCATCAATCCGCAAGCGGAACGGGGTGATGTGGAGTTCATCCAATTCAACGCGGCCGCCGGTGATTTTTTCTATGGAGGTCACGACCCGGCTGCGGACTTTCTGTTGAAAGGCGTCCGTTGTGACGTACCAGCCAACCACGCCAAATCCCACTAAGCTGAAGAGGCAAAACAGCAGCAGCAGCTTCCACAAGATACGTCGCCGCTGTGGCAGAGGCGAATCACTCAAGGGGTGCGCTCTCCAAAGCCGGGCTCGGAACTGTTGATCTGGCTTGACGAGCGGAGACTGGCCAGCCATCCCGAGAGTAACTCATTCATTCTCTTCTCGGCCAACAAGTCTCGTATCTTTGCCGAAACTGCGGTCAAGGGAGTGGTGCCGCTTCCGGAACGGCTCATCTCCGGCACCAAGTGATCTTTGTAATAGGCCTCAACCGCTTCCTGATCAATCTGAATCGAAGGGCGAAGACGATCGTTCACCAGTTTCATCAACACCAACTGCTCGCCGACTCGCTTCTCAAGCGAGGACTGTGTCATCCCAAAGCGCTCTAACTCAGCCTTCCAGACTTCATCTTTTTCGGCCCCGGCATGGAGTTTGCGAATCGCCGCTATCCGTGTCGCGATTTGTTCCGGGGGCGTGGCTTGAGCCGGACGAAGCTGCTCGCGCAGCAATTCCTGATCGATCAGACGGTCAAGCGCGGATGAACGATCTGCCCTGGTGAATGAGTTCGGATCGCGAGCATCCGAGAAACTCTCAAAGGCCACTTCCTCGTCCCAATCGCTCAGCAGGACTGCATGGCCGTTAACGTTGGCTACGACCCGGTCAACGATCTCCGCTGGCGATGATACGGATAAGGTCATATTTAAGACCCAGAGCGCGGCGACCGCAGCGATTCCGCGCTTCAATCCGCGCCTAGACCCGCGATTGCTATTCGAACTCAAGTTTTTGCTCTGCATTAAAAAGACTGCCCAACGCTAAACGAAAAGTTGAAATGACCCGCCCGCTGATATCCAAATTGCCCAACCGACTGTCCCGATGCGGGGTTCGTCGTGATGTTCGTGAAAGCTGGAAAATACGGTGGGTTTAAATTGTATCCAAAATCGAAGCGCAGCGGCCCGATTGGCGTCTGGTACCGGACTCCTAACCCTATCGCGTGCGACGCGTAATTGTAATTACATTGCTGGTGCGTGGTGTAGTGGAAACAATCCTGCTCATTCGGCTGGCGCACCCGCCCCAGGCTGGGAAGAAGTTCTTGGGGCCGCGCAAAGACGTTTCCCATGTCGTGGAAAAGCGTGAAGCCCACATTGTCTTCGATGAAGGGAACGCGGACATTCGGAAAACGCATCTCAAGGCTGTTGACAAACACTGCGCTGCCACCCACTGGAAAGCCGGTGAAGGGATCCCGAGGACCAGCCTGGTTTAACCCGAATCCGCGATGAGAGTTGCCGCCCCCGCTGTAAAAACGTTCGGGCAGCGGGATAAGCGTTTGATTTGGTGACAAGGACTCCGAGGGATCGAGCGAAACGGTATCGCCGAATCGGTTCTCAACTCCAACCGTGGTCGAGCGGGCAAAAACAAACCCTCTTCCGGTGCTGCGCTTGCGAAAGAATGTGTGGTAACTCGAATTCTTGATCAGCAACCGGCTGAAATCCGCCTCGGATCCGAAATAGCCGGAAGCGACTCCACCTTCAATCGTGGTGTAGTTGCCGCGCGTGCTCTCCAGATCGTTATCGCGACGGTTGCGGATGTAGAGAAAATTGGGCTCGCCTACTCTTGTGGGCTTCGAGAGTAGCGGGATCAGGTTCGTCGTAACCTCAATGTTACTGGCCTCCACTCGTCGATAGCTAAAGCGGTAGGTCATGGTCGTCAAGTCCCTGTCAGGAACTTTGTATAGAACTTGCGACACTTGCAACGTGCCTTCCAGTCTTTGGGAGGTGAAGGTCGAGACGTCGACGGTATTGTCGTAATACGCAGTTGCGGAAAAGCGCAGGTCTTTGTTCAGGAGCTTGGGAATGTCGTAATTAATCAATCCCCGCTGCTGCAGATTACTAAGGTTGGTCTTCATGGTTAGCGTCTGGTGACGCCCGCCCACGTTAATGCGGCTCACTCCGAACGAAATTCGCGGGCTCACGCCGGTCTGGCCGAGTGGTTGGTTCGTCCCTGAGGACGGTTGGCCTGTCTGGAATTCGAAGCCGATCCCATAATCGAAGGTATATCTTTCCGCCTCCCGCGTCGTGACCAGCACGTTCTTGCGGGGTTCGGTGCCCTCCGGGTTCTGGAGGGCGGTATCAACTTGCTTGAACAGCCCCAGATCATAAAGGCGGCGCTGACTTTCAAGCAACTGCTGCTGGCTGAGAGGGGTTCCTGGCTGAACACGCATTTCGCGGCGTGCAACGCCCGCGCGGGTGTAGTGCAGGCCGTTAAGAAAGACCCTGTCTACGAAAAACTGTTCGCCCTCGTGAATGGAGAACGTTACTCCAACGCGGGGCAGGCTGTCGGTAGACTCGACCGGAACGTATGCAACGTCCACCGAGGCGTTCGGAAATCCGTGATCGAAATACTTGCTTAAAATCGAATCTCGATCTTCCGCCAAACTCGACTCGTCAAAACCTTGGCCCTCGGCCGTTGAGATTTCCGGAAGCTGTTCGGAAGGCAAAGTGAAGCCGCCCTCGATGCGCACCCACGCCACGCGCGTCTGCGGCCCCTCTTTCACGGTTATGTCGATCGCGAGAAGAGAGTCGTTTCCTTCATAATTTCTGGCCAGTTTGCTCGTGACCTCCGCCTGCCGAAAACCACTGGCCTGGTAGAGCTGCCGAACTCTCGCCACATCTTCTTCCAGCAGAACTTCGCTGTAGCGGCCATGGCTGAAAAGGCGACCCGCCGGTTGTTCCTGCATCCGGGCGCGAATCAGCGTATCTGAAAAAAAACGATTGCCGAGGATATGAATCGCCGCCAACTTGTGGCGATCGCCAGGAGTGATGGCATAAACAATTTGGACGTTTCTGCCATCCAGCGAATTATGCTGGTTTACGCTGACTCCGACCTCGAAGTAGCCCAGCGTTTGCAGATGATTTTGAATGTTTCGCCGCCCCTCGTTCAGAAGGTCATCGTCGACCGCGCCTTCTTCAAAGATCGGCACCAGTCTTCTCAAGACGTGCTGTGTCAGCTTGAAGCCCTCGGCAGCAATTTCAACAATCGGGCCTCGATCGACGCGCAAGGCATAGTCGACAGTATTTCGGTCTGCGCGGTAATCGCGATTTGCTACCTCAACCTGTGCGAGAAGGCGGTTTTGCTTTTGATATCGCTTGCGAATACGCTGGAGCGCGCGAGCGATACGATTCGAATACACCGCATCCCCGGAGTGAAGTTTGGCTATGTCCTTAATTTGTTGCAGGTTGTAGCCGGCGTCGCCTTGGAGACTGATCTCTCCTATCATCGCCCGGCGTCCTGGAAAGACACGAAAAATAAAATTGACTTGGGTCTGTTGCGGGTCGCGCTGCTCCGATACCGTAACCTTCGATCGATGAAGGCCTTGCTCCTCCATCATTCGCTGGACGCCTTCCAGCGCGTGTTTTACTTTTTCCGCGGTATAGAGCTCTCCAAGTTGCAGACGGGTTGCGCTGGCAAGCTGGTTTGCGGAGGGATTCGTTGAAACTCCTTGAATCGTCACCATTCCGACAAAAAAATTAGCGGCCGTCAAGAAACGAAGGCGGACGCCGGCCGTATTCGTCCTATCCACCTCGGCTTGAATATCCGAGAAGCGTCCTGTGGCAAACAGAGCTTTCATGGCGTCGTGCAGATTGTCGCGTGTCAGAGGTTCGCCGACTTTCAAAGTCGTGGACGAGATTAGAGAAGAAATATCGTCAGCGGGAACGCCCGGAAACTGTATTTCATCGATGGCCAATCCGACGTAAGGCGTAATGGCCGCTAGCGGCGGAGAAGCTTCTTGAGTCAAGCCGCGCACCTGCTGGGAGGCGAAGGCGCGGCTCGTGACGCATTGAGCAAGCAAGAACAAAATCGACAGCGCGAATGCCATCCGCGGTACTTTTATCGCCTGCAATCGTCCAGTCAACTCAATCTCGGGCTCCATGACATTTTTCGGGTTCGATGAAGCGCTTGACCGCACTCGTTGCTCGCTGGACTGAAAGTTGATGAACGGAATCTATAATACTGGTTACGACGCGGGCGACGGGTAATTGCCGAGGTTATCCGCCTGTGCAAGTGCCCGCCACATTCTTAGAAAATGAAACCCGACATGGACGACAGATATTCGCGGCAAGTCCTTTTTAAAGGCATAGGAAGCGAAGGCCAACAGAAGCTAGCCGAATCTCGCGTCGCGATTGTCGGCTGCGGGGCGACCGGATCTTCCGTCGCTTCTTTGCTCGCGCGCTCTGGCGTGGGTACGTTGCGCATCATCGATCGCGACTATGTCGAACCGAGCAACCTCCAGCGACAGACTTTGTTTGACGAAGCCGATGCGCGTGAATCCGTTCCAAAAGCGATCGCCGCCGCGCGCCAGATTGCAAAGTTCAATTCTCAAATCGTGGTCGAACCTCACGTGGCCGACCTCACTCCCACGAACATCCGTTCCCTGCTCGAGGGCGTGCAACTTGTGCTCGACGGGACCGACAATTTTGAAACTCGTTACCTTATTAATGACCATTCATTGAAACATGCGCTTCCATGGATTTACGCCGCCGCCGTGGGCAGTTTTGGCGTCACCATGAATATTCTGCCTTCGGAAACGGCTTGTTTGGCTTGCATCTTTCCGCAATCGCCACGAGGAGCAGTCGAGACTTGTGAAACATCGGGAATTTTGGGCTCAGCTGTCGGGCTAATTGCTGCGATCGCTTCGGCTGAAGCACTGAAATTTTTGGTGGATGCACGCGCTACGATGCGCCGGACCCTGCTCTCGTGGGACATTTGGAGCAACGAGCACGCTGAGATTTCGTCCGCGAAGCCTCGTAAAGACTGCCGTGCTTGCCTGGGAGACTACGTACACCTGGCAGGTGAAGGCCGCCCACACATCACCTTGTGCGGCAGAAATTCGGTCCAGATTCACGAACGCCAGCGCCCTGTCGATTTCGACCAACTGAGCGGATTGCTCACTCCCCACGGCACCGTGCGCCACAACGAATTCGTACTGAAATTCTGGCGGGATCCGTATGAGATGACGTTATTCCCTGACGGGCGAGCCATCATTAAGGGGACGGTCGACACCGCCGTTGCCAGAAGTCTATACGCCCGATTTGTTGGGAGTTAAGCCGATTGGAGGTGCTGCCTGCTTACAGGTGGGTTGCACCTTGTGCGCAGCCGTTTTCACTCGGTACCGTTCGCATGTCTGTAGGAAACGCACGGAATCACCCGATATCGCAGGATATCGCCGAAGATATTAGGAGCGTCCGCCTGCGCACAACTGGCCAGAGAACTGCACTCCGCCATACATAGCAGTAAGTTCAGTGGAGGCAGAATGCGACCCTATTTGATCTTGAGCACCTTAATTTTGATGGCGGCAACCGTCTTTGCACAACAAGGAGCCCGCCAGGGTTTTTGCGGCTACGGATGCGGCCCCTACGTTCCGATGGTGACGACACCGGAGTTTTCTTTCCAGCAGGTTTCACCCAATTCGGCGGGCGCGAGCAACGCAACTCCAGGCTTGGTCGCCGGCGCAACGAATTCCACCCTCTCGGAAACGCAAGGTTCGACTAGCTCCGGATATTCAACTGGCGTTTGGTATCAGGGCGGGGCGCCGCTCATTGGCCCCGAAGTTCGCCTGGCTCCGGAAAATATTGGCCACGACAACCGCAAAATGCACGACGGCATAATGCACGAAGAGATGGTGCGTGAGGTCATGATCCGCGAAGGCATGGAAAAACACACGCGCGAAGCCCGCGATGAAAAGGGCGAAAAAGAAGAGGGCCGCGTGGAATGGGGCTTTTTCAGCGGAGGGTTTGAAAATTCCGCCGCGGAATCGATGGGGAAACCGATAGCAGGCAAGAAGGCTTCTCGCACCATCACCAACGACGACGTCAATCGTGAAAACGAAAAGAATGGCGACGTGAAGTACAGCGGCAAAACTGGAAAGATCTAATCTTTGTCTGCAGGTCTAGCCCTTGGCCCCAACCTGATCGTGGGCCAGGGGCATCTCTTCGCCCTGCCCTCGTTGGGGTCAACTCGGACAATGACCGGCGGCTTTTTCCCGCCGAAGCCCACAGAGAATCTGTTATCTTCTTGCGATCACTTTCCAGGCATCAGATACCCGCACTGTAACTTCGGGCAAAGGAATTTCATCCTCTGACAACAGGTCGCCAAGGCATCTTTTTCAATTGCTGGATTCCCAGTGGTGAGTTTTGCCATCTTAAGTGCCGGATCATCGGGAAGTTCGAGACGTCAGATCGCTTGAAAGCCGCAGAGGGACAAGGCTGAAGTGGGGGCATTGATAGGATAGTCGGCTCTTTCAGGCTGAAGTTGGGGCATTGATAGGATAGTCGGCTCTTTCAAGCCGAAGATCTCGGCCCCAACAACGAGACGGGCCCATTTTGGGCTGAATTCGGGCCGGTTTTCAAGCTGCCTATTTTGGGGAGGATGCGGGGGCGCCTTGAACGCGGAAGGCTGTTCAGGCTACAGTTTTTGGTATTCTGAAAAATAAAGCATCGATTAGGAACTTTAGGGAACAGTCTCGGCAAATTTGTACAACGAAAAGAGTTCGAAGCCGCATCTCAAACACCAGCGGCCGGAAAAGGCGACTTGACCGACCAAAAGCAACGACAAATTGAAGCAGAGGCGATTGAGCAGGCGAAGGTAGGGAACGAAGCAGCTTTCGAAACCCTATATCAAATGCACAAGCGTAGAGTCTATTCGCTGTGTTTGCGGATGGTTTCGAATCCAGCGCAAGCCGAAGATTTGGCCCAAGAAGCATTTCTTCAGCTTTATCGCAAGATTGGAACTTTCCGCGGCGAATCTGCCTTCTCAACCTGGCTTCACCGCATGACGGTGAACGTGGTTTTAATGCAGCTTCGCAAAAAAGGTTTGCCGGTGGTTTCGCTCGAGGAAACGCTGGAAGCTGACGATGAAGCTCCCAGAAAAGAGTTTGGAACCAAAGATCTGAAATTGACAGGGTCGATCGACCGGTTGCAATTGCAGCGCGCGATCGATAAGCTTCCGCCGGGCTACCGAACGGTATTCGTGTTACACGATGTTGAGGGGTTTGAGCACAACGAGATCGCGGAAATCGTTGGTTGCTCGATAGGTAATAGTAAGTCGCAGCTGCACAAGGCGCGTTTAAAGCTGCGGGACTTTTTGAAGTTCATGAGAGCCGAACAGGCCAAGATTTCATAGCGGAGCAAGCAGCATTTTTGGGGAGAGTTTGGTTATGACGTGCTTAGAAGTGCAAGAGATTTTGCCCGATCTTCTCGATGTTCCAGTCGATGGCTCCCTTCCATCCGGTTTTCAGAGTCATCTCAAGGGATGTTCGGACTGCTCCGAGTTGGTTTCGGACTTAAGGTCCATCACGAGTGAGGCGCCCCAACTGGCCGCTGCCCACGAACCATCTCCACTATTGTGGCTACGCATCGCCGCCCAGTTACGCTCCGAAGGCCTGATTCGAGAAGAAGACCCCGCGACGGACCGGTCGACGTATCGACCGAGTTTGGTACGCACTTCGCCTCGTCCTCGATGGTCGCTTTCGTGGCTGGTTCCAGTCGCAGCGGTATTGTTGGTTGCCGGAACTTATCTCGTAAAACATCAGCCGTCGCAACAGGCGTCAAATCAACTACCACAAGCTGCTACAGCTCCAGTCAACGCAGCGCCCCCTGCAGGCGCAACTGAGGCTGCGGCGGCTCCCGCCCAATCAGTGGATGTCGCGGCAAGTTTGGTAGGCGCGAAAAAGCCGGCTTCTGATGCCTCTGTGGTAGCGCACAATCGCCCCTCTTCGGAGCCAACTATTGAAAGCGCTCCTTCCGACGATGAACAGTTCCTCAGCGTGGTTTCGACCCGGGCTCCGGCAATGAGAACCACCTACGAGAAGCAACTGCAGACAGTGAATGCCGATATTTCTGAGACACAGGCGTACGTCGACCAGAATCCGGGAGACGCGGACGCCCGCGAACATTTGATGGACGCATACCAGCAAAAGGCACTTCTTTATCAGATTGCATTGGACCGTATCCAGTAGGCAAAGGGCGGGCCGGCACGACCGGGCCGCGGGGGAGCAGTTTATGGCGGGTCGTCGGGACGATATTCACAGCGAGATGCTCTGGAACACAATGGCTCCGAAACTAGTTGCGGTTTCGATTCTGGCTCTCGGACTCTCCGCTAGCGCCTTCGCCCAAGCAAAGCCGGAAACGCGAAAAGAGTACCGCTTCAATGTGAACGCCACCCCCAATATTTCGGTTGATACGCAGAATGGCGCGATTTCTGTCAAACCGGGCGCCAACAATCTTGTGATCGTCACGGCATCTATCAAGTCTGACAATGTAGAAGTCGATCAGCAGCAGAATGGAAACCGTATCGAAATCGCTTCGCACGTGCTCGAAGGTAAAGGGCAAACGGCAGGTCGAATCGACTACGAACTCCTGATACCTGCAGGAGCGACGGTTAGCTTGCGTTCTTCCACCGGCCCACTGTCGGCGGAGCGGCTTCAGGGAGATGTCTCACTCGAGGGGTCCGATGCAGAGGTCAACGTTCGTAACGTTGAACTCGGACATGTGCATGTTCAGACCATGAAGGGGAACGTCACCCTGACCAATGTGCGGAACGGGCATGTGGAACTGTCGACCATTAGTGGCGACATTCATCTGAAATCTGTCAGCGGCTCTCTGGTGCAGGCAAATTCGGGCAGCGGCAAGATCTTCTACGACGGCGACTTTAGCGCCAGCGGCGATTACAAGTTCACAACCCATACTGGCGACATCGAAGCGCTAGCGCCATCGGACGTGTCGGCCGACTTCCGGGCCCACTCGGTTCTAGGGCAGGTGCAGAATGATTTCCCTCTCCAGCCACAACATTCTCGCTTTCCTTCCGAAGCAGGACGTTCCTTTATCGGCACCGCAGGCAAAGCAGGGTCCGAAGTAGTTCTGCGGTCCTTCAGTGGTAAAATTCGCCTCAAGCAACGATAGAAAAATTCTAAATTTGGATTTGGCAATCAAGCGATTGCGCTTGATTGCGCCGATCTACGCCCCGCGGAGGGCCATGCCGGTTCGCGCCATCTTCCTTGTAGGTTTCATGGCCTGTGGCAAGACCACGACCGGTAAACACTTAGCGCAACGCCTTCAATGGGATTTCGTCGACCTGGACGCAGAGATTGAGCGCCGTGAAGGTAAAAGCATCGCGGAAATCTTTGGAATTCGTGGCGAGCACGGGGAGAATGGCTACCGTGACGCCGAAACCAGGGCCCTGAGTTCGTTAACGGCAAATCTAAAGCGCGATACGGTAGTCGCTCTCGGCGGGGGAGCCTTTTATTATCCTCGCAACCGCGACCTGCTGCAGACTTGGCCGTCAGTCTTTCTAGACGCCCCTCTCGATGAACTCTGGCAGCGTAGCCAGCAAGACGCATTAAAACGACCTTTGCGGAACAGTGATCCAGAAAAATTCCGGGCTCTATTTGAAGATCGGCTTCCGCAGTACCGCAAGGCCAAGGTGACGATCGTAACCTCCGGAAGAGATCCTTCCTCCCTTTGCGATGAAATCGAGAGTATTTTGCAAGTTCGGGGGAGTGCCCACCCCTCCGCCCAGGCTCAGATCACCCCAGCACGTTCTGGAACAGGAGAAACAGAGTGAAACTGAATTCAGTAAGTCGGCTCGCGTCTGTGGTCACATTCATGATCGCCACTTTAAGTGGCATGGCCGCCATCGCCGCCCCGCTGCCTAACGAGAAAGACAAAGGGAAAGAAGCGAAGCACGAGGGCACGCAAATCGACTCGGGCACCTTCGGCGTCTTTCAAGGTGGCCGCCGCGTCGGAACCGAGACCTTCTCCGTCTACCAGACCAGCTACGGCAGCCTCACGCAGTCTGAATTTAAAACAGAAAACTCCTCCACCGAAGCGCACCAAAGCTCAGAGCTGCAGCTCACGTCAACAGGGGACATTCGCCACTATGAATGGAAAGAACTAATTCCCGGCAAGGCACAGGCCGTGGTCGTACCAAATTCCGACTTTTTGACGCAGAAGTGGAAAGAAACACCGCAAGAGAAAGAAAAGGAGCAGCCCTATCTGCTGCCTGTATCGACCAGCATCTTAGACGACTATTTCTTTGTGCATCGTGAGCTTTTGGCCTGGAAATTCTTAGGCGCGTCCTGCAAACAAGATAATGGCCGTGTGCAGTGCCCTCTCAAGCAGCGTTCTCAATTCGGCACTTTGAATCCGCATCAACACGCTCCCGCCCCCCTCAGTATGGAATTTTTGGGCCGCGAGAAAGTCTCCTTGAAGAGCGGTCCACAGGATCTTTTGAAGCTCGAACTCAAAACCGAGGCGAGCACGTGGCAACTCTGGCTGAACGATCAATACAAAGTCATGCGCATGGTGATAGTAGGCGAGAATACACAGGTCGATCGCGATTAAGGGGTCGGCTTGGTGTATCTTCAAAAGGCGATCTGTTCGATGCCAGTTGACGAATCAGATTCACCTTCCTAATGGCAATTATCGATACGAAAACCACGCGCGTACTCTTTACTGCACTGTTGTTCGCTATCGCAATCGGTTTTATTTACGCCACCCGCCAGACTCTTATTCTTTTCCTCTTCGCCATCATCTTTGCCTATCTCATCAACCCGGCCGTCGTCCGCTTACAGAAACTGGTTGGCAGGCGAGTTTGGGCGATCACCATCATCTACCTGCTGCTGCTCATCGCCCTTTCGATATTTGGGTTTCTGGTCGGGCCGCGCATAGGCCGGCAAAGTGCCCATCTTGGGGACTCGCTACCTGGATTGATGGACAAGGCTAGCACCGGTCAGTTACCAAGCCAGATCAAACAGATCACCGCCCGACTCGGCAGCCAGCATCACTGGAGCGAAGATACCCAGAAGCGCATCCAAAGCTTCCTCGTCAGCCGCAGAGATGAATTAACGCATCTTGCTCAGCGTGCCGGATTGCGCGTGGCAGAAGCTCTGCAGCAGGTGTGGGTGCTGATTCTCGTGCCAATCCTTGCCATCTTTTTTTTGCGGGACGGCAACAGCTTTCAAGAAACGCTTTTATCACTGGTTCCATCGCGATCCCAGCGCGAATTTCTGGACGATGTACTTCAAGATTTAAACCAGATGCTCGCGCAATTCATTCGAGCGCAACTCACGTTGGCAGCGCTCTCATTCGTCGTCTACCTGATTGTGCTTGGCTTGATGCGGGTTCCATTTGCCCTTATGCTGGCCACGATCGGCGGCGCGTTGGAATTCATCCCCGTAGCCGGTCCACTTATAGGCGGCCTCCTCATGTTGGTCGTCGCGATCCTTTCCGGCTACATGCACTGGGGGTTTTTACTTTTATTCCTCGTCGTTTGGAGAATGCTCCAGGATTACGTTTTCTCCCCCCGAATTATGGGCGGAAGCGTCGAACTGCATCCGCTCGCTGCCTTGTTCGGTATCATCGCCGGCGGGGAAATAGCGGGAGTGCTCGGCGTCTATCTATCGATTCCTGTAATGGCAGGTCTGCGCATTGTTTGGCGACGGTGGCGGATCTATGCTGAGAAACGGCGCTTCGGCCCCCTCAACGACTCTCTGCCTCAAGGATTAGGCCGCGGTTAAGAATGCAGGTCGTAGAGGCGCCACGGTGGCTGCCTCTACTTGCTCAGGCTCATCTTAGGGCTTGTAGTTTTTCGTTAAGCACAGGGGATACTGAGTTTCGCAGGGTTCAGTACCAATCCGATTCACGTACGACCTTTCTCCACCCAAACCCAACTTTGCCTAAAACTTACTGGTATAAAATCTTCATTAATAATGACGCAAAAACTTTCTGTAGGAATACTCGGTGCCACCGGCATCGTGGGGCAGAGATTTATCCAGATGCTGGAGCACCACCCGTGGTTTGAGGTGGCTTGGATCGCAGCCTCGGATCGCTCGGAGGGCCGTTCTTACGCCGAAGCCGCCCGGTGGCGATTAAAGACGTCTATCCCCGCGGCGATTGCGAAAATGAAAGTTTCTTCGGCAAAACCCGACGGCGCTCCGAAAATTATTTTCGCAGCCCTCGATTCCGGAATCGCGCGCGAACTGGAGCCGCAGTTTGCCGATGCAGGATGCGCTGTCATCTCCAACTCGAGTGCGCTGCGTATGCAAGCTGACGTGCCTCTGGTGATTCCCGAAGTCAACCCAGATCACATCGCTCTCATCGCCAAGCAATCATGGCGCAACCCGCCCAAGAAAGGATTTGTGGTCACGAATCCGAACTGCTCGGCTATTGGATTGGTAGTGGCGCTTGCACCACTCCACCGCGCCTTTACCTTGGACGCCGTCATGGCTGTCACGATGCAAGCGGTGAGTGGGGCTGGATATCCAGGCGTCGCTTCTCTCGATATTCTCGGCAACGTGATTCCATACATCGCGAGCGAAGAAGAGAAGATGCAAGAGGAAACCCAGAAGTTATTGGGCACGCTCAATGGCTCACGGATCGACCCTGCTCCGTTTGCCATGAGCGCCCAATGTAACCGTGTTCCCGTGGAAGATGGACATACCGAATCTATTTCCATCCGGCTGAAAAAGAAGGCTTCGTCGGAGGAGATCCTCTCCGAGTGGAATCGCTTTAGCGCTGAGCCGCAAAAACTAAAACTGCCAAGCGCTCCGGAACAGCCAGTGATCTACATGGAAGCGCCGGATCGTCCGCAGCCGCGCTTCGATTGCGATAAAGGAAATGGCATGGCGACTTCGGTCGGACGACTGCGGAAGTGCGGCGTGCTCGATTGGAAATTTACCGTGCTCTCCCACAACACGATTCGCGGTGCCGCCGGAGCCGCATTGCTCAACGCCGAGCTTCTGAAGGCGAAGGGGTATTTGGATTGATGCACCGCGCTCACGCCGATTTCGCCCTCCACTTCACGTCTTGCGCGAGGAACTGTCGCTCATGATCGTAATGAAGTTTGGCGGGACCTCGGTTCAGGACGCGAAGGCGATCAACCGGGCAGCGGAAATCGTTGAAGGCCGATTGAAGGAACGTCCCGTCGTCGTGGTCAGTGCCATGTCCAAGGTCACCGATTCCCTCTTGGCCATGGGAAAAGCGGCGGGGCTCGGCGATCGCAAGAGTGCCCTCAAGATGGCTCGCGCTTTACGCGAACGACACTACGAAACTGCCGGAGAGCTTCTTGGTACCGCGCTGTTCACCGAGTTTCACGGCGAACTCGGAGCCGATTTCGAAGATCTGGATGAATTGCTGCGAGGCATCGGGGCGGTTGGGGAGATCACTCCTCGTACATACGACTACGTGGCATCGTTCGGCGAAGTTCTCTCCAGCAAAATCGTTGCCGCCGCGTTTGCGGGACGCGGCCTTCCGGGAACGCACGTTGACTCTCGCCAGTGTTTGCTGACCGACAACAGCTTTACCCGCGCGGTTCCCCAGTTCGAAGAGACCAACGAGCGCCTTCTGAAAAAAGTGCAGCCGCTTCTTGACGGCGGCAAAGTGCCTGTCATGGGCGGATTCATCGGATCGACCCGCGACGGGATCACCACCACCATTGGCCGCGGCGGTTCCGATTTCTCCGCCGCAATTTTTGGCGCCGGACTGCACGCCGATCGCATCGAAATTTGGACTGATGTCGATGGCATGATGACGACTGATCCACGTCTATGCCCCGACGCGCGCCGTATCAAAGTCATCAGCTTCGACGAAGCTGCCGAGCTCGCTTACTTTGGCGCCAAGGTTCTCCATCCTGCGACCGTCTTGCCCGCGATCCAGCAAAATATTCCGGTCTTTGTTCTCAATTCTCAGAACCCGACCTGCGAAGGCACAAAAGTTACGGCGCGAGCTCCGCGATGCGCCAATATTTTCAAAGCTATTGCTGTCAAAAAGAAAATTACGCTGGTGGAAATTGCCGCGCCACGCCGATTGCTGGTGCATGGATATCTCAAATCCATCTTCGAAGTCTTCGACAAACATGAAGTCGCAGTCGACGTCGTTTCCACCTCCGAGGTCAGCGTTTCGGTGACGGCTGAAACGAACGAGTCAATTCCCGCTCTGGCCGCCGATCTGGCGAAGCTGGCAGACGTGAAATATGAAGGACGAAAAGCGATCGTATGCCTGGTGGGAGAAAATTTGCGCGACACCGCCGGCATCGCTGCCAAGGTCTTTGGGATTTTAGAAGACGTGAAGATTCGTATGATTTCGCAGGGAGCATCCGAAATTAACTTGACGTTCGTAATAGAAGAGGATGCCGCCGCCGACGTCGTACGGCGCCTACACAAGGCGTTCTTCGCAGAAGCGGACCCGGAAGTATTTGCCTAATGAAACATTTGCAGCGGTGTAAAATCTAATTGAGTTCAGTCGACGGGACCGGCGAGTCGCCCGTCCCCACACTTGTCGCCTTTCTCCTACCAAAGTTCCTCCTAGCGATTCGTAATCGAGGCGTGCCGCCTAGCGTGACTCGTATAAGGGCGTGCCTTCAGGCACGCCGCAACCGCGCCACCTGACGCGCCTTTAGGCGCTGCGGTTTACACTTCCAGCATGAACTTATTAATCCTCGGACGAGGTAAAACCGGATCCGTCGTCGCGGAAGTCGCAAGCGCGCGACGTCATCACGTTCGAATCCTCACAGCTGCTGAAAACGAAAACGCGCGGGCCCTCACAGCAGAATCGCTTGCCGATATCAACGTCGTAATCGACTTCACAACCTCCACAGCCGCAATCCAGAACACGGAAGCGTGCATCCGGGCAAAAAAGCATTTGGTGATGGGAACCACCGGCTGGTATGACGAAATGCCCCGCGTCCGGGAAAAAGTGCTCGCCGCTCAAACCGGCTTTCTGTATGGGTCGAATTTCTCGATCGGCGTGAACTTGTTTTTTGAAGTTGCCGCAGCCGCAGGCGCTGCACTCAAATACGGCTACTCCGGCCAACTCTTCGAGCGTCATCACGAGCACAAAAAAGACGCGCCGTCTGGTACGTCTCTGACGCTGCAAAAGATATTGAAGGAGACAGGCGGCAGCGAACTGGAGATCGTTTCCTTCCGCGAAGGCGACGCCGTGGGCATGCACGAAGTGGTCTTCAACTCTCCAAGTGACCGTATCTATTTATGCCATGACGCGAAATCACGGCAAGGGTTTGCCGAGGGTGCGGTTCGAGGCGCTGAATGGCTGGCGGGCAAAACCGGGTTCTACGAATTCCGGAATGTCTGGCGTGAACTCTAGGTAACTGTCAGCCTTCCGTGGTCGGGAAACCAAGCTTCGCTGGACGAGCGAGTCGCCCCCCACACTTATCGTTCGCCACCCACCTTCTGCACACCACGCACGTTACGAGTTATCCTTAAAACATGCAATTACGAGGTTGTGGCACCGCCCTCGTTACTCCCTTCTCGCAAGATGGAGCGGTGGACGAAACTGCGCTCCGCAATCTCATCTCGTGGCAGGTTGATTCCGGTATCGACTTTCTCGTTCCTTGTGGGACCACGGGAGAGACGCCCACTCTCACGCACGAGGAATGGCTGCGAGTGATTGATCTGACAGTCGAAGTTGTCGCAGGGCGTGTGCCTGTAGTCGCAGGCGCGACTTCTAATTCGACGGTCGAGGCAGTAGCTAAAGCGAAAGAGGTGTCAGCGCGACCGGGCGTAGACGCGATCCTCACCGCATCTCCTTATTACAACAAGCCTACGCAAGAGGGACAGTATCGCCACTTTCGCGCGATCGCCGAAGCGATCGATAAGCCGATCATCCTCTACAACGTGCCCGGCCGCACGTCCGCCAATCTTGAACCGGCAACTGTAGCCAGGCTAAGCGAAGTCGCGAACATTGCGGGCGTCAAAGAAGCTAGCGGCAACATGACGCAAATCGCCGAGGTGCTCAACGCCGTCCCAGAAACTTTCACGGTGCTCTCTGGCGATGATGCGGTCACGCTGCCCGTGATTGCGCTGGGCGGAGTCGGTGTGATTTCCGTCGCTTCGAACGAGATTCCACGCGAAATGTCAGAGATGACGCGAGCTGCCTTGAACAACGATTGGGCCGCAGCGCGCGCTATTCATCGCAAATATCTTTCGCTCATGCAAGTGAATTTTATTGAGTCAAGTCCGCTGCCTGTCAAAGCTGCGCTGGCGATGATGGGCAAGATCGAAGAGGTTTACCGACTCCCACTTCTACCAATGCGGCGCGACACCCGATCAAAAGTACAACGGGTAGCGGCGGATGCCGGTTTAATTGCCCGTCCTGCAGCTGCGCCTGCTGCTTCACCTGAATTTTTCGTTTACGAGAACTGGGCGGCGGGTCCGCACAAAGCCGTGTTGCACCGAGCCTCCTGCGGCCAATGCAGTTCCGGGAAAGGACGCCCGAGCGGACACGATCCGAATCACTCGAAGTGGCATGGCCCGTACGCAAATCTGACCGTAGCGCGAGAGTCGAGCCATCAAATGCCAGGCGTCCTTATCCGCAGTGAATGCAAATGCGTGGCGTGAGACAACTAATCTAAAAGGTGCTACAGTCCTTCGCATCTTTGAGAGGGCCGTTATCAAAAACCTCTGCGCTCAACTCTTCCTTGTGCTCACGTGCGGCGCTTCCCTTATCGCTCAGCAAGCGGCGCCATCGTCTCCAACTCGGCCAACTCCCAGTCCTTCCACGACCGCATGCGGCGCCGATGCAAACTGGGCCTTCGGCGCAACAGGTTTGGGATGATTTGATGGCGGGCAATCAGCGCTTCAATGCTGGCAAGACTCGCTCCTATGATGTCGTCAACCTCCGGAGCAAGCTCGCGTCGGCGCAAAACCCGCATGTGATTGTGCTTGCGTGCTCAGATAGCAGGCTGGCCCCGGAATTGGTGTTTGACCAGAATCTTAGCGACATCTTCGTGATTCGTGCGGCGGGCAACGTTGCTGACGCCGTTGGTCTCGAAAGTATTGAATACGCCATCGATCGTGTTCATAGCTCAGTGCTTGTGGTGCTTGGACGTCAAAAGTGTGGTGCCGTGGCGGCGGCTTGCTCAGGCGAAAAAATGCCGAGTTACAATCTCGATGCGATCGTCGACAAGATTGCTCCGGCCGTCAAACAGGCCAAAGCGAGCGGACACCATGATGATCTGGTTGAAGCCTCGATAACAGAGAACGTTCACCAGAGTGCGCAGGACTTGATGGCGAACAGTGCGATCATTTGCGATGCGATCAAGTCCGGCAAACTCACAGTGATTGAGGCGGAATACGAGCTCGGCAGCGGGAATGTGGTTCAACTCAATCCGTCGCCACACACGCAGAATTAATCGGAGGCAACATCGCAACCACCGAAATTGCGGCGCTTAAAGCAGAAATCGAACGACTGGCCGCGCAATCGGCAATCGGCAATCGCGATGAAGCGCTGCGCAGTTTTCTCGAGTTCCGCGCTGCGTTGACGAGTGGCGAAGTGCGGGCCGCAGAAACAAGAGACGGTCGATGGCAGGTCAACGCCTGGGTAAAACAAGGTATTCTGCTCGGCTTCCGCCTTGGCGAACTGAAAGATATGTCGGACGGCAGCGCCCTGTCCTTCATCGACAAGGACACGTTTCCAGCTCGCCACTTCACTCTCAACGATCGCGTTCGCGTCGTTCCCGGAGGATCTTCCGTTCGCGAGGGCGCATATGTGGCGCCATCCGTCATCTGTATGCCTCCAATGTTTATTAATGTCGGAGCGTACGTCGATGAGGGCTCGATGATTGACTCGCATGCTTTAGTCGGTTCCTGTGCCCAAATCGGCAAGCGCGTACACCTCAGTGCGGCCGCACAAATCGGAGGGGTGCTTGAACCGATAAATGCCGCGCCAGTCATCATCGAAGACGACGTCCTCGTCGGCGGGAACTGCGGTGTGTTTGAGGGCACTCTCGTTCGCTCCCGTGCCGTCCTGGCAGCGGGAACAATCCTCACTCGCGCCACACCCGTGTACGATCTGGTGCGCGGCGAAATTTACCGAGCGTCGGCGAACGGACCACTCGAGATCCCCGAACAAGCTGTCGTCGTGCCAGGCTCGCGAGCTGTCACAAGAGGAAAAGGTCGAGCTGACGACTGGAATTTGTCGCTTTACACGCCGGTGATCGTCAAATATCGCGATGCAAAGACGGAAACAGCGATCGAGTTGGAAGAATGGCTGCGCTAACCCATAACGCTTTACTTAAAGGTATAATGTAAAGCATGGCTGAAGCGACGCTATCGTCAAAAAATCAGATCGTTATTCCTCGCGAGGCGCGGGAAGCTCTGGAACTGAAACCCGGCGACAAGATACTTGTCGTAGTGCGTGGAGGTAAGGTGCTCATGCTGCAAAAACCGAAGTCGCACAGCGCGGCGATTCGCGGGATCGGACGCGGAGTTTACCGAAGCTCTCATCTTCAAAAGGAACGAAGTAGTTGGAAGTAGAGCGGCTTCGCACCTTTCTTCGGCACCATCGCACAATCGCTTTCGATACGAGCGTGTTCATTTATCAGCTCGAAATGAATCCTAAATATTTCCCTGTGTCCGACCATATCTTTAGTTGGATCGAGCGTAAAGAATCGCAGGCGGTCACTTCGACGATCACGATGACAGCGTTGTTAGTCCAACCGTATCGCAATCATGACGAACAATTAGTCGATCGGTTTTACGGCCTTTTGTCGACTTATCCCAATTTAGAGTGGGTTCCGCCGAGCCTGGAGATTGCAGCCCTCGCAGCCCAAATGCGGGCGCATCATCGTCTAAGGACTCCGGATGCCCTGCAAGCCGCGACAGCGGTGCAGTGTCGAGCCACGGCCTTTATTACGAACGACCCGGTGTTTTCGAGGGTCGAAGCGTTCCAGACTTTGATAGTCGATGAGTTCGTATAAGAACTGATGAAAAGGGGCGACGGAATACGAAATCGCGAAAGCTTTTTTAACCTTGCGCAACAAGCAGTCGCGACTTTGTCTCCAGATGCTTGGCTCGGAAATGCGCCTGCGCCCGGGCTCCCCATGCGCGCACAAAGTAATAATTCAGCGCACATCCGATCGCGGAACTGGTGAAAGGCACTAGCCTACCCATCCACTTCTCCGCGACTTCGGAGCCCGCCTTCACGGCAATACGCTGAATCACCCGCGGCACGAAGCGATTTACGACTTCCTTCTCGAGCAATTCACGGCTGATATCGACTCCGGCTGCGGTGGCCGCTGCTATCCAGAGCTCGGCGACTTCGCTATCGCTGTTCATCTCGAAACCATAAATCAGGCTGAGCTTCTGGATTGTACGCATGGTAATCGTCGATAAAATGCCGAGGTCGGGAAGAATGGTGAGGATGCCGCCCATGCCAAATCCCGCACCTTCCGCCGCAGCCATCTTCATGCCGCCGCGAATGACCGAATCGGCAACTTCGTCGAGGCGCTCGATCGGCAGGGTGTAAACGCCCTGATAGGTGGCTAGCGGCAAGCCATGCGCGACGCGAAGTTGCATCAGGAAGCGATTGGGGTCAACCTTGATCGTGTCATAGGCGCGTGTTAAACCACCTTTGATTGCGCCTTCCATGCGCCGCCGCATCCACGATTTCTTTTCATGCTGATCCAAGTCTGGCATCTGAGTGTAAGTTTATCAGCCCTCTGGAGCGGCAGTCGCCGTACGGCGATACTTCACTCGTGCGTTGATAATGATCACAGCACGCTCGTGTGCTAGCATCATTTCGACAAATGCCACTAGGAAAATTGCAGATTATTCCGCTGGGCGGGATGGGCGAGTTCGGTATGAACTGCATGGCCATCCGTTACGGCGATGACATCATTGTGGTTGACGCCGGCCTTATGTTTCCCGAAGCCGAGCTCTTGGGCGTCGACATTGTCGTGCCCGACATCTCGTACCTGCTGGAGAATCGCAATCACGTCCGCGGGATTGTGCTTACTCACGGACACGAAGACCACATCGGCGCGCTGCCTTGGATCCTGAGCGAGCTGAACGTTTCCGTCTGGGGTACCGAATTCACTCTTGCCTACGTTGAAGACAAGCTCGAAGAACATCAACTGCTCGATGACGCCAACCTGAACGAAATTCGTCCCGGCCAGCGTTTCAAGCTTGGCCAGTTCACGATTCATGCGTTGCAGGTAACTCACAGCCTTGTCGACTGCGTAGCGCTCGCGATCCATACGCCACTCGGAGTCGTGCTGCATACCGGCGATTTCAAGGTTGATCCAACCCCGACCGATAATCGACTCTTCGATCTCCACGGCTTTGCCGAGTACGGAAAAGAAGGTGTTCTCGCCCTTCTGCAAGATTCGACCAACGTTGAACGCAAGGGATACACGCCGAGCGAGCGCGCTGTGCATCGCAAGTTTGAGGAAGTATTTGCCAGAACCCAGCGCCGCTTATTCATATCGTGTTTTTCCTCTTCGATTCACCGCATCAAGCTTACGGTTGACATGGCGCGCGAGCACGGCCGCAAGATTTGTTTCATCGGCCGCTCCATGAACAGCTCGTCCGAGATTGCCGAGGACTTGGGCTACATCCAGATTCCCGACGGCATGTTGATCCATCCGGGAGAGATGAAGAATTTCGCTCCCGAAAAAGTCTGCGTGCTCATCAGCGGAACACAGGGCGAGCCCATGTCGGCGTTATCGCGCGCCGCGGTGGACAACCACAAACACGCAAAGATTGAAAAAGGCGACACGGTGGTCTTGTCGTCGCGAATCATCCCGGGTAATGAAAAGG
The DNA here is from genome assembly GCA_038230575.1 of Terriglobales bacterium. GTDB lineage: Bacteria > Acidobacteriota > Terriglobia > Terriglobales > Acidobacteriaceae > Acidiflorens. Next base: position 33,458 of record JBBRNA010000020.1, on the reverse strand, counting down.
CGATCTACCGCGTCGTCGATCATCTCTTCCGCCGCGAGGCTTTTGTAATTTACGACGACGGTTCTTATCCTCCGATTCACGTCAGCGGGCATGCCAGTCAGGAAGAACTCAAGCTGATCATCAATCTCGTGCGGCCCAAGTATTTCATCCCTATTCACGGTGAATATCGACAACTGAAGCTGCATGCCGAGCTTGCCGGAGCGATGACGGGAGCGGTCGGCAAAGTAATGCTGATCGAGAGCGGCGACATTCTCGAAATCGACGAACACAACGCGCGCAAAGCAGGACGAGTCAACGTCGGTCGAGTCTGCATCGATTCCGGATCGCGTACTGACGTTGTCGAAGACCTAGTCATCAAAGATCGCCGGCATCTCAGCGAAGACGGATTCGTGATGCCGGTAATCGCCATCAACAAACTTTCCGGTCGAGTGGAGGCTTCTCCTGAAATCGTGACGCGCGGCTTCAATCCTGGTGAAGACGGTGTCACGGCCCGCATAAAGGAAATTGTGACAGAGACGCTCAACGCCTCAAGCGCTGAAGAGAAGGCGGACTACGGAGTGATCAAAGAAAAAATTCGTACCGATTTGAAGCGCTACATTTCGCGGCAAACGCAACGGCGTCCGCTTATCATGCCGGTGATTTTGGAGATTTAGCTTCGAGGTGCAGTTGCCAAGAGCTTTACGATGTTCAGGCAAGAAGGTTCTGCCACCGCAAGCCCCGAAATCGCGAAAAGTCGTGATCTGTGGATTGCAATCTCCCTCATTTCGCCGTCTACCCAAAAAGAAGTATTTTTGCGTCGAGAATGATCACGGTTGTCAGGCAGACCCTTCAACCTCATCGAGCAACTGGGCTATGCCGTCATAGCTAGCACCCGGAAAAAGTCCTAACTTTCGCGGATGCATCACGAAAGGTTTGGCGGGAACGCGTTTCGCGGCCATCAAGCCTAAACGAAGCAAGTCATTTACAACTTGTTTGAACGGTGCACCGGAGCGGCGAATCTCCTGATCGATGAGCTTTGCAACGTCATCGTCTAAAGAAAATGTTGTTCGCACATCATGATGTTAATCTCTGAGACGCCATGGTATCAATGCCCTCCTGGTTTTCATCCGCGAGTTTTTTATGGTCACCTTAGCCGACATACGAGCCGCCCAAGATTTGCTGCGCGGCGTCGCCGTTCAAACGCCCCTGTTTGAATGGACCCACCCCGAAGATCCTAAAAAGCTTTTTCTTAAACTCGAGAACCTTCAACCGATCGGCGCTTTCAAGTTGCGCGGAGCCTACAACAAAGTTGCTTCCTTCAGTCCCGAAGAGCGGGGTCGCGGAGTCGTTTCTTATTCCAGTGGCAACCACGGCCAAGGAGTCGCATACGCGGCTCGTGCACTTGGCACCAGGGCAGTGGTGGTAATGCCAGACAATGCCCCTACAAATAAGATCGAAGCCACAAGAAAGCTTGGAGCCGAGATTATCCTGGTCGGCCCAGGTAGCGAAGAACGGCGATTGCGTGCCGAAGAGCTAGCCTCCCAACACGGGTATGTCATTGTTCCTCCGTACGACGATGAAAAAATCATCGCCGGCCAGGGAACGGTTGGCTTGGAAATTCTCGAAGACTTGCCAGCTGTCGAGACCGTGCTCGTGCCGGTCGGAGGCGGCGGGCTGATCAGCGGCGTGGCTGCCGCTATCAAGCTGAGCGCCACGGCCAGCTCAGCGTCCAGGGTGAGGGTGATCGGAGTTGAGCCAGAAATCGCAGCCGATGCTGTAGCGAGCTTTCGCAGCGGCCACATCGTCTCATCTCCCAGCCCAGGCGCTTCTCAAACCATCGCCGACGGTTTACGAACGCAAAGTATAGGGGCCCGCAATTTTGAACATATTCAAGCCTATGTGGACGACATTGTGAGCGTGACGGAGGGTGAGATTTTTGAGGCGACGCGCATTCTGGCTGAAAATTCAGCCACCTTGGCGGAACCGAGCGGGGCAGTGGCGGCTGCGGCTTTCCTCTTCCACCGTTTCCCTCTCCCAGACACGTCTTTGACCGCGGCCGTGGTCAGCGGCGGGAACCTCGACCCGTCCTTGTTGCCACTTCTGAAGGCGTAGTCCTACACAAATTTAGTATCGAAACAATTGAACCAATCTAGCCAATATTGCCATCTTAGAGCGGGTGTTATTTTCAAAAGCTCGCGCTAAAACGACTTGCAGTCGGAAGTGGACGACTACAGGTTTCTCGCGAGGGTACTAGAGTGAACACCTTAGGAGCTAGATCGGATCACTGGGAGACTATGCATGTTGTTGCATATCCCCTCCGACAGGGCCTCGGTTTTAGCACCCTAACCTACTGCAAACAAAGACTTGCCGTCTGTTAGCGATTATGGAACGGCAAGTGCTCTAAAAGGGACGGCGACATTAGTGTGGAACGACAACAAGTTCCCACTGATTTCTGGGGAAGTAGAAATTTTTGGGAGGATTTACAAATGAGGCGAGTGGTAGTTTTAGCACTTCTGGCGTTGGCACTGCCGTTAGGCGCGTGGGCGGGAACGATCACGCTTTCTAACCAGTACGGCACAATTTCAGTTTCGAACTCGGGCATAGTCTCGAAAGGTTCGGAATTGATGTCCTTTAACGGCATCACAGCACCTGCCGGGCACGATCTTGGTTATGTTAGCTTCTCAACCGGCGGCTTGACCTCTGGCTCCTGGGCCGCTGGCGGAACACTTTCGTCAGTCGGATCAACCTTCACCATCACTTCGATGGGGAAATACGGACAGCCGCATGGCACACTTTTCACCGGTAGTTTCGTTGGTCCTATCACTTTGAAGCTCGTCACCCAGTTGCCTCATGGCGCTGTCTGGACACTGACGGGACAGATTCAAGGTATGTATAACGGACACACTGTGACTGGTACGACAACGCAGACCCTCTACAGCACCAACGCGCAGTTGGCAGCTGGAATCGGTCATATCCGCGTCGGCAGCACCAGCGTCGAAGCTCCGGAGCCTGGAACCCTTGGGCTGCTCGGAACGGGATTGGTCGGCATTGCCGGCATGTTCCGACGCAAGCTGATGCGCGCATAACGCAATACATCACCTACGTCAAAAGCACTCAACTCAAAGCCCTGCCGAAAGGCAGGGCTTTTGACTTTTGCGCCGGCTGCCCACCCGGCCAACTTGCACAATTCCGCCCTTCCCTCGTGACGACATTTGCCCAGAAAGCAATCCCATTCTCTTCGATTACCTGAGTAATCTCTCTATGTTCCTTTCAAGTTGACCAGCGGCGCTTACGAACCTAGATTGGGCCAAGGGGGACACATGAAAGACATCCATGAGGTATTGCGGCGGAAGCAGGCGCAGTACACACAGCTCGGAAAGCAAATTGAAATGTTGCAGCAGGCAGCCGAAAAGCTGCGCGAAGTAGCTCCACTGCTCGCCGAAAATGACAACGAAGAAGATAGCGCAGTTTTAGCCGAGGTTGATGACGAAAACTCCGGCGCGATGTCTGCCAAAGCCGGCGCACAGTCGTCATCCGCGCCAAAGGCAGCACGCAGCACGACACCTCGCTGGCCGTAATACAGCGGCTGTAACGCACGGAGACACGCTTTTATGATCTTGCAGGCACTTCTAGTATCGAAGGACGACGCGGCCGCTGAGACGCTGGTAAAGATCCAGGCGCAGCTCGGCGTGGCGGTCGACCGGCTCAACGCCGCAGACGTAGCGTTGGCTCGCTTGACCGACCGTCGCTACGACCAGGTTATCGTCGATTTTGACGATCCGGAAGCCGCGAACTCCGTTCTCGAAGCCTGCCAGAAGCCTGTCCGACCGGAGCTTAAGCCTCCGGTCACCGTTGCCCTGCTGCAGGATGCTTCTGCGATCCGCAAAATCCTTGGCGCGGGTGCGCACTTTATTCTCGTAAAGCCACTTTCGCACGACCAGACGGAGAATACTCTGCGGGCGGCGACTTCCCTCTTGAAGCGCGAACGCCGGCAAGCGATCCGTGTTGCGGTTCAGGCTCCAGTTTCACTCAAGCTTGCGGACGATAAGGAGGTTGAGGGAATACTGCTCGATTTGAGTGTCGGGGGCATGGATGTGCTTGCTGCCCAGCCGATGCAATGCGGCACGCTCGCTCACGTCGCGTTTCAGCTCCCCGAAGCCGGAGGTGGCGTCGAAAGCAGTTCTGAGGTCGCGTGGGCTACTCCGAACGGTCAAATCGGGCTGCGCTTCCTTGATCTTGATGAGAAGACGCGCGAAACGATGGCTGGTTGGCTTGCCACCCACACGCATGACGCTCTTCCCGATGAAGCCGGTGCCGTTACTCACTGCCAGCTGACGGACCTTAGCTTGGGCGGATGTTACGTCCAGACCAATTCGCCTTTCCCTCAATCGTCGGCGGTTGATCTTTGTTTGCGCGCTTCGGGCATGGAGATTCACGCCGAGGGCGTGGTGCGTGTCATGCATCCCGGCCGCGGCATGGGAATTGAATTCCCGAGTCGCACTGAAGAGCAACGCAAGACGGTCGGAGAATTTATCAATTTTCTTACAGCTCAGCCCGGAGTTACTCCGGAACTTGAAACCTCTCCCCGCTCGCTCATCGCACCCGACGCTGATTTAAAACAAGTCACGCCGGAGGGCAGCGAAGAAGACGATCCTTTACTTGAATTGCTGCGCAGCGGGAGTTCGCTGGAAGAAGAAGAATTTCTGGCTGAATTGCACCGCCAGCGCACTCCAGTCGACGTCAGCCAATAGATTTAGTCCATCCTTCAACTCGGTAAAAAACCTACCTTCTAGCGTTACTCTGGTTTTCCTGCCGCTGATTTCCTCATTCGTAATACCTTCTTCAGATTTGCCATGCAATAGAATTGCAGCTTGCTCCAATCGCCCTGGGCTTAGTCAGTTTGAGGGTGAATCAACACGCCACGGGGCAAAAGGAATCGCGGAACAATTGTTCAAGAAGTCCATAGCGCACGTGTTTGTGCTGGCAGGAATCTGCTTCCTGGCGATTACGCCATTTTTTTGGTTTGGAAATCCCTCCGGGCACGACTTTGAGTTCCACGTTTATTCCTGGATGGATGTAGTCGGCCAGTGGAAGAGCGGCCTCATCTATCCCCGATGGGCGGGGCTTGCCAACTGGGGTTATGGTGATCCGCGGTTTTTGTTTTACCCGCCCGGTTCATGGACCATCGGCGCCGCCTTAGGCTCAATCGTGCCGTGGAATGTTGCGCCCGGAGCCTATTGCTGGATTGTGCTCACGCTCGCCAGTTTGAGCATGTACCGGCTCGCGCGCCACTGGTTACGAAGAAAAGACGCGATGTTTGCGGCGATCTTTTACGCCCTCAATCCCTACCATCTCCTCATCGTTTATTGGCGAAGCGCCTTCGCCGAATTGCTGGCTTCCGCGGTTATGCCACTCGTCTTGCTCTACCTTGTGCGTCTCAATAACGTGTCGTTGAAGCAAACGACGAAGATTGTTGAAGGTGATTTCGGCGTAAAAGGCAATGAGGCACGCCGCGAATTTGTTCGTTCGGCCATCGGTCTGGCTCTTGCCCTGGCTGCCGCGTGGATAAGCAATCTGCCGTCTGCCGTAATGGTCCACTACTCCGTGGCAGCACTGGCTCTATTCTTTGCGCTCCGACTATTCGTGCGCGAGCGAGGTTCGTCGCAAACCGCATGGATGCAGGAACTCTGGCGACCTCTAGTGACGACTGGCGTCGCCATTGTGGTCGGAATGGGTCTCGTCTCGTTCTATCTCATCCCTGCCATCTACGAGCAGCGTTGGGTGAACATCAGCGACGTCTTGTCTCCAGGTGTGCGGCCGCAGGACAACTTTCTATTCACGAGCCTGTCGGATCCAGATCACAACCGATTCAATCTACTGGTTTCGATCCTGGCGACGGCTGAAGTCGTTGCCCTCTGCCTGGCGATCGCGCAGGCCCGTCTATTTCGCTCCCGACGAAACCGCTCGGCGCTCGCAGGACCGGTTCCTGGAACCGCTAGTAAGTCAGCATCCACGGGATGGCTGATGTTCTCGATCTGGGGCTTGGGCTGCGCATTTCTCATGCTGTCAGGCTCCAATCCGCTGTGGCAGCATCTGCCGAAGTTGCGTTATGTACAGCTTCCCTTTCGCTGGCTGCTTTGTCTGAATGCGGCGCTCGCCATCCTGTTGGCAATGGCGGCCAGGCGGTGGATGCCGCGATTGCTCATTTGCGGAGTGCTTCTTCTGTCATTGCTGACCGCTGGCCATCTGACCCAGCCGCCTTGGTGGGACACGGCGGCCGATATCCGCGAGATGAGCGATTTCATGGATAATGGCGTTGGCTACGAGGGCACGGGAGAATATGTCCCTGTGGGCGCGGACGCCTCGGAGCTCAAGAAAGATCTCGCCCGGGTTAGCGACGAATCGGGACACGGGCTGCCAAGCAAGATCATCGAATGGCGGGCCGAAGAAATTCACTTCATGGTTCAATCTAAAAGGCCGATGAACCTAGTGGTCAAACTTTTTAATTATCCGGCGTGGGAAGCCTCGGTGAATGGCAAGGTGGTTGAGACGGCGAGCACGGAAACGACCGGACTGATGTCGCTTCCGATTACCAGCGGGGAAAACAGCGTCCAAATTCGTTTCCGCAGAACGAAAGACCGAATTATCGGCATGATAGTTTCGCTGATAAGTCTCTTGATCGTGGCCTGTGCCTGGATTTATACCAGTCCTTTCGGTAATCCGACAGGAGCTGAATAACACTGAAGTTGCATCTGACATCTCTCCATGAAACCTCATATCATTCTCGTGGCAACCTCTAATCCGGGAAAGATTCGCGATTTCGCAGGCGCAGCGGCTACGCAAGGGGTCGCAATCGCTACTCTTCCTGATTTCGATTCGCTCGGGCAAGTCGTCGAAGATGGCACTACTTTCGAAGAGAACGCGCGCAAGAAAGCGGAAGCCTACAGCGAAGCGGCTCGAGGGGAGTTGCTTCTGGCGGATGACTCGGGACTTGAGATCGACGCACTCAATGGAGCGCCCGGCGTTTACTCGGCTCGTTACGCCTCCGATGAACCGAATGCCGCCAATGCCGGTCACGACGATGCTGCGAATAATGCCCGAGTCTTACGTGAGATGGTAACCATCCCTTCCGAAAAACGCACGGCGCGCTTTGTCTGCGTGATCGCCGCCGCCCGCGATGGCCGCACGTTGCAGACTTTCAGGGGAACGGTGGAGGGATTTATCCTCGAAGCACTGCGCGGCAGTAACGGTTTCGGCTACGATCCGTTATTTTATTTTCCTCAGATCGGCAAAACATTAGCGGAATTAACTCCCGAAGCAAAAGCGCAATTCAGCCACCGGGGAGAGGCTTTCCGCGCATTTTTGAATTGGTATCGCAAAACCTCTCCTTGACTTCCCTTCCTGCGGAATCTCATACTAATGAGTTTTAGTTTTGTCGTTCGTCCCATCGGACCGTAAGGAGCAATATCGTGGCATCGACCGCCAGTCCCGCCGCACCGCCGCCTACCCCCACTGTACAAAAGGGTGTAGCGCCGCTACGCGCGGGCGAAGGCACATCATTTCTTCTGCGCCGGCTGCACTCTCTGAGCGGCGTCATTCCCATTGGAGCTTTTCTCCTCGAGCATTTTATTTCCAACGCGGAAGCCTTTAAGGGGCCGGTCGCTTACGGAAAGCAGGTCGAGTTCCTCAATGGCTTGCCGGGAGTTCTTCTTCTCGAAATCTTCTTTATCTGGATCCCAATTCTTTATCACGCCCTTTACGGCATCTATATCTGGTATCAGGGTGAAACGAACGTGGCGAGCTATCCGTGGAGCGGCAACTGGCTCTACACCTCGCAGCGCTGGACGGGAATTATCGCGCTGATTTATATGGTGCAACACACCTGGCATTTGCGCTTTTCCGGAGTGCACTTGCCGACTCATCCGATGCAAGCGTTCGCCAAGGTGCAGGGGGAGTTTCAGAATCCGCTCATGATCGCGTTCTACGCCGTCGGAATCATCGCGGCTTCTTGGCACTTCAGTTACGGCCTGTGGCTTTTTGCAGCGAAGTGGGGGATCACGACCGGAGAACGAGCGCGACGACGGTTTGGCTATGTTTGCTTTGCGCTAGCGCTCGGGCTGATTCTGATGGGAGCCGTTAGCGTTTATGGATTTTTACGAGTGCCGTATCAGCCGCCAGACACAAGCTCGACCGAAAATATTGCGGTGCGTTAGCGCTTCGAAAGCTTGTTTCGGCTAGCACGCTCTGATCCAAATTAAGTTTGTACAGGTAGCGGCTTTCGCCAGGTAGTCGGGCAGATCGGATTTCATAAGATATGGCAGCACCGAAAATTATTGTTGTAGGGGGCGGACTGGCGGGGCTTGCAGCCGTCATTAAGATCGCCGAGATGGGCGGCGAGGTTGATCTGTTTTCCATCGTTCCGGTAAAGCGCTCGCACTCCGTGTGCGCCCAAGGTGGAATCAACGCCGCAAAGAATCTGAAGGGCGAAGGCGATTCCACTTTTAAGCATTTCGACGACACAATTTATGGCGGGGACTTCCTGGCGAACCAGCCCCCCGTAAAAGCAATGTGCGATGCCGCCCCCGGGATTATCGATCTGCTCGATCGCATGGGCGTTCCCTTCAATCGCACGCCGGAAGGGCTGCTGGACTTTCGCCGCTTTGGCGGCACGCTTTACAACCGCACCGCTTTTGCCGGAGCCACGACGGGCCAGCAACTGCTCTACGCGCTCGACGAGCAAGTTCGCCGATATGAGTCCGAGGGTAAGGTCAAGAAATACGAGCACTGGGAATTTCTCTCCGCCGTGCTCGATGGAACCCGCACCTGCCGTGGCATCTGCGCCATGGACCTGCGCACCATGGAAGTCCGCACCTTTCCTGCAGATGCCATCATCGTTGCGACCGGCGGATGCGGCGCCATCTTCGGCAAGTCTACAAATTCGGTCGTCTGCACCGGCTCGGCGCAATCGGCGCTCTATCAGCAGGGCGCATATTACGCGAATGGAGAGTTCATTCAGGTCCATCCCACCTGCATTCCGGGAGAAGACAAACTTCGCCTGATGTCGGAGTCGGCGCGCGGTGAAGGCGGCCGCGTCTGGGTCCCGAAAACGCAAGGTGACAAGCGCGATCCGAAGTCCATTCCGCAGAGCGATCGCTGGTACTTTCTCGAAGAGTGGTATCCGAAGTACGGGAATCTCGTGCCGCGTGATGTCGCGACGCGGGCGATATTCAAAGTCGTCTACGAGCACAACCTCGGCATCGACGGCAAACCGATGGTCTATCTTGACCTCACCCACATTGATCGCAAAACTCTCGATCGCAAGCTTGAAGGCATTCTGGAAATCTACGAAAAGTTTGTTGGCGACGACCCTCGTGATACGCCGATGAAGATTTTTCCGGGTATGCACTACACCATGGGCGGGCTCTGGGTCGATTACAAACAAGCGACCAACGTCCCGGGAATCTTCGCGGCCGGAGAAGCGGAATATCAATACCACGGCGCGAATCGCCTCGGCGCAAACTCACTCGTGTCTTGCATCTTCGGAGGCTTCACCTCCGGCCCTAACGCCGTGCAATATGCAAAAAGCCTGCAGGCCGCTCCCGGGAATGGCCACTTCGACGCCGAGCAAAAGCGCCAGCAGGATATCAATTCGCGCTTGATGAAAGCTGACGGCACTGAGAATCCATTTCTACTCTGGCGCGAACTGGGCGCGATGATGACGGAGAACTGTACCGTGATCCGCTACAGCAAAAAGTGCGAAGAGACGGATGCCAAGCTCGTTGACATGCTGCATCGCTTCGACAAAATCAATTTAAGCGATCGCTCGCAATGGGCGAATACGACGATTGCCTTCGCCCGCCAGCTCTACAACATGCTGCAACTGTCACGGGTGATCGCGCAGGGAGCGGCCATGCGCGATGAGTCTCGCGGTTCGCACTACAAGCCAGATTTTCCCGAACGCGACGACAAGAATTGGATGAAGACCACGAAGGCAACATTCGCGCCCGACCTGGACGAGCCCAAGTTCGAGTTCGAGCCAGTCGATGCAAGCCTGATCCCACCGCGGCCAAGGAAGTATTGAGCGATGAACAGTCTCAACGCGAATCGAACCGGCCGCAGCGGCTTAAGCCGCAGTTCTCTCCCAGCCGAAACGGCACGAGTGAAACTCGTGCCCTTCCCGATTATCGTTCTGAGCGACTATTCATCTTGGATCACGAGGAAGCTTGACGATTGAAGGAAGCTTGAGGATTGACGGAAGCTTGAGGATTGGCGGAAGCGTGAGGATTGAAGGATTTAGGGCGGAAGCGGGAAGGGCACGAGTTTCACTCGTGCCGATAGAACGGCAAACTAAGTCGGCTTTAGCCGCTGCGGGCCATGGGTCAAGCCTGAATCCCGGAAACGCGGAGCTGCAACGATACTCGCCAGGCCTGCCGACTAACTTCGCCGCCACGGGGTTTTGATGGATATAGTTCCGATGATGATCGAAATCCCGCGCATCTCGAATGCGATGATCGGTAAAGCCGCGCTGCCGGATTTCAAAGCTCCGGCTGATAAAACTTCCGAGAGCGTGGGAGTATCCTCCCTTAATGAGTTGAACCGAGCGCTCAATAGTTACGTCATTAGCCGGAGTGAGCAAGAGATCCACGTTATCGGGCATCAGAACGAACGCATGGAGGAAGTAACGCCCCTCCCGTCGATAGTGATAAAGCGTCTTTAGAAACAGTCGCGCATGGGCGTCGACGACAAAGAGTCGTCGGCGTTCCCAGGTCGAGAAGGTTAGGAAGTACGTTCCCGGAGGCGAGATGAGTCGAGTGGGCTTCAAGAGCGCACCTCAGCTGCTAAAGCCGCAGATTTCTTCCAGCGTAATTGGCACGAGTGGAACTCGTGCCCTTCCCGTTCCTTCTAAATTCAGTTTCTTTGTAAGACGGGTGTCGTTTTGGGAAGCTTTTCGCGAACAGAAGCTCCCTTGAGATTAGTTTTGCGGATAATTTTTTAAGAAAAACTTGGCAACAGTTCTCCGGAAGAAGTTTCGTGAAGAGGTTTTGAGATGAGGTTTTTAAACATAGCCAATGGCAAACGATAAATCGGTAATCATAAAAATTAAACGTCAGCCCACGCCCGATGCCAAAGCGTCTTGGGAAGAGTTCGAGATTCCCTACAAGCCGAATATGAATATCACTTCGGCCTTGATGGAGATCGCCGCCAACCCCGTCACCCGCGATGGAAAGAAAACCACTCCTATCACCTACGATGCGAATTGTCTTGAGGAGATCTGCGGCTCTTGCGCGATGCTCATCAACGGACGCGCGCGAATGGCTTGCTCGGCGCTGCTCGACAATCTCGACAAGCCGATCAAGCTCGAGCCATTTTCGAAATTTCCTGTGATACGAGATTTGTCAGTCGATCGCAGCGTGCTCTTCGAAAATCTGAAAAAGGTCAAGGCCTGGGTACCGGTCGATGGCAGCTACGATCTCGGCCCCGGCCCGCGCGTCACCATGGCGGCGCAAGAAGAGTCGTATCCGTTGTCGAATTGCATTTCATGCTGCTGCTGCATGGAGGCTTGCCCTCAGTTCAACGACGACACCGGTTTCGTCGGCGCTGCGGCCATTTCACAGGTAAGGTTATTTAACACACATCCTACTGGGCAGGCGTTGAAGCGCGAGCGTCTCTCCGCCCTGATGGGCGATGGCGGAATTCAGGAGTGCGGATACGCGCAAAATTGTGTGGAGATTTGTCCGAAGGAAATTCCGCTCACAACATCGATTGCGGAAGTCGGCGGCCAAGTGATGAAACAGGCTTTTGGGGACCTGTTTCGCAAATAGCTGCGGTAGTTTCACTCTGAAATAAGCAGCGATTTGATCTTGCCGATCCAGCCCCCGGCACGTAAAATCAGCGACTTCGGAGTCTAGTAACCACCGATAAGTCCCTTAAGTAACGACGTTTACAGTGATTTCTTTGAGTAAATTCTAGAAAGCTAAATTAAAATCAAGAAGACTTCCAACATATTTTTTATGATTCACCGGACCCTCAGAGTTATCGGGTTAGCAAGCCGAGCAATCCCTCTGGCTCTGCTCGCCTGCTTTATCCTGATTGGTTCTTCGGGTAATGCCTTTGCTGCGCGGCGCCCTCATCACCACAGATTTTTGCATATCTTCCGCTTGGGCAGCTTGGGCCGTCTCTTGTGGAATCCGATGTTTCGCCCTTCGCACGATTCCCTGATCCGGCAGAATGAGGAAGTTGACCGCCTAGAACTGCCTCGCATCGCGGACGACATTGAGCTTGAACAGTTGAAGGCGTCCCATGATCTGGTTCCGATCGAAGAGAATGAGGGACTTCATTTTGACCGGCGCCTTGAACCATCGCGTCGCTACTGCCGCCCGTGGACGCGAGACTTTGTTGAAGATCTCTCCGCCGTTTACTACCATCAGTTCCACGAGAAAATTCAGGTTAATTCTGCGGTCCGTACCGTCAAGATTCAGAAGAAGCTTCGTCGCCACAATCGCAACGCAGCTCCGATTGAAGGGGACACCGCGTCATCGCATCTTGCCGGAATCACGGTTGATCTCCAACGGCGGGGCATGACAAAGGGACAGATTCATTTCGTTGAGTATTACCTTTTTTACTTGAACGCTCTGGGATTGGTTGAGCCGGAAGAAGAGCGCCACCAGTGGGTGTTCCACATTATGGTTTCGGATCACTACAGCGACTGGCGACAGACGCAGACTGCGTTTTCGGCGATCGTTCCTGCAGGAGAACCCATGCGCGCTCCCGGGACCGTCGTGAGCGCGGTTAACCCGACCGACTAATCTTCACTTGTTCGCTGCCAAATTCAATCTAAACTCCTGATCACATGATCGTTCTCATGGCTGGACTGCCCGGCACAGGCAAATCTACGATTGCACGTGAACTTGCTTTCCGCACACAGGGGGTGGTTCTCAGCAAAGACGAGATTCGCGCCGCCATCTTCACCTCCCAGCACACCGACTATTCTCCCGAGCAAGATGATTTTGTTATGGAGATCATGCTGGATTCCGCGCGATTCTTGTGCCGGCAGTCGCCGGAGGGCGTGATTGTTCTGGATGGACGGACTTTTTCAAAGACGTATCAGATCGACCGAGTTCTCGCCGCAGCGGATGACATCAAGCAACCGTGGAAAATCCTCGAATGTATTTGCTCGCAATCCTCAGCGCAGCATCGTCTGGAAAAAACTGATCCGCACCATCCCGCACACAACCGCTCGTTCGAGCTTTATCTTCAGGTCAAGGATCGCTTCCAACCGATCACACGGCCCAAAACCGTCATCGACACTGACTTGGCGTTCGAGGAGTGTGTTCAGCGCGCACTGGTAGCGCTTACGACGACATAAATCCCCCCGATCCTGAGCGAAGCGTTTTGATCGTATAGAATTCTTGCGATGAAAAAGCTCACCCTCGCCGTATTCGTTGCCACACTTGCCGTTCCGGTTTTCGCTCAGACTACTGTCAGCAAGAAGGCGCTCGACATTCAAAAGTCCGCCATCATTGTCGATACGCACGCCGACACTCCGCAGCGCTTCCTCGACGAGAACTACGACATTGGATCGACTGATCCAAAAGATCAAGGCCATATCAGCCTCGACAAAGCAAAGGCCGGAAACCTCGGGGCGGAATTCTTCTCCATTTGGGTTGAGCCCGAAACCAATCAGGGTCACTTCGCCCGCCACACGCTCGACTTGATCGACTCGGTATACGAGCAGGCGGCGCGCCATCCCGACCGCATCATGATGGCGTTCAGTGTCGATGACATCGAACGCGCGCATCGCGAGCATAAACTAGCCACCCTTTTAGGCATCGAGGGCGGGCATTCGATTGAGAACGACATCCGACTGCTGCGCGATTTTTACCGCCTCGGCGTTCGGTACATGACGATGAGTTGGTCGAACACAAACGAATTTGCGGATTCTTCCGGGGATATCAAGGATGCGAAGATCACGCACCACAACGGCCTAACGGACGACGGCAAGCAAATTGTGCTCGAAATGAATCGCCTCGGCATGCTCGTCGATATTTCACACGTTGCCGACAAGACTTTTTTTGACGTGATGGAGACGAGCAAAGCTCCGGTCATCGCTTCGCATTCGTCAGCACGAGCGCTGACCAATCATCCGCGCAATATGACCGACGATATGCTGAAAGCGATCGCCAAGAACGGCGGTGTTGTGCAAGTCAATTTCTATAACGCATTCATCGACGAAAACTACCGCAAGGCCGCCGAGGCTCAAGCGGCAGATCGAGACGCCGCAGTCAAGGCTAACGCCGAGAAACTGAAGGCCTCCGGAAAGACGATTACTTATCTCGATAATGATCGTGTCGAGCGGGAGTGGGCTGCCAAAATTCCGCGTCCGCCGCTTAGTTCGCTGATTGATCATATCGACCACGTTGCGAAAATCGCCGGAATCGATCACGTCGGGCTGGGCTCAGATTTCGACGGCGTCAGCGGAGCCACTCCGCAGGGCATCGATTCTGCAGCCGACCTACCGAAAATTACGCAGGCCTTGCTCGACCGCGGGTATAGTTCTGACGACATCAAGAAAATACTTGGCGGGAACCTGCTCCGTGTTTTCCGGGAAGCCGAGCACATCAGCCATACCATGCAAGCGGAGGTTCGAGGCGAGACACGCTGAAACAGCGTACATGGCGCGACAAACGGGCCCGGGCATGCCGTAGATTGTCGTACAATTACAAGTTCGCCTGAATCACTTGCCAAATTCTTCCAGGAGCATCCATGCGCCTAACTTTAACTACGCTTTCCCTGATCTTGTTCACCGCACTGTTCGGATTGGCGCAGACCACGACTAAGCCGAAGGCCGCGACGCCTGCGCACAAGGCCGCCGCTACCACAGCAACAGCGAGCGCTGAACCCTTCACGATCATCCACACAAGCGCGGGCGACCTACATTGCACATTGTTGCCTGCAATTGCTCCCATCGGGGTTCAGAATTTCGTGGCGCTCGCTAGTGGCACTAAAGATTGGACCAGCCCTGTTTCCCACGCCAAGAAGCATGGCGTCCCGCTCTATGACGGAACGATTTTTCATCGCGTCATTCCGAGTTTCATGATTCAAGGCGGAGATCCTAAGGGGGATGGAACCGGCGACCCAGGATATAAGTTTAAGAATGAGACTTCCCCGAGCGTCACCTTTGACCGCCCTGGAAGGCTCGCCTACGCTAACGCGGGGCCCGACACCAACGGATCGCAATTTTTTGTCACCGAAGTTCCCTACCCCAGCTTGAATGGCAACTACACGATTTTTGGCCAGTGCGATGATGCCGCGGTCGCTCTTGTGAAACAGATTGCCCGTATGTCGACGGACGGCGAGCGCCCGTTGAAGCCAATCAAAATTACGCATATTGAGACGCACCACACTGGCGCGGCTCCGGCAAAGCCGGCCACCAAAGCAACGCCGACGAAAAAGCCAACATAGCTAGCGTTTGTTACGGGAGACGCGGCTAGCCGCGTCTCTACATATTGAAAATTTTAAGGAGATGTTGAATTCATGGCTCGTACACCGGGAACTTACGCAGTAATTGAAACCAGTGACGGCACAATTGTTTGCCGTCTTTTCGAGAAGGAAGCTCCGAAGACCGTCGCCAACTTTATTGAGTTGACGGAAGGCAATCGCGAGTGGACCCATCCCAACACCCGCGCGAAATCAAAAGACCCGCTTTATCACGGGACAATCTTTCATCGCGTCATTCCTGATTTCATGATCCAGGGCGGAGACCCGATGGGCACCGGTTTTGGCGGCCCCGGATACCAGTTCGAAGACGAAACCAAGGGCTCTCCTCATCGCTTCGACAAGGGCGGCAAACTGGCGATGGCAAACTCCGGTCCAAACACAAACGGATCGCAGTTTTTTATTACCGTTGCGAACACCGACTGGCTGACGGGTAAGCATACGATTTTCGGCGAGGTGGTCGAGGGATACGATGTCGCGGAAAAGATTTCGAAAGTCGCGCGCAATCGCCAGGACAAACCAAACAAAGACGTCCAGGTAAAGTCCGTAACAATAGAGCGCAGCTAGCTAAGCTGCGTGAGTGTTGGGACGGGCGACTTCGCCCGTCCGCCGAACACATCAAGGTCTAGCGGTGAAGCTTCTCTAATGCAGTTCCGATAGCTACTGGAGGTAATTACCATGCCATCCTTCAATGGTGCACCCAGCCCCGCCAGCGGACAGAAGATCGAATACAGCAATGGCGAATATCGAGTGCCTGACCGGCCCATCATTCCCTTCATCGAGGGCGACGGTACCGGACGCGACATCTGGAAGGCGTCGGTCCGCGTGTTCGATGCGGCAGTAGACAAGGCTTACCAGGGCAAGCGCTCGGTCGCGTGGTACGAAGTGTTCGCCGGAGAAAAGGCCAAGACGCAATTCGAGAACTGGCTGCCAGATGACACCATCGCGGCGATTCGCGAATTTCGTGTTGCTATTAAGGGTCCGCTCACCACTCCAGTCGGAGGCGGCATCCGTTCTCTCAACGTCGCCCTGCGGCAGATTCTCGATCTCTATTCGTGCGTGCGTCCGGTGAAGTATTACGCCGGAGTTCCCTCGCCGGTGAAGCATCCGGAGCGTATGGACATCGTTATCTTCCGCGAGAACACAGAAGACGTTTACATCGGCATCGAGTGGGAGGAAGGCACCGCTGATGCCAAACGCCTGATCGACTTCATCAACAAAGACATGTTGAAGGGCGGCAAGAAGCAGATCCGGCTGGACTCCGGCGTGGGTATCAAGCCCATCTCAATCACCGGAACGAAACGCCTGGTGCGCATGGCCATTCAGCACGCGCTCGAAAATAACTGCAAGACGGTCACTCTGGTTCACAAAGGCAACATCCAGAAGTTTACCGAAGGCGCATTTCGCAAATGGGGATACGAACTCGCGACCGAAGAGTTCCGTGACAAAGTTGTCACCGAGCGCGAAGGCTGGATCATCGACAACAAAGACAAGAACCCGAATATCAGCACCGAAGAAAACGCTAACCTTGTTGAGCCCGGCCTGGAGTTTGCCCAGGACGATTTTCGGCAGAGTGTCTACAAAGAAGTGAAAAAGACTTTGGACTCTATCTACTCGACTCATGGCCAGGGCGCGTGGAAGAAGAAGCTCATGATCAACGACCGCATTGCCGATTCCATCTTTCAGCAAGTTGTGACGCGAGCCGATGAGTACAGCGTGCTCGCGACTCCCAATCTGAATGGCGACTACATCTCCGATGCCTGCGCGGCGCAGGTTGGGGGATTGGGTATCGCTCCCGGAGCGAATATCGGCGATGGTTACGCGATCTTCGAAGCAACGCACGGCACCGCTCCGAAATACGCCGACAAAGACGTCATCAATCCGGGCTCGGTTATTTTGTCCGGCGTGATGATGTTCCGTTTTCTAGGATGGACGGAAGCCGCCGACCTGATCGAACAGAGCCTCGAACGCACCATCGAGCAGAAAAAAGTCACCTACGATTTTGAACGCCTGATGGATGGCGCGACCAAAGTCAAAACCAGCGAATTCGCCACCTGCATGATCGACAACATGCGGGTAGCCGTGACCGCAGGCTGATTGTAGAGACGGGGCTTGCCCCGTCTCCCCACGCGTGCCTCGACGCTCTTTACTAAAGAGAGACGATTCATGGTGATTCCAGCCGCGAGAGACGCGGCGAGCCGCGTCTCTACAACAGAAGTTTGGAAAGGAAATACATGCGCAATAAAGTGACTATTGTCGGTTCAGGAAACGTCGGCGCTACCGCCGCTCACTGGATCGCTTCCAAGGAACTCGCGGACGTCGTCCTGATCGATATCGTTGAAGGCGTGCCGCAAGGTAAGGGCCTCGATCTTCTCGAGGCCATGCCGATCGAGAAGCGTGACTCTGCGATTCTTGGCACAAACGACTACGCCGATACGGCGAATTCCGACATTGTTGTGATCACAGCCGGAATTCCACGTAAGCCCGGAATGAGCCGTGATGACTTGCTCAATACGAATCACAAGATCATGAACGATGTCGTCGGCAAGATCGTGAAACATTCGCCGAACTGCATTCTAATCATCGTCTCAAACCCGCTCGATGCCATGGCGCAAGCCGCATACAAGATGAGCGGCTTCCCGCGCGAACGTGTAATTGGGATGGCGGGAGTGCTTGATTCCGCGCGATTCCGCACTTTCATTGCCGAAGAACTCAAGGTCAGCGTTGAGAACGTGACGGCGTTTGTGCTCGGAGGCCATGGCGATACGATGGTGCCGCTCCCTCGGTATTCGACAGTTGCGGGAATTCCGATTACTGAGTTGATGGACAAGGCGACTCTCGACCGCATCGTGCAGCGCACTCGCGACGGCGGAGCGGAGATCGTCAAGCATCTCAAAACCGGTTCGGCTTACTACGCGCCTTCAGCCGCTGCGACCGAAATGGTAGAGGCAATTCTCAAAGATAAAAAGAAGATTCTGCCTTGCGCCGCGTATCTCAATGGCGAATACGGGATTCACGGGTTGTTTGTCGGCGTGCCCGTGAAACTGGGCTCCAAGGGGATTGAGCAGATTATCGAGATCAAGCTGACGCCAGAGGAGAAGGCGGCACTCGATAAGAGTGCGGCCGCAGTTAAAGAGTTGATCGCTGTGATCAATGTTTAGCCTTTGCTAGAGTGACGCCGCGGGAGACGGGGCAAGCCCCGTCTCTACGGATTATTTTTGTTTTAGAAAATTGCCTTGTTCCAGTTCGCTGAAGGCTTGTTTTAATTGTTCTTGTGTGTTCATCACGATGGGGCCGTACCAGGCTACAGGCTCTTCTAAGGGCTTGCCTGAGACCAGCAGGAACCGAATTCCCTCGTCCCCCGCCTGAACTGTCACTTCATCGCCGCGATCAAAAACTACCAGCGAGCGATTGTCGGCTTCGGAAGGAGGATGTGTGTCCGACCATTCAATTCCCTCCGTCGGAACCGCAAGCGGACCTGAAGCGTTGCAGAATTTCCCGGACCCTGCGAAAACATAGGCGAAGGCGTGGCGCGTTGTTTCAACCGGAAGCGTCTTGCGGCGTCCCGGAGCGACGGAGACATCGAGATAGATCGGATCCGTGGCAATGCCGTCGACTGGGCCACGCTTCCCCCAAAACTCGCCGCATACGATGCGCACGTGGGTCCCGTCGTCATCTTTTACTTCCGGAATTTGTGGTGACTTCACTTCTTGATAGCGAGGATCGGTCATTTTTTGGGATGACGGCAGGTTCGCCCACAGTTGGAATCCATGCATACGACCTGCCGAATCACCTTTCGGCATTTCCTGATGAATGATGCCGCTGCCAGCGGTCATCCATTGCACGTCTCCGGGAGCGATCGCGCCGCGATTCCCGAGACTGTCGCCATGTTCTACGGTTCCAGCAAGAACATAGGTAATCGTTTCAATGCCGCGATGCGGATGCCAGGGAAAGCCGGCAAGATAGTCTTCGGGCACATCGTTGCGGAAGTCGTCCAGCAAGAGAAATGGATCGAAGTCAGAAGTATTGCCGAACCCGAACGCACGGCGCAGATGAACTCCAGCGCCCTCACGAGTCGGCTTCGATTTGATGAGACGCTTGACAGGACGGATCGACATGATTTCTCCCTCTATAAAAACCTGTCATCCTGAGCGCAGCGAAGGATCTCGGACTTATCTGCCGCCGAGTTGCGTAGGCCCTTCGCTCCGCTCAGGATGACACACGTCTAAATTTAACTGTCGCCGTAAACCGGAATCGACGCACCGTTAATTAACTTTGCGTCGTCGCTGCACAAGAATAAAATAACGCGGGCAATGTCATCCGGCTTCGGCCACTTGGCAAAGTCGGCGCCGGGCATGGCTTTTCGGTTTGCTTCGGTATCGATGATGCTGGGAAGAATCGAATTCACTCGCACTCCGCTTCCCTTTACCTCTGCGGCTAATGAGTCCATGAGAGCGACAGCTCCCGCCTTTGCAGCCGCGTACGCGGATGCGCCGGCACCATGGTCGACTGCGGCTTTCGAGGCGATATTGATGATGACGCCAGATTTTTTCTTGAGCATGGCCGGAACCATCGCGCGCGTAAGAATGTAGCCGGGGCGAAGGTTAAGCGCTAGCATTTGATCGAAAGTCTTGACCTCCGTCTCCCACAGATTTGTTCCGCCGGCGAAAGCGCCAACCGCGTTAATCAGAAAGTCGACATTGCCGTGTTCTGCAATCACTTTGGCAATGAACTGGCCGACGGCGGCCTCATCTGTGACGTCGACTTTCGTTCCAATGAGGAACGGCACCGCGCTTCCCACCTCGTACTGAAGAGTGTCGAATTCTTTTTGATCCCGGTAAGTCGCGATGACTTTGGCGCCTCCCGCAAGCAAGGTGCGACTCACAGCTCGCCCCAAACCTCCGGTGCCGCCGGCAACCACCGCGACTTTCCCTGCGAATCGTTTAGTCATATCTCCTTTTAGGCCGACCCTACACTGCCTTTTGCGCACTACGTTTGAAAAAGCTCAATAGCTCTTCGTTTACCTGCTCTTTAAGCGTGGAACACATACCGTGCGGAGCGCCCTTATAAACTTTTAACGTTGCCCCCTTAACAATTTTGGACGACTGCATGGCGGCGGCCCCGATAGGAACAATCTGATCGTCGTCGCCGTGGAGAATGAGCGTGGGCACGTCGAACTTCTTGAGGTCTTCAGTGAAGTCCGTCTCAGAAAAAGCCTTGATGCAATCGTAGGCGGCCTTGTGCCCGCAAAGCATCGATTGCATCCAGAAAGAATCTCGCAGCCCCTGAGAAACTTTGTTCCCAGGCCGGTTGCCGCCGTAGAACGGCGCACTAAGCTCTTTAAAATATTGTGCTCGGTCAGTGCGAACACCATCGCGGATCTGGTCGAAGGCGTCGATCGGCAGGCCTGCTGGATTGGCTTCAGTTTTTAGCATGAGCGGAGGAACCGCCCCGATCAGCACGGCCATGCTGACGCGCTTTGTGCCGTGTCGGCCGATATACCGAGCAACTTCTCCGCCGCCTGTCGAATGGCCGACGTGGATTGCGTCTTTTAGGTCAAGATTCTCGACCAACTGTGCGAGATCGTCGGCATAGGTATCCATTTCATTGCCTTGCCACGGCTGACTCGACCGGCCGTGCCCTCGCCGATCGTGCGCAATGCAACGGTACCCGCGGTCGCCGAGGAAGAGCATCTGGTCTTCCCAGGCATCGGCACTCAACGGCCAGCCATGACTAAATACAACTGGTTGGCCTTTGCCCCAGTCTTTGTAATAAATCTCGGTGCCGTCTTTCGTTTTGATTGTCGCCATAATTCATCTCCTAAACTTTAGATTTAGTTGCCACTGGGGCCGCCGCCACCCCTGCCATTGGCAAACGTACCTGGAAGCGCGTGTCTCCTGGCTTTGAAAGCACTTGAGTATTGCCCTTGTGTTTCTTGACGATGCGCTGAACCGTATCAAGCCCGAGCCCTGTGCCCTCTCCAACTCCCTTGGTAGTGAAGAATGGTTCAAACATATGCGCTTTTGTTTCGTCGGCGATGCCCGGCCCATTGTCGCCAATCTCCACGACCACACAATCATCTTCACGGAATGTGCGTACTCGCAGTTCGCCGCTTCCATTCATGGCGTCGACCGCGTTATCGATAAGGTTTGTCCACACCTGATTGAGTTCGCTGCCAAACGAATTTACCAGCAGAGGTATTTTCTCGTAATCACGCTGGATGGTCACGCCATTACGGATCTTGTGTTTCATGATGGTGAGCGTATTTTCCAGGCTCTTCACGATGTCAACATTCTGCACCGGCGACTGGTCCATGTACGTATATTCCTTGATCGCTCGTACGAGGTCAGAAATTCGCGAGGTACTGCTTTCGATTTCTCCCAGCAGGTTGGCAATTTCGATCGAGGCAGCAATTCGTACCAGCGCTGCCTTCGCGGTGTCTTTATCGAGCGCGGCAAATAAAGCTTCCAGCGCGCCTGGTTTCACGTTTTTGTGAGCGAGATCGGCTGCAAGTTGCCACATATCGTTCAGGCCGTGACTTCGCAGCAGCGAATCAACTTCTTCTTCTAAATCGCTAACGGCCAACGGATCGACAGGTGCGTCGTCATTCTGAATGAAGGCCGTCTCAAGTTTCTCGATCTCAGACTTTTGAGCGGGATTTAGGTCGCGGCGTCCCAATTCAACGCTCGCATCCTTGATCTTTTTCAAAGTAGCGCGCAGCTGGGCGGTGGCGCGCTGCGCCGCGGAGGCCGGATTATTGAGCTCATGGGCGAGACCGGCTGAGAGCTTACCGAGAGAAGCGAGGCGGTCCCGTTGCTGCTCAAAGCGAGTCGCCTCGCGAATGCGGTCGGACATCATGCCAACCAATCGGCTGGTGAGTTCGGGCATCTTTTGAACGAGTTCTGGAAACTTTGTAGTCGCAAACTTGAGCAGGCGGCTGGCCGTGACAGCTCGTCCGTCGACTGGAGAGGTTTTCATTCGCGAGAACGGCAATGCTGCAGTCACATCGCCTGCCTTGATTTCGTAACCCGTCTTCTCGCCCGCGAAGTCCACATGCAGTTCAAGGACGCCCTCGAGGATTACCACCATCCAAACCGCCGGGTCTCCGACCCGAACGTAGAATTCCCTGGGTTTAAAGCGGAGTTCTTCGGCTTGACTGAGGAACCAGTCGAGTTGATCGTCGGGCAAATCCGCAAATGCGGGCACGCGACGTAAATCTGCTCTATCGGCCATTTATACCTTGCTTAAATATTGATGGATAAACTGCACCGCAACAGACCCTTCGCCGACTCCGGAAGCTACGCGCTTTACTGATCCGTGGCGCACGTCTCCCACCGCGAAGATGCCGGGAATGTTTGTCTCCAGCAGAAATGGATCCCGTTCTAACTTCCATCCCTTAGGGTGCGCGCCATCGCGGCTTATATCGGGCCCGGTCAAAATGAAGCCCCGCTCGTCGCGCTCCACGATATCGCCCAGCCAGTCGGTTCTCGGCAAGGCTCCAATAAAGATGAACATCGAGCTGGCTTTCACGCGCTCGATATTGTTTGAGTCGGAACAAAGGACGGAAATTTCTTCGAGATGCGATTCGCCGTGAACCTCCGTCACCGAGGCGTTCGCCCAGATTTCGATATTCGGAGTCGCCTTGATCTGATCGATCAAATACTGCGACATGGTACTGGCGAGAGAAGTACCGCGAACGACCATCATCACGCTCTTTGCGTACTTGGCAAAGTTCATCGCGGCTTGTCCTGCAGAATTTGCTCCACCGATGATGTACACGGTCTCGTCTTTGCAGGCGATCGCTTCGGTCGATCCACCGCCGTAATAGATTCCGGCGCCTTGCAGGCGGTCTACGCCAGGGGCGTCAAGGCGACGCCACTGCACGCCACTGGCAATCATCAATGCATGGCAGGAGAGTTCACTTCCGTCGGCAAGCTTGATGATGCGATAGCTGCCTTCAGTCCTCAACCCTGTGGCTTCTTGCGGAGACAAGATCTCCACTCCAAAACGTTGCGCCTGCACGACCGCTCTACGCGCCAGATCGTTGCCGCTGAGACCCGCAGGAAAACCAAGATAGTTTTCAATTCGCGAACTCATGCCAGCTTGCCCGCCCGGGGCCTCGCGCTCGATCATGACCGTATGCAGGCCTTCGGAAGCTCCGTACACTGCGGCCGCCAAGCCGGCGGGTCCGCCGCCAACGATTGCCAAATCGTAAAAATTGGTCTGTGCACGAGTCTTAAGTCCGACCTTCTGGGCCACATCTGCGGGAAGGCCTTGAGTTAGCTTTGAGCCGTCGGCAAAGAGCACCACCGGCAACTTACTGACGTCGTCCCCCAAAGATTCGACAAGATGTTTGGTTTCAGGATCGTTGGCCGAAAATTCTACGTCGATCCATTGATACGGGACGTGGTTGCGAGCCAGGAAGTCGCGCAGATCATACGAGCGTGGCGACCAGCGTGTACCGAGAACTCGAATGCCCTCGAATTTGGGTTTGTAGTCCGCCTGCCAATCACCGAGCAGATCATCCAGTTGCGGGTAGAGATGATCAACGGGAGGATCCCACGGCTTCAGGAAGAAATAATGGATTCCTGCTTTGTTGATAGCGCCGATGGCTGCGTTTGTGTCCGCATAAGCCGTCAGGAGAGCGCGCTTGGCGTCAGGATAGACGTGCGTCGCCGCCTGCAGGAAAGCGACGCCATCCATATTCGGCATTCGTTGGTCGACGAGCAGGAGCGCAACGCTGTCATTGCGAACTTTCAGCTGCTTGAGAAGATCGAGGGCTTTCTGCGGGGAGTCGCTCCCGATGACTCGATATTCTGCGCCGTATTGCGAGCGCAGGTCACGCTCGATGGCTCGCAGCACGTCGGTGTCGTCATCGACTGTAAGCAGAATCGGTTTCGCCATGTATTAGACCCCAAGCGTCTAAGAATTGTTGCGGAAAACATTCGGCTTAGATAACCGTCGCCTGCGATCGGTTGCAATGATCGGACATGATCCGGACTACGCAGTAATCTCGCCAGCTTGAATCTCGTCAATATAACACCAGATCCAGGACTCACCACGCTCTACCGAGCGCATGACGGGGTGCTTCGTCGAATGGAAATGTTTGGTAGCGTGCTTGTTCTTGGAGGAATCGCAGCAGCCCACTTTTCCGCAGACAAGGCACATGCGCAGGTGCACCCATTTATCGCCGGTTTTCACACACTCTTCACATACATGTTTATCGGTTGTTTTGACTTTGATTTGGTCGAGGTGAGTACATTCTTCCTTCATGGTTTTCTCCATAGTGTGTTTGCATTTGATTTATTCGTCCGGCCAATATGCCTGCGAAACGTGAATGACACCGGAAGGGCGGTGACTTCCGCGATCCCGTACCGCACAATAGCCGCAAGCGACAATGCTTTTACGGGATTTGTGACCTTCGTTATCGACCCGATCCCTAAGTTCATTCAAATAAATGCACGTCTCCAGCAGAATCAGCTGAGAGGTATTTCAGTCGTGTTTAGGCTTGATTATGTGTCCTGCGTCTTGACGATCGCTTCAACAATTCTCGTGGGCCGCCATCAGTGGCAGGGTTGGCTTTTGGGAACGGTCAACGGCGTCGTCATGTGCATCATTGGAGTCAAGACAGCTCAGTTGGGATTCATCCCCGCAAATCTTTTCTGCATGGCGCTGAGTTGTATGAATATCAGGGCTTGGCGAAAGCAACTCCCGGCATCGTCCTAGACCCACTTCGCTGTGAGACAGCGTCGAAAACAGAGATCACCAATGTCTCGCGTAATGTTTCCCGCGAGGCTACTTACTCGGCGATGAAGAGATTTTCGGCAAAGGGCCACTCTTTGTCGATCCATTGCGCTTGACAACTAAAGCCCGCGGCTTTTGCCATCTCAAAAGGCTCTTGCGCCAGGTATTTGTGGCTGCTCTCCGTCCAGATCGTCTCACCTTGTTCAAATTCGACCCGCAGATCCGCCGCGGGGATGCGCACCGTTTGGCGCATCTTCGATTGCAAGTGCATCTCGACGCTCCGGGCGGCGGGATTAATCTTGGATATGTGTTCGAACTGCTTCAAATCGAAATTCGCGTCCAGTTCTCGATTGATACGGGCAAGGATATTTAGATTGAAAGCTGCGGTCACTCCGATTTCATCGTTGTAAGCCTTCAAGAGTTGCGCCTCGGGCTTCAGCAGGTCTGTTCCGAGAAGGAGAGAATCTCCCGGTTGCAGAATGCGCCGCACCTCGCGTAAAAATTCTGTGCCAGCATCGCGATCGAAATTTCCTATCGTGCTGCCGAGAAACAGGACAAAGAGATGCTGGTTGCGCTGCCGATGAGCGGCGACTTCAAGTAAGCCATCGAGATACTCGCGCTCAAAGCCGATAATGCTGATGGAATCGATATCGCTCAACTCGCGCTCGCACATGGCAAGAGCTGACCGCGAAATCTCGACCGGATAATAAAAAGTTCTTTGCCACCGGCTGAGCGCTTCGAGGATGTAACGCGTCTTCTTGCCGCTACCGCTGCCAAGTTCGGCGACAGCAACAGGAGCGTCAAGACGCTGCACGATCTCATCTGCGTGGCTTTGCAACAGGCGCTCGTCGGCCCGCGTCAGCCCATATTCGGGCAGGTGGCTGATGACTTCGAACAAAGCTGAGCCTACGTCGTCGTATAGATACTTTGACGAGAGCTCTTTCTGTCCCGGTTTTGTTAATCCGGCGCGTACGTCGGAGGCAAATTCATAAGCCGCATTGTTGATCGCGTGAACCAGCATTCGTCACCCTTTGGTCGTTCAATATCGAACTAACGGCTAACACACCGAAAGCCCGCATATACGTATTGATAGTGCGCTTGAAACCAGTTGCGAAATGAACTTCGCAGCATACAAGCGGCGGTTCGTGCTGAGCCGCCCTTCATCACGAAATGCTTTCCATCAAAAAAATTGGCCGAGTAGCCATCGTAGAATGGGAACGGCTTAAACCCCGGGAAAGGAGCGAATGTGCTCGACGTCCACTCCCAACCATTACCCAACATGTCATGAATTCCGAAGGCGCTCTGCCCCTCCGGAAACGCGTTGACGGGAGTCGGATCCCAGTTGCGGAGATCGAAATTTCCCAGTTTTGTTGCCGATGCCGAGTCCAGTGACTGAACTCCCCAGGGGAACGGGCGCTCACTGCCTTCCGGCGTCCCGTAAGCAGCGTGCTGCCATTCAGCCTCGGTTGGGAGCGACTTCCCTGCCCAATTCGCGTAAGCCGACGCTTCAGCATGGCTCACATATGCCGGCCAATCCAGTGGCAGCGGCACCTCGTCAAACATAGTGACGCACTGCCACTCATCGCTCTCTTTTCGCCAGAATGCCGGGTGGTCGATTCCGTTAGAAGATCTCCACTTCCAATCGTCGTCGCTCCAGAACGCAGGTTTCTGGTATCCGCCCGCCGCCATGAATTCTAAGTATTGCCCGTTTGTCACTTTGTATTTGTCAATTGTGAAGCCCAAGACCTCTTGGCTGTTCGCCTCAAACTCGTTATCCCATCCGAAAGCTTTAGAGTCGCGAGCGAGTCCGAGGGTTACAACTCCCGCTGGGACGGCAACCGTGTCGGGCTCAATCGCAACTCCGCTAAGGTCTCGCAGATTTCGCGAGCGGCCCGGATTGATCTTCATCGCGGTCGGCAGTTGATGCAGCATGTAGGCGAGCGTTTCGACGTGCATTAACCGGTGCTCAATCGCTACGTTGAGAAGCGTGGTGAGCGGGAACCCATCTCGACCCGCGGCTTCTGGATTAAGGATGGCTTTCTCCAAATGCTGGTCAAGGACGCTGCGAATGTTGGAGACGTAGGCTCGAACCTCCTCAAGTTGAGGCCAGTCGGAAGGAGTGTCGGTCGGCAGACCCCCACCAACCGGATCGATACCAAAAGCAAAGAGGCGGTCGAATTCAAGATTGGTACTCTTGACTCCGCCGATGCTTTCGTTTAACAGATTCCAGTCAAACGCTTCCAAATGACCGACATAGAAGACTATGCGATGGCGCTCTGGGATCGGGCGTTCATACAAAAACTGGTCTTGGACCAAAGCAAACAGAGCGTCGCTTTTCTGTCGTGCATCCGACAATCGCTCCATTAGTGGGTGGGAGGAGGCGATACTTCTTTCGGCGACTGGCATTATCTACTCCAAGCTGCGAACCAAAGAACCTATTGATGACGCAATTCGAGTTCCAACGATAAAGCCCTGAACCCGCCCGTTCTTCCGTCAGAGGGTTGGTTAGATGTGCAATCTTTTGACTCGGTCGCTCCGCGAGACGCATTTTTCGCGATTTAAAAGGGTCGCAAAAGCCTAGCCTTGTGACTTTTAGACCTAAATCTTAGCCCACCCCCACAGTCATAGCCTACATTTGGCTTTCTCTGCTCCTCCATCGCCATGTTGATGCCCGCTCGCCAAAAGTGGACAGGTTGGACTGCGACCATGGAACTTTGTAAGCTAGAGACACCATGAAAATATTTGCCGCTGTCGCCGGTTTATTTCTCGCCCTCGCCCTGCCAATGTTTGCCGCCACCCAAACTCAGACCTTCCAGACGTCTGCGGGAGACGTAAAGATTACACCGCTCTATCACGCGAGCACGCTGATTGAGGCAGGTGGAAAGACGATCTATCTCGATCCAGCCAAACCGGCGAAGCTGGACTCGACGCCGAAGGCCGATTTAATTCTGGTCACTGACATTCATCAAGATCATATGGATCCTGCGTCAGAGGCGGCTGTCACCAAAAGTGGAACTGAGATTTTCGCCCCGCCAGCGGTCGTCGCTACCATCACCACCGCTAAGCCGATTTCGAATGGGGAGACTAAAACCTGGCAAGGTTGGACGATCGAGGCGATCCCGGCTTACAACCTGACGCGCGGACCTTCTGCGGGCAAGCTTTA
Source organism: Terriglobales bacterium (assembly GCA_038230575.1). GTDB lineage: Bacteria > Acidobacteriota > Terriglobia > Terriglobales > Acidobacteriaceae > Acidiflorens. The sequence continues at coordinate 5,077 of JBBRNA010000020.1, read as the reverse complement.
CCACGATAAAGGCCGTGGGAACGGCTACGTCCTCACCTACGGCGGCAAGCGCTTCTACTTTTCAGGGGATACCGAAGGCGTACCCGAAATGCGCGCCCTGAAGAACATCGACGTCGCCTTCGTCTGCATGAACTTGCCCTATACCATGCCTCCAAACGAGGCCGCGGAAGCGGTAAAAGCGTTCCACCCGAAAATCGTTATCCCATATCACTATCGTGGCTCCGACCTTTCGGTCTTCAAGAAAGGTCTGGAAGGCACCGGCATCGAAATTCGTACGCTCGAATGGTATCCGCAGTAGGCGCGACTAAACCCGCGTCATACACCATTCCGTGCGAACCGCTCTAACGATGGGGCGGAACGTACAGAGTGACACTCTGACAAACTAGCCTGCACTCGCGTTCGAGGGGTGCATCTCTGCTGTTCGCCGACGCATCTTATTTCACATCTCATGGCAACCACAACGACATCGGTCTCCGGTGATTCCTCGCCCGCAATAACATCTTCCGGCTCCAATTATTCCGCCTACGTCAATCCGCAGTGGGTTTCCCTGCTTAACTTGTTGGGGATGAATGTTGAGTACGACCGCTGCCTCGGTTGTGAGTTGTTCACGAAAGATGGCCGCCGCATCCTCGATTTTTTGTCGGGCTACTGCGTTCACAACACAGGCCATAATCATCCAGACATTATTCAAGCGCTGAAGGACGAGTTGGACCGCTGTGGCCCGGCGATGTTGCAGAGTCACGTACCGGAACTAGCCGGCGATCTCGCGCACCGCCTTTGCACACTGGCAGGAGGAAGGCTTGAAAAAGTCTCCTTTTGTAGCAGCGGCAGCGAGGGCGTGGAAGCCGCGATCAAGTTTGCCCGCGCTACAACGGGGCGAGCGGGAATCGTCTATGCGAAGAGCAGTTTTCATGGTCTGACAAACGGCGCGCTTTCGCTGATGAACGATGCATTTTGGCGTGAACGATTCGGACCGTTGCTTAATGACACGACCGGCATTCCCTTTGGTGATATCGGGGCCTTATCGCAGGCGCTCTCGGAAAAAACTCAGGCGGCTTTCATCGTCGAGCCTTTGCAGGCTGAAGGCGGCATCCAGGTTCCGTCGCGCTCTTATCTACAGGCCGCTCAGGAGTTGTGCCGCAAAACAGGTACGCTCTTAATTTTTGACGAAGTACAGACCGGAATGTTTCGCACCGGAACATTTCTCGCCGCTCACCAATTTGATGTTGAGCCCGACATGGTCATCCTCGCCAAGGCCCTGAGCGGCGGATTGGTACCGGTCGGCGCCGTTCTGATGACCGACAAGATTTACCGCGCCGTTTTCTCATCTCTAAAGCGCGCCATCGTGCATACATCAACCTTTAGCGAAAACAGCCTATCCATGCGCGCTGGACTTTCCGCGCTGGACGTTCTCGAACGCGAGCAGTTAGGCACGCGAGCGCTCGAACTCGGCGAAATATTCCGGGCACAACTGCGTGACGCTCTTGCGCCTTTCGATATGGTGAAAGACGTTCGCGGAATGGGATTGCTGAACGGCATCGAATTCGTGCCGCCAAAGAAGCTGGCATTCCGGGCTTTGTACGAAGCATTCAACAAAGTTCATCCCGCAATGTTTGGACAAATTGTGGTGATGCGGATGTTCCGCGAAAAAAACATTCTCACGCAAATTTGCGGAAACAACTTCATGGTGCTGAAAGCTGCTCCACCTCTAACGGTGACGACGGTGCAGTTGGATGACTTTGTCGACGCGATACGTGGCGTTGTCGAGATGGCGCAGACATCTCCAGCTTTCTGGACGGAAGCTCTCGGCATGATTCGCCGCTCCGTAAATATTTAGTCGCATAAATCACAGGAACCCACTCGACCGAGTCAACTCAAAGGAGAACATGCAGCAACGACGCTCTGGCTTCAGGATGGGCATGGCGGCAATTCTGGGGGCCACGTTTTCTCTCCTCATCGCTCCGATTACAAACGCACAGACAGCGACTTCCACCTCACCCGAAGTCGTTCTAACCATCAGTCCCGATAAATCGACCCTGCATTGGAGCGTCGATAGCGCTCTGCATACCGTCCATGGAACGTTCCTGATGAAAAGCGGCACCATCCATTTCAATCCGGCAACTGGCAATGCCAGCGGAGAGATCGTCGCCATCGCAACCAGCGGTGAGAGCGGGAACTCTTCCCGCGACAAGCGCATGCACAAGGAAATTCTGGAAAGCTCGAAGTATCCCGTGGTCGTCTTTCACCCCAGGCACGTCGATGGGAAGGTGAACCAGTCCGGACCCTCTGACGTTAAGGTCAATGGAACACTTTCGGTTCACGGCTCTGACCATGAGATGGCTGCGATCGTTCACGCCGAGTTGGCAGGAGACCACTGGAGTGGCACTGGCTCATTCGATGTCCCCTATGTTAGTTGGGGAATTAAAGATCCGAGCAACTTTTTGCTCAAGGTGAAGCCCGTGGTGAAGATTGAACTGGAAATGGTCGGAGCGATAGCGTCTAAATAGTCGATTGCGGACCGTGTCTTCGTCGCCCAGCGCATCGCGTACTCCCGTTTCACGCGGACCGTTCTCAGGTTCCCTCGGTATTGCTGTCCGGCTGCGGCGGTACGAATATTGTTCACGAGATCATTCTCCGGGAGGATATCCATGAAGGCATTATTAGCGGGCTTAGGCATTGGCGCAGCGCTGGCCATACTGCTTGCACCGAGAAAAGGCAAACAGACGAGAAACATGATCGCAAGGCGCGCTTCGAAGCGATCGGGGGCAGAGCTGGATTCTGATAGCAAAGCTGTCACAGAAGTATTGAACTCGGCCGACCGCCACGAATTGATGAGCGTGGACGGAATTGGCAAGGTAACTGCGACCCGGATAATGAAACATCGCCCGTACAATTCGGCAGAAGACATCCTCCAGCAAGGGCTTCTGCCGGAAGAGACGCTAGAAAATGTCAAAAAAGAACTGCTCCCCAAAAATAGGGATATCGCCTGAAGCATTTGTCGCTCAGCGCGGGTGAGTCGCGCGACGTAATGCGAGGCTAAACACCCGGGTGGAATGGCGGCTGATCTTTTTAGCCGCCTTTCTCCTCCCCTAGGTTCGAGCTCCCGCGTGCGTCCAAATTATTTTCGGTTAGAGCCTCTCGCGACGTTTCGTTGTTCAGGTTTCCGCTATCGCCATGAGACCTGCTTTGTTCCTGCTTATCTGCTGATTGAGAAGCGCTCCGTTCCTTGCGTTGCCTTCCGCTGGCTCCATCTCGCTGTGCAGTCTCTTTTGGGTCTTGAACCTGGCTCTGAGGGATATCCGGCTTTTTGTTGGATTCCGGTTCGCTTGGCTTCATCGCCGATTTCAAGAGCGAAGTCATCCTCGCCCGAGCAGCCCGCCACTTCACATCGCTCGCCTTCCCCGCTTGATCAAGGTAAGGAGCTAGTGTTTCTTCGGTAGCAATTCCCTGATCCTTCATGAACAGCATTATTGCCGTACTCTGCGTATCCGCGTCTTCAAACGCGGAATAGAGATCATTCAAAATTTCCTCTATTACCTTTTCGTCCATTACAAATCTCCCTTGCCGAATCCTGGAGAGCTTTGGATGCTGAAAACCTAAGGAGGGTCGTTTGACTCAAGAAATCCCGAACATGGGCGGGCGCCCACCCTCGAGCTGTTCCTCCGGCAAAGTTTAACTAGGTCTTCGGAACTTACCCGACCAGGTTTGGCTCTTGGGGAGCGGCTTTTTCTGTTCCGCTCCCGCTAGGGCGAAGAGTGACCCAATCAGTCTGCACTCGGTCCCAACCTTGAATGAGAAAGCCATAGGCATCAAACAGCTGACGGATCTGGCCGCGCTGCCAACCCGCAATCTCTTCGAGAATCGGGACGAGGGTTGCGAGAGCGTTATCGCTTAAAACGGTACGCTTTGCGATCTGCGCCACAAGTTTCGTTTCTGAGACCGCGATGGTGAAGCCGTCCCGCCGGTTGACCTGCAGCATGACGTGAATGTCCGAACTTCCATCGCCGACATAAACAACATGATCGGCGGGAATTCCCAACTCTTCTTCGAGCTGATCGAGGCGGGTGACTTTGCCATATCCGGCGGTCGCCCGAACCAGGCAATCGATCTCACCGGACGCCTTATATTTGAATTCGGTACCGAAGATGTGATCTTGTGGAACGATGCCCTCAAGAGCAGACTGAATCACTTCAAGCGGCGCTGCCGAGAGAACATAAAAATCAAAATGAAATCCTTCAATTTTTCGATCGAGAATTTCATAGACCTGCTTGATGTTGTCTTTGAGACGAATCCGTTTGCCGACTTCAATCAAATCCTCGCGGCGAACGCGAGAATGAAATTCAGGGTCGTGCAGGAGAAGGTATGCAAGCTCGGCGCCCTGCTGAACCAGGTTCAACTTTGCCATGCCTTTGGCTTTGCGCTCGAATTCTTCGGTGGAGATGCCAAGCATCTCACTCAAAACGTAGCCAGTATCGTTGAAAGTCAACGTCTGGTCGAAGTCGCTTGCGAAAATGTAATGCTTTCTGTAATTACTGGTCATGTTCTAGTTTAGATTCAGCCAGTCATGAATCGACTATTAATTTTACCTATCAGGAGTATCACAACAAATACATCACGATGGCCGGATTGATGGACTGCCGCATCCAAGCTAACCTTACTATTTGCCACGCGAGAAGGCGGAAAAGGTGAAGCATGTCTAAGTTTTTAAGTGACCCTCTCAAAGATGATCCGGATCGAAGCAAGGGAGCGGAAGAGCCGGACAGTCCCGAGCAAGCTAGCAACAATTCGATGAACGATCAGCTCGGCCACCGGTCTCCGAGTGCAACGCAAGATGCTCCGGATAGCGATTTTCCCGAACCCGGACAAAGCCCTGAGCATTCGTCTGAGGGCCAACGCAAGAAAACTGGCACTTAGAATTTGCGTGCGAATGGCCTAGCAGGCTGCTGAAAAACCACTCCTCATCCACAAGCCAGTCATGTTAAGAGTGGAAGGATGCGAGGCGTAGATCATCAGCAGAGCCAGATGTTCAGTTATTTGTCGCCGGAGACGCGAGTGCGGAAAGATCATCCGCTGCGCG
>JBBRNA010000019.1:0-87585 GCA_038230575.1 Terriglobales bacterium | reverse complement strand
CTCTTCGAATAGCTCCACCTTGCATCTCCTGTCCATCGTCCTCCCCGTCCGTTGCGCACACAGGGTAGGCCGATTGTTCGGTTAGCGGTGGGGCCAAATGTAACGATCGAAGTGGGGCCACTTCAGAGTAGCGAAATCAACTCGTCTAACCAGCGTGGCCTCCATGAACGCGGAACTTACGTTCTCTTACGCCGCCTGCTCCCGAAACGCCGGGACAAACTCTTCCTGAGCGAACGTCTCAAACGACGTTGGAGTCGTGTTCGAATCCGATCTCGGCTCTAGCGCTTTCATGTATCCGGAATTTAGCGACCCTGCCATCTCCAGAATTAGGCCAACGAAATTAGCCGCCATCCCCATATGCGTCATGGCTCCGCGCATCTGTTCGTCTGGAGCCTGCATTATTTCAGGTCGGGTTTACCGATCGCTTGTCCAATGAAAGATCGAGAATCAGCGCGCACGCATTGATCGCTGGAACGGCCAGATGCCGACGGTTGAGAGCGGGCAAGGGAATTTGATATTACAGCTTCCGACAATGCAATAGGCTCGCGATCTAAAAGTCGAGTGGCATTCAAGGTATCGCTCTCCGGGCGCTACCTTCTTTTTTCTAGCTGATGACGGTCGGATGAATCTATTCAAGGCGTTATCGTTTGCCAGTGTAGAGCGGACACTCTTGTCCGCTCCGCCGCCAGCGGTTCGGCTTCGCCTTCGCCTGGTGACCGGCTCCCTCCAGCGGTGAGGATTGTCCCCGCCTCTACCAACCGTGACTATCGCGGCGCAGGGCGGACAGGAGTGTCCGCCCCACATTTTTGTGCAGAGCCGAATTCGTCACAATCACTCTGTGACGGCCGTCCTAGTCAACTCACCCATGCCATGCCGCACCTGTGGAAGGGACGATCCCATTCGGATCCCAGGCAAAGGCGCGTGAGGGCTATATCCTGATCGTAAGAAGTTGAACGCTCATCAGAGCTAAAGCCGAGGTCGGGTCGGTGGTAACCTTGTCCCATGCCTTCCGGAGTTGAAGTTCCCCCGCCTCCCACGGAAACGGTTGCAGCAGCCAATGCCTCGCGCCCAGCCCCCGCCCCGTCCGGCAAAGTCGTCCGCTTTTCGAAGATTGTGATTGCGATGATGTTTGGCCTGGTGGTGGGAGTGCTCGCGCTTGGCTTACTCGGGCTTTCTGCGCTTTCGCGCACTTCAGGGCGAGCCTGGCTTAGCCATGTTTTTTCGACAATCACCGGTCGCACCCTGACTATCGACGTGAGTCAGCCCACGGTCGTTGACCGCATTCAGCGGCTGCAACGAATCGAGACTGTGATCTACACGATGGATAAACTGGTCACCGGTGCGAAAGAAAATAACGTCTTGCCGGATTTTCTTACCGGAGATCGTTTGTTGATGATGGTGCATGGCGAAGTGGTAGCTGGCATCGATTTCGCGGCGCTAAAGTCTGATGACGTAAAAGTGAATGGCAAGCAAGTTCGCCTGCACCTTCCTCCAGCGCAGGTATTCAGCACGCGGCTGGATAGTGCCAAGACGCGCGTTTATTCCCGTCAGACCGGTCTGTTGGTGACGACCGATCCAGATCTAGAAACTCAGGTTCGCCAAGAGGCTGAGCGCCAGCTGCAGCAAGCAGCTTTAGCTGATGGAGTTCTGAAGAACGCGCAGCAGAATGCTGCCTCGACTCTTACCAGTTTGCTGCAAGGGCTAGGGTTTGAGAAGATCGACTTCGACTAAACCCCCCAACACTTCCCAATGACTTCAGCCGGTAGCCATCGCTCGATGACCTCCGTAACGGCGAAGAACGATGGTCATCTAACCAAAGCTGAGCAGCGCGGCATCAACCGCCAACAGAATCGCATCAGCCGAAGCATCGCGAAAGACAAGCACAGCAAGTAGTTCGCGAGTGATAGCGAGAGTGCGAAAGCCGCATTTAACGATGCGGCTTTTTCTAGTTCAAAAACATGGCGCTTGATTGGTCGCGAGAAGTGAAATGACTGCTATTTACCGAACGAGCGGATGTGACGCACCAGATCGTGAATGTCGCCCTTCGATAGCTTGCGATCAAACGCGGGCATCTTGTATCTGCCCTTGCTGATGATGTTAAAAAGCGTTTCGTCCGATTGCTTCTGCACCTCAGCCGAGCGCAGCGATCGGATCTTCTGATTTTTACCGATCATGGTATCGCCGGCTCCCGAAGCGCCGTGGCAGGGAGCGCAGCGCTTCTTGTAGTTATCGTTGCCGCCATCCGCCAGCGCAGAACCAGACGCGCATAAAACAATTAAGAGGAGCGCCGCCAGCTTTCCGACGGACCAATCCGTTTCCAACTTACATGTCTTTCGCAAACGCAACCGCCCCCTTTGTTGATCCCAGCCCAGATTTTACCAGTTCAGCTTGAGCGCGAATTGAAACTGGCGCGGATCGTAAGCGGCGGTGGCTTGGCCCGCGTTTGTGAAGAGCGGACTGACGGCGCCGACGTTGTATACGTTGGCGATGTTGAACATGTCAGCGATCAATTCCATATTGAAGCGCTCGCCAAAGAAGATGCGTTTCGAGACTCGGAGATCGTTGAACACAGTCCAAGGCGTGACGCCAGCATTGCGGCCTAGATTGCCGTCGAGCGAAGCGAGTGTGCCGGTGAAACCCGCGATGCACGGCTCCTGGAATACACCGGTTGGAGAATATTTAGAATTCACAGGTGCGTTCCCGCAAGCTGGATTCACGAACGTGTTCGGCCTGGACGTCAGCGAAGACAATTGCAGATTATCGCCATTGCCGGTGATGATGTTGAAAGGTCGCCCGGAGCCGAACTCGATGAGCGGAGCAAATGTCCAGTTGCTAAACAGTTTTCCCGCGAAGCCGTCGCCTCCGATGTGACCGGTTTGATATACCCCACTGAACACGAAGCGATGACGCTGATCGAAGGTTGAAGTGGAGCGATCGGCGCTGGGGAAATAGCTGTCTTGGGGTGTGAGTGTCGATTGCAAATCGGTGGAATCGTCAATGGCATGCGACCAGGTGTACGATGCCAGGAATTCGTAGTGCTTGCTGAATCGCTTGCGAAGGTTGGCGGTCAGTCCGTTGTAATTGGAAGTGCCGTTGGAGTAGTTGGCATCCATGTCGCCGAAGGGAATGCATCCGGTGAGAGCAGGTGATGTGAGGTCGCAGTTGGTATTAAGTCCGTATTCTTGCTGAACCAAAGGCAACACAGCGGTAACACAAGGCGCAGTCGCGGGACTTGAGAGCAACGCCAGACCGATCGATGGGTTGATTCCGCCCGGCCTGAAGAAGTTCGTGAGTGCGGCGGGAACGTAAGGGCCGCCTACGCCAACTCCACATCCGCTCACAGTAAACGGACTATCGCCGAGTTTGCTTGCGCCAGCCGCGATCGCTGCTTGAAGATTTCTTACCATGAACGCGCCGTTGATTGTGTTCGCATTAATGGGCCGGTTCAAATGGCGTCCGAGGTTGAGATTATAAGCAATGCTCACAGCCATGCCGTTCCCTAGATCACGTTCCAGTGTCAAATTAGCTTGTTGCGAATAGGCGTAAACGAAGTTCTTCGATTGGGGATAACCAAAAGGCTGGAAGGCCACGGGCAAAAACGTTCCTCCGGCAAAATTAAGATAATTCTGGTTGAGGAACACCGACTGCGGAACATTCAGAGACTGAAATTGCTGAAGGTTGGGCTCATAGAAAAGATTCGCATTAGCCTGCGGGAATGCGCCCGGGGCGCACTGCGGCGAGGCAGAATTAATCAGGTTACCCTGAAAGATTGGGATTGCGTTCAGGTTACTGGGGCTTCCGGCGGAGGTACAGAATCCAGTTCCGCCGAATGCCAACTGTCCGCTCGTCGAACCGTCCGAAGCATCGCCGAGGAAGTAAAGGCCAAGTAAGGGATGATCGTAGAAAAGTCCATAGGAAGCGCGTATCACAGTCTTGCCGTCGCCTTTCGGATCCCATGCCAGACCGAAGCGAGGCTGGAAATTGTTCTTGTCGGTCTTAATACCTTTCTGAAGACCGAGGGCGTTATAAGCGGGCAGTGCGAGTCCTTGAGGCGGTCTGAATTGTGGTGGGAATTCCACGTCATAACGGACGCCATAATTGAAGGTAAGATTGTGCCGTGCCCGCCAGCCATCCTGCCAGAAAAATCCCAGCTGTTTGTTAGAGAACGAATCGCTCGGACTTCCCAGTCCCTGAATGAAGTCGCCGGGCATTCCCAAGCCATACGCCTGCACCGGGCTGAACTTCGGAAAAGGCGCACCGAATAAGTCCTGGCTTCCGAAATCGTAAACGCCGCCGTAATTCACCGTGAAGGTGGCCGTGATCGGGAGAAAGTTAAAGTCGGCACCAAACTTTGTATCGTGACGGCCCAGAGACCAAGAGAAATTATCGGTGAATTGGTAACGCTTTTCTTCGCGCTGAATGTAAGAGTAGGGTTCCCGTCCAAAGTAGGCGAAGCCCGGGATGTTCACCGCGGGATCCGAGCCGCCAGGGATCTTGGTGTTATAGAAGTAACTCAATCCCCGTCGCGCAAATTGAAACCGAAATTCGTTTACTTTGTTGTTGCCGAGAGACCACGTATCTTGCAAAACGCCGGCGACATCGCGGTACGACTGCTGCGAGGTGCGAGAGTATGCGTTTTGCCCGAAGGGTTGGTCCTGTCCACTTACTTCAAGACCGGTAACGGTGCTCGGGCTGAAGTTCCCCCGCAAAGTCAGACGGTTACCGTTGCTAATGTTGTGGTCGATGCGCAACGAATAAAGGCTTGTACCTTCAGACACAGGAAAATTACCTTCCTGCGAAACAAGGGGTTGAAAAGATGCAGGAAGCCCCGTGCAGTAGGGAGCAAAAGCCGCGACAGATGCAAAGGCGGGATTGCACGACGAAGGAAACTGTTGCAATCCGGCAGGCACAAAGGCAGGGGGAAGCAGCGCAAACCAGGCTGGATAAGTGCCGTTGACAGCAATCCCTGACGAGGCACCAACCATGAACGCATAAGTTTGCAAGGTGGGAACGGGAATGCCCGGCGGCGGGCTGGTTAAAAATGCCGCTTGGTCGGGCGTGGCTTGGATGTCAGGGAAGGTTCCTCCTGGAGCTCCAAAAAGTGGCGAAACATCGACGCCCTGTAATCCAAAATTCCCCTGCCCAATGCTTGAGAACCCAGTCTCATGCCGTCTCGTGGTCTCGTAAGCGAAGTAATAGTAAGTCTTGTCTTTCTTAATCGGGCCGCCAAACGCAACTCCAGCCTGCACCCGCGTGTATGCCGGATTTGACGTGGTGCTGAATGGGTTTACGGCTTGAAAATTGCGGTTGCGAAGATATCCGAAAACATCGCCGTGAAAATCATTCGACCCCGATCGGGTGATGATGTTGACCACGCCACCGGACGCGCGGCCGTATTCGGCGGCGTAACTGTTAGTGATGATCTGGAATTCCTGCACTGCTTCTTGCGACACGGTCGAGCGCACGCCGTTCACGGAGTTGTCGGTCGCGTCTGCGCCGTCAACGTTCACCAGGTTCGATCTTCCGCGCTGGCCGCTGATATTGAGGCCGGATGTAGGCGCGGCTCCCGTGTTTGGCGCATTGTCGCGAACAACCTGCGAATCGGTGAGCGTGAAGTTGATGTAGTTGCGGCCATTGATCGGGAGGTTATCGATGCGGCGCTGTCCGATGGTGTCGGTGGTTGAGCTTCGGGAAGTCTCGACGATGTCGGCCTGGGAGCTGACTTCCACAACTTCCTTACCGCCGGCAACGCTAAGCGTCACCGGAAGTTCGGCCATGCCGCCAACGCTGATCGCAACCGCGGTCGCCTCCGCCTTGCCGAAGCCGGGAGCATCTACCGTGACGCTGTAATTTCCTGGCGATAGCTGGCGAACGCTGTATCCGCCTTGACCATCGCTACTTCCAGAGCGCTCGAGACCTTTCGCTTCATCGCGTACGATGACGTTAGCGTTGGTGACGCCGCTGCCTTTCGCATCGGTCACGCTGACGTGCAAGTCCCCCGTAGCGGCGCCTTGCGCAAATGCCGATTGGCGCACGACTAAAAAGAAAAGGATGACTAAGAACAGGCGTGAGAAAAATGGCAATAACGAGGACTGCTTCATAGGGCTCCTGACATCTTCCGCATCATGGCGGAAAGCGGAAAACGAAGTGTGCACGTCTTGTCGAGGATGCGCTCCGCGACCACGTTTCAAACAGGGGCTGGTACAGCTGATAGGTATATCACGGGCAATCTTTTAGGCAAGAGATAAGGTAGATTACAGGCGGCGCAAATTCTTCCAGAAAGTGAATCCCAAATAGTGAATTCAGAAAATCTGAACGGTGGTTCTTTTAACGGGCATTCGATGACTGGAGAATTGCGGCGCGTGCTGGTGTGCCCGCCGGAGAATGCGGGGTGGAATGACTCCGCTAAGACTTCTGTCTGGCGGGAGCTAGGCTTTCAGCACGCGCCGAACTTCACCGTGGCTAAACAACAGCACAGCGTCTTGTGCGATTTGCTTGGGCAAAGCGGAGCCGAAGTATTGTCCCTACCTGTCGATGCGTCTTCGACACTCGACGCTGTCTATGCTCACGATGCGTCGTTCGCTACCGACCACGGGTTATTGCTGATGAATCCAGGCAAGAAGAATCGCGTGGGCGAGGCCAGAACGCACGGCGATATCTGCGGGAGCCTCGGAATTCCAACTTTTAACGAGGTCACTAACCCCGGGACGTCGGAGGCCGGCGACGTCGTCTGGCTGGACCATCAAACGCTGTTAATCGGAAACGGCTACCGCACTAATCGAGAAGGTATCACGCAAATTCGGCATTGGTTTGCCACACGAGAGGTTGAAGTTCTGTCCGCTCCCCTGCCGTACGGTACGGGCCCTGCCGCCTGTCTGCACCTTATGTCGCTTATGAGCATGCTGAATGAACGGACGATCCTGGTTGACCTGCCGGGGATGGCGGTCGAGACGGTGGAACTGCTGAAGGCTCGCGATTTCCGCCTGATTGAAATCGATTACGCGGAGCGGGAAACGCTCGCCTGCAATGTGTTGGCGCTCGGCAAGAATCGGCTGATTGCCCTGCAAGAGAACTCGAAAACAAATCAGCGCCTGCGAGAGGCAGGGTTTGACGTACTTGACTTTGCGGGATCGGAACTCTGTATCAATGGCGGTGGGGGGCCTACCTGCCTTACCCGTCCATTAATGCGCGGATGAGGGGTCAACGGTTGCGTATCTTTTACCCTGCGCCCTATCCGTAGAGACGCGGTTCGCCGCGTCTTTCCGGTCGGCAAGCCATGTCCTTATTGCCGCATCGCTTTCTTCCTCTTTACCCCACGAAGGCGGGCGAGGGCGCCCGCCCTACACTGTGCTGGTAAAATAATTGAGAAATGCTTTTGCCGTTCGTCCGCGAATTGTTCGCGGAGGTTGAACAACTTCCCTCCTTTATGCGTGCCGCCTCCCACCTCAGGGAGAGCGCGGGGCGGATGAGTGTGACTGGGCTTTCGGCAGCCGCCAAAGCTCTCATCATTGTTTTGTTGCGGCGAACGGTCGAACGGCCTTTCGTTCTGGTTGTCGCCGATAATCGTGCAGCCGAAGAACTCGAACCGATCCTGCGCGCTTTCTGTGAACTGACGGGAGCAGCCGATGCGGACTCGGTCGTAACTCTCCCTGCACGCGACGTGCTTCCTTTTCAAAATTTGTCGCCGCACCCCGAAATTCAGGAGGAACGCGCGACTGCTTTGTGGAAAGTCGCTACGGGACGCGTGTCGATTTTGATTGCGCCCGCGACGGCAACCACAATTCTTCTTCGCTCCGCTGATTATTACGGCGACCTCGCGCGCGTGCTTCGGCGTGGAGAATCTTTCGATCTTGAAAGATTGCTGCAGCACTTGAATACGGTTGGATACAACGCCACGGATGTGGTCGAGATGCCGGGTCAGTATGCGGCCCGGGGGGGAATTCTGGATGTCTATTCCCCGGAAGCCGATCGCCCGGTGCGAATTGAGTTCTTCGGGGATGAAATCGAGTCGATGCGCAAGTTCGATCCGGCCAGCCAGCGATCTTCGAATCCTGTGGATGAAGCGCTGTTGCTGCCTTTGACCGAGACGCCGGTTACAGAAGAATTGCTTAGCGCTATTAACGCTCGCCTGTCAGGCAAACGCATCACTGGCTCGGCCGAGGTGGTACAGCAGGCGATGCGCGATTCCGGAGCGGGCGTGTTTCCGGGGTGGGAATTTTATGCTCCAGTCGCCGGGGCGGACCGCAGTGTCTTCGAGCTTCTTCCGGATGCGCGAGTGATTCTCGACGAACCCGAATTGCTGGCGGCCGAACTCGACAAAGTGTGGTCGCGGATCGAAGAGGCGCACGAACGCAGCGGTGTTGGGAATCTTGTTCGGCCCTCCGATCTTTACCTGACACCGGAAGCTTGGAGAGAAAAGACGGCAACGCTTTCCGGAGCTGACTTTGAATATCTTTCGCTGGCACGTGAAGGCAAGATTGAAGCAGCCTTCGTTTCGCAGCCGGCTACGCGCTTCCACGGCGCTGTTCCGGCACTGATTGAAGAAGTGCAAAAGATGCTGCGAGCGGGGACGCAGGTGATGCTCGCTGTTCCTAACACCGGTGAGGTTGAACGTCTCGCCGACATGTTCACTGAGTACAACGCGTCGTACCGGTTGGGAAGCCGCACTCGCAGCGGCGAGAGCTACGCCGACGAGACTTCATATTTTGCCGGGAACGTGCTTACGACAACTTTATTGAAAGCCTATTTGCCGGATGGCTTTGTGCTGCCCGAAGCGCATTTTGCCATCTTCGGCGCGCGCGATCTCTTCGATGAGTCGGACCTCGTAGCGTCGCGCCCACAGCGGCAAAAATCGAAAGTTTCCGCGTTTCTTTCTGACTTCCGCGATCTTCAGGTTGGCGATTATGTAGTCCATGTTGAACACGGCATAGGGCAGTATGTAGGGCTGAAAGAAATTAATCAGGGTGACGGTACCGCCGAGTTCATGGTGCTGGAGTATGCCGATGCGGCGCGCTTGTATGTGCCACTCACGCGGCTCGATCTAGTCCAGAAGTATCGCTCTGCCGAGGGTGCGAAGCCGGTGCTCAATCATTTGGGCTCTCAGGCTTGGGGAAAGACAAAAGCCCGCGTCCGCAAGGCGATGAAAGACATGACCGATGAGCTGGTCAAGCTTTATGCCCAGCGGCAAGCGGCACGGGGTCATGTTTTTCCGGCAGATACCGAATGGATGAAGGAGTTCGAAGACTCGTTTGAGTACAACGAGACCGACGATCAGGCGCAGGCGATTGCCGATGTGAAGCGCGATATGGAGTCGCAACTTCCGATGGATCGTCTGCTTTGCGGAGACGTCGGATACGGCAAGACGGAAGTGGCAATGCGCGCGGCATTCAAGGCGTTGAGCGATAACAAGCAGGTTGCCATTCTTGCGCCGACGACCGTGCTTGCTTTTCAGCACTTCGAAACTTTTAAGCAGCGATTTGCTCCTTTTCCGCTGACCGTCGAGATGATCAGCCGCTTCCGTTCTCCGAAGCAAGTCAAAGAGATTTTGCAAAAGGTCGAAGCGGGAAAGGTCGACATCCTGATCGGCACGCATCGGCTGCTCTCAAAAGATGTCAAGTTCGCCGATCTTGGCTTGCTGGTAGTGGATGAAGAGCAGCGTTTCGGCGTGCGGCATAAAGAACGCATCAAGCAGATTCGAACTCAAGTGGACGTGCTGACCATGTCGGCGACCCCGATTCCACGCACGCTCCATATGTCGCTCGTGGGATTGCGTGACATGAGCGTGATTGAAACGCCTCCCAAAGACCGCATGGCGATTCAGACCGTGGTCGCGAACTGGGATGAAAAACTAATTCAGACGGCCATTGAGCAGGAGCTTGATCGCGGCGGACAGGTTTATTTCGTCCACAACCGCATCGACACGATTTGGGAGATTGCCGCGAAACTGCAAACGATGGTTCCGGCCGCCCGCGTTCTCGTTGGCCACGGTCAAATGGGTGAAGGCGAACTTGAAAAAGTGATGCTGAAGTTTATGCATCACGAGGCCGACATACTGGTGTCCACGACCATTATCGAGAATGGTCTCGATATTCCGCTCTGCAATACGATTCTCATCAATCGCGCGGACCGAATGGGACTGTCTGAACTCTACCAATTGCGCGGACGCGTGGGCCGCTCCAATCGCCGAGCCTACGCCTATCTTCTTTTACCTTCAGAAGTGGAGCTGACGCCAATCGCACGCCGTCGCCTGGCGGCGTTAAAAGAATTTTCTGATTTGGGGGCAGGCTTCAAGATTGCGGCGCTCGATCTTGAGTTGCGAGGAGCGGGAAATCTTTTGGGCGGCGAGCAGAGCGGCCATATCGAGGCTGTTGGCTTTGAACTTTACACGCAAATGCTGGAGCGCGCGGTTCGCGAAATGAAGGGTGAGGCCGGAACCGAGGCAACGGAAATCCAACTCAACCTTGGCCTGAATATCCGTATACCGGCGGACTACATCAAGGAGGAAAATCAGCGCCTCCGCATGTACAAGAAAGTAGCGGGCGTTGAAACCGAATCGCAACTGAACGAAGTCCGTGCAGAACTGATCGATCGCTACGGTGAAACGCCCAGCGCAGTGCGCAATCTGCTCGATTATGCCCGGCTCAAGTTGCAGGCGATGCGGGTCGGCGCGAATGCCATTGAACGCAAGCGCGAGTTCGTCAACATCAAGTTCAGCCAGAAAGCTGGAATCGATCCTGGAAAATTAGCCCGCTTCGTGGCATCACAACGAGGCTCGCAATTCACCCCTGACGGAACTCTGAAATTTTCGATAAAAATTGATAGTGCGGGCGGAATTCTGCAAACGCTTCGCGACTTGCTGGAAGAGTTGGAAGCAAGGGAAGAGGCGACTCGCGCAGTATGACCGAGCGACATTTCCCTGTTCGCGTCTGGCCCTATGCATCCCTTCGGTAGATCTCTTTAAAATAAAATGGGACGCTCAACAACGAAGGACCTTGCTGACACGTCAACGAGATAAGATACTTATGCGGCCCGTTTCGGACTTACTAGCTAAACTTGGCGTTACGTTACTTCCAATCCATTTACAAGATCGGCGTAAAGATGACTGAACAAGAACGACGGGCCCACGGCGACCGCCGCAAGATTCGTAAAGTGCGTAAAGCAATTTTTCCAGCCGCAGGTTTGGGCACTCGGTTTCTTCCCGCCACTAAGGCGCAACCGAAAGAGATGTTGCCATTAGTCGACAAGCCAATCATTCAGTACGGAGTGGAAGAAGCGCTGGCCGCGGGTTGTGACCAGATCATCATCATTACCGGGCGTGGCAAGAGCGCGATCGAAGATCATTTCGACGTTAGCTACGAACTGGAGAAAATGCTCGAAGAAAAAGGCAAGAGCGATTTGCTAAAAATCGTTCGCCAGATCTCCGACATGATCTATGTAGCCTACGTTCGACAGAAAGAAGCTCTCGGACTAGGACATGCCGTACTAACCGCCCGCGAAATGATTGGCGAAGAACCGTTTGCGACGCTGCTCGCTGATGACGTGATCGATGCCAAGGTTCCAGTGCTGAAGCAGTTGATGGATGTGTTTGATGAGAAGCATTGTTCCGTGATCGCCACGCAGGTCGTCGAAGGGGCCGCGATTTCCTCGTACGGAGTAATAAAAGCCAAAGAGGTGCCCGGCACCGGCGGAAAATTGTTCGAAGTTCAAGATCTGGTTGAAAAGCCCAAGAAGGAAGAAGCCCCCTCGAATCTGGCGGTCATCGGGCGCTACATTCTTACGCCGACTGTTTTTGAAACGCTTTCTGAGATCAAGCCGGGGTCGGGAGGCGAACTGCAACTCACCGACGGGTTGCGTGCCCTTCTAAAGCGCGAAAAAATGTACGCCTATGTGTACGAAGGCAGGCGGCACGATACTGGGGACAAGTTGGGCTTCCTGAAGGCGACCGTCGAGTTCGCGCTTAAGCGTCCTGACCTGGGCGACGAGTTTCGAGAGTACCTCAAGAAACTAAAGCTGTAAGTTTCGAAACGGTAAGATGAATCGAAACGACGCTACTTCAGCGACGCCTGTAATTTCTTAGATTTTTCGTCGACGCCGCGGGCCAGCTTTTCTTTGTGCGCATCGAGTTTTTTGGAGAGATCGGCGTCCGCTATGCCCAGAATCTGTGCAGCTAGAATCCCAGCATTCGTCGCGCCGGGCTTGCCGATAGCTACCGTAGCCACGGGGATCCCCGCTGGCATTTGTACCGTGGCAAGCAGCGAATCCATCCCCTGAAGAGAAGTTGAAGGAATCGGTACTCCGATTACAGGCAGGGTGGTGTGAGCAGCGATCACCCCCGCCAGATGCGCCGCCCCGCCCGCCCCGGCGATGATGACTCGGACGCCGCGCGATGCCGCCTTACGCGCATAATCCGCGGTGCGATCGGGAGAGCGGTGAGCCGAGGTGACGTCCATCTCGTAACCAATACCAAATTCGTCGAGCGCTTTGCCCGCTTCGCGCATAATCTCCAGATCGGAATCACTTCCCATTACGATTGAAACTTGTGGCTTGTTCATGATGGCGACTATTCCTGCTCCCTTAAGAAATTTGTTTGCAGCGCGTCACGCTGAGGGAGGTCAAGTTTCCATGCGATGTGCCAGTGTCGGCAAGTTGCATAGGTCCTTCGCTTCGCTCAGGATGACGATCATTTTATAGAACAACTAAATTTTCTTCAGCGGTCGCGCCGCAATATCTTTTCGATAGTGCGCGCCTTCAAAATTTATTTTGGCGCAAGCTTCGTAGGCGCGGAGCGTCGCGCGTTCTAAATTGCCAGCCCGCGCCGTTACTCCAAGCACGCGTCCTCCGGCAGTGTAGACTGCGCCATCACGTGTGGATGTTCCGGCATGAAAGACCCTTACGCCTTCCAGTTTATCTGCCTCTTCGATGCCCGTAATTTTCTTGCCGGCTTCGAAAGTCCCGGGATATCCGCCTGAGGCCATCACTACACAGACGGCGGAATCCTCTGACCACTTGAAATCGCCATCGCTGGTGCGGCCGTCGATGGACGCTTCCATCGCCTCGACGAGGTCGCTTTCGAGCCGCACAAAAATCGGCTGCGTTTCCGGGTCACCAAAGCGGCAATTAAACTCCAGCACCATCGGTCCGCGCGCCGTCATCATGAGGCCGCAATATAGAACGCCCTTGTACTCCACCCCTTCAGCTTTCATCCCGGCGATGACGGGCTTCGCGATGTGCGTGACCAGCCAATCGCGCATCTGGTCATCGATGATAGTCGCAGTGGTGTACGCGCCCATTCCACCGGTGTTTGGGCCCGTGTCGCCCTCGAAGGCGCGTTTGTGATCCTGGGCAGCTACCAACGGAGCGACCCGCTCGCCGTCACTGACCACCAGAAACGAAAGCTCATCGCCTTCCAGGAATTCTTCCAGCACGACTCTGGCGCCAGCCTCGCCCAGCATTCTGCCGCTGAGCATCTCGGTTGCAACGGACGCGGTTTCCTCTTTCGTCTGAGCGATGACCACGCCTTTTCCCGCGGCAAGCCCGTCCGCCTTGACGACAATCGGAGTCGAGAAGTGCACCAGGGCATCTCGAACCTGCTCTGGCGACTCACAAATCGCGTAATGCGCGGTCGGGATATTGTGGCGCTGCATAAATTCTTTTGCGAAGCTCTTGCTGGTTTCAAGCTGAGCGGCGGCGCGACTGGGGCCGAAGGTGCGCCATCCGCGACGCGTGAATTCGTCCACAACCCCCATCATCAGCGGCAGCTCAGGGCCTATAACGGTGAGGTCAGGTTGAATGCGGTTCGCGACTTCTACCATTGAATCGAGACTCTTGAGGTCAACCGGAACGCTTTCCGCCTCGTCCGCAGTTCCTCCATTGCCGGGAGCGCAATACACTTTCGAGACTCGCGGCGACTGCCGGAGTTTCCAAGCCAATGCGTGCTCGCGTCCACCGCCTCCGATGATAAGAATCTTCATAGTTTTGAAATTCAAGGTTAGGGGCGCGCGCAGTTGATGTCAAACCGGCAGCCGCCAGGTACTGGCCTTTAGCTTCTAGCTTCTAGCTTTTAGCTGATACCTTCTAGCAATTGGGCCGTTGACTGAAGCGATAAACAAAGTGGGACTCGCCATTCTGCGTTTCCAAGGTTTCCTCCGTGATCTCTGTGTCCCCTGTGGTTAAGTTGTGGCCAGCCACACTAAAAGCAGTTTCGTTCTTAACTACGATTAACGCCCGGGACGTATAATTGGCTTGCTTGATAACCGTTTCCAAAGAGGATTATCTCAAAGCGATTCTTGAAGCCGAGAGTGAAGGTGTCTCTGTTATTTCGGCGACACTAGCGCATTGGCTCAAGGTTTCGCCGCCCGCGGTGACGATGGCGGTGCGCCGTCTGAAAAAAGACGGACTCGTGCGTGTGAATGCTGACGGTAGGGTACGCCTAACCGCCTCGGGCAAGAAGATTGCTCGCAAGTTGACTCTTCGCCACCACCTAATCGAGCGCATGCTCGCCGAGATTTTCGGCATGGAATGGTACAAGGTACACGACGAGGCCGAACGCCTGGAGCATGCCGTGTCACCTGATTTCGAATCCAGGCTTCTTACTAAGCTTGGGCGCGGGGTAGCCTGTCCACACGGCAATCTGACAGAGTTCGAAAGTCCAGCAAGCCGTCGACGTCGGGGTCTGCTCCTGCTGGCGCAAGCTGAGCCAGGACGCCAGTTAAAAGTGAGCGGCATCTACGAACGGGACCGCGACCTGCTTGAGTTTTTGGAACAGCGTGGAATCAGGCCAGGCGCAAAACTACGCGTCTCGAAACACAACTACGATCAAACTCTCACGTTGGCAACGGAAGTTGGCAATGTTTCACTTGGCAATTCCGCGGCTGAAAAAGTCTGGGTCAGTACCGCGAACGACAAACAATAGTTGGGCAGTAATCGCAAATGCTTCCCTGTAGATCCTTTTGTTGCTCTTCTCCATCGAAAAAACTACTTAACCATAGTTTATAATTTGCGCTATACTCAGGCTAATGGTCTTCGCTTTCGAGATCGCCCATTCCCTGAAGCTTGCGCTGACCTTTACCCGCTCAATCCTCTAAATGCAAGAAACGACACCAGCCGCGAAGCCTCGGGTAATTGTTGCAACGCAGTCCGGTATTGTCATCACACACGAAGATATCGATCGCGCCCATGATCGTGAACAAGTCTCGGTCACGAGGGCACGGCATGGGTTTCTCCCTAGAATGCGGCTGTTCTGGCTGCTGATTGGTCCTGGAATTCTTGTCATGTTGGGCGAGAATGACGGGCCCAGCATGCTCTCGTACGCCGCGACTGGCGCCAAGTTCGGTGTTGGATTCTTCGTCCCGTTCGTTGTGTTGACGTTCCTCATGGCGTGTGTGGTGCAAGAGATGACAGTGCGTTTGGGCGCAGCGACGCACCGCGGACACGCAGAACTCATCTTCGACCGTTTTGGTCCTTTCTGGGGATGGTTCTCAATGGTCGATCTGATGATCGGGAATTTCTTGACCCTGGTCACGGAATTCATTGCGATCCGCGCCGGCCTGGGCTACTTCGGCGTGCCGCCAGCAGTGGCGGTCTTCGGGGCGCTGATTGTACTTGCAGTCGCATTGATGACGCATCGCTATTGGACCTGGGAGCGGCTGATTCTAGCTGCAGCCATGTTCAATCTCGTGTTCGTTCCAGTAGCGTTGCTGGCCCATCCCAATTTTGGAGCGGTGGGTCGCGCTTTGCTCACGTGGAAGCCGCTTCCCGGCCTCACTCAGGAAACAGTGCTTATTCTGCTGGCAAATATCGGGGCAACCGTCACGCCGTGGATGCTGTTCTTTCAGCAAAGCGCCATCGCCGACAAGGGTTTAACGACACGAGATATTCGCATGGGCCGGCTTGATACCGCCCTGGGAGCGGCATTGGCGAGCATCGCCGCTCTGGCGACGATGCTGGCGACCGTGCCGTTGTTCTTGCACCACATGCCATCAGCAAATTTCGAAGCAGGAGAATTTGCACAAGCTCTCCAGCCGTTTATCGGCCACTGGGGGGCCGCACTGTTCGCTCTTGGAATCTTTGAAGCTGGGATGGTGGCCGTTGTTACCATCTCGACTTCATCTGCTTACGCGTTTGGCGAAGTCGCGCGCCGGCCGCATAGCTTGAATCTTCCGTTGCGTGAGGGGAAGTCGTTCTATCTGGTATTGCTTGTCGAAGCTGCCGCTGCTGCCGGGCTGGTTTTAATTCCGGGCATCCCTCTCGTGTACATCGTTTTGATCGTGAATGTGATTGCGGTGCTGGCCATGCCGCCCGCCCTGCTGTTCTTGTACATGCTGG
Organism: Terriglobales bacterium; assembly: GCA_038230575.1. Classification (GTDB taxonomy): domain Bacteria; phylum Acidobacteriota; class Terriglobia; order Terriglobales; family Acidobacteriaceae; genus Acidiflorens. The sequence continues at coordinate 71,262 of JBBRNA010000019.1, read as the reverse complement.
TCAATGATCACGAAATCATGGGCGAATTCGTCAGCCCTCCGTGGGCGAATGTGCTTGCCTTGGGAGTCGTGATCATCCTGATCGGAGCTGGATTGTTGTATGGAATCAGCGTGATTTCACCAAACGCGCTGGCCCTGATTGGAGCGAGATAGCATGGGACCTGAGCTTCGAGCGGCGAAGAGTGGCATGCACGGCGACGTGAGCGGAGACGAACTGAATTCCGTCATGACGGCGCTCGAACCAGATCAGCTCATTTCTGCCAAGGAAAAATATCACTTTCCACGGCGGCAACTCACGGGCGGTGAGACGATTGTGTTCTGGGCGCTCAGGGTCTATCTGGTATTTATGCTCGGTGTGGTGGTGTTTCAGCTCTGGACGGCCGCCGCGCCTCGCTAGCTGGACTTTTATTGCTGCTTGGCGGGAACGCCATCCTTCAATTGCAACAGGTCCCATAAATTGCCGTACAAGTCTTCGAAAACCGCCACAATTCCGTATTCTTCTTCGCTTGGAGGACGGACAAACTTAATTTTGCGCTCCGTCATTTCACGGTAGTCGCGCCAGAAGTCGTCGGTGTGCAGGAATAGAAAAACGCGACCTCCGGTCTGGTTGCCGATGCGGCTTTCCTGTTCTGGATTGGCAGCGCGCGCCAGCAACAGATTTGAACCGCGCGAACCGGGTGGCGAAACCAGTACCCAACGCTTGTCTTCACTCAGACGCGTATCCTCGATCAACCTGAAGTTCAGAGCTTTGGTGTAGAAGTCGATCGCCTCGTCGTAATCCCTTATGACAAGGGCAACGTGTCCCAAGGTTTGCATGGAGATGAATCTACCTTAAAACGCACGTTGCATTGGCGACGCAAAGCGAGCCGTCGTTTTCGGACCTAAACAGCCGCTTTCAACCATGGCTCGGCAAACCAATTACACTAGAAGGTTCGAGTGCGTACTGTCCTCGGCCAATTAACGGAGTTGAAGGAAGGCAATCATGTCATCGAATAGTTTTGACGCGCGTGGGACTTTTAAAGTTGGCGGTAAAGAATACGAACTTTTTCGCATCTCCGCCCTAGACAAACAGGGAATTACGACGCGCCACCTGCCATTCTGCCTGCGCATTCTGCTCGAGAACCTCCTCCGTACCGAAGATGGGCGCAACGTGACGAATAACGAAATTCGCGCGCTCGCGGCATGGAACAAGAATTCGAAGCCAGAAAAAGAAATCGCTTTCACGCCTAGTCGCGTTCTTTTGCAGGATTTCACTGGCGTCCCGGCGGTCGTCGATCTGGCAGCCATGCGCGATGCCATGAAGCGGTTAGGCGGAGATCCGAAACTAATCAATCCGCTTCAGCCTGCCGAGTTGGTGATCGACCACTCCGTTCAAGTTGACGAATTCGGAACGGCTGGAGCGCTTGAGGTGAACGCGTTGCTGGAGTTTCAGCGCAACAAAGAGCGCTATGCCTTTCTGCGTTGGGGGCAGACCGGGTTTCGAAATCTTGCAATCGTCCCTCCGGACACGGGCATTGTTCATCAAGTCAATATTGAATATCTGGCGCGGGTGGTCTTCGTCCACGAAGAGGGGAACAAGCGCACCGCGTATCCTGACACGCTGGTTGGTACCGACTCGCATACGACCATGGTCAACGGTCTTGGCGTTCTGGGATGGGGAGTTGGCGGAATCGAGGCCGAGGCCGCGATGTTGGGCCAGCCGGTTTCCATGCTGATTCCATCTGTAGTCGGTGTGAAGTTGACGGGACGTTTGCGCGAGGGCACCACCGCAACTGATCTGGTGCTCACGTTGACTGAGATGTTGCGCAAGCATGGAGTTGTTGGAAAATTCGTCGAGTATTTTGGAACTGGATTGCAGGATCTCCCTCTCGCCGATCGTGCGACCATCGCTAATATGGCGCCGGAGTATGGCGCTACCTGCGGTATTTTCCCGATCGATAAAGAGAGTTTGCGCTATCTGAGGCTCACTGGACGTAGCGATGAACAGGTCGCCCTCGTTGAGGCTTACGCGCGCGAGCAGGGGCTGTTTCACGAAGCGGATACGCCCGAGGCGGAATATTCCGAGTTGCTGAGCCTGGATCTTGGAACCGTGGAGTCGAGCATCGCCGGGCCCAAGCGTCCCCAGGATCGCGTGTTGCTCTCGCAGGCGGGCGAATCGTTCACACTGGCGTTGCCTTCACTCGTCAAGACGAAGGCGAAAGCGGCAGCGACGCCCACTCCAGCCGAGGCCGCAGAAGCCGCGAACAAGGCTCCCGATGCCAAGCAAGTGAACCGGTGGGAGCAAGAGGGCGGCAATCAAACTGCGGTGGGATTGCCGGAGCCGCACGTTGAAGAACATATCGCGACGAACGGAAATAAACCGTTACAGCACGGAAGCGTGGTGATTGCGGCCATCACCAGTTGCACGAATACGTCGAATCCTTCAGTGATGCTCGCGGCCGGCTTGCTTGCGAAAAAGGCTGTAGAGCGCGGTCTCCAGGTTCCTTCGACGGTGAAAACTTCGCTTGCCCCGGGATCGAAGGTCGTCCTCGATTATCTGCAAAAAGCCGGGTTGATGAGCTATCTGGAAAAGCTGAAGTTCCACATCGTGGGCTACGGCTGTACTACCTGCATTGGGAATTCCGGGCCGCTGCCGGTTGAGGTTTCGCAGGAGATCGAAGACAAGAATCTTGTCGTGGCTTCGGTGCTATCTGGCAATCGCAACTTTGAAGGGCGCATTAACTCTGAAGTGCGCGCTAACTATCTGATGTCCCCGCCGCTGGTCGTTGCATTCGCGCTCGCGGGCCGAGTGGACATCGACTTGCGCAAAGATCCGATTGGCAAGGGTAAAGATGGGAAGCCGGTTCTTCTTGCCGACATTTGGCCCTCGCAGCAGGAGGTCGAGCAGGCTATGGCGAGCGCGATCACCTCCGAGATGTTCCGCAAGAGTTACAGCGGGGTCTACGCGGGCGATGAACGCTGGCGCGGGCTGCCGGTTCCTAAAGGCGAAACTTATGCGTGGGAAAAAGATTCGACCTACATTCAGCAGGCGCCGTATTTCGACGGCATGACGGTGAAGGCATCCGCGGTCGAAGACATAAAAGGTGCGCGTGTGCTGGCCGTTCTGGGCGATAGCGTTACGACCGACCACATTTCGCCGGCGGGGTCGATCAAAAAAGATGGGCCTGCAGGCAAGTATTTAGTAGCCCACGGCGTGCAGCCTGCTGACTTCAATTCCTACGGATCCCGGCGCGGAAACCACGAAGTCATGGTTCGCGGTACTTTTGCCAATGTCCGGCTGCGCAACAAGATGGTGAGTAGCGAAGGCGGATTCACGCGACATTTGCCCGACGGCGCGGAGATGTCAATTTTCGATGCGGCTGAAAAATATGCCGCTGAAAAAGTTGCTCTCGTAATTCTTGCCGGTAAAGAGTACGGCTCCGGCAGTTCCCGCGACTGGGCGGCGAAAGGACCTCGTCTTCTTGGAGTGCGCGCTGTTATTGCTGAAAGCTACGAGCGCATCCATCGCTCGAATCTCATCGGCATGGGAATCTTGCCCCTGCAATTCCAGCAAGGAGAGAACGCCGAGACTTTAAAATTAACGGGCGAGGAAGTTTTCGAAATTGGCGGCATTCGCGACTCGGTTGAAAAGTTTTCTTCCGGTCGCATGATCACGGTGCGCTACAAACGCGGAAAATCGGCGGACGCAAAGTCGGCCGAATTTCAGGCGATTCTTCGCATCGATACTCCGCAGGAAGCGCTTTACTACGCCAACGGCGGAATTCTGCAATATGTTTTGCGTCAGTTGCTGAGCGGCAAAACGAAGGCAGAACCGGTAACGGCGTAATTCCGCTCGACTACGATTCGAAGTGACTGCCGGCTTTGCAGGATGCGTGCAAGCCGCGTTTCTACGGCGTGTTAATCTCGGAAATCCCAATGTCATTTACTGCCCAATACATTCCTGCTGCTTACAGTCTCGCCGCGGTCGGGGTCTGGGGCACGAGCGACTTTCTCGGTGGAGTCGGGACGAAGCGCACCAACGCGTTTCTCTTCACCACCATCGTCCACGTGAGCGGAATGATTGTTGTTGGTGCGATCGCATGGATGATCCATGCACCGTTTCCGTCTTCCTCAAGCGTTATATGGGCCATGTTGGCTGGAGCATTTGGCGGGTTCGCGTTGGTATTCTTTTATCGCGCGCTGTCGCAAGGAAATATGGGATTGATCGCTCCGGTCGCGGCCGTGCTAAGTGCGGCTATCCCGACAGTGTTTACCGCTTTCCATGAAGGGTTCCCGAGTAGATTAAAGATTGCCGGCTTCGTTTGCGCGGGTGTTGGCGTGTGGTTGATCTCGCGAACTGAAGGCGCTTCGGGACGCCCTGAAGGCATCGGCGTTGCCCTTCTTTGCGGCATTGGTTTCGCCGGTTTCTATCTCTGCATGAACCGAGCCGGGGACGCGAACGCCTTGTGGGTTTCCAGTTGCTCTCGTCTGGCGTCATTTGCGATTACAGGGACGATCGTCCTTTTTGGCAGATACATCGCGCCGGTGCCGCGCTCGGTGCTGGCGATCGCGATAATCGCCGGTCTCTTGGACATCAGCGGAAGCATCGCGTTTGTGCTCGCATCGCAGACCGGTCGGCTTGACGCCGCAGTCGTGCTCAGTTCGTTGTATCCCGCAGTGACGGTTTTACTGGCGCGGATATTTCTTAACGAACACTTCAGCCGCGCTCGGACGCTAGGCATGGTCGCCGCGCTGGCCGCGGTGCCTATGATCGCAGGCTGAGATCAGCCCAAAACTGTAAAGCTGAGAAATGCGAACCCAGATCTTAAAATATTGATCGGATTTGATTCGGCGTCTCTCGACTCTCCCTGTTTCAATTCGTTTCTCTGATTTCATCCGACCTTGTTTCAATGTCGGTCTGGTTTCGATTCGACTTTTTATCAGTTCCGTTTCGGTTGCCGGTCCGATTGCCATCGTTTACTGGCGGTTATGAAAAGATAGTAAAATCGCGGTCGTATTCCTCGCATGGACTCTCACCTTCGCGGCGCATTACTGGCTCTTGTCCCACGACCCGGCGTTTCCCTTTTATTGCTGCTTACCATCTCTCTCATTCCCGCACGCGGGCAAGAACCTGCGAAGAATTCTTCTGCCGACACGATCTACAAGCAGGGAATTCAGTCAGCCCAACGTGGCGACTTGAGCGCCGCCCGCGCAGCGTTCGAAAAGGTTGTGAAGCTCGCGCCGGCAAGTCCCGAAGGCCACAGTTCGCTCGGCTGGGTGTTGATGTCTACTGGGCACGCGGACGATGCGATCCTTCAATTTCGGGTCGCGCTCAAACTGAAGCCTGATTTCCTGCAAGCGCATATCCATCTTGCGAACGCACTATTAGCCAAGGGAGACCGCGATCAAGCCGCGATAGAGGCAAGGGCAGCGATTAAGCTGGCTCCGAACGAGGCGGAACCGCATCGCACGCTGGGAAAAATCCTGAGCCACGGGCCCGATCGCGGCGAAGCGCTCGACGAACTTCGCCTGGCCGTAAAGCTCGCGCCTCAGCGGTCGGACCTTCATGACGATCTGGGATCTTTGCTCGTGCAAGACTCGCGTTTGGATGACGCAGCGGCGCAGTTTGCCGAAGCGGTGCGGCTCCAGCCCGATGCATCGCTCGCGCATCTACATCTCGGAGTAGTACGGTGGCAACAACACTCGTTAGAACTTGCCGAGCAGTCGCTTCGTCGTGCTGTCGAGTTAGTTCCTGCCAGTGCCCCGGCGCACGACTATTTATCAAGAGTCCTCGCTGGCCAAGGCGATCGCGAAGGTGCGATTCAGGAGTTGCAATCCGCAATAAAATTGCAGCCTGACTTCCCGGACCCATGGACTCGATTGGGAGCCGCTTTGCAGCGGCAAGGCGATGGCGAAGGCGCTGTTGCCGCTTACCGGCGGGTTGTCGAGCTCCAGCCTGATAACGCCGACGCACACAATAACCTAGGCCTCGCGCTGATCGAAGCTGGCGATGCTCCCGGCTCGATCGTCGAATTTCAGGCTGCCCTGCGCATCAAGCCGGAAGACCCCGATTACCGCGGCAACTTAGGTATCGGATATTTGCAAAAATCCGATTTCAATGCGGCGATCAAAGAGCTTCAGTCAGCGCTGAAAGCCGCTCCCGGCGACGCAACCCTCCACTACAATCTCGGCCTCGCGTTGAAACTGAGCGATCAGTTGCCGCAGGCAATCGCCGAGTTACAGGAGGCCTCGAAGCTTGATCCGAAGCAGGCCGACGTCCAGTACACACTGGGTGTGACGCTCTGGCAGAAGGGCGACTTCGCCCCCGCTGTCGAGGCCCTCCGTAGTGCAACCAAGATCAGGCCAGACTATGCCGAGGCGTTTTATACGCTGGGAACGGTTCTCAAGCAGCAGGGCGATCTCGTGAACGCGGCAGCGGCGTTGCGCGAGGCCTTGCGCCTGCAACCGGACTTCGCTGGAGCGCACACGACTTTGTCCGCGGCGCTGCGCCAACAAGGTGACATAACAGGAGCGTCTGCGGAGAGCAAGCTCGGGGCCGAGTTGGCTAAGAATGTAACGGCATTGCAAGCGGCTACGTTTTCCACGAATTCCGGGCGCCGGTTGCTTAACGCTGGCGACTTAGAGGGCGCGCTCGCCCAATTTCGGGCGGCAATCCAGCAGCAGGCTACTTATGCCGCCGCTCATTTTTATCTAGGCCAGACGCTTTCTCGAAAGGGCCAATCGAAAGAAGCGAACTATGAATTTCAGAAGGCAGCGGAGTTAGATCCTCGTTTTAAAGCCCCGAACAATTGATTTCATTGGTCAAAGACTAACTGCCCGACTATCCGCAAAAGCGTATTTGGCGCGGTCTTTCCTACGAAAACCCATATTGAAACTGAACCACATTTTAATCTTGACAACATACATTAACGACCTTTAATTTCCTCACTTACATGCAATAGTGTTTTTATATGAGGAGCCTACGAAGCCTCCCCGTAAAGCAAGTCGGCCAAGTAGAGCCTAGAGGAAATCTAAGATTGAACTGCAAGCAATCGACTGACGGACCGCATTTCGGTTCTCGGAGCACTTTCAACTTTTCACTGCAAGGGAATTGCTGCTCGCTCGAACGCCGATCCCTTCACCAGCGTTCCACCACCGTCCAACCAAAGCACACACGGAGACAATTCAAAATGGCGAAGCGAATGTTGTTCGCTGCGATCACGGTAGTTTGCGTCAGTCTAGCCACGCTTGCCCCACAAGCAAATGCCCAGGCAGTGTATGGCAGCATCCTCGGGACAGTGACCGATCCGCAGGGAGCTGCGGTCGCCAACGCGAAAGTCACGGTCACCGATCAACGCAAAGGCACAACCGACTCCGTTACCACGAACGACAGCGGTAACTACAGCGTCACGCACTTGATCCCCGACACCTACACCGTTCGTGTAGAAGGGCAAGGCTTCCGGACTAGCGAACAAAAGGACGTTGAGGTTCTGGCTGACGCAGCCGCGAACGTTCCTTTGCAGGTGCAGGTTGGCGGTGCATCCGAGACCGTCGAGGTCACGGGCGTTGCTCCCGAATTGAAGACCGATCGCGCCGACGTGGCCACGACCTTTAACGAGCGCTACGTAGAAGATATTCCGATTCTCAACCGCAACTTCACCACCTTACAGTTGATGGCACCCGGCTCGCAAAAGCTTACTGGATGGAGCCACGCCGCGACCGAGAACCCGCAAGGCAGCCAGCAGATCTTCACGCAAGGCCAGCACTTCAGCGGTACGGCGTTTGAACTCGACGGCACAGATAACCAGGATCCGATTCTCGGAATTATCGTCGTCAATCCGAATCTCGACGCGGTAACGGAAGCGAAAGTCTCATTGCAGAATTATGACGCGGAGTTCGGCAAGGCCGTATCGAGCGTCGTCACAGCGCAGACGAAGTCAGGAAGCAACGAACTTCACGGGAGTGGTTTCTTTTTCCGCCGGTCCGACGCGCAACTGGCGCGCAATCCCTTTACGCAGTTCCAAAAGAACACGCTAACCGGTCGGTATATATCTCCCTCTCGATGGGCGCAGTTTGGGGGAACTCTTGGCGGCGCGATCATCAAAAACAAGCTTTTCTTTTTTGGCGATTATCAGGGAACCCGGCAGACTAACGGCGCCACCGGACAGTTCACGCTACCGACGGACACGGTTCGTAGCACTTGCACCGGGCCCAACGGCCCCGGCGGCGGCGTAGGTACTTTCTGCGACCTGAGTCAATACCTCACCGCTGGAGTAAGCGGTGGTGGCCAAGCTTTCGATCCAAACACCGGCTCAGCTCTGGATGGTTCAGGCCGAGCACCATTTGCCGGGAACTTAATTCCGAATGACCGGCTCTCACCAGCAGCCGTCGCAATTTTGCAAGCGCTCCCTGCGCCGGTCGGAAGCACTGTACTCAACAACTTTACAGCTTCCGGTTCAGGTCCGTTCAAACAGGATAGCTTTGACACCCGCATCGATTATGCAGCCAGTTCGACGGTGAACGTTTTCGGAAGGTTTAGCCTCGACTACTTCAAATTATCCGGGCAGGGTATCTTCGGGCAGTTGCAAGGGCCAGGTAACGGTTTGCTGGGTCTATCTGGCAGCTCCATTACTCATAACTACAGTCTGGCTACGGGCGTCACCAAGACGTTAAGTACATCTTTGTTGACAGATGTCCGTTTCGGTTATTTCAAGTACAACCCGCAAACTCAGAAGCCCGATGGTGGGACGCCGATGACGGATTTCGGTATACCAGGGGCAAACATCCCGGGCGATCCAAAAACGAACGGACTGGGCTCCTTCGCGCTTGGCAAGGATGACATTAGTGGGTTTGGCGGCGCGCCGAACAACGGAGGGCAAGGTCTGGTGATTTCGAGCTTTGGCGATGGCTTGGGCATCGCCCGCTGCAATTGCCCTCTTACCGAGAGCGAGCAACAGTTTCAATTTGTTAACAACTGGACCAAAACGAAGGGCAACCACATTATCAAATTTGGCGCGGATATTCGGTATGCGGAGAACCTTCGTATCCCCAGCGACAACAACCGAACCGGTGAGTACAACTTTAGCCCAGAAGCGACGGCAAGTGGCACGGCGGGAGGGCTTGATCTAGCTTCCTTCCTTCTGGGAGAGGTCACTTCTTTTGCCCGCTATGTCAACAATCCGAACTTGCCCGGTGCTTCTGACGCCGCGGAGCGTCAGAAGCGTTGGTTCTTCTACGGACAGGACACGTTCCGAGCGACCTCCAAACTGACGCTTAACTATGGACTGCGATGGGAGATTTACTTCCCTGAAACAGTCAATGGAAAAGGCAACGGTGGTTTTGCCAACATTCGCGATAATGGTGGCACAGGCGGCATCCGTATCGCGGGATATGGTCCTTACGGGTCGAACGGCAACGTGCAGAACAATTATCATGCCTTCGCACCGCGTTTAGGAATCGCTTATCAAATCACTCCCAAGACTGTAATCCGCGCCGGATATGGGCGGAGTTATGATATCGGCGTGTTTGGTTCCAATTTCGGCCACACGGTTACTCAAAACTTACCTGTCTTGCTGAAACAGAACTACGATGCCAGTACCTTTACGACCGGGGCGTCGGCCAACGTAATTCCACTTTTTAGTCTGGACGCTGGGCCGAACTCGGTCGCCCTTGTTGATCCGGCAAATGCGTTCCCAGCAATCCCGTCGGATGGGTTTTTACCCTTGACGGCGCAACTGTCTGGTACTCACATCCGTCCAATCAAGCAGGTTTTGCCGACGGTTGATGCCTGGAACTTGACCGTACAACGGCAAATCTCAAATACGGTTTCGGTCGAAGTCGCTTACGTGGGAAGCAAGGGAAGTCATGGCTTCGCCGGGAACGGACCGAACTATGATGTGAATCCCGCCGCGGCCGGATCTGGCACCGACATGACGTCGGCCACTCTCGTCGCAAATCCGCTAGTAGCGTGTCCCGCAGGGAGCACCCCTAACACTGCGATTTGCGGACCTGCTAAGACCAACTTCAGCCCGTTCTTGTCGCAGGATGCCCGTCGCCCCTTGTATCCAACGATTCCCTTTGACCTTGGCAACTACTATGGTAACGATGCGTCAAGCAATTACAATGCGTTCGAAGTTAAAGTGGACAAACGATTCGCTCAGGGCCTGCAGTTTCTAAGTCACTACACTTTCTCGCATGCGAACGGATACACCGATAGCTACTACGCGATCAGCCATCCCATCTCTTATGGCCCGGTAGACTTCGCTCGCAACCATGTATTCGTATTCAATACGGTTTACGAGCTCCCGTTCGGTCGCGGCCACAAATATATGGCCAACGGCAGTCGTGTTGCCGACTATGCGCTTGGGGGATGGCAACTAAGTAACACCACTAACTGGAGCAGTGGATTGCCTTGGACGCCGAGTATTGGCGAGTGCGGTGCTGTCACTGACACGGGCCCTTGCCGCCCAGACAAGGCTTCCGGTTCGTTCCATACTGGAGTTTCGGGAGGTATAGACCCGGTGAACCATAACCTTACCTTCTTCACGCCCGTGGCTCCGATCCTTGACGCCAACGCCTTTCCCGTGGGGACTGACATTTGTGCTCAAACAATCGCCGCTTCTGGTCCATTTGCTTTACCCGGTTGTGGACAGATCGGCAACATCGGTCGAAACACTTATCACGGGCCTCATGGCTTCTACTCTGACCTGTCTGTTGTCAAGAAGTTCAAGATTGGTGAGAGATTCAGCGCGCAGTTCCGTACTGACTTCTTTAACCTGTTCAATCACCCGGTTTATGCCTTCAGCGCTAACAACGGAGCAAACGCCTGCGTTGATTGCCAAGGCGGAAATAACGGCAAGATCACCAACATTGAAGACGGAACCTCGATGCGGCAGATTCAATTCGCATTGCGTTTCGACTTCTAGCAGCTGAAAACTGTTAGGTCTCAAAAGGGAGCCTGAATCTGGGCTCCCTTAATTTTTTGCCTTGGAAACGGTACTCATGTTCCAGGTGGTCTTGATAGCGGCGACTAACCTGCCGTTGTCGCGCTCCGGCTGAGCTTTACGCTGCCGCCGCAACTGTCTTCACTCCAGACGCTGTCCCGCTTAAGCCTGTGCTCCCTCAGCGCCCCGCAACCGCTTCCACGAACGCCGTGACAAAGCGCGGATATGTAGCCGATGAAGAATGAAAGCGCGGAATGGAAAACTTCGAAGCAACTACGGGCCAAGCAAGCCGCTCGCCCCAGGCCTCGCGGATTTTACTTTGAGGTGGAGTCAGCCGGAGGCTTGGCTGACTGAGACAGTCGATCCACCTCGGGCTTGGGTAAGGCCTGCAGCAGTTCTAGAAAAGTGCCGTTCGTCCAGCCAAAACCAATCACATTGGCTTGGTAACCAACTCGAACTGGAGATTCGGAAGACCGGGTGACGACGTTATATTTCTCGCGGATGGTGCCGTCGCGCTCGAAATTTTCAAGCACGGTTGAGAGAAACTTAGATGACGCGCGGTTGGCGTCGTCGTTGAAGCCGTAGCGCCGCAAACCCTGAATGGACAGTAATTGGACGGGCGCCCAGCCGTAGGGATAATCCCACTGCGCCCCCGACTCTTCTGGACTCATATCCAATCCGCCCGGCTGTTCGAATACGTGTAGATTTTTCTCGAGAGCCTTCGCTTGCTCCGGAGTCGCTAACCCTGCCCACAGCGGATAGTAAGTCGTCAGATAACGGTAGTCAGAACGCTTTCCGGTCGTGAAATCGTAGTCGAAGAAAAAGCCATGCTCGCCGTCCCAAAGATACTGCTGCATGTTCTTCATGCGCGCTTCGCCGCGCGACTTCCAGGTCGCCACTTCGGCTTTCTTTCCCAGCAACTCGCTAATCTCGGCCATATCCTGCTCGGTTTTGTAGAGCAAGCTGTTTAAGCAGACAGGGGCGTAGTGATGGGTGGCCGCGCCATAAGCTCCAAAGCGAAACGAGATGTCGAAGCCCGACTCGCGCATGGAGCGGTCGCCCTTGTAATAGTCGGCACTTAGGCCAACCTCGTGCGCGGGTTCACACTTGCCCTGTGCCATCGTGTTTGAAATGTCGCATACGGTGATGGCGTAATTAGATCCGGGAGTGGACGGAGCCTTGCCGGCTTCGTGCTCGACCAGGTAATGGTCAGCTTGCTCCGGATGAACCATGAAGTAGCTCACCACCTTGCGGTAGAAGCCGCCTTCGTCCTGTAGGCCTTCGGCGGGAGGGCCCTCTCCGAAATCGTAGTAGCGAGCCAGGCCGGTCGTGCCGGCCAGGTGCGGCTCGCGAGTCCACATCGAATAATCTTTTTCTAGAAACGGATACGCTTGCGCCAGCCACTTTGTATCGTTGTGGCCTGCCCGTTTCTCCGCCTCGTACACTCCCAACACCATGGAGCTAAGAAAGGGCGGTTGCGCTCTCGTCAGGTAATACGTTCGATTGGCGTTGAGGATGGAGCCGTAGTTCTCGATCTCAAAAAAGAAATTTTCAACCATGCCGCGAGCTAAATCGATGCGCCCATCGCGAAGCAGGCCGACGATGATGAAGTAACTGTCCCAGCCATACATTTCATTGAAGCGTCCACCGGGAACGACGTACTTATTCGGAAGGTAGAGCAATCCATGGTGCTGAATCGACTTGAAGTCGAACTCGCCGACCTGATGGATTGGCGCAGGCAGGTGCTCAATAGACACATTGCAGGCGCTGTGAAGTTTTTCCACCGGCGGAGGGACCGCGAAACCCGCTGGCACATACAGCACCGGAGCTTCCTTCATCTTTGGGTCGACCAGAGACGCGCAGTCGGTCATGGACCGGGTGAGGTTATCCCATCCAGCAGCGATGTACTTGCGGATTGGGGCAAGGCCGCCGACAGGAGCGGACTGGGCCGACCCGCCGATGGCAAGGGCCTGTACGGCCACCAGCAGGGCCGCCAGCCGCAACAAACGAGAGCTGAGCGCAAGACGTGGCATTCTGCTCACCAGCAATTTCACTCGGAGATATTACTGACTACGGAGAGGAAATTCTACGGTTAACTTCGCGAGAAGCGAACAAATAAGCAAGCCTGGAAGAGCGGCGCTCGCCGCGTTATTTCTTCTCTGCTGCTGCGCGTTTACGCAAGGCTGCCATGGTTTCGGCGGCGACATCTTTGCGCTTACCGCTCTTGGGACGTCTCTTCGCTTTGCTGACGTAATGATTTTGAGCCATATTTTTCCTCTACTGTCGGCGGTTTGGGACGCCTGCCCTGAATTCGTAATTGTCCAGAAACCGCGCCGGTCGATTGCTGCGCTGGTGACGGTCGCGAACGCTACAACTCGCTACGCGCTTGCCGCGTTCTCGCCGCCCAGCGGCAAGAAATATTGCGTGCCCTTGATCGGGGCGGAGACTTTTTTCAACAACTCCTGCAGATCTTCATTGCGATCGACAAAATCGATCTCGGAGGTGTTCACAATCAACAGGTCGGATTGCGTGTAGTGAAAGAAAAAATGTTCGTAAGCTTTCACGATCTCCATCAAATAATCTTCGCTGATCGCCTTTTCGCCGGGCGCGTTCTTCTTTTTCAGTCGCTTCTTCAGTACCTCCGGCGTCGCCTGCAGATAAATCACAAGGTCGGGCGTCGGCACCTGCTCGCGAAAATAGTTGAAGTACCGATTATAGATGTCCAGCTCCTGATCGTTAAGGTTCAGGCAGGCAAATAATTTATCTTTTTCAAAAATGTAGTCCGAAACGACGGTTTTGTTCGATTTAGCGCCCAGATCGAGCGCCCGTAGTTGCTCAAATCGGCGTATCAGGAAGGCTAGCTGCGTCTGAAAGGCAGCGCCGGGATCCCCCTCATAGAACGATTTTAGAAAGGGATTGTCTTCCGGTTCGATGACGCGCTGGGCGGCCAGGCGTTCGCCGAGAACCCGCGCCAGCGTGCTCTTTCCCACTCGTATGGGGCCTTCAACAGCGATGTAGCGGGGAAGTTCGAAAAGCTTGGCCATGAATGATAGTGGTCGATTTGTTTGCGAAGAAACTGGGAAGCAGAATATATGGCTTCGCGCCAGGACGCAATCAGGACGTGCATTCTCCTATTTATCTGGTATTGGTAGGTGCTGCACTTTGCCTAGCAAATCAGCTTTTAGCAAGTAGCGCCGCCATCCCGGCGGCTGTCCGGTGGGCGTCCTTGCCCACCGCCGAGGGCGAGACGCCCTCGGGACAGCCGGCGAGACGCCGGCGCTACTGAAAGATTTCTCTCCGCGCCCTCCGTATACAATTCCCGCATGCTCGCGCAATTGACCGGGATGGCCGCCGCGATTGCTGCCGCAGCTGCCGGCTATCAGTCCATGTCGCCTACCGGACAATGGTTCGGGCCGACTTTTGCGCACGGTCTCCGAGGCAGTAAGCAAATCGCGCTCACCTACGACGACGGGCCGAACGATCCGCACACTCTTCACCTGCTCGACGTCCTTGCGAAAAACGACGTCCGCGCGACGTTTTTCATGATTGGACGCTTCGTGCAGCAGCGTCCCGACATCGCCCGTGCAGTAGCGCAGGCCGGACACCTCATCGGCAATCACACCTTCAGCCATCCGCTCCTGATCTTCAAATCGGCAGCCGAAACGCGAACTCAACTCATCGACTGCCAACGAGCCCTGCAAGATGCAATCGGCGAGCATTCAAACCTGTTTCGTCCTCCATTTGGAGGACGCCGCCCCGCAACCCTGCGGATCGCCCGCGAACTCGGCCTGCAAACCGTAATGTGGAATGTAACCGGATACGACTGGAACGCTCCGCCTGCCGCCGTGATCGAGAAAAAAGTCGCGCGTCAAATGCGAGGGGGCGATGTCATCCTACTGCACGATGGCGGGCATCGCGCGATGGGAGCGGATCGGGGGCAGACCGTACTCGCTACCGAGAATGTCATTCGGCGCTATCGGGATTTGGGGTACGAGTTTGTGACGGTGGAAAGCATTGCTGCTGTCAGCCGTCCGCTATCAGTTCTCAGCTAAAGCTCCGGGTGGCCCATCCTTGCGCGCACTTTGCGCAAGGGTGGGATTCCCCTGCTCTCGAAGAAAGTGCGGTATCACGCCCGCTTCGTTGCCGTCTCATCGAATGCTCGGCACCTCAGTATGAATTGTTCTTATCCATTGTTCATTGGGGCCAAGAGGTTAGCCTAGACGGATGCAATTTCCAGATATATGCGGATGCGGTTTCCGCGCCTCAACCTCGGTGCCGACCTATTTCGCCAATGGACAGTGGGAATTCGCTTCGAACTGAACGCTGATCATTGGCCGAACGTCCAATGGGATGCAGTGCTTGACCGAGCGATCACGATCTACGAAGCCGTGTTTCAGGAGGGTGACAAGTGTTTTATCGTTTCAGGTCACGAGTTTGAGTTTGAGCACATTGGTGGAGGCCCGAGCAAACTACCCGAGTTTCGTAACTCTATTTTTGCGCTTTCTAGAAAGAAATCGCTTGGAATTCATGGGATCGCGGCTCGTCAAAGGGTCGTAACGTATCGCGATCGGAGTACAACAGTCGTCACAACATATCGCTGGGCAGCGAAGGAACCTCGAAGTATCGGCTATCCCTACATCTTGCGCGCAATCATGTATAACGATTTTCCGCCAAAACAGCCAAGGATCGGCAACCGTGTCTATTTCGTAAATCAGAGTCGAAATATCATCCTGCATATGTATGACGACCGAGGAATCGACGTCATTGCGCCGCAGGTCGATAATCTCCGGCTACTCTACGAAGCTCACAAGGCGTTGGTGCTCGATCACGCCCGCAGTTCCATAGACAAGTTGTTCGCTACCGCTGAATAGTGTGAGCGCAGTTAGTCGGCGGGGGTGGCCCATCCTTGCGCGCACTTTGCGCAAGGATGGGATTACCACCTTCCTCAGAGGATTTTGTGTGAGCCATCAATCGAGTTAAGGAGACGAGTAGACGAATGTTTCAAAGACATGATCAAAGTTATCGAACTGAACCGAATAATACTGCGGCAACAAAGGTGCGAAGGAGTTGCGATAAATGAACTCCGTGCAATCTACTCGAGGAGTACCGAATGATTTGCCGCACGGCTCAGTCCAGGAGGGCTTACCTAGTAGTCGCACGACGTCGCGTTGAGATGCTCCTGATTGCACGGAGCTAAATCGAGAATCAATCCGCGAATTGCGCATCATCCCCCACGCGATGAAAAAAAACACGAAGAGAGCGATTGCGATTAACAAAAAAGCGAGGGGATGCTTTCTGATAGTCATGTTAAAACTTCAACGTTCTTTGTGTGCGATAGAGACACACCGACTTGTGTTTCTTAGCTTGCAGCCGTCCCAAATGCCTGCTTCGCCGCCGCGACCGTTCTCTGCACATCTTCTTCCGCGTGCGCCGCTCCCATGAACGCGGCCTCGAACTGTGATGGAGGCAGATAGACGCCCCGATCCAGCATGGCGCGAAAGAAGCGTCCAAAGGCTTGCGTGTCGCACTTAGCGGCGGAATCCCAATCGGTGACTGGGCCTTCGGTGAAGAACCAGGTAAACATAGAGCCGACGCGGTTGTGGCACATGCTGACGCCGGCGTCTTTCGCGGCGGCGGCTACTCCTTCTGCAACTTCGCCAGCCCGCATATCGAGCTGCGCGTAAATTTCTTTGTGCTCGCGGAGATACTGCAGCGTCGCGCATCCCGCCGCCATCGCCAGCGGATTGCCGGACAGCGTCCCCGCCTGATAGACCGGGCCTAGCGGCGCAACCAAATCCATGATCTCGCTTGGGCCGCCATAAGCGCCGACGGGCAAGCCTCCGCCAATGATTTTGCCCATGGTGGTGAGGTCAGGCTCGATGCCGTAGAGTTCCTGCGCTCCGCCATAAGCCAGGCGGAAGCCGGTCATGACCTCGTCAAAAATTAGCAGCGTCTTTTCGTGTTTCGTGATGGCGCGCAGGGCTTCGAGGTACCCGCGCGCGGGGGGCACGCATCCCATATTACCGACGACAGGCTCGACGATCACGCAGGCAATCTGGTGTTTGAATTTCTCGAATGCCGCATCGAGCGCGCAGATGTCGTTGTAGGGAAGGGCAAGCGTGAGCTGAGTGAATTCTTCGGGAACTCCCGCCGAGCCGGGGATGCCGAGCGTCGCAACGCCTGAACCAGCCTTCACCAGCAGTGCGTCGGAATGCCCGTGATAGCAGCCTTCGAACTTCACAATGTATTTGCGCTTGGTGTATCCGCGCGCCAGGCGGATGGCCGACATGGTCGCCTCAGTACCTGAACTGACGAAGCGAACTTTCTCCATGTGCGGAAAAGCGGAGATGACTAACTCGGCGAGATCGGCTTCGCCCGAAGTGGAGGCTCCGAAGCTTGTGCCTTTGCTGGCGGCATCGGTGATGGCCGCGATCACCGAGGGCGCGGCATGCCCCAAGATCAGCGGCCCCCAGGAGCCGATGTAGTCGATGTATTCGTTGCCGTCGGCATCCCAGATGTGCGAGCCCTGGCCGCGGGTGATGTACACGGGATCGGCCCCTACGCTGCGGAAGGCGCGGACGGGAGAGTTGACGCCTCCGGGAATTAATTTTTCGGCGCGCTGCTGAAGTTTGCGGGATTGTTCGGTGGTTCGGGACATAGTTTTTATTTTTCGGCGGCAAGGCCGCCCGGAGACTTAAATTGTAGCGCTGGCGTCTCGCCGGCAACTTTTGCTACATTTCAGCGGCTGAATTCTCGCCGACTCTTTCCACCAGGCATTCTATAAAATCCCTGGTCTTCGTTCCGACGCGCTTCGCGTTTCGGGCCGGCGGGACGCCGGCGCTACCTTCCGCTAATAAATATTGTAGGAGCCGTTGTGCACTGCCAATTCTAGTTTCAGGCCAAACAGTTGGCTCAGTTGAGCTGCTTGTAAAACTTTTTCTTTCTTGCCGTCCGCCACAATGCGGCCGTTTGACATCAATACGACGCGCTCGATCTCGGGCACGATGTCGGGTAGTTCGTGAGTTACCAGAATGATTCCAATGCCCGAATTCGCGAGTTTGCGCATCGTCTCCCGAAGGTCGTGTTGGGCGCGGATATCAAGCGAATTACTGGGTTCGTCGAATAATAGTGCGCGCGGTTTATGCACCAGCGCGCGCGCGATCAGGACGCGCTTGGCTTCGCCCGACGACATCGTTTCAACCGAGCGCTCGGCCAAGTGCGCGACTCCCAGATAGGAGAGCGCGTTCTCGGCTAACTCTCGGTGGTGGGGGTCAACCGCGTGATTCGGGAAAACCCTTGTGCTGCTGAAGAAGCCGGAGAGGACGACATCAAGTCCGCTGGCCTCGCCGGTGCAGGATGCCATCAGGTCGTTAGAAACAATCCCCAGCAGCGACCGCAATTCGAAAACGTTCCAGGTCTTTTGTCCCAGAACCTCCATGCCAGAGCCCCGGCGAACCACTGGATAACACTCCCGCATAATCGTCTTGATCAGTGTGGATTTACCGCAACCATTCGGCCCGAGGATGGCGACATGTTCGTTCACATCGACGCGCAGGTTCAAATCATCGAGGACGGTTTTCTCTCCCCGCATCACGCGGACGTTCTTCAACTCGAGAAGGGGCGCGCTTTTGCGCGGTAATTTCAAATTCATCGGACATTTACACGACTGCAACAGTCCTGCAACCTGATGACGCTATCTTAGCAACAGTGATCTTCCTAACCGGGGAGGTCTATCGAGGATGGCCTTGGGGGGCTCCATGGCTGTCCTTTTTTTATTTTGCCGTTACCATTTTTCATTTGAGATACGAGCGCACGATTTCAATCAATTCATCGGTAGCCAGCGCCTGCTCCGAAAGCGGCATCGCTGACGCCAAGCCCTGATCAAAGCTCTCATGCGAAATTTCGATGCGAGCCTCGATGCGCAAACTCGATAGAGTCTCGATGCACAATCTCGATATGAGCCTCGAGGCGAAATCTCTTCGCGAGACCTTGATGCCCGAGAAAGGTTTATTTCATCTCTCGTTGGATTCCGGCTTCTTGCTTGCCCACTGTTTGAATCGCCCAGGCCATGCGCGGTGTGTTGTGCGCGATTCCGAAGCGGCCTTTGGCATCGAGCAGGATAATTCCGCCGTGGCCGTCTAGGCGCTGCTTGAGGTAGTTCATCGCTTCCTGCGCGATCCACTCGGGAAGGCTGCCGGTTTGTACTCGATCTGCAGACCATTTCGCCAGTACTAACTTCATGATGGGCTCGCCCCATCCCGTGGTGGAGGCGGCTGCGCTCAAGTTATCCGCGTAGCATCCACATCCGATGAGGGACGAATCTCCCAGGCGTCCCGGAGCTTTGTTGAGCGTGCCACCGGTCGAGGTCGAAGCAGCGATGTTGCCGTGGCTGTCGAGGGCAACCGCACCTACAGTGTCGTGAGAGAGCATTTCACGCGAAACGGCAGGAGCAAAGAGGTCTTTGCCATCGCCCGCAGATTGCGACTGGTACGCCTTCAGGCGTTCGATTTCTTTAGGCGTCACCAGGTCTTCATTGCGGCAAAGAGTAATGCCGTGGGCCTCCGCGAATTTTTCTGCACCTTCGGCAACGAAATATACGTGAGGGCTATCGCTAAGAATCTTTCGAGCGGCGCGGACCGGGTTGCGCAAACGCTCCACGCATCCAACTCCGCCGCCGCGCAGCGTTGCACCGTCCATGATGAAGGCGTCGAGTTGGACTTTGCCGTCGCGGTTGAGAAAGCTACCGCGTCCGGCGTCGAAAGTCTCGTCATCCTCAAGAACCACGATCGCTTCTTCGACAGCATCGAGCGCTGATCCTCCACGCTCAAGCACGCGCCAACCCGTCGCGGTGGCGTTGCGGACTCCGTTGAGATGCGCCTCGACCATGTCGTCGGGAATGTCCCAGGCACCGCCATGAACAACTAGAACTGGGTTGATTGGCACGCGTGATCCTCTGGTAAGTAGCGGAATTCAGTCTAGCAGGATGGCGCGGGATGACCGACGAGAGAGAACGCAAGACAGGACGATTCGTATCAGGGCATCGCTGTAGCGATGCCGACAGACTCCATCCCTTGACGCGCCTTTAGGCGCTGCGGTGGCGGATCAAGAGCAAACGTCGAATGCGCCGACGAATACCAAAAGTCCACGCTCATGGTAGCTAAAGATCTCTGGACAGGATTTGCGACGATGTACTCTTTAATTTTCGCGAACGCGTCAGCATTTTCGACCCGAACTTCCGAAAATCCTTTTTGCCACACCGGCGCTGAAAATCCGAGTTCCCGACCGGCGCGAAACGCAAAGCCGCCTTTGATGAGTTGAACGGCTTTTTCAATGCTGATGTCGACTCCCACGGTTATTAGCAGATGAACGTGATCCGGCATGACGACGAATTCGTGAAGACGATAGTTTGCTTCCGTTCGATAGTGGTAGAGAGTGTCGATGAATAAGCGAGCAGCACGGTCGGTCTGAAGCAGACTGCGTTTTCAGAAAGTTGATGAGGTGACGAAAAACGTGCGTTCGTTGCCGACGATGTGCAGTTGGTCGGCATTTCGGACGGGTATCGACATAAGCTCCAACGCCTAAAGGCGTCGAAGTGGACGATCTTGCGGTATCGCTGAAGCGATACCCTGATACGAATCGTTGCTTCGCTGACGCGATGCTCTGATGCGAATCCCAAGCGCAGATCGTGTGGGTAAAAACAGAATGGCCTACTTGCGCTTCGCCGGCTGTGACGGCCGGACAAAAGGATGGTGATATTTCGGCTATGCGGCTAGGGGGAAGGCCAAGCTTTTAGGCCAAACTCAAGCGATCGGAGGCAAACCTTTATGCGGCCCGGGCCCGCACATCCAGTTCGGAGGTGCGCTGCCAGGTGTAGATGATGCGGTGGATCACGGTAATCGTCGACAGTACTGCGATCACCCAGAGCGCGGGAGCCATCACGTTAAAGAGCGCTCCGATGATGAGAAGAACCAGGCGCTCGGGGCGTTCCATGAATCCGACGCGACACGTTCCGATGAGCGATTCGGCGCGGGCCCTGGCATAGCTCACCATGATGGTGCTGATCATGACTAACGCGGTCAACACTACGTAGAAGAAGCGGTTGCCGCGTGAGTAGTAGACGAGCAATCCGAAAAAGAGCGACGCGTCGCTGTAGCGGTCCACCACGGAATCGAAAAACCCTCCAAAACGCGTGACCTGATTCGATAGGCGGGCAACACGGCCGTCGACCAGGTCGAAAAATCCTGAACCGATGATGACCAGGCCTGCATAAAAGAACATGCGGCGCTGGTTGTCGCCGTTCGCGTAACCAAATAAAAAGGCGGCGTAGGTGTTGACCACCAATCCCATCACGGTGAGAACGTTCGGATTGATGTGGGAAAGCGCGAGCAGGCGGACGATCGCGTCAAGCAAGACGCCGCAGGCTCGTCCCACTCCGCTTGTCCAACTTATTTTCTTGCGATCGCTCACTGTGCCTTCGATTTCAGCTGCATTTCAGCTTCCGCTTTAGCTTCTTCGGCAAGATCATGCATCGTGGTAAGTTTTAAGATCTCCATTTCGCGGCTACCGCCCGGAGTTACCACCGTCGCCGTGTCGCCGACTTTCTTATTGAGCAAGGCCCGCCCGATCGGCGAGGTGGTTGAGATTCTCCCCGCGGCGACGTCAGACTGCTCACTCGCCACCAGTTCATACTTCATCTCTTCGTTCTTGGTCGAGTCGAAAATCGTGACGAACGAACCCAAACCGACCTTATCCTTGGGAATGTTATTCATGTTTACCAGGGAAAGATCGGCAAGGCGCTGGCCGAGTTGACGCACGCGCGCCTTAAGATACTCTTGCCGCTGCTTAGCGGTATGGTATTCGGCGTTCTCGCTTAGATCGCCTAAAGCGACTGCTTTCTTTAATTCTCGGGGAATATCGAAGGCCAACTCGTGTTCGAGCGTGTTCAATTCGTCCCGCAGTTTCTTTTTGATTTCTTCCGTCATCCGTCTGAATTATAACGCCCGCCTTGACGACCGGGATACCGACTGCCTGCACTAATTTCGCATGCTTCAGCGCCAAGCCTCTAGATGGGAACGACTTAATGGGCGACGACCCGCATCGGGTAGCCCCGGTTTCATCATTGCCTTCGCGACCCTGCTCCGATAGACTAAGAGGTAGTTTCCTGCACCCTCGGGCGAGGGCCCCTCCACCTCATGAACGGCAGCCAAGTTTTCCACATCGGTGACAAGGTCGTTTACCCCAATCACGGGGTTGGAATTATTGAACAAATCAGCAGCCGCACGACTGGTACGACGGTCGAGAGGTTCTACCTGCTTAAGATTGCGGCCAGCAGCCTTAAAGTGATGATTCCATTCGCAAATGCTGGGAACGTGGGCATGCGTCCCGTGGTACGGAACGGCGAGATCCAAAAGATCGTGGATTACCTCTCTGCCGGGGAGTGCATTAACTCTACCGATTGGAAAGACCGTTTTAAGGAAAACTCCGACCGCATGCGCAGCGGTTCACTTTCGGATGTTGCGGCTGTGCTGAAGAGCCTTTTGGTCCTGGCACAAGAGAAGTCATTGTCATTCCGGGAAAAGAAGATGCTGGAGCGAGCCCGCTACTTACTGGTCAGCGAGATCGCGATTTCGCGCAACTGCTCGGAGAGTGAAATCGAGGAGTCCTTGGATAAAGCCCTAATCAAGGCAAACTTGCGGTTCCCGGAACTGACGGAACTCGCCTCTTAAGCTATCGATCTTCTCAGAAGTCCTGCTCCTCAGGTCTCAATGCTGCAACCCCATCGTTGGCTTGCATCCAGGACTGCAAAATCAGGATTGCCGCCATCCGGTCGACCGCCTGTCCCCGCTTCTTGATGGAAAGATCCGTTTCCCGTAAAAGCCGGTTTGCTTCGGTCGAGGTCCAGCGCTCATCCCAGAGATGTACTGGTAGCTTGAAATAAGACTTTATGTCCGCAGCAAAGGCACGCATTTTCTCGGACTGCGTTCCCTCGGCGCCGCTCAACCGCAGCGGCAGCCCGATCACGATCTCCTTTACTTCATATTGCTTCAAGACCGCCTCTAGCGCCGCCAGGTCTCGACGTTTGTTCTGGCGTTGGATAGTGTCCAGCCCCTGAGCGGTGATGCCGAGCGCGTCCGAAACCGCCACGCCGATCCGTTTGGAACCCACGTCGAGAGCGAGAATTCGGTGGTGAGCGGGATTTCCCGGCGTCGGCATCGTTTAATTGTAGACGGCTCTTTCGAGGTAGGGCAGAATTGTTGCCGCCAAGCGGATTACCGTCCGGCGACGGGCGAACTATGGAAGCGGCAACTGTAACTCGAATCGAGCATCACTGGTCGCTGACCCTGCTCGGCATTGGGTTGATCGTAATGTTCGCTTACTATGGCGAGCCCGTGCTTGCGGTGCTGTTTTTTGCCGTGCTTCTCAGCTTTACGCTTTCTCCGGTGGTGCAGGCGCTTGAATACATGCACGTTCCGCGGGCCGCGGCAGCTTTGGTTGCGATGGTAGCGCTGCTTGCTTTGGCATACGGAATCAGCGTCGCCTCCTACAACCAGGCGGTTGTGTTTGCCGATAATCTTCCCAAGTATTCACAGAAGATTCGCTCCCTCGTCCAGCCCTTCGAGCGGGACGCAGAGAAGCTTCGACAGACGCAAGACGTTGTCTCCGAGCCCGTACCGTCGAACGTGATCCCGGTGCGCCAGGTGCAAAGCTGGTCTGACTATCTAACTCATGGAGCGGGAACTGTTACGGACGCTGTGTTGGCCGCGTCTTTCATTCCGTTTCTGGCTTACTTTTTGCTGACATGGCAAAGCCATGCGCGATCAGCGACCGTGATGCTTTTTCCGCTGGAACATCGCCATACCGCTTTCGTCACCCTCGGGCTCATCGGCAAGATGCTTCAGAGCTTCATCGTCGGAAACCTTCTGATCGGCTTGCTCATTTCTGCTTTGAGCGTGGCCGTCTTTGGGTTGCTGCACGTCCCGTTTTTTTACTTCGTAGGATTTTTGAGCGGATTTCTCAGCCTCGTGCCGTATCTGGGTGTGGTTCTGGCGATGGGGCCGCCCATCTTGGTCGGTTTCGGGCAACTCGAAACCGGAGACCTCCTCATCGTCGTCGTTTGCGTCGTGGGAATGCATCTACTCGCGCTAAACGTGCTCTACCCAAAACTGCTGGGCAGCCGCCTGCGTCTTAATCCGCTGGCGGTTACGATTGCGCTGCTTTTTTGGGGAGCGGTTTGGGGCGCGATCGGCCTGGTGCTGGCCATCCCGATCACAGGAGCGATGAAAATTGTCTTCGACCACGTCGACTCGATGAAGCCTTATGCCGATTGGCTAGGGGAATAGCCGACTGACCCTGAAAGAGCAATAGGCACGTATAGCTTTTACCTCGCAGACACTTTCTGGCGATTCCAAAACCCTCTACACTAGAAACGTGCGCACGCTATTTACATTGCTCTTAGTCGCCATTCTCGCTGTCGGCGGCTGGGTTGTCTGGCAATTTTATGTTCCGGTCACGCCGCCGGCAGACACATCTCTATTGTTGCGTCCCGGATTCTCGACCCATCGCATCGCGCTTGAACTGAAGAAGGCTCGAGTCATCCGCAGCTCGTGGGCATTTCGTATTTTTCAGGCGGTTCATCCTAAACTCACGCTCAAAGCCGGAGAATATCGCTTCGACCACGAGGCGCGAATGCCGCAGGTGTATCGCCGCATTGCGCGGGGAGACATCTACTTTCATACGGTCACCATCCCCGAGGGTTACACCATGTTCGACATCGCCAAAGCGATGGAGGACGCGGGGCTTGGGTCTGAGACTGATTTCCTGAAGATTTTTCAAACTCAATTACAGCTGATTTCTGACCTTGCACCGCAAGCGAAATCACTCGAAGGCTACCTCTTTCCGAATACCTACGAATTCACTCGCACGCAGACTCGAGTCGAGATGGCGGCTGCGATGGTGCACCAGTTCAGGCAGGTGGCGCAGCAGATCGGGCTGGTCGCGACGCCCGACGCGGACCTAAATAAAGTCGTAACCATGGCCTCAATCGTCGAAAAAGAAACGGCAGTGTCCGATGAGCGTCCGCTGGTGGCAGGAGTGTACTTCAATCGTCTGGCGCACAATATCGCTCTGCAAGCCGACCCGAGCGTGATCTATGCCGAGCTTCTAGAAGGGCGCTATCAGGGTGCCCTTCATCACGACGACATGGCGTATAACTCTCCCTACAACACCTACCGCTTCCCGGGACTGCCGCCAGGCCCGATCGCGAATCCCGGAAAGTCTGCGCTGGAAGCCGCGCTTCATCCACAATCCACCGATAATTTATATTTTGTGGCGGACGGCAGCACCGGACACCACCGCTTCGCCCGCAATCTGGAAGAGCACAATAAAAATGTCGCGGCCTACCGCCATGCTATGACCCAGCGTTAACTAGGCCGTGTAGAGACAAAGTGTCGAGACGGGCGGCCCTCGCCCGTCCAGCTGAGCGCACCGCGGCGACCGTGATCTACTTCAAACACTTTTGCATAAAATCCACGAGGTCCTTCTTCATCTTGTCGTGCTCAGCCCGATCGACATACACCATGTGTCCCGACTTGTAGGTCGCGTACGAGACGTTCTGCCGAAGCTGCTCTCCTAGATTCAAATGATCCATGGTCCAATTCGCGGCTGCGAAGGGAGTGGCGAGGTCATAGTAGCCTTCCATCACCAACACCTTCATGTACGGGTTCTTCACCATTGCTGAGCGTAATCCGCCTGCGGTCGAGGGAAATCCCTGCTCGGCATTGCCCCACTCCCAGTTCTGAAAGCCGGGCTCGTCATAGGCAAAGACCCGGTAGGGCATGTCGGATTTGTAGTTTAGTTCCGTGCGCAGGTAGTTATTGAAGGCGGAGGTGTAGGGCGGCAAAATGGCGGAGCTGGTTGGATCATAGAAATTGTCTTCTCCCGGACTGGGGCTGCTGAAGCGGCCATCAAGACGCCCAACGACTAACTTCTGATCGAGCAACAATTCTTTCGTGAAAGTCGGAACATCGATACGCATGTCATTCGCTTCGATGACATCGGGCCGCAATCCGAGATAGCGTGAAAGCTGTTCAACAATCTTCTTGCGCTCATCGGGAGTGAGAGCGTCCCCCTTGCCTAGCGCCATCGCGTAATCGTTCATCGACCAGCGCACGACCTCGTCGCGGGTCTTATCCATATTTTGCGAAACGTCAGCGGCGAGCTTGTGATGGTAGCCGGCAATCATGTTGAAGGTTGGCACGAGCAGGAAATAGGGCTGATCGTTGGAGTGGCTCCATTCCAACGTCTGAAAATCGACCGCCATCGAAAGCAGCGTGATTCCGTTAAACGCAATTCCGTGATCGGCGAGGTAGCCGGCGATACCGGCCGCGCGGGTGGTCCCGTAACTCTCACCAAGTAGAAAAAGAGGAGAGCCCCATCGGTCATAGCGGGAAAGATAAAGGCGGATAAATTCTCCGAACGCCTGTACGTCGCCCTTCAATCCCAGGAATTTCTTGGTGAGTTCTGCGTTTGCCGCGCGAGAGTAGCCGGTCGCCATAGCGTCGACCATGACAATGTCGCTGCGGTCGAGCAAAGTGTCAGGATTTTCTTCCAAACGATACGGGGCCGCAGGCATGAACCCATTGGCCTGCATCACGACACGCTTTGGCCCGAGCGCTCCCATATGCAACCACACTGACGCTGAGCCGGGGCCGCCATTGAAGGCGAAAGTCAGCGGACGGCGCGCGCTATCCTGGCCGTCGGCCGTGTATGCCACGAAAAACATCTCCGCTTCGATCTTTCCATCCCCACGCTTGATCGGGAGCCTACCGGTTGTAGCGGTATAGCTCGTCGTTTTGCCGTTCAGGGAGAGCTGATGATGGGTAACGATCGGAGCAATTTCAGAGATGTCGAAGTGCTCGTCTTTATTCTCTTTGTCGGAGGCATCAAGCGACGGGGGCTTTGGCGGTTCGCTTGGTTTGTTAGTTTCGATAGCGGGCTTGTCTGTTGCGGAGGATTCTCTCCGGTTCTTTTCTTTCTTTGACGAGGCGGGCTTCGAGTTGTCGGGCGTTGCGTCCTGAGGTTGATCCTGCTGCGCCGCCGCGAATGAAATCGTTAAGCTTGCCAATAGAAGCACTGCCAAAATTCTCATGAGCGTCTCCGAAAGAAAAGAATTGGGCGAGAATTATATCGGTTCTGCCTTGGACCTCACAGGGCTACCTGGGAGCGTAAAGGGAACGCGGGACGTGCTAGAATCTGTTGCGTCCCAAGCAGCTTCTGCTCAGTAACAGTGGCTTGATCACTCCATCCAGTAAAGACCGGAATAAAAGTGGCTGAGAATCCAAACTCGCCGGTAACCTATGCCGATGCCGGCGTGAGCATTGACCGCGGCAATCGCACCAAGCAGCGCATAAAATATCTCGCTCATAAAACCTTCACCAAGGGGGTGCTCAGCGAGATTGGCGGCTTTGGGGGATTGTTTTCGGTCGACAAGAAATACCTCGATCCGGTTCTCGTTTCGAGCGTGGACGGCGTCGGCACAAAATTGAAAGTTGCTTTCGAGATGAACGTGCATCACACCATCGGCGCTGATCTCGTCAATCACTGCGTCAACGACATCGCCGTGCAAGGCGCCGCGCCGCTTTTTTTCATGGACTACCTCGCGACGGGCACGTTGGATCCAGAGATCGCTGAAAGAGTTGTTGGGGGCCTCGCTGATGCGTGCAAGCACAACAGCTGCGCATTGATTGGTGGAGAGACTGCCGAGATGCCGGGATTTTACCCGGACGGAGAGTACGACCTCGCTGGATTTATCGTTGGCGTAGTCGAACGCGAGCGAATCATCAGTGGCAAAGATATTCAGATCGGCGATTGCGTGCTGGGATTGCCATCGAATGGATTGCATACCAACGGATATTCTCTTGCCCGAAAACTTCTTTTTGAAGTAGCCGGATACTCGCCCGAGACATTCGTCAGCGAGATAAAGAATAAAGTTGGTAACGAACTGATGCGCACGCACCGCAGCTACTGGTCCGTGATTCGCAAGCTTATTGCCGGAGAATGCGTCGCCGCACTGGCCCATATCACCGGGGGAGGCATCACCGAAAATTTGCCGCGAGTGTTGCCAAAAGGAACGTCTGCGGTGATCGAAGTAGGAACGTGGCCGGTGCAGCCGATTTTTGAACACCTGCAAAAGCTGGGCAATGTTCCGAAAGAAGAAATGCTGCGCACGTTTAACATGGGGCTCGGCATGCTGGTTGTAGTTCCCGCCAAGAAATTCAAGAAAGCTCAAACCCTGCTGGAACGCGCGGGAGAAAAATTCTACAGCGTCGGTCGCATCGTCAAGGGCGATCGCAAAGTCGTCTTCAGCTAGGGCGAGCTTGAAAAACCTCGGCATTCTGCTCTCCGGACGCGGCTCCAACTTCATAGCTATTGCCGACAACATCGCATCCGGCAAACTCGCGGCGCATATTTCCGTTGTTGTATCGAATCGTAGCGACTCTGGTGGAATCGAGGCAGCCCGCGAACGCGGCATACCTTCTGTCATTCTCCCGTCGAAAGGGAAGCCGCGCGAAGAGCATGATCGCGCCGTCGTAGCCGCGCTTCGAGACCATCAAGTGGATCTCGTATGCCTCGCCGGATATATGCGCCTCCTCTCGCCATGGTTCGTGCAGCAATTTCCGCATAGAATTCTAAATATTCATCCCTCGTTGCTGCCGGCATTCCCTGGACTTGAGGCGCAACAGCAGGCGTTTGCCTTCGGCGTGAAGATCGCTGGATGCACGGTCCACTTCGTCGATGAGGAATTGGATCACGGCCCGATCATCGTGCAGAAAAGCGTCCCCGTGCTCGAATCCGATGACGAACATACTTTAGCTGCGCGCATTCTGGAGCAGGAGCATATCGCCTACACCGAGGCAATAAAAATTACTTTGGACGATAAGTTGAAGATTGTAGGAAGAAGAATCGTGCGTTGAACCCTTACACTGTCATCCTGAGCGGTGCGAAGGACCTATACAGCTATTCGCACCAGCAATAATCGGGCTACCATTGCGATTTCGCCCTCGACTCGGTCTAGATGTATGCAGTGAGACGCGGCTAGCCGCGTCTCTACATCATGAGTTCTTTGGGGCCGCGGGTGATCGGGTGCTGCATCACTTCTAGTTCGTTTTTTACCAGGTTGAGGCCATAGACGCATTGTTCAAAGGATGCGGAAAGCTTGGAGAAGAGCGGCGCCACTTTTGCATATTCGAAGTTTTCGAATTTCGACACGATGTAATAACTTTCTTTCCCGGCCTTCACCCAATCGACAAAATTCTCGACCCGCTGGCGCCGCAGTCGGTAGTGATTAATGCTTTCGGGGAACATCCCGGCAAAGAATAGCGTGTAGTCGCCAATGTGTTTTCGTACCTGGCGTTCGCGATCAAAGGAGGGAGCCGGGCCGTATACGGGGTCTGATTCCACGAGCATTTCGCCAACATCGTGTAGAGGATTGCCAGCAACATTGCGAATCTTCAACAACTGATCAACGTCGCAGAATTCAGCCAGAAGCTGCGCTACATAATTCACAACTTCCGGGTCGCGAATGCCAATCTCCTGTGCGTAGTGACGACCAACCAACTCAAGAAACAGTTGCTGTAAAGGATGCTCCTCCGGAATCATGTTCGGCCCCCTTCAACTTGCTTCGCTTGCCGCCTTTTAGTCTTTCATCGGATGAATACTCGCGACAATTAGCTTTTTGGCATTCTGTCCCCGCGACGGTAACCAACGCAAGTAACTAACGAACCACATGACTATTAGACGTTCGCGGCAAGCGGAGCGTTGCCGCGACCTTTTGGCACACTCTGCCGGTGATTGCTAATATGCAAGCTGCGGAACGCGCCGACGGCGTGAGTCGAATCTCGCGAGCAGAGGGAGCATCTTAACGTGATGAACTCAGTGGAGGGCAAAGTGAAGAGGCTGAATATTTCGACGGGGACGCCGTGGGAACCTGTAGTCGGCTACTCGCGCGCAGTCCGAATTGGTGCGCAGGTTTTCGTCGCTGGGACAACCGCTACCGGCCACGACGGCAAGGTGGTGGGGGGCGATGCTTACGAACAGGCCCGCCAGGCACTTAAAAATGTTGAGCGCGCGTTGACGCAAACCGGAGCTTCATTGAAAGATGTAGTTCGGACACGAGTATTTTTGACCAACATGGCCGATTGGCAAAAAGTCGGGAAAGCTCACGGAGAGTTCTTCCGAGATATTCGACCGGTGAGTTCAATGCTGGCTGTGTCGGCGTTGGTTTCGCCGGAGATGCTGGTGGAAATCGAAGCCGACGCGGTGGTGGTTCCGGGAGATTGAGAACAAAAACGGCGGAGTGTGATCATGTCTCCGCCGTCTCGAATTGGTTTATATAACAGGCGCGGTTTACCGGCGACGCGCACCTTTCTTTTTCGACGACTTTTTGGCGCCGCCTTTACGAGCGGGCTTGGCGGATTTCTTTTTAGCCGACTTCTTCTTCGTCGACTTCTTTTTAGCTGGCTTCTTTGAAGCTGGCTTCTTCTTGGCAGCCGGTTTCTTGACAGATTTCTTTGTAGCTACGTTCTTTTTAGCAGGCGCTTTCTTCGCAGCCGCCTTTTTCGCCGGCGCCTTCTTTGCGGGAGCAGGTGCCTTCTTCTTTGGAGGCGCGCCATCGCCACCACCGCCCTGATTCATGCGAGACGATCCGCCGCCTTGTTCGCGTGACGGTACCTCGGAATCCATCTCCTCATCGTCCTCGTCGTCGTCACCACCGGACGCGGCAGGTTCCTCTTCTTCCTCTTCTTCCAAATCCTCTTCCAGCGATTCGCCGTAAGCGCTGCTGTCGCCATACTCATCGGACTCATCATCCCGACCATAAAGAGTCGGATCGTAGATGCTCATAATCTCCTCCAGTTATTTATGGTCATCCGTACGCAATTGCGCCGGTGCCATGGGAATTAGGACAGCTCGCCGCGAAACCATCTTCACTCACCCTTACGGCGCGTGATTATAGCATGCACAGTTACGCGGTCAGTATCCAGCTTTTATCCGCAATTTGCGAGCGATATTCGTCGCGGAGGGAATTGTTTTTTTGGGTAGCGAAAGAAACACGAACGCTTAATGAACGGGGCGGTCTATTCGTAGGCGAGTGCGTCGATCGGGTCTTTCTGGGCCGCTTTGAATGCAGGGTAGAGGGCTCCAGCAAGGGCGCCGACGATGGCGATAAACGTTGCTCGCACAATCCAGCCTCCGTCCACCACAACCGGAACCAGGGGAAATTTATGGGCCAAAGCCGCGCGGGCGATCATACTGACCGCGATTCCGACTACGATTCCAGCTAGAGCGAGCAGCGCGGTCTCCCGCAACACAACATTCACCACGTAAAGCTTGGAGGCACCCATCGACTTGAGGATGCCGATCTCGCGCGTGCGCTCCATGACTGCGGTATACATGGCCTGGAAGATCACGATAAAACCGATGACGACGGAAATCCCCACCACCACCTTGATAAAAGTGGAGAGGCCGGGATAGTTGTTGGTAGTCATCATCGCCAGGTACGAAGCCATCGAATTCGCGACGTAGCGTTCCATTCCGGGAACCTGTTTCACCTCTGCCACAACGGCATCGGCGTTGGCAGGGTCATCGAGTTTGAGGTAAAAAATGGTCGCCTTGTCTTTAGCACCAATCAGGTCTTGCAAAGTGTTGATGGGGATGAACTTACGGCCTCCCTTTCCGCGCTCGACTATTCCCGATATGCGAAATTTGTTGTTCAAAATGTCAATGGTGTCGCCTACTTTGGCGTGCTTTGATTGGGCAAAAAGGTCGTCGACCAGAACGTCATTCGGACCTTGGAAGGGCCCTCCATCGATAAAGCGAAACCCTCGAGACATGCTCTCGTAGCTCGGAAGGTCAATTCCCGCAATAATCTCAAGCGAGCCAGCGGAACTGATCGTTGTGACGACCGGCGCAACGCTTTTCACGTGCGGCAATTTCTCTAGTACGCCACGGATTTTGATCGGCATGGGAGCGCCGGTCAATCCGGCAATAAAAGACGAACCCGGAGGCAGCACGAGAACGTCGGCGCCGATTCCAGCCGTGCGTGTACGGCCATCCTGCAACATTCCAAGCGAGAGGCCAACAATCAGTAAAATCAGAGTCACTTCGAGCGCTACGGCGATCACGCTAATCAGGGATCGTAGCGGCCTGTGCACCAGGTTCCCGACGATCATTCGATTCATCATTGAAATGGCTTTCCAGTCAGAAAATGGCTGATGTGCTACTTTTGCGGATTATCCGATGCCTTGGCCGTGCTCGAATTCGGTTGGTCAAGACGCACGACGTCGGCGCCCGCCGGCTGCTCGAGTTGGAACTGGTCGTCGGTCAGCGCTCGATTGATCTCGAGTTTTAACATGCTCAGCGTGATGTCGTAATTTTCCCTGGGTCGCTCGATCTTGATCGTACTGGGAAACATTGTGCCGGAGTAATCCTTGTAGTTTTGATACTGTGCCTCGGTCGCCACGTTTCCCTGCAAATCGTAGATTCTTTGCTGATGTGGAAGCAAATCGCTGCGGCTGAACTGGATGCGTCGAGAGAGGTACCATCCCTGCGGCCCTTTGCGAATTACCGCCAGTTCGTAGTCCGGCTGATCGACCCGATGTTTATTCTTATCGAGAACGGTCTCATAACCGTTCTCAAGAACCGCAATCTCATCCTGGCCGATTTCCGGAAGCAGCAGGGCATCATAGATGTATTGGGGTCGCATATTTTCCAGACGCTTGTCAGGCTGGTAGGTATCCGCGTTGTCAGAGCCGAGAACAAACTTGTTCCGTGGCGGAATCCAAAGCTTGAAGTCGCGCCCGTCGCTCACCATGTCGAAGGCGGTATTGCGTACCACCGGCAACAGCCCCCTCATGCGAAGCATCGACGGCTTGCGTGCCAACACGTACCCACGGATCTCCTTATAGTCGGTGATGCGACCGTTTTTGATGTCCCCGGTCGAAGCGTCGATGTCGACCGTCGCCTGCATCGATTGAATCTTGGCGGCTTGGTCGTTGACGTACTGAATTAAGGCTTGCTGGGTGGCGCTTTTGAGCGGTTGGTTGGAAAACTGCCGGTCGAGCGGACGGGTGTGAAACAGGCACCCGCTTAGCGGGAAAGTGGCCAGAGACAAGCTCAACAGAAGAAACAAACGCGAATGGGAACGATACATTCCTATGCCAATGCCCAAAGACACTTAAAACGCATGATTATCAGATTAGTATAAGGCAGGATGCGGTTCAGGATAAGTTGAGCATTGACTCGGTACAGAGTCAGTCATCCCCAAGGTCTTTTGTAGCGCCGGCATCCTGCCGGCTGCCCGGCGGGAGTCGTCGCCCGCCGCCTCGGCTGACCTGGGCAGCGCTGAGGGCGAGACGCCCTCAGGACAGCCGGCAGGATGCCGGCGCTACAGTTGCGGCGTCACGGATTAATCGGGATCGTTTCGGCGGGAGTTATTTCGTTGGCTTTGATCCGAAATGCTCGTCCAGAGCGAGGTTCAACTCAAGAACGTTCGTCCGCGGCTCGCCGAGAAATCCCCACTGACGACCCTGGGACCGTTCCCGCACTAACTTCGGCACCTCATCTTCCGGTACTCCTCGCGCTGTGGCCACTCGTCGAACCTGGAAGGCGGCGGCCGCCGGGGTAATGTCGGGATCAAGTCCCGAGCCAGAAGTAGTGACGAGGTCGACAGGGACGGGAACGGCGGGATTCTCGGCCTGAAGTTTGGCGACATCCGCATTCACGCGGGAAATCAGCTGGCTGTTGGTCGGTCCGAGGGCCGAACCGCTTGAGGCTGTGGCGTCGTAACCGGCCGCGCCAGCCGCTGACGGGCGAGAGTGAAAGTATCCGGGGCCGGAGAACGGTTGGCCGATTATGCTGGAACCTATAAGAGTCCCGTCGCTGCGGTGGATGAGTTGCCCATTGGCCTGGTGAGGAAAGGCGACCTGGGCGATCCCGGTGATTACCAGCGGATAAATAATTCCCAAAAGGACCGTAGTTGCGACCGTCATCAAGACTGCGGTGATCAAATCTTTTTTCATATTCTTCTAAACCGATTCCTCATGTTTCAACTTTCGAGCTTTA
The DNA here is from genome assembly GCA_038230575.1 of Terriglobales bacterium. Lineage (GTDB taxonomy): Bacteria > Acidobacteriota > Terriglobia > Terriglobales > Acidobacteriaceae > Acidiflorens. The sequence continues at coordinate 37,223 of JBBRNA010000019.1, read as the reverse complement.
AACCAGCCTGATGCTGGTGATCACCACGTCGATCAGCTTGATGCCAATGAAGGGAACTACCAGCCCCCCGAATCCATAGATCAACAAGTTTTGCCGCAGCAGAGCCTCGGCGCTCAATGCTTTGTAGGCGACTCCACGCAACGCCAGGGGGATTAGAGCCACTATGATCAGCGCGTTAAAGATGACCGCCGACAGCACCGCCGACTGCGGTGTCTGGAGGTGCATGATGTTCAAGGCGTTAAGCACGGGAAAAGTCCCGGCAAACATTGCCGGAATTATCGCGAAGTATTTGGCGACGTCATTCGCGATCGAGAATGTAGTCAGTGCCCCGCGGGTCATCAAGAGCTGTTTGCCGATGGCGACGACTTCGATCAGCTTCGTAGGATTCGAATCGAGATCGACCATGTTGCCGGCTTCTTTTGCCGCTTGCGTTCCCGTGTTCATGGCGACGCCCACATCAGCTTGCGCGAGCGCGGGAGCGTCGTTGGTTCCATCTCCGGTCATGGCGACCAGTTTGCCTTCCGACTGCTCGCGGCGAATCAAGTCCATCTTATCTTTCGGAGTTGCCTCCGCCAGAAAATCGTCCACGCCGGCCTCGCGCGCAATCGCCGCCGCGGTCAGAGGATTGTCGCCCGTGATCATGACCGTCTTGATGCCCATGGCGCGCAGCTTGGCGAAGCGCTCTTGCATGCCGCCCTTCACGATGTCTTTGAGGTAAATGACGCCGATCGCACGCTGATTTTCAGCAACAACAAGGGGCGTTCCGCCGGAGCGCGCAATTTGCTCAACGCTTGCCTGAATCTCGCGCGGCAACGAAGTGCCGAACTGATTGAGATATTTAATGATTGCGTCGACCGAGCCTTTGCGGATCTCACGTCCATCAAGATTGACGCCTGACATGCGGGTCTGGGCCGTGAAGGGGACAAAGACGGCTTCCTGTGACGCCAACTCCCGTCCACGCAGGTTGTACTTTTCTTTTGCCAGCACAACGATCGACCGGCCCTCCGGCGTCTCATCCGAAAGGGAAGAAAGCTGCGCGGCATCGGCCATCTCGGCTGCGGTGATGCCTGGCGCGGCAATAAATTCGGCAGCCTGACGGTTGCCGAGGGTGATCGTTCCCGTCTTGTCGAGCAAAAGCGTATTTACATCTCCCGCCGCTTCCACTGCGCGGCCAGACATGGCCAGCACGTTGTGCTGGACGAGACGATCCATCCCGGCGATGCCGATTGCGGAGAGTAATCCGCCTATCGTAGTGGGGATCAGACATACGAGAAGCGAAACCAGAACAAATACGGTTTGCGGAGAGCCCGAGTAGATGGCGAACGGCTGCAACGTGACGACCGCCAGCAGAAAGATAATCGTCAGGCCGGCGAGAAGAATATTGAGCGCGATTTCATTTGGAGTCTTCTGCCGAGACGCGCCTTCCACCAGTGCGATCATCCGGTCGAGAAACGTTTCTCCGGGATTCGAGGTGATGCGGACCTTGATCATGTCGGACAGCACTCGCGTGCCCCCGGTGACGGCAGAGCGGTCGCCGCCAGCCTCGCGAATTACAGGGGCCGACTCTCCCGTGATGGCGGATTCGTCGACCGATGCCACCCCTTCAATCACCTCTCCGTCGCCAGGGATGAACTCGCTCGCGACGACTACGACTACATCTCCGACTCGCAGTTTTGCGCTCGGGACGGTTTCGGTGCTTCCGTCTGCGAGCAATCGTTTCGCTACCGTTTCAGAACGCGCCTTGCGCAGAGTATCGGCTTGAGCCTTCCCGCGACCTTCCGCCATCGCCTCGGCGAAGTTCGCGAAGAGGACGGTGAACCAGAGCCAGAGCGTGATCTGCAGGTTGAACGCGAAGCTCTGCTTTTCGCGCAGCAGAAGCGCCGTCGTCACCACGCTTCCGATTTCGACCACAAACATGACCGGATTCTTCATCATGGTTCGCGGATCGAGCTTGACCACCGCGTCAGCGAGCGCTCGCCGGATAATCTTCGCGTCCCACAAACTCTTGCTCTTTTTTTCTGCCATGTTTTCCTACGATCGGTTTCTTGCGATCGGTGTACTGCAATCGGTTTCGACGATCTGAACTAAAAAGTCTTCCCTGCCATCATCTGCAAGTGTTCGAGTACCGGCCCCAAACTGAGGGCGGGGAAAAATGTAAGCGCGCCAACGATGACGATCACGGCCACCAGGAGCACCGCAAACAACGGAGTGGTGACAGGGAAAGTGCCCGCCGAAGGTGGCACCGCTCTCTTCTTCGCCAGGTTTCCGGCGATCGCGAGCATGGGGATGATCATGAAGAAGCGACCGATCAACATGGTCATCGCGCCTGCGGTGTTGTACCAGAGCGTGTTGCCGTTCAATCCTGCAAAAGCCGAACCGTTGTTACCTGCCATCGACGTGAATGCATAGAGAATTTGAGTGAGTCCATGCGGCCCGCTGTTGCTGACGCTCGACGTTCCAAATCCTTTGACGGACGATATGCCGGTGAGAACGAGAATGATCAATGGAAATACGAGCGTGACCAGCATCGCCATCTTCACGTCGTAAGCTTCGATTTTTTTGCCCAGGTATTCAGGAGTGCGTCCGACCATAAGTCCGGCGATGAACACGGCCAGCACTACGTAGATCAAAATCCCGTACAAGCCTGCGCCGACTCCGCCGAAGACGGTTTCGCTGAGCATGATGTTGACGAGCGGCACCAATCCGCCAAGCGGAGTGAACGAATCATGCACGCCGTTGATGGCGCCGCAACTGGCGTCGGTCGTGACGGTCGCGAAGAGCGCAGTGTTCGCGATTCCAAAGCGAACTTCTTTACCCTCCATGTTGCCGCCGGATTGCATGACGCTCGCCTGCTGGTCGACGGCGTTGAGCAGAGGGTTTCCCCTGGCTTCGGCCCAATACGCTGTGCTCACGCCGCAAACGAACAGCGCGGCCATCGCGCCCCACACCGCCCAACCGTGACGCTGAGATTTGGTCATTCGGCCAAGCGTGTAGGTAAGGCCTGCAGGAATCGCGAAGATAGAGATCATCTGCAGAAAATTGCTAAGCGGAGTGGGATTTTCGAACGGGTGAGAACTGTTCGCGTTGAAGAACCCGCCACCGTTTGTGCCCAGCATCTTGATTGCTTCCTGGGAGGCAACAGGGCCCTGCGCGATCGTCTGATCGGTGACACTATCCATGACTGGCTTGCCGTCCTGGCCAACCATGGGTTTGCCGTCGGGCCCGTTCTTGGGTACTTGTTGCGATTCGATTAGCTTGGCCGAATCATACGGCCGAAAATTTTGGACCACGCCTTGTGAAACCAAGAGGAGCGCATAGACGATGCAGGCCGGTAGAAGCACCCACAGCGTGGATCGCGTCATGTCGACCCAAAAGTTGCCGATGGTATTTTTCTCAGTTCGCGCAATGCCGCGCACGAAGGCGATTGCCAGCGCGAGTCCAACTGCCGCTGAAACGAAATTGTGATAGGAGAGACCCGCCATTTGCGTGAAATAGCTCATGGTGGTCTCGCCAGGATAGTTCTGCCAGTTTGTATTCGTCGTGAACGACGCGGCCGTGTTGAACGCCAACACCGACGGTACGCCGGGGAATTTTTGCGGATTCCAGAACGGAAGAACTCCTTGTATCCGCTCCATCAAATAGAGCACCAGCATGGAAGCGCCGCTGAACAGCAACATGCTGCGCGCGTACTCCGTCCAAGGCATTTCGTGTTTTTCGTCGACGCCCGTTATGCGATAGAGCAAACGCTCGACTGGCCGCAGAGCGAAATCCAGAAAGGTTTTTTCGCCACTGAAAACTCGGGCCATAAAAACACCGACAGGCTTGGTAATTGCCAGAATCACTGCGAAAAACAAACCGATTTGCAGCCAACCGTTGGCAGTCATTTCAGAAATTCTCCGGCTTCAGCAAGGCGTACATCAGGTACACCATCAGCCCCGCGCAAATGACCAGCATGAGTATGGATTCAATGTTCATAGCAACAAACCCTCAGCGAATCCGATCGCAAAATTTAACGTAGCCGATCGAGGCCGCGAAAAACGCTAGAGCAACAACTATGAAAATAATGTCGGACATGGCAGATCTACCGCTCCTTCGAGGCGAGTGAATGCAACCTGTACTTTAAAGAGATCGTCAAGATAACAAAGTCGCACATGCCAGATCTTATTTAAGCGGGTCGGCTATCAGGTTGGTCTAAGCGATTCGTAAGGAAGGTATAAAGACTTGAGGCGGCGCTGCCGATGGTTACTCGCCAGGTTCGAAGCGGTAGCCAACCCAGGGATCGGTCACAATATAGCGGGGGGAATTGGCAGACACTTCAAGTTTCTTACGAAGTTGCGCCACAAACACGCGAAGATATTCAACTTGCTCGGTGCTATCACCACCCCACACTGCGGCGAGGAGCGCGCGGTGGGTCATCACTTTTCCCGGGTGCCGCGCCATGAAGAGGAGCAACTCAAATTCTTTCGGCGTGAGATGCACAGGTTTGTTTTTCACCACAACACTGCGTGATCCCGGGTCGATTTTGAAGTCTCCAACTTCGATCGGCGCTAACTCTGACGCGTCGACTGGTGCACGGCGCAGGCTGGCGCGAACTCGCGCGAGAAGCTCTTCCATGCCAAAAGGTTTCGTGACGTAATCGTCCGCGCCCGCGTCGAGCGCTTTCACTTTCGTTCTTTCCTCGCCGCGTACCGACAACACAATAATCGGAATGCTCGAGCGCAAGCGAAGCCGGCGGCACAATTCCAGCCCGTCCATGTTGGGCATCGATAGATCGGTAATCACGAGATCAGGGGTCCAGTCCTTCATGATCTCCAGCGCCGTTTCGCCGTCGTTAGCGACTCGAATGTCGTAGCCGTGACTGGAAAGAGAAGTACGCAGCACCCGTGTGATCTGAGTCTCATCGTCGACCACCAGAATGTGCTTGTGCTCTGCCATAGAATAAGGCGACATCGATATATTAATTTGGTTCCTGCGTGACGATGTGAACGTCCACTGCCGGAGCATCGCGCAAGAACTGGTGAATCGCAGAAAGATAGAAAAACCGCTTCCAGCCGCGCGTCGCTGATCGTCCAAAAACGACCTGCGTCACATGCTTTTCGTTCACGAACTCAACGACCGCTTCGGCCACGCTTTTTCCCTTCACGCGCACGATCGTGGCGCCAACATTTTCTGCGAAAAGAACGTTTGCCGCCAAGGTTCGCTGGTTAGCGTCGTTGTCATCCTGCCCCATGTCGGTGTAGACGACAAACAGATCGGCGCCCATACCTTGTGCCATGCGCGCGCCCCGCGCGATCAGGGAGCGTGCAGCGGGATTCGAGCTAATACATACAGCAATGCGCTCGCGGATCGCGACCGCTTGATAATTCTTATCCTCGGCTTCCTGTCCGCGATGGCGTTCGAGGCTGAGGTCGACCTGCTGTGCCACCTGTCGCAACGCCAGTTCCCGCAAGGCAATCAGGTTGGTCTCGCGAAAAAAATTCTCCAGAGCTCTCCCCACTCGCTCTTGCGGATAAACGTCCCCACGGCGCATGCGATTCTGCAGCGCCTCGGGAGTGAGATCGATCATCACCACTTCGTTGACCCGCTGCAGCACCCAGTCGGGGACCGTTTCGCGCACCTGGATCCCGGTCACGCCCTGCACCGTCGGAGTGACACTCTCCAGATGCTGGATATTCATGGTCGAGAGCACGTCGATTCCGGCGCCCAGAAGCTCGAGCACATCTTCATATCGCTTGCGATGTTTGCTGCCCTCAATATTTGTGTGCGCCAGTTCATCGATCAACGCAACACCGGGCTTGCGGGCGAGAAGGGCATCGACATCCATCTCTTCAAATTGCGTCCCTTTGTAATCAATTTGCTTTCGCGGCATGACGTCGAGGCTCGACACCAATTCGCCGACAGCTTTTCTGCCGTGCGTCTCGATCACTCCGATCACGACATCCTCGCCACGCGCATGGCGGCGAATCGCCTCGGTCAGCATGGTATGGGTCTTGCCGACGCCGGGGGCGTAGCCAAGAAAGAGCTTGAACACTCCTGCCTTCTTTTGCGCGGGCGAGCATTCCTCCAACCACTGATCAGGACTTTTCGGCATCGCGCTCATTGTCGTCGAGAGGGAAGACCTTTGTCGATGAAGCATGCACGGGAAAAAATGTAGCGCCGGCATCCCGCCGGCTGTCCCGAGGGCGTCTCGCCCTCGGCGCGGCACGCCGGCGGCGTTGGGGCGGTCGGCGAAGACGCCCACCGGGCAGCCGCCGAGACGGCGGCGCTACACGGCACTTAGCGGCGGTGCTACTCGCTTTGTCATACAATCGGCTCGTGAAAGTTACCGGCAGGCACGGGATTGGTTATTTGCTGGCTTCGACGATCGTGGCGGCCACCACCCTTGTCGGGTACGGCTGGCTCCATCTCAATTCCACCACGATGGCTTTGGCCTTCCTGCTCGGAGTGTTGGGTATCTCTGCCTACTGGGGATTGCAGCAAGCAGTGTTTATGTCGGTGGTCTCGACACTAGCGTTTAATTATTTTTTTCTGCCGCCGGTTGGCACGTTAAATATTGCCGATCCGCAAAACTGGATTGCACTCTTCGCCTTCCTTGCAACAGCTGTAACGGCTAGCGAATTGTCGGCGCGAGCGCGCCGCGAGGCCCGTATCGCGATTGAACGCCGCGACGAAGTGGAACGGCTGTATGCCTTCAGCCAACTGCTGCTCTCGAGTGACAATCCTGCGGAACTCTTGAATCTCATCCCACGATACATATTGGAGTCGTTTGGCGTTAAAGGCGCGGCGATCGCGTTGGCGAGCCGTAGCGACATTTATCGCTCCGGCCCCGAGATCGATGGGTTGGAGGCTCAGGATTTGCAAATGGTTGCGCTCCGCGGTGAGCCGCGCGTCGATAGTAGTCGACACATAGCATTTGTGCCTTTGCGGATGGGGATGCGCGTCGTCGGCTGCATGGGAGTTTCGGGCTCGCTCCTTTCCCGGCAAACATTAGAAGCAGTCGCGAGTCTTATCGCCACCTCCGTGGAACGCGCGGGCGCGGTCGAAAAGCTGAGCCGCGCCGAGGCAGCCCGTGAGAGTGAACAACTGCGCAGCGTCTTGCTCGACTCGGTCACCCACGAATTTCGCAGCCCTCTGACTTCCATTAAGGCGTCAGTCACTTCGCTTCTCGGGAGCCCGTCGCATTCAGCGGACGAGCTTCATGAACTGCTGACCATCATTAACGAAGAGAGCGACCGTCTCAATCGCCTGGTCGGCGAGGCGGCTGAGATGAGTCAACTCGATGCCAGCAAAGTCGAATTCCGTTTCGGATCGGTGCAGATCGCAGTGCCTGTCGCCGAAGCATTAGACGAACTGAAGCAACTTCTCGTCCAGCACCCCGTGGAAGTCAAGCTTCCCGATGATCTCCCAGGCGCGCGCATGGACCTGCCGCATATTAAAGAAGTGTTCGTCCATCTGGTCGAAAATGCCGCGAAGTATTCGTCTGTGCGCACTCCAATCCGTATCAGTGCCGAAGTCAAAGACGAGATGCTGGTGGCAAGCGTCGCCGATCGCGGTCCCGGCATCGATGACTTCGAACAATCATTGGTGTTTGAAAAATTCTACCGGGGAAGAAATCAGCGAGTGCAAGTTCACGGGACAGGCATGGGATTGGCAATCTGCAAAGCAATCGTGGAAGCGCATGGCGGACAGTTGGGAGTAACCAGCCAACTCGGGCATGGATCTGTTTTTTATTTCAGCCTGCCTCTGGCCTAGCCACCCAAGCCATTCACCGCTCCAGCATTTCCTTGTAGGCGTTCAACTCAACTTTTTTCGGTTGGCTCGGTAGTTCGATTTCAACCGTGCGGCTTCGGTTGCCACCGATTCCGACTTGTGCGATGGGAGCCATGCCATTTCCGAAGTCGGCAAACACCGGGACTAGCATGGCAAAGCGATCGTCCACTTCGCTCTGCGTGATCGTCATCTGAAGTTTCGCTTTGCCTCCGGGCATGGGCGTGGACTTATATTCGAAGTGATACTTCGGCACTTGCGTTCCATAGACCCATTCATCGAAGAACCAGTCCAGCCGTCCATCTTTGTGAAGGTCCATCAGCTTCGTCATATGTTTTTCGGCGACATGCTTGAACGATTCAGTTGTCGCCGGTCGTTCGTGATGCTGCTCAACGAAGTCGTGCATCATGGCGATGAAGTCCTTATCCTGATCTTCAGAAGTCCACATCATGGTGCGCAGCATCTGGAGAACGAAGGCGCCTTTTGGATAAGTCACATTCTGATAGGCGCTAGCGGTTCGCGGAGAATTGAGGCGCAGTCCCATCCACAGCGGCCCCGCTTCATTCGGAGCGACGCCAAAATTATTCTTTTCGAGGACGCGTTTACGCAAACGCTCCCAGAATTCCGTGTAATCCTTGCGCCAGTTCTTTCCCACTGCCTGCTGCAAAAATAATCCGGCTGAAAATTCTGCGAAGCCTTCTGACAACCATTGATCGTGATACGACGCCCACCCAACTTCATGCCCCCACCACTGGTGAGCGACTTCGTGCGGAGTAACCTCCTGCACAAAGCCGGTGAATTTGTCATTGATGGTGCCAAACAGCATCCATCGCTGGGTGGAGTCCATGTAAGCAGAGATGGGAAGATAGACAAGGTTTGGCCAGGATTGCCCGAAATTGAAATTGGGCTGTTCGGTTATGTAGATGTCTTCGTAACTGCTCTTGCCGAAGTAGTGCGTGCATAATTGCAATTGAGCGCGCGTCTGCTCCAAAGCGTATTTGGTCATCGCGCCTGGAGCCATAGATTGCAGAAAAGCGGTTTCTTTGGCGTGCTGCAAGGCGTAAGGCAATTCAGTCAGGTAGTAGCCGGATATTTTGTAGCCGGTGATCGTGTCCGGCATATCGATCCGTTTGTAGTCTCCGTAGTTGAAGCCGGCCACCGCGACTGGATTCGGTGTGACCCAGTGACTCACGGCAAAGTCACCTTCCGTACTTTCGCCCTCCAACTTGCCGACACTGACAACCTTAAATCTGCGCGGAACTTTAAACGTGAGATCGTAGAGGGCTCGTTCGCCAAATCCGTTTAAGTTTGGATACCAGGAACTTCGGGCGCTGACGTAGAAACTCCCGTCCCCAGCTTCCTCTAGAACCTTGTCGCCGGTGTATTCGACGGTGATCGAATATTGCTTTCCTACTTCCGGTACATCTGCCAGGATCGCGTAGAACGACCCATCTTCCTTTCGGCTTTCCTGAATCCAGTGCAACGGACGGCCTTGGTCATCGGTCACCCGCGAGACACGAAGATTTGGTAACAAGCCGAACTTCAAGATCCTTTCTTTCGAAAGCAGCGGCTCAAAGCTGATAGTTGCAACGCTGAAAAAGTGCTGATTCTTTCCAATCACAGTTTCGATCTTGTAGTGATGGGTCGCGAACATGCGCCGGTCTTCGTCGGAGCGGGCGATGCGACCCAGATATTCGGATTTGAGATGAGCCAAATACCAAACACCATCGTCCATCGCTTCGGGGTCATAATTAATCAGCGCAACCTCTTCGGGCGAGTCGAGTTGCGGCAGCGCCCCCACCCGGGTTCGCGAGAAATAGCGAAGATCTTTGTGTTTCTTGCCGCGAAGATATGCGTTGAAAAACTCTGGATGCTGCGGGTTATATAACGCGGCTAGAACATCGGCATCGACATTGTCCATGGTTTCGCCCTGCAGCAACTGTTGCGAGAATCCAAGCGCGCGGTCACGGCGCTGTCGCATGCGTTCCCGCCATCGATTGAGAGCGAGAGTGGCTTCACCGGGCGTTCCCGTCTGTTCTCCCAGTCCGGCAGCTAGCTTGGGCCAAACTCCTCGGGTGAAGCGAAACACTATTTCGGTAAAGTCTTCGTTTACTTCCGGTGAGCCGGTGCGACGCTCTAGTTCCTTGAAGTCCGGTGTTAGAACTGGCTTAAGGTTGAAGTGCCCCTCACCAATAAAGACCGCTCCGGTTTCGACGCCGTCGACCTTATTGAATACGGTCAGGGTTCCTTTCAGGAATTGAAAGGTCGCCGTGTCCCAGTTCACTGTGAAGTTATCGAAGTGATAAGTCGTGCCCAATCCGACGTCTCGAAGTTGGCGATAAAGCGGATCGGAATTAGCGAACGCAGTACTCTTCCCGAGCACGGTAACAGTCTGTTGCTGCTGCGCGATCGCGAGCGTCAGTTGTAACTCAATCGACGCCGACAGGTCGATCGGCTTAACGAAAGGCTCGAATCCGTCGCGGGTGATTCGGAGAGAGTAACTGCCCGCTTTGAAGTCCGAAGAGGTAAATCGTCCCAAACCGTCAGTTGTAAGCACCATCGCTTGCGGGAGAGCGGCGCCGGTAATTTCGACCCTTGCGCCGGCTACCACTGCTCCGGAAGGATCCTGCGCGGTGCCGGAGATCGTTTCAGCATTCAAGATTCCGGCGGACGAGAGCACCAGCACCAGAGAAGCTGAATAGATCCACCAAAACCATGTTCCATTTCGAGCGGAGCGATGCATGAATCGGCCAGATATGCATTGCAACATGCGGACCTCCGAACTAAGTCAAAAGTAAATCCAGCCCACGGGGGATCGCGGGTTACTTGGGGAGCGGTTTAAAGTACCGCAAAAACCACGGTGTGAACAGCCTCAATTCGGGTACCGCTGAAGTTGGATGGAAAGAGGCTGTGACAGTTGTCAGGTCTGCTGGAGTTGGTGGGCCCACTAGGATTTGAACCTAGAACCAACAGATTATGAGTCTGCTGCTCTAACCGTTGAGCTATGGGCCCAGTTGCACGTCTGTGGTGAAACTAGAGTTGTCGCCACCGATGAAATCGGATGGGAAACGTCCGGCCGTCCAAGTATACGACGTATCCGGCAGGAGGCTTGAGTCTCGTCCACTAGAAAAAGTAACGCGCCTGTCGCGCCTTTCCGAGTTCGAGGTCGAGGCCTCCCGCGAACGGTTACCATTGTCATATCCAGCAGTGAATACTTTCACGTTATGATGAGCGCTTAGAAAGCGCTTTCGCATGAAAAAACTGCGATTTCTCCTCAGCCTCACCAACGACGACGACGGTTACCAGCTTGAGCAGGCGTCAGCCGCCTTGGCGACGGCTAAAAAACTGGGTGTTGACCTCGATATCGTCTACGCCGGCAATGACGGCATAAAACAAAGCCAGCAGCTTTTATCCTGCATTCAATCTTCAGCTACTCAGCGAACCGACGCAATTCTTTTTGAACCAGCGGGCTCAACCGCGCACCCTCAGGTAGTTCGCGCCGCGGCTGCGGCTGGAATCGGGGTCGTCGTTCTGAATCGAGAAGCCGACTACATTTCCGAATTGCGCAAAACGTTCAATGTGCCCGCGTTTGCTATCACTTCAAACCACGAAGAAATCGGGCGCGTTCAAGGCCAGCAACTCAATAGCCTGATTCCTGCCGGGGGCACCGTTTTATACGTCCACGGCCCGGCGGAAAGTTCCGCCGCGAAACAGCGTTATCTGGGAGCGATGCAGACAAAGTTAGAGAGCATCACGCTTCGCGTTCTCAAAGCGCAATGGAGTGAAGGTAGCGCTTACAAGGGAGTTTGCTCATGGCTCCGGCTCTCCACTTCGCATCAGGTTCAGATCCAGGCGGTGTGCGCGCAAGATGACTCTATGGCGATCGGGGCGCGTAAGGCTTTCGAGGAGTGCCGCGGCTCAAAAGATGATTGGAAGCAGATCCCGTTTCTCGGTTGCGATGGAATGCCGAAAACAGGCCAGGAATGGGTGCGACGCAACCTTTTAGCGGCGACGATTCAAATCCCCACGAACGCGGGGATGGGGGTTGAGATGATGGCGAAATCAATAAAGTCGGGCGAAATGCCGCTGGAACGAACTTTCACCGTGGCCAAGCCGTTTCCGTCTCCAGAAGCTCTCGCTCAAATCGGACGCGCCCGCGTGGCCACTGTTTAAGGCTTTACCTAGGAGCACTTCCGTCCGCATGGGCCACGCCCACTCACGCCTGAATCTCGAGTCGAAAATTTGCGAGTCTTTTCGTGGAGTCACCCGAATCCCGGATCGGGGGTCGGTCAGGTGCGAAGCTATTGAGCGCTTTGCGGAGCTGACGGAGCGGGTGTGGTCGAAGCTGGGGCCGTCGCGCTGTTGTTTACCAGATCCTTCAATTCCTTGCTTGGCTTAAAGAACGGAATCTTCTTGGCCGGCACCTCAACCCTGTCGCCAGTCTTAGGATTGCGTCCGACTCGAGGTTTGCGCTGTCGCGTGCGGAAGCTGCCGAATCCGCGAATTTCGATCTTGTCGCCGACGCGCAGGGAACGCACCACGCTGTCAAAAATGGTGTCGACAATTACTTCGCTATCTTTGCGCGTCAATTCCGCGAGCCGGGAAACCTCTTCGATCAGGTCTGCCTTCGTCATAAGCCTCTTGCTTCCTTTCGGACCGGTCCCAGGTTTGGCCGGTTGGCTGGGCTGCCCCAGCGAATCGATGATGCTTTTATGCCTATAACCTTCTCAAATTTAAGGGGTTCTGTGCAAGTAGGAAGATAGCATCATGCCGAGGCAGAGAATGCCGCCGCAAATTTTCTGGCTTACTTCCAGAGGTAATAGAAGCCCACCTGCTGTTCCATAAGTTTTTCGCGGGTTGGCAAATAGTCTGAAACGTCCCCGAACAGCAGGTCGAGCCCACTGCGTCGGTCTTTGGGAGGATAAACAAGCGTGGGTTCTCCGGATATGTTCACCGCCCGGGCCGTATCCTTCACTGCTCCCTCGAAATCCGTGATCTGGTCGATCAGTTTCATGTCGTTTGCCTGCTCGCCCGTCCAAACCTTGCCGTTGGCGATGGCCCTGATATCGGACTCTTTCACGTGCCTGCCGTCGGCCACTGCTTGAATGAACTGGGTGTGCATATTGTCGATCAGGCCCTGCATATATTGACGTTCGGCGGGAGTCATCTCGCGCGTGGGACTGCCAGTGTCTTTAAATTCTCCCGCCTTCATGGTGATGGCGTTGAGCTTGGCCCAACGCATCAGTTCGCCGTAGTTGACCCACTCAGCGATTACGCCGATCGAGCCTACGATGCTGCCCTTGTCGGCGTATATCTTATTAGTTGCTGAAGCGACGTAGTAGGCGCCACTGGCGCCGACGGTTTCGATTGACGCCACGATCCTCTTCTTTTTTTCATCGCGGATGCGCTTCACCTCGCGATAAATTTCTTCCGACGCAGCAACGCCTCCCCCGGGAGAATTCACGTGAATGATGATGGCCTTGATGGAATCATCGTCCGCAAATTTCTTAAGCTGCGGAACGATCTGTTTGGGAGAGAAGATTACGCCGTCGAGATTGACGACGCCAATCTTGGAACCGAACCCGGCGAACGTTTCCTCGTCGCGCGATCCAAAGCTCATGTAGACAAAAGTGAAGACCGCGGCCACGAAAAGTGCGAACACCCCTCCGCCGACGAGTAGCCAGATCCAGAGCTTGGAACGTCCGTCCGCCATAATCAGACGAGTGTAGCACTCGACGATATTCCCGCGCCCTTACTTCACTTCAAAGTTCTTTGGATCAAGGGCGATGTTGTGCTGAATCGAGGTGATCGTTGTTTCGAACTCTGAAACGGAAGTCAGCGAACGACCGAGGGTCGGGTGGTTCGGATCCGCCGGAACTTCAGAAGTGAACTGAATCGTCCATTTATGCGGCAGATGTAATCCATCCACTTCTTTGAAGTCGTCAAAACGCTCTTCTAGAAAGTAGCGTGTGTAATCTTGTTTCGCATTTTCCAGCTCTGTCGCGCCCATCTTTGGGCTGATGGTAAGGGAGTAAGTCGTGCTAACGTGACGCATTGTCTGGGGGTCAAAATATAAAAATATTTCGAGATCGGATCGTTTCGCGGGCTCATATTGGACACGTCGAAGCTCTCTCCCGTTGACCTTCTTAAGTCCCTGATCTCTCAGTTTAGGGTTGTTACGATCGATATTGGCCAATGCCCAACCTGTTAGGAGAGTCCCACCAAATAATCCGTCCTTGAGAATTTCCTGATGTACCTCAACGAATGATCCCAAAGTTGAGTATTTTCCGGGGCTGATGTACACGACGTTCACCCTGGCCTTACCGTCGTACACGAATCTCTCGCCGTGATAGGAAGGATTAGGGAGTTTGAGGAGTGCCACCACTTTATTTTCCTCGGAGATGAGTACTTCCTTGCCGTCTTGCGCGCCGCTTCCGCTAAGGAGCCTGAACGTGGTGGCGCCTTGAACTGCACGGCTCTTCGCTGCCGTGCGAAACTGCTCCGGCCCGATCGAATTCAACTGATTCTTGACGAGATCACTGGTGTCGTTGGCGAGAGCGGATGAGCAGATGCATAGCACAATCACAAATAACGAAAACGAACGCATGGCTGATCTCCGCGTGGAAAAGATAAGACGTCCAAGCGCCCGCCAGTATAGTGCATAATTGCTTTTAAGCAAGTCCAGCTTGCATAGTGAGTAAGGTGGACCGTATGGCTTTGCCTCACGAGCATGCGCGATCCAATCGAACTCGAGGTATTCAGAAATATCTACCACTCCATCGCGGAAGAGATGGGGGCCACCCTTCGGCGCACCTCGTTTTCTCCCAACATAAAAGAACGGCGCGATTACTCATGCGCGGTGTTTGATTCTGCTGGACATGTGATCGCGATGGGCGACCACATGCCGGTGCATCTCGGCTCAATGCCGATGTCAGTCGCAGCCGCGATACAGGAATTTTCGTTGGATTCCGGCGATGTCGTCATGTTGAACGACCCATTTCGCGGCGGCACGCATCTTCCCGACATCACGCTGGTCATGCCGGTGTATGTCTTCGAGCGGAAGAATGCGCAGAGCGACGCACCACCGCGGAAGTCGCGCCAGCTGAATTCTCGGCGTTCGAACGGCGCTCCCGACTTTTACGTGGCCTCGCGCGCGCATCACGCCGATGTTGGCGGCACCTACCCAGGGTCGATGGGACCGTGCCGCGAGATTTATCAGGAAGGCTTGCGAATTCCCCCCGTAAAGCTTATGCGCGGCGGAGAGATGGTCGACGATATCCTCGCGCTGGTTTTAAACAACGTGCGCACGCCCGAAGAGCGCAAGGGCGATCTCGGGGCTCAGATCGCCGCCTGCCAGACCGGTGCGGATCGCTTGCGCCAGGTTTGTGCACAGTACGGTGTTGCTCGCGCGAAGGCTGCAGCCACGAACTTGCTCGCCTATTCTGAAGAAATGATGGGCGCGTACCTGCGGACCATTCCGCCGGGCCATTATCAAGCCGAAGATTTTCTCGATGACGACGGGGTGCAGAACAAGCCAATCCGAATCGCCGTAAAGATTACAGTAGCGCGAAGCGGCAAGAGTCGATCTGTCGGCAAGCGAGTAGCAGCAACTCGTCCACCGAAGCGGGAAAACAGGTTTCCTCAAGTCACCATAGATTTCACGGGAACTGACCCGCAAGTCGAAGGCGCGGTCAACGCAGTCGAGGCCATCGCCTACTCTGCCTGCTTTTACGTCTTCCGCTGCTTGCTGCGCGATGACGTTCCGGCAACTTCAGGATTGATGCGTCCGCTTCGCCTCATCGCGCCATCAGGAACGGTTGTAAACGCAACGCCTCCCGCCGCAGTCGCGGGAGGAAACGTAGAAACCTCGCAACGCATTGTTGACGTTTTGCTGAGGGCATTGTCGCAGGCGATTCCCGATCGCATTCCGGCAGCTGCTTCGGGGACGATGAACAACCTCACGATTGGAGGTGTCGATCCTCGCTCTGCTGAGCCTTTTGCTTACTACGAAACCACGGCCGGGGGGATGGGGGCTCGTCCCTCCAGAGATGGAGTGTCAGGCATTCACACGCACATGACGAATTCTCTGAACACTCCAGCCGAGGCGCTCGAGCATGCCTATCCGCTGCGCGTTCGCGAATATTCGCTAAGACCAGATAGCGGAGGACCAGGGCGATATCGCGGCGGGGACGGGATCATCCGCGAAATCGAAGTCTTAACCGATGCGCAAGTAACGTTACTAGCGGACCGGCGATCTCGCGGCCCTTACGGTCTTGCTGGAGGCAAGAGCGGACAATGCGGTCGGACCTTAATCATGCGCGGCGATGGCAATCCTCACGGTGTTCCGGGAAAGACGAGCATTCGTTTAAAAAAGGGTGACCGGGTGCGAATCGAATCGCCGGGCGGCGGTGGATGGGGGAAGCAGTATTCTTGAGGGGACGAATTTCCTGTCCTTCATCAAAAAATGTTTGTCATTCTGAGCGAAGCGAAGGAGCTAAGTAATTTGTCTTAGCCAGCAAGATGCAAAAGTCCTTCGCTTCGCTCAGGATGACACTCTCATTTGCGGTGCACGCGTATCGGTTAAAGCTAACAATGCAGCCGCCCTGACCTGCTTTAAATGCCGCTTTTCGTTAGAATCCTAGAGCAGCACTCTTCCGTATCCGTCAGTCATTTTTGAGGGAATTATTAAAGACAATGAGATTCTTGCGTACAGTGCTTTTCGCGATCATTCTTGCCTCGGCTTTCTTTTATTTCACTACCCATCACCTCGGCCAGGGGAACTCCACGAGTTGGCTGAGCCGCCCCCAGAGAGTTGAGATTACCGAGGCCGCGGGCAACGAGCCGCTGGATTCCGAAGAGCAGAACAATATAACGGTGTATCGCAAGAATATCGGTGCGGTCGTCAACATCACCTCGCGAGTGATGACCTTTGATTTTTTCTATGGTCTGGTGCCGCAAGAGGGCCAGGGTTCTGGCTTCGTCATCGACAAAGAAGGGCACATTCTGACCAACTACCACGTCATTGCTGAGGCACGGCAGGTTGAGGTAACGCTGCACAATCGAAAAAAATACAAAGCCACTATTGTTGGAACCGACAAGTCACACGACCTCGCGATCGTCCAAATCAAAGCGCCTGATCTACAACCGATGGTGCTAGGAGATTCAACTAACCTGCAAGTCGGGCAAAAAGTGTATGCGATCGGGAATCCGTTTGGCTTGGCCGGTACTCTCACCCGTGGCATCGTGAGTTCAATCAGACAGGTGCAGGAGCCCGACGGGCTGGTCATCGATGAGGCTATTCAAACCGACGCCGCGATTAACCCCGGAAACTCGGGCGGACCGCTGCTCAACTGGCATGGCGAGGTCATCGGCATTAATACGATGATTGCTTCGAGTGTGGGGCAGAGCGCCGGCATCGGCTTTGCTATTCCTATTAACACGGCAAAAGCAGTCGTCAGCGATTTGGTTACCTTAGGGCGCGTTCGCCGCCCAGCGCTCGGAGTAAGAACCATCCCGATTGACTCGGAAGTCGCGAACGAACTCGGGCTCGCCGCCGACTATGGATTGCTCATCGTGCAAGCTGTGCAAGGTGGTTCGGCCGACCGCGCCGGGTTGCGGGGTGGTACGGAACGCGCCTACCTGGGCAATACTCCAATCATGATCGGCGGAGATCTCATCGTCGCGATCGACGGAGATAAAGTCGAGAGCCAGCAGGCATTAGCGCAGGTCATGAATAAGCACCGCGCCGGAGACACCGTAAAAGTCACGATCTTCCGCGCCAAAAAGAAGATGGAAGTTCCGGTGGCGTTAGGCGAAGCGCGCGAGCAGGTCTAGCCCATCGAATGGCACGTCGAAACGAGAAAAATATGAATCAACGAAACACGACTTACAGCCGTATCACTCCGCGAAAAATCAGCGTCATCGGAGTGCCTCTCGACCTCGGACAATCGCGCCGAGGCGTCGATATGGGTCCCTCGGCCGTTCGTGTCGCTGGACTCGAAGCCCGTCTCGAAGCCATCGGCCACACGGTCGAAGACGCAGGCAATATTACCGTGGCAATTCCCGAACAGAAAAAAGAGGGCGCTTCCAACGCAAAGTATCTAAAAGAAATCACGGCGACCTGCACCAAGAGTGCCGACCTGGTGATAAAAACGCTTGGCGACGGGAAAGTCCCGCTCATATTAGGCGGAGATCACTCTGTCGCGGCAGGTTCGGTCTCAGGAGTTTCAGAATTCTATCGCCGCAAGAATCAGAAGATTGGCTTGCTCTGGATCGATGCTCACAGCGACATGAATACGCCGGAGTCCTCGCCGAGCGGTAACGTCCACGGCATGCCGCTAGCGTCCATCATGGGCCTTGCACCCGACGACCTCGCGAACATCTATGGCTTCTCGCCTAAAGTGCAGCCCGAGAATTGCGTTTTGATCGGCATTCGCGACGTCGACAGTTTCGAAAAAGAAAATATCCGCAAATCAGGCGTCGGAGTGTTCACCATGCGCGACATCGACGAGCGCGGGATGCGTGCAGTAATGGAAGATGCACTCGCCATGGCTGGCAAAGGCACGGCTGGCTTTCACGTCTCGCTCGACATGGATTGGATCGATCCCGAAGACGCTCCCGGCGTCGGCACTCCCGTCTGGGGAGGGGCGACCTATCGCGAAGCTCATCTTGCCATGGAAATCATCGCTGACAACGGCGGACTTTTAAGTTTTGAAATTGTGGAAGTGAATCCGGTCATTGACGAACGCAATCAGACTGCGGACTTGGCGGTGGAATTAGTACTGTCAGCTTTCGGCAAGAAGATACTGTAAAACTCTAAAACAGTTTGTCATCCTTCGCTTCGCTCAGCTCAGGATGACATTTGAGTTTGAGGTAGCAGATTAGTTCAAAGAAATGTTTCTACTGCACGTCTGAAACTTTGCCGTTCAAAAATGTAACTTTAATATCTTTGTAAACGTAAATCTGTTTGGTCCCTAGATTGATGATTTTGTCGGGCTGACCGATGGAGTTCTTTACCTGATCGGGCGTCTGACCTTTTTCTATCTGCTGCGGCTCTGCTGGCGGAGCTTGCGCCTGGGACTGGCCGCCTCCGCCACCTTGATAGTTGTTGCCTTGTTGCCCATTGCCGCCGCCCTGCTGATCGTTTCCGCCGCCCTGTCCACCACCCTGCTGATCATTTCCGCCACCCTGTCCTCCGCCCTGCTGGGAATTGTCGGCGCTGGCGCTATCGTCTACCGCGAGAAGCGCCGCGATTGTATCTTCAATCTGCGACGGGCTTGCCGTGGCGAGCGATCCGTGGCCGAACTGGAATACTACTTCCGCTTTATAGAACGTGGTCGGGCTGGTGTTGTTACAGGAGTCGCACGCGATCAGATTGAACGCGACTTGATCTTTCGGCAGATTCACCGTGATCTTTGACGGATAAACCTTTTCTCCCACCTGCATAAGCCTGGTGGTTTGCTCGCGGCCCAATCTTTTCATGCCAAAGCCGAGACCTTTGGAAAGCAGGGCGTTCGGAGAATGTACCGTGCCATTCTCATACTTTGTCGGCATCACGGTGTTGTCGGTGTAGGGTACGCTCAGAATCCCGCCCTTCTTGATCGCGAGGATCGTACCTTGCTCAACCACGGCGGCACCGCTCGTGTCGGAGCCCATCTTGACCATCGTGTACTGCGCTTTGAGTTGATCTTCCAAAGAAACCTGCGCTGTGGCTAGCTGGGAAACCAGTCCGCAGGCGAGCAACATGAAAAGCCCAATTTCAATTTTCCGTAACATAAACAGTCTCCATGGCAACAGCTGGTGGTGAGATATCTTTGCGGGTGAAATGTATTCAGGTCGAGATTCGCGACGGGAAGGCGAACAATGTCGCCTTCCCATCGGGTGGAATCTCAATTTGCCGATTGCTTGGCGTCCGCTTCCGCTTGATCGGCTTCAGTTTGCTGCGACTTCAGATCGTCACTCACTCCCTTATCAGGCGTGGGCGCGGGGACTTCTCCGGCTTGCGTCTTGGTGTCGGGAGCCGCAGGCAACCCGTTCTTTCCCTGCTTGTCGGCGAGTTCCTTTAGCCCGGCATCCATCTGGATCCGCAGCTGGTTGTGCATCTCCTGCAAATCGTCGACAGAAACACCGACGGTTGCGCCGACGGCGCACTCGTCTTTCTTGCTGCTCTTGACGGTAGC
This sequence comes from Terriglobales bacterium, assembly GCA_038230575.1. Classification (GTDB taxonomy): domain Bacteria; phylum Acidobacteriota; class Terriglobia; order Terriglobales; family Acidobacteriaceae; genus Acidiflorens. Next base: position 17,277 of record JBBRNA010000019.1, on the reverse strand, counting down.
GTCGACCATCTTGTCGTCGTCCGGTTTGTCTCCGGTGCGTTCGACGACATCACCGGCGGTTAATCCGCATTCGTCGCCATCGGACGTGGTCAAGTCTTCATCGGTAGAAACAACGAAGATTCGAATCTTCGGATCAAGCGCGGCCGGAATCTGTTCCCCGCCTGAGGCCGAATCTTTCCCGCCGTTTGCCGCAGCATCCTTCTCCGCGGCGATTTCGTTCTTCATCTCATCGGCGATCGCCTGCTTCACTTCTTTGCTCATGCCCGTGCCGCTGTCTTTTTCGGGAGCCGCTCCGCCGCCGAGCATGTAAGTGCCGTACGTTGCTTGAAGTTTCGACGCGACCAACGGATCAGTAGACCAGAGAGCTGCGATCTCATCCGACGATGCATTGCGAATCGCGGGAGGAACGAGTTCGCCGTTCTCTCCCTCTTGCTGCGCTTGATACGCGGCCTGAAGACCAGCCGAGAGGAGAAAATCGGTGAGCCAGAACGCAGCCGTCGGGTATACAGGGTAGGGCTGGTAATAAGCTCCGTAGTAGCCGTACCAGGGAGAACCACCCCATCCCCAGCCGTACGTAACCGGCGCTGGCCATGGGTTATATGCCCATCCGTAATAGGCAGGCCCGTAATAATAAGAAGGAGCGTAGCCGTAGTACGGATAGCCGCCGTAGGAATAGTTGCGATAGCCGTATGCGTAATAGCGCCCGCCGGAGTAGTAGGTGCGCTGGGAATATTCATGCCCGTTATGGCGATAGTAAGCGCGTTGGCTGTAGCCACCGTGCTTGCCATAGCTCACAACTTTGCGGCCGTTGTGAACGCCTTCAATGCGGCGCCCGCCATGAACTCCGTGATTGATGGTCATTCCGCTTTTTGTCTTGATCGAACGGACTTGTCCATTCTTTCGGAAGTTGGCATTTCCCCCATTCTTCATTGCGACGTTGCGCGTTCCTGTCGGTTGCCGTCGATTGCCAGCTGCGCCTCCGCGGTTGTTGGCGTTTGCTCCGCCGGGCCGGTTGGCGTTTCCAGCGGGTCCGCGATTATTTGCGCCTGCTCCGGGACGGTTTCCGTTGTTCCCTGTGCCAGGGCGGTTCGATCCGGCTGCTCCCGGTCGACCTGCGTTCGTGTTGCTGCCGGGACGATTGCCGCCACCGGCGCCTGGCCTACCTGCGTTGGTGTTGCCGCCGGGGCGATTGCCGCCGCCCGGGCCCGGCCGGCTTGCGTTGCTGTTACCGCCGGCGCGATTGCCACCGCCCGGTCCGGGTCGGCTCGCGTTGCTACCTCCTGGGCCTGGTCTGCCCGCATTTGAGCCTCCTGGCCCTGGGCGACTAGCGTTCGATCCACCGCCTTGGCGCTGCGGCGGTGCCGCGTGTGAACTTGGCGCTGGACGGCTCGGCGCCGAGGCGTGAGGCGCTGGCGCGGGAGCGCTCTTTTTATTCTGCTGAGCGGCTGCGATGGTCGTGATCGTGAGGGCAATAATCAACAGCAAAGACTTGGCCTGAAAGCTTCGATTCGCGGTCATAAAACACTCCTGGTGAAGTACGCAACTTGCCCGAGAGCTCTCGTGCAAGTGCACGCGCCATGACGTGGAAGAAGTGATCTTCGCTGGCGCTTAATTTTCGAACGACAAATGAACCGACATCAGATCGGAACGACTGACAAATGGCCCGACTTAATTTCTGCTATCAAAACGAAGTGATTTAAGCGCCAGGGGAGAAGGCAAGGGCGCTCGCAATTTCAAGCAGCGCCAATTTCACACCCGTTTGGCCGCCATGTCAAGAGCGAGACGCAAACGTTCGGTTCATGAAAAACAGACATCGAGTTGACGGAAAGTGTGCAGGAGCGCCAGACTAAAAAGGCATGGCAAAAGCACAATCGAATTCCAGTTCCAAGACCAGAGTCGGCATCCTCTTTGGCGGTCGTAGCGGCGAGCATGAAGTTTCGTTGCTTTCGGCGGCCTCCGTTCTGAACGCGATTGATAAAAGCAAATACGAGGTCGTGCCCATCGGCATCACGAAAGATGGACGCTGGCTCACGGCGGAACATGCCGAGCGACTGCTCAAGGGTCGAGTTCAGAGTCAAGATCAAGCGGCAGGGGGCGGCCACTCCACACAATCCAAGTCGCAGTTACGGGCCGGCGATCCCGAGGCGACGCCTGGCGCAGCGGTGCTTGCTAGCGGAGCATCGGTGGTTGTGCCTCCCGAGCCTGCACGACGCGGGGCGGGGCTCGCTCCTTTTCAGACTGACGCGAATTTGCGCAGAGCCGCCGATCGCGCCATCGACGTCGACGTGATCTTCCCCGTGTTGCACGGAACCTTCGGTGAAGACGGAACCATTCAAGGCTTGTTCGAGCTAGCCGACATCGCGTACGTCGGCGCTGGAGTTCTCGGGTCTTCGGCTGGCATGGATAAAGACGTCATGAAGTCTTTGTTCCGTGCGGCTGGATTGCCGATCGTGAAGCACGTAACCGCGTTGCGCAGTCAGTTCGAACGCGAGCCGAAGAAAGTCGAGAAACTAGTCGAGAGCAAATTGAAGTATCCGGTATTTGTGAAGCCGGCCAACCTCGGCTCATCGGTAGGAATTTCAAAAGCGCACGATCGTAAAGAACTCGGCCCCGCAATTGTCGAGGCGGCAAAGTTCGACCGCAAAATTGTCATCGAAGAAGGGGTTGGAGGAAAAAAGGGCAAGGCGCGCGAGATCGAATGTGCGGTTCTTGGCAACGACGATCCGAAAGCGTCTGTCGCTGGAGAAATTGTCCCTTGCAAAGAGTTTTACGATTACGACGCCAAATATCTGGCCGAAGGTTCTGAACTTGTCATCCCCTCGAAGCTTACAAAAACTGAAATGAAAAACGTGCAGAAACTGGCAATCGCCGCATTTCAAGCCGTCGATTGCACCGGCCTCGCGCGAGTTGATTTTTTGATGGATCCAAAATCCAGAAAAATGTTCGTGAACGAAATCAACACCATGCCAGGCTTCACCGCCATCAGCATGTATCCAAAATTGTGGGCTGCAAGCGGAGTAGCCTACCCGGATCTAATCGACCAGTTGATCCAACTAGGAATAGCGCGACACCAAGACAAGAAGCGCAATCAATACACCCGCTAGGTGTAGGGCACCAAAAGTGTAGGGCAGACACTCCTGTCCGCCCCGAAGTCGCCAATTTTCCCAGGTGAATGAGGTCAAAGGAGTTATCTCCAATAAAACAAGGCTTTTGCAAGCCCAACTCCAAGCGCGTAAAACCCCTCGACGCCCCGCCCCCCAGCAACTACAATTCTCAAAGCGTCATCTTATGACGTGTACAGGCTCTATCCGCCACGCGGAGGGGCACTGGAGGCACAATGAGTCTCACACCGATCGGCGCACCTCGCCGCAAAGTCACCACTTCTACCATTCGCGACAAAAAGCTGCATCACGAACCCATTACCTGCCTGACCGCGTATGACTATGCGACCGCGCGCCTGGTGGATGAAGCCGGAATCGACATTGCCCTCGTCGGCGATTCGCTGGCCATGACCATGCTCGGCTACGAGAACACGCTTTCGATCACCGTCGACGAGATGCTGCATCATGTGAAAGCCGTGCGTCGCGGCGTGAAAGATGCGCTGCTTATTGCCGACATGCCGTACGGTTCGTATCAGGCGGATCCAACCGAGGCAGTTCGCAATGCTGCGCGCTTTGTAAAAGAAGGTGGCGCAGAAGTTGTGAAGATGGAGGGCGGAGAGCGGCGCGCCGACGTAATCCGGCGCGTGATCGACGCCGAAATTCCGGTTGCCGGTCACATCGGCCTCACGCCGCAATCGGTCAACGTCATGGGTGGATACAAAGTTCAAGGCAAGACGCTGAATGCCATCGAGCAACTCATGCGCGACGCCGTCGCTCTCGACCGGGCGGGCGTGACCTGCATTTACCTTGAAGGTATTCCGCGCGAAGTCGGAGCGATGATCACTGCCGAAATTGAGACGCCAACGATCGGTATCGGCGCTGGCCCGGACTGCGACGGTCAGGTGCTCGTCTTCCACGATCTGGTCAATTTGACCTTCGGGCATCCCGCAAAATTTGTGCGTCGCTATGGAGACGCGGCCGCCCTGATCACTGAGTCACTGCTCGCGTTCAAAGCCGACGTGATCTCGCACCAATTCCCAAACGATGCCGAGTCGTATCATTTGCCCAAAGAAACGCAGGTCGCATTGGAAACCGTTCTGCAGCGCAAGCGCGCCATGCAGCGCTAACGGCGGATGAGAATCTGCAAGTCTATTTCAGAAGTCCGTGCCGCGTGCCGCGAAGCGCGAGCGGACGATAAAACTCTCGCCCTCGTCCCGACCATGGGCGCATTGCACGAAGGCCATTTGTCGCTTGTCCGCGCGGCGAAGGCGAAGTGCGACAAAGTCGCCGCCACAATCTTCGTCAATCCCACTCAGTTTGGACCCACAGAAGATCTTGCAAAATATCCGCGCCCTCTCGACCGAGATTGCGCGATGCTTGAGCAAGAAGGCGTCGATATTCTCTTCACGCCCTCCGCAGATGACATTTATCCGCAAGGCTGCGTAACGTGGGTTACCGTCGAAGGCCTGAGTGACAGGCTAGACGGGCGATCTCGCCCCGGACATTTTCGCGGCGTCACCACAGTCGTCGCCAAGCTCTTTAACATCATCGAGCCGCAAGTCGCATTCTTCGGACAAAAAGACGCCGCGCAACTGGCCATCATTCGTCGCATGGTTCGCGATCTGCACTTTCCCATTGAGATTGTCGGTGCTCCTATTGTTCGCGAATCCGACGGCCTGGCGATGAGTTCGCGCAACGCATATCTGAATAAAGCCGAGCGCGCGAGGGCGCTGGTGTTGCAGCGGGCGTTGCAGGAAGCGGCGGCGCAGTTTGAGGCTGGGGAGCGGAATCCGGGAAGAATCATTGCCGCGGCAAAGAAAGTATTTCCGTCCGATCCGCACGCCAGACTCGACTACCTTGAGGTTGTCGACCCGGAAACTCTCGAACCGATCGAGACCATCGCTAGCAATGCGCTTGTTGCGATCGCAGCTTATATTGGGACCACGCGGCTGATCGACAACGTCTTGCTTCAAGTTTGATCCGCGTGTCGGTTCCAGCTTCCATTGACTTGCCCACCGTCCAACCGTAAGATTTCACCCCAACAAGAGGTGGAAGAATGCTGGGCGAGGTTGTCTCGCATTACCGCATTGTCCAGAAACTCGGCGGCGGCGGGATGGGGGTCGTTTACAAGGCGGAAGACACGCGCCTCGACCGCTTCGTTGCGCTGAAATTTCTTCCGGAAAATGTTGCCCAGGATCGGCAGGCGCTCGAGCGCTTTCGCCGGGAGGCACGCGCTGCCTCTGCGCTTAGCCATCCGAATATCTGCACCATCTACGACATCGGCGAACAGGATGGCAAGGCATTCATCGTGATGGAGTACCTTGACGGTGCCACCCTCAAACATGTGATCAGCAGTCGCCCGATGGATCTCGATGCATTGCTGTCCCTCGGCATCGAGATCGCCGACGCGCTCGACGCTGCCCATGCCCAGGGCATTGTTCATCGTGACATCAAGCCGGCAAATATTTTCGTGACCAAGCGCGAGCATGCGAAGGTTCTCGATTTTGGCCTGGCAAAAGTCACGCAGCCGTCGACGCATTCTTCTGAACCTGCCGGCGAAACCCTCGAAGCTACGATCGCCGAAGAACATTTAACCAGCCCCGGCTCGGCCATCGGAACCGTCGCCTATATGTCTCCAGAACAGGCCAGGGGCAAGGAACTCGACGCACGCACCGATCTGTTTTCTTTTGGAGCAGTGCTTTACGAAATGGCCACCGGCATGGTGCCATTTCGCGGTGAGACATCGGCGCTGATTTTTCAGGCAATTCTTGATCGCGCTCCCGTGTCGCCGATCCGGCTGAACCCAGACCTGCCGCCGAAGCTCGAAGACATCATCAACAAGGCTCTCGAAAAAGATCGCAACTTGCGTTACCAGCATGCCGCCGACATCCGAGCCGACTTGCAGAGACTAAAACGCGACACGGATACGGGACGCGCAGTGGCGGCTAGCTCCGGTTCCGTGGCCGCCGCCGTGTACGAATCGGGCTCTGGGACGGCCGCGCCACCTGTTTCATCAGGATCGCGCCCAGCGGTGGCATCCTCGTCTTCGTCCGCTGTCGCCAGCGCGCCAAGTGGAAGTGTGCCGCCCGCGCAGCGTTCGAAAAAGTGGGCCATTCCCGCCGCCGCCGTCATCGTGATTGCCGCGCTAGTCGGCGGAGGCCTTTTCTTTCGCTCGCGCCGGGCCAGTGCCCTCAACGAAAAAGACACTGTCGTTCTCGCCGATTTCGTCAACACTACCGGCGATGCTGTATTTGACGGAACCTTGAAACAGGCGCTGTCCGTGCAACTCGAGCAATCGCCCTTCCTTAACATCATGCCGGAGTCGCGCATTCATCAAGCGCTGACTTTCATGGGGCGCCAACCGAACGAGCGCATTACGAATGACGTCGCCCGTGAAATCGGCGTGCGCGAGGGTGCGAAGGCCGTCTTGGCGGGCTCCATCTCGAGCCTCGGCAGTTCCTATGTCATCAATCTCTCCGCCTTGAACGCGCAAACCGGGGACTCGTTTGCGCAGGCGCAGGTCGAAGCTCCAAGCAAAGAAAAAGTGCTGGCCGCTCTCGACAGCGGTGCGACCTCACTGCGTCAGAAGTTGGGCGAGTCGCTCGGGTCGGTGCAGCAATTCGCGAAGCCGCTCGAGCAGGCGACCACATCGTCACTCGAAGCGCTGCAGGCGTTCAGCAGAGGCCACGATGAACATCAAGCACTGCACGACGATCGCGCCATTCCTCATCTCAAGCGCGCAATCCAACTCGACCCCAACTTCGCGCTTGCTTATGCGACTTTGGGCGTTGTCTACAACAATCTTGGTGCCCGAGGTCTCAGCAATCAGGCGCTGAGCAAGGCATTCGATCTAAGAGATCGGGCGAGCGAACGGGAGAAACTTTACATTTCGGCTCACTACTACGAAGGCACAGGCGATCTGGAGAAAGCGGTTGAGATCTACGAGCAATGGAAGCAATCTTATCCGCGAGATACGACCCCGAACGACAACCTGGCTCTCGCCTACGACGCCCTGGGCCAGCACGATAAAGCTCTGCAGAATGCGCAACGCGCGATGCAAATCGACGATCAGGACGGTTTCGCCTACCACAACGTCGGCGACGCTTATTTAGCGCTGGGACGTTATGAAGAAGCGCGCGCGATCGTCGATCAAGCCGTGGCGCACAAAGCAGATTCTTACGGGATGAAAATGATCGCGTACCAACTTGCGTTCATTCGAGGCGATCAAGTTGCTACGCAGCACGTGGTCGACTCTGTGACAAATCCGGGCGAACAAGCATTCATGTGGGGCTTCGTGGCATTCGGTAAATATTCCCAGGGGCGGGTGCGAGAGGCCAGAGAAATGACTGACGGGGCTGTAAAAAAGTCTGAGCATGAAGCTCGCGAATTTGCCGCCAACATGCGGGCTGGGCAAGGGGCCGTCGAATACGAGTTCGGAAATCTCGAAGAAGCGCAGAAACAGACGCAAGCGGCTCTCGCCATGACCGATGACAAAGACGTTCGCACTTTGGCCGCATTTACCCTGGCGCGTATCGGCGACACCAAGCGCGCGGAAAAAATAGTTTCCGATCTGGAAAAACAATATAGCGACAGGTCTTTCAAGGCGGAGGTCGCTGTAGTGCGGAGCGCGATTGAACTGAAACGGAAACAGCCCTCGACCGCGATCGAAGCGTTAGAACCGGCAAGACTCTTTGAAATGGGCTCTGGTCCGAGCGCGGCGGTTGACTACTGGCCGCTCTATTACCGCGGCCTGGCCTATTACGATTTGCACGACGCCGGTAAAGCGCTTGCCGAGTTTCAGAAGATTTCAGACCACCGCGGCCTCAATCCCACGAGCCCGTGGTATGTTCTGGCGCGCCTCGCGTCGGCTCGAGCGTATGTTCTGCAGGGGGACCTCGCCAAAGCTAGAACTTCTTACCAGGACTTCTTTGCTTTCTGGAAGGACGCCGATCCCGATGTTCCGCTGCTAAAGCAGGCCAAGGCTGAGTACGAGAAGATCCACTAAAAATGTAATGAGATTAAGACGATTGTGAAATTTCGCTGCGTCCTGAAACGTAAGTGTTGCCTGCGATGATGTAGCGCAGAGGGTATTCGGCCGATTTCACGATGCCGATGCGCGGAGTCACCATCACTTTATTTGCCCGATAACCGTCGTCAGCAATGCGCAGGTCAGACTTCAAGCTCGACAGATTCTTTCCGTTATCTTTTTCGCGGGTGATGGCCAGAGCTTCCGCCAAACGTCCGGGCCCGGACGCGATCTTCTTCAGCGCCGAAACTTTGTAAGGCTCTGAATCGTCAGGCAATTCGATTCCCCTGAACTCCGCCATGCGCTCGATTCCGCTCACCGGTTCGAGGGCTCGAATCAGAACGCATCCCGCTTCGCCTTCCTTCATGCACGAAACATTCAGGCAGTAGTGCATTCCATAGATGAAGTACACATAAGCGAATCCGGGTGGCCCGAAGATGACCGAGTTTCGTTTGGTGTGCCCCGACGCAGAGTGGGCGGCCGCGTCGTCTTCTCCGAGATAAGCTTCGGTCTCAACGATGCGCCCTGACAATGAAGCCCCGCGTAGTTTTCGGATTAGAAGCTTGCCCAGCAGGGCACGAGCGACGCGGCGGGGATCATGGGCAAAAAATTTAGCTTCAAGATAAATCGGATTCTTCAGAGACTTCATTTAAAGACTTTAGGTGAAGACTTGATGCGTCGATAACAAGCTGACACCATAAAAAGACTTCGTCATCCTGAGCGACGCGAAGGACCTACGCAACCCGCCCGCAGGACGGCAAATTGCATCGGTCCTTCGCTTCGCTCAAGACCACAATCGTATGCGGTCACGCCGCGCTTTTCAGATATTGGAGCACTTCGTCGGCGTGCCCTTCAGGCTTTACGTTATTGAAAATGTGTTTAATTTTTCCATCCGGACCGATGATGAACGTCGTCCTGGCAATGCCCATGACTTTCTTGCCATACATGTTTTTCTCTTTGACGACGCCGAAGAGGCTGGCAATCTCCTTGTCCGGATCCGCCAGCAGCGGAAATGGCAAACTGAATTTCTCCTGAAATTTCTTCTGCGACGCGGCCGTATCTTTCGAAATTCCGAGCAACACTACGCCAGTTTTTTTCAATGCCGAATAGCTGTCGCGGAAGCCGCATGCTTGTTTGGTGCACCCCGGCGTATCAGCCTTAGGATAAAAATAAAGCACCACAGTCTTGCCGCGAAAATCTTTCAAGGCAACCTCTTTGCCGTTCTCGTCCGTCGTACTGAAGTCTGGGGATTTATCATTGACTTCCATGCCATCTTCACCTCGCCGCTCTTGGTTATATCGCAGACGGGCAGCAACCGTCACCTCGCTCGCTGCCATTTCCTTTTTTGTGCTCGTACTTGCCGGACGTCAGCTCGCGGCGCAAGGCACGCTTGTGCAATATGGTCGAAAAACTAAAGTCGACAACGGGCCCCGTGCTGTCGGACTCGTCCAACTTCCGGAAAAAGGGAAGCCGCGCCTCGTCCCCATCGCCATCATGGTAGATGGAAAATTCTACGATGCGGATTCCTATAAAGCCGCGCCCGTCCCTATGGCGGTTGACTTTGGAATTGTTTACGAAGCTTTTCACGCAGGCATCTCGCAGGGGGTTTTCACGATCACCCAGCCCGGACAACTCAATAAGACATGGATCGCTGAAGGCAAGTGGCTCCCGGCAAGCCTGCGCGCGGCAGCAGAAAAGAAGAGGAAGTTCACGCCGCCGGTTGTCGAGGATGAGAACGGGCCGCCGGTGCTACACCGCCGCAAAGCAGGAGAATCAGAAAGCAAAGAGAGCGACAAGGAAACGACAAAGGACGCAGATAAAGGTAAAGAGAAGGATAAAGAACAGAACAATAATAAAGAGAAGCCCACGAGTGGCACGAAAGCGGCAAGCGATGACGCTAAGAGTAAGAGCGCTTCCACGGAAAAGCCTTCCTCGGAATCAAAGCAAAAGTCAGAAACGAAGTCGGCGTCTGAAAGTACTAAGTCTGCGTCCCCCTCGGCATCGGTTGAAGAACCGGATGGCGATCCCAACCGCCCACGATTGCGGCGCGGGGCGCCCCCCGATCCTGCGGTGCGTCGTGACGTGTATGCAAACTTTGAGCCCTTGCCAGCTCCTATAGTGAAGCCAGCTGGCGACCAGAAAATCTCGGGGGTGCCGGAGACATCCCCGGTCACAACTTATCCGGCGGTGTCGGATGCCAGCGGCCCCGATCCGATGCCGTATATCTACGACGTCAAGCCCAGCGAGGAAGCAACCTACCGCGCCAAAATGCTTGGACTTGCCAGTACGCAACTGCGCGCGCAGCTACCAGGCAAAGCGGCAAAGGAGTCACCTAAGAAATCCACGGCGGGCAAGACTTCTCCCAAGTTAAGCAAGCTGCCCAAGGTCGAATTTGACGACGTAAGCTTGCGATTCTTTGATCTCTCGAATTCGAACGAGCCAGTGTTGATTCTCTCCGCGAAGGCCCGTGTTGTAGCGACTGCGGCAACAGACACGGTTGAGCCGAAGGAGATTACGCTGATCGCGCGAACCAACCTTGAGGGCGAGGTAAAGAAGCTCTTCTTCTCGCAGACCGATTCGCGGCATCTCGACGAAACTCCGCGCATGGAAATTGTCGATGCCGTCGATGCCGACGGGGACGGTCGCGGCGAATTGCTCTTCCGGCGTATCTATGACAACGGCAGCGCGTACGGCATCTACCGAGTTTCGTCGGATAAACTCTGGCCACTCTTTGAAGGCACTCCATAAAAATTAAGCGGCGAGAAATCTAACGCTTAGCGCCGCCGCATATAGCGCCGCGTTTTTGTTAGCATGACAAGAGTGATCAGCAGATTGTTCTTCTCTATATTTCTCCTGGCATGCCTGGTCGCACCCGGCTTCGCGGCTGACGGCAAATCCGTCTCGTACAAATCCGGCGATGACACCGTTAACGGAATGCTCTTCACGCCCGCAGGCAAGGGGCCTTTTCCGGCTGTGATCGTGATTCATGAGTACTGGGGACTAAACGACTGGGTGAAAGAACAAGCGAGCAAACTTGCCGGCCAAGGCTACGTCGCGCTGGCGATCGATCTCTATCGCGGTAAGGTTGCCGACAATCCCGATCTGGCGCATGAACTGATGCGTGGTCTGCCACAAGATCGCGCCAACCGAGATCTGCAATCGGCTTTTAATTACCTCTCAGCTCAATCGAACGTGAAGAAAGATCGAATCGGATCCATTGGATGGTGCATGGGTGGCGGCTATTCGCTTGACGCCGCACTGCACGAGCCAAAATTGGCCGCGACGGTCATCAACTATGGCCATCTGATCACCGATTCCGCCGAAATGAAGAAGATCAACGCACCTATCCTCGGGAATTTTGGTGGACAGGACCAGGGCATCACTTCCGACGACGTCAAGAAATTTCAGCGAGCGATGGAGAGCGCCGGCAAGAAAGTTGACCTAAAAATTTATCCGGATGCCGGGCACGGTTTCGAGAATCCCAACAACAAAAAGGGCTATCGAGCGGACGACACCGCAGACGCGTGGAAGCGAACCGTCGATTTTCTTTCAGCGAATCTGAAAAAGTAATCTATAAGCCGATCGCTAAAATCGAGAAGCCAGATCGTTTCGGGGGACTTCTCGGTCACTTGTTTTCGCAGTTGCTCATGTCGGAGGCGACTTTCAAGAAAAAATTGTCAACGGGGCAACGCGGCGAGCTTAGTTTCCGTCTGTCTTGAGTAGAACCATACGAGAAGCCGAGCACGAGACAATTCGTGTGCCAGATTGTTTTTGGCAGGCGTCTTCGAAGCACTTGCAACTTTGGACGGTTCTCAGACTCTACCGTATAATTACCGTTTTCCTAACTCTAGTTTTTCGAGGTAGTTGCAATTCATCTCTCTCATCACGCTATCCCCAAACGGGGCGTGGAAAAAGTGCGCCGCGAGGGTCTGAAAAGAAAATCGAGGACTCTAACTTCCTCTCACACAAGAGGTTGGAGCGCTCGCCTTTCGGCCCGCCACTTTCTCATGATGTTGGCCATCCTGCTTTCGGTGCTCCCTCTGAGCGGGCAGCAGGACTTGATCGTCGACATTAAAGTTCATGGCAACCGGCGTATTCCGATCGATACCGTCAAGGCGCGCATTTTCAGCAAAGTCGGGGACGTTTACGACCAGTCCGCGGTCGAACGCGACTTTAACGCGCTCTGGAATACCGGCTACTTCGAAGATATCCGCTTCGAGCGCGAGCAGAGCGCCAAAGGGTGGATCCTCCACATCTACCTCAAAGAACGGCCCACGATTCGAGAGATCAGCTACACCGGCCTGAACGCGGTTTCGACCAGCGACGTGCTTGACCGTTTCAAAGAGCGCAAGGTCGGGCTCTCTGTGGAAAATCAGTATGATCCGACGAAGATCAAGAAAGCTGAAGTCACGCTGAAAGACCTGCTCGCCGAGCACGGACGTCAGTTCGCGACCATCCGCACAGAAATCCGTCCCATCCCTCCGAACGCAGTCGGCGTTACGTTTGTCGTTCGAGAAGGGCCCAAGGTAAAGGTTGGACACATTCGCTTTCGCGGCAACAAGCATGTGAATGACCGCACTCTACGGGCGGCCATGAAGAACTTGAAACCGATCGGCGTCCCGCACTCCATCTTCCTCGAAAATATTTTTGCCAAGACCTACGACGCCACCAAGCTCGAAGAAGACACGGAACGCGTACGCGCCGAGTTTCAGAATCGCGGCTACTTCAAAGTTCTTGTCGATGAGCCTAAGACTGAAATCCACGATACCGGCCGCACCGGGCTGCATATTCCGGGGCTGCAACCCGGCTTGGGCAAGTCAGTCGATATCACCATGCCGATCCAGGAAGGCGATCGCTACCATCTCGGCAAGATCAGTTTCAAAAACAATAAGGCCATTTCGAACGTTGCCGCGCTGCGCAGCCTCTTTCCGATGAAAGATGGAGATATTTTCAGCCGCGACAAAGTCGCCAAAGGCCTGGAGAATCTCCGCAAAGCCTATGGCGCAGCGGGATACATCAACTTCACTTCCGTGCCAGACACGAAATTCGATGATGAAAAGAAGATTGTTAATCTTGAAGTCGACGTCGATGAAGGCAAGCAGTTCTACGTGCGCCGTATCGAGTTCAGCGGCAATACGACGACGCGAGACAAGGTTATCCGCCGCGAAGTCGCGCTTGAAGAAGGTCAGATCTACAATTCGCATTTTTGGGAACTCAGCTTGTTGCGCTTGAACCAGCTGGGATACTTCGATCCGCTGAAGCCGGACGATCCCAACACCACCGAGCGTCACCTCGACGAAAAAGCTGGGACCGTCGATCTCACCTTGAAGGTGCATGAAAAGGGCAAGAACACGATCGGCTTGCAGGGCGGCGTCAGCGGGTTGGCCGGCGCCTTCGTGGGCATCAACTACAGCACAAATAACTTTTTGGGACTGGGCGAAACCCTTTCAGTCCAAGCGAGCCTCGGCAGTCGCCAGCGCGATCTCGTTTTCGGTTTTACCGAGCCGTATCTTTTTGACCGTCCGATACAGGCGGGATTCAATGTCTACACTCGCAAAACGAGCTACGACCAGGCGCGCCAATACGCCATAGCGACTGGGCAAAACATCAATCTTCCATCGGCCTATCTGCAAAATCTGCAGAACTACTCGCAATCGAGCACTGGTGCTACGGTTAGCCTGAGTTATCCGCTGCACCGTTCTTTCAAGCGAGTCGGCATCAGCTATTCGTTCGATCGTTCTTCGCTGATTGCGGTCAGCAGCGCTTCGAAGTTGTTGTTTGAAAATATTAACTTCCGCGGCATCACCGGTCCGAACGCGCTTAACGGAATCATCACCAGCAAAATTACTCCGAGCTTCACGATGAACACCCTGGACGCCGCTTACGCGCCGCACCATGGTAAGAGCCTTTTCATCGGAGGCGAATTCTCCGGGCTCGGAGGTACGGTACATACCATCCGTCCGATCGTGCAGTTCAAGCAGTTTTTCCCGGTGCAAAAGCGACGCAATGCCGTTGGCTATAACGTGCAGGCTTCTTTCATCAGCGGCTATGGCGGGATCGTCGCTCCTCCGTTTGAACGCGCTTATCTCGGCGGCGAAAACGACCTGCGCGGATTTGATATCAGAACCGTTTCGCCCATTGCATACCTGCCCAGCGCGCAGGCAGTTTCGCTCCGCAACCCGGATGGCTCGTTCGTTCCTGCTAACCCGCGTTTCCCGGTTTCCGTGAATTCGACTGGAAGCTGCATCAGCAACTGCTACAACATTCCCGTTCCTTACCAGCAGTTGGTCACGCCGGGCGGCGACCTAAGTCTCCACGGCAACCTCGAATACCGCATCTCGATTGCCGGTCCGGTAGCGATTGCGCCCTTTGTGGATTTGGGTATCGATCCGATTATTCGGACATCGCAATTGCAGATCGCTCCCCAGCAATACAACACGCTGATCAATACGCAATTCGGATGCCCGCAGCTGACCTCGGCTTACACTTGCACCGGCGGCGCGACCGACAACAGCTTCTCGAAGAACTTGATTCCGGTGCCGGGAACGAACTGGGTGCCGCGCATGTCGACCGGCATCGAGTTGCAGACGATGCTGCCGGTGGTGAACGCTCCATTCCGAATTTATTACGCCTACAACGCGCTGCGCTTGGATGGAAACGCCACGCCGCCTGTCCCTATTACGCGCGGAATGTTCCCGAATAATGCCGCGGGACTTTACACCTACAACACGACGCTCTCAACCTTGGGATCGTCATACAGGCTGCTCGAGCCTAGAAAGACCTTCCGCTTCTCGGTGGCAACGACGTTCTAGAGTGGGCGAGGTACTGACTTAGCGTCATCGCTGCGATGCGCTGTTTTTAGATCATCCTCAGGTCTTCAATTTCGATAGGCGTTGTCTCGATAATCAGTCGCGACGAGAATTTGCCTCTGTCATCTGTCCTTCTATCCTCTCGGCCGCGCGATCAACTGCAGAATGCGCTGTCATCCAGGCCCCCCTCCCATGCCGGTGGAATCTGTGGTCGATAGGCAGAGCGCTCGGTGCATCTTTAACTTGGCACCGCCGCTGGGAGGGCGAACTCTGATTTGTGGATTTTAAGCGGCAGTACCCCCTCCCCCCCTCCCCCCCTGATCTTTTGGAATGATGGGTTTAGCCGGGGACTACCACCTAGATCTTTGGATATAAAGGAGATACGCGCAAAATCTAGAGAACAATGGACTTATAACATCGCCCGTCCACTGGCTTCATCTGGCGTATAGGTATGAGGGTAGCGAGGCGGGGAGGCAGAAGTCAATCTTAATGGTGACATTTTGCGGGCGCGGGTTCCCGAAACGGGATGAGAAAGGAGGTCGGGCGAAGATGTGCGTTTTTTGCCAGACTAGAAAAACTTGGCTGTTAGAGGTTGGCCACCCGCCCATCCGCATGACTGTTGTAATCACGCGATTGCACTCAAAACCCCTCCCCGCCAAGGGCAGTGAGTCAAATGGCGATTTATCAACAACTACCTAACAGATAGGTCCTGTGCGTTTTCCGCAAATCCAATTGATGCTTCTGACTTCTGCCAATTAATACTCAGAGCGCACGTTTTTCCAACAGTTTGTAAGGAAATCACGGGATTTGCCGACGACAAAGCCTTCTTAACTGACATCGGCAACCGGAGCAGAAGAGGCGAGCTTGACGTGAGAGGAGTAATTCCGTTATCGGCAACTTGCTGCATGACCAAGGTCCACTTGTCCGCGTCATGAACTGTGCTGACTTTATAAATGCCAAACGGAATGATAGCCCCGTCGGTGGTGATGATGTTACTGCTTGTGAAGAAGTCCATGAGACCGCCCAGCGGATTAGGTTTTCCATCGCTTCTTGTCAAATGCGAATAATCCAAAATCGTCTTTATGCCATTGGACAATTCGCATCGAGCAACATCCGGCTTGATGCCACTAATGTCGCGTTGGTTCGAAAGGGCGTAACCGGAAGCGTTGAACAGGGAGAGCACTAGCGCCAATAGACCCTTTTTCATGTGCTTGATCGTAATCCAGCCGAGCCAAAAATTGGAAGTAAACTGTCGAAATCAGGCGATAGCACTCATTGACACATGACGAGTGCTATGGCGATATTTCACTAACTAGCGAGTTGGCAGGTGTCACTAGCGATTCAGCCAGTAATCGGCCTTCTCCCATTTCTCGTCGTGCTCACAAATAAAGGCAAATGGGCGCGTACCGGACAGGCTCTGGAGCGCCTCCACAGTCGATTGCTGATTTCCGACGTAGTACGTCAGTTCTCGATGCCCATTCCAAGTCACTCGCCCGACGAATACAAAGATGGTGGTTGATTGCAACCGCGTCTCAACTACTTCTTCCCATGCGTTCAGGTTGTCGGCGTCACTTCGAGTGGGCAACCCCTCACTCGTTGGGCTTATTAGCGACGTTGAAAGGCTGAGAAAAAATGGCACCGCCTGCTTATCAGGCAGTTCGCGCAGTCCCATGTCAACTATGGCAACCAGTGGCAAACCGTCAACTTTTCGCTGTAAGACTGAAAAATTGTCTTCTTGAGACACGCGTCGGTTCGCTCCTTCATGTGGAGGAATTGTAACGGATAGTTGACGAAAACAGGCGATTACACTCAGAACCCTTCGTCTAGCCTTTTCCGTTGCGACGCAACGAAATCAAAACCCATTTCCTGCCCGTATCCGATACTTTGCAGTTCTTCACGACGTAGAAGAAACCCCTGGACCTCTAAATCCTCCAGAAATCCCGCAATCCGTTTAAGCACGATTTTGCGTTCCTCGTATCTCCCGGCGATTCGCCCCAACTGTCCGCCTTCCTTCAGGACCCTGCTCGCAGTCCATGCAAATTTCCGGTGGCGCTCGGCGCTGGAGATTATTTTTAGTACTTGCTCTGAAGAGTTTGGAAGCTCGTTGGCCATGCTTTCTGTCCCGACAAGTTAATTTTAGCAAGCCATTTGCCTAACTGTTGTAATCAGGCGTTTACACGTTTTGACCCATGATGAGTGTAATTGATTCCATGACAACGTCGGCTCCGACACCCGAGTAAAGTTGGTGGTTGCTAATGCCAACCAACAAGGCTCGGGAGAAAGGAGCGGAACAATGATCATTATAGGAGTAGATTTTCACCCCGAGTTTCAACAAATAGCT
>JBBRNA010000018.1:0-88174 GCA_038230575.1 Terriglobales bacterium | reverse complement strand
GAAGAGATAACTGCGGATCGGGATTTCCCTCCCTTCCCGCGAGCCACGCGCGATGGCTACGCTGTGCGATCTGAAGACGTCGCGAAAGTTCCCTATCAGCTGGAGGTCATCGGAGAACTCAAAGCCGGCGATGCGCCGGATAACTTTTTCGTAGGCCGCGCGCAAGCCGTCGCCATCATGACCGGCGCACCTCTTCCGATGGGCGCAGACGCGGTAGTGATGGTCGAACACACCTCGACTCCGAACGCGCCGGCACCGCAGATGGAGACGACGACGAGGGCGCTGATCGAAATCGGCCGAACCGTCGCGAAAGGCGAAAATTTCGTTCCGCGCGCCGCGGAAGCGCAGGCCGGCCACGCGCTTCTAAGCCATGGACATCGTCTCGATCACGCGGCGATCGCGCTTGCCGCGTCGGCAGGCAAAAGCCGGGTGCAAGTCTACAAGCGTCCGCGGGTAGCAATTCTTTCTACCGGAGACGAGCTGGTGAGCATCGACGCTATACCAGGTCCCGCGCAGATTCGAAATTCAAATTCGTATTCGCTGGCCGCCCAGGTTCTCAAAGCCGGAGGAGAACCAATACAGCTGGCCGTGGCTCCCGACGAACCGAACCGCCTGCGCGCACTGATCAAGGAAGGATTAACCGCCGATCTCCTGCTGCTGACCGGCGGAGTGTCGATGGGAAAGTACGATTTAGTCGAGCAGGTCCTGACCGATCTTCAGGCCGAATTTTATTTCACCGGCGCGAAGATCCAACCCGGCAAGCCCATTGTCTTTGGCTCGGTGAAGTCTGAAGCTAAGATGTCCTCGACGGAAGTAGTAACGCAATCGGCTCCGGCAAGAAAATATTTCTTCGGACTCCCCGGCAATCCCGTCTCGACCATGGTGACCTTCGAACTTTTTGCGAAACCAATGATCGAAGCTCTTTCTGGCGCTAAGCCTCGGCCGCTCGTCTTCCCAAGCGCAAAGCTGAAATCTGAAATTCGCACAAAAACTGGCCTTAAAAGATTTTTACCCGCTATCCTGACCGGTGAATTTGAGCAGACCGAAGTCGAACTCGCCCGCTGGCAGGGCTCGGGAGACATCGCCGCCCTCGCCAAGGCGAATTGCTATATCGTCATCCCTCCCGATCGCGAGCAGATCGCGGCCGGAGAATACGTCTCGCTGCTGCTGTTCTAGGCGGCTGTTCTACGCAAAGCCATCCGCCGCTCCAATGCGATACCCTGTAGCTGATGCCGAAGAAAGCTTCCCGCCTCTCCCACTACGACGCTGAGGGCAAGGCGCGCATGGTCGACGTGTCAAAGAAAACTCGTACCGCCCGCGAAGCAGAAGCCAGCGCTTTTGTCTCAATGTCATCAGAAGTGCTGCGTGCCCTGCCAACGAACCCCAAAGGCGATCCGCTGGAGGTCGCTCGGACGGCGGGAATCATGGCTGCCAAGCGAACTGCGGACCTCATTCCCATGTGTCATCCCTTGCCCTTGTCGCACATTGCTGTGACCTTGCGCGTGTGCGAAAATGGCGTTTCTATTGCCACAAAGGTAAAGACCACGAGCGAGACAGGCGTCGAGATGGAAGCCTTGGTCGCAGCCAGCATCGCCGCCCTGACCGTGTACGACATGTGCAAGGCGCTCGATAAGGGCATCGAAATAAGAGAGGTAGTGCTGGAGCGAAAGTCGGGCGGAAAGAGCGGGGATTACCGGCGCGGAAGTAAATGAACAGGCTTACGTAACCTATGGCAAGCAACGTCAAAATTCTGCTGGTGGATGACAATCCCATGGTGCTGGGCATGTTGCAACAGGCGCTCGCTCCGATGGGTGACGTGGCTATCGCCAGCGATGGGGCTGACGCCCTGCTCAAAGCCGTCGATGACCTGCCCGATGTGCTTATCAGCGACTACCGCATGCCTGGCATGGATGGCCGCCAGCTTCTCGAGAAGCTCAAGAGCCGCCCGGCAACTTCGGGGATCGCCGTCATTCTCATGGCGAGTAAAGCCGACATCAGCGAGCGCTTGTCGATGGCGGATCCGATCGAGGATTACATCGAGAAGCCCTTCTTCCTGAAAGATGCGACCCACAAAATCAAGCGCGTCGTCGACCGCATCGCTCTTGAAAAACTGAGCAAAGCTGCCTCGTCCGACGGAGTTCTGCGCGGCAATCTCACGCAGATGAACGTGATCGATCTCGTGCAGTCGCTCGAGATGGGGCGAAAAAGCTGCCTTCTCTCCATGACCAAGGGCGACGAGAAGTGCGAAATTTATTTTAATCAAGGTCAGGCAAAGCACGCGGCATACGGTGCAGTCACAGGCGACGAAGCTGTTTTCAAAGTGCTGCGTTGGACGGAAGGAAACTTCCAGGTTAATTTCAACGGCAAGTCATCGCTTGAAACAACCACCCTGAACACGCAAGGCCTTCTGATGGAAGGATTGCGGCTTCTCGACGAAGCACAACGAGATGCCGCCACCGAAGGCGAAGATGTCCTCCTCGACACCTGATATTGACACCGACATTCCGGCCCTCTTCAAACCGGGACGACACACTGCCGCGGTGATCACCGTCAGCGACTCGTGTTCGCGGGGCGAAAAGGAAGACCTCTCCGGCCCGGCCGTGGTGCAGACGCTGGAACTCCACAGTTTTCGAATCGTTCACACCAGCGTGATTGCTGACGACAAGAGCACGATCCAATCCAAACTCATTGAGCTTTGCGCGACCTCGCGCCTGGTGATTACGACAGGCGGAACCGGAATTGCGCCGCGCGACGTGACGCCCGAGGCTACGATCGCCGTCTGCGATCGTCTGGTCGAGGGCATCGCGGAACAAATGCGTTTGGCAGGACGCTCCAAAACTCGGTTCTCCGCTTTGAGCCGCGCCGTATGCGGCGTGCGCGGCACCAGCCTGATCGTGAACCTCCCCGGGAGTCCGTCGGGCGCGGTCGAATCTCTAGACGCCGTGATCGAAATTCTGCCGCACGCCCTTGAACTGATCGCCGGGCACACCCAACATAAGCACTGATCGAACTGACAAGCGACCGAACCGTTGCGCGGAGCGCAAGAGACATCGCACTTCGCGATAAACTGTCACCTTGAACGAGCTCAAACATTTCATCCACGCTTACAGCGAATGGATCAAGCACGTCCTCGCGCCCTTAGGCCCGTGGGGAATGCTCGCCTTCGCGGCCGTGGATGGCTCGTTCATGGGCCTGCCGCTCGATGCCATCTTCGTCGGCTACATCTACAACGACCGCGCCCGCTTTCTTTTATACGTGTTTTTAGCGTCGCTCGGGTCCGCTCTCGGCAGCATCGTCCTCTACATCGTCGGCTACACCGGAGGAGAAGTCCTTTTACGCAAGCGTCTCTCTCCGCAACGCTTCGAAAAAATTCACGCTTCCTTTGATCGCCACGAATTCTGGGCGCTGATGTTCCCGGCCATGCTGCCGCCGCCCGCTCCGTTCAAAATCGTCGTGCTGGCTGCAGCAGCTTTTGAAATGAATTTCTGGCATTTCCTTCTGGCAATTTTCGCCGGAAGATTCGTCCGCTTCCTGATCGAAGCCATCCTGACCGTCTATTTCGGCCCCGGAATCATCACCGTAGCGGGAGACTTGTTTAAACACCACCTCTGGTGGATTCTGGCGGTAGCAGGAATTGGGCTTCTAATCTGGCTGGACCAGCGGCGCAGAAGGCGAACCCGCTCGGCGGCAGCAGCCGTCACGACGACAGAATCGGAGCAGGAAACCTTCGCTAAGAAGCAGCAGAATTAGGCTTCTAAGAAGAGTGGAGTGACGGGAAGTGTGGCACGGAAAGCGTGGGGACGGGCGACCCTTCCCGTCCCCTAACTTCGCATATCTACCGGATGGCGACGCGCTCCCGCTCGGGTTCTGCCGGCGCTAACGAAGCGATCATCGCCGGAATTCCAAAGAACACGGCAGTGAACAGCATGTCCCCAGCCAGTCCTCGCTGGAAGAATGGCAGCCCCACTGCATAACAAGCCATGAGCCCACCCATCGTCTTGGGATACATATCCCAGCACGCCCAGACCGCGAAATTGCTCAGCACGAAGAACGACACCGAGCCAGCCAGAGCCGCTCCGCCAATTCGCAGCCAGTTTCGGTTTTCGCTCAGGGTCGTCCCCAGCCACAGAATCGCCGCATACCAGATCCAGGTCACGAAGTGGTCCCACGAAAACTGGTAGGCATACACGAACTTCGTGAGAATGACGTCCGAGGCCGCGAGTAGCGCGAACGGAACCCAAAGCTGGCGCCGCGATCCGCGCGCGCCAAAATATAGCAGCGCCGCCGCCACCGGAGTTAAATTCCAGGGATGCGGCATAAACGGCATGCGCGCCAGAACTGCAAAAACTACAAACAAATAAGCCAGCATTTTAGCTCCTGAGAAATTGCTCATCAAAATTGTCAATCTAGATTGTTGCGCGAGCGCCGGATCGCGTCAAGGACTCGCCTCCGCAATCATTTCGCCGCAACTGAAGTCGCAGAAGCGGCTCGAGTCGGCACTACCGCCGGCACTATTAATGACAACGCATCTGGAACCATCGTCATTCGCGCCGGCAAACGCCCGATCAGTTCTCCGTCCGCTTCAACGTACACGCGGTCTCGGATCACATTTTCTGCGCCGGAACCTCCATCACGATCTCCCTTCGTTCTCTCTGGCAACCGGCATTCGATCTCTGAGCAGTTCACCAGGTCAATGCCATTAATATTCCATTGCCGCCCCAGCACTGTACCTGCAACGTACCTCAAGTAGGCGTTGCGGCTGTCGGTACGGCACATAACCGTCCGGAGATCGTCACAGTCGAGCGAAGCGCCGGGCACAAGCTCGCGCAGAATGTTTCCAAAGAAGCGAATCCTCACCGCCAGCAATTCGGTGAGCAGGGCCTGGTGCGTTGCTCCATCATGGTTTTTGTACTCGACCTCGAAGCGCCGCATGCGATGCGTCGCCCACAGATGCCACGCTTTGAGATAGTACCCGGCCATGCCGGATCTGCTCTTCAACTCCGAGGTCAGTTTATAAAAAAGATGAGCGTCAACTCCGATGCCGGCAGCCACGGTGAAATATCGCGCGCTGCGTTTGCCGTCAAAGTCTTCGTACTCGATTCGTCCCAGCCCGACGCGGCGTTCTCTGCCTCCGACCGCAACTCGTGCCGCCTCGTGCGGCTTCAGCGGAACGCCAAGATCATGCGCGAGAGCATTCGCGGTTCCGAAGGGAAGCAGCGCCAGCGATACCGGCGTCCCTGCCAATCCCTGAATCACGTCATGGATGGTCCCGTCCCCGCCGCACGCAAACACGGTGTCGCTTCCAGCGGCGACAGCAATCCGCGCATTGTCCGTCGCCTCCTGGCTGGAGCGGCAAACAGTCAACTCCGTGTGTACTCCCGCGGTTTGAATGACACCGATGGCATGGTTCAGTTCCGCGTCGCGACCGCGGCGCCCAGAATTTGGGTTAAAGAGGATTGTGGCTTTGCGCATTCTTTGGCTGGCTCAACTTCGAGTTTAGACTACCCACCGGTCGGCACTCGTTTGATGACAGCAAGATGAATTGTCGCGATGCTTGCTCAACAGAGTAAACATCAAAGTAAACGTCAGAGTAAACATCGGGAAGAGCGTGCTTCGAATCTTCTGCTCCGGAGCATACGGCGCGCCCGGTTCTACATTGCACGCCCGCGCTTAACTACCCGCTATAATGTACTCCGTATGGTTTCTCAAGACCTCCTCGACATGCTCGTCTGTCCCCTTTGCAAGAAACCGGTAGCCCTGACTGAAAGTAACAAAGGGCTGAAATGTGGCGTCTGCCGCCGGGTTTACCCGATCCAGGATGACATTCCCATCATGCTTGTCGATTCCGCCACCATTGACCCCGCCTGACGGATCGGCAAACGACAAACTTCGTCGTTCTCATCCTCCGCAACCGCCATTTACTGTCAGTCCCAAACCGGCGCAACCGATCCCTGCTAGTTGTTTTATTGCATCTGGCAACTCACAACCTTTTGCAACGTCCTGTGTTCTAAGCAGCTTGGACGGCGGTAATGCCGGAACCGGGGGCGTACCAAAGTTACGGCAGATCGATTGCTGTAACGTAATTGCCTGCCGATGAATCTAATTGATCGAGAGGCAAGGGGGAGGCGCAAGTGAGAATGGCGATGAAAGAACGGTTTACGGTGACTGAGCTTTGCGCCTTGAGAAACGATTTGATCCAGGGCGGGATGATTGACTCACGGGAAGCGGCCGAATTGCTGCAGGTTTTTCTCGCTGGTCGTGGCTACGGAGTTTCGCCAGAAGCCGCGATTGATGCGGCGGGCAGAGTCGAAATTTCAGGTTGCTCACTGCCAGTGCTCGAGCGTGAGCTCGAAGGCTTGGCTTGGGTGATGTAGTTTTCGAGAGATCGAACGAGGTTATAGGAGACTAGTCAGGCTGATTCAGTTGTGGCAGTTTCTTAGGCGCCGGGTTAATCGCCCGGCGTTTTGCTTTTCACCGGACGGGGCTCCTTGCTTCACGCAGCGCCGCTGTCGCGGCGACTGTCCAGCGGGCGTCCCCGCCCGCCGCCTCTCCTGAACAAGCCAGCACCATCCGCTCCAATCGACTATTCTTGTGTCCATGATTTCAGGCTTCAAAAGAAACTCGATGAGCGTTTGCGCTGGCCTCTTATTGATCTGCGGCAGTCTCATCTCGTGCCAGCCTTCCGCCCCTTCAAACAACATGGCCCCGTCGCAGAGCGCCGAGCGAAGGGAAGAGAAGCCTCGCGAGCGAGATCGGGACCAAGGTCAACTTGGCGAGCCTGCACCGCAAAGGGACGGGTATCAAGATCGGAATGATGAAGTGGGCAGCGGAAGCGAACGTCACCGCAGCCGCCGGCATCACCACGGCCGCGGCCGCGATCGCGAGCAGGGCCCGGATGAAGAGAGAGGCTCAGATCAGAGTCGAGGGCGATATCAAGATCAGGGACGATACCAGGATCATTCGCGGAGCGAAGATTCGGGGCGAACTCAAGACCAGGGACGAAGTCAGACCCCGCTTCCCGCCAGCCCTTCTTCACAGGACGGCACGTCGCGCGACTTGAGCCGCGACGAAGCGGCTGGAGGACACATTCTCCGCAAGCACGTCGGGCAGTCTGACGACGACCTCCGCCAGCGCATGCAACGCGAAACGCGCATCACCGGAGCCTCAACCTACACCGACCGTCCAACTGCAGAACGCGCCGTGGGCGCAGCGATCGCTCAATCGCACGACAAAATCGAGCGCTGGATGAGCGGCGGCAGTCACCAAAATCTGGTTCTCGATTACGACAGCCCAAATCCAGTCGGACGAACCATGAACCGCGGCGAGAATGAAGCGCGCCCGTGCGGACACGCCAAAGTCATACTAAAATATTCGGGAGCAAACAATTACTACGTTCTCACCTCGTATCCGGAGTGCCGCTGATGAGTACTAATCCGAAACCGGATTTTACCGCCGCGAATTTTTCGTCCCTCCACACTTTTTTGCGCGGATACTTTCACGAAGATGTTGAAGATGAATATGGCACTCCCGCCGAAGCCGCCGACCAATTTTGCGAAGATGCCGAGAGCGACGAACGCTTACCAGTGGCCCGCGAGTGGCAACATCTCTGCGAATTAACCCACTCGCAGCCGGCGGCCCTGAACGCAGCGTTAAAAAAATTAGGCAGCGCAATTCGCCTGACCGAAGAAGACATTCCCAAAGTCAGCGCCGTCTTCGCCCGCTGCCTGGCAGCCAAGCCCGCAAGACGCGTAGCCAACGAATAGACCACTTTCGTTGTAGAGACGGGGCTAGCCCCGTCTCCACTAGCCACATCAACCGAAGTTGCCATCTCAGCTTCGCGCGCAGCCCGCGAGTAAGACGAGAACCGTGGTCGCCCAGAATCGAAGCGGTATGGCCGTCGGGTCATTCAGCGCTCGGTAAAACGGTAGTTTCGCATGATAGCAACCCCAAGCTTGAAACCTCCGCGGCTTTGAATAGGTAGCGCCGGCATCCTGCCGGCTGTCCCGAGGGCGTCTCGCCCTCGGAGTGGCGAGAAAAGACTGAAACGCTACCCTTCGGGAGCCTCGCAGTCAAAATAACGTGAGACGGTTTGCGGACGGAGACGCGGTAAGCCGCTTCTCTACAATTAGCCTTCCCGCCCAACACCCAAAGCATCCGCCACGCGATTAATGTAGTTGAACCACGACGCAATCAGCGTGATCTGCAAAATTGCCTGATCCTCGAATCCCGCCGCTCGCAGTTTCGCGTGATCTCCCTTTCCGATCCGGGTGGCATCTTTCGTGAGCTGCACAACGAAGTCCACCATGACGCGCTCCTGCGCGCTAATCGGAGCGGTAGTGTAGTCGCGCTCAAGCGCTTCGACCAACTCTCTATCCAAAGTGACGCGACGCAGAAACTCTGCGTGAGACTCGATTCAATACACGCACCGGTTAGTCACCGACACCATGGTGGCAATCATTTCGTGCTGCCGCCGCGTTAACGGCAGGTCTGGAGACATGAGCGCTCCAAACGTCGAAAACGCGTGATGCAGCGCCTGCGGAATCAAGGAATGCGAGGCGACAATCTGCGAGCCTCCGCCTTCAGAAGGATGGATGGGCGTTGCGTACTCTTGCGGGTAAAGCGCTCTTTGTCCCTGCATCGCGTCTTGCAACTCTTTGCTTGCCTCTGTCAGCGGAATCGTCTTGATCCAGGTCATGGCTCGTCAGTGTCCCTCATCGTGCTTTCTAGCGACCTTTCGCCGCCGTCGATCCTATTCCCGAACGCGATCTTTGCCGATAGTAGGAAAATGTTAGCCAGCATGGGCGGCCAAAGCGTTGTACTGATAGCATTACTAGGTCGCGACAAATATTAATTTTCATACGCAATCTTTATACGCAGTCTTCTATTGTGGAGGGCTTGAATGCCGCAAGACACGCTCACTATCACCGATAACCGTACCGGGCAAAGCTACACGTTGCCCGTGGAAAACGGGACCATCCGCGCCATGGATTTGCGCAAGATCAAGACCGGTGCCGACGACTTCGGCCTGATGACCTACGATCCCGCCTTCATGAACACCGCCTCGTGCAAAAGTGCCATCACCTACATCGATGGTGACAAGGGCATTTTGCGCTACCGCGGATATCCGATCGAAGTGCTGGCCGAAAACTGCACCTACCTCGAAGTCGCGTACCTGCTTCTCTTCGGAGATCTTCCCAACGAGACCCAACTCAAAGACTGGGTGCACGACATCACGCACCACACCATGCTGCACGAAACCACCAAGAAATTCATGGAAGGTTTCCGCGACAACGCGCACCCGATGGCGATGCTGGTGAGCACGGTCGCGGCGTTGTCGACGGTCTATCCCGACGCGAAAAATATTCACGATCCGGAAACGCGCCTGCTCCAGATCAAGCGCCTCATAGGAAAAGTGCCGTCGATCGCAGCGTTCTCGTATCGTCACCTTGTCGGATTCCCCTATATCTATCCCGACAACGACCTCACCTACACCGAAAATTTCATGAACATGCTGTGGAAGATGGTGGAGCCGAAATATCTAGCCAATCCGGTTCTTGCTCGCGCTCTCGATGTTCTTTTTATTCTCCACGCCGACCACGAACAGAATTGCAGCACCAACGCCATGCGCGCCGTCGGCAGCGCCCAGGCCGATCCGTTTCTTGCAATGGCGTCGGCGGCGTCCGCACTCTCAGGCCCGCTGCATGGCGGAGCGAACGAAGAAGTGTTGCGCATGCTCGATGAAATCGGATCGAAAGAAAATATTCCCGACTACATCGAGAAGATCAAAGCCGGCAAAGGCCGCCTGATGGGCTTCGGGCATCGCGTCTACAAAAACTTCGATCCCCGCGCCACCATCATCAAGCGCGCCGCCGAGAGCGTCTTCGAAGTCACCGGACCGAACGAAAAGCTCGACATCGCCCTCGAACTCGAACGCATCGCCCTCGAAGACGATTACTTCATCCAGCGCAAACTCTATCCGAACGTTGATTTCTACTCCGGCATCATCTACCAGGCGATGGGATTCAAGCCGGAAATGTTCACCGTCCTCTTCGCCATCCCCCGCACCATCGGATGGCTCACGCAATGGCAGGAAATGCTGACCGACCCCGAACAGAAAATCGCACGGCCGCGTCAAATTTGGATCGGAAACGACACGCGAGAGTTCGTGCCTATGGCGAAGCGCGCCAAGTAATATGGGGACGGACGCCCATCCCGTCAGCATCTAGGCCTTCAGCCTATGGCTTTGCAGAAGTCCGGTCTACGGCTGCTTCGATCCCGAATCCCGGCAAGGCGCAGCGCAACGTCCCGAGCTTGCGCGAGCTCCGAATCGAGAACCACATTTCTATTTATCCAAAGTCCACTTTAGCTCGTCGAATGCGGATGATTGCTGAGACCCCTGTGAAACTCTGTGAACCCTGTGGTTGCAGTTTTTTCTAACCACAGAGTCCCCAGAGTTCACAAAGGGGAAATCCGAGCGTTAAGTCGTCTCAATGAGGCCCGTGTGCGCCCCGGTCAAGTTTCCTGATGTTTTTTGCATTGTCGATGAATTTCTGATCTCTTTCCTTCTCTCCTCATCGTCCCGCTCTATTCCTGAGATAATCGGCTCAAGGTCTGTGGCGTGAAGGAGGAAACATCGTGACGATAGCTAGGTTCCGAATGATGAAAGGCTGGCCAAGTTTTTACTGGACATTGCCTTTGGTCTTGCTCGCATCAACCTTTCTGTCCGCGTCGTCCATCCCGCCCCTCGGCAGCATGGCCCCAGCCTTCACCCTCAACTCGCAGGAAGGCAAGCCGGTCAGCCTCGGTAATTATCACGGCAAGTGGGTGGTCTTGTATTTCTATCCCAAGGATTTCAGCAGCGGATGCACCGTCGAGGCCCACAACTTCGAACGCGATCACGTCGAATACGAGAAGAGAAACTCCGTGGTGCTGGGCATCAGCCTGGACTCATCCAGTTCGCACCAGAAATTCTGCACAAAAGAAGGCCTTCAATTCAAGCTCCTCTCTGACCCGGATCACAGCGTGTCGAGCCAGTACGGTTCATTCACGAACCTGGCGCTGATCAACTTCTCCTCTCGCCACACCTTCATCATCAACCCCGAGGGCAAAATCGCTCGTGTCTTCACGGATGTCATCCCCAGAAAGCACAGCGAAGAAGTGCTTGCCGTGTTGGACGAATTGCAGCGCGAGGCGACGGGTAAGCGATAGAGTATTCAATCAGATGGCGAGGCGCGCAGCGAACGAGTGAAACGCCTTTCACCGTAGAGACGGGGCTAGCCCCGTCTCTACTATCCAGATCAACGGTAGCCGATATCTTATGGCTCCCGACCAGTCAGCGAGAACGAAGATTTCGAATCTCGTCTCGCGTCCCTGATTCTCGGCGACCTGTAGCCCTTGCAGTTTAGCCCCCCGCAATCGCCCCAATAACAATCAGCGGCTCTTTCCCCGACACCACCGCCTCCGGCAGCAGCGCGTCCGGCGACTCATGCGACAAATCTTCCTGGCAAGCAAAAAAGCGCAGGAACGCCCGTCGTTGCAACGTGCCATGATCGCGAATCGTTCCGCAGAGCATCGGATAACGCGCCTCGAGCGCATCAAGCACCGAGCGCTGCGTCACCGCGCCATCCACTTCGAGAGACACCTCGCTGCCCACCTTGGCGAGATTTCGCAGGTGATAGGGAAGAACAACTCTGACCATATTCACGCAACCAATCCTGATCGCCCCCCTACTTCAGCGTCTGCACTTCCACTGACAACACCGCCGGAAGATCGCGCACGATCGGAGCCCAACTATCTCCCGCATCAGCCGACGCATACACCTGCCCGCCCGTCGTGCCGAAATAGATCCCGCACTTATCGATGGAGTCGACCGCCATGGCATCACGCAGCACGTTCACATAGCAGTCTTTCTGCGGCAGGCCCTTCGTCAGCGGCTCCCACTCATTGCCGCCGCTCTTGCTGCGGAAAACGCGCAGCTTGCCCTCATGCACATAGTGCTCCGAGTCGCTCTTGATCGGGACAACATAGATCGTCTCCGGCTCGTGCGCATGAATGTCGATGACGAATCCAAAATCGGTTGGCAGGTTGCCGCTTATTTTCTGCCACGAATCGCCGGCATCGTCGCTGCGCATCACGTCCCAATGTTTCTGCATGAAGAGCACGCCCGGTCGCGTCGGATTCATCGCGACATGGTGAACGCAGTGACCAACTTCAGCCGTCGGATTTGGAATGTATTTCGAGTAAAGCCCCTTGTTGATCGGCTTCCACGAATTCCCGCCATCGTCACTCCGGAAAGCTCCTGCCGAAGAGATCGCGATGTAAATCCGCTGCGGATCGCTCGGGTCAAGAATGATCGTGTGCAGGCAAAGCCCGCCCCCTCCCGGCTGCCACTGCGGCCCCGTCCCGTGCTTGCGCAATCCGGAAAGCTCCGCCCAGGTCTGCGCCCCGTCGGTCGATTTGAACAACGCCGCATCTTCGATGCCCGCATACACCGTATCCACTTCAGTCAGCGAAGGCTCAAGATGCCACACCCGCTTGAACTCCCACGGATGCGCCGTTCCGTCATACCACTGGTGCGTTCCCGTAATGCCGTCGTAAGCGAACTTATTGCCGACCGGTTCCCAGGTCTTCCCGCCATCATTCGACCGCTGCAGCAATTGCCCGAACCATCCACTCGACTGCGAAGCATACAGACGATTCGGATCAACCGGCGATCCCTTGACGTGATAGAGCTCCCAGCCCGCAAAATGCGGACCGCTCACCTCCCACTTGTCGCGCTTCCCATCCGCAGTCAGAACAAACGCGCCCTTGCGCGTCCCCACCAGCACTCGAACCTGGCTCATATCTTCTCCTTATCATTCTCGCTTTAATTCCCGCAGGCGCTAAAGCGCTCGAATATCGAATCACTGAACGGCACGAGTGAACTCGTGCCCTTTCAAACACGGTTGGGTCCGCGGTGAAGACCTACTCGCCGCGATAAGCCCGCTTCAAGTCCTCAATATTGATCTTAACCATCTTCATCATCGCCCTCATCACTCGCTGGGATTTTACAGGGTCTTTGTCCTGCATCAGCTCCATCAGGATCTTGGGGACGATCTGCCATGTCACACCGAATTTATCGGTGAGCCACGCGCACTGCATGGTCTTTCCGCCACTCGAAAGCTTATCCCACAATTCATCGACTTCCTTCTGGTCGTCACAATTCACGAAAAAAGAAATAGCGGGAGAAAACTGGTAGTGCGACCCGCCGTTGAGCGCAATAAATTTCTGTTCCTGCAGGGTAAATGACACAGTCATCGCGGACCCTTTGGGACCAGGTCCCGCGTCGCCGTACCGCGATACGCCATCGATCTTCGAATCTTTGAAAATCGACACATAAAAGTTTGCTGCTTCTTCTGCCTGGCCGTCGAACCACAAAAATGGGGTTATCTTCTGCACTTTCTCTCCTTCATAAAGTAAACCTGTTCAAAAATCCTTTGTCAGTTAGGCGGCTTTCTCCATGGCCTTCTCACAGTTGATCATCCACGGAATTCCGAAGCGATCGGTAAGCATGCCAAATCCCTTCGCCCAGAACGTTTCACTGAAGGGCATCATGACGGAGCCGCCTTCTGCCAGAGCCTCGAACATGCGCTTTGCTTCCGCCGGATCGGTAAAACTGATGTTGATGGAGAATCCCTGCGGCTGGCTTTGACGATCGGGAGGCGCGTCGCTGCCCATCAAAAGCTGGTCCCCCACTTCCATCCGGGCATGAATGATTTTTTTGCGCCACTCCGGCGAAACCGCGTTCTCGGCGGGAGTATCCTCATGCGGCATCATCGCGATAATTTTGCCACCCAGCAACTTCTCATAGAATTTGAATGCTTCTTCGCATTGGCCGCTGAAAAAGAGATATGGATTGAACTGCATGACTTGCACCTCATTTTGAATTTGACGGTTGGCTTCCAAGGAAAGTAAGCTAACAAATATCACTTGCTAATTGCAAGCGATAATCTATAATTTAAAAAAGTGACGAAGAAGTCGGGCAAGAAATCCGGGCTGGAGCGCCGGTCGGGTTGTCCGTTGAACGCCTCAGTCGAGATGCTGGGGGATCGCTGGTCCCTGCTCATCATCCGCGACATGATGCTGCGCGGCTTTCGCTCTTACAAAGAATTCATGGAGTGCTACGAAGGGATAGCCACGAACATCCTCGCCGATCGCCTGCGCAAGCTGATTGAATACGGAATCATCGCCGCCGAACCTGATCCGCAGGATGGGCGAAAAGTGAATTACGTTTTGACGCGTAAGGGGATGGATTTGGCTCCTGTTCTTACCGAGATGGTCCTATGGGCTGCCGGGCATGAGGAAACGGGGAATCAGCAACTGGTTCAGTTAATGCGCGCGGATAAGACGAAATTTCTAGCGGATATTCGCGCGCGCTGGGAGCGCACTCAGGCCGCAGCCGGCAAGTAGAACGGAATCAACTGAAACACCAACGTACACTCCCCTTCGGTAACATCCGGTAATCGTCGGTAACCATCGGACTAACACTACCCGGCCTTACAATTACCTTACTCCGCAAATCAAATTGCGGGGGTTCGCCTCGGAATCTCCCGGCGAAGAACGGACCTGTTCGGCGCGGCAAGCGGAATTCGCGGCCAAGCCCAGGGATAAGGGTGGAGTCCGCATACATTATGGCGTTTGGTTTTGGCTTCAACAAACAGAAGGTTCTCAACGCAGCGGAGAAGTTCGTCCAGCAGGGAAAGCTGCAGAACGCCATCACTGAATACGAGAAGGTCCTCAAGCACGATCCCAAGGACCTGACGGTTAATAACACCATCGGCGATCTTTACTCGCGGATGGGCGACAGCGCGAAAGCGATCGAATGCTTCAAGACTGTAGGCGATGCGTATGCGGCGCAGGGCTTCACGGTCAAGGGCATCGCCATGTACAAAAAGATCACCAAGCTGAAGCCGAGTGTCGACTCCTCGCTGAAGCTGGCTGAGCTCTACACGCAGCAGGGCTTGTTCAATGACGCCAGAGCGCAATATCTGCAGGTCGCCGAAGATTTCATGAAGGCTGGCGATCTCGAGCAGGCAGTCCGGCTGTTTCAAAAAGTGCTTGAGATGGACCCGGAAAACGTTCCCATGCGGGTCAAGCTCGCGGAAGTTTACGTAAAGCTCAACAAGAAGAAAGAAGCATGGGAAATCTTCGCCGCCGCCGCCGACACTTTGCGTGCGCGTGGATCGCTTGCCGGGTCCGAAGAAATTCTGAAGCGCATGCTGGTGCTCGACCCGGGCAACAGCTACGTGCTGCTGTTACGAGGCAAGGCCTCTCTTGAAGCCGACGATGCAAAGAGCGCGATCACTTATTTGGAGAAGGCCGCCGATCTTGATTCCCATCCGGAAGGTCTGCGCGATCTGCTGAAGGCATATGTGCGGATCGGCAATGTCGACAAGGCCGCTCCGGTTGCTGAAAAGCTATTAACGGTGCATAACGATACCGAGGGCCTCTTTCTGCTCGGGGAAGCCAGCGCGCGGTTGGGCCACTATCACGAGGCGCTGGAAATTTACTCGCATCATGCCGACCGCCTTCTGGCCGCGGATTCCGGCAAGTTGCTGCAGACCCTGCACAGCATGATCTCTCACGTGCGTGACGATTCAAGCGCTCTTGACTCGCTGCTGATGCTGCTGAATAAAGCGGGCGAGACCACGCACGTCAATGAAATTACGGAGTTGATGGCACATTCCTGCGTCAAGAGCGGCAACCTTGAGCGCGCTCGCGATCTCTACCAGATGTTGACCACGGCAGAGCCGCAGAACCAGGTCCACTTGCAGAACTACCAGCAAGTCCTGGAATTGATGGATTCGGCGAATACGGCTGCCGGCATCTCACCGGAAGAAGGCACGATGATCATCGAGGAGTTGGAAGCCACCTCGCCGGCTATCGATCAGTCGTTCCCCGATGACGTGGCCATCGCGGTGCGCTCCGCAGTCACAGATGCCGACCTGTTCCTCTCCTATAATTTGCCGGAAAAGGCAATTGTGCCCTTGCTGCAGGTTCTACCGCGGGCACCGAATGACGCGCGTTTGAACCAGCGCCTGGCTGCGCTCCACACCCGATTCAAGCGATTCACCGAGGCCGCAGTTTGCTGCCGCACGCTCGAGGGTGTGTATAGCGATGCCGGGTTCCCCGATGAAGCGGTTCGTTACGGCGAACTGGCGTCGCGCTATGAGCAGACCTCCGAGTTGGCCGCTTCGAAAACTCGCGTTGCAAAAGCCACTTCCGCGGCAGAGGCTCCGTTAGCGTCTCGCGCAGCCGCAGCCGGCGGCGCCGCTCCATGGCCGGTCGCTTCCGCCACGCCAACGATCGAAGAGTTTGCGATTCAAGAATTATCCGTCGAAGCGCCCACTCCGCACGAGGAAACCGCCGAACTTGAGGTCAGCCCTGCGACCGAACTTGCCGGAAACTGGGAAGACTCCATCTCGGAAGAATTGCCGATTCATGCGCCGGCCGCGCCCGTTGCGACCGCCGGGAACGACCTCAGCGCTTCGAACCCTGAAATTGCTGAGACGGTCGAAGAGGTCCGCTTCTACCTTGAGCACTTCATGACGGAGCAGGCTCGGTCCGGTATTGAGAAGCTCGAAACACTCACAAAAGATGCCAGCATTCTGGCTCCGCTGCACGCCGCGTTAGCTTCAGCCGCCCAACCCGCGGCGGAAGTTGAGGCTGACGTCACTGAGATTAACGCCGACGGGTCCGATCTCGCGGCTGAATTTGAATGCGAAGTCGACGCATCCGAAGCTCCTGAGCTCGCGGTTACGCCTGAAATGGTGGCAACTCCGGGTGCCCCGCACGACGATTTCGCTGTGAGCAGTGCGCTCTCGCTGGACGTTGACGACGAGCCTTTTTTCGCGGTCACGGATCAGCACGCGACTTCTCAGCCTGATGAGTTACCCGCGGTTGCTCCGGTGCATGAGGCCCTGTCTGTAGGCGACCTTGACTCGCTGGTTGCCGACCTTGAACATTCTCTCGGCGATTCATTCCCGCAGGCGGCACCGCTCGAAGCGCCAGCGACGATACCCGTACCGGTTCCGGCTAAAACAGTGGCCGCGCCGTCCGCTTCGAAGGGCTGGACGAACATTAATCCTCCTGCCGCTATACCTGTTCCACCGGCTGCACAGGTCGAACCGATCGTGGCGGCGGCGAGCCTAGCCCCTCCGCTGCAGGTTGCTGCGCCTGCGATTCCCGCCGCACCGCAAGCCGCTAATCCCGTCGTGGGCGTCGATCTTTCGGAGATGTTCGGCGAACTCAAGCAAGAATTGGAAGAGGACGTTGCGGTTGGCGACGACGATCCAGAAACGCATTACAACCTGGGCGTGGCGTTCCGCGAAATGGGCTTGCTCGACGAAGCCATCACCGAATTGCAAAAGGTCTGCACCTCGATGGAACGCGGTGCGGCTTTCAATCAGCCGGTGCAAACATACACATGGCTGGCGCAGTGCTTCCTCGATAAAGGAGTGCCAGAGGCCGCGATTCGCTGGTATGAAAAAGCGCTCGGAATCCCCGGCCTCGATACGGAAGCCAAACTCGCTATCAACTACGAGTTAGGTTCGGCTTGCGAAACCGCCATGGATAAGCCCGCAGCTTTGCGGCACTTTACCAGCGTGTACGGAGCAAACATCGATTATCGCGATGTCGCTCAGCGCATTCAGGCTCTAAAGTCGTAAAATGCATGGGGTGGGTCCGAACCTGCAGTGTGGATGCGATCTGGTCCCACGCGTCCCACAATAGCGCTCAATGATTTCCGACCCTAAACTGCCTTTTGCCAGCGACTCCGCCGATGTCGAGGAAGTGAATGCCCCTCGCAAGTCGCCCACTCCACTAGCGATGCCGGTGCGAATTCCGCCTTCTGCGGGCCGCGTCTGGCTCCGCCGGATTGGCGTTCTTTTATTCGTCTTTCTGTGCGCCACCCTTGGAGTGATGCTGATGATCGTTCCCTGGCGTCCGGAGTGGTCAGATAATCCGCTCCTGTCAAACTTTCCCGCGCTTCGGGCCTTCGTCGCCAGCGGTTTCGCTCGCGGACTTGCAACCGGGCTCGGCGTTCTCAATGTATGGATCGGCTTCTGGGAAGCAATCCAATATCGTGAAGAAGATTAAAAACTAAGAATATTGACGAATCGAAGTTCTTCCGTAATTTCTTAAAGACTCCCCTTATGACCGATCATATTTTGACCCCCGCTCCCCTGGCATATGAGAACGATCAATTTCTCAACAGTCCCGACGGCAGGCTTCTCCGTCTGCTGGCCGAGTATAGTGAGCCGCTCTCCCGCTTTCGGCGCGAGCAGATTCAGGACACTGTCGTTTTTTTTGGCTCCGCTCGTATCCACAGCCACGAACGCGCCAGCAGTCGCCTCACCGACGTGCAGGGCACCCACTCGGCTGCGGCCGAAGCAGCGGAACAATATTCCAAAGCTCTGAAGCGCGCTGAAGCTGATGTCGATATGGCTCGCTATTACGAAGATGCGCGCAAACTCGCCCACCTGCTAACCGACTGGTCATCGAAGATTCCGGCAAAACGCCACCGCTTTGTCGTCACCACCGGCGGCGGTCCCGGCATTATGGAGGCGGCGAACCTCGGCGCCCACGAGGCTGGAGGGAAAACTATCGGCCTCAACATTCATTTGCCATTTGAGCAGAACCCGAACCCCTACATCACTCCATCGCTCAACTTCGAATTTCACTACTTCTTCATGCGAAAATTCTGGTTCGCATACCTCGCCAAGGCCTTGGTCATTTTTCCCGGAGGCTTCGGAACGCTCGACGAACTCTTCGAGATCCTCACCCTCGCCCAGACCGAAAAGCTGGCGAAGAAGATCGTTGTCGTCATCTACGGCAGCAAATACTGGAAGAAAATTATCAATTTCGACGCCATGGTCGATGCCGGAGTCATATCCGCGACCGACATGGATCTATTCAAGATGTCCGATTCGCCGGAAGAGAGTTTCGAGTTCCTGAAAGAAGGGCTAACGAAATACCATCTAGGCCAGCACCAGAGCAAGCGCCCCGGAACCGAACCCGCGGTGCCCGAGATCGCCCGCACCCGCCCCTGAACGCGATTGCGAGTCTTAGTTAGACAGTTACCCCCACTTCAAATTGTCATCCCGAGCGAAGCGAGGGATCCGCATTTCCCCGGCGCAATAGGCAACCCTAGCAAGAAGGCCCTTCTCGCTCTGAACCTTCATCGGTGAAATTTCGTATACACTTTTCAGCGCAACCGTGTCTTGGAGCCAAACTGCAATGAAGCTATTCATTCTCGCCCGCTGGCGTTTCTTGATTCTCGCAGGCGTTATTTTTCTCGCCCTCGTTTCTGCCCTGGCGCAGCCGCCCTCCGCCAACGAGATGCCTTCAGTCGTTCAGCTTCCTGAAGAAGCCAAAGCCTCGCAGCATTTCGATGCCGAGGCTGCGACCAACGCCTATCTGGCCCAAATTCCCGCCGACAAAACGGCCCGATCCAATGCGTATTTTGAAGGCGGCTACTGGTTGACTCTCTGGTACTTTCTCTACGGAGTGATCGTTGCCCTGCTGTTGCTGAACCTTCGCTGGTCGGCGCGAATGCGCGATCTTTCCGAGCGCGTCACCCGCTTCAAACCCGTCCACACTTTTGTCTATTGGACCGAATACGTCGTTCTCACCTACATCCTCGGGTTTCCGCTAGCGGTCTACGAAGGCTACACTCGGGAGCACAAATACGGCCTCGCCACTCAGACCTTCGGCCCTTGGATGGGCGATCAGTTCAAGGAGATCGCCGTCAACCTCGTCCTTGGCGGCATTTTGTTCATGGTGTTGGTGGGTATCGTTCGGCGCCTGCAAAAAACCTGGTGGATTTGGGGTGCCGTGGTCACGATTGTCTTCTTCATCATCACCGTGCTTATCGCTCCCGTATACATCATCCCGATCTTCAACAAAGTCACCCGGCTCGACGATCCAAAAATAGTAGAGCCGATCCTCAGCATGGCCCGCGCCAACGGTATTCCGGCGAAAAACGTCTACGAAATCGACGCGTCGAAACAGACCACGCGCATGAGCGCCAACGTCAGCGGCTTCGCCAACACCATGCGCATCACCCTGAACGACAACTTGCTTCGCCGCGGCTCGCCGGAAGAAATACAGGCGGTAATGGGACACGAGATGGGCCACTACGTCCTCAATCATGTCTACAAATTCATCATCTTTATGTTGATCGTCATCGTGCTTGCTTTTCTCTTCCTTCACGGCAGTGTGAACCGGGCTCTTGAGCGCTGGGAAGAAAAGTGGCAGATTCGCGGCGTTACCGATACCGCCGCGCTCCCGCTTTTCATGCTGCTCGTCACGATCTTTTTCTTTGTGCTGACTCCGATCCTCAACACCTACATCCGCACGGAAGAGCACGAGGCCGACATGTTCGGGATCAACACCAGCCGCCAACCTGACGGGTTCGCGCAGGGTGCCATTCACTTGGGCGAGTATAGAAAGATGAGCCCCGGCCCGGTCGAAGAATGGATTTTCTTTGATCATCCCAGCGGGCGCAACCGCATCCACGACGCCATGCGCTGGAAAGCAGAGAATTTGAAACTCTTTTCAGCCCAATAAACCGCTTTTGTACAAAGCGGACGAAGGCGTATCAGTAAGAGCTGTCAGTTCTAAGCTCGAAGTTGTCAGTTCTAAGCTCTCGGCTGTCAGCTCTAAGCTCGGCTCTCGGCTCTCAGCCGTCAGTGCGGGCGAAAAGTTCGAAAGTTGTTGAGCCAGCCCCGGAAGGGGCGACCAAGCTTAGCCCAGCGCGTTAGCGCTGGGTATGAAGCGAGAAAAAGATTAAGTCCCGTAGGGACGACCCGCTCCACACAAAGACAATGTCTGAACGCTGTCTGCTTTACTACATCACCGACCGCCGACAGTTTGCAAGCGACCAAGCTTCGCAGCGCAAAGCGCTACTCGCGAAAATAGCCGAAGCCGCCCGCACCGGAGTCGATTACATCCAACTTCGCGAAAAAGATCTCACTACGCGAGAGTTGGAGAAGTTAGCGCATGAGGCCGTCGCGCTCGTGCGCGAAAATTCCGCCTCGACAAGAATTCTGATCAACTCCCGCACCGACGTTGCTCTCGCATCCGGAGCGGACGGCGTTCATCTACCCGCCGAAGACATCTCGCCACAAGAGGTAAAGTCGATTTGGAAAATGAGTGACGCGCAGATTACCAAGCGCAGCAACACTCCGATACTCGCCGTGTCCTGCCACTCGCCAGAAGACATATCTCGCGCCGCTGTTGGCGGAGCCGACTTTGCAGTGCTCGCTCCGATCTTTGAAAAGCGCGGCGCTCCCGACGTGGGAGCCGCAGGTCTCGACGCGCTGCGCAATTTAGGCGAAATCGGAATCCCAGTACTCGCTCTTGGCGGAATCACGCTCGAAAACGCGCCTGCGTGTTTGGATGCAGGGGCCGAGGGAGTCGCTGGCATCCGCCTGTTTCAAGAGAATAAAATTGAAGATGTAGTTCGCAAACTACGCTAACCATGACGAAGTCGGACCTCCTCATCAAAGATCCCGCGGCGATCCAACTCTCGAATCGCACAAGCAACGTCGGTCTGCCCGAGTTCGCCCGCATTCCCTCGGGCTGGTTCCTGATGGGCTGCGATACCGGACAAGACAACGAGAAGCCTCCGCACCGATTGTGGGTCGACGAGTTCCTGCTGGCGAAGTATCAAGTCACGAACGCAGACTATGCTCGATTTCTCAAGCATGCCGCGGCGACGTCCTCACCTCCGCCATTTTGGATGGACGCCCACCTCAACGATCCTCGCCAGCCGGTCGTGGGCGTGTCGTGGCACGATACTGTCCGATATTGCGCATGGCTAAGCTCGAAAGAAAGTGACCAAGGCCCAGTGAAGTATCGCTTGCCCTCCGAAGCCGAGTGGGAACGCGCCGCCCGTGGAGGATTGGAAGACAAACTTTATCCCTGGGGAGACGCCGAGCCCCAGTCGCTTCCCGACTACGCAAGAAGATGCGCCGAAAATTGGAAAACTGGCCCCGAGGCAGTCGGCCTCGCCGAGCCCAACGGATTCGGCCTCTACAACATGTGTGACAACGTGCATGAATGGTGCAGCGACTGGTATGGAGCCGCCCACTACTCATCCTCTCCCGAACGCAATCCGCGCGGCCCCGAAAGCGGCCAGCGGCGCGCTTCTCGCGGAGGATCATGGCGTCACCAAATCAAAATTTCACGGTGCGCCGCACGCTCCAGCATCCCGCCCGATTTCAAATACGCCGACTACGGCTTCCGCGTAGCATGCGACCTGCAGACGAAGTAATCCCTCTCTGCGTTTGAGAAAATGGAATCTAAAACCATGACAGACCTTGCCGCCTACTACCTCGAAGAAATCAAGCGCCAGTTTCGCGGGCACCATCGCATGGGTGAGAAAGCTCTCGCTCAATTAGAAGAACATCAATTCTTCATCGCCATCGATCCAGAATCGAACTCCATCGCCGCACTCGTCAAGCACGTCGCCGGCAACGCCCGCTCTCGCTTCACCGACTTCCTCACCACTGACGGCGAGAAGCCCGACCGTTTTCGCGACCAGGAGTTCGAAATTTCGGCAACAACAACGCGCGAAGAAGTCATGCGCTGGTGGGAGCAAGCCTGGTCCTACGTTTTCGCCGCCATCGATGAACTCAAACCGGAAGACATCATGCGCACGGTCACGATTCGCCAGGAACCGCACACCGTGCTGCAGGCGCTGAATCGCGCCTTGGCGCACTACGCGCAGCACACCGGCCAAATTGTTTTTTTGGCGAAACACCTGCGCTCGACAAAGTGGCAGACGCTCAGCATCCCCCGCGGCCGCTCGGAAGATTTCAAGATCGCCAAGCGATCAGTGTAGAGCGGGCACTCCTGCCCGCTCCCCCGCAGTGTAAAATGAACCGTTTGCTTCTGTAAATTCCGTACCTGTAAGGAACTCCATGTCCGGCACGATGCAAGCAGTAGTGAAACCAGAGGCCGCGCCGGGCGCGGAAATTCGAGAAGTCCCCATCCCAACCTACGGACGCAACGAAGTCCTGGTAAAAGTAAAAGTCGCTTCCATCTGCGGCACCGACCTTCACATCTATGAGTGGGACCGCTGGGCCCAGGGCCGCATCAAGCCTCCGCTCATCCCCGGACACGAATTTTGCGGCGAGGTCGTCGCATTCGGCGACGAAGTGACCAGCGTAAAAGAAGGCGACTTCGTTTCCGCCGAGATGCACGTCGCCTGCGGCAAGTGCCTGCAGTGCCGCACCGGCGAAGCCCACATCTGCCAGAACGTAAAAATCATTGGCGTCGATGCCAACGGAGCCTTCGCCGAATACGTCGTCATCCCAGAGTCAAACATCTGGAAGCTCGACCCCGAAATTCCAGAAGAGTACGCGTCCATCCTCGACCCACTGGGCAACGCCGTCCACACCGTGTTAGCCGGAGAAATCGCCGCAAAAACCGTAGCCGTCACCGGATGCGGCCCAATCGGCTTATTCTCCATCGCCGTGGCCCGCGCGGTAGGAGCCACCACAATCTTCGCCATCGAAGTCAACGAGCACCGCCGCAAACTAGCCACCAAAATGCAAGCCGATCACGCGCTAGATCCGTCAAAAGAAGACGTGCGCAAGATCATCCACGAAAAAACCGGAGGCCAAGGTGTCGACGTCGTTCTCGAAATGGCCGGACACCCCGACGCCATCCGCACCGCCTTCGACATCGTGCGCAGCGGAGGCCGCATCTCCCTCCTCGGCCTCACCTCGAAACCCATCCCGCTGAATTTCTCCGAAGACATCATCTTCAAAGGCATCACCATCCAAGGCATCAACGGCCGCCGCATGTACCAAACCTGGTACCAGATGACCGCCCTGCTGAAGAGCGGACGCCTCGATCTCCACCCCGTAATCACCGACCGCATCCCCATGAAAGACTTCTCAAAAGCCATGGCCAGATTAAAAACCGGAGAAGCCAGCAAAATCCTCGTCTACCCCAACGGCACGAACTAAACCCATCTCAACCCTGTCATCCTGAGCAACGCGAAGGACCTGTGCAACTAAGCCCGCACCCAATGCAGCACGGGCTTCGTATCAGGCTATCGCTTTAGCGATAGCACCGAAGCCCCGCAAGATAAGCTCCTTCAGGGGCTGCTCGAAACAAACGATTGCACCAAGAAACTATCGTTCATTAATCACAAACCACCGCAAAACCGCGCCGCCAACTCGCACTATAATAAAATCAGTCCGATCCGGAGAGTTGGCCGAGTGGTTGATGGCACCGGTCTTGAAAACCGGCATACCTTAACGGGTATCGGGGGTTCGAATCCCTCACTCTCCGCCATTTTTTCCCTGCCGCTATTCAACTCCATTTTTCCAATCGTTGACATCTTCCGCCGCTCCACTGAAAATGGCTTTCCATCCAGGGAGACCACCGCATGCGCCCTCTTATACCTTTCTGCGTCATCATCAGCCTCAGTCTTACGGCGTTTTCGCAAGATCGAACCAACGCGCGATCCATGGTGATGTCGCGTTATGGAATCGTCGCCAGCAGCCAGGTGCAAGCCTCGCAGGCGGGAGCGGAGATCCTGGCTCGCGGCGGTTCAGCCGTCGATGCTGCCATCGCCACCAACGCCGCACTCGGTGTGATGGAGCCCGACATGAACGGCATGGGCGG
Organism: Terriglobales bacterium; assembly: GCA_038230575.1. GTDB lineage: Bacteria > Acidobacteriota > Terriglobia > Terriglobales > Acidobacteriaceae > Acidiflorens. The sequence goes on along the minus strand of JBBRNA010000018.1, from coordinate 63,493 downwards.
CGATCTCTTCGCCATCTATTGGGAGGCAAAAAGTGGAAAACTTTATGGTCTGAATGCCAGCGGCTGGGCGCCCAAAGCTCTCACCATCGAACATTTGAAGGCCAAAGACATCACTAAAATGCCCGCGACCGGAATCGACGCGGTCACCGTTCCGGGAGCAGTCGCAGGCTGGAACGCTTTGCATGGGCGCTTCGGTCGGCTTCCGTGGAAGGAACTTTTTTTCCCAGCGATCTTCTACGCCGAGCACGGATTCGCAGTTCAAGAACTGATCGGCATGGACTGGCGGGAAGCTCGCGAGAAGCTGATGCAAGATCCGGAATCGCGCCGCGTGTTCCTGATGCACGATGCAGGACCGCAGCTTGGCGAAGAATTTAAGAATCCGGACGTAGCGAAAGCGCTCCGATTGCTGGCTGACGGAGGATCGAAGACCTTTTACTCCGGCGAAATCGCGGAATCCATCCTTGCCACCTCGCGCGATCTCGGCGGCACGATGGCCGCCGCGGACCTCAGTGAGTTTGTCCCCGAGTGGGTCGAACCGATCTCGACTACCTATCGCGGCTGGAAGGTTTATGAATTGCCGCCCAATGGCCAAGGCATGGCGGCGCTCGAGATGCTCAATATCATGGAGCAGTTCCCCGCAGAGAAGAGTGGCCCCATCAGCGCCCCGGAACTTCACAAAAAGATCGAAGCCATGAAGCTGGCGTACGCCGATCTCGCGCGCTATAACGCTGACCCTAAGTTTGCGAATGTTCCGGTCGCAGGCATCCTCTCCAAGGAATATGCCAAAGAGCGCGCTCAGCTGGTGGATGCCAAAAGAGCAAATTGCCAAACCGATGCAGGCCGGCCGCCCGCGAGCGACACAACTTATCTCACGGCTGTCGATCGCGAAGGCAACATCGTCTCTCTCATCCAGAGCAACTACTCATCATTCGGCTCCGGCATCACGGTTCGCGGCATGGGATTTGTGCTTCAGAATCGAGGCGCGCTTTTTATGCTGGATGCAGACAAGCCCGATGCCCTAGCCCCGCGAAAGCGCCCCTTCCACACCATCATCCCCGCTTTCATGGAGCACGGAGACGAACATATTGGCTTTGGGATCATGGGGGGAGCGAACCAACCTTTGGCACACGCGCAATTTGTATCCAACGTGGTCGACTACGGCATGACGCTGCAGGCGGCAATGGAACTCGCGCGCTTCACCGTGCCGAGTAATTTCGATATCGGCTGCAAAATCCTCATCGAGAATCGCGTGCCCATCGAGATTCGTCAGCAACTTGTCGGCCTGGGCCATGAACTGGATGTCCGCGGAGATTTCTCGCTCTACATGGGTCGCGGGCAGGCGATCGAACACAACACCAGAACGAAGATGAATTTCGCGGCGTCCGATGCTCGAACGGACGGCTCGGCGGAGCCGGAACTTCCGCCCGGTATCTTTTATCTTGAAAATAGGGCAGCGCAAAAATAAGCGCACTGAATGCGAGACGAACCAACAGTACTTCGTAGCGCCGCCGTCCCGGCGGCTCTCCGGCGGGCAACTCTCCCAGCCTAGTGCGCCCTCACCATCTCTTCCGCCAACTTGTGCAACTGCCCCTGGTTCCCCGGCCGCGTGTAGAACATATGCCCGCCGGGGAACTCATGCACCTGCACCCGGTTCACATCGCCCATCACGGGCATCTGATCCACCGTCAGCACCGACCCCATGAACGGACAGGAAAGATCGTTCCATCCATGCACGATCAGCACCCGTAGCTTCGGATCGGCCGCAACCGACTCTCGTAAATCTCCCACCGCGCCCTTGCGTAAGTCGTTATTGCGCTCCCATTGTTTGTTGACGTCATACGATAACGCCTCGTAGCGCGCGTCATTTTTCCATCCAACTGTGTGGGTGATGAAGTCGACCATCGCGCTGGTTGTCGGAGCAATAATGCTCTCTAGTATCGGATCTCCACTCTGCTGTGTCGGCGAGTAAGGATACGGGTCGGGCGCAGTTACGTTCGAATCGTAGACACTGCCTAGCAGACCCTTCGACCGGTGGACTTCTCGAAGATAAGCCTCAATCTCCAGGCGTCCGCCAGCAAGCTTCACATATTTCGGATCGAGCCCCGTCAACTCCGTAACTTTCGCGATCATGGCGTCGGTTGCGGCCGTGTCACTGCGCCCCTTGAGCAGCGCCGACGCGTAATCTCCACGCGTATACGCCATCACCTGCTGCATCGCTTCAGGAGTTAATTTCCCTTCCGCCTCAATGTGCGCCGCCGTGATCGAAGGCAGCGTCGTCATCCATGGAATCGGCGACAGATTGCCATCGCCCGTCTCCGGATTGAGATAAGGACTCACCAGCACCAGCCCGTTCATCGCCACGCCAAGCCGCGATTGCAGATAATGCGTAATCCTCGGCCCGCGATACCCGCCGTAGCTTTCGCCAACAAGATATTTTTTATCGAGCAGGCGGTCGTTTTGCACCAGCCACTTGTAGATCACGAGCGACAAATATTCGACATCAGGAGTGGCCGAATAAAACAGTTTCTTGGTCTCCGCCTCGTCAACCAGCGACCGAGAAAATCCAGTGCCAATCGGATCGATAAATACCATGTCCGTAAAGCCGAGCCAGGTTCCGGGGTTGTCCGTCAACGTCGCCGGATCCGAAGGCGAATCGCCCTCGTTTGCAAACGCGATATGCTTCGGCCCGATTGCCCCCAGGTTCAGATAAACCGACGAAGCCCCCGGCCCGCCGTTCAGCGCGAACGTGACCGGCCGATGAGCAGCGCTTTTCATTTCGCCCTTGCTCTCGCCCCGCTGGTCGCCCTTAGAATCGCCCCTCGCGTCATCCACCGTATAGGCCGTGTACATCACGACGCCAGTCGCCTTGTCGTCGTTGCGCTTCAAAGTGATCGTGCCGACGGTCGCCGTGTAACGAATGATCTTCCCATCCACAGTAATCGACTGCGCCACAGACTTATCCGCCGGAAGCGGATTCTTCATCGGCTCTCCCGGCTTTGGAGCCGCGTCCACTGGAGGTGCGGCAGGCTTTTCTGAGTTCTGTGCAAATACAGGAAGAGCTGAGAGAAGAAAGAGAAGAACCAGTTGATGCAAAATCATACGAAGTAGTCTACGCTAGCGCCGAGACCGCCACAAAATTCGCGTCGTTGCGCGCGTGGATTTGGGTTTCGATGCGCGCCCCGCAGTCCCCTGCAAGACCCCAGTCAACTGCGGCAGAACGCGTCAAGCACGATCGTTGATTACGATCATCTCGCATCGCGCTCTTCCCGTATGAGCCGAACACTATCGAGTTGCTCTGAAACTGGCCTCCGCGTCTGCAGGCGCTTCCGCATCTCGGTAAGGGTCGGCCTCTCGGCAATGTCTCTGATCTCCGCTAACAGATAATCCGAAAGCGACATTCCAGCCAAGGCCGCCCGCGCCTTGAGGACTTTATGAACAGAGTCAGGAACATTGCGGATCTGAATTATTCTTGCCATGGTCCTAGCGTATTTTCATCTTAGTCACAATTCAACAAGTTCAGCGATGTGATGGAATACGAACACCCATGCCCGAACTCCCCGACATCGAGGCCTACATCTTCGCTCTGAAAGAGCGCATCTTCGCGCAGCCAATCGAGCATATCCGGCTGGCGAGTCCGTTCCTGTTGCGAACCGCGACTCCGCCTCTGCAAAGTGTTGAAGGCCGTGTCGTCACCGAGTTTCGCCGCATCGGCAAGCGCATCGCCATCGGTGTCGAGGGCGACCTGTGGCTGGTGCTCCACCTCATGATCGCCGGACGCCTGCACTGGCGCCCAAAGGATGCGATGCTCGGCGGCCGCCAGAATCTTGCCGCGTTCGACTTCCCCGCCGGATCGCTCGTACTTACCGAAGCTGGCTCCAAGCGACGAGCGTCACTGCACCTGCTCGATGGAGAAGCAGCTTTGCACTCTATCGATCCGGGCGGAATTGAAATTTCCTCCAGCACTCTGGAAACTTTCAAAGCGGCACTCACGGCCGAGAACCGCACGCTGAAGCGCGCTCTGACCGATCCGCGAATCCTCAGCGGAGTCGGCAACTCGTACTCCGATGAGATCCTGCACGCCGCGCAACTCTCACCGCTCACTCTGACAAGCAAACTCAAGCCGCAAGATTGGGAAAACCTCTACGCCGCGACGCGCAATACCTTAAACATTTGGACAGACCGCCTGCATGCCGAAGCAGCGAACAAGTTTCCAGAAAAAGTCACCGCCTTCCGCGAAGGCATGGCAGCCCACGGTCGTTACGGCCAACCCTGCCCCAGGTGTGGAGAAAAAATCCAACGCATCCGATACGCCGACAACGAAACCAACTACTGCGCCAAATGCCAGACTGGAGGCCGAGTTCTGGCCGACCGCAGCCTGTCGCGCCTACTTGGTTCCGACTGGCCGCGCACGCTGGACGAACTCGAAGCCCTCAAGCGCTCGTGAACCCATAAACTCGTAAACCCACAAAAAAGTCATCCTGAGCGCAGTCGAAGGACCCCGCGCCCCCGCCAGGACATGGCCTTCTGATACATGCCCGAGCTTGGAATCCGCTCTACCATGAGAGTTCAAAGAACCCAAATCTGCCGACATTGAGGCGTTCCATGAACCAGTATCTCGGGCGGAAGCTCGCAATCGTATTGCTAATCATTTCTGCCATTCCGCTGGCGGCCGAGGAACTTATCGCCGATATTCCTGAAGGAGCATCGGTGCAGGTTCGGATCGACGAGAATCTGAGCAGCGAGACTGCCAGCGTCGGCCAGCCCTTTCACGGAACCCTTGTAGCTCCGATCACGCGGAACGGGCGGGCACTGTTCCGCAAAGGCGCCGCGGTTACGGGCGAAGTCGTACAGGTGGAGCGCTCCGGACGATTGAGCAACCCTGGCGAGCTCGACCTGAGTCTGCGGACCATCCGTTCCGGCGCTCGCACCTACTCGGTGAATCTCCCTTCCATAGTGATTAAGGGCGAATCGCATGCCAAATCGAACGTCACAAAGATCGGCGGCACCACCGCCTTTGGCGCAATTGTTGGCGCCATGGCGGGCGGCGGAAAAGGTGCGGCTATCGGCGCAGGCGTAGGCGCAGCCGCAGGAACCGGAGTGGCCGCTGCGACCGGCAAGAAGCCGGCAGAAGTCCAATCGGAGGCGGTGCTCGTCTGGGCCGCGCAAAGTTTCGTTGAAGCAGCCCCGCCACAGCAGCCGGAGCCACAACCAGAGCCGCAACCGGCAACACAGCCAGAGCCAGCGCCACAGCCGGAAGCCCAGATGGTCTACCGGGAAGACAGCGCGCCCCGCGCTGAAATGAGTCGAGATCGCTACGACGATGACGACGATCACAATGCAGAGTACAACCGCACTGTTCCGGAGGGATTTTCCCGGTACGAACGGCGCATCATTGGTGAATGTTTCGTCGATGACCGAGACGGCTCGCAATCAGGACGAGGAAACGGTGATCGCCTGCCACCCGGATTAGATCGCCGCTTGCAACGCGACCGAATTCTGCCGGCGGGCTTGCAGCGCCGCGTTCAGCCCTTGCCCGATCAATGTACCGATCGTCTGCCGATATTGCCAAAGTATTGGTCCCGCGTTGCGCTGGGCCACAGAGTCATCCTGCTCGACCCGCGCCTCAGAATTGTCGACTTATTGTGGGTGCGGGGGGACTAGAGTCGCTGTCTCATCGACGGCTCGAAGTCTGAAGCGCTACCACGAGACCGTCACCGTTTTCTCCACATACCCCGTCCCTTGCGGCAACTGTACCCGCATGTGACCCGAGTCAGCGGTCAACTCTGCCCCTTCAATCCGCGGACGAAGCTTCGCATCGTTCACGCGAAGCGACAAGGTCTGAATGCTGTTGGCTGGTGCGGAGAGCCGCAGCCGCAGCGAGCGCGCAGATTTTTGCTGATCTAGAACTTTGAGTTGAGACGTCGCCGCCCCGGTAACGGGCAGCCCATGTTCGATTCCAACTTCGACCGCAGGCAGCGGAATCCGCAGGCCGCCCTCGGCCGCGCCGGTTGCAACCCCCGGTGCTCGCGAGCGAAGTTTAACTCCTTTCGCCGCATCGCCAATAAGGGTGACGATGAGCGTCGCGCCGGTCCTTCGCATCTCCAGACCGACTCGTCGATCGCCAATCGGAATCCCCGATATCTTCGCCTCATTCCACTGCGCGGGAAGATTTGGCGTGACCGTCAGCGTGTTCTCGGCCGCGTTCCACTCCAGCCCAAACATGCCGCGCACCGTCGGCGTAAACACCATTGCCGACGACCACAGCTGATGCGACGTGCTGCGGCCGAGCCACCGGTAGAACTCACCTGACAACAGTTCTGTCACCGAGCCCAGATTCTGCGCCCACGTGAGATCGGCATTTTGCATCAGGTGGCTATAGCCCGAGAGCGAGCGCCCATTGCGGTATTCGGAGAGTGAAACCCATCCCGTATAAAGCGGCCAGACCGTTCCCTGGTGATAGCTGATAGGGTCGAAAAAACTGACGCTCGGGCTCAGGTCGCGCGTGCCCCAGTCGGTCGAAAATTCGTTTGAGGCCCAGCGGCTCAGCATCGCTCCCGGCTTCGCCAGCTTGAAAGTACCGTCCCAGTCGGCGACTGCGGGGAAAATCGTGGCGCTTGAATCGAGCGTCCCGTCGGCATTCCGGCTGAAGGCGTAGAAGTTGGCATCCGGCATGAAATATTCTTTTTCCAGTTGCTGCGCTACATAGTGCGCGCGCTTGTCGGCCTCGTCGGCGAGTTGTGTGTTGCCGAGCGCCCGCGCAATCTTGGCAAACGCCGTACTCGCTTGCTGGTCGACGGCGGCTAGATAGATCTCCTGGTGCGGCATTCCGGGAGGCCACGACTCCACCCATCCCGAACCCGCGATATTTTCGTAGATTCCATCTCCGTCAGAGTCGTGCGAAGTTTCAAACTTCCACGCGCGCTGCAAGCCGTCCCAATGCGCTTTCAGAAAGTTAACGTCGCCGCTGACTTGCATGTAATCATTCGCAGCCATGATCAGGAGCGAGGTGGCATCGGCGGACGCGAGCATGTACGGAAGACTCTTCCAATCGACGATCCCTGCGGTTTGCGACCATTCGTGGATGATCTGGCCTTCGGGAGTTTGCCGCTTCAAAAGAAATTCGATCTGGTCTCTGCTGAGCTGAAAGTCGCCGTAGGCGTTGACCGCATATAAAGTCCACAGTGAGTCGCGCCCAAAGAACCAGCCAAAGCCCGGCCGCGCCGAATCTCCCGACCCGTCGAAACCCGCGACCAGCGCCGTTTCTTCGTGGCCAGGAGTGGTCTGCACTTTGAGCTGATCGATCGCCACCTCCGACCACAGAAACGCTTCGTCAAACTGCTTGTCCGGCGTCTCGATCGTCATGTGGTCAGCCACAAATTTCTTGTAATAGGCACCGGTGCCTTCGTACAGCGATTGAAAAGACTGCTCAAGCGCCGCGAGCTTCGTTTCCAAAACGGCAACATTTGAGTCCGCTGGAGTTTCAGTCGTCGCCATGAGCAGCGGAAAAAGTTTGTCGCGATCGCGCGCGGGATCGAAGTGCACGACAAACTGCGTTGGATAGGTCTTGGCCCGCTCCTGATAAGGCGCAAGAATTCCATGCTCCGCTCCCGGCATTCCGATCGCGGCAGCGTGATCCATCAGACTGGTGCGCATGGCGTAGAATCCGCCGTCGGCAGTCTTCACCCACTCTGGAAAAGAGTGATCGTCAGAAGCCGCTGGCCACATGCGCTTCATCTCCGGAGAGAATTGAATGGTGAGCGTCATCGGGCGCACCGTTTCCATCTCGAAGAAGGCCAACACTCCTGCACCTTCCGGAGCGTCGTGCGGAGCAAACAAAACTTCCCTTACCGTAAAGTTCGCGTGCGCAAAAGTGATCGTCGTGTGGTCAGGACGAACCTCGATCGACGAAGCGTACTCGTTCACATCGATCGGCACGTCGTAGTCTTTCATCTCCGCGGTGATTCGAAAATTTGTAAAAAGCTTCCAGGGAAAAATCCACGCCTCAAACGTCCCATCCTGCTGCCCAAGAAACGCGCCCCGCGGCCCAGTGACGGTAAACGGCTTCGAGGGAACGACCTCCCGAACAATCTTCAGCGGAACGCTGTCCTCAAACGCGAACTTCTTAAGCCGAGGTGAAAGCTCGCCAGACCGCGCATTCGATTGAGCAATGGACGCCACAGCCGATAGCAGGCAAAGCGCGAGGGCATAGCAAACTTGCTTCATACCTCTCCTTCTTATTTCAGGTCGCGGATGAATGCGCATAACGATAGCGAATCCCTGGAGCGAGTAGATCTATTTGCGTTGCATAAAGGCGAGGCAATTGTACGTCGGAGAACGCAGGGCGGCGAGCAGGTTTGTCAGCCGGAGATTGCCGCACGAGTGAAATAGAAAAGACAGAATCCATACGCAAATGCCCACCCCGAAGTGGGCACTCCGCGCAAAAAAAATAAGTGTGGGGACGGACGCTCACGCCCGTACCCACACTCTCTCCTGCCTCGGTTCGACTAGAACTCCAAGCGCAGCGCAAACTGCAAGCGCCGCAGTGAAGTTCCATCCTGCGATCCGATGGTGCTTGTAATCTGACCGGCGTTTGAACCCTGGCAATCCACGCACGAGTTTGGCTGTCCGAGATTGACTTTATTGAAAAGGTTGAAAGCGTCAGCTCGAAACTGCACCGACATCCCTTCACGGATGACGAACTTCTTCGCCGCCGAGAGATCGGTATTCACTAATCCCGGCCCGTAAAGCGAGTCGCGGTGGATATTGCCGAACGTTCCCACTGCTGGCAGTCCGTACGGTCCGAAAGTGGTGGGGCAGGGATCTGTTCCGCTAACCCCGCAATTGCTCCCCCCAAGAACGTACGGCGACGGAGTGAAATACGGAACGCTATCCGTTGCAGGATTAAAGCTGCCCGCGCCCAGATGGAAGTTGTTCGACAGCGCATTCGGGCGGCAGATACCTAGATCGTTTGTCGCGCTACAGTTCTGGAACGAGGGAGTGTAGGGCAATCCTGACTCAATCGTAAGAGTCCCGTTGAGAGAGAAGCCACCAATCACCGCGTTCATAGCGCGCGATCCACCCTTGCCGAACGGCAGGTCCCAACTTCCGGCTAGAACAAACGCATTCGGTCGGTTGTAATAGCTGGCGCCATACCCGACTTTCTTGTCGATCGCGAAATAATAAGATTCATGCGACATCGCACGCGACCAAGTGTAGTGGGATAAGAATTGGAAACCGTGGCTGAAACGCTTCTCCAATTTCGCTTGCAGGGCGTTGTAGCTGCTGGTCGCCTGATTGGCGTTGTAGCGGAGGCCTTGAGTCCACAAGAATGGCGCGCCGTATGTAACGCCCAGGGTCTGAGCAGTGCCATCGAAGTACGGCTGCCGCTCATTGTAGGTATATGTCGCCCCCGTCGCCGGATTGATCTGATTAAATCCGTTCAAGGTCGCCTGATTCGGATCGAACTGGTTCGATGAATCAAACATGTTGTGGATGCCATGGCTCCCTACATACGCAATCTGGAGCGAAGTGCTGCTGTTGATCTGCTGCTGGATGGCGAGGTTCCACGCATCAAGCGTGGGCAGACGCACTTCAAGCGGACGCGTCGGGACGCTGATCCCATCGGGCAGCGGATAGTTCCCACTCGCGGGTATCGGCGTGAACGTGTATGCGGGCGGGCCGCTCGCCAGATTGAAAGACGGCGTGTATTGCGTCGTAGGATTCAAATTCTGCGAAACCTGTACCGGATAGGTGAACGAAAGCACTTCACCGAACGTATCGCCCGACCATCCCTGGCCATAGACGCGACCGAAGCCGCTTCTGATCACAGTATTTGGACGGACTTGCCAGGCGAGACCAACCCGCGGAGCTAATTTCTTATAGCTCATCCTAACGTTCAACGCGTCGTTGTATGGACCATACCCTGCGATCCGAACGTTGCCTGTATTCAAATCAAGCAAACCGCCCTGACCCTTTCCGTCCGCCGACTCGGGGAAGTAAAGCTCCCACCGCAACCCATAGCTCAACGTCAACGTGTTGGTAATCCGATACTGGTCCTGTCCGTAGAAGAACGCCCGATATTGGTGCGACGCGGCACTGGTGTTTGCAGTTTGGGTTCTCTGGAATGGGCCAACGTCTCCGAGGAGGAAGGTTGCGAGACCAACGCCCGGAGACGTTCCGCTGTCTCCCGCTACGGCCGTACCCGCCTGCCCGGTGATCGAAGCCGGGAAATGGAAATTGCCTGATCGGAAGTTGTTGTTGTCGAGTCCAACCGCATACTGGGTGGCGCGTCGCAAGTCAGCGCCGAATTTGACGTTGTGGTGACCTACGCTGTGACTCCAGTTGTTGTTGATTTGATAGGAATTCTCGGTCTCCAAAAACGGCGCAGTATTAACACCGAAATTCGTGCCGTTGTTAGAAAAGCCGTCGATCGCAAACGCTGGCAACCCACCGTTGAGGGCCAGGTCGCCGGTGTTCACTCCAGGAATCCCCAGAGCCGTGCCGAGCGGCTGGTTATAGCCAGGTTGCAACTCATTAAAGTGGAAGCGGAACCATCCGAAGCGGAAGTCCGTCAGCCATTTCGGCGAGAGCGTGTAATCTCCGCCAGCAGTAAGGCTGTGGTCTTGGCTGGTGTCGGTTCCAGCGAATCCGTTCGTCCCGAACCCTGAACCGCCGGCCGGTCCAAAAACCGAACCGCCGTTCAGCGACGAGTTGAAGAAGGTGTAGCGCCCAAGAAGATGTAGTTTTTGGGAGGCCTGATCGTCGACTCGGACGTCGAACTGGTTGTTATGGAAAGACCCCGTTCCTGAGGCCGCGTAATTCTGGCTGAGCACGCCTGCGGCACCATGGTTCGGTTCCGGAAGCAGAGTTAAGAGATTGATTGCCTGCGGTGACAGTGCGCTTCCCGGAATTTGATTATTAGCATACGCAGTGCGGCCAATTCCGTTCGTGTTATTGCCCGGATCATAAATCTGCCCCTGCGCCAGGTATTCGCTCAAATCGCAAGTAAGCGCCGGATTCGCCGCCGCAGCTAAACATGTCGAACGCGCTTGGGCCGTCGGAACAGTAAACAATCCGGCCACTCCGCTCTTCTCACGCAACCCTTGGTAATCACCGAAGAAGAACAGTTTGTCTTTGATGATCGCGCCGCCGACCGACCCGCCAAACTGGCTGTGATCGCTCTTCGGAATGTAACGATTTGTGATGGGATTTCTCGTCGACTCGGTGAAAGGGTCGCGAGCCTGAAATTTATCGGATCGGTAAAACTCAAACGCCGACCCATGCAGATTGTTAGTGCCCGACTTCGTCTGCGCCGTCACCAGTCCGGCTACTGCCTTGCCAAACTCAGCGTCGTAATTCTGCGACGTCACCTTCATCTCTGAAACTGCGTCGAGATTTGGGTTGATGACGGCGATTCCGATCACCGGATCCTGATTGTCCGTTCCATCCAATTCATAGCCGGTTGCGAACGGAAGCTGCCCGTCGACTTCAATCTGCTGGCTGCGCTGCGGATTCTGCGACTCGTCTACGCCCCATCCGATGTAGGTAGTTCCAGGGGTGAGCAGTTCGAAGGCGGTGAAATTCCGGTTCAGGTTAGGAAGCGTTTCGACCGCGCGCTCGTTCAGGATGGTGTTGACGTCGGTGTGCTCGGTTTGCAGCAGCGGAGCCTCGGCCGAAACCGTCACCGTATTATTCGATCCGCCAACATTGAGCGCGATATCAACTTTAGGTGCCGTGTCGGCGTACACGACGACGTTCTCGGTGTTCACCTTCGCGAAGCCGCTGGCCTCGGCCGATACGGTGTACGTTCCCGGAATCAAGTGCTGGACGCGATATTCGCCACTCGCATCGCTTTGCGCGGTAACCGACGTTCCCTTCGAGGCATCGGCAACCGTCACGGTCGCGTTCGAAACGACAGCTCCGGTGCTGTCGGTGACCGTACCGAAGATGGAACCGTACACAGCTTGCGCTGAGGCACTTGGCGACGCGATCAGGGTCATAACGCCAAACACGACTACCGTGGTCGCGATCCAAAAACGCTTACAAACCTGTGACATCAAATAATGACGGGAAAAATCCTGAAACGATGGAATGCTCTTCATGATAATGACGCCTCCGGGGGCTGACTGCTTCTGGGCAGGGAAATTCGACAACTTGGTTTTGTATATCACGTGAGAGAACAACGCCTGTTTTAACCTGAACCTAAGTTGCAACCATTTGCCCGCGAGCGTAGCATCGAATTAATCAGCAGACAGAACAATCCCGTCGTCAAATTGGCAGATTTCGCAACGGGAGCATGGTCGTCCTAATGCTTGAAAGTTAGAAGTATCACTGTGTCAGTTACGCGTCACACCTGACCGAATCGACCCCTCTTTTCAGCAACATAAGTCTCTGCCGCCATATTTGTTACATGTCCGTTACAGCCTTCCAGTTCGCGCATCGAGATCGCTACATCGGCCAGATCGATAAGATTGTCCGCAGCCAAACCCTGCGTAAAGCGGAGTCACTTTGCAGGCTCCTCCGCTACTTGGCTGAACACGCCGTGTCGCATCCCGGAACTCCCTTGAAGGAATACCAAATTGCCACTGAAGTCTTCGGCAGGCCGCAGAATTTTGACCCCCAGTCGGATTCCGCCATCCGCGTGCAGATGGGAAGGCTTCGACTCAAGCTCCTCGATTATTACAGCCACGAGGGGGCAAACGACTTGATCGTTGTCGAGATACCTCCGGGTTCCTACCTTTTAACCTTCAATGATCGGGAGCAGGGCGATTCCGCAAGTCCAGCGCCGGCGTTACCCCATTCCACTCCCATCAACCAGCCCCTGCTTCTTCCCGCCGTCGCGCCCCGCCGAAAAAATCGGCCATGGATGTTAGCAACCGGGGCACTGTCTCTTTTGCTCATCATGGCCTTGGTGACCGCCGGCCTGCTCTACAGCGATCTCAATTCCGTTCGCAAAAAAAGCGCGAGCGCCATAGCGGTGCAACCAGCCTTGCGCCACTTCTGGGCCCAGTTTGTCGAAGGTAAAGACGCTCCGTGGGTAGTCTTCAGCAACGCCGCATTTGTCGGTCGCCCCGAAACCGGCATGCGCTATTTGAATCCGTCGAAAGACGGAAGCGACCTGATTTTGGACTACTACACTGGCGTAGGGGAAGTTCTTGCCGTACATGAGCTCGACAAGCTTTTCACCGACCTGAAGCATCCCATCGACGTGAAGAGGGGAAGCCTGTTCACCTTGGACGACGCAAAAAAGACGGACCTGATCTTTGTCGGCTCTCCTGCCGAGAATTTGGCGCTTTCAGATCTGCCCGGAAGTCAGGAGTTTGTTTTTAAGCGTGCCGCGTCTGGCCCGCGCGCCGGTGACTTGGGAATCGCAAACATTCACCCAGAGCCGGGGCAGGACTCGATGTTTTATCCAAGTGGACCTTCGCAACCACTCGCCGAAGATTATGCGATCGTGGCCCTGGTGCCGGGCTTGAGTTCGGGGCATCGCATTCTGATTTTGGCGGGAACCTCAACCCTCGGTACCCAGGCCGCAGTGGAGTATGTTTGCCAGGACGATGCGGTCAAAGAGCTGCTACGCCGCCTTGGCGTGCATGACTCCGACAATGTAGGCCCGTTCGAAGCCTTGCTTCGAGTAAAAGTAACGCGCGGAGTGCCCGTAGGAACAGAATTGATAGCCGTCCGCACCCGCCTTAAGTAGCGCCGCCCACCGCCACGTTATCCGTTGTACCCGTAATGGCTCGTACGACGAAATAAATACCCGGCCGTAGAGACGCGGCTCGCCGCGTCTCCCACCACTGCGTAATAAGCGCATCCCTGACGCGACGTTTCTTGTTAAGCCAAACAGAAGACCCAAACAAATAGCCAAGTAAAGGGTGGAGAAAAAGCGAAGATAAAATCCGCCCGCTTGCAAGTCTGCGCCAGTCCCGCTGCATCCACCACGGGCCGAACAGCGCAAACTGCGCGCAGCGCCCATCACACTCTGTCAATCTCTATTTCACCGGCTGCAATTTCAGTTCGCCCGCGGAATGAATCTTCGAAGCCGCCTCAATCTCTCTCTTAGCCTCGTCTTCTCTACCCAAGCTTCGCAACGCCTGACCGAGCAGAGTATGCGTTATGAAATTTCCCGGATCCATCTTTTCCGCATGTTGCAGGTAGAGCAGCGCAGTCTGCGGATCGTTGCGCCGCAGCAATACCTTTCCCATCTGAATAAACGGCCCCGTGCTCGAAGTGTCGAGCGAGAGCGCTTTGGCGAGCGACTCCTGCGCCTTCTGGAATTCGCCCGATCGGGTGTACACATCCCCCAGCCGATCGTAGATAGCCGCATTTGCCGGATTGATCTCGCGCTCCGACTCAAACTCTTTCTGCGCCTGCGCCGTGTCTGATTTAAAGAGATAAAACTCGCCTAACAAAAAATGCGCCATCGCCAAATTAGGAGCAAGCGTTAGCGCCTTCTTCGCCGCCTCGGCCGCCGCTTCCGGAAGGTCCGCCTGCATCAGCATCTTTGCCATCAGCAAATAAGCTGAACCCGAATTCGGAGCGACCGAGTACTGCCCCGCAAAAGCAGACCGCGCATCATCGAAGCGTTTCGAATTTAAATAGCAAAGGCCCAGCACGTAGTTGGCGTCTGCGTTTGCATTGGGCGTCCACTGTTTCACGCGCTCCAAAAATGGAATAGCATCTGCCGGACGTCCCAGTCGATAAAGAGACAACCCACGCAACTGCACCGATTCCATATCCTGAGGATTCTGAATGATCGCCTTCGCGAACGCCTGCTCTGCGGGAACGAGCTTCCCGGTGCGGTAGTAGGCGATACCGAGTTCGTGCTGCAGGCCCTTCGCCGATTCTCCGGCCGTCGCTCGCAGTTGCTCGAGCATGGCGATCGCTACCTCGGTCTTCCCATGCTCCAACTTGTCGTGGGCTGACGCGAGCGTTGCTTCCGCGTTCGGAGGAGAAGACGATGCTGCAGGCGATGCCGTGTCACTCTGGCCCTGCGCGGGGGGCGCCTCTGAAGGAGCAGGGGCTCCAGGTTCCCCCGACTGCGCGTGAACGAAACCGCCAAGCAAAAACAGGAGGACGATCGCCTTGCAAAAGTGCATAAACCGATTCTAGCCACTCCCGCCCACAGTTTGCACTCGATCCGCTAAGCAGTGTTACGATTCGGAAATGCGATGGTTGGGCTTTGTGCTTTGGGCGATTCTTCTTTCCACGTCCAGCCCAATCGCAGTTCTCTCCGCCCAAACAGCCAAACCGGATTCGACAAAAGCCAAGCCCGCACTATCCCCCTACCGGCCCACAAAACCAAGCGACATCCCCTCCGGCCCAGCCTGGTTTATCGACGTCGCTCCTCAAGCCGGCCTGCGGATGGAAAACATCAATGGCGGCACCGACACCAAAAAATACATCATTGAGACCACCGGCAGCGGCGTCGCGATTTTTGATTACGATAACGATGGCTGGCCCGATATTTTCCTGGTCAATGGCACGACTCTCGACACAACGCTTGAGCAACGCCTGAAGCCCTCCAGCCACCTGTTCCACAACAACCACGATGGAACATTCACCGACGTCACTCGCGGCTCCGGACTGGAGCTCTCAGGCTGGGGGCAAGGGGTCTGTGTCGGCGATTACGACAATGACGGATTCGAAGATCTTTACGTTACGTCCTACGGCAAAAATCATCTCTATCGAAATCAGGGCGGCGGCAAATTTAAAGATGTTGCGGAAGAAGCAGGTGTCGCTGGCGACGGCTCCGCTTGGGGCACCGGGTGCGCGTTTGTCGACTACGATCGCGACGGCATGCTCGATCTGATGGTTGCGAATTACGTGAAGTTCGACGTGAAAACTGTGCCCAAGCCTGGCGAAGGCCAGATTTGCGTGTGGAAGGGAACGCCCGTCATGTGCGGTCCGCGCGGCCTGCCGTCGTCTCCCAACATTCTCTATCACAACCTCGGCAACCGAAAATTTGAGGACGTCAGCAAAGCCAGCGGAATCGAAAAAACCGATGGCCACTTTTGTTTCAGCGTGTCCACCCTCGATTACGACGACGATGGATGGCCGGATATCTACGTTGCCTGCGATAGCACGCCCAGCATCCTTTATCACAATCTGAAAAACGGAACCTTCGTCGATGTTGCCGCCGAGGCTGGCGTCGCTTTCAATGAAGACGGACGCGAGCAAGCCGGCATGGGATCAACCGTCGGCGATTACGATGGCGACGGCCGCCCCGACATTTTTAAAACCAATTTCTCTGACGACTCGTCTTCTCTCTACCGCAACAACGGCGACGGCACTTTCGCCTCCACCATTTTTGACGCCGGCCTCGGCCTCAACACGCACTATTTAGGCTGGGGGACCATGTTCCTCGATGTCGACAACGATGGCAGGCTCGATATTTTGTCCGTGAATGGCCACGTCTATCCCGAAGTTGACACCGCTCATCTCGGCTCGACATATCGACAGTCGAGGCTTTTGTATTGGAATGCAGGCAACGGAAAATTCAAAGATCTAAGCCAGCAATGCGGCCCCGGATGCACGCTTCCGGTATCGAGTCGAGGGCTGGCAGTTGGCGACCTGTGGAATGACGGCCGCATGTCCGCCGTCATAAATAATATGAGCGGCCAACCCATGCTACTGGTAAACCAATCGAATAATCAGAACTATTGGCTGGGAGTGTTAGTGCGAGGAACGAAATCGAACCGCGATGGCATCGGAGCGAAGGTTTCCGTGCACGTCGTAGATCACAAATTCGTGCAGGAAGTGCGAAGCGGATCAAGCTACATTTCAAATAACGACATGCGTCTTCACTTCGGCCTCGGCAGCACCAGGACCATAGAGCGAATCGAAGTCCGATGGCCAACCGGCAATAGCGAAACGTTTGCAGGCGGACCCGCCGATCGCCTTGTAACCGTAACCGAAGGATCAGGGACCCCTCTTCGCGATTTGCCGTCCCATTAAATCGCTCAAGTGTAGGGCGGACACTCTTGTCCGCCCCGCCCGTGCCACGAAATCACGAGGACGATTGACGAATGACGCTGGACGGGTCCCGAACGACGACGGACGACGGACGACGGAGGAACGACAACAACGAACTACGGCATTCGCGCCGTGCAAAAACGACGGAAGCCCAGCATGACATTCCGCTAGCGAGCCGCCCTTGAAGAAACGACTTATATGAAAACTTCAAAAATCACGCGTCGCAAATTTGCTAAGTTGTCCGCAGCAGCAACCGCAGCCGCCGCCACTCATCGCCTATGGTTCCCGCGCGACGTCGCCCTGGCAGCGGCAACACCTCCGCTTGACGAATTTGGCTACGGCGACGTTACCATCACGAGCCCACTCCACGAAGCGCAGCTTACGAACACGCACGACGTCTTGATGAGCTTGAGCGAAGACAGCTTGCTGAAGCCTTTCCGCCAGATGTCAGGCCAACCAGCTCCGGGTGCTGATCTCGGAGGCTGGTACAACTACGATCCGCATTTCGATTGGCACAAAGACGATGCCGGATTCGCTCCCGGTGCGACTTTCGGACAATGGGTATCCGCCCTCGCCCGCATGTACGCCATCAACGGCTCGACGGAAATCCGCGACAAAGTGCTCCGCCTCAACCGTCTCTGCGCACAGACCATCTCTGAAGATTTTTTTGACAACAACCGCTTTCCCGCTTATTGCTACGACAAATTGCTTCTGGGGCTGATCGACTCGCACCAACTCGTTCAAGATCCGGATGCCTTCGACATTCTGAAACGCACGACAAAAGCCGCGCTGCCGCATATGCCGGGCAAAGCCATCGACCGCGAATTTGAATGGCGTCCCGGTAAAGACCAATCTTTCCGCTGGGATGAGTCATACACCAACCCAGAGAATCTGTTTCTCGCATATCAGCGCGGCGCTGGCGACCAATATCGCGACATAGCGATGCCGTATCTCGATAACTCAACCTGGTTCGATCCACTGGCACGCGGCGAAAACGTGCTCGCCGGCAAGCACGCCTACAGCTACGTAAACTCGCTCAGTTCGTCGATGCAAGCCTACATAACGCTCGGCGACGAGAAATATTTGCGCGCCACTAAGAATGCGTTCGCCATGGTGACCGCGCAAAGCTTCGCCACCGGAGGCTGGGGGCCAGACGAGATGTTGAAGGCTCCCGACAGCGGCGATGTGAATACCAGCCTCACGAAAACTCACAACAGCTTCGAGACGCCGTGCGGTTCTTATGCTCATTTCAAAGTAACGCGATACCTGTTGCGCGTGACGCGCGACTCGCGCTATGGCGACAGCATGGAGCGCGTCATGTACAACACCGTCCTCGGAGCGAAGCCGATGCACGCCGACGGTCGCGCCTTCTATTACGCGGACTACAATTTCGCTGGCAAGAAAGTCTTTTCGAATCACGGATTCCCTTGCTGTTCCGGCACCCTGCCGCAGGTTGCTGCTGATTACCGCATCAATACATATTTCCGCGACCCGCAAGGCGTCTACGTGAATCTCTACCTGCCCTCGAGCGTGCGCTGGATTCAGGACGGCGCGAAGATTAGCCTCTCGCAACAGGGCGCTTACCCATTCGCGGATAACCTTGCTCTCGAAGTCTCTGCCTCGCAGCCGAAAGAGTTTGCTCTGCGTCTTCGCATCCCCGAATGGGCACACGACGCCCGCGTCGAAATCAACGGCAAGCGCTGGCAAGGTGTGGCAGAGCCCGGAAGTTTTGCGACTATTTCGCGGCAATGGCGAGGCGGCGACCGAATCGAGATGCAAATTCCGCGCCCCATGCGACTTGAGGCAATCGATCCGCAGCATCCTGAAACCGTCGCCCTGTTATGCGGACCTCTCGTATTGTTCGCCATCACGAAAGATGCAGCGCTCTCCATTACGCGCGCTCAACTTCTTGCGGCGAAACAACTCGGAGAAAAGTCCTGGGAGGCGAAAACCGCCAATGGCCCGCTGCAACTGCTTCCATACGTTGCCATCGACGACGAGCAGTACTCCACCTACCTGCGCGTGACTTAAAATCACAGGCAATGTGCGCAACCACCGCAAGCCGCCGGACACAACTAACCCTGATCGTTCTTGCCTACTGCGTGGTGATCGCACTCTCCGCGCAGGCAAGTAGTCAGGTAAGCGCGAATGGCGCGAATGGCGCGAACCTCAAATCACTGAATTGGGGCACCGATTCACCCGGCCCGCCCCGCTTTGTTTCGGTTCACGGACGCCGCGCAGCTGTCTTCGGATACCCGCAAGATCGCTCACGCGGTTTTTCAGATGGCGGCCTGGAAGTGTGGGCGTATCCAGTCCAGATCCTCACCGGCTACAGCGTGGCATTTCGCCCGGCAGGCACGACCACCGCGATCGACGGACAGACAATCCTTCGCAGAATTATTTACAGTCCCGACAAGATCACCCGCATCTACGCCGGCCCAGATTTTGTAGTCCGCGAAAACATCTTCGTGCCCATCGATGAGCCCGGCGCTGTTTTTACCTACGAAATCGAGGGCGAGCGCCAAATCGATATCGAAGTCCGCTTCAACCCAGCACTCGATCTGATGTGGCCCGCCGCTGTCGGAGGGCAGGAAGCGCGCTGGGATGCTTCGAGTTCCGGATATCTGATAACCGAATTAACTCACCGCTTCGCCGCCAGCATCACTTCGCCAGATATCGTCGAGCACGACAGCACCGAGAATACTTCCAGGCACGTCGAGCGCGGCGCTGGACTGGCGTTTACCCTTCGCGCGCCGTCCGGGCAAAAGTCGACGCGCGTGGTCGTTGCCGGTGGACTCGACTCTACGAAGCTGGCAAAAAAACTCCTGGCTAGTAACGACGCGCTCGAGCACGACGCCTCCGAACATTATTCGCACTTTCTGGGCCACGCTCTGCATATCGAAACTCCTGATCCGGAATTGAATCGTGCCTTGGAGTGGTCCGAAATCGCCCTGGATCAGGCTTGGGTCTGCAATCCGGACCTCGGCTGCGGAATCGTCGCTGGGTATGGCCCCTCGCGTAACGCGCGCCGCCCGCAATATGACTGGTTTTTTGCCGGCGATGGAATGGTCGCGATCGAAGGCCTTCTCGCCGCAGGTGAACATGCGCGCGCGAAAGAAGAGCTTGAATTTATTCTGAAATATCAGAATCAGCATACCGGCATGATCTGGCACGAGATGTCGCAGAGTGCGGGCCTTGTCGATTGGTCAAAGTTTCCCTACATGTTCGAGCACGTCGACCTGACATTCGATTTTCTCGGCGTGCTGTCGGATTACTATTCGGCGACCGGAGACAAAGAATTTTTGAAAGCACATTGGCCGTCCATCGAATCGGCCTACAAATACTGTCGATCGACGCTTGACGCCCACGATGGCCTGCCTCGCATTCCCGCAGATAAAGAGGGCGGCCGGGAACAAGATGCTTTAACCGATGAGCTCAGCTTGTCGGCTGGCTGGGTCGCCTCGGCGAAGGCGTTCGCCACCCTCGCAACCGCGACCGGGCACAGCGCCGATGCAACGCAAGCAACTGCGTTGAGCGATGCGGCGCGAACTGCCGTCCGCAAGCGCTATTGGGACGAACCAAATCATCGCTGGATCACCGGCTTCACCCGAGGAAATGTTCCTCTCGTTGCCGGCGACATCGGTCCGGGACGCGTGATGGATGAATCCTTATTCTCGCCAGCCCAACGCGACGCCGTGCTCGATGAGATGGCCGGCTCTGACTATCAAACAGATTGGGGAACGCGAGGCAATGGCTCCAACTCGCAAACATACAAGCCGAACTCCTACGCCAGCGGAAGCGTCTGGGCAACCGGCACGGCTGAGATCGCGAGCGTCCTTTGGTCCGCACATCGCCCAGCAAGCGCTTGGCCCGTCTGGAACTCGCTCGTCCCCTGGAGTGCTTTCGACTCAATCGGACACATGCACGAAGCCATGGCTGGAGATTTCTTTCACGAAGAGGTCGAGTCGGTGCCGGAGCAGACCTGGTCCTCCTCATCATTCTTCAGTTCTGCAATGCATGGACTGCTCGGCTTGCAAGTTGACGCCGCCGCAAACCGCCTCACTTTCGCCCCACACCTGCCGCCTTCTTGGAACGAAGTGGAAATCAGTAAGCTACGCGTTGCCGATTCCGAGATCGTCCTGAAAATCGTGCGGTCGAGCGGCAACTTGCGCCTCGTGATGCAAAACAGTGGCCCTTCCGTGGATATGGTTTTTGCTCCGCAAATTCCACTCGGGGCCAGGATAAACAGCGCGCGCCTCGGCAACGCCGCCGTCGCTGCCGTTCTCGAGGAGAATGTTCAGGACACCCATGCCAGGACTGAATTCGCCATCCCGCACGGCGCCTCCTCACTCGCGTTCGAATATTCCGGAGGCGTTGACATCTCAATCGACCCAACCTCGCCGGAAGTTGGAGAAGCGTCAAAGGCTCTCAAGATCACGAAGATAAACTTGCATGAACGACGTTACGCGATTGACTTCGATTATGTACCCGCAAACTCAGTCAGCTTCGACCTGCGAACGCCCTGGAAGATTAAAGGGATCACCGGCGCCACGTACAAGCTGATTTCTCCGGACTTCTATCGAATCTCCGTGACAACTAGCACGAATCAGGAATCGGAGAACGCTTACCGACATGGTCGAGTTGCGGTAACATTCGTGGAGTGACTCGCGGGCAAAGGCCTCTGCACGGCACTATCGAGTCGAGCCGCTGCCAACTATCTAGATCATCTTCCCCCCACCCATGAAAATATTTCGCTTCTCGCTGGCTCTATCGCTGTCCGCGCTTGCGGCCGCCGCGCCCGGCGCTGCACAGAGCGCAAGACTGAAAACTTCAGACACGACCATTCAGCTCATTCCTGACGCGCATTCCCCACGGATGGCGAGCGTCTCGAGCGGCGTAGAGAATATGGACAACCAGGCGACTGACAAACTGATTGCGAGCGCCGAGATCGCCGGCAAGACTCTGCCGATCGAGTGGAAATTCAACAGCGCCGAGAGCCGGGCTGATACGAAAGTTGTCAGTTACATTTATGAATCAGCCTCTCCGCATTTGCGTTTAACCTGGGAGTGGGAGGTGCGTTCCGAGCATGGCCCCATCGAGCATGTCACGCGAATAGAAAACCTGGAATCACGCGAAGTACTTCTGCCGCTGCAAACAAGTTTTGTTTTCGACTGGAAAACCGCAGCGCTCGATAACTTCGAAAGCCTTTACGTCGAGAAAGGCGCCGACACTCCGTCCAAAATTGGAACCCACCTCGTAAAAGTTACTGACGATTACGAATGGGAAGGTAAATCCAGCACCTATGCTCAGCCCCTTCATGGAGCGCCGCGAGAGATCATCCCCTTCCTGCTCGTCGAACATGCGACCGGGGTTCAAACTGGATTTTATGAGGGTATTGAATTTAGCGGCCGCTCAAAACTGACTCTCGCTCGCTCCGGAGACTCGGTGAAGACCGAAGCCGGCCTCGACCCCCTTGATGGCGAAGCGCGCACGCGTCTCAAGCCTGGCGAGGTATTCGAGACACCACGGATATTTGTCGGCGCAACCCATGGTGGGCCGGACGCGACTTCCAACGTGATCCGCCGCTGGGTCCGCGAGGTGCTCACAAATCAAAACACATGGAAGAATCCGCAGTATCCGCTCGTCGTAAATAACAGTTGGGGCGGCGGAATGAATGTTAACGAAGAGATTGCCAACCGCATGATCGCCGACGCCGCGAGTCTCGGTTTCGAAATGTTTCATCTCGATGCCGGATGGTTTCGGGCAGTCGGCGATTGGCAACCCGACCCCGTCAAGTTTCCTCACGGCCTCGCGCCCATCGCCGACGCGGCACACGCGAAGGGCTTGAAGTTCGGTCTCTGGGTAGATTGGGCGCAAGCCGCTCTTAGTAAAAGTACGGGAGCGTTGAACGTGCGCGATCCTAAGGTAAAAGACTGGCTGGCCACTGACGTACCGGCAAATTGGAAGCCCGACGAATTTAAAGGCCAGACCATCGACATCGGAGATCCACCCGCCAAAGCTTGGGTGATGCGGGAGACCGATCGAATCGTCACCGACTACAAGGTTGACATGCTCGAGCACGACGGCTATCTCGTCGCCAAGGGCTGCGACGCCACCGACCATCCGCATGCCGCACCTGACCCGCAACTCAAATGCACGTACCGTGACGCCGGCTTTCTGTTCTCCGGGAGCGCGAACGCCACCGATGTCAGCTACCACGCTGCCCACGCCTACTACGACGTGCAGACCAATCTGCGGCAAAAGCATCCTGGATTATTGCTGGAAATTTGCAACGATGGCGGCCGCATGGTCGATTTCGGCAGCGCCGCTCACGGAGATTATTTTTCGATTACCGACACGTACGATCCGCTGTCGAATCGGCGCGCTTTCTACGACGCAAGCTTTTTACTTCCGCCCGCCATGCTTGAGGCTTACGTAGAACGTTGGGAGCCGAAAACTACGGCAGCCGATGCGAACAGTTTCAGGTACATGCTCCGTAGCGGAATGATGGGCTGGTTCAGCGTCATGATCGACACCAGCAATTGGACTTCGCAGCAGCACGACATCGCGCGAAGAGAAATTCAAACCTACAAAGATCAATTGCGTCAATTGATTCGCAATGCTGACCTCTTCCACGTCTCCGAGCGCCCTGATGGCAAGCAGTGGGATGCCATCGAATACTTCGATCCGCGTACCGGACGCGGAGTTCTGTTTGCTTTTCGAGGCTCAACCCAAACGGAAAACAGTCATCGCTTCATTCTTCGCGGCATGGACCCATCGCTCACCTACCAGATTCGCTTTCATGACGGCTCTTCCAAAGACCGCACCTTTCGAGGCGATGAACTCTTGACTGGCGGGGTACTCGTGACGCTTCCGAATAGTTACAGCTCCGAGCTGGTGTTCGTGGAGGCCCTGCCATCGAACGCCCCGCGGCGCTAACCAGCGGATTCGCTGCGCTGAAAGGCATTCGAGAGAAGAGTCACGTCTGCATTGCCACAAAGACAAAAGGCCGTCGACATAAGAAGAACCTATGAAAAGCCAGCCGAACATGGAGCAGAATAAGAACATTGGCCTGTGTGCCAACTGCGTGAATGCGCGACGGATCGAGTCCGATCGAGGTTCGATGTTTACCATGTGCAAGCTTTCTTTCGTGGACCCGCGCTTTCCCAAGTATCCCCAATTACCCGTGCTCGCCTGCGACGGATACGCGCCTACAGACAGCGGTCCCGACGGCGCTACCCTATAATGAAACGAAGCCAAACTTACGAGGAGAACCACAAATGTCAGCACCCAGCCGTCGTCCCGAAATCCGCCGCCGCCGCACTCGCGCGGAGAAGATAACGAAATTGCGCAAGCGTCTCGCCGCCGCCACTACGTCGGCTGACAAAGATCGCCTAACCGCCAAGCTTCACAAAGTTGGATTGGTCTCCCCCGGCATTCCGCTAGTAAAGAGCGCGTAGATCGGGCAGCACTCGAGTGCTGCACCCTTCTGGATTTGAGTGGCGTGTCTAAGTGGTGTGTCCGAGGCAGGTTCAAGTGTGGGGACGGGCGACCCCGCCCGTCCAGGCGGCGTCGAGTAGTCTGAGGGCAAAATACCCGCCGCGTTAAAACTCGAACGTCAAAAACCTGGCTGCTTTCTTCCCCGTATTGGTCAGCGTGTGTGAGTACCCTCCGGGCACCCAAATCACATCCCCGGCCTTATCTTCGCCAGCCGTCGGGCCTCTACCTTGCAGGTCGCTTCGCAAATCGAGATCGCTCAACGCCACCACAAGATGCGGGCCATCGTGATGATGGCTCGGAATCACTGCTCCCGGGTCGAGGTTCACCTCCGACACGCGCACTCCATCTTTCACCAGCAAGATCTTGCTCCTGCCTCCCGCAAAAGTCGTCTCGCCTTCTTCCACCGGCCACGGTGATGGAGTGCGCCGCAACTTCTCATCCTGCAACAATTCAATAGTCACATTGCGAAAAGGCTTATCTGACAAGTCTCTTGCGATGTGAGCGAAGTTGCCTTCGGTAAACCGCACTTCCGCGTCGTGAAACCGGGCATCGACAGGCTGCTTCCCCTCAACTTCGTTCGAGATGTGGCTATCGCCGAGCGAGACAAAAAAATAATCGTGGCGATGCCGATGCATAAGCGTACCCGTCTTCGGCGCGACTTCCACTTTGAAGACTCGAACCGTGTCGTTTTCGAGCGCTACATGGTGAGAAGGCTCGGCGGTAATCTCCACTTCCCTCGCCGTTTGAGCCACCACAATCGAGATGAGAAATAACAGGAACGCAAACCGCAGACGCTTCATGGCCCGCGATTGTAGCACTGCGGGAAAGACTTGTTTGTACGCTCAACGGGCAAAGCATCAGTTAGCGTCCAGGACGAAGCGAAGGTCGCCGCAAATTTGGGACGGGCACGACTTCCCTCGTGCTGCAAGCGCCCGAGATCATTGCGGCTTGCTCGGCCCACCGAAAAACTCAAGTCGCCGCAAATTTGGGAAGCGCTCGAGTTCCACTCGTGCCGCAAGCGCCCGAGATCATTGCGCTTCTCTCAGCCCACGGAAAACTCGAGTCGCAAGCCTGCCGAAAAACTCAAGTCGCAAGCAAATCGGGAAGGGCACGAGTTCCACTCGTGCCGCAAGCAGCCCAAACCATCCCGGCTTTAGCCGCTGGGGCCCGATTCCGCTGCCAATAGTATTTCCTGCGCACCATATTCCGGCCTTCGAGGAAACGGGACACTTTCCGCCACATCCTAGCCGCGATAGACGATCCTGCCGCCGGCAATGGTGGCCATCACCTTACCCGCAAACTGCCCTCCGCCAAAAGGAGTGTTCTTCGATTTCGATAATGATTTCGCAACATCGAATGTCCACTTCGCTTTCGGATCGAAGATGGTGACATCGGCGACAGAGCCAGCCGAGAGAGTTCCACGCCCCGGAAGGTCGAAGCACCGAGCCGGCCCCGCGGTAAAGAGTTCAACCACGCGCGCAAGCGGAAGCCCTCTCTCGCGGTGAAGCTTAGTGATGGCCAGCGCGAGCGCCGTCTCTAAACCGGTGATCCCGAATGCGGCGCGTTCAAACTCCATCTGCTTTTCATGCGCGGCGTGAGGTGCGTGGTCGGTAGCGATCGCATCGATCGTTCCGTCGGCGAGCGCTGCCAGAATGGCCTCAAGATCGACGCCGGACCGCAGCGGAGGATTCATCTTGTAATTGCTGTCGTAGTCCTGCATATCTTCGTCGACCAGCGTGAAGTGATGCGGCGTCACTTCGCAAGTCACTCTTGCGTTCGCGCGTTTCGCAAGCCGAACGCTCTTCAACGCGTCGGCGGTAGAGAGATGCGCAACATGCAGCCGAGCCTTCGGAATCTGCAGCGCAAGCTGGACATCGCGCTCAACAATCACTCCCTCCGCGGCGGACGGCATGCCTCGTAGTCCCAATCGAAACGACTTGGCCCCCGCGTGCATCGAGCAATTTTCCGTCATCCGCGTGTCTTCCGCATGTTGCACAACAGGAATGTTGCACTCCGCGCCCATCAACAACGCCTCGCGCATCACGCTGTCTTCAAGAATTGGTTTTCCATCATCCGTAACGGCTATCGCTCCTGCCGATTGCAACGCGCGAAAGTCGGTTAATGCTCCGCCTTTGCTTCCTTTCGTGGCGGCCGCAATCGGAAACACGTTTACAACAGCGCCCCGCTCCGCCCTTTTCAGCCATTCGATCCACTCCACCGAATCGACCACGGGAATCGTATTTGGCATGGTACAAACGGAAGTGAAGCCCCCCGCCGCAGCGGCAGCCGTACCGGTCGCGATGGTTTCTTTGTGCGCTTGCCCCGGCTCACGCAGGTGAACATGTAAATCGATGAATCCCGGAGCAACGACCATCCCGCGGGCGTCGAATTTCTCTGTCGCCTCGCCCGTGCGCGAAAGTTTGTTAGGCGGCGCGATTTCAGCAACCCGCCCTCCGCGCAACAAAATATCCATCGGAGCATCGATTTTCGACGCCGGGTCTATCACGTGACCCCCTCTTATCCAGAGGGACGTAACCTTATTTCCTCGATCTTCTGACCCTCTGCTCATCCCATCTTCCCCATTGCCCTTGCGAGAATCGCCATGCGCGTAGGCACGCCATCTCTCACTTCTTCCAGAATGCGCGATTGCACTCCATCCGCAACTTCGCTCGTCAACTCGAGCCCACGGATAATCGGCCCGGGATGCATCAGAATGCAATCCTTCTTCGCCATCTTCAGTCGCGCGCTTGTCATCTGATAGCGAGCGATGTAATCCGACAGATCAATCTTCAATCCCGCGAGCCGCTCCGTCTGCACCCGCAGCAGCATGACAACATCGGTTCCACGCAACGCAACGTCAATGTCCCTGACGACCCTGATACCCGGAGCAAGAGTTGCCGCAATCTCAGGTGCCAGTTCCGGCGGACCGCAGAGAATAATCTTGACTCCAAACTTGCTTAGTAGATGGCAGGCAGACCGCGCCACGCGGCTGTGAAAAATATCCCCGACAATGGCCACCTGGAGGTTCTTAAAACTCTTCTTGTTCCGCAGGATGGTGTTCGCGTCGAGCAAAGCCTGCGAGGGATGCTCATGCAAGCCATCTCCGGCATTGATGATCGGCACGTCAAGGTAGCGTTGCATCACCTGCGGCGCGCCCGCATTCGGATGCCGGATCACAATGACGTCGGCTCCCACGGCGCGCAGGGTATACCCGGTGTCCAGCAGCGATTCGCCCTTCTCAATGCTTGAACCCGCGGACTGGATAAGAACGGTGTGCGCACCCAGCGCTTTGGCGGCTATCTCAAATGAGCTGCGCGTGCGAGTAGATGCCTCATAGAAAAGCAGCAACACACGCTTGCCCTTAAGAAGAGGCCGCGGGCGATCCGGATTCATGCTCCGCGAAAACTTTAATATTTTCGTGATCTCGCCGGCATCAAGCTGTTCGATGCCAAGCAGCGATCGGGATGCTGGATTCATAATTCTCAGAAGTTGATGCAGGAATGCAATGCTGGATGATACGCATGCCTCGAAACGAGAGCAAGGCCGATGCGCCGGAGTCAGTCCTGGCGCTCAATAACTACGGGCTTGAGTTGCGCGTGCGCAAAAAAAACGACGCGAGCGCTCCTCCGATGGAAGCGAGCGCCACGGCAATGAGCATCCAGAAAAACAAGCTCACCGCCAGCCCCATTGGCGTAAATAGATTGTGGATGCTCGCCTGAATGTAAGGGTCCGAAGCGTCCGTTCCCATTTTGCGGGCAAAGTTGGTCAAGAAATCGATGTATTCCTGCTGCGCGTGAAAAATAAAGATTCGCACCGTCATCAATACTGCGTTGATGGCGAACGCAACCACCCCGGCGGCTCCTCCCACGCGCGACGACAGCGATGCCACCGGTACTAATCCGCTTTCCCTGCGATAAAAATAAACTGCCAGGTAGCCGGTGATCACAATTCCAAGAAATGGAATAACGCCGATGAACACACCCAGGGCTCCAGCCTTCAGCGCGGAGCGCACCGCCGCCCGATTGTCGAGCACGCGCCTCGAAAGTGCCTGTTGAAAGGGGTCGGCAGGCGACGAAGCTTCCAGCGAGATGCCCAAAGCCATGTCGTCCGCCAGTACCGACGCGGCTTGACCAGGAGCCGTAGCAATTTGAACGCTAATCTGCGGAGCGCGGCAATGGGGGCAGAATGGCCGCCCGTCTTCGATAATCGCCCCACATTGATAGCAAGCGTGATCCACTCTTTGAAGCTAGCTTACAACCGCGTGGAGAGCAAGAGACGGCGATTTCGCAGCAGGTCAGTATGAGATAGTGAGTTGTGTCCCGCCATGACTCAACCATGTGCGACGCAAGGCGCTGCCCATTGCATGCACGCAGCCCAATCGCACGCCTCTTCGGAATCATAGGTTCCGTCAGCTTGATCTGCATCGCGGCCAGCGTTCCCTCCGCAGCACAGTGGATTGGCAAGCAGACAGGATGCTACGAAGATGCCATAAAAGCGAACCCGAATCGCCCCACCGTCGCGAACCCGGCTGACATTACGCAGTATGGCGTGCTCGAACTGGAGTATGGCGCGGATCACCTATGGCTCGAAGACTCCTCGCGATCTACCTCCGCCGGCGGTCTGTTGAAGTTCGGCATGCTGTGCGACGTGGAGTTGCGATGGAACACAACGTCATTTCTTTCCCTGACCGACTCATCCGGTACACGTCGCGGCTTCGGCGATAACTGGATCGGCTCTCAAGTCCGTTTCTACCGGCAGACCCCGCGCGTGCCATCACTTGCCTTCACCTACGCCGTCAAAATTCCCAGCGCGAGCGAACAAAAAAACTTAGGCTCCGGACAGGTGGATCATTCGTTTACATTTCTCGCAAGCAAAGACATCGCCAAGATTCATTTTGACTTCAACGCTACCGAATTTTTAATCGGGAGACCAAATCAGTCCGGTCTGGGTCGAATGCAGCAGTACAACCTTGCCATGTCACGTGATATCAAGGCGGGATTTCAGTTTACGAGCGAGTTCTATGGCAACACTCGGCTCGATCAAAACACGCCGGGGTTCGCATCGTCCCTGTGGGCACTCACGTACACGGTTGTGCCAAGGTTAGTGATCGATGGAGGCTTCGAAGCAGGCCTCGGTTCCGGCGGTCCCCACCGGCACGCCTTCGCAGGAGCGACCTATTCAATCGCAAACTTATATCCAGGATTCAAAAGACATTCGGCATCCCTCCAGCCACAAGCTACCCAGAAGACACCGCAATGAACGGACGCTTTCCCCCGTGTTCCTCTGTGTACCCTGTGGTTAAAAAAAGGTTTTGACGTTCGATTGGCACGATGCCAAGACTGCTCCGATACCCGAAGCCAGTTCATGCAGAATTCAACAACAAGCCTCCCCGCAAAATCGGGACAAACCGCGTCTTCACCCGCCTGGAAACTTTGGAAGCCTAAATTTTGTCGTCTGAGCCCGTATGCATGCGCACATAAGCGAGAGCGAAGCGTGTGCCGCCGGCGTTCGGCTTAACCGCAACGATGTGTTGATTCGCCTCGGTTCCAACTTTCAACTCAATCGAATTCCCGCTGCTGTCTCCCTTGCAAGAAACCGGCTTCGCACCCTCGTCTTTGTCCGGAGAAGAGTCGACATGCCCCCCGGTCCACTCGCCATGACACTGGATCGGCTTGCCATACTTGTGAAGCTCCTTGTCATAGTAAGCAATCAGTTTGTCCGGAGCATCGTTCGAGATAAATTCAGCCGCAACTACTTTAAGCGAGAATCCGGGAATAGAAAGATTCACGTTTGCGCTCTTCTTGTCTCCGCCGTCATCCTTCGGAGCGGGTTTCGCGCCTGGATACACTGACAAGCCTCCATCGCCGATGTCCGCGTCTTCACTGACGTGCAGGTCGCCGATCGGTGACTTGATATCAACGTGCGAATCTCCATGCTTGTCTTTGTCGTGAGCATCTATGCTGCACGCGGGAAGAAGGGCAAGAACTGCTACCAATGCCGCGGCCGGCAATTTGGTGCGTTGTTTACGAACGGGGGTGGACTCTGATGAACGGCTAACGTAAATGTTCGAATCGGAAAAGTAAGACATTATTGAGAGCCTCCTGCGCTCCCTTTTACCGGCTTCTGAATTCCATCGCCTCGATTGGCAATGTTAGGAATCGTAACTGGCAAGTGGCCCTGAATCGGGATCTCACCAAAGATCGCCTTGACTGCGGCAGTCTCCGAAACTGTCGCGTTAGAAAACGAGCAAACATAATTCTGGATCGCCGGGAAACTCTGGATCACATAGGGGTTTCCCATCGCCAGAACAACCGTGCGCTCCGCGGCGCGCTCCAGAATCGAGTTGAGCAACGCGCCTGCGCTGTCATCCATGGACACAGAATTCGTCACCCCGCCATTCGCCGCGCGAATCGCCTTACCCGCAACTGGAACGATATAAAGCGCGGCAACCACCCGTTCCGCCCCGTCAATCGCCTGCATTATCGACGGCGTCATGCCGCCGGCCGAGCGTGAATCGACATAGATCACGTGCGCATCCTTGATCCGAGAGGTGATCTGCCGTTCCAGCATGCGCCCCGAATCGGTGCGCATATCGTCCGAAAAAATCACCACAACAAGACGGTTCTTCACCTCTGTCACGGATTGATACGGAAGTGCGGCTTCCGGAGTTCCCGCATTTTCGGAAAATTGTATTGGAATTATTTTCCCGTTATCCCGGACCAGGGTGATCGCCGAGTCCGCAATCTGCTGGCCGACGGCAACATTAGCCGGACGGGCAATCACCGCCGAGATTTGGCCGAGGTCGGCCATGCGTTCTTTGTTAAGACCAACCGAAGCCTTCATCTCCAAAATCTTGCGCACCGATTCGTCCAGCCGCTCGCGCGAAATTTCTCCGCTGCGAACCGCCTGCACCATGGACCGGTAGCTGGCATCGAGATCGGCAGGAATGATGAGCAGATCGTTACCAGCCTTGAACGACTCAACCGCCGCGCGACCGATATCGTTCGCATAGATGCGGGTAAGGCCGGCCATGTCGAGCGCATCCGTGACCACCAGGCCCTTGAATCGCATCTCTTCTTTCAGAAGCCCGGTCACAATTGGCTTAGAGGTCGTAGCAACCTGGTTAGCTCCCGAATCGAGCGCTGGCACGGTCACATGCGCAACCATGACGGCATCGACCCCCGCCGCAATCGCGCTGGCAAACGGCGGCAGTTCAACAGAGTTGAGCCGCGCACGATCTCCGCTGACTTGTGCGACCCCGAGATGTGAATCAGTCGCGGTGTCGCCGTGCCCGGGGAAGTGCTTGGCGGTCGTAAGCATCCCGCCCGCGTGAGCGCCCTTCACGTAGGCCGCCACCAAATCCCCAACTTGCTTCGGATCTTCGCCAAACGAACGCGTGTTGATTACAGGATTCACCGGGTTCGAGTTCACATCCGCGTCTGGAAAAAAGTTGAGGTGAACTCCAACCGCCCGCGCTTCAATACCTGAAATCCGGCCGAACGCTTCAGCAAACTCCGCACTTCCGGCGGCTCCAAAGGCCATGGCATGCGGAAATACGGTCGCTCCAACCATTCGCATGGAAAGCCCACGCTCAAAATCCGCCGCAACAAGCAGAGGCAACTTCGACGCCTTCTGCAGCCGGTTGAGAAGCTCGGCGGCAACGTAGGGTTGAGTCCTTAAAAGCACCGGCCCATCGACCGGAACGCTCATCACCACAGAGCCGACATGATATTTGCGAACGCTGTCTGCCAGCTGAATGTAGACAGGGTCGGCATCGTTGAAGAACTGCACCCGCGTCCAGATGGAGAAGAGTTGCCCTACCTTCTCTTCTTTCGTCATCTTCCGCAGCGTCTTATCAGCCCATCTCTGGCCGTTCTTGTCGAGCCGTATCGTGCGCGGTGGAGCGCCGCGATCTTTCTTCTTGTCCTTGGCAAAAGAGGTGGTAGCGGCCCCCAGAGAAATTACAAGCAATCCATAAATCAACACTAGTCGCAGCATGCCATAGACGATAGCAAAAATATCCCCGTAACTGCACGTGTAGGGCGGGCACTCTTGCCCGCCGCCTTTGATTTTGACTTTGATTTTGGCTTTGATTTTGATTTTGAATTTGATTTTGAATTTGATTTTGCGCTTTGGCTCAGCCCGCAACCCTGATCATTGCAAAGCAACCGCAACTGAGTAAGACCGCGACGGCCGCCTGCAACCAATCGCCACGCAAGCCAAAGTGCAGAGCAGCTTCAGCCCAAGTCAACTCTCCCCATCGCCTCAGCCTGAATCCCGGAATCGTCTCCAAACCCAGCCAGCCACGCCACGTTCGGCTCGCGCCGGAACCACGTCATCTGCCGCTTGGCATAATTTCGATGAGCCTGCTGCGCCGCAACGATTGCTTCCACGCGGCTCAATTCACCTTTGAGATACTGCACAGCCTGCTTGTACCCAAGCGACGATAAGGGGCGCGCTTCAGCGCCGTACTTTTCAAGCAGTGCCTTCGTTTCTTCGACCAGCCCTTCGTCAAACATCTTTGCGGCTCGCCGGTTGATGCGCTCGTAAAGCGCCTCTCGATTCGGATTCAACCCAAGACGCAGAATGCGAAAGCCGCGAAGCGGTTCGCTCCCACCCTGCCATAACTTCGTCATCGGCTGCCGCGCAGCCACGCACACCTCGATCGCCCGAATCACTTTCGGAACATCGTTAGCGTGAATCTGCTCCGCCGCTGTCGCATCGAGCCTACGCAAAACTTTATGCAGATACTCGGCTCCCAACTTCCGAGCGCGTCCGCGCAGCTTTACCCGCAAGTCTTCCGAACGTTGCGGACCAGGGAAAAGCCCTTCCAGCAACGCCCGCAAATAAAGCCCGGTCCCGCCTGTAACGATCGGCAACGGATGAGAAAGAAGCCCTGTCTCTTCTCCGGGCACACGCGCAACCATTTCCTTCAAAATTTGCCGCGCCTGTCGCGCGTATTCTCCAGCGCTGAAATCTCCCGATGGATCCACGCAATCGATCAAATGGTGAGCAACTTCAGCGCGCTCCGCAATCGAAGGCTTTGCCGTCCCAATCTCAAATTCTCGGTACATCGCCACCGAGTCGCAGTTGACAACTTCACCGTGAAAGCGACGCGCAAGCGAGAGCGCCAATGAAGTTTTGCCGCTGGCGGTTGGCCCCAGCACTACCACGAGTAAGGGCTCACGGGCGCTGTCTGACGGCTGATCAGAAACAGAGGGCTGTCGCGCTGATTCGCTCGTATCCCCTGCCTTCAGCGCGCGCTCCACGGAATAACCTGCCAGTAACGAATGATCGTGATAACCAGTAGGACGACGGCAATAATCAGCAGCCCGGTAGCTTCCGCCGCATACGCAGCATGGCGATGTTGAAGGTGATCGCGTGACTGCGTCTTGTCCAGGAGTGGGGGCTCCACGACGCTATTGTAGACCCGCAACAACGCCAAGTGGAGTTCTTCGAACGGCGGATCGGACCGGCGGGGACGTGTCGTCCGGTTCAGTCGCATCTGAGGCCGAAAACTTAGTTCCCCTGATCTTTAGAACGATTGTGCCGTTTAAAAGCCCGCACTTCGCGATGCGGCTGCGTTCCACTCAAGTGGTTGCGGATCATCTCGGAGAGACGGAACAAAACACTCTCTACCCCTTCCGTCGTCAAGCCCATGGCCGGGAGTGCCGCAATCTCGCTGGCGCTAAATCCTTGTCGGTGGCGGAGCCAGAAGATTGCCCGCTTTTTCTCCTGGTCTTTGCCGGAGGTGACTTGATGCAGAATGCGTTCAATCCGCTCGAGTTGGATACGCTGCGCCACGACAACAAAACTATCGTCGCTGTCCGGGACAGTTTCCAGATCGGTCGAAGGAAGGCTGGAAACGCCAGCGCCGCGTTTTGCGGCAAATGCCGCTTTGAAATGATCATGGACCACGTTGGCAGCCAGCACTTTCAAAAACCCAAAAATGCAATCTTCATGCGTAGATTCGAACGAGCGCAATAAACGGCACTTGTCCTGGCAAAGCTTGAGATACGTCTCCTGAACCAGATCGTCCAAGTGAGGTGCTGATATCTCGCCCCACATCCGCGCGGTTCTGAGCGTCGCGCCAGCGATGAGCGGCTGAAAGCGTCGTATAAATTCAGCCCACGCGACGGCGTTGTCGGCATTCGCACAAGCTTTCGCCAGCTCCGACGCTGGATAATTCCGGTACGGCATCAAAGTCCACTCCAATTCGGAAGGCATTCTACACCCGTTTTGGAGTATGGGATGTGATTCGGTGGGGATTTTACGGATTCCGAACGCCACACCTAAAACTAGGCAAGAAGCCTGGCGGCCTCTTTTGCATAGTAGGTCAAAATCATGCTGGCTCCGGCGCGCCGGATGCAGAGCAGCGATTCCATCAGCACTCGTTCCCGGTCGATCCACTGGTTACGCGCGGCGGCCTCAATCATGGCGTACTCTCCTGACACCTGGTAAGCCGCCAAGGGAAGGTCGAATCGCTCTCTTGCAGCCGCGATCACATCCAAATAAGGCATCGCCGGCTTCACCATGATCATGTCCGCGCCTTCTTCGACATCGAGTTCAATCTCCCGCATTGCCTCTCGAAGATTTCCGGGATCCATCTGATAGGAGCGGCGGTCGCCAAATTGGGGGGCTGAATCGGCAGCTTCTCGAAACGGGCCATAAAATCCAGACGAAAACTTGGCTGCATAAGAGAGAATCGGAGTATTTTCCAGTCCCTCCTGATCAAGCGCTATGCGAATGGCCCGTACCCGTCCGTCCATCATGTCGGACGGCGCAATAATATCCACTCCCGCTTTGGCCAACGACACCGAAGTTCGCGCCAACACTTCCAATGTTGCATCGTTCGCAATTTCGTAGTCAGCCGTGGCGGGCGGTGCTGCGGCCGCCGCACCCAGCGACTGCGGACCAGCCTTCACAATTCCACAATGGCCGTGAGACATATATTCACAAAGACAAACGTCGCCCATGATCAGGAGGTCCGGCACTTCACTCTTGATCGCCCTCGCGGCACGTTGCACGATGCCGTCATCCGCCCAGGCACCAGATGCGGCCTCATCCTTCTTTTCCGGGAGTCCAAACAAAATAACCGACAGCACTCCCAGCGCCCGAGTCTCCCGGGCCTCTTTTACCGCTTCATCCACGGACAGGTTGTAGACCCCCGGCATGGATCGAACTTCTTTACGGATCCCGGAACCGGCGCAAACGAACAGGGGATAGACGAACGATTCAGGCGTGAGTCGCGTCTCCCGCACCAGGGATCGAAGAGATTCAGTACGACGCAAACGCCGCAAGCGATTGGCAGGAAACGCCATAGTCGCAATTTTAACAGCAACGCGGGGAGGAATATCGCAAATGGAGGCAGGTTCTAGACGGGACGAGAGAGCGTCTATCCGCAACAAAAAGGGGTTACGTCCGTAATCCCCAGTAACCGTGTCGTGATCTAAACATAACGCCGCGAACATCATATGATGAAGCCAAGTGTCTAAATTGCAAAAAGCGGCGCTTTTTAGCGGCATTGCCGTGCTCGTGGCTTATGCCGTGGCACCTTTTGTCTTCCCGAATCCGTTCTTTCGTACGGTAATGGGAGATTGCGTGCCGCTTTTCATCATAGGCGCAGCAGCCGTTGTCTCCGCTAAGAACGCCCTCGACAGCCGCGGTCACAAGCGTCTGTTCTGGAGTTTGATCTTCACCGGGTTGGCGATGTGGGCCGTCAACCTCGCCGGTTGGACTTGGTACGAGGTCATAGTTCGACGTCACATTCCAGATCCATTTCTCGGAGACATCGACGAGTTCCTGCACATCGTCCCGCTCACAGCTGCCGTTGCCATCCGCCCTCGCAAAGCTGATGAGCGCGAAGGCATGCTGCTGAGCGCGCTCAATGTTCTCATTCTGCTGGTGTGGTGGGTGGTGGTGTACGCATTCTTCGTTTTTCCCGAAGAATATCTCGTCGTCGATATTGCGACCTACAATCCACGTTGGAACTTGCTCTACTTGATCGAAGGCATCATTCTCATCGCTGTTTCCGCCGACGCATACTTCAACAGCACTGGCCTGTGGCGAAATCTGTATCGCGACATTCTGGCCGCTTCGTTTCTTTACACGGTTTCCTCGGAGGCGATGAACACCGCGATCTTTCGCGGAAAGTACTCCAGCGGCAGCCTGTATGACCTGCCCTTCGTCGCTGCTTCCCTTGGATTTCTCTGGGTGGCTGTTGCGGGGCGTTCTCGTTTACGCGACGTGCCCTTGCTGCCGGCCCTCAAAAGGTCCAACCGGCCCGTGGCATCGATGATGGCACAACTTGCATTGCTCTCTCTGCCGGTGATGGCGTACTGGTCGCTGTTCATGGGACATGATGCGCCGATTCTGCGTCACGTGCGGTTCGCCGTGGCGATGGGAGGAATCGGCTTGCTGGCGTTTTTTGTCTTCCTCAAGCAGCACATTCTCGACCGGCGACTATTGCAGCTCCTGGAAAATTCACGCGACAGCTTCGACAATCTCCAGCGCTTGCAGGGCAGGGCGATTCAGCAGGCTAAGCTCGCTTCGCTTGGAGAGTTGGTGGCCCTCGCGGCGGGAGAGCTGGAATTTCCGCTTACCTCGATTCTGAAAAGTTCCGAAAACATCGCATCCAGCAGCAACCTGTCGCGCGAGCAGCTCTCAACTGCCCAGAAAATTGGCCAGCAGGCTCGCCGCACTCGCGAATTGGTCGGCGATCTCCTGAGCTTTTCGCAGCAGACGCCAGGGGAGAAGAGCCCCCTCGAAGTCAAACAGCTTTTACAGCGTGCCGTTCAGATGGAGGGCTTCAAGCTCCAGAGCAAAAGTATCCACCTCGCCGTGGAAGCCGGCGCGAAAGTCTCGCGCGTTCGCGGCAATTCGAACCAGCTGCTGCAAGCGTTTCTCCAGATCGTGGAAAACGCCGTCGACGCCTTGCGGGAAGTTGGCGGCGGACGACTGCAAGTTTCACTCTGGGATGAAGCCGATGAAGTGGTGATTCAGTTTGCCGATTCAGGACCGGGCATGCGCGATCCCGGCCGCGTATTTGATCCCTTCTACACCACAAAGCCCGTCGGCAAAGGCACCGGCCTTGGCCTCAGCGCAACCTACGGCGTAATCCAGGATCACCAGGGCCAGATCACTTGTTACAACCGCCCAGAAGGCGGAGCGGCCTTCGAGATTCGATTGCCCGCGCTGAACTCAACTCCAGCGCTAGCTCAAGAAGTTGAAGTCCAGTATCCATCCTAGTCACTAAACGGATCTGCGAGCGCGAGCTCTTCCGGAACGATCGCGGTTGGTCAGAGGTTGAGTTGGCGGTTTCCCCCGTGATCCTCTGTGTACCCTGTGGTTAAAAGTCCCGACACGTACGCCAGGAATTTCTCGATATATGAAAGAAGATATGAAAGAAGATATGAAAGAAGATATGAAAGAAGATATGAAAGAAGCTATGAAAGAGTGATGAAAGTTGTGAAAGTTGAAAAGTCGAAAGCGGACCATTTCAAACATGGCGAGCCTAACCTCCGCTAGCGACGACCGCATCAGCCACCCTTGCTGCATCGGCTGTCGCACGCACATCATGAGTCCGGATGATATGCGCTCCTTTTAAAATCAGCGCCGTCTCCCCCGCCAACGTCCCGAATAACCGATCCGAAACTTCAGCATCTTTCTTAGGATCCGTTTTCTCCGAGTATCCCACTTCGGACCGTAACAGCAAGCGTCCAATAAAACCTTTGCGGGAAACACCAGCCAGCAGCGGAAAACCCATATGTTGAAGTTGAGCGAAGTGCGCGAGCAGGGGATGGTTTTCTTCGTAGCGCTTGCCAAACCCGAAACCCGGGTCTAACACGATTCGGTCACGCTTGATACCTGCCAAGGTAGCCGTCTGCGCAATTTGCTGCAAATCCCGTTTCACCGTGAGCACGGAGTCTCCGATCGGCGGCAGGGAAGCCCATTCTTCCGGTCGTCCACGAGTGTGCATGAGGATGACTCCGACTTGAAACTCGGCCAGAACCTTCGCCATCTTCTGGTCCCACAAGCCTCCGCTCACGTCATTGACGACTTCCGCTCCGGCCTCAATCGCCGCCCGAGCCACGCTTGATTTGTAGGTATCGACGCTGACGATCGCATCGGGACGCCGTCGTTTCAACTCGCGGATCACGGGAAGAATTCGTGCTTTTTCTTCCTCTTCGGATAGCGCGGGTGGTGCTGGTTTTGCCGCTGCCGCGGCGGCCTGGGTTCCCGGAGGCAACCTGCGGTGCGTGTATGCCGCGGGCGACGCTATGGCCGTTCCGGGCCTGGTCGATTCTCCGCCGACATCGATGATCCCCGCGCCCTCATCCAGCAATTTTTCGGAGTGCGCCACCGCTTTTTCAGCGTCAATAAACACGCCGCCATCCGAGAAAGAATCAGGCGTAACGTTTACGATGCCCATGATCAGCGTTCGGCGGCCGAGTTCCAGAACGCGCGAGTTCAGCCGCCATTGAAATATCGGACGCATGCCGCCCGCTATTTTAGAACGGTTTCTGGCGATTTACGCCTAAAGGGAAGATTACTAAGTAGACAACACGCGGCGAGATGTCGAGCTTCGTACTTACAAAATCCCCATTTTCTTCCCCACCCGTTGCAGCACTTCGAGCGCCTGCCGCAGTTCTTCATCAGTATGAGTTGCCGTAACGATCGTTCGGATTCTCGCCTTGCCTTCCGGGACGGTTGGGAAAGCGATACCAGTTCCGAGCACGCCTTCCTTGAAAAGTTCGCGCGAGAAGTCCATCGTCAGCCGGCCATCGCCGATGATGATCGGGGTGATCGGCGTCTCGCTCGCTGGCGTGGTCTTGCCTCCGATGTTGAAACCGAGCAGCCCAAGTTCTTTCTTCCAGAAGCGAGTGTTCTTCCAGAGTTGCTCCATCCACTGCGGCTCGCTCTCGAGCACGTCGAAGGCGGCAATACAGGTCGCTGCAACAGACGGCGGATGAGAAGTAGAAAACAAAAACGGTCGCGCGCGATGATAAAGAAAATCGATCAAATCGCGCGTCCCGCAAACGTATCCGCCGAGCGCCCCGATTGCCTTCGAGAGCGTTCCGACCTGGATATCAACACGTCCGTGGACTCCAAAGTGATCGACCGTCCCGCGCCCCTGCTTCCCAAGCACGCCGGAGGAATGCGCGTCGTCGACCATCATGATCGCACCATACTTTTCGGCCGCCTCGCACAAGCCGGGCAGCGGGCCGATGTCGCCATCCATCGAAAACACGCCGTCCGTGATCACGAGCTTTTTGCCGGGCTGATCCTTGATGCTGGCTAACTGCTCCTCCGCATGCGCCACGTCTTTGTGCCGGAAGACAAGAATCTTCGCCCGCGAGAGCCGCGCCCCGTCAATAATCGATGCGTGGTTCAGTTCGTCCGAGATAATAAAATCTTCCTTGCCGAGAAACGACGAAACCGTCCCCGCATTCGCCGTAAATCCCGACTGGAAAACGACGCAAGCTTCAACATTCTTGAAGCGCGCAATCTTTTCCTCCAGCTCCATGTGGATCTTCATCGTGCCCGCAATGGTGCGCACCGCGCCCGACCCGACGCCATATTTTCGCGTCGCCTCAAGCGCCGCCTCGCGAAGCTTTGGATGGGTGGTGAAGCCGAGATAGTTATTCGAGGCCAGGTTGATGACGCGCTTCCCGTCAAAAGTACAAAGCGCTGCCTGCTCGTCGTCCAGTACGCGCAACTTGAAATGCGTGCCCTTGGCCTTAAGCTCAGCCAGTTGATCAGTCAAAAATGAAAGCGGATTCGTGCGCGTAGCAGTAGTCATCCTGAACCTCGTCGGTATTCAAGCCACCTGTAAAGCTAAGTCAAAGCCATTGCTGCCAACCGATAGTCTAAACCCCGAACTGCCGGATGATGAGGCCGCGGCGCCGCCAGTTAACCCTTCAAATCTAAGAATACAAACCTCGCGAGAGGAGTACGAAAGTACGATTGGAAGCTCACAAAGTGACGTTTACGGATCGTGAACGCAAGAGTCGGAATCGCGAAGGCAGGAATTGAAATCGCGAACGCAGGAATTGAAATCGCTAAGGTGCGAATTGTGTACTGGGAGGGGCACGAGTTCCACTCGTGCCATAAATGCCATGCAACCGATGCGGCTTTCAGCCGCTGGGGGACCGCTTTCGGGGATCACGCGTCTTTTTTTATAGCCTGCTTAGGCTGGCTAATCGCCGCGATCTTGCCATTCGCAGCGCGCAAATAATCCGCAGGCGCCAGCAGGATTTGCAACCCACGAACGCCCGCCGAGATCGAAACCACATCAAACAACGCGATCGTTTCATCGACAAAAACAGGGAAGTCGCGCTTCGCCGCCAGCGCCGTAACTCCACCGCGAATGTAACCGGTCAGCGATTGCAACTCCTTCACCGGAGCCAACTCAATCTTCTTCTCGCCCGCAATCGCCGCCAGCGCTTTCAAGTTCAGTTCCTGATCTCCCGGAATCACCGCCATGCAAAGCCCGTTTCGATCTCCCCGCGCAAGAAGTGTTTTGAAAACCCGGTCCGGAGGCAATCCGACCTTTGCCGCCACCGTCTCCGCAGCGAGATCGTTAGGATCGACCTCGTACTCGGCAAGTTTGTAAAAGATTTTCAGCTGATCAAGCAATCGAACTGCATTCGTCTTCGGCGAAGTCATGTAGGTTGCGGCTCCCCTCAATCAGCACTCATCGTTTTTCGAAGTCGGCGCCAAGATGTATAGTGTCCTTCACCGCGTTCCAGTTGCTCTGCGTGGAAGAGGACATCATGCGTCTGTTGCTGCACTGGCTCTTAACCGCACTCGCCGTGTGGATTGTCGCCCACGTCGTCCCGGGCATCAGCGTGAGCGATCCGGTCGCCCGCACTGGTCGCGGCCGCCGCCATTGGACTCGCGAACGCCACCATCGGCTTCGTCCTGAAAATTCTCACCTTCCCGCTCACAATTT
Organism: Terriglobales bacterium; assembly: GCA_038230575.1. Taxonomy (GTDB): domain Bacteria; phylum Acidobacteriota; class Terriglobia; order Terriglobales; family Acidobacteriaceae; genus Acidiflorens. Next base: position 22,065 of record JBBRNA010000018.1, on the reverse strand, counting down.
TGACGCTCGGGCTGTTCTGGTTTGTGATCAACGCTCTCATGCTCGAACTCGCCGCCGCGTTCGTGCGCGGATTCTACGTGCGAAATTTCATCGCCGCTTTCATCGGAGCGATCGTCCTGAGCATCGTCAGTTCAATTCTGCAGTGGCTGGTAATTCCGCGCCGTAAGCGCAGCTAAGCGGTTTCGGCATTCAACTTCGAAAAGATCTTCTTCACTTCGATCTCCGTCGCATCGAGCGGGCCAGAATTATCGATCACGAAGTCCGCCGCCTTAATTTTTTCTTCGTCCGGAAGCTGTGCCGCCATGCGCCGCGTCACTTCAGCCCGCGCCGCTTCTTCCGATAGCCCGTGTCGCCTCGCATAGCGCGCAATCCGTTGCTCCGGATGGCAGGTCACCACGATCAAACGATCAAATCGATCGCGTGCGCTCGACTCCAGAATGAGCGCCGCCTCTACAATAACGATCGCCGCCGGATCGCGGCGACCAATCTCCGTCATCCACTCATCTTCTTTCGCGATCACCGCTGGATGGACGATGGCGTTGAGTTCTTTAACCCGCGGATCGCTCTGGCCCGATGCTCCGAACGCCGACTCGGCAAGGCGACTTCGATTGATACTACCGTCGGAATTAAGTATGTCGCGCCCAAAGCGCTCGACCACTTCCGAGTAAGCTTTTTGCCCCGGCCGCATCAGTTCGCGCGCCACATCATCCGACTGGATAAGCCGAGCCCCCAGCCTGACAAACATTTCGCCCACCGCAGATTTGCCGCTAGCGATCCCGCCCGTAAGCCCAATTTTCAGCAAGCGCCGCTCATAATCAAACCATCTGTAGAGACGCGGCTAGCCGCGTCTCCCGCCGCCGTCAGCGCAAATAAAACCAGGCGTTCGGCACACCGCAAGCAAAGACGGGGCAAGCCCCGTCTCTACAGACCCCGCCGCAGCATCGCCGCCTTTACCGTGTTTGACATCAACATCGCGATCGTTAGCGGCCCAACTCCTCCCGGCACAGGAGTAATGGCGCCAGCAACATCGGCAACCTCCGGATGAACGTCGCCCACCAGCGTCGAGCCTTTTGCAGCAAACGTCTCCTGCCTTTTCTTGTTTGCCGCAGAGTTGCCAGCCGAGTCTCCCCCGAAGAGGCGTGCAAATTCCTTGGGATCTGTAACCCGGTTAATGCCGACATCGATCACCGTGCTTCCCGGCTTCACGAATTCGCGCGTCACCATCCCGGCCCGGCCGATCGCAGCTAGTAGAATGTCCGCGCGACGGCAAACTTCCGGAAGATCGCGCGTCTTCGAATGGCAGACCGTCACCGTCGCATTCTGATTCAGCAGCAGCATCGCCACCGGCTTCCCCACAATGTCGCTGCGTCCAATGACGACAGCCTCCTGCCCCGCGACAGCAATCCCGCTGCGCTTGAGAATTTCCATCACTCCCGCAGGCGTGCACGGAACAAGCCCCGGCCGCTGCGTCGATAGATTGCCAACATTCATCGGATGAAAACCATCGACATCTTTCCGCGGATCAACCGCCAGCAAAACTTTCTTGGCATCGACGTGGTCCGGGAGCGGTAACTGCACCAATATTCCATCAATCTCGTCGCGCCGATTCAGATCCGCGATCAGCGCCAGCAATTCCTCCGTCGTCGCCGTCTCGGCCGGAGAATGCTGTTCGCTGTACAGTCCAACTTCCTCAGAGCTCTTGACCTTGCCTCGAACGTAGACCTCCGATGCAGGATTATGCCCCACGAGCACCACGGCAAGCCCCGGCCGAACACCCTTCGCAGCAAGCACTTTCACCCGCGCCGCGACTTCGCCGCGGATCTCGCCCGCCGTCTTAGTCCCATCCAATATTCGAGCAGCCATTCCACCCCTAGCGCCTTGAATTTGCAAGTGTAGGGCGGACGCTCCCGTCCGCCCGCCTTTGACTTTGCAATTGCAGTTGCAGTTGCAATTGCAATTGCAGTTGCAATTGCAGTTGCAATTGCTGTTGCTGTTGCAGTTGCAGTTGCAGTTGCAGTTGCAGTTGCAGTTGCCCGTGATCCTAGCCCAATTCTCACCGGGCAAATCAAAAACACACAAAGATCAACGGCAAAGGCTCGTGGGCGTCCGCACCACATTTTCATGCCAAAAAGTGATTCTACCGTACCGTCAAATCACGAGACGCGCGGTTACACTCAGACTATGTCAGGACTCGGACGAATATTGGTGATCCTGGGCGTGCTGTTAATAGCCGTCGGAGGAATCGTCATGCTGCTCGCCCGCTCCGGCATACCAGTAGGCCGCCTGCCCGGAGACATCGTCTACCGCGGCAAAAACACGACCGTTTATTTTCCCTGGGCGAGTTCGATCGTGATCAGCATCGTGCTTTCCATCGTTCTCTACCTGATCGGACGACTCAGGCACTAACGCGTCAATTGAAATTCCAGCCAATCTCCGCAAGAGCCTGGTGATTGCCTTCCCTCACTCCCGAATTGCCGATCTGGTAAGACATATATCCGGTCAGCTTCTTCGTCAGTTTGAAGATCACTCCGGGAGTCGCGTATCCGACGCTGTTATTACCTGTGAACCAATCGGCCGCAAGCGTAAGTTTTTTGCCAACTCCCTGCTCCATTGCGAACTGGCCTCCGCCACGTTGGCCCGAAGCAAACACATTCCGGCTCGCGTAATACCCGCCGAACGTCAGTCGCGTATTCGTCTTCCACGACCGCGTGAACTCCGCGTACGTCCAAGTCCCCACGTCATAGACGCGGTTCTGCACCGGAAAGAAAACGTTGTCTCCCACAAAAAATGCCCACCCATTGTTGCCGCCGTCGTAGGCTTTCCACTTGATGGTTGGAGTAATCGCCGTCTGATTCACGCCCGACGCAACCACTCCATTTACGTTCACCCCGACTTCGACCCTGTGTCCGATTCCCGCGACCACACGCGGCGTAAACGACTTCAAACTGTCGGACGGCCGGTAGGTCACGTCAAGTTCTCCATAGACCTTGCCGCGATCAAGAGTGTCCCCGCTGGGGACGTTGAAAACAGTTTCCTGCGCAAAGCACCTGGCAGCGACGAGCAAAATCAAACCGCAGATGCCCAGCCTGAGCGCAGCCTTCAGTAATCCCATTTCAGTATTAAAACAGGTGGGAGGGCCTATCAACGCGTGCAAGCGCACGACAGGCTCTCCTTCGCCCAAAGCATCATGCAATCAAACGAAATTGAACGAATGGACCAAGCACTCGCGGGAGGGGCTCGACTCTCACTCGTCCCGCAACCGCCCACGGACTCGCGGAAAGAGCTCGACTTTCACTCTCCCGCAACCGCCCACGGACTCGCGGAAAGAGCTCAAGTTTCCCTCGTGCCCCCACCGCCCACCGACTCGGGAAGGACACGAGTTTCACTCGTGCCGCAAGTGGTGCCTAATCGTTGCGGCTTTCAGCCGCTGGGGCGCATCGTCAGGACAATGCCGTTCTCTAACCAACCTCCCGCGCTCGACAATTACTCCCCAGCCATCTTCCGGTAAACTGACACCTCATGGCCACTCCCGACCAGCTCGGCTTCCAATTCCGCCCGCCCGAGCGCCGCGTTTGGACAGTTCGCGCCCTGGTCGCGTCGGTGCGCTCGCACATCGAGCGCGAATTTTCGGATTGCTGGGTAGAGGGCGAAATTTCCAACCTCCGCACGCCCGACTCCGGCCACTTATACTTCACGCTCAAAGAAGAAAGCTCCCAGATCCGCGTCGTGATGTTTCGCTCGTCAGCAAAGTTGCTGCGCTTTCGCCCTGAGAACGGCTTGCACGTCACCGTTCGCGGACGCATCACCGTTTACGAAGATCGCGGCGAATTGCAAATCTCCGCCGAATTCATGGAACCGAAGGGCGCTGGCGCTCTTCAACTTGCATTCGAGCAACTAAAGGCGCGACTGCAGGCCGAGGGATTATTCGAAGCCTCGCGCAAGAAAGCGCTCCCACCGCTGCCCCAGCGAATCGGAATCATCACTTCTCCGCAAGGAGCGGCCCTTCGCGACGTGCTCAACATCCTGGCGCGCCGCCATCACTCAGCAAATGTTCTGATCTACCCGGCACAAGTGCAGGGAGACTCCGCGCCCGGCGAAGTCATGGCCGGAATTCGGCATTTCAATCTGCCCGCATCCGGCAGTGCAGTCGCGGTTGAGGTCATCATCATCGCGCGCGGAGGCGGATCAGTCGAAGACCTTGCCTGTTTCAACCACGAGGGCCTGGCCCGCGCGGTCGCAAGTTCGAAAATCCCCGTCATCTCAGCCATCGGACACGAAACCGACTTCACCATCATCGATTTTGTTGCCGATCTGCGCGCTCCAACGCCCTCCGCCGCCGCCGAACTCGTGATTCGTTCCCGCCAGGAAATCGAGGCGCAAGCGGAAGAAATCTATCGACGCCTCGAGCGCGCCATCCGCTATCGCCTCCTGATGGCGCGGCAGGAACTCACTGGCCGGGCCCAGCATGGAGCGTTCGCGCGCATGATGGATGGCATCCATCGACGCCAGCAAAAGTTAGACGACCATCGGTTTCGCCTTGAAAAAGCTCAACGAGCTCTGCTGCAAGCCTTCCATCGCCGCTGCGAGACCGTGTCAGCCGCCGTCCGCCACTACGACGCGCGCCGCCGCCTCGCCTCCGTGCGCCAGCAATTGGAGGCTCAGGTCGCGAACCTCGCCGCCGCTACTCACCGGCAATTGCTTGAGAATCGCAGCCTGCTGGAGCGCCGCATCGCCAGTCTCGAAGCGCTTTCTCCGGTGGCAATCCTGAATCGCGGCTATGCGCTCGTCTCCGACGCCAACGGTGTTCTGGTGAAAGATTCCTCGCAACTAGCCGGTGGCGATGCTATTTCGGCCCGGCTGGCGCGAGGGCGCGTGAATGCTCGAGTAACCTCGACTGAAACTCCCAATCCCGAATCTGGCACGTAGCCACAGCGCCTGCATTAGAATTAACATTCATTCATCTCAGATGTGAGGATGGCGTGACGGCGTCGTTGATGTGGCCTCAAATCGCGGCAGTCTCAGGAGTGTCGATCCTGGATATTCTGCTGGTCGCGATTCTGATCTACCAATTCCTCTCTCTCATCCGCGGGACCCGCGCCGCTCCCATGCTGGTCGGCGTAGCCGCGCTGGCCCTCGCGTTCTATCTCGCCCGGCTCGGCGACCTGCGAACGCTCAACTGGTTGCTCAGTACTCTGCTGCCGTACGTTGTGTTCGCGCTCATCGTCGTTTTTCAGTCAGAGATTCGCCACGCCCTCGCCAACCTCGGCAGCCGCATCTCGTTGATGCGGGGCTCAAATTCCGTGGCCGACGTATATGACGACATCGTTTTGGCGGCGAATTTATTTTCGCAGAATCAGACAGGTGCGCTGATCGTCATCGAACGCGAGATCGGCTTGCGCACTTACATCGAGAGTGGAGTCGCACTCGACGCCCGCCTCTCCTATGATCTGCTCGCAACAATTTTTCGCCCCAGCGCTCCCCTGCATGACGGAGCGGTCATCGTGCAGCGTGATCGCATCGCCGCAGCCGCATGTTTTCTGCCGCTTTCGATGAATCCCGTTCTTTCCACTCAACTGGGCACGCGCCACCGCGCCGCCATCGGCATCACGGAAGAAACCGACTCGGTGGCCGTAATCATCTCCGAAGAAACGGGCACGATCAGCATGGCCATCGCCGGCAGCATCGAACGCGACCTCACTGTCGAGCGCCTTCGCGAACGCCTCGGGCATCTTCTTCGTCGTTATGCGCCTGCGCCTTCTCTGCCCAGCTCAGTGGAAGAAATTTTTGCCGAAGATGACGCGATCGACGCGCAACTCGCTCGCCGCCACGATGCCAGCATGCGCCCCGGGGGCGACGACTGACCATGTCGAGTCTCGTGCATCGCGTCTTTGTCAATAATTTGGGTATGAAGCTGGTTTCTCTGGCCCTGGCCGCAGGCCTGTGGTTCCTGGTGGCGCGCGATCCTAACGCCGAAGTTGAGATGAGGGTTCCGATTGAGTTCCACAACCTTCCAGCGAATCTCGAGGTTGACTCCGCAAGCTTTACCGAAGCCCGGATACGAGTCCGCGGACCGGGCCGCGTAATCCATCAACTTCAACCCGGAGACGTTCGCGCCGATATCGACCTCGCCGCCGTCAACCCGGGCGAACGCACCTTCGATCTCATGGCGCGCCATGTCCACGTGCCGCAGGATCTCGAAGTCGTGCAGATTATTCCGGCGCAATTTCATCTCTCGTTTGATACGCGCGAAACACGAACGGTCGAAGTCCGTCCCCGAATGACGGGAAACTTTGCCAGCGGCATGAAGGTCGCACAGGTGATCGCCGATCCATCGAGCGTGATGATCGCAGGGCCGCATCGCCGTGTTGAAGCCGTGGAAGCGGCAATTACCGATCCCGTCGACGCAAGTGGAACCGTTACGCGCGCGTCGTTTATGACCCAGGCCTACGTCCCTGATCCGTTGATCCAGGTTGTACACCCCACTCCCATTCGCGTGACGGTTATCATGGAAGGGTCGGGAGACGAGAAAAAATAGGGACCGCTTCTTCTTCCCACCTCAGCATGTCAGATAGCAGACAACTTTTTGGAACTGATGGTATTCGCGGCGTCGCGGGAGAATTCCCGCTGACGCAAGACAGCGTCTTTTGGATCGGACAAGCCTTGGGTCACGATCTCCTAAGCGTCAACCCGAGGGCTCGAGTCGTGATCGGGCAGGACACGCGCTCGTCCGGCCAATGGATCGCCGATCGATTTTTGGAGGGTCTGGCTTCGGTCGGAGTCGAAGCGCGCAGCGCCGGTGTGATTACGACACCCGGCGTAGCATTTTTGGCGCGCTCTCAGAAGTTCGACGCCGGCGTCGTCATCTCCGCCTCGCATAATCCTTGGACCGACAACGGCATCAAAGTTTTCTCCGGTTCGGGATACAAATTGCCCGACGCACGCGAGCTTGCCATCGAAAAAGAAATCTTCGCGCGCTTGCAGTCTGGAACAGGCGGAGCGCCGCAGTCACCGCCGCCATCGAAAACAGAATCCTCAAGCCTGCCTGGTGAGCAATCTCTGCGCCACGCTTACGTGGAGTGGCTGGCAAAGGGCATCGCGACCGATTTGAGCAAACTTCGAGTGGTCGCCGACTGCGCGAACGGCGCTGCCACTGCGGAAGCTCCAGAACTATTCAAGACGCTCAACATCACTACGACTTTCCTGCATTGTGCTCCCGACGGGAAGAACATCAACGACGATTGCGGCGCGTTGCATCCCGAAACTGTCGCAAAGTTTGTGAAAGCAAATCCCGGCAAGTTTGACCTTGGAGTCACCTTCGATGGCGACGCCGATCGCGCTCTCTTCTGTGACGCTCAGGGGCAAGTCGTCAACGGCGATGGGATTCTCCTGCTGGCAGCGCGTGAAATGCATTCCCGCGGCACGCTCGCCGCCGAGACCGTCGTCGCCACCACCATGTCAAACATGGGACTCGAAATCGCTCTGAAACGCTCCGGATTAAAAATGCTCCGCGCGAACGTAGGCGACAAATACGTTCTGGAAGAAATGCAGCGCGTAGGGGCCACGCTCGGCGGAGAACAATCAGGACACATCCTCTTTCGCGACGGCGAAGCAACCACCGGAGACGGCCTCCAGACCGCCCTTCGCGTCCTCGAAATTATGGTTCGAACCGGAAAACCGTTAGCCGAATTAATAAACGACCTGAAAGTTTTCCCGCAGACAATCCGCAACGTGCGCGTGCGCCAGAAAACTCCGCTCACAGACTTACCCGCGGTATCAGCGGCAATTTCCTCATCCGAACGCGAACTCGCCGGCAACGGGCGGGTCGTCGTCCGCTACTCCGGAACCGAAGCCCTGGCACGCGTGATGATCGAAGCCGAATCAAAATCGCAAATGGATCGCCTGGCCGAATCCATCGTAGACTCCATCCAATCCACCATAGGCATTTAGTAACGCCGCCGTCCCGGCGGCTGTCCGGCGGGCGTCCTCGCCCGCCGCGGGAGTAACCCAACACTCAATCAAAGAATTCCACGTGACCCGGCGCGGATGTCACTCCGGAATTCAAAGTTAAATTTCCCGTAGCGCCCGAAAACTACGTCCCTTCGTACGTTCCAGTTATCTTGCGCTCTCCCCCCATCCCACTGACAATGAGAATCGCTTCATCAATCGTGATCTGAAAAAAAGCTCATGAAAATTCTCATTATTGAAGACGACGCTGCTCTGGCCAACTTCATAAAGAAAGGGCTTGAGGCCGAGCATCACACGCCCGACGTCGCCCACGATGGAAATGATGGTCGCTCGCTGGCAATGGAATTCGACTATGACCTGCTGCTACTCGACCTCAACCTTCCTCGAGTCGACGGACTGACCGTCCTGAAAGATTTTCGCCAGCGCAAGCCAAATGTGCCTGTTCTGGTCCTGACCTCGCGCAATCTCGTCGAAGATCGCGTGCAGTGTCTCGACCTCGGCGCCGATGACTACATGATCAAGCCATTCTCGTTTCTTGAACTCGCAGCACGAATTCGTGCCCTCCTTCGCCGCAGCCACCTGCCTTCGAAATCAGTTTTGACCGTCCGCGATCTATCGCTCGACCGGGTAGAACGCAGAGTCGAACGCTCCGGCCGGCACATCGAGCTCACCACAAAAGAATTCGCTCTTCTCGAATACCTCATGCGCAACGCCGGCCGCAGGCTGACTCGCGCCATGATCATCGAACATGTCTGGAATCTAACCTTCGATTCCACCACCAACGTCGTCGATGTCTACATCAATTATCTTCGGCGCAAGGTCGACGATGGCTTCAACCATCCATTAATCCACACCGTTCGCGGCGTCGGATACCAGATCAGCGTGAATGGAACTTCAGCGGCGTCCTCGGTCGCCTAACATCGTCTTAAAATAAAATAAAGTTGAGACTTGAGTAGCGCCGCCGTCCCGGCGGCTGTCCGGCGGGCGTCTCGCCCGCCGCGTAAGTTATCCCAAACCCATTGTGCTGATTGTTCACCCAACAGCGAGTTTTTACCAAACTGATTTCGCCGGATAGTACAATCACGCCTTTCGGAGGGAAGTCGTGAAGCGCTCATCCTTGTTCCAGGTTTTTCTCATAATTGTTCTCTCGCTCTCTGCCACTTGGGCAGAAACCGCCGCGACTCCTCCAACCTTCGTCGTCATTCGCGCCGGCACTCTCATCGACGGCACGTCCGCCTCGCCACGCCGCGACCAACTGATCACCATCCGCGGAAACTCGATCACCGAAGTCACCGCCGCCGGAGCTGCCGGAAGTCCGCCGAATCTCCCGCCCGGCGCCGCTTTCGTCGATCTCTCGCAGGCCACCGTTCTTCCCGGCCTGATCGACGCGCACACTCACATCTTCCTGCAAGGAGAAGATCCAGCCCTCGGCGGCTACGACATCCAACTGCTGAAATATCCGCTGGCATTTCGCGCGGCAAGAGCCACCGTCTCCGTTCACAGGGCGCTGGAGCAGGGATTCACCACGCTCCGCGACATGGAAACCGAAGGCGCAGGCTATGGCGACGTGGGAATAAAAATGGCCATCGAAGGCGGATTCATCCCCGGCCCGCGCCTGTTTGTCGCCACCCGCGCAATATCGACCACCGGAGGCTACAACCTCGAGGGTTACGCTCCCGAAATCGAGATCCCAAAGGGAGCCCAGCTCATCGACGGCCCCATCGAAGCGCGCAAGGCCGCGCGTGAGCAGCTCGACCACGGCGCCGACTGGATCAAGGTCTACATGACGCATCGTTCCTGGGTAGGCAAGAACGGCGAACTCATCTCGCAGCCCACATTAACCGTCGAAGAACTGAAAGCCATCGTCGATGAAACTCACGGTTGGCAGAAAAAAGTCGCGTGCCACGCTTACAGCGGAGAGGGTTTGCAGCGCGCTCTTGACGGCGGATGCGATTCCATCGAGCATGGCCTTCAACTCACCGACGCGATGATCACTCAAATGGTGCGACAGGGCACTTGGCTCTGCGCAACATTAAGCCCGTATTATTCCGATTGGGCCCCCGCCGACACGCCCGAAGGGCAGCGCGATCGCAAACGCGCTTCCGATCACGAAGTGTCGTTTCGCAAAGCCGTCAAAGCCGGCGTCAAGATCGCCTTCGGAACCGACATCGGCGGTATCCCCTGGACCGAATCGATCGCGCAGGAATTTCCCCGCATGGTCGAACTTGGCATGACTCCGATGCAGGCAATCCAGAGCGCCACTTCACGAGCCGCCGACTTGCTGGACATGAAGGGCCGCATCGGCGTCATCGCTCCCGGAGCCTACGCCGACGTCGTAGCAGTCTCAGGCGACCCGCTGAGCAACATTAAAATTCTGGAGAATGTCGGGTTCGTGATGAAGGATGGGAAAGTTTTCAAGAACGAGCTTGAGCCCAAGCGATAGGCAGCTTTTCGCCTGAAAGAAAACGCATGCTGTAAAACTAATGCACGTGCGGACTCTGGGCCGGATTTTTTCCTCTCGCCCGCGGCGCCTTCGCGATCTTCACATCGAAACTGAGAGGCAGTTGCTTCGGAGGAAAGCAAGCTGACTTATCGCAAGCCTGATACTTCAAGGTTCCTCGAATCACGTATTTTCCGGATTGCACCGACTGCAGCGGGCGCACAAGCACATTCACTTCGAAGTCGCCTGTATATACATTCAGTTTTTCGTCGGGAGAAAACGCGAAACTCATGTCCTGCCCGTCAGGATAAGTCGTCCTCCCGATGACGATGTCCGTCGTAGCCTCAACCTTCAACACCGTGGGAATCAGGAATTCCGATTTAGGTTTGTTCGAATTGATGTGGTATCCGCTGGCCACGCGGAACGATAGCGGAACAGTCGTGGCTTTGCCCTGCGTTACCGTGACCACCGGCGCGGGCGCCATTTGCACCGTCGGTCCCTGCGGTCCAAGCTTTTCGTCCTGCGCCCACGCTGACGCGCACAGAAAGAGCAACCAACCAATTAGAACGGTTTTCATCGGCTACCACCGCGGAACTAGATTTGTGAAGAAGTCGCTTCGTCGATACGAGCGGGGCCCGTTAGAAATTCCATTGCAGATTTAGAGTAGCTGATTCGCAACCCCTTCCTGTTTACTTCTTGGCTTGCACCGCTTGCCCCTGGCTCATGGCCTTCTTGATGTGATCGACAAAAACGCTTCGACTCTGCAGCCCAAACTCGCGCGCCATAACTTTGCCGTCGCGATCGAGAAAAAAAGTCGTCGGCAAAACGCCCACGCCGCCATAACTCTCTCCGACAGATTCTTTCCCCAGCAGAATCGGATAATTCACGCCCATCTCTTTGACGAACTTGGCAATCTCCGCCGTGCTCGCGTCATCCATCGTGACGCCGACGATTTGAAATCCTTGCGGACCATACTGCTTCTGCAACTCGACAAACCACGGCATCTCGATCTTGCACGGCCCGCAGTAGGTAGCCCAGAAATTCAACAGCACCGCTTTGCCGCGGAGATCCGACAACTTCAGGTTTTTCCCATCAAGCGCTGGCAAATCGAAATCGGGAGCGACTTGCCCCATCAGTTGCCCCGAAGGCGTACCGTCCGCGCGATTTTTGCGCGCAGCCCGAACCCCCGCAAAAAGCATGACGGCAATTACCGCCGCAACAAACACCAAAATAAGAGGATTACGTTTCACTTTTTACCCCTGCCACGTTGTTCTGTCATTTAGATTCGTCTGCCGTTGCGACTCTCGCTCGCATCACAGATACCCTTGTCATCACGAGTACACTTGTCATCACAACTATGTCTGTCATCCTGAGCGAAGCGAAGGACCTCTGCAACTCCGCACCTACAATGCTGCCATCCGCCTAGGCCCTTCGCGCTAACCATGACAACCGAGATGGCGCAGCCCACCTCAGCCTAAAGCGCAAAGCGATTCAAGAACGAAAAATATCCGGAGATAAGCGTAAATCGCCCCATCACCAGCAAAATGCCCAACACGATCAATAGTCCGCCACTCGCCACCTCCACCGCGTGCATGTGAAATTTGAAGCGATTATAAAATTTCAAAAATCGCTCAATGCCGAGCGATGTCAGCAAGAAGGGCACAGCCAGCCCCGCCGAATATATCGCCAGCAGAAAAATTCCCTTCCACACCGTGTCTTGTGTTGCTGCAAATCCCAACACCACCGCCAGAATAGGGCCAACGCACGGGGTCCATCCAAACGCAAACGCAAAACCGAGGACAAATGCGCCCCACGCCGAGGGACTCTTCTTCAGCCCGTGCATGCGCGTATCCGCAAGCAAGGCCTTGATTTGAAAAATTCCCGTCAGGTGCAAACCAAAAAGAATGATCACCACTCCCGCGATGCGCGCCAGCAGCGACTTATATTGCGCCAGTACCTGCCCGACTTCCGTAGAAATCGCCCCCAGCGTGATAAACACGATGCTGAATCCGAGAATGAACGCCGCCGAGTTCAGCATTACCTTGCGAAAGAGTTCCCCCTCTTTCAAGTTCACCTGTTCCGCTCCAACTCCCGAGATCAGCGATACATATCCCGGAACCAGCGGCAGTACGCAAGGCGACAGAAAAGAGATCAGCCCCGCGACAAACACAGCGAGCGGTAATGGCAAACTCGTCATAGATCTATTGTAACTACCAAAATTACGGACGTGTATGAGTGACGTGCTCAATTGCAGAAGGGTAGTCTGAGCACCGTCTTTTACTTCGCCCTCTTGAAATGGAGATGCTCGGCACCGCGAGATGGTTACACGGATCACGCTCGCCAGAAGCCGAAATCACCGTCTTCATCTGTTAATGCGCGTTAAACAAAAACTATTGACACGTGAAGTAGTGTTATAGTTAACTACAACAGCACACGACGCGCACCTTAAATCCAGCCCGTCCTCTGCAGGAGATTACAACATGAAAAGTTTCCGCTTTCTGCTGCCCCTGGCTCTGTCGCTCTGCTGCTCGCTCGCATTCGCCCAGTCCGACTCGAAAAAGTCTTTTGACACGCTAAAAACTCTGGCCGGCAACTGGCAAGGCCCGGTCACCGTGGATCCTCCCATGGCCGATATGGGCAGTGGCACGATGACCCAGGTGTCGCTCCGCGTCACTTCCCGTGGAAACGCGCTCGTCCACGAGATGCAAGAGGCGGGGAAACCGAACGACCCGATGAAGTACGATCATCCTCTAACCATGCTTTACCTCGATGGCGACCGCCTGCTGCTGACCCACTATTGCGACGCCGGCAATCGTCCGCGCATGACGGCCAGAACATCCAAAGACGGCAAGTCGATTGAGTTCGATTTTGTCGACGTCGTCGGCAGCACTCAATACGGACACATGGATCACGCCGTATTCACCATCATCGACGACAATCACCACACCGAAGACTGGACGTACATATTGCCGGGGGACAAACCCGTCCACGCGCACATCGATCTACGAACAAAAACGCAGTAGCGGAATTGTTATTGGGGAAATCTGGAAAACCTGATGGACCGTGAGTGGAATGACAATCAGCCGATTTATCGCCAGCTTCGCGACCGGGTGGTCGCGATGATTCTCGACGGCCTGCTCAAGGAAGGCGACCCCTTGCCGTCCGTGCGCACCGTAGCTGCCGAAAATCGAGTCAATCCGCTCACCGTCCTTAAGGGATATCAAGAGTTGGTCGACGAGCAACTGGTCGAAAGCAGGAGGGGTCTGGGCATGTTCGTAAATGCCGGAGCTCGCAAGTTGTTGCTTCAGGGTGAGCGTCAAAAATTTCTGGCGGAAGAATGGCCACGGATTTACGAAACCATCGAGCGGCTCGGACTGACCCCCGCAGAGTTGTTGAAAGCCGGAAAGGACAAGCGAAAGCCATGACCGTCATCGAGGCTCGCGGCCTCCGCAAAGTTTTTGGCGCAACCGTCGCGCTTGACAACATTAATCTGCGCGTCGACGAAGGGCGCATTCTCGGCCTCATCGGCCCGAACGGAGCAGGCAAGACCACCGCGCTCAACGCCATTCTCGGGCTCACAAACTACGAAGGCGACCTGCGCGTCCTCGGGCGCGACCCGTGGACCGAGCGCGACCAACTCATGCGCGATGTCAGCTTCATCTCCGATGTCGCCGTACTGCCCCGCTGGATAAGGGTTTCGCAGGCGCTCGATTACGTCGCCGGAGTCCATCCGCGCTTCGATCGCGCCAAGGCGGAAGGCTTTCTCGCCAAGACCAACATCAAGCACTCAAACAAAGTGAAAGAATTGTCGAAGGGCATGGTGACCCAGCTTCACCTCGCCCTGGTTATGGCCATCGACGCCAGGTTGCTGGTGCTGGACGAGCCGACTCTCGGCCTCGACATCCTGTATCGAAAACAATTCTACGATTCGCTGCTCAACGACTATTTTGATCGCAGCCGCACCATCATCGTGACCACCCATCAGGTGGAAGAGTTGCAGCACGTGCTTACCGACCTGACGTTCATCGATCGCGGCCGCGTCGTATTCAATTGCACCATGGAGGAAGTTGAGGCGCGATACATGGAAGTAATGGTCCACCCGGATCGACTAGCGGCGGCACGAGCACTGAAACCGATTTCCGAGAGACAGGTTTTCGGCCAAGTCGGGTTGCTATTCGACAAAGTCGATCGCGCGCAGCTTGCCGCGCTCGGGGACGTAAGAACTCCCACCATCGCCGATCTCTTCGTAGCCGTTATTGGTAACGCCCTGCCCGACAATCACTCAGCCCCTTCGCAGGGAGCGGCGGCCCAAGGGACAGCAAAGGACGAAGTGCAATGAATACGCCATCGAACGCTATGCCGGTTTCACAAGCCAACGCCCGCGCCACTGCATCCAACGAGTTCTCGACAACGCGTCCTCTCTACTGGTCGGTGCAACGGGAATTGTGGGAGAACCGTTACCTCTACATTGCCCCGCTGGCCGTCGCCGCGGTGTTTCTCATCGCCAGTCTCATCGGCACGATTCATCTACCCACGCAGATACCGCCTCTGCCCGGCGCCGTTGCCGAAGACTACCGCCAATCCATTCTCATCCACTACAACCTGGCAGCGGGTTTCATGATGGCAATGTACATCCTCGTCACGATGTTTTACTGCGCTGACGCGCTGCACAGCGAACGCCGTGATCGAAGCATTCTATTTTGGAAGTCGCTGCCGGTTTCGGATCTCACCACCGTGCTGGCAAAAGCAAGTATTCCGTTCATCATCCTGCCCCTGCTAACTTTCGCGATCACCTTGGCGCTCCAGTTCATGATGCTGACGCTGAGCAGCGTGGTTCTCCTGGCTAGCGGACGCAGCCCGGCCTTCCTATGGGCGAATCTCCCCGTCTTGCGGATGTCGATGCTCTTCCTCTATCACATCGTCACTTCACACGCTTTGTGGCCGGCACCGGTTTATTGCTGGTTGATGCTCGTCTCCGGATGGGCGCGCCGGGCGGCATTTCTCTGGGCGGCGCTGCCGCTCCTCGCGATCGCCGGCGTTGAAGAAATGGCTTTCCGCACGCACCACTTCGCTTCGGTTGTAGGAGAACGATTTATAGGTGCGTCCGACCCGATGAGCTTTACTCCGGCAAATATTTTTCCCACCGACCCGATGACGCACATCATTCCCGGTGAGTTCTTCCTGAGCCCCTCGCTATGGATTGGCCTCGCAATCGCCGCCGCATTTCTCGCAGCAGCGGTTCGACTGCGCCGTAATCAGGGGCCGGTGTGAGCGGAACTCAGTTGCGAAAGATTGGGATCTCTCGAGCATCGGGACTTTTCAACCACAGGGTACACAGGGGAACACGGGGGAAACCAGATCGGGTTACCCTGTGTTCCTCTGTGTACCCTGTGGTTAAAGCCTTTGAATTGTCAGACTAACCGCCTCCCCGAACAAGCCGAACGTTGCCAGAGAGCGTCCGATGACGAGCCCTTAACGAAGCGGCAGTTTCTTACCCCGTTTAGGTGCAGGAGCAGCAACCACCGGTTCTTCCTGTTTCTCCGGAACAATCGCCTCAGCCGGAGCCTCCTCTAGCGCCTTTTTCACGAAACCCGCCGGAACGATTGCCGTAAGAATCGCGCGGTCTCCCGACTGCTCAACTTTCAAACTATCGAAAAAGTTTTTTACGTCTGCGTCCGTGCCCTGCGTGCCGAAGCTGCCCTCTGCTGCGTGAAAGATTGTCAGAAACGCGCTGGCCTTTTCTTTGACCGCCTGCGCGTCAGCTTCGCTTTCGGTGAAGGCCTCGGCGCGCAAATGGAACGCTCTTAGAAAACGACCCGAGACCACAGTCACCGCTGGCTTCGAAAAAAGCATATTCCAGCCGCCGAAGCCGCCAAGCGAACTCATCTCGTTAGGCCGAACCCGAAAAATTGCGAAACTCAAACTTGCCAGCGGAACTTTTCGATAAAACTTGCGCAGAAGCCAGGGCCCCGCGAACGGCGATGCCAGTTTCCGCGAGCGGTCAAGCATTCCGCGAATAACGTTCGCATCCGGATGATTCGAGACCGCAACGCTGTTATAGGAAAGCAAAACCACTCGCACGGTGCGGCCTTCGAGCGGAATGCTGTAGATGTCGAAACCGTGGTAATCCTCGACCGAAGAGGATTTCTGCTTTAAATAAGAGATCAGCTTCGCCGAATCGAAATGTCCGACGAATACTTCTGAAAAGCGCGGTTCAGTGGCCGATCCACCGGTTCCCGCCCCCCAACTCTGCGGGTAGTGAATAGCAAACGCGGCCTTATCGAGATCACGTTCAAACTGAAAGCCGGTCTGCTCGACGAACGCCTGATACTCCGGTTCGCGCGAAACTGGAGGAAGCTTCCCCGTGGCGAAGGTCCGAATCCATTTCAGATTGATGTAGAAGAAGCCGTCTGCTCCCGGCAGCAGCCGCGCCGGTTCCGGTGGCGCGTTCTTGCGAAGGGTTACGATCAGCGCAAGCGCTCCCACAATCAGCAGAACAGCAAGTGGGATTGGGAGACGGCGTCTAAGGCGCATCGAATTGAAAACTTGTAGTGCTCATCCGAAAGAGCTGCAAAAGTCCCAAACGGAGCTGAACCTGCCCATGATAGCACCCGCGAACGGCTCATTTCCGATTGAGCATGCCGACCACCCGATCAAAATCTTCGAGCGTCCCATACTCGATCGTGATCTTCCCTTTGCCCTTGCGATCGCGGATGCGGACCCGCATGCCGAGCGTGGCTTCGAGCGATCTTTGCGCCGCTCTCACATTCGGATCCATAGATCGGGCGCCGCCCGTTTTTTGTTCATCGTCCGCTGATCTCGCGCCGGGAATGTTGATGTCCGTCACCAGGTCTTCGAGCAACGCAACCGACATCTTTTGCTTGATCACCATCTGCACAACTTTTGAAATTTGGCTTTCATCGTGAAGCGAGAGCAACAGTCGCGCATGGCTGTAAGTAAGTTGTCCCCTGCCAAGCGCGCCAAGCGCATCGCTCGGCAGCCGCAGCAATCGAATATAATTCGTCACCTGCTCGCGTGAGACGCCGACCTTCTTGCCGATTTCTTCCTGCGTCATCTTGAATTCAGTGCTTAGGTTCGAGAACGCCGCCGCCTGCTCCAGGCAGTTCAAATCCTGGCGCTGCAAATTCTCGACCAGCGTCATCTCGGCCGCCTGTTGCTCCGAAACGCGCTTCACTATGACCGGGATCGTAAGCGACGCCGCAAGTTTCGAAGCGCGCAAGCGTCTTTCGCCCAGGATCAATACGTAGCGGCCAGCGCTGCCCGGTCGCACAACAATCGGCTGGAGCACGCCCTGCACTCGAATCGAGTCCGCTAGTTCTTCCAGTTCGTCTTCGGCAAACTTGATTCGCGTCTGGTGGGGATTGTTGTCGATCTGCTCGATCGGCAAGCGGAGAATCTGGTCGCCTTCAGGCACTCGGTTGACATTGCCCGCGCTCGACGACGCGTCTTTCCCTTGCGGAGTATTAGCCGATCCAGCAGACGAGGCGGAAATATTCGGAATCGAAGTCGGAGCAGGAGCGGTTGCCGCTGAAGCCGTCATCGCCCGAGCCTCTTGCGCGGGAGGCGGGACAGCGCGCGGTCCCGGTAATAGCGACTCCAGCCCTCTACCCAAAGCTCTCCGCTTCTCGGCAATCTTCTCCGAAATCTTGTCGGGAACCTTGTCGTTACCAATCTTTGTCGGGCTTTGGTTCTGGCTCTGGTGATCCCTCTTGTTCTCGCTCTTGCTGGGCGCTAATGCCGTCATCGCAACTCCCAAACCTTTGATATATTGATGTACGTGAATATTTATGTCTATCGATCTAAGCGGCTTCCCCGGCTCCGCTCAGCGCCGCCGCCTGACGATCGAGCATTTCCTTGGCCAGCCGAATGTAACTTTCCGCCCCGCGCGAACGAACGTCGTAAACCAGCGCAGGCTGCCCATGACTAGGCGCTTCCGCCAAACGAATATTGCGCGGAATGGTCGTCTTGCAAAGTTTGTCGCCAAAATATTTCTTAAGCTCGTCCGAAACCTGCTGCGCAAGATTGGTGCGCTCGTCGAACATGGTCAGAACCACGCCATCGACCGCGAGCGAGGGATTAAGATCTACCCGGATTCGCTCAATCGTATCGAGCAGCTCTGAAACTCCTTCGAGCGCGAAGTATTCGGCCTGCATCGGAATCAGAATTCCGTCGGCAGCCACGAGAGCATTGAGAGTGAGCAGATCCAAAGCGGGCGGGCAATCGAGTACCACAAACTGAAAGCGATCAAGCACGTTGGCCAAAGCATCGCGAAGTCTATACTCGCGGCGCTCGGCCGAGACCAATTCGATATTCGCGCCAATCAGGTTCTTCGAAGATGGGATGATCCACAGCTGCTCTAACTCCGTGAGTTGCAGCGCCTCCTCGGCGCTGGCAATGCCCATAATGACGTCGTACACGCTTATCCGGTCAGGATTTTTGGTCAAACCCAAGCCACTCGAAGAATTCGACTGCGGATCGCAGTCAATGAGCAAGGTATTGACCTCGGAGGCGGCGAGTGATGCCGCCAGGTTGATGGCAGTCGTGGTCTTGCCCACGCCACCCTTCTGATTAGCGACCGCAATGACACGTCCCATAAAATGTTATCGCTGAGTTGGCTGGAGAATATGCGAGACGCGCGTTGTGAATCAACTACGTATTTTGTGCAAAATCAGGACGAAATGTTTCACGCGAAACATCTGTGTTGGGAATTTCCGGCACAATGTTTCACGTGAAACATTGAGCGACTAACAATTCTGAATGCCCGCGCGGCAATTCGCTGCAAAACGGCTGCTAAGCGTGAAGCCTTGCGCGCAAGAGAGTTACGCCGCTTTGCGGCCGATTCGCACGACCCTTGACTCTGCTAAAGGCACCGCAATGGGATCATCCCAGATCATGTCCGGAGAGGCCTCTGCACCCTTCCACTGGCCGCTGCCTATGAGCAATCCGAGTCGCCCGCCTGGAGCCAAGAGAGTAAACGCTGTTTTTAAAATATCGTCAAAATGTTCCACGGCCCGGAAGGTGACAACGTCGGCGCGCGGAAAATCGCTCTTTGCCGCGACGATTTCGGCCCGGTCAGAGATCACTTGAACATTCTCCAACGCCAGGCTCCGAATCACCTCGCGCAGAAACGCCGCCTTCTTGTGATTGGCCTCGATCATCGTGAGGCTGATCTCTTCCGCCCACAGCTTGATTGGTATTGCCGGAAAGCCTGCTCCCGAACCGATATCCACCACCACGGTCGTGCCGCTAGTTATATTTCGAGCTGTATCTTGAGTTGTATCTTGCGTCGTATCTTGAACTGATTGGCCCGGTCCAGCTGTCGCAACATTGCGATTAAACAAGCGCTGTGCCAGAAAGAAAGACTCGCCAAAATGCCGCGTTAAGATGCCTGCCTCGTCGCGGATCGCGGTGAGGTTGATGCGGGCATTCCATTTCTGAAGGAGTTCTAGATATGTGGATACCTGCTCCAAAACTCGCTCCGACAGCGGAGTCGAGAGGAAAGGCCGCATCAGATCCGCGCGCGCTGATTCCATCATTCTTGACATCTCTCCAGTAGGTATTATATTAGTTAATAACTATATGAGTATGGGCCTGGGGTGGCGAACACACGGCATTTCCTACTGACTTCGGAGCTTCGTTTCGCGACGTGCGATACTGAAACCCATGGCGCTCCCAGATTTTACGCCCAGAGTGGGAAATGACCCTAAATCCGTCATCATCAACGTGTCGACCGGCACAGGGATGCAGATCGAATGGAAGGATGGGCACCACTCCAACTTCACCTTTGCGTATCTGAGGGACGCTTGCCCTTGCGCATTGTGTGAGGATGAACGCACCAAGGCTGGGCGCAAGGTTGGCGAGGCAGCAAAGTTAGCTCCCGGAGCACTCCCCATGTTCAAACCGGCGGTCAAGGCTCTTGGCGCCGAGGCTGTCGGCAAATACGCCCTGCGCTTCGCCTGGAGCGATAAGCACGATCTAGGTATCTATTCGTGGTTTTTCCTGCGCGAATATTGCCCCTGCTCTGAGTGCACAGCCCAGCGCTCTTGACGCTTGATTCCTTGGTTGATGGACAAAGCGAGCCTGACGTTTTAGGGGTTCCAGGTGGGACGAATCTTCGTAGTAAATTGTGGGAGAATTGTTCCGTCCACGACCCATCTGTACGGGGTGATGCTGTCTGAACTCCTCTAAACAAGTCCGTTAGTGGCTAGATATCGGCCAAATCGCCGGGGGCATGCTAGCGAACCAAGTTCGTACAATGTGGGACTTACCGTCTGCAATTAACGCCACGCCGGGGTAATCGGCGCGACTTACCGCCCTCAAGTGGGAACTCATTTTCCAACCAACCTATCGATATAGGTGTTCAGCACACGCTCTGACTCGCCCTCAAATACTGAGAACATGATGCCGTTCCCGAAACTCGGGTGACGGGTGACGACGGCTCCTCTGACATGGATAGCGATGCTGTCAAGCCACAGAGTTGCCTCCAGGCGCTTGCCCTCGGGCAGCGGCATAATCATCTGCACATAGCATCCTCCACGGCTGAGGTCGGTCGTCTCCAGACGAAAAGGCACATCGCTGCCATCGGGACGAATTTCTATTTGCACATTGACGGTCCGCCTCGGAAAGCGGCGGCGGTCAACCTCGGTAGCAGCGGTGTTAGTGCTGGGTTGGACATGCTCATGAAGATCCATTGCGGGGCCTTTTGGTTTTGGGAAGTGCGTTGCGTCAATGCAACTTATCGGCGAAAGCCTTGAAGCACTTAAGGGGGTGAGCATGATGCCCCCTCGAAAGTACCCCTACCCCACGCCGCCCCCAGCACGCGAGGCTGCTCCTTCAGTCAGTCGATGAGTGCAATCGCGATTTTTCGCCAACTACGTTTTGAAACTAGTGCTTGGTTGTCCCAATTTCCTTGTTGATACGTTCCATGAGCGATGGATTTGCTCTGATTAGCATCACCGAGGCTGGCTGATCTTTCGACGCAGTTAGCTCGAAAACGCCTAACGGAATGACCTTCTGCTGCGTCGACGGCTCGCCAGCGTGTAAACGAGAAACGTATTGCTCCCGCTAATTTTGAACGTGTCCGACTGAACGCCTGCCTCCCCGGTCTCAATGTTTACCGAGAGCCGTAGCGTTGCCTTCTCCGATTGCAGTTCCGCCCACCCCGGCTTCCCTTTCTCAAACTTTGAAGCGACCTTCCATTGAGTGTTGTGCCAACCGTTCGGACCGTGGAAATAAACCATCAACACGGGGCGGTGGTCTGGTGCGGCCAGCCACATGGACTCGATGCTGTCAGAGATCGGATGCCCGCCGAACCCGCTGACAGTAAACCCTTCCTCAGATGCCGCAGTGACGAAAGCAAGCAGCACGATGACAACCGGATAGAGCAATGCGCGTTTCACAGTGACCTCTGTAGGATTGACAGCGTGTATCTTAGCGTCTTTTTCTTGAACTGACGAATCAGGCGACTTCACTAATTGAGAGGTTGAGGCTCCTAGTTAGTGCTATGGCGATATTTCAACAGTGAAGCTGCGATGCCGGTGCGGTTCCTGAGGCCATTCCGCCAACCGCACGTAAGGGACAGCTAGTGGATGTTTCGAATGGCCCTCACGAGGAGCACAATCGCTGCGAAAACGACCGCT
>JBBRNA010000017.1:0-90022 GCA_038230575.1 Terriglobales bacterium | reverse complement strand
CAACCGGCACTGACGCAGGCGACGACGGGATATCGTCCGGCGGCGAATGTGAATGATGTGTGGATCGGGACGGATGTGGCGAGCGGCGGCGTCGGGCTCAACGTCGGGCAACTGGCGTTTGGATCTCCGGTCGCTATTACTAATTACATTGGGGCCACCGGCGACGGGGTAAGTAGCAACTGGCTGGAAAGACTAACTTCGACCCTGAAAGAATTCAAAGTGCCGGTGAAGTTTGACCAGAGTGTAACCATTGCAGGGCTTGCGAACGGATGCCTCAATGTTACAGCGGGCGTGGTTGCTTCAACCGGCGTGGCCTGCGGAAGTGGCGGAAGTGGAAATGTCAGTTCTGTATTTGGGCGAACAGGGGTTGTCGTGGCCGCGGGTGGCGACTACTCGGTGTCGCAAATTACCGGAGCGGCGGTGGACTCAGCGGTTGTTCACAACACCGGAACTGAGACTGTCGGTGGCGCAAAAACTTTCAATGGAACTTTGACGGCGAGCGGAAATCTGGTGTTGCCGCAGGGCAATGCGTTTGCTCCCGCAGTGGGAGGGATCGGGTTGGATACCGCGGCCGGATTACCGGT
This sequence comes from Terriglobales bacterium, assembly GCA_038230575.1. Lineage (GTDB taxonomy): Bacteria > Acidobacteriota > Terriglobia > Terriglobales > Acidobacteriaceae > Acidiflorens. Next base: position 89,438 of record JBBRNA010000017.1, on the reverse strand, counting down.
GGTCAACATCGCGGGGACGTCTCACCAAGTTGCATTTACCAGCTCCAATATCAGTGGACAGGCTGGAACTGCCCTGGCGTTGGCTTCGACCCCGACACAATGCAGCGGTGCCTTTGCTACGGGGATCGCGGCCAACGGCAACGCAAATTGCACGACTCCCAATGTAATTCAATTGTCTGAGACTACGCCGCCGACAGGAATCCCTAACTGGGGAGTATTTTGGTTTGATTCGGCGACGCATTCTCCTCGCGTGATCGATAACAACGGGCAGGTAACTCAGCTTGGGCTCACGAACCTGTTTAATTCGGACCCCGGCGGAGACCCGTCGGACAATATCGAGGAGCGGAACGGAGCGAATGCGCAGAACTTGCGTGTCTACTCCAACTTTGTAAGTAATACAAACTGGCAACGAGCGTCGCTGGGGTTCGATGCAATCGATAACTATGCCGTTGTGAGAAGCGAGAATTCCACTTCATCGTCGGCCCCGGGATTGGGTCTGTGGGTGGGGAGCGGGCTGAAGTGGGTGGTGGATGCTTCGGGAAATCTGAAGCCGTGGACAGACAACTTACTTAATGTAGGAAGCGATAGTGGGAACGCTGCGAAGAGCATCTTTGCCAAGACCTCCTTTAATACTGTCGTGTTTGGGCGGAATGATTTTGAAATTCCCAACGATGGAACGACGGGCACCGTGGTGAATGAATTAGCGATTTTCAATTCGTCGAGCCCCTCGCAGGCGGTGGTTGCAGCGACGTCCTCCTCGAACGGTGTGATTGGCGTTGTGCAAGGCGCGGCGGGGAAAACCGGCAATGCGGTCGTGACTTGGCGTGGGTATGCCTTCTGCATTTTTGATAGCGCGACCACGGCGGGCGATGCGGTCATAGCAAGCACGAGCAGCGCGGGTAAGTGTCACGATTCGGGATCGAGTGCCCAGCCTTCGGCACAGCTTATTGGGTATGTCGATGTGACTAACTCGACTTCGGGGCAAACGAACGGAATGCGAGTGGCATTGGAAGCGCCTCAGGCTGGAGGCGGCGGAGCTGTCGGATCCGTATTTGGTAGAACTGGTTCGGTTACGGCTGCGACAGGAGACTACTCAGTGGCCCAGGTTACGGGGGCCGCAGCGGACTCGGCTGTTGTTCATCTAGCGGGGACCGAGACCATCACGGGAGTTAAGACCTTTTCGAGCAATCTAACCCTGAATGGCAATCTTAGTGTTGCGGGCAATATTACTCAGACTGGGGCTGGCCCGACGCAATGGTCGGGACAGCAATGGACGGGAACGACGGTCACGGTGCCGAGCGGGTTGGGATTCTCGCTCGGAGTGGGTTCGGACAACGCATTTCGTTGTCAGTTGGCTAGCGGGGCTTCGTGTATGCCGACTCCTTCTTGTTCGTGGGTGACTATGCCGACGCAAGGCGGATCGGGTAACGCGTTCTCGGGAACGAACAAGGCGGTCGTTTGGGGTGTCTATAACCCATACCCTTGCGTGAGCAGCAATGTAGCTTATGTTGTTGGGACGGCTGATAACACGACCAATAATTATGCGCTCGGCCTGTATTCGGGCGCATCGGGCGGCAGCGGATCTTTGATTGCTACAACCGCTTCAACGGCAGGGACCACGTTCGCACCCTCCACGGGGATAAAACATGTTGCGTGGAATGCCAGCGGCGTCACGGTTCCCGCGGGACGAGTGTACATTGCGCTCACGAGTAATTGTGCATCGGCTTGCGCGGCACTGCTGGGCAGCTCGGGGTCCGGCGTGACCTGGGCAGCTAACCTTCAAGTTTCGGTTACAACGGGCGGATCGGTATTGCCGGCTACGGTCACTCTACCCGGTGACAGCTTCAGTTCAGGCGCTTCAATCCCTGCGCTCATTGTTTACTAGCGCAAATCTCACACATCAGGCCGACATGATTAAGAGAATCGCTTTGCTCCTTTTAGTAGGAGCACCGATGGCATTTGGATCGGACTATTTCGTCGATTGCAATTATGGGTCGAACGGAAATCCGGGCACAAGCCAACAACTGGCGTGGCGGACGTTGCTGCAAGTCGGGATATCGACCTTCCAGCCTGGGGACACGATCAACTTACGACGCGATTGTACGTGGAATGAGACGCTTACCCCACCTTCCAGTGGAAGCAACGGGGCACTGATCAAGATTGATAGTTATGGGAACGGCCTTCCGCCTCATCTTACGGGATATCTGCCGATCAGCCAGCAATGGTGGACACAAGTCGGAAGCAGTCATGTTTGGGCGTCTAGTTTGTATTCCCCCACCAGTGGCATGAGCGGGGTCGTTCAGTGCGGCATCCGTGGCTTTTATTGCTTAACGCAGCCGCCTTCGCAGCTACAATTCGTGCGGTTTGGGCAGGTGTGGGGGTCTTCTCAGGGAAATCAAGGCGCGCTAAGTCAAGACCGAGATTTCTGGTACGACTCCGCGAACTATATTTTGTATGTCTATAGCTCTGCGGGTAACCCTGCTGTGCACTACTCGGCTGTCGCGCCGATTGTTCTGAGCGGTAGCAGCGTGTTGAATCTGAACAACATTTCATGGGTAGAGGTGCAGCACCTACAGATTGACTGGTTCGATGCTTACGGAGTGCAGGTGCAGGGTGCCAGCGACCACTTATGGCTTGCGAACATGGCTGCTAACAGTCAGGTCGAAAACGGCACCGTTTCGTTGGGGTTCTATGTCCATCCAAATGCGGCCGCAGCAGACATACATCTATATAACACAGATGCAAATATGAACTATGCGGGCTACCACTTTGATCAATGTACTGTGGGGTGCGCGTTTGAGATAAAGAACTGCCGAGCTTATGCGAATCGGGCGTATGGGATAGTCGATAATGTGCAGGGGGCGGTCAGTTACGACTACTGCCACCTTTATGCTAACAATATCGCGACTGCGGTGACCGTAGATACTGGGGGAACTCCCGGCCCCAGCGCCGGTACGCACAATATAACGGCGGAAACGTCTCCCTGGATTCGCGAATGGCAGCGGTGGCCTGCGTATACGACTGTGACTTATGACGATCCCGGTTTGGTTCAATATAGCGATAGTTATATCAATTCGCTTCTCCCAATGCTTGCGGCAAAGTCAATTCCTCTCTCTATCGCGGTGGTCACTGGGGGAAGTTTCTCACAATCGATAATCAGCGAAGTGCAAGGGTGGATCAACGCGGGGTGGGATATCAACGCGCATTCGATATCCCACGAATACTGGGATCCTCCGGCGGCGAGTTGCGGTGTGGGCGGCCCATTTCCGGTGCCATGTCATGCTTTTGAGAGTGTTCAGTATGTGGGCGGCGTGGCTACCAGTGTGGTGCTGAGCATCACTCACCCTTCGCCAGGTCATGCGTTACTGACGGTCGTCACGAGTCCGGATGATCCGGCGGCGGACGTGAGTTGGGATCTTACGCCGGCGGCGCCGGGACAGACTTCGAATGGTCTCGATACGCTAGGCGGAATCTTATTCACCTTGCAGCAGCGAGGAGTGTTTTCCGTAATTCTTGATCCGAACGCCAAGAGCACGGCGCGCAGTATCTCGTTGGCGAATGTTACGAACATAGACTTGATCAGTTCGGCGCAGAATCTTGATTTGGATGAGACCCAGATGGAGACGGAAGAGATGAGTTGGGCGCAAGCCTGGCTCAACTTGAATTTGACGGGGCTTCCGACACAGCGGGTTTACGTGATGCCAGGGACTTACGCAGACCCAAATACGGAGAACATCGCATCGAGCCTTGGGTATGCAGGAGTTCGCGGAACGGGGAGTTTGAAGCCCTGTTGCGGCGCGAACACAACGCTTGCTAATGGGTACGACGTGTTCAATATTCTCAGTCAAGGGGTGGTTCCGAATTATCAGAATCTTAGCTATCAGCAAGCGCGAAATCGAATCAGCCAAGATCTTTTCAAGAATGCAATCTGGGGAAGGCCAATTGGATATTTCTGGCATGTGAACGAATTGAGGGCCGATGAGGTAGCGAACTTGATGGACGCGCTGGTGCAGGGTGGGGCGACTCTGATCTCGAATACGCAGATGGTGAGTACGCTGCTTTCCTGCCAGCAAAATGACCAAGTGCCGACGGGTTATGTTCCTGGAAGCTTCTATGTTTGTCCGGGAAGCGGGAAAGAAGCGGATTTTCGACCCACGATGAACTCTCCGGTGAGGGATGTGGGGATCAACCTGGGTACGGAATATCAGTACGACTTGTTAGGAGTGAATCAGAATTCGTTTGGGCCGGGGTGGGAGATTGGGGCATACGCGTACGTGCCGGAGAATTTCAGCGCAAATCATTGAAGAAAGAGTGCCGCGAGGGCGGCAAGTTTGAATGACCGGGGGTGGCTAGAAGATTGTGGGAAGCGGCTTGATGAGTTTGCGAAGAGCGACGAGCGTTCGGAAGAGGAGGGCTTGTGGACGCCAACTTTGAGGGACGTGCTGATCGAGCGTTGGCTCAACATACGGGGCAAGACTTCTCGTGAAACCAGCTTCAGGTTGAACCGGGCGCAGCGGGATTATTCGCGCCGCTGCGGAAAGAAGAACATTGTCCTGAAGGCTCGGCAATTAGGGATTACCACTTATATTGCGGCTCGGTTTTTTTTGGAGACAATCACCAAGCGCGGCACGGTGACGCTGCAAGTTGCCCAAGATCGCGAGTCGGCCGAAGACATCTTTCGCATTGTTCACAGATTCTTGGATGGATTACCTGAAGACTGCCGGATGGGAGCCTTAGCGACATCCCGGAGCAACGCCCGGCAGCTAGCCTTTCCGCTCATGGACAGTGAATATTTTGTTGCCTCTGCGGCGGAAAATGCGGGCCGGGGACGGACGATTCAGAATTTGCATTGCTCAGAGGTCGCGCGATGGGGGCGACACGGCGAAGAAGTGCTGGCGTCCCTTCGAGCCGCGGTTGTTCCTGGGGGCGAGATCGTTTTGGAGTCCACACCCGACGGGGCAGGGGGGCTCTTCTACGACGAGTGGCAGCGAGCGCATGAGACTGGGTATACGAAGCATTTTTTCCCCTGGTGGTTTGAGCCGAGCTACCGGATGGAACCGGGAAGAACGTTGCTTCCACTGACAGTAGAAGAGGTCGAGTTAGTTGAAAACCACGGCATCGATCATCGTCAGCTGGCATGGCGTCGTAAGCAAAGAAGTCTGTTGCGGAAATTTACGGCGCAGGAGTTTGCTGAAGATTCGGTCTCGTGCTTTTTGGCATCCGGAGACTGTGTTTTTGACCTAGAGGCGGTGGAACGAGCGTTGAACGTTGCGACCGAACCCTTTGGGAGTCGCGATAACGATCGTTTGCGAACCTGGCTGCCGGCGAGACCAGGGCGCGAATACGTTATTGGCGTGGACCCGGCGGGTGGAGGTATCGAAGGGGACTACTCTTGCGCGGAAGTAATTGACCGTCAGATGGGAACGCAGTGTGCAGAGTTGCATGGGCATTATCCTCCACGTGACTTCGCCCAGAAGTTGGTGGATTTGGGGACAGAGTACAACTTCGGTTTGATTGCCGTGGAACGTAACAACCATGGACATGCGGTGTTGGCGCTTCTACATGCGTTGGAGTATCCAAATATTTATTTGCAAAAAGGGCAGGACGGGTGGCTGACGTCGTCGGTGAGCAGGCCGGTAATGATTGAGAATCTGGCGTTGGCGTTAGTGGAGGAACCGGCAAAGTTTCGAAGCGTACGGTTGTTGAACGAGTGCCGCACCTTTGTTCGGGGCGCGGATGGAAATACTGGAGCGGCAGCGGGAACGCATGACGATTGTGTGATGGCGCTCGCGATTGCGTGGGAAGTGAGAAGAACGGAAGCCGGCCGGCGTGCGCGATCGGGACCACGGTGGGAGATGTTGCCGGGAAATTGACCATTTGCGATGTGACGAGTATCACAGGCGACAGGTCCAAAGGCCGAGTATTGTCCTTCGGTGTCTGAGTTCGCCATTCCTTCACGAGTTCAGGAAATACGCAAGCAAGATGACACGCTTGTGAACGTATGACGACTCAAGCGGTCCAACATCTGAGCCGGATGCGTGGAGGATCGCAGAGTCATCTTATGCGTTGCGATGACGGCCATTACTATGTCGTGAAGTTTCGCAATAATCCACAACATGAACGGGTGTTGGCAAATGAATTCCTTGCCACGAGGTTAGCGGAGATTGTAGGGTTGCCGGTGCCTGCGGTTGAGGTTATCGACGTGAAGCCGTGGCTGGTGGAGAATACGGCAGACCTTTCTATCTTACTAAGTGGCCGGGAGATGAAGGTGGAAGCCGGTCTGCAGTTTGGCTCGCGTTTTGTAGTCAGCCCAGGGGACGGAACTATGTGTGAATTCCTGGATGCTGCCCTGTTAGATAAAGTACGAAATATTGAGACTTTCGCAGGGATACTTGCGATTGATAAGTGGACTTGCAACGCAGATGGTCGGCAGGCCGCCTTCTGGAGAAAGTCACGGGAAAAGAAGTTCTCCGCCACTTTCATAGACCAGGGATATTGCTTCAATGCGGGGGAATGGACATTTCCGGATTTCCCGCTTCGGGGGGTATACCCGAGAAATGAAGTTTACGCGCGCGTGAGAGGTTGGGAATCTTTCGAACCCTGGTTATCGCGAGTCGAGAAGCTGGACGACGATTCAATTTGGCGGGTGGCGGGTGAGATACCGCCCGCGTGGTACGGAGGATTGTGGGATGAACTGGAGTCGCTGGTAAAACAATTAATCGAGCGCAAAGCGATAGTGCGAGAGTTGGTACTAGCTTTCCGCGGGTCGCCCCGACGCCCGTTTCCGCAATGGATTTATGAGTCTTAGTATTGGGTGACTGAAGCGCCAGGTGATACGCGATGTCCGAGAGACGACAATTCGCGCTTTCTCTTTTGCGGTTCTTGCCATTTGCAGGGCGCGACGATTTCTTTACGATCGGCTTCACCTTATTGGAAGACAACGGGTGGTTCAAAGATATTCGCTTCACGCGAGACTGGCGCCTATTGCGATGTATTGCGCCCGACATGGAGCTGCAATGGTTTGAGTCGGTGGAACGGGAGATCCGCGCTCAACTGCAATTCATGAAGAATCATGACGATGTTAAGCGGCTGATTGAGGTTACATTTGGATCCAAGTTTGACGTCGGCCCGGTAAAAGGAATTTTGGCAGACAATCCTGTGAAAGAGATGGAAACTCTGGCTTCCATTCATTTGGCGTCGCATAGCCATGGAGAGGAGCCGCAGCGAACCGGCCGGAAAGCAATCGTGTACCAGATGTCCGAGGCCTTTTCGAAAGCTGGAGTTTCTGAACTGCTGCAGACTGATTTAGATATGGGGAAATATACAGGAGCAGGAGACCCATTTCGAATCGATTTCGGGTACCGGATCGGTGGAGCATTGAAGATGTTCCAAGGTGTATCGCTCGCCACAAATGTCGATCAAGCATTGGCGCTGGCGTACCGCTATTCACGGATCGAGCAAGCGATGCGGCAGGAAGAGCTTCAACCTTCGTTGATGGCAGTGTTGGAACATCGGCCAAGTTTAGATGAGGAACGCAGTCAGTTCGCGATTCACACGATGGGGCAAAGCGGAGTGCTTGTGAAGACTCTTGGCGAGATTGATGAGATTGCGACTGGAGTAAGAATGGACATGCGACTGTAAATCGTGGCTCTTTATCGAGGCTGGCGAAGTGCGAAAGTAGACAATCGATAAGGCGATTTGTGGAACACAGCGACGGCATAGCGAGAGCTATGCCGTTTTTGCTTGGGGGTAAGTTACCTTTTCATTCACCTCATTACTTTAGAAGCGCGGCGTATCGTCCGCAAAAATATTTGACCAACAACTGTTGCTCGCAGTTCACTGCGAGGTCACCCTTCCGCGCTCTGGAGGGGCCAAGCGCCACGAGGCAATCATGAAGATTCAAGAAACACTGCGTGACGTTTTTCGCCGAGTAGGACGAAGATCTTTGCGAAATGTATTTTCCGCCCGATCTGACGCCGGGATATACGGGCGGCGGACGGTGGGAGCGGGGTCGAACCTGGCCCCGTTTTCTTCTCCGACTTTTGCCCGGGCTGGGGTGCCGGCGCAACACTCTCTTGTGCCGAAGCCGACCCCGGCTAATTTGCGTAAATTCGCGGAAACTCCGGTCGCGAGGCGGGCAATCAATGTGATCAAGGACCGGATTGTGGGGATGCGCTGGCGCATTCAGCCTCGGCGAGGGCGGACAATCGAGCAAATTCCGGACGGTGCGAATCGAATTCAGGTGCTAACCGAAAACTTTGAAGCGCCAAATCCTGATGACTCTTTCCGATCGTTGCTAGAGCAGGTACTGGAAGACGTGATCGTGGGCGGATTCGGAGCGGTTGAGGTTGGTTTGAGTGATCACGCCGTCGCGGACAAGAGCGAAGCCATCCGATCGTTGCCGCTGGTGATGTGGCCGGTCGACGGCGCGACTATACGAGTGATGACGGACTGGGACGGAAATCCTGATTCACCGAGATATGCGCAGGTTACCGGGCTTTACGGATCGGAAGGGCAGATCATTCTTAATGACAATGAACTTAGCTATATCCGGCTGAATCCACGAACTCACACGCCGTTTGGGCTGGGGCGGGTAGAAATTGCGTTTGAAACCATCAGCGCTTTCTTGAGTGCGTACCGGTATGCGGGACGGCTGGCATCGAATTCGGTGGTGCAATACGCGCTTTGGCTCCAAGGATTGACGCCCGCCCATCATGAGCGACTGATCCGGTGGTGGCAGGATGAGATCGAAGGAACGGGACGGGTACCGATTATTTCTGCCGAGTCGAAGCCGGAGGTGTTGCGATTTGGAGCGGGCACGGACGCTGACTTAAGGTTGGCCTGGCAAGAATTTCTGATTCGAATCATCGCGAATGCATTTGATCTTCCGGCGGTATTTCTTGGACTTGAACATGATGTGAACCGGTCGACGGCCGCGGAGATGACAGAGATGGCGTTTCGCTCGGCGATCGTGCCGACGGCACGCTTAATGGCCGAGGCGCTTACGCGAGACGTCATTTGCAAGAGGCTGGGGTGGTCAGATCTGGAGTTTGTTTTCACTGACGTCGATGCGCAGAATGAAATGGAACAGGCACAGATTGACGAGATCCTGCTTCGAAATGGAGTGGTCAGTGTGAATGAAGTGAGGCGGGCGCGGGGATTGGCTGAAATTATCGGATCGTCGTAGTTGGAACACAAATCGGAACGACGCAAATGCACATTGATATCAGGAGATGGGTCGATGGGATTGTCTTTGGAGTCGATGGCGATACACATGCCGACGGTGTTCGGCCATCCGAATCGCGCCGAATTTCGTGGAATGCTGACCAGCGTAGACGTGGCGTCGGATAAGTCTCCATCGGGGGCTCGAGGCCATCGAGTCCTGCTGACCCGCAGCGCTGCCGAAGCGGCAATTCCGTCGCTTATGGGGATGGGACTTGATTACTCGCCGGGCCTAGATCGTCATGATGCGCGGCGGAAGATTGGTGTGATTACGCGTGCAGAAATTGTTGGCAGAGCGATTGAAGTGGGCGGTTATCTATACGCGAGAGATTTCCCTGAGATAGTGAAGGAAATAGGGAGAACTCGAGTCTTAAATGAAACGCTTGCTGCCAAGGCCGAGCGTGGCACTAAGTCGGGACACGAATCGAGCGGGAAATCGGCATGTCTTACGAGATTACGGATGCGCTCGTGGAAGATATTAAGGCAGCGGTGTGGGTACTGAGCCGGGTCACGTTCACTGGAGCGGCCGTCCTCAGGCGAGATAAAGCAGCCTACAGCGCGACATGGATTGAACTTGCCTAAGACAAAACTTCGAATGGTGGTTAGATCCAATTACAGGGTGAGCAGAAAAAAATCAGGGGGTAGTGAATGAGCGAAGAAATCGTCCAGCAAATGATGATTGCCGCCGAACGATTGGCGGCTGCGAGCGAGACACTCGACCGGGTGCTGGGGAAACTCGATGCCCAGCAAGAGGTTCTCAACGCCAAAGTTGATCGAATTGTGGCCGCGGTTGAGGAAAGCATTTCGCAGTCTGGGAAAACGAACCCGGTGGCGGAAGGTGACGAGGCTCGCGAGCGCGTGGAGCGGTTGGAGAAATCCAATGCAGAGTTGAGAGCCCAGGCTTCGCGCATGGTGCGTAAAACTCTATCTCCCGTTGTCTCGGCCCTCATCGGCAAGAACACGATTGAGAGCGAGCGCATTGATGAGGGTGTGCTCAATAAGACCTTATCAACGCTCAGCGTCGAGCAACGGATCGCAGTGAAGGCAGAATTGGCACGGGCAGGAATGATCGAATAGCTAGTCGAAAGACAGGTGCTTGGGGCGTGATGGGTGCGGCGTTAGTCGCACCTTTTTTATTGCCAGCACGACTGCAGAGCGAACGATCTGAACAATCGTGAACGAATTAGAACGAAATTTTAATGCCTAGGAGAAGAGATGAAAGCGAATTTTTTGGATTTACATGCTGCTGCGGATTTTCTGGGGCCAGGCGCGGTTGAAGTCCCGAGGTATCAGCCGGAGATCACCGACATTGTTCGTCGGCGAGGCGCGTTTGGGCAGCGCATAAAGCAAGTGCCGGCAACCGGGCATCCGTCGAGGTTTTTCGAGGAGACTGCGATCGCTGCACCTAGTGCGGCTCAGGCTTTCGTCGATCCAAGAGCCATTGTTCCCACGGTGCAAGCACCAACTCGGGTGGAACGCAGCGTTCCATTGAAGGCCCTCGTTGCGCAGATCAACTACAGCCTGTTCGACACTGAGGTTGGGATGCAGCAGAGCCAGTTCGCCTATCTGCAAGCCAAAGATCTGGCGGACGCTGTGACCGGGCTTTTGCGCACGCACGATGTCGCGCTCTGGAACGGCAACGACACTTCTTTAACTGCCTCGACAACTCCACAGTATTTCGGAGCGATCGGGCAGATTGAAGCGGGCGGAAACACAACTACAGTTGCCGCTGGGGCGAGCATCGTTGACGGGCTGAAGAGCACAATCGCTCAGATGGTATCGGCGTCGTCGTACGAAGTGCGTCCTACGGCAATCTATGCAAACCCGGTACTGCTCGATTTGATCGACCGCGAGATGAAGGCGGAGTTTAACGTTGTTCTTTCAACATCGCAAATCACTGGCGGCCTGACGGTGAAGATGTTGAGCACGCAAGCAGGCGATCTGCCGCTCATCCCTGAATGGACTTTGCCCTACACGGGAACTGGTGGGGCGGGTAGCGTTCTGCCGGCGTACATCGTCACCGAAGACCTAATTGAATATCACTGGCTTACGGACCCTAATCCACGGGTATTCAAACTAGGGTTACCGAACTCGCTGCTCACCGAAAGCGTCGTCGTTAAGTTTGGCGGCGTCGTCGTCAAGGGGGCGAACTATGCCCATTACGAAGTGAAGGTAAACCGGTAGTCGTAGACGTGCGGAAGCGGGTGCAGTCGCGTATCGGCTTTGAGTCGCAAACGTGATGCGCCCGCGCGCGCCTCGGATCTGGACTGATCATGAATTACTTGGAACCATCGGAATACGAGCTGTACGGTTTGGAAACCACGACAGCTCTATCGTGGGTGACGGCAGCGTCAGCGATTATTGACGCGCATTGCAGGAGAACGACGCTCGGAGTTACAACTTACACGGAGCGACTCCGGACAGAGGACCATCGTCCGGTGCGCCTTACTTATTTACCGCTTAGTACCGTGGTTCCTGCCACATCTCCAATTACTTCAGCTCAGGCACGGTATGCGACACCGCGGCGCGGCGAGGTGGAATACGATGCGATTGCCTGGGATGCCGCGATTGTCTTTGGCATTCCTGGGACATGGGTAAACCTCAACGTTGCGGATCTCGACTATTTTTCGACTACAGGCGAGGTCACGCTTCGGATCAACGCTCTGGGCTGGACATTCACCGAAATCGAGATTGTATATACGGCAGGTCTCGCTACGTTTCCTGACGCGGTGAAAGTAGCTTGCGCGCAGGTCGTCAAGAATGCTCAGGCCACGCCCGCGCTCAATGTAAAGCGGAACGTGCTGCCGGATCGAATGCAGTTAATGTACTTCTCCGACTCATTGCTGGATGCAACTGTGCAGTCATTGTTGGCGCCTTACGTAGCGCAGAAGGTTGGGTGATGAAGTATGACTGGGATCTCTGGAACGGCGGCAGCGCGAGCGGCGGATGCGATGTTGCAGACCCTTGGTGGAGCTCAGGTCGCGTTGGTTTTCGCGGCTGCGGGGCAGCCTGGGGATGCGGTCGCTCAACTCGGCTTGATAGATCCGGGGGTAGTGCAGGTCGCTATCTCCCCAGTGATGGTCAATGAGTTAACCACGGAAACCGGAGGTCCGCGAAGGCGCTTGGAGGTGTTGGCCAGCCACGCGGCGTTAGCTGAGTCTGTTAGCCAGCGGAATGTGGCTTCAGCAGACGTGCTCTTTGAGACGGCGTTAGGACTGCTGTACGGCGGCGAGATGTTCCACATAGAAGGGTTCGTGGTCGAAAGGCTCGGAGGAGTCAGCTATCTCTATCGGGTCGTCGCTGTTTCCTAGAAGAATCAATTAAGACAAATTAGCAATCCGGACACATGGTGTACGAGCCCTGGTTCTGATGGGAGAGGTATGCAAGCAGCCAAAGATAGTTTTTACGTTGCATTGCGGGAACGGCTGGCGGGGTTGAACCCTTCGCGCACGATGGTGATTGACGGAGTTACGGTTCCGGCAATCGTAGTCCGCGAAAACATGGAGCCGCGATTTGTTGAGGCGCAGGCGGGTGCTTTCTTTTTGGACTTTGGCGAAATTCTGATAGCGGAGAGTTCGCGTCCGATGCTCGGGATGGACTGCCACATCTGGTATGCGAGTGAGGGCAGCGGGGGGACTGGCGTGGACCGAGGTCGAATGCTCGCGGATATGGATGGCGAGTTGCTTGGCATGTGTGATCCGCCACATTCGGCGATGTTCGACTACAGTCGAGCTCCGATTGAGGATCTTGGTTCCGGAATTTTCTGGACGGTGCCAGTGATGAACGAAGTGCCCGAAGGAAGTCCGGTTGAAAAGGAGCAGTGGAGCGCCGGGAGAGGACGGGTGGCTCGTTACGCCCAGCTGCGGATTTATTTTTTCTTGCCAGAGGTTGAGGCGTGAGCCGGGCAGGGCTTCGGCCAATATCACGGCAGACACGGGCATACTTCGCCGCGGTCGACCGGGCGAATGGACCGACAGCTATTTTTGATCCGTCGAAAGATGGTGGGTTTCAGCTTGATGCCCCTCCGTCACCCTGGATTGATTTGGGGTGGATCGAAAACTTTCACAGGACGACCACTTCTCAAATAGAAGGGCTCAATGCGGGCTCCGCCGGAGCCGTAGTAAGACAAGCGCGCCATGCTTTGGGTGCGCGGGTGGAGTTTGAGTTTCGCGACTGGGGAAAATTGCAAATGGCGCTCGCTGGCGGAGCGGAGCACATGAACGTGTTAGCGAGCGACCCAAGCGCAAATCGAGCCGGGTCTGGGGGATCGGCGCTGGCGGCGGTGCCGCTGCTCCCAGGTTCCACCGGAACTGAGCTTTTGTTGGGAGCGGGCGCGGTGGCGGGCTTTCGAACTGGGGACCTTGTCGCATGTGATGTGGATTACGCGCAGCAGGTTGGGTATTTGGGTAGTGGCGTTGCGGCGGCCTACGTAAAAAATCCAGCGGACGTTCGGCAGGATGCTAACTACGTCCGCCGGGTGACATTCAACGTTGGGCGGGTGGCTTTCACAACGTCGGGGTCGTTGGTGCTTGCCCAAGCGTTGCCGGGAGGCCCTCCACTAGCGGGAGCTTCGATCCAAAAGGTGACTGCGTTTGTGGACCGCGAAGGCGGGGCTTTTCTTCAACAGTGGTCAGGGCTGTTTGTGGCGGAGGATGAATCGGGTGGGAGGGTTTGTTTCTACTATCCGATCCTGAGTCCATGCACTGTTAGAGCGGACTGGGTTAAGGAAAGCCTTGTAGAGATTCAGAAACCGATCGGGCAAATGGCATTGCACGCCAGCTTCATCTCGCTACCGACGGTAGACGGCAACGACGCAGCGGTTGTTCTGAGTTATCGAAGTTATTTTCCGGCGAGTGGTTCAGCGGTTTACTGATGACCAAACTTCTGCAAGCCTGACGGCTCACGAAAGTCATGACGAAGCTATGAAATTGCTGATCGACAATTTTGACGGTTTCGGGTTGAGGGATTACACACCCGTGCTGGATTCGGTGAAGCCAACAAGTTTGCTCCGCAAACTTAACCGACCGGCAGAAATGAAGTTCGTCTTGACGCTGGGGGATGGGCCCCTGTTGATACCCGTCCTTCACGCTCGCGTGATACTTGTAGCGGCTAGCGGGATGAAGCTGTTTACAGGTTATACCGTTCAAATTCCTGTGGCCGAGTATGTGGGATGGGGAGATCGCGGCTCGGTATTTCGTTACGGAGTGGGCGCACTCAGCGATGTGATGTTGATGGACCAGAAGGCTCCACCACCTCATCCTTCGTTCGTGAATCGAAGGGCCGGCGACGCTTTCAAACAGCTGACTGAGGAAGCGCTTCCCAATGTTTTTGATGTCACCAGCGTTGAGTTGGGAGATACACTTACCTACTTCAGCGTTGATCCGGCGAAAAGGTGGACCGATCTTGCGGCTGAAATTGCGGTTGCTAGTCGGTGCGCTTATCGTGACCTCGACGGAAAGTTGTACTTCGCACCTCTTGGGGCGAATACTTATGCGCTGTCGGAAGACGATACGTCATTCTCCCCCAGCGGATTGCGGGTGCAGAGTGTGAACCGGGTTGTGAATGACCTGACGATCCTGGGAGATCTAGAGCCTGCCGCACATGTGAAAGATTTCTTTGTCGGGGATGGACATACGACCAAGTTCTATCTGTCACAGAAACCTTTTGCGCGTAGCAGTCAGATTCCGATTTATAACCGGACGATTCTGGATGAAATCTACGCAACGCTCGATCCAATGCATTGGGCGCTAACTGACCCACTTGGAGTCATATCCGTTGGGCAAGGACAGCTTTTTATTAATGGTGGAACCGGAGTCGATGGAACTACGCTTTTGACCTTCATCGAAGAAATTGAACTCGGTAGCGCGACTCTGTTGAAGCATGGAGATGTCATTTTCAACGGCGCGTCAAGCGGAGTCATAGGTGGGTTATACGCGAGTAGTACCACGCTCGCAGGATGTATCGCGGGGTTTCGAGTTACGCCTTCAGGGACTAACAGCTCAATCCAAGCGATAGTGGGTGGGGCGGTCGCAGGGTCGCCGATAGTCACGCAGGTGGGACATCATTATGTGTTTTCTACCCAACTCTATCCGGCCGAAGTGTATCGTTCGCAACAGGTTTTTCATTCCTCGGTGCATGGGGTCGGGAATGGTTTAGGGGGCGCAGCGATAGGGTGCGACGTTCGAATTGTCCTGGAGGTTCAGGATATTGATCCGGGAAATCCGGCAACGCAGGTTGCTCCGGCGACTGTGTTGTATGACGGTGTTGTGGCGAACGCGCCACAGTTTTGCAACTACGCGCTGATTAATGCAAGCACGATTCATGCCGAAATCGCATTCACTTACATCACGCTGCCGGTCGATGCATTGGTGCGGAGTACATTGCCCGGCCAGAGTACCGTCACTGTGCCGACTGGTTCGTTGCTTGACGGAGCCCAATGCCGGGTGTCCTCAGCGCCTTCGGTAGAGTTCTATGCGGAATACATCCCCGCCGCCAATCAATTGATTGAGGTCAGCTATCGAGGCCAGGGGCATGCGGCGGCGCGGGTTGTGGACTTGAACAGTATTTCTGCGCTTAGCAACGGTGCGGATGACGGAGTGCGTGGGAGTATAAGGCAGATCGGCTTACCCCTGCCGCGGACTTCATCCGATTGTGAGAATGCGGCGCTTGCGTTGCTGGATGATGCAACGCGCGGTTGGACGGGCGAATATGAGACATGGTCGTCTTATCTGCCCGGTGAGGCGGCCGACATTTTCCCGGGAGACGGTCTTGCGATCAATATTCCTTCTCAGGGCGTCGTGTTTGACGCGATCGTTAGCGCGATTGAAATGTCGTTGGGGGATATTGCGGGGGAGAACAGCCGATGCACTCTGCGTTTTGTAGATGTTGGCGATCCCTCTTTGGATTTCGCCTTCGTCACGGCGCTAGTCAAGCAGAGACAGACGTTAGTGCCAATCCCATCGTCGCAGGTTGGCAGTGCGTATCTCGATGACTTAACAAATGCAGACTTCACCAACGTGGGGTCGACCACGGTAACTATTGATGCCGGGTTCACGCCAGTGGTGGGCGGAGAGATCGAGGTGCGGAACTCCGACGCTGGGTGGGGCGTTGCCAATAACCGCAATCTGATTGGACGTTTTACCAGCAGCGTGTTTTCGCTCACGCGATATGCGAGGTCGCAGGTTTACTTTCTGAAGCGGTTCGACAACAGCGTGCCACCAAAATACTCGAGACATTCAGCGGCACTGCATGTTGATTATCCGTTCTAGTTACGGATGCGTGGCTAGCCGATTTCTTCGCTCCAGTTCTCCAGAGACTTCTTGACGACGACCATAAATTGATCGGCGAGGGCGCCATCAATGATGCGGTGATCGTAACCGAGAGTTAGATGGACAACCGACCGAATGGCGATGGAGTCAGCCCCGTCTTTGTCGGTGATAACCATCGGTTGCTTGGTGATTCCGCCGACTCCCATGATTGCCACGTTTGGTTGATTGATGATGGGCAGGCCGAACACCGCACCGAACTGCCCGGGGTTGGTGATGGTGAAGGTTGCGCCTTCGACGTCGGGAGGCATTAATTTCTTGGTTCTGGAACGCTCGCCTAAATCGGTGATGCCGCGCTGCAGGCCAAGGAAGTTTAATTCTCCGGAATTTTTTAAAACCGGGACGATCAAGCCCCAATCCAGCGCGACGGCGATGCCGGTGTTGATTTGTTTGTGATAGCGAACGCTCTCGCCCTCGAGCGAGGCGTTGACGATTGGATATTGCTGCAGAGCAATGATGGCGGCGCGCACAAAAAATGGCATGAACGTCAGTCGCGCGCCGTTGCGCTGCTCGAAGCCATTCTTCAGCTTGTTTCGTAGGTTGACGATGCGGGTCATATCCACTTCAAACATGCAGTGGACGTGGGCGCTGGTGCGACGCGATTCGATCATCCGCTGTGCAATGATCTTTCGCATCTGCGACATGGGGACGAGATCGCCGGGGATCATAGCCGGCGGTGCCGGTGTTTGACGCGGTGACGAGGGAGCGGCGGGTGGCGCTGGCGAGGCGGCGGTCGGCTGAGTCGGAGTAGCGGTGCGTTTGTCCACGAAATCCTGGACATCTTGCTTCGTGATCCGACCGCCAGTTCCCGTACCGCTTAATTTTGCCAAGTCCACGTTGTGCTCTCGGGCCAACTTTCGGACAAGCGGAGAAGAACGAACGTCCGAATCATCTTCATCGGAAGATGGTGGCAGGGCGGCAGGTTGCTCAGCAAGAGGCGCACTCGCCTGTTTGTTTGAAGCGGCAGAAGTCGTTGCTGCTGTTGGCGCCGCAGCTTTTGCGGTCGCGGCGCTGGAATTTCCATCGCCGATGATTCCGACGACTGTGTTCACTTGAACCGTGTTGCCCTCGGAAACCTTTATTTCCTGAAGAACTCCGCTCGCGGGGGCGGGGATTTCAGCGTCGACCTTGTCAGTCGAGATCTCGAAAAGAGGTTCGTCGCGTTGAACTTTTTCACCGGCTTTCTTGAGCCATTTGGTGATTGTTCCTTCGAAAATTGACTCCCCCATTTGGGGCATTACAACGTCAGTCGGCATAGCTTCCCTTTCAAATCAAGACCGCGCGCGGCGTGAACACAGCGAACAAACATTATATCGAAGCCGGAAGTCGATTCGCTTGAGGTGTGAGTTTTGAGCCTTTGAGCGGGCGAAAGGTACGGCAAAGAAGCGGGAATCCAGCCGATGCAAAATTTCGTTTCGGAGCGATACAAATGAAATTGCGTTTAACAGCGTGCGTTGTGGGGCTGCTTACATTGCCATGCGCGCCTAGTTGGGGGCAAGCCACGTACAGCGGTGGTGGATCGGATGCCGGGAAAGCATTGCTTTCAGTGTCGGGTAGTGGGTGCGCGGCACCGAATTTTTGCGCATTCACGGGGATTGACGTCATTCCCTGGGGGACGGTCCCAAATCTTGGTGGCGCAACCAACAACGGAGCGACGGTAGTTGACTCGTCCTACCTAGGTCATCTGAACGGCGATGGAATAACAACGGCTAACAATGCATCCTTCTTAAGCTCGGTCACGCGATTGACTGATTCGGTTAGTGCCCTTGGAAAGACGAACGCGAACTTCACGGCGGGGATGGGGGGGTCTGGCGCTTTCACGCTAACGAACACAAATACGACGTTAGTGCGAGTTGATCAGAGTACTAATGGACTCATCTGTGTATTTGCTACGAGTGGGGCAAGTCGTGGTCATTGTGGCACCCCACCGGGAGGCTGGAGCGGCGTCGCGCCAACAACTGGAATCTTCATCACGACCGGGCAATTGATTGGAGGGACTTGCACTAGTAATTGTCCGGTCAACGATTTTGGATCGTTGAGCTTCTCATTAACGGACCCAAATGTCGTGTATACCTTTGGGAACGACAGCTACGACGTCTCGACACCTCTCTCGGTTACGCCCTACACGATCGATCCCAATAGCGGAGCCTATAGCGTCGGTGCTACCCTCGCAGATTTTCAGTATGGGCTGCCGATGGGACCAAACGCGCACAACTGGGCGACAGGAACAACTTATTCTTACGGCGCATATGTCTCTCACGTACTTGGAGCACCGGGATCGAGCTTTCCTGAATATCTAACCTATTCTGCGTCAACCTCTTATGGCACGGGCGATATCATCGTCCCTTATGGCGGGGCTTGCATGTATCGTGCGATTACCGCTGGAACGACTAATGGGACTTTGCTCAACGCCAGCTCGTTCGATATCACTGCGCCGTGTCAAAACGACATTGTCAAAGAGGTTGCCCCTTCCACTTTGCAATGGCGGGGGACGAATAGCGGTCCCCAATTTATTTATCAGAATGTGGGAGCGGCGGGCGCTTCGTCTAATGCGGCATTTCGCTGGGTTGCCGCCGCCTCGGTAGTCGCCACGAACGGAGCCATGGGCGCGGGAAGCGCCATCTTGACATCATCCAGCAATCCCTTCAATTCGGGGATGGTAGGGCAAGCACTTTCGGTTAGTGGGGCTGGGAACGCCAGCGGCACTAGCGCACTCTACACGACGATCATTTCTTTTCAAAACAGCGGCCAAGTTACCCTGGCCACTCCTGGTCTGCAAACTGGCGGTACATCTGGGGCTTCTGTGGCCCTTACCGGACATCCGGACATAATGTCTTCAACGGTCGGCGATGCTCACGGGATTGTGTGGGTAAATGTCGGGCCAAGTTATCCGGTTGCTACTGGTAATCAGTTGTGGCACGCCGTTGGGGGCATTAGTCGAGACACCGGCTATGGCGGTTTGTCCTCCAAATACGGAATCGCGATTTCGACAAATTCGTATGGCGTTGCTCCGACTTATTCGAAATATACAGCTGATCAGGGAACGGGAGCATGGCTTGAAGAATATGACCATGTTAGCAATGTCTATCATCTGTTGAATACGTTAACGGGTATTTGGACCGATTGGACGTGCTCGAGTGGAACGGACTACAGCTGTTCTGCGGGAAGCTGGAACCCCGCAACCGTGGGGACGCTGAATGCGATTTCGAATCCTTTCAACGTCACTCCGGCGCAGGCCTGTCCATTCTATATTCACAATCTCAAGCTCAGCACTAACGGGCTCTTCGGCCAGATCACGAGTCAAGCTGACGTCTATCCAGCTTGCAATGCGCTGCAGAACTTTCTGATGTGGCAGACGACGACTTCGTCTTTCAATGCCGGCAATTCACTGCAGTTTACTTATGCCGGGATGAATCATTGGGCCATAGGCGCAAATAAGACGGTGGCGTTCAACGGTTCAGCTTTTGGCTACACGGCGGGGATGTTCACCAGCATTTACAACGCTTCGACTGCGAGCACCATCCCGAAGTTCAGCGTGTATCTCAAACCACTAGGGAATGCCGGCGCCGGGATCACGCAGACGTCGCCGCCTGGTTGTTACGTGAGTGCCAGTTCAATTCAGAACCCGGATTGCAATCTGTCAGAGGTTCTTGATTCGCATTTAAGTTGGGTGGGTGATCCGGGAACCGATACCTATCCAGCGTGTGGGACGTCGTTTAACTACGCCACTCTTGGTCCAGTGTTTAATGCGTGGCAAAATATGGAGACCTGTTACCAAACCTCGCCGACGTACGACAGCACCGCACTGCCCGCGAGTAGCGTTGGAAATGTGTGGCAATTCACGCACACATTCGCGACCGGCACGAGTTCGACGTTCTCGACGCAGTTTCAAATCAGTGAATATTCGCAGGACGCTAACTGGCTTTTTTGGTCTAGCGACTGGAACTGTCAGAATGGCTCGACCAACGGCCTTGCACCAACAGTATGGTCCTCAGGTACGCATGTGGACATGCTAGCGGTTGCTGCTGTCCCTGCCAATCCGACTAGTGTTTGCGGTCTCCCGTGGGCAGCCAGCACAACGTACGCGGTTGGGAACATGATCGATCCTATTGAAGGCACGACTGGTTCGGGGGCGGTGGATGATGTATTTCAAGCAATATTTGTTGGAGGCCCTACCGGAGCTTTACAGCCCGGGCCAGCATTGCCAAATTCTTATTTCAGCACATCGGTCGGACCGACAACGTCGGCTGCGGGCAACACGATTTGCGATAGCGCTTCGGGTTCGAGCATGAACCCGGTGGCACCCTATTCAAGCAGTTGCCCTAGCGGCACTGTCTGGCAAGATATCGGACCGCAGACTCAGCGCGGGGATGTCTTCGCGGTCAATCTTGGACATATCTAGATCATGAGGCTCTCAGAACATTTCACGTTGGAAGAGTTGTCATTTTCGGAGATCGCGGTTCGGTCAGGGATTGATAACTGTCCGGGCGATGAGCAGATATCAAATCTCAAACGGGTCGCTGATTTGATGGAAGCGATTCGAGCCTTGTTGAGATCCTCGCCGATTTTGGTCCACAGCGGGTACCGATCGCCTGCGGTGAATCGAGCGGTCGGTGGTGTAGCCAGCAGCGCGCACTGCTTAGGTTTGGCTTGTGATTTTACCTGCCCGTCTATTGGTGAGCCAAATGTTGTGGCAGAGAAAATATTTGAGTCAGATATTCAGTACGACCAACTCATTCTTGAGTACGGATGGGTTCACGTGAGCTTGTCGCCAGAAGGCGGCCAGCCCCGTCGCGAGAGCCTGACCAAGAGTTCTTATAGAGCGATATATCAGCGTGGAATTCGATCTTGAGCTCTCATCCCACGCTCCCACGATATCTGACCGGTGAAGGAGAATCAGTTGAAAAGCCTTAAACCTTACCTGCCAACCATGATGCTGTTGTTGTCCGCGATGGCGAGTGCCGCAACGCCAGCGGTTGCCGCGTTTTGGTCCAGTCATGCTGGCGCAGCCGCAGTAGTAGCGCCGCTTGCAATAATTGTGGCTCACTGGCTACCGTCGCCCATTGCTGCCGTGACGGAACCTCAACCGAGTTCGGGAAAACAATGAGCGTGATCGCCCAGATTAATGCTGCTACCTGGAATACGTACGGCGCTGCTGTGGTGGCGTTTGTTGGATTTCTTATCCATGGATTACTGGCGTATGGAGCGGCGCAAAGGATGGCGGGGCAACGCGAACAGCAGCATTGTTCTGACCAAGAATGGAAGAAAGAGCATAGTGCTCAAGCCAACCTTCGAGATGTTGCTATCGCCGCGCTCCAGGCTGTAAGCAACAGCAATGCCGCTACAGTGAAGGGCATCCAAGCCCAGCTCGTTGTAATTCAGGGCGAATTGCAATCGTTAAGAAATCGCGCTATGCGAATGGCAAGTGTGGAATCGCTGCGCAAGTCGCCCAATAATCTGAAGTAAGTCACCCACCCAACAGAATAATAAAGGAGTAGCCATGAGGAAAGTTCTGCCGAAAGGGTTAGGTATCTCTTTCGCTCTGATGTTAGCAATTGTATGCTGCGGATGTTCCGCAGCATGGATCACCACGTTAGATTCCATTCTTGCTGCCGCAGCGCCCGCGCTCATCAATATTTTGCAAATCGTGGCCGTGGCTCAAGGTACGCCGTTGAATACCAGTCTGGAGGCAAAAATTACCGCAGACGCTGCTGTCTTGAAAACACTTGCCACCGATTTCGCGAAGGCGTCATCTGGGGCTGCACCGGGAGTGTGCCAGCAACTGCAAGCGGCGATCGGCGTTTACGCGGGAGACCAGCAACTGGTGTTGCAGGCCGCGCAAGTCAGCGATCCCAGAACACAGACTAAGATTACGGCATTGGTTGGCTTAGTCGAAGAAACGGTTAGCGCAATTACGGCGGCCATTCCGTCTTGCCAGGGCGTCGCCTCGCCTAGCGCTCGAAACGGTGCCGCGGCCTTTCGCGTGAACGCTTTTGTCGAAGACTACAATCAGGTGCTCGTTGCCCAAACGGGAAATAGCACAGTCGATGTTGCCACCCCAAAACTCACCCTCCACCGGCATTCGAAGATTGTCCGAATCGCTACGTTTGGCAAACTTCGCTAGGCTTTGACGGGCGCAGGCCATCGCACCATTTCTAGACGATCGCTTTATAAGTGGGTGTCACCAAAGTATTTGCGGGTGTGGCACTCACTTTCCATGAAACGCGTGTGACTTAGGCTCGCTTTTCAACTTTCGCCCAAGTGTCTTTCAAGGCAACGGTTCGGTTGAATACAAGGTTGCCGACTTCCGAATCCGGATCCACGCAAAAGTAGCCAAGACGCTCGAACTGATATCCCTCACCGCTCTTCGCATTTACTAGCGAGGGTTCCAACTTAGCCTGCACAATCACTTCAAGCGAATTCGGATTCAAGTTCGCGGTGAAGTCCTGCCCTTCCTCGGTCCGGTCCGGATCTTCCACTGTAAAAAGCTTGTCGTAGACACGAATCTCGGCGTCGACAGCGTGTGCGGCCGAAACCCAGTGAATGGTTGATTTTACTTTTCGTCCGTCGGGCGAGTTTCCGCCACGAGTCGCTGGGTCGTAGGTGCAATGCACTTCAACGACTTCCCCTTTTTCATTTTTTACGACCGACTTCGCGGTGATGAAGTAGCCGTACCGCAGGCGGACTTCGCGGCCCGGCGACAGGCGGTAGTACTGCTTGGGCGGGACTTCGCGAAAATCGTCCTGCTCAATGTAAAGCACTTTCGAAAAAGGAACTTTTCTCTTTCCCGCACTCTCGTCTTCCGGATTATTTACTGCGTCGACCTGGTCAACCTCGCCTTCCGGATAATTATCGATAACAATTTTTAGCGGTCGCAGCACTGCCATAACACGCGGCGCTCGCTTATTCAGATCCTCGCGAACGAAGTGCTCAAGCATGGCAAGGTCGAGAGTGCCGTTGGTCTTCGAGATTCCGATGGCTCCGCAAAAATTGCGTATTGATTGTGGCGTGTAGCCCCTTCGCCGAATCCCGGAAAGAGTCGGCATTCTCGGATCATCCCAGCCGCTTACGTGTTTGTCCTGAACTAGCTTAAGTAGTTTGCGCTTGCTTAACAGCGTGAAGGTGAGGTTCAGGCGATCGAATTCCATTTGCTGCGATGGAAAGATGCCGAGTTGCTGGATGAACCAGTTGTATAGCGGCCGGTGATCTTCGAACTCCAGTGTGCAGACAGAGTGTGTAACGCGTTCGATCGAGTCTGACTGGCCATGCGCGAAATCGTACATGGGATAGATACACCACTTGCTTCCGGTTCGATGGTGATCAGCGCGCAAGATGCGATACATGACGGGATCGCGCATATTCAGATTAGGCGATGCCATATCGATTTTGGCGCGTAGGACTCGCGAGCCATCGGGGAACTCGCCGTTGCGCATGCGCTCGAACAGGTCGAGATTTTCTTTCACATCGCGGCCGCGAAAAGCGCTCTCTTTGCCCGGTTCGGTCAAAGTGCCGCGATGTTTACGAATCTCATCGGCGCTCAGGTCGTCTACGTAGGCCTTGCCGTCGCCGATCAATTTGACTGCCCACTCGTAAAGTTGATCGAAGTAGTCGGAGGCGTAGTGGAGGCCGTCCCAGTTGAAACCTAGCCAGTGGACATCTTTGGTGATGGAGTCGACGTACTCCTGCTCTTCTTTTTCTGGATTTGTATCGTCGAAGCGCAAATTTGTCTTGCCACCGAATTCCGCGGCCAATGCGAAATTCAGGCAAATGGACTTGGCGTGGCCGATGTGGAGGTATCCGTTGGGCTCGGGAGGGAAGCGAGTTTGAATGTTTGCTTCACCGAACTTCTTCGTTTTTAGATCTTCAATGACCGCGTCGCGGATGAAGTTCGAGGGACGCGGCTCGGCGCGGCCAGAATTATTTTCATTGCTCATGCTGTTCATATTTTATAGGCGAAGTGTCCGATCTGTTGGCAAGTGACTCAGCCTTCTTGCCGACGGTAAATATCTTTCGTTCTTTCGCAGCAGAGAAAAGCTGCACCGCGCGCAGACGCTTGAGCCTTCAACTGAACGCGCATGATAACCTGCGTTCTGCGGTTTGCCGCCCCGGCGAACCTAAAGATAATGGCCAATTGCGCTCAATGCGGACGTAAGCTTCCGGGTTTTTCGTTCGGGAAAAAACTGTGCCAGTGGTGCTTGCAGCATGAAGCCGCGCAGCGTGGAGAAGCATCGCCCATCCAACGAATCGAGACTCCAGGCTGGATGCAGCGACAGAACAATTCAATGCTTTTCACGCAGGTGATTGTTGGAATTAACGCTGCAGTTTTCGTTGGCATGTTGCTTGCCGGCGTCCAGATGCTTAGCAACCCTTCGGGGGAAGATTTAGTTCGATTTGGCGCTAATTATGGGCCTTACACAGTGAGCGGACAATGGTGGAGACTGCTCACTTGCGTGTTTCTACATGGCGGCCTACTTCACATTGCCTTCAACATGTGGTGCCTGTGGGATTTGGGCAGGCTGGCGGAGTCGATCTATGGGCATCTCATGTTCGCGGCGGTTTACCTCATAACGGGCGTGGCTTCGAGTCTCGCCAGCATCTTTCCGAACCCCATCACTTTGAGCGTGGGCGCTTCCGGGGCAATCTTTGGAATTGCCGGGGCGTTGATCGCGGCATTTTATCTGGGGGAATTTTCGTTGCCCCGTGCTGCCATGAGCGGAATGCTGCGTAGCGTCATGTTGTTCGTCGGCTACAACCTCTTCTTTGGAGCTATCGTCGCCCGAACGGATAACGCGGCCCATGTAGGCGGCCTTCTGATGGGGCTGATCATGGGAGCGCTAATCGCCAAGCTGGCGCCTCAGCGAGATGCGGTTGGGCGGCGAGTGGCGATTGTGTTGTTTGGGTTACTCTTGCTGTACAGCGGGGCGGTCTATTTACAGCGGTCGGTACGATCAAGATCTCACCGGCAACTGGGTGTCTATCTTGTCTCCAAACTTCAAGCCGGCGCTTGATTCCGTAGTTTGTCGATTGCCTGATCGATCCTCGCTAACGTAGTTTCCTTTCCTAACACCTGCAAGGTCTCAAAAAGCGGTGGCGCATTTTTGCGTCCGCAGACAGCCACGCGAATTGGCTGGAACATCTGCCCCGCTTTCACCCCGATTTCTTGCGCTGCGTTGCGGAGAGCCTGGTCCAGCGGATCATGTTGAAACTCCGTTTGGGGCAGGACGGCGTGCGCCTTGTCGAGAACTTTCTGCGCCATGGCAGCGTCCCCTTTTTGCGGAAACAATTCGGATGCATCGTAGGGGGGCAGTTGATCGACGAAGAAAAAATCGGCGGCAGTCAAAACGTCTTGAAGCAGTTTGATACGTTCACGAATCAGCGGGGTGATGGCGCTCATCTTCTGCGGCGAGACATGCAGCCCGGCGGCCTGCACAATAGTCGATAGGCGCTCGCTCAGATTCTCAATCGGCAGGGCCCGAATGTGCTCCGCGTTCAGCCAAAGAGCTTTTGGATCAAAAGTATCGTCTGGTGTCGCGGCCGGTTCTTTGAAGTTCACGACAGCGTTGGAGCGATTGATTCCCTCGAGCGAAAATGCGTCGGTAAGTTCCTGACGGGTCATATTCTCGCGATCGTCTTTTGGAGACCAACCCAACAGGCAAAGAAAATTGATAAACGCGTCGGGAAGGAATCCCGCATCCCTATAGGTTGTGACGCTCACGACCGGGCCATGGCGGCGCTTGGAGAGTTTTGAGCCATCAGGAGCGACTAAAAGTGGCAGGTGGGCGAACAGCGGAACGCTTGAACCCGCGGCGGCGAAGATCAATGCGTGCTTGTAGGTATTCGAGAGATGGTCTTGCCCGCGAATGATGTGGCTGATTCGCAGATCGATATCATCCGCGCAAGAGGCAAGGTGATATGTGGGCATTCCATCTGAACGGAGAAGGGCAAAGTCTTCGATGTCGTCTGCCAGCTTGGACTGTTCGCCGTACACCGCGTCGGCAAAACGAACCTGTTCGCCGTGGCCGCGTGGGACTCGGAATCGCAGGGCGAAGGTTTCGCCCGCCGATGCGCGCCGGTCGCTCTCAGCACGCGAGAGTTCGCGCATGCCCGGATTGAACAGCCAAGTCTGATTCGCTCCTGACTTCTCGGTGTCGCCGACGTGGGCGGGCGTGAAGTCGCGGTAGGCCAAATCTTTCTGGAAGATGGACTCCGCGATTTGACGATGTAACGCCAGTCTTTCGGACTGCTTGTATTCCTCATCCCAGCCCAGGTTCAACCATCGCAAACCCTCAAAAATTGAGCTCACCGAAGCGGCAGTGTTGCGTTCAACGTCGGTGTCGTCGAGGCGGAGAATCATGGTACCGCCATTGCGCCGGGCGTAGAGCCAATTGAAAATAAAGGTACGAGCGCTTCCGACGTGGAGAAATCCCGTCGGCGACGGCGCGAAACGAACACGAAGCATAGCGTTTGAGTATAGCTACATTGGCGAATCGGCTCCATCGCATCGTCGATCGCGAGGTTTGAAGCGACGATGGTTTCGCGTGGCTATTCGCGGTAGACTGCCTTGATTCCGAAGCTATATCTATGGCAAAGCCCGTGGTTGTTGGAATTCCGCTTGACGTCAATTCATCCTACTTGCGAGGACCTGCTGCGGCTCCCGCCAAAATTCGCGAGGCTCTGAGCAGCGATGCTTCCAACAAATGGTCGGAGTTGGGAGTGAATGTCGACGGAGCGTATGAAGATATTGGCGATTTGAATGTAGCGAATACTCAAGAAAGCGTGGATGAAGATTTCTCCGAGATTTCGCGCTCGATCAAAGACCTGATAGCTAAAGAAAAATGCCCGCTTTCACTGGGAGGCGACCATTCCGTGACCTACCCCATCGTTCGAGCGTTTGCTCCGAAATTCCCGGACTTGACGATCATTCACTTCGACGCTCATCCCGATTTGTACGACGAATTTGAGGGAAGTCGGCTTTCCCACGCTTGTCCATTCGCCAGAATCATGGAGGAGCGGCTGGCCAAGCGGCTTATTCAAATTGGAATTCGGACTTTAAACGACCACCAAAAAAAGCAGGCCCAAAAGTTCGGCGTGGAGATTGTGACCATGAGTGCTCTGCCGGCGCATAACTTCATCAAGAGTCGAGGTCCGGTTTACATTTCGTTCGACATGGATGTGCTCGACCCCGCTTTCGCACCTGGCGTATCGCACTGGGAGCCGGGAGGGATGACGGTCAGGGAAGCGATCTCTCATCTACATGCGATTGAGGGGAAGATTGTCGGCGCGGATGTTGTGGAATTGAATCCCAGCCGCGATCCTCTGGGAATTACCGCCGTGGTGGGTGCGAAGGTCGTCAAGGAACTTCTAGGAAAAATCCTTACAAACTAGACATTTGTATTGCGTGATACGCCCTGCCCGGCGAGTTTTTGATTACCATTCTGGTTACCAACAGGTTACCAAGGTACTTTCAAATTCGTCTGGTTTGTAGCGCCGCACCATCAAATAATAAGAAGATGTATTTTTAGAGCTATTTAACTGGTTGGAATTGCTAGACACTGGGTGTCTTGGTACGTCCAGTCAGCCTATGAGGATAATTTAAGAACGGGCTGTGGTTGTATGGGCAGCGCCTATCGTTGAAAGTCCGATGATCAACATCGCCACCGGCATCGTGCTCATCCCTGGAGCGGTAGCTCTACTGGTTCTGCTCGTCTTTACTTATCTCTACGAACAGAATCGCCACGCATATTTTCGCGCGTGGCAACTGGCGTGGGCGGCGTACACGATGCACTATGCCGTCAAGGCGGTCGAGTTTTTTCTTGGCCCCAACGCCCCTCTTTTCTTCCTGAGCTCAGTCCTTTTGGTAGCGATGGCGATCTGCATCATCGTTTCAACCCGGTTGATGCGAGATCGGTTCCAGCGCAAGTGGTATGACGTGGCGCTTGCTGGGTTTGGTTTTGTGCTGGCGTACATCGGCTTGCGTCCGCACCTCGCCACCGGCGGCTTCGCTGACAACGCATCACTGCTGCCGGTCTATCTGCGGTTGGAAGTTTGGCTGGCGGCGGCACTTCTCTATTGCTCATTTCACTTCTACAGCTATGCGCATCGCCGAAATTCAGTCGCCTTCCGCACCCTGGCTTTCTCGCTCGCGCTCTGGGCAGCGCTTATGTATGCGGGGCAATTCCACCAGCCTTTTATGGGAGTTGTAGGGCAGTCTGGAAGCTTTCTTGGGCCTATCCCGCAAATGCTCTTGGCCATCGCGATGGTGATGGTCTTGTTTGAAAACGAGCGCAATGCGGTGCAGGAGAATGCTCTGGCGTTCTCGACATTGGGAGTTGACCCTCGGCGACTGCTTTCTGCGTCCGATCTTGTCCCGACGTTGCAGGCGTTTGTTGAAAGGTTAGTTGCTCCTCTGCCGTCACGCCGCGCAATATTCTTCGTTGCCGATCAGTGGCGCAGCACATTGCCTTCAGTTCAAAAAGGCTTCTCCGCCGAATTTCTCGACAAGCTGCAAAAAACGCAGAGCGGAGACTACATCGCCGAACTGGCTTATAAGCGCGGCGGCTTCGTGACGCTGCGGCAAATCGCAGAGCTTGAAGAGCCTTTACCAGCGCTTCCCGGCGCGCGCTTTGAAATCTGCAAGCAGACTTTGCTCGCAGAGGGCATTCACGACCTGATGGCGGTCAGCCTGCAGACTCGCGAGCACAATTTCGGCGTGCTGCTCTTTCCACACGCTGAGCGGCACATGTTCGGATCGTCGAATTTGCGCTTGCTGATCGGACTTGCACTACAGATTGCTCTCACTCTCGAAAATTACGTTATCACTCACGAAGCCCACCGACGGACGAAGGAATACGAACTTCTGACGGAAATCGGACAAGCGATCAGTTCGCATCTTGACCAGGACGACGTTTTGCGCACGGTACAGGTGGAGCTAGGAAAGACCTTCGATACCAGCACTTTTTACGTCGCTTTCCAGGAAGAAGACGAGATTCGCTTCGAACTGGAGGTGGAAAAAGGTGTGTTGCTTGCGAAACGTTCCAGAAAAGTAGGCAATGGCTTCACGGAATACGTCATTCGTTCGGGCCAGCCTCTACTGATTGAAAGCGGTATGGAAGAGGTGCGGGCAAGGCTCGGGATCGACCTCCCGCTTCCTAAGAAAGCCCGCTCGTTTTGCGCAGCCCCTATCTTCTTGGGCGGCAAGGCGGTGGGGATCATGGCGGCGATGAGCACGGAAAACGAATTTGTCTTCCAGGCCCGCGATGTGGAAGTCATGCAAACTGCTGCCGGACAACTGGGGGTGGCGGTCGAAAATGCGCGACTCTTCACCGAAGAGCAACGCCGGGCGAGGCACCTGGCATTTCTCAATACCATCTCGAAGCTGGCGATCTCGAGCGAAGATGCGGAACAGATGATGGCCGACATCGTGCGTGAAATTCAGAAAAATTTCCGCTATGACCACATCGGCATCGGCATCATGGACTACATCACGAAAGATATCGAGATCAAGGCTGAGGCGGGAACCACGTCCCAGACCCTCGGCCGAAGGATTTCGATCGGCAGCGGCGTGCTCGGGAAAGTGGCTCGAACCGGAGTGAGCGCGCTCGTCCAGAACGCTGGACCTGGGCAACTGGCGGGCGTTCTGCCCGAGTCGCGAGCTGTGCTTTGTCTGCCGATCAGCTACGGCGAAACTTTATTGGGTGTTCTGAATATTGAAAGCGTCGACGAAAATGCGTTTGCGCCGCAGGACGTATTGATTCTGAACACGCTCGCTGATCTTCTGGCGACAGCTCTGCACAACTCGTTTGTGTTTCAGAAATTACAGCAGCAATCGATCACGGACGGCCTCACTGGAATCAAGACACGCCGATTCTTCTGGGAAGCGCTGAGTTCGGAATGGAAGCGCGCCTCGCGCTCCGGGCGGCCGTTCTCGGTGGTGCTGATCGACCTCGATAAATTTAAGGAGGTCAATGATTCGCTTGGCCACCTTGAAGGCGATCTGGTTCTGGCGCGTGTCGGCCGATTGCTGGAACAAAAGTGCCGCCAGTCCAATGTTGTGGCCCGCTACGGCGGCGATGAATTCATCATCCTTATGCCTGAGACCGGTATCGAACAGGCACAGGCTTTGGCGGAAAGACTTCGGGTGTGGCTTGCGACAGACCCGACGCTGGAAGAGCACCACATTACGGGAAGTTTCGGAGTGGCGAGTTTCCCGGTTCACGCGTTCTCGATTGAAGACCTCATCCGAGTGGCCGATGCGGGGATGTACGTCGCCAAGAAGGCCGGTGGAAATTCGGTATCCAGCTCTGACGCTTTTGGTGATGGCTCAGCCTCGCAGCGGCAATTGGTTTCGGGCTATATCGAGGGTTTTCTGCAGCGCGAGCACAATGGCCCGGACCACCTTGCGGAACTCGTGAATACGCTAAAAAAGCTTTGCGGGCGCGAACCCGACTCAGACCAGCGCGCCATGAAAGAAGCGTTGGAAGCCTTGTCACGCGCCGCAGAACTGCGCGAGCACAACGCCGCCGGGCATGGCGAGCAGTGCGGTCACTTCGCCGGACTCATCGCGCGGGGGTTAAATCTTTCGACCGCAGAAGTTGACGAGCTGATTTTTGCCGGGCGCGTGCACGATTTGGGTAAGCTCTTTGTGCCCGATCGAATTTTGAACAAGGCGGGCGCGCTTACTGAGGGTGAATTCGGGGTCATCAAAACGCATCCGCAAGTGGGTGCCGAAGTTTTGAGGACGATTCCTGAAATCGAGCGGGTCGCTCAAGCGGTGGAAGCCCACCATGAGGCATTTGACGGCAGCGGCTATCCCTTTGGGTTGAAGGGTGAGGATATTCCGTTATTTGCGCGGATCATTGCGGTTGCGGACGCCTACGCGAACATGACCAGCGACCGAACCTTCGCCGCCCCAAGAAACAACGACCAGGCTTTAACGGAATTGGGCAAGATGAGCGGAACCCGCTTCGATGGCATGATCGTCCGGCTCTTTGTTCGCCTGTTGAAAATGGAGCAGAGAGCGAGCATGGGCAACTCTTAGCCCTGTTGGAGAAGCGAGCACTTCTCCTCTTGACCGTCACACTTCCGTGACGATCAGCTTCGAATCCTTCGGCAAATAACTTTTCCGGCGAAACCAGTCTTCCATCGCGTCGCGGAGTTGGTCGACGGGAACTCTCATTCCCACTTCAATATTTCCATCACTCACCGGAAGCGTGTCATCGAAGACCGAAGCATTCGTAAAATTCCGCATGCTGAAGTTGTCGAGCCACTTCATGGGACAGACCTCGATCCGTCCGTCATGCTCATATTCGACGCGGACTTTACGGGCGAACATTTTTGATTGCCTGAGAATTTGTCTAGCGGGTAGCGGAGACGGGTTCGACCTCGCCGACGACGGCGGCCAGATGTTTCAGTGTCTGGTCAATGGTGAGTGAATACATTTCGCGTCCCAGACCTTCGCCCGCTTCGAGAGACGTCTTGAGAAAATGACCTGCGATCTCTTTGGCCAAAGCATCGGTAATCGCACGGCCGCTGCGTTTATGGTATTCAACCCACGCTGGGTGAGGAAGAGCGACCCACACCGGCTTCCCATCTACCAGAAATTTAATGTCGACAGCGTCGGCGTGGCGGGTGGCAATGGCGACGATCAGGGCTTGATAAATGCAGTGAACCGTTTTTTTCGTCCAACGGTCGGTCGCTTTAAAGTCGGTGAACATAGTCAATTATAGGTGTGTACTCGACTAGGATACCGCAAGTACGGGCCCCGTCCCTATCTGACTAGCGCTTTACGATGGGAAACTCGGAAGAGCCGACCCGGATGACATTCTCCTCTGCGAACTTCGTTACCCGCTCCAAGGCATTCTGCAGGTTGGTGTGATGCTCCGCCATTTCTGCGTCGGTCGCCGCCTTAGAAACGTACATCTTGGCGCTGGCGCGCACCAGGGCTTTGGAGAACGGTTTTGGGATTAACATCTCGTCCCAGGTTTTAAGCACCCACGCGTTGCTCAGAGCAACATAAAACGCCGCCATGGGCAAGCCGGTTTCGCGCGCCAGAAGAACTGGGCCTGGCTTTGCCACATACTTGGGACCTCGAGGTCCATCGATCGTAAATGCCACCGGAAATTGGGCGTGGAGGAATTTCCTTAGGCCAAGTAGAGCGACCGCTCCGCCGCGACTGCTTGACCCTCTCACTGCGGAAAAGCCAAGCATCTCGATGGTGCGTGCAATGTACTCTCCGTCGAAGCTGCGGCTTACCATGACAGCGATGCCTGTTCTTCGCCACATATAGGCAGCGGCAAAAACAGTCTGATGCCAGAAGGAATAGATCACCGACTTTTCGTAAAATGCGCCCGCCGGCGACGGCGCTTCTTCCCACGAGATGGAATAGCGCAGGGTTGGGCCGATTATGGAAATGGCCAGATAAGCGGCCCTGGTGATTAGCGATAAGAGAATTTTCTGGCGTAGCGAAAATCGGAGTGCTGGAACAGGTGGCAGCTCTGATCGCACGCTGGTGGAAGGCGAACTCACGCCGCTATTGTAGCGGGTCAGGAGGGCGCGAATAAATTGCAGTCCGCAGGTTGCGCGAGGCTAGTTACCGGGTCAATCTACGCGTCGAGATATCCTACGATCCACTCTTTCAGCCGCAAGCGCCGTTCATCGGAGGGGTCGAAGCGAACCCCGAAACTCTTGTTGCTTTTCTTCCAGGTCACCTGGCCGCGCACCCAAACGCGGGGGAGGGTGAGTAGCGAAAATGAAACTTCTACGGTCTTGCCCTGCTCCGGCACATGATTTCCCTTAAGCGACATTCCGCCCGAGCTAATTTCCTGGCTTGTTGCCGTCATCCGTCCACCATCGTCCAGAACGATGCCGACCTCTGTCATGACCGGGATGCGGACATAACGCCGAAACTCGTGTAGCACCAGCATGCGGGTTGATCGAACCAGTTTCATCGCAGCCGAACGCTCCAGCGGCTCGTGGAAGACGGCGTTGAGACATAATTTCGAATAACGCATCGAGTCCTGCGCCGAACCTCCCAGTCCGAAAATAACGATGCGGCTGTTAGAGGCTGATCTTCGTGCTAGCTCAATGACGCTTCCGGCATCGCTCGTAAGCGGCAGCACGCAAGCCTCAAATTTCTCGCGGCTTAATCGACTCGAATTTTCGTAAGGGATCGGAACTGTTTCGATCCCGAACTGACGAAAGCATTCGGTCATGAGTTGCGTCGAAGATTGCGTCAGGTTAAAGAGGGCGACCCGAGCAGATGTCTTTCGATGAGAGGTGATCGGAGCGGTGGCAGTGCCGGTGGCGGTATTCATGAGTTCCAGGGTTAGATCCTCTGAAACCCCATTCTGGCAGGCGCTTTGGGGGGTGGATAGGTTTCTAAAGGACCTGTTTGGCGCCCAATTGGGCGATTACGAAAGGTGTAAGCAGCCCATTCTCTGACTACTCCCTTCGTTCGCAAACGAGGTAGTAGACGTGCAATACGCCGCGCAAGTCCGCATCAGGTAAGATGTTGCAAATCATGAAGGACATTGGTAGCAACCAAGGCAGCATCTACGAATGATTCGCTTGACCGACATCCAGGCGGCGTTGGGGCGGATCCGCAAATCCATCTATCTCTCCCCTTGTGCGCGCTCGGAGACGTTTTCTGAATCGACCTCAAATGACGTTTTTCTGAAGCTCGACAATCTGCAACGGACCGGCGCTTTCAAAGAGCGTGGAGCGTTGAACAAGTTGCTTTTGCTGTCAGCCGAAGAGCGCTCCCATGGAGTGATTGCTGCCTCTGCCGGGAACCACGCGCAGGGTGTGGCCTATCACGCGGGCAAACTCGGCATCCGCGCCCAGATTTGCATGCCGCTGACCACCCCGCTGATCAAAGTTTCTGCGACGCGCGGTTACGGAGCGGAGGTGGTTCTGCACGGCGCAAATTACGACGAAGCGTTTGAAGAATCCATGCGCCGCAGCCAGGCTGAAAAAATGACTCTCGTGCATGCCTTCGACGATGACGCGGTAATCGCGGGCCAAGGGACGATCGGCCTGGAGTTGATGCAGCAACATCCCGATCTTGAGGCCGTGGTCGTGCCGATTGGTGGCGGCGGATTGATCGGCGGCATCGCGTGCGCGCTGAAAGAATCGAATGCCAAAATCCAGGTTTTTGGAGTGCAGCCTTCGCGTTTGCCCTCCATGAAAATTGCGGTTGCCGAGGGAAAGCCGGTCACGTTGCCGGGAGCGTCGACGATCGCCGACGGAATCGCCGTACGACGCGCGGGCGAACGGACTTTGCCGCTGGTTCAGAAATATGTAGACGACATCGTCACCGTAGAAGAAGAAGAAATTGCCAACGCCATCCTGCTGTTGCTTGAGCGCGAGAAAACTCTGGCGGAAGGGGCAGGAGCAGCGGCGGTTGCGGCACTGGTGAATCGTAAGCTCCCATTATCCGGGAAAAAAGTTGCGGTGCTTGTTTGCGGCGGAAATATCGATGTCACATTGCTTTCCCGCATTATCGAACGCGGCCTGGTGAAAGACGGACGGCTCGTGCGCCTGCGCGTGCATCTGCCGGATTATCCCGGAGCGCTTCACCGTCTGACCATGATTCTGGCGGAACACAGAGCGAACATTGTCGAGACCGATT
The DNA here is from genome assembly GCA_038230575.1 of Terriglobales bacterium. Taxonomy (GTDB): domain Bacteria; phylum Acidobacteriota; class Terriglobia; order Terriglobales; family Acidobacteriaceae; genus Acidiflorens. The sequence goes on along the minus strand of JBBRNA010000017.1, from coordinate 54,263 downwards.
ACGATCGCGCGTATCACGGAGTTGGTCTTGGGGAGACCGCGATCGAAATTACGATGGAGACTCGCGGTCCGGAACACATCGCCGAAATTATTTCGGGGCTGGGCACTGCGGGGTATGCGCAGGAGCGGGTGCTGTAAGCTGGCCTTGATACGAGACCTCTACTCGAATTGCTGGCGGAACTTGTCCACTTGATCTTTCACGTCTTCCAACTCGCGCCGCAATTCCGCAACTTCCGCTTCTAATCGCCGGATTCTTTCGTCATCGCCCGAGTTCTGCTTTAGATTCGGCGATCCTGTTTCGGCGCCGCCTTCGCCTACATCGCCGGCGAACAAATGCGCGTACCGCGATTCCTTCGTTCCGGGCTGCCGCGGCAGGACCTTGGCCAGGGGCGGTTCGCGTTGCATCAATTTTTGCAATGCGGATTGCACGTCGTCCAAGGCCTCAAACCGATGCAGCCGCTCGGCTCTTCCACGTAGCTCCCCGGGAGTTTGCGGACCTCGCAACAGGAGCACGCACAGAACCGCAGTCTCAGGGCGCGAGAAGTTAAATACTTCCTGCAGCCGCTGTTCATATTTCGTCACGCGGCTGTCGGCTCCGCGCGCGGGGCCGGCCATGCGGTGCTGCTGCAAACCCTCGAGCGCGGCGCGGACAGCGTCTTCGTCTAGCTGCATAACTGGGTCGCGATTCGACTTTTGGTTGCATGCGTTGACGAGGGCGTTCATTGATAACGGGTAATACTCGGGCGTAGTGATGTCTTTCTCGATCAGCGAGCCGAGAACGCGCACTTCAGTTTCGGTGAGGGGTTCCATCTGGTTATTGCATCGTCTTTGCGCGGATTTGTCGAATTGGGGGTGCGGTTTCGGTGATCGAAAGGAATGCGAGAAGGATTCGTATCAGGGTATCGCTTTAGCGATACCATCGCATTGGGAGGAAGTTCGGCTTAGCGGCTGAGTTTTGCTGCGCTGCCAGGCCGCACAGCGGCTAAAGCCGGTCCCGTGATGTGGTCGTAGCGGTATCGCTGAAGCGATACCCTGATACGAAGCTTTTCCATTTTGTCAGCCTGATGGTGCCCCGAGATTGATGGCATCCGAAGGTCGCTAACGTCCTGCCGGGCGTCGCTAACGTCCTGCCGAAGGTCGCTAACATCCTGCCGGGCGTCGCCAGCGTCGCGCTGAGGGTCGCCAACCTCCTGCCGAGGGGCGCTGCTGCGTAACGTTCATTCGCCATCGGGCGTGGGGTAAAATCCATCATGGCGACGTTGCGTCAACAGATTGCGACCAACGTGCTCACGGTCACCAAGTTCCGCGAGCTGATGAAGAAGCTGCGCGAGAATCGCCCTAACGACGATCTGACCATCGTCAAAAAAGCCTACGAATTTTCTCAGAAGCACCACTCCGGGCAATCGCGCGCTTCGGGAGAGCCCTATCTGGCGCACCCGCTCGAAGTCGCAACCGTTCTTGCCGACATGAAAATGGACTCGGTGTCGGTTACCGCCGGCCTTTTGCATGACTCGGTGGAAGATACCTCCGTGACTACCGTCGAAATTCGTCAGGAGTTCGGCGAGCAAGTCGCGCACATCGTCGAGGGCGTGACCAAGATCAGCAAGATCGACTTCTCCACCAAAGAAGAAGCGCAAGCCGAAAATTTGCGCAAGATGATGCTGGCCATGGTGGACGACATTCGAGTCGTCCTGATCAAACTTGCCGACCGCCTTCATAACATGCGCACGCTCGAACATTTAGACCCGGAGCGCCAGCAGAAAATTGCGCGCGAGACGCTCGAAATTTATGCGCCCATCGCCCATCGCCTGGGAATGGGCAAGATTCGCGGCGAGCTCGAAGACCTCGGCTTCAAATATCTTGACCCGATCGGCTACGAGCAAGTGCGCGCTGCGGTTGAATCACGACGTAAAGAGGGTGAGGCTTTCATGTCGCGCGTGGAAGGCGTCTTGCGCGACGGGCTGAAAGAAGCTGGGATCACTGGCCGCGTCGAGAGCCGCATTAAGCGCTTATATAGCATTCACAAGAAGTTGCTCCGGCAGAAAATCAGGGTCGACCAGGTTTATGACCTCTACGCCATGCGCGTGATTACGAACTCTGTGCAGGATTGCTACGCCGTTCTCGGCATTATTCACAATTTATGGCGGCCGGTGCCGGGGCGCATTAAAGATTTCATCGCCATGCCGCGCCCAAACCTTTATCAGTCGCTGCATACCTCCGTCATCACCGAGACCGGCGAAACTTTCGAGATTCAGATTCGCACTGAAGAGATGCATAAGATGTGCGAGGAAGGCATTGCAGCGCACTGGAAATATAAAGACGGTCCGGTATCGGCAGAAGACGAACAGCGCCTGGCCTGGCTGCGGCAGGTTGTGGAGTGGCAACGCGACGTTTCCGATCCCAACGAATTTCTTTCCACTCTGAAAGTCGATCTCTATCCCGAAGAGGTTTATACCTTTACTCCCAAGGGCAAAGTGCTGGTTCTTCCACGCGAGTCAACACCCATCGACTTCGCGTACTCAATCCACACCGAAGTTGGGCACATCTGCACTGGCGCCAAAGTTAACGGGCGAATGGTCCCGCTACGCCATAAATTGCACTCCGGCGACATCGTCGAAATCATCACGCAACCCGGGCACAAGCCGAGCCGCGACTGGCTTGCGATCGTCAAATCGTCTCGCGCACGCAACAAGATCAAGCATTGGCTCAACGTTCATGAGCGCGAGCGGGCGATAGAAATCGGCAAGAAGCTGATTGAGAAAGAAGCGCGCAAATACCGAATTTCCCTGAAGGAAATTAAAGACGCCGACCTGCAACGCGCGGCGTCCGAATATGGGCTGGGTCGCTCCGACGATTTGATGGCGGGAATCGGCTACGGCAAGTATTCCGCGCGGCAAGTGTTGGCAAAATTCGCACCCGTGGGCGCGAAGCCCATGTCTGACACGGAGGAGCAGGCTGCATCGCAGGGCTTCACCAGCGTAGTGCGGCGCGTTTTCGGGACGGACAGCAACGCCATCGTTGTCCGCGGCCAAGGCGATCTGCTCGTCTACCGCGCCCGATGCTGCAATCCAATACGCGGAGAGTCCATCGTAGGTTACGTCACTCGCGGAAAAGGCGTGGCGGTGCACTCTGTCAACTGCCCGAACGTGACTAATCTTCTCTACGAACCGGAGCGCAGAATCGACGTCCTCTGGGCCGGAGATAAAGAAGGGCAACCTACCTCATATCCCGTCAAAATCACTTTGCTTTGCGACGATCGATTCGGAATGCTCAAGCAGATCACCGCCGTTATCAGCGATACGCACACCAACATCCGCAACATCGAGGCGCGCAGCCAGAATGGGCAGGCGAGTGTAGACGTCGTGCTCGAGATCGCCGATCTTAAGCATCTGCAAAAGATTATGGATGGCGTGCGGCAAATCCCTGGCGTACATGATGTGCAGCGACTACAGAAGATCTAGCAGTGGAGTGTCATCCTGAGCGGAGCAAGGATCTCTGCAACTCGCCGGCAGCACAGCAGACCCCCAGTTGCACAGGTCTTTCGCTCCGCTCAGGATGACAGGGCGAATTGCAACTTAATGTAATCAGTAAGATACCGTCGTTTCGTCCAGCTCCCGCATCGAATCCGGTATGATAGTAGGACACACTTCCCCGGAGGAATGATGGCAGTTCCTGTATCCCAAATGTGGACGGTTGCGACTTATGTTCTGCGCCAAAAATTGGCCGGACGGAAGCGCTACCCGCTGGTGCTCATGCTTGAGCCGTTGTTTCGCTGCAATCTGGCTTGCGCCGGATGCGGAAAGATTCAGTATCCAGCTCACATCCTGAAGAAAGATCTCTCGCCCGAAGACTGCTTTAAGGCGGTCGACGAGTGCGGAACGCCCATGGTGTCGATCCCCGGCGGCGAGCCTCTGATGCATCCGCAGACCGCGGAAATTGTCGAAGGGCTGGTCGCACGCAAGAAATACATTTACCTCTGCACTAATGCTCTTTTGCTGAAAGAGAAGTTGCATCTGTTCAAGCCGAGCAAGTATTTGAGTTTTTCGGTGCACGTTGACGGGCAGAAAGACCATCACGATTTTTCGGTGTGCCGCGAAGGCGGATATGAACTCGCGCTGGATGGCATTCGAGCGGCGATTGACGCCGGCTTCCGCGTCACGACTAACACGACTTTGTTTGACGGAGCCGATCCGAACAGCGTTCGCACCTTCTTCGACGAGATGATGGAAGTGGGCGTCGAGAGCATGATGGTGTCGCCGGGGTACTCCTACGACAAGGCTCCTGACCAGAAGCATTTCATGGGACGAGCCCGCACCCGCCGCCTCTTTCGCACCATGCTTTCGAATCGCAAGCGCAGCTGGCGCTTCAACCAGTCGCCGCTCTTCCTCGAGTATTTGATGGGCAAGCGCAATTACAAGTGCACGCCGTGGGGGATGCCGACTTACAACATTTTCGGATGGCAGAAACCCTGCTATTTGCTCCAGGATGGCTACGCCGAGTCCTACAAAGAGCTGATGGAAACCACAGAATGGGCGAGCTACGGCACCGAGTCAGGCAATCCGCAGTGCGCGAACTGCATGGTGCATTGCGGCTACGAGCCAACTTCGGTCGACGATACGTTCGGCTCGCTGCGCGGATTCGCGGATACGGTAAAGGCGACTTTCTCGCTTTATCGGGACAAAGATGCGCTGCGCGATCTCGATCGCGATGTGCGTCCGGTGCATTCTTACAATCCGCTGGTTCAGATCGACGCGACTTCGGCCGAGCGAGAATCGGAAGAAGCCCGCGTATGAGCTCCGGCCGATGAGCGGACGAGAACACGGGCACGATGGGACGCTTCCGCATAACGGGCAGAGCGTCGCTGAGCATGACGCTGTGCCACAGGTGACTGACGAACTTGAGGTCGTCCCCGGTTTCGAGCGCGAAAATCTTCAGGGCTGGATCCCGCAACTCGCCACCGAAGCTGACATCCGCGCCGTCATCGAAAAAGCCTTCGACTATCGTGGGGATGTGACCATCACGCGCAAAGATCAATCCCAAACTACCGGATATCTTTTTGACCGCCGCATTGGTCCGTCTCTTACGAACTCCGTCGTCAGGTTGATGCTCGCGACTAGCAATGAACGGCCGGCCATCCCATACTCCGAAATCGCGGCCATCGCCTTTACCGGACGCGACACTGCGGCCGGTAAGAGCTACGAAGCCTGGGTAAAGAAATATTGGGAGAAGCGGGCGAAGGGCGAAAAGAATATTTCGATTGAGCCGGAAGCGCTGGAGTAGAGACGTCAGCGGTACCCTTTGTCATCCCGAACGGAGTGAGGGATCCGCATTGTGCTCGCCGTCAAGATGCAGATCCCTCACTCCGTTCGGGATGACAAGTGATGTGGTGGGATATTTGGCAGGTGGGATAGGCTGGCCAACACCTTCATGCTGATACTTGCCTCCGCTTCCCCTCGCCGTCAGGAGTTGTTACGCAACGCTGGAATTTCATTTGAAGTGCATCCAGCCAACATCCCAGAAGACTTACTGCCTGGCGAAGCCGCAAAAACTTTTTCCGAGCGGCTTGCCCGCGAAAAGGCTTTTGCTGTTGCTCGACAGCGCCCCAAGGATTGCGTGCTTGGGGCCGACACGATCGTAGTAGTCGATGGTGAAATTCTCGGAAAGCCCGCCAGTGCAGCCGACGCTAAACGGATGCTAAGAATGCTTTCGGGACGCGATCATCAAGTCATCACGGGCGTCTGCTTGATCGCTAACGGCAAGCCGTTCGTTGCAAGTGAGACGACGCTGGTTTCGATGATTGAAATCTCGGACCAAAAAATCGCGGATTACGTCGCCACCGGCGAACCTATGGATAAGGCTGGCGCATACGCAATTCAGGGCATCGCATCGCGATGGATTCCGCGCATTGAAGGGGATTACAGCAACGTTGTGGGGCTTCCAGTGGCGCTAGTTTGGCGTCTGCTGCGGGACAGTGGAATCGGGCTTGATCCCGTTTTTCTAAAAAACGAAATGCCCCCTAAAAACGGAATGTCATCCTGAGCGGAGCGAAGGATCTATGTAATCGCTGGCGGCGTATCGGGCGCCAGTTGCAGAGGTCCTTCGCTTCGCTCAGGATGACAAATCTTTTTAAGTTAGCAAGGGCACAAGCGGTTGTTGAGCAGGCAGCGTTGCTAACCGCAGAAAAAGTGCAAAGCTTCACCGCAGAAAAAAATACCTTGTCTAGGCGACGGGCGGCTTCGGCGTCTCTTCTTTTTTCTTTTCGTCTTCTTTCATGGAAGACTTAAAATTCCTGATTCCCTCGCCTAATCCCTTGCCCAAATCCGCAAATTTGCTGGGGCCGAACAATAGCAGCGCGATCCCGATAATCAACAAAATGTGAAGCGGCTGAAAAATTCCTTCACCCATAAGTGTCTCCCCGCCGGTCTCCGTCCAGTTGATCGACCGTCTCTCAAATTCTAGTCAGCCTTGACCCTTGGGTCAAAGTGGTCTGCGCCATCGCGATGCCATCAGCTTAGTGCAAAGCGCTCACGCCTCCTCGATCAGTCCGGCCAACAAAGCAGCGCGTCGCGGCAGTTCTGAGATCAGAATGTGTTCATGGATGGCGTGCGCTCCGTCGCCAACGCCGCCGAGTCCGTCAAGCGTGGGAATGCCAAGCGCGGCGGTGAAGTTGCCATCGGACCCTCCGCCGACAGAAGCCTCTTCCAACTTCCATCCCAGATCGTGAGCGATTGTCACGGCTTTTTTATAGAGCGCGGCCACGCCGGTCGTTCGTTCCATCGGCGGACGATTGAGGCCGCCACTTACCTCGATCTTGCACTTGCGATTGAAGGGTCGCAATGCAAACATCTTTTTTTCGATTCCGGCGGCATCTTTCATTCGCGCGATTCGAACGTCAACTTCAGCTGAGGCTTCAGGCGGAACCACGTTGGTTCGAGACCCGCCTCTCACGGTTCCGACGTTTACCGTCAACCCTTTGTTCAGGTCTGTAAAGCTTGCGATCTTCTCGATTTGAAGCGCCAGTTCGACGATCGCATTCGCCCCTTTTTCAAAGTCGAGTCCTGCGTGAGCGGCCTTGCCGGTGATCTTAACCAGATATTCGCCAACTCCTTTGCGTCCGGTCTTGACCGCGCCGCGCAACCCGTAGGCGGGCTCGAGCACGAGAACGGCGGCCGATTTTTTTGCCAGGCGTTCGGTAATCGCTCGAGATGAACTGCTTCCTACTTCTTCGTCCGATACCAAGAGAACGGTCACGGGCCGCGGCAATGCGCCATTCCATTCCTGCAGGCCGCGAATTGCATGGATCATCAATGCGATGCCCGATTTCATGTCAAGAACACCGGGGCCCAGCAACTTATCGCCGTCGATGCGACAGGGCATCGTCTTCAAGGTTCCGACCGGATAAACCGTATCGTAGTGTCCCAAGAGCAGCACCGGTTTATCGTTCGACTTTGTTGAGAAGTCAACCTGGCAGTGATTGCCAAATTCTTTCGTTGGATGAATATGTATGGTCCCGCCAATGGCAGAAAACTTCTCGGCAACAAACGACGATAGCCGGTCGACCGCCGCTTTACTATCGCTTGGCGATTCCATTCCGGCCAATTCCCGGACAGTCGACAAAATTTCACTTTGCCTATCACGGAAGTAACGCGATTTTGTTTTGGCGTTCGCGCCAGTCGTCATTCACGATCCCTTTGGGTTTCCGGCGTCAAGTATCCTCCCTGCTGTGCAGTGCCAATTTTAATACTGTATTTGCCCTATTCGCCTTGCAATGGTCAAAGTTTAGTGTTTCAAGAGCGGACAACGAGAAACGTGGTACTGCCTCGCAGCCGCAATTCGAACTTCAGAGACTACAAGGAGTGAACTCATGAATAAGGATCAAGTTGAGGGTAAGTTCGATCAGGCTATGGGAAAAGTGAAGCAGGGTGTAGGCGAAGCCGTGCATAGCGAAAAGTTGGCTGACAAGGGCGTGGCCGAGCAGGCGAAGGGCGCAGCCAAGGAGACATGGGGCAACGCAAAGGATGCAGCGAACACCGCCGCCAATTCCCACCGCGACGAATTGAACCGCAGCGCAGATGACAACCGCAACAAAGTGAGCCAGTCGATCGACGATGCAAAGAATAAAGTGAATGAAAAGATCGACGACTTCAAGCAGCGGCATTCCGCGTAGTAAAGGTAGTAAATAATTGACAGGTCAATTCGACGATCAGAGGGAGCGCTCAAGTTCAACTTGGGCGCTCGTTATTTCTAGGGAAATTGTTGCCATGAGGGATCCGACACTTCGTGTGACTAAGTGGCTCGCAGACATTCCGGTGGAGGCACGGTGTTCGAATTGCCCAGACAAATGTTTTCGGGCAGTGTCAACCGATCATCGACCGGACAAACTTAATTTTCAACAACAATTGATGGACGCATTCAAGCAGCACGTAGTGCAAGTACATAAGAGCCAAACTCTCTGACGTTCAGTCAGTATCCCAATTGGCGGGCACGTTCACGTAGGAGCGGTCGAGTTGGCCTACGCTTGGGCAGCCGACAAGCCGCAATGACCGGTCAAGATCCGTGCGCAGAATTTCGATGGCGCGATTTACGCCAGCCTCCCCGGCGGCGGCGAGCCCGTACGCATAGGCGCGTCCACAGAGAACGGCGCGCGCGCCTAGGCACAGGGCTTTGATAATGTCGCTGCCACGGCGGATGCCGCCATCCATTAGTATTTCAGTTTGGCCGTGCACTGCTTTGACAACTTCGGGCAAGGCCCGCAGCGATGCTTCAACGCAATCGAGCTGACGACCTCCGTGGTTGGAAACGGAAATTGCCGCAGCGCCCTCATCGACCGAACGTCTCGCGTCATCTGCTGTCAATACACCTTTAACGACGATGGGGCCTTTCCAATGCTCGCGTATCCACTTCAGGTCGCTCCAGGTAACGGTCGATGCGGCGAGCGCGGCGGTGATGTCAACGAGAGGCATTGGGCCTTTGCCGGGCACTACTACGTTCGGTAGCGGCGGCGTGCCCCCATCGCGCAAAAAGGCCATCAACCAACCGGGATGCGCGAGAATTTGAGGGAGATAGGGAATTTTCTCGAAGGCGGTTCCGCTGACCAGTTCTTTCATTCCGTTGCGAAAGTCGCGTTCGCGAATACCTGAGACGGGCGTATCGATGGTGACTACGAGCGCCGAAAATCCGGCGACGCGCGCGCGGTCAATCACCGCTTCAGCCGCTCCCCGTCCGCCCATTAGATAGAGTTGATAAAAAACTGGGCCTTTGGATGCGGCCTTCACGTCTTCGAGCTTATGTCCTGAGATCGTGGAGAGAATGTAAGCCGTACCGGCATTTCCCGCCGCTCGCGCTGCCGCGACTTCTCCAGTCGGGTGCATGAGGCGGCTGTATCCAACTGGGGCGAGAAGAAACGGCAACGCGAGGTCGAAGCCCAAGACTCGAGTTTTCAGGGGGCACTCGGCGAAACCAACCGCATGGCGAGGGCGGAAAGTTACGTCTTCATACACGCGGCAATTTTCTCGAAGCGTGACTTCGCCCTCGGCGCCGCCATCGAGATAATCGAAGACAGAACTAGGAATGCGACGCTTAGCCACGGTGCGAAGATCAGAGATGCTGACTACTCGGGGAGAGGCGACTGAGCGGGCTGACTTTGTCATTGCGTAGCCGGAGCGCGAAAATCGTTTCGCCTCGAAGATAGTACCAAATTCAGTCGGTCATCTAAACGGAGCGAGGGCTTGCGAGCATCCCATCGTTGTCATCCCGAACGAGTGAGTTTGACTCCCTTGTCATCCGCACCAAGCGGGAGTTTAGCTTTCTTGTCATCCCGAACGAAGTGAGGGATCCGCAGATGTTGTGCTCCCCGAACTTGCAGATCCCTCACTTCGTTCGGGATGACAATTGAAAAAAAGAGTTCGAGCCTACTGAAATTGCGTCCGCGGCTATGAACTTTTGCCAGCGGATGCTTTCGCAGTTCCGGTAAACAAAGGAGCTCCCCAACCGCCAATTGCCAGCAACGCGCCGAAGAGAATGATTGCGTCGATGCTCGAGCGCCCTTCGCGCACAAAATATACGTCTTTCAGATTGACCCAGAGTGCAAACTCATCGAGCGTCAGCGCCGAGCCTACGCCGTAGAGAATGGACATGATGGTGCTGGCGAAGCGTGAGGACGAATCTGCGCCCGTGCCAAATTCACAAAGCCACCCGTAACCCACGGCCAGCAAAAGCAGAATTCCGATCACCAGGTGATGAATGTGGCGTCCTCCCATCTCGATGTAATGGAATGGCGGTATCTGGTGCCGAATGCAATAAACCATTCCGCGCACGATCGCGAAAGTCAGGAAGAAGCTGACAGAAGAGAGAAAGAGCCGGCGGCGAGGGCGGTCTGGAATCTGCTGGTGAACGAGCGAGCCAAGGCGAGTGCGGTGCAGCAACCAGAGCAGCACCGACACCATAATGACCAGGATGATTATAAGTACTGCGGCATCGTCGAGACGCATGTGACATTAAACATCGGCGTTGCCGGACGCGACAAGTTACATTTGCTGTCGCTCAGGCTGTAGAATCGCGGTTCATAGTTGGCAAGTGCATGTCAGCACAAAATTTAGATCGCGAGGCGACAGTTTGCGAATATTTCATTGGGTTCGGTTCTATGCGTTGATCGCTTGCGTGATTGCGGCGGGCGCAGTGGTTGCGCAAACCGTGTCTCCGGCGCTGATGGGTGATCTGAAGTGGCGTCTGATCGGCCCGTTTCGTGGAGGGCGCGCTGTAGCCGTAGCCGGAATTGCGGGCGACCCTTCAACTTTTTATTTCGGATCGGTCAACGGTGGCATCTGGAAGACGACCGACGCCGGCACGGTGTGGACTCCGATTTTCGATGGCCAGCCCGTCGGATCGATCGGCGCGCTCGCTATCGCCCCGTCCGATCCTAAAGTGATTTATGCAGGAACCGGAGAAAGCGACATTCGCTCCGATCTTTCCTCCGGCATCGGAATGTATAAATCGGCTGACGGCGGCGCAACTTGGAATCATATCGGCCTTGAAGACACGCGACAAATCAGCCGCATCGTTGTCGACCCGCAAAATTCAGAGGTTGTTTATGCCGGAGCTTTGGGGCACGCGTATGGTCCGAACCCGGAGCGCGGCGTGTATAAATCGATCGACGGAGGAGCGCACTGGACGAGGAGTCTCGACCTCGGCGCCGAAATTGGAATCTCCGATCTGGCGATGGCGACTTCCGCGCCGTCGCTTCTCTTTGCCGGAGCATGGCATACGCATCGCCCTCCATGGAGCACCTACGCCCCAATCGATGGACCGGGAAGCGGACTCTACCGTTCGCAGGATGCTGGCAAAACCTGGTCGCGTTTGCAGGCCAACGGACTTCCCGATGGCGATTGGGGAAGGGTCGGCGTCGATGTGGCTCCGGATGGGAAGCGCGTGTACGCCCTCATCACGGTGAAGGGCGCATCGAAAAAATCTGGGCTTTACCGCTCTGACGATGGCGGCGATCATTGGACGCTGGCGAATGCTGACCCGCGGCTTACCAGCCGGGCATGGTATTTCAATCGCGTGACGGTCGATCCGCAAAACAGCGACGTGCTCTATATGCCGAACGTGGCGCTGTATCGATCGGAAGATGGCGGGAAGACAGTTTCGGCTCTACGAGGGGCGCCGGGAGGAGATGACTATCACCAGTTATGGATCGATCCAAAAAATTCGTCGAGCATGGTGCTTGGAACCGATCAGGGAACGACAGTCAGTTTGAATCGCGGACAGACCTGGAGCACCTGGTACAACCAACCGACGGCACAGTTCTATCACGTAACCACCGACAATCAGTTTCCTTACACCGTATATGGCGCGCAGCAGGATAGTGGCAGCGCGGCCGTGATCAGTCGTACCGATCACGCGCGCATCACGCCACGCGACTGGATCACGGCGGGCGAGAGTGAGAGTGGCTACCTGGTCGTCGATTCGGCTGACCCGAACATTATCTATTTGAGCGGAACGTTTGGTCCCATTGCGCGCTTCAACAAAAAGACTGGGCTTAGTCAGGACATCACCCCTTGGCCGGCGATTTCGTTTGGCACTGAGATCAATAAGCGCAAATATCGCGCTCCGTGGACGCCAGTGTTGGCAGTCTCGGCCGCCGATCCCAAAGTACTATACCTGGGAACGCAGTACGTGATGCAGACGGTCGACGGCGGATTGCACTGGGAGAAGATCAGCCCCGATCTCACCGGATCGGAACAAACGAGTGAGAATCGCGACAATTCCTCCGCGCAGAAACAAGCTTCGAAGAATGAAAAGACGGCCGCGGCAGCTCCGCAAGGTTCTTCGTCCCAGAGTTTGTCGCCTCCGGAGCCGACGGTCCATAACGCAAAGTCCACAGGTTTTGGAGTGGTCTACGCGATCGCTGCGTCGCCTATCAAGCGGGAAGTAATCTGGGCGGGGAGCGATTCAGGCTTGATCCACGTGACGCGCGATGGTGGCAAGAATTGGAAAAACGTTACACCTCCGGGATTGAGCGACTGGAGCAAGCTTTCGATGATTGAGGCATCGCACTTCGATCCGGCAGTGGCATACGCCGCCGTCGATCGCAGTCGTCTTGATGATCAAGCTCCCTACGTATACCGCACGCGCGACTATGGCGCTACCTGGCAGCGAATCACCGAGGGCATCAGCGCACCAGCTTTCTCGCGCGCGATACGAGAAGACCCGAAGCGCAAAGGGCTGCTTTTTGCCGGAACTGAATTAGGCGTCTACGTTTCGTTCGACGACGGTGATCGTTGGCAACCGCTGCAGATGAATTTGCCTACGACATCGGTCCGTGATCTCAACGTTCACGGCGATGACCTGGTGATTGCGACCCATGGGCGTGCGTTCTGGATTCTGGACGATATCGCTCCGTTGCGACAGGTTGCGGAAGCGCTGAAGGCGAATGCTCCATTTCTGTTCCGCCCGGCGGACGCGGTTCGCATCGACAACGACAGTTTTCCAGGAACGCCGCTTCCGCCCGAGGAACCGACAGCCGATAACCCTCCGAGCGGAGCGATGGTCGACTATTTTCTTTCTACCGAAGCGAAAACCGTACAACTGGAAATTTTCGATTCGCAAAAACAGCTGGTTCGCCAATTCTCGTCGGACAGCCATTCGGCGGCGAAAGCAGCGGCCAAGCGTAAACCTGTCCCCATCGCCGAGCGCTGGCTAACGCTTCCGCAAGACCCGCCGACCACCGCGGGTTTGCATCGCTTCGTATGGGACCTGCGATGGGCAGGACTGATTCAAGAACAGAAAGAAGATGAGGACGGGCCGCCGCTTGCACCCGAGGCGGTGCCCGGGATTTATCATGTGCGTTTGACAGTCGACGGCAAAGTGCAAGAGCAAACATTGAAAGTAGCAATGGATCCGCGCTCGCCCGCGAAGCCGGAAGACCTGACTCACCAGTTACAGCTAGGCCGTCAAATTTTTGCTGCAACGGGGAACGCTCGGCGAGTGATTGCTGAAATCGGGTCGGTGCAGAAGCAACTGGCCAGCGCTCAAGCTAAAGCAAACCCCGGTGGGCAAAGTGCCGAGCGGCATGCAGTTGAGCCAAATCAACCCACAGCGGGTGCGAGTGATCTCTCGTCAAGCCTGCGGGACGCGCAGAAGTTGGTCGCTGCAATCGTTTCCGGTGACGGAAATGGCGGCAGTGAAAAGGGATTGCAAGAGGCGGCTGACGGGTTGGCCTCCGCGCTACGCGTCGTCGAGGGTGGAGATCGTGCGGTGCCATCGCAAGCACTCGCGGTTTATAAGGAATCAAGCGAGCAGGCAAAGGCACGGGTCGGCGAGTGGGAAAAATTTAAACAAGCGTCGCTCCCGCAACTGAACGAGAAGTTAACGCAAACTGCTTCAGAACCGATCAAAATCGAACCGATCAAACCCCCCCAGTGAATAGTCCACGAGTCATGACTTGTGACGACGGTGTTGGCCCAGAACCGGTTGCCAATAAGGAGAGTCGTCCTTCACTACAGCGTTTATCCGATATAAGCGCCGCGTTCGTTGGGGTTAACCTGATGACAACTGGAAAACAGTTTGGAAGAGCCGGGTGCATCCGAGTTTGAAGACGATTTCAGCTTCAAATACGCCCTGAGCAAGCGATTGAGGTTCATCCGGTTCCACTTCCATTTTTGGCAAAAGATTTTCCGCGAACCTTCGCAGCGTTTGCTCTAGCCCAAACTCAGCGTCAATGTTTCAATCCCACCGGCAAAACCTGACATTTTATTCTTTCGCTCAGTTACGGCGCGCGAAAGTCTTATCGATGACACGATGAACTCAGGTCGGGATCACAGTGCGCGTGAAAGATGTGGGACCCGATTGCGAATCCGAGGCCAGCTCCAACAAAAGTATCGGATGCCCAGTGATCTCGCGCTCGGAAGCGGGCAAGCGCTACCGTTGAGGCCGCTCCGTAGGCAAGGACGCGCACCCACGGCTTGGGATATTCGTGTGCCAAAACCGTGGCCATGGCAAAGGTGAACATGGCGTGCCCGCCGGGGAAAGAAGTGTTTAGCGCGTGGTGATTTAAAAAGTCGCCTTTGCCATTACCCTCGTCAGGACGCTCCCGCCCGGCGATCAATTGCATCGGGGCGTACATCAGGAAAGTGTTCGCGAGAGTCTCAATTTCGAGCAGGGCAGTTTCCTTGGCATGAGAGTTATCCGACTTCAGGCCGTAGAGCGACACAAGTCCCGCCGATCCAGCTACTGCGATCAAGCCACCGTTCGAAGTTCGTTGAAATAGAGTGAAATCGCTGTGAGGTACGTGGGTTTCAATTCGGCGATCGGTAGCTAGCAGAGACCCCGTTCCCGCGAGAAAAAGCGCGTCCCATTTGAGATTTGAGCGCTTGAAGGGGGCAGCATACATTCCCTTTTGATCGTCGAGCATTCGCTTGACTACGCGGCCCATGAATCCCTTATGTGGCCGTGAATCCATACTTGCGCTGGAAGAATCGTCGCGAGGCAGATCAGAGTCAACCGCGCTCGCTTCCAGATTCAATGCGGGAGAGTTATAAAAACTCCCCGCAATTGGCACGGCAAACGATGACGATGCAGTCTTGGCTGGAGCCGCATTTACGGAAAATGCGAGGGCAATTGCACCGACTAGGCCGGTTCTTAGAATACGCATGTGGGGCTCTGAAAATCCTCTCTCGCTGAAAACACCTGACCTCTAAAGGGTCTGCACGCTTCTGGATATCGAAGCTTTACGACAGACATCTTGGATGCGGATTTGCTACGGGGTGGCTATGACGAAATGCATACAGGATCCGCGAAAGACTGGTTTGCTTTATCAAGACCGCAGGGACGAGGCTAGGCGGCTTTATTCTCGCTGTAGGTGTCCTGCGATGCCACCAGATCTTGCCGCAGGCGTTCCATCTGGGCTGAAGCTTCCTTAATCTGCTCGGCGTATTCGTGGCCCTGTCGCGGAAGAAATCCGCCGTAATTTTGCAGCAGCAAACTGGCATTTGCCGCAATCGACGAAGTGTTCGAACGAGCCTGGTTCGAAAGCGCGGAAGTTAATCTTTCCAGCCGCAGATCGCGAACCGCGAGCCCTTGCTTACTCCTGGCAGCTTCGTGTTCCAGTCCGCGACCGTAGTAATGGATCAGACCAAACAGAAACGCGGTCAGCAGCAGAAGTCCGAGATTTGCCATCCATGTTTTTCGCAAAGCCTCATGCAAAATGGTGCTGCGATCCTTATCGAGGGTCCCAAACCGCGCCGTCTCAGTCGCGGAAAGAGAAGCCAAAATCCCGCGCAGCGACTGCATGTAACCCATGCCTTCGTTCGTCGCGACGAGCTTAAATGCGCGCAAGCGGAAATCCTGTTGCCGCAGACTGATCGACTTGTCGATCTCAGCTTGCTTTGCGTTGGTCAGTGATTCAAGCTGTGCGACCTGATCGCGTTCTTTTGCGGGGCGACCTGCTAGAGCTCCACGCAGTCGCGTGAGATCGGCTGCGATCTTCTCTTTGCCTTCGGTGTAGGGCTGAAGATATTCGGGATTGTCCGTCAGCAGGTATCCGCGCTGGCCGGTTTCCATGTTGGTCAGGTCTTTCAAGACAGCAGAAATGTCTGTCTGAATCGAAGAGCTCTCAAGCGCGAGCGTTGCAGTTTGCTGCACCTGCTTTAACCGGTTGACCGCGAAAAAAGCATTCAAGGCTATGAGAACGAGAAGCGCCGGAATCCCCACCTGCAGCGCAGCTTTTCGGATCATCGTGTTTGTGCCGCCCTTCACCTGATGTTCAGAACACCGTCAGTCGTAATTCGACTGGCTTTGCAGATCTCTTCCGCAACCTTGAGCGCTTCGCGGTTTCCGCGCGCCGGCCCGTCTGTCGACATGACCGAACTGGCAGCTAAGGCAAAAAGCACTGCATCTTCCTGCTTGTCAAAATAGAGCACTACCCGGTTGGCTGCCATACGCTTACCTCCCACAAATCGTTGTAGGAATGATAAGCCGATCCATATTAGCAGTGGCGTTTACTCTTTTGGTGCGAGCGAAAGAGGATAATCTTGCAAAATATCCGGTCTCTAGGGCGAGAAATGCGGGGACGAGCCTTAATCGATAGGGTTAGCGGGGCTCGGCCTGTAGCAACAAGTGTTTCTTGAACGCTGTGGAAATCTTGGCAGTCGGACCGTGAATCGTGCCGAAATCTTTGTTATTGACGTAGTCGACGAGGTGATAGTCGCGGTTTTCGAGGCCACGCAATTCGATCGGCCCGTTCCACTGCGGAGCGAAGAAGGCGTAATACATCGCCTTATTTTTTCGGATAGCGTGCGCCTCTGGAAGATCGAAGCCGATGTCGTAGAGATCGCCGAGATATTCTCCGCGAGAAAGCATTTTGTCTTTGTAGATCGCCAGCCACTTCTCGTAGATCTTTTTCTTCTCTGGTGTGAGGTCAAACTTGTCGTGCTTCTTGACGAGTTCCGGAAGAACAAACTGCGTGCCGACGACTCCGCCAACTCCGACTGTGGAGGCGAAATCCATGGCTTCGTCGCTCAATTCGACGTGATCGCCGAAGTAGGGAATGTTGTCGCCCATGAGGGCCTTCAGGGTCTTGCCCTTGGAGCGAACCTGGTAGGAATTTTCCGGATCAGACGCGACCGACATGTTGAAGTGCGGCATAGTGAAGAATGAATACGCGGTGCCACAAGGGCAGAATTCAACCAACGCGTCTGCTTTCAGGCTGTGTGCTTCTTCATAAATTTCTTTGAAGAACCCTGGCAGCGCCTCGCTCGATTCCTCGGGCCGTTCATGATGGTGCGTGGGGTTGTAGCAGGAAGGCACGGCATTCATGTGCTGGCCATCGAGTTTCAGCCCGTCGAATCCCCAGTCGTTAATAATTTTGCGCACCAGGGCTTTGTGATACTCCGTGACTGCCTTCACCGAAGGACAAAGATAATAAGAATTCCACCACGAGATTTTGCGCCGCGTTCCATCTTTGTTCAGTAGCGCATATTCAGGATGGTCTTTCAGCAATTCTGAACTTGGCACCGCGCTCAGCGGCGACCACCAGAGTTGCGCCTTGAAACCTTCGGCGTGAATGTGATCAACCAGCGCCTTCATGTCAGCGTCGCCGCGTGGAAACTTTTTAGGATCAAGGCCCCAATCGCCGTAATTGTTCTGCCAACCGTCGTCGAGCGTCACCCATGCAAATCCCATTTTCTTGACGGTGGGAAGGGTGTCGTAAACCTGCTTGAGTTGCACGTTGCGGCCGTATCCCCAGGCACACCAGATGGGACCAAACGCGCTGTCAGGCGCGGACGCCATCTGGAAGCCCTGACGGATCATGAGACGCCTGTACTCCGTAAGCGTCCGAAAATAATCGCCTTGATGTACGGAAACAAACGTTCGCAGCGTATGAAAACTCTCGCCCGGCTCGAGGCTACGATCTTTCTTCGAGCGCACTGCCACGTGCGCGTGCGTGGCGTCCGGCATCGATATCGGTAGAGAAATCAAACGAGGGCCCGGTTCGACGTGGCCAACCGCCAGCCCGAAATCTTTACTCCAGACGTCGATCACCGGCGTGCCCCCGCCGTAGTCGCTGGCGTTCATTCCGAGAAAGTTTTCCTGGTGGAATCCGGGATGTAATGGAAGCGTCCAGTTCGGGCGCTTCTCGTAGGAGCCGCTCTGATATGACCAGAACGCTGGATGCTTTGCTTGGGCATGCGCAGTCAGGACGTATTGGCCATTGGCCCATCCACGAATTGCAAGCCGGGACTTGCCCTGGTTCGAGTATTCGACATCGAAGATGGCCATTGCGGGAAAGTCGCGATAGAGCGTGACCGCAACTCTCTTTTGCAGGTCGCCCGATTTTCCCTCTAGCGTCAACCGCTCTCCTGCTCCGAACACGTCCGAAACCGCGCCTCGCTCTGCCTTTGTAAGAGCAAAATCGGAGACGTTGCTTCCATTCACGATTACCGATTCTGACGCGGAAAACGGAGTTATCGCTCGGGCCTCTGAACTTGCCACTGTCGAGACCCGGCTGTGGAGGTCGCGATCAAACTCGATCTGTAGCGCCGAACTTTTGATTTCAAGGTCGCCCGAACTGTCCTGGTCGCCGCCAGAAATCTCGCTACTATTTGACGGGCGCGGGCCGCCCGCGCTGCCGGCTAAAACCGCTCCTGTCATAGCGAAGATCAGCGCGAGGCAAGACGCCAGAAGGATTGAGCGGAAAGCTACTGATCGTCGACAGATCGATCGGTAAGGGATGGTGTGGCTATCCCGCATTCTGAAAGGGTACCATCGTCTCCGCGGCTGGATCGGCATCTTCAAGTGGCTACCCTCGTTGCATGGGGAGGATTCAAAGGGATTTGGTTTGGACTATCACGGTAATTGCGATATATTGCGATCGATTACTTTTACTTTCGTTTCCTTGTGATTGTCAAGAAGCGAAATCGAACCAGAGGACCCTCACATGCCGGTGAAAACGATTCTTGCTTGTTGTCTATTCGCGATGGTGCAATCGGCCGCCGCCCAAACGGCAGACCAGACCCAAGGGCAGATCGGCTACAAATCCGCTCCAGACGCGGACCAAAAGAAGACGCTCCTGCTGAAGGACTTTGACCCAGCGTCTATGCTCCATGCGCCCGCGCATAACGTTGATCGTGCCAAGTATTACGTGATCGACGTTCACAATCATGTTAACGACGCCGCGAGAATCGACGATCACATCGATCCAAAGCGCGCGGTCGAGATCATGGATGCGACTAACGTAAAGACCGTCGTGATCCTGACCGGCATGTGGGGTGACAAGCTGCAAGCCGTGATCGACGAAATGGTGAAGCCGTATCCGGGCAGGTTCATGGTTTTTGCCCAAATTGACTTTAGCAAGATCGACGATCCCAACTTCGGCCAAGAGATGGTCGCTCAACTCGATGATGCGGTTGCACGGGGAGCGCGCGGCCTGAAACAGTTGAAGGACCTCGGCCTTAATGTCCGCGACAAGTCAGGCAGGTTGGTGGCGGTCGACGACCCGCGCCTCGACCCTATCTGGGAGGAATGTGGGCGGCTCGGGATTCCCGTGTCTATTCACGTTTCCGACCCCGAAGCGTTCTTTCATCCCATCGACAACAAGAACGAGCGGTACGAAGAATTGACCGAGCATCCGGATTGGGGTTTTTACGGCCCAAATTTTCCTACGAAGGAAAATCTTCTCGCCGCCCGAGATCGAATGTTTGCCAAGCATCCGCACACCACGTTTGTCGCCCTGCACGTCGCGAACTGGCCGGAAAATCTCGATTACGTATCGCACTTGCTCGACACGCTGCCAAACATGATGGTTGAATTCGGGGCACGCGAAGCCGAGTTAGGCCGCCAGCCCCGACGAGCGCGTGAATTCTTCATGAAGTATCAGGACCGGATCATGTTCGGAACCGACAACGGCATGGAAGAAGCGATGTATAGGAATCACTTCCGCTGGCTCGAAACCGCAGACGAATACTTCGACTATTGGGGTTATCCCGGCCAGGGACGATGGAAGATTTATGGCATGGAACTGCCGGATTCAGTTCTCGAAAAGGTCTATCACAAGAATGCCGAGAAAATGTTTGCGCAGTTTCACGGCGGTGGAGCGGTCAACAAAAAATAGATACGATCTCTGAAGTTTGCAGCGCCTAGACCAGGGTGACCTGGACTCCTGTTTTTTTCAGCGCCCCCAGATCGGCCTTCGGAACCGCTCTATCCGTTATCAAGCGATGCACAGCAGAGAGCGGTGCGATAGACGACAGACTCCGGCGACCGAACTTGCTGGAATCGCAAACGGCAACTGTCACCCTGGCAATGTCCATCATCGCCCGGTTGACCTTCGCTTCGAGTAAGTTTGGCGTACTTAGGCCGTAATGGACGTCAATCCCATCGACGCCGAGAAAAAGAATATCGGCGTTCAATCGCCGCAGCGTTTCTTCCGCGATCGGCCCCACGAGCGAAAACGAATTTTTTCTTAACGAACCGCCCGTCAGAATGACCTCAAGTGAAGATCCCGAGAGCTCGGCAGATATATTCACAGCGTTGGTGATAATGGTGAGCCTCTCGAATCCGCGTAGGGCCCTCGCAATCGCGGTAGTGGTGGTTCCTGAATCCAGGATCACGACTTGGCCTTCACGCACCATTGCCGCGGCGGCAGCGGCAATTTGCAGTTTTTCTTTACGATGCAGCTTCTCTTTTTCCCGCAGAGACGGGTCTTCGAGCGCGCTTTCGAGGGCCGGTAATGCGCCACCATGGGTGCGATGGACGCGTCCCTGCGTTTGCAGGATGTCCAGGTCTTTGCGAATGGTTACCTGTGAAATGCGGAAGTGTCGCGCCAGCGGGCCGACCACGACGCGCCCGTCCCGCCCCAGGATTTCCAGGATCAGTCTCCGCCGCTCTTCATTAAGAACATGCGCGCTCAAGGTGCGGGTATTTTACACTTGACAGGCCTGGCAAACGAAAGTAAAAGTTCCTAAACGTAAGGATTCGAAAGTCAACCGTGCGGAGCGCCCTATGAGATTTGATCAACTGCCTTTTCGGCTACTAATTTTCATCGTTTGCACCCTTGGCATCCTCACGCCCGCGTTGCACGGGCAGGCGAGCTATCAGGGCGAGATTCGCGGCATCGTCACGGATGCATCGGGCGCCGTAGTCTCGAACGCCAAGGTAGCGATTACCGAAAACGGCACCAATGTTTCGCAGACGGCAAAAACGGACCACTCTGGAGCCTACATTTTGCGCGCCTTGCGCCCTTCGACGTATCTCATTACAGTCGAAGCGCCCGGTTTCCAGACGGTCGAAACGAAAGATGTGGTGCTCGCGGTAGGGCAAGAGGCGAGCCTGAATTTCACCATTCGTCCCGCCGGCGCCTCTACCAAGGTTGAAGTGACTGAGGCAGCGCCGCTGCTCGACACCGAGAGCGCTGCGCTCGGGTCTGACATCACGAGCCAATACGTGAAGGAGATCCCCCTACTAAATCGAAATTTTTTCGGCTTGGTATTTCTGAGCGCTGGAGTCACCGAGACTGCCGGTTCGAGCACCGCAGACAACTACCCCTCTGGCACCAACTTCGTTTCCAATGGACAACGCAACGCCACGGCTGAGATCCGTATCGACGGCGCGCTGATCAGCGCCCCAGAGCAGGGTGAGGGTGGCAACTCGAACGTTTACTACGAACCGTCGGTCGAGGTCATCCAGGAATTCAAAGTGCAAAACAACAGCTTCACCGCCGAGTTCGGCAGTAATGGAGGCACTGTCGTAAACATGGCTCTGAAGAGCGGAACTAACGCTTTTCATGGAAGCGGCTGGTGGTTCGGTCAACGCAGTTTTCTTGACGCCAATGATTTTTTCAGCAATCAAGCCGGCTTGTCCCGTCCCGACCATTCCCGCAATCAGTACGGAGTTTCACTCGGCGGTCCGATCCGCAAAGACAAGACGTTCTTCTTTGTCGACATCGAGCGCGTTTTAGAAACGGATCCGGTTCCCATCGTCGCTACGGTTCCGACCGCGCTTGAGCGCACCGGCGATTTTTCCCAGACGTTGATTACCGATCCCAACACCGGCGACGTTGTTCAAAATCTGATTTACGATCCGCATCAGGTGGATAGCAATGGCGTCCGTCCGCAGTTCCCTAACAACATCATCACGCAGCTAGACCCGATTGGAGCGCAGATTTTGAATCTGTATCCGCTCCCAAACCAGGCAGGGAACCCGGATGGCACGAATAACTTCCGCGCGAACACCAATGCCTTCACAAAATCGTTGCAGTTCGACGCGAAACTGGATCACCAGTTTTCGACAAATTCACATCTGGCTGGCCGTATCAGCCACGCCCACGCTTCGAATGCCGTTCCCACAGTATTCGGCGATGGAGAATTTAATGACGGAATTAATTCTACGACCAGCGTCGAAAATGGCAGCTTGCAGTTTGATCGGACGCTTAGGCCGACCCTCTTATTGAGCGGACGACTTGCGATCGAATACGTCACTTCCCCTGGCTACACGAAATATCCGTCGGCGTCGTCTGTAGGTTTCCCGTCCTTACTAGACCAAGTGAATCAAATCTCGCGGATGCCGGCGATTCTGGTCGATTCGCCATGGACCTCGCTGTTTGATCAATGCTGCGTCGACACCAAGTTCGCTCACACGCTTTATTCCTATTCCTCGGGGCTGGAGTGGGTCCACGGCAAGCACAGTTTTAAGTTCGGAGGTGAGCAGCGCCAGTTTTTCAATAACTTTCAACAGGTCCCTTATCCCACCGGATATTTTCATTTCTCGCAAGATGTCACTGAAAACGTAGTGGGAGCGTTCGATGCAACGCAGGGTAATCCCTTCGCCGCTATTGCGGTTGGCTATGGTGACTACGGCGGCATTTCGGTTTATCCCGGCGTCGCTAACAAGTCGAAAGAGACTGGCTTCTATGCGCAGGATAGTTGGAAGGTGACCCCCAAGCTTACGTTTAACTACGGGGTGCGTTATGAGTGGAGTACCCCGTACTCCGAGCGCAACAACCTGCTGCAATACAGTGACTTCACCGGAAATAGCGGAGTGACCGTGCCGGGGCTTCCACTGACCTCTGGGCCTTTGCTCGGGACTACGCGCTTCGCGACGAGCGGACATCGCAGTGTTCCAGTTGACCGCAATAATTGGGGCCCGCGCCTGGGCTTTGCTTATCAGTTGACGCCGGACACAGTGGTTCGAGGCGGGGCGGGCATTTATTACGGGATGAACGTCGCTACAAACTTCCAATATTCGGGTACTTCGTTTCGTAAAGACGGAGTTGTCTACTTCACGCAGGACAATTTCGGAACGCAATACGCAACTCTGGAAAATCCCTTTCCCGCTGGCCTGCCCGCTCCTCAAGGGACTAAGTACGGACCGTTGGCGAATTGGGGTTTTGCGAACCAGAATGATCTAGGAACGACTGCAGCTCGGAATGCCGAAGAGTATCAGTGGAGCCTGGGTGTGCAGCGGTTATTGCCAAAGCAGATTGTGATCTCGGTGGATTATTCTGCAAATCACAGCACGCATCTCCCATGGGGCGGCGCTGGTGGGATATGCGGGTGCGGGGTTACGACCCGCAATCGAAACTTCATCTCTTCGGCCATTCGCCGTCAATTCAATACTCTGGACGCCTATAACAATCTTCACGACACGGTCGCAAATCCGTTCCAGCCTTTATTCACCGGGCCAAACGCGATCTTTAATGAGCCGGATTCACAATACATCAATGACCAACTTCCGCTGATTAATCTCTTACGGCCTTATCCTCAGTTCGACGGACCTTTTGAAGGTCTTCCTTTACTGGTAGCGTCATCTTTTTACAATTCCCTGCAAATCCGCTTTGAGAAACGCGCCAGTCGCTATCTCAGCATCACGGGTGGCTACACTCTGGCGAAGTCGACCGATAATTCCTCGGTTGGCCGCAATGCGTTCATAGGTTCGCTTGCCTCAGACAACCCGCAAGAACTCGACAATCTGAGGGCCGAGCACTCGATCAGCGCTAATGACGCGACGCATCGCCTAGCTCTGGCGATTGTCGCTGACTCGCCAATCGGACGCGGCCGCTACATCGGGGCTAACATGAATCGCTTTGTCGACGGGGTCGTCGGCGGTTGGACGCTGTCAACAATTGTCACGCTGCAATCCGGGCAGCCAATCAACATCGGAATGTCGCAACCGACTCTTGACGACGGCAATCAGCGGCCGGACGTTTTGTGCAATCCGAGCACGGGGTTGAGCGCGCACCGAGCGGCTCTGACCGGGCTCAGCACGCTCAATTCAAATTGCTTCGGATACGCCGGGGCTGATCCGGTCACTGGTATCGGCTATGAGCAGCCTGGCAACGCGCCGCGCTATTTCTCTAATCTACGATCTGACGGCATACATAACCTCGATGTGTCATTTGAAAAGTCGTTTGTGCCGAAAGAAGGAATGAAACTGGAAGTGAGAGCTGAATTTTTCAACTTCTTTAACACTCCGCGCTTTGCCGCACCCGACACATTGTGGGGAGATTCGACCTTCGGCCAGATCTCATCGACGCTTTCGGGCAGCACGCCACGACACGGGCAACTTGGCATCCGCTTTGAATTCTAGGAAGAGTTGCATGCCATCCATCAAGCAGAGCGCCCAGGATCATTCGATCATTTTGATAGCCGCGGTTCTGTTCATTTCAACTTTGGTGCCAGCACAAAACTTTGAGGAGAGAAGGCACCCGAATCAGAACTGGACAAATTATGTGCGGATCGGTGCCTACGGCCTGCAGGCCGGCGATGCCGACCAGATTGTCAAAAGCGCGCAAGAAGACGGTGTCTTCGGCATCGAGGTAGACAACGATATTCCGGGACGCTATGAGAGTTTCAATCATCCGGAAGAGAAGTTGGCAGCAATTCGCGCGGTTGCTACCAAGGCGCACGCCGTGGGCAACAAGGCATTCGTCTACATCGCGGGAACGGAATGCATAACCGCCAACGGAGATAAAACTCCCCACACTCTCGCCAAAGACCACCCCGACTGGCTGCAACGAAAAATCACCGGAGAGCCCGCCATTTTCGGCGGCGGTTCGGCTTTCTGGATTGCGCCAGGCGACGAGGATGTGTGGGTCACGCCGTACGCGCCGGAGTGGCGGAAGATTTACATGGAGCGGGTGAAGCAAACTGCCGGCACCGGCATTGACGGCATTTACGTCGACATCCCTTACTGGATGACGCATTTCGACGGGTGGGAAGAAACTTGGGCCAGCTTCGACGACTATACGGTTGCAGCATTCCGCAAGCAGTCCGGACTTGACGCGAAGAAAGACCTCAAGCTCGGAGATTTTTCAGATCCTAACTTCCGCAAGTGGGTCGCCTTCAGAATTCAAACTTTCACTGACTTCATGCAAGAGATCGATCAAACGGCGAAGTCGGTCAACCCAGCGATCGTGACGATTCCGGAAATTTATCCTGGTGTTGAAGAAGAAGCGGTCCGCGTCGGGGCCGATGTTTACAGCCTTTATCACGTCGTCGACGCGATCGCGCATGAATATGAGTTTGGTAGTGGCGATCATATGGCTTCGTCCAGAAACCCGCTGGACTGGTTCAGCTACCAGGTCGGTATGCATTCCTTTCGCGCCTTCGCCGAAGGGAAAGCCACATGGATTTTGAATTACTCGTGGGATGGCGACAAGATTGTCGATCGCCGCGAGTCGATGTTGAATCTGGCGATGTCGGAGGTCATGGCTGGGGCAAATTTCTGGGACGCTCCCGGCCATTCGATGGCGGGGTCAAACGATCTGGAAACTCGACGGAAAATATTTTCCTGGATTCGCTCGAACGAGAATACTTTTTATTCGCCGCGAAGCCCGATAGCTCCGATCGGAGTTTATTTCTCCCCGGCAACACGAAATTTGTTCGCGAAAGATTTCGTTGCCTCGTATCGCGGCATCCTGATTTTGCTCATGCAAAATCATCTGGAATTTCAGATCGTCACGCCACGAACATTAGCGAACTTTCACGGCGCTACGCTGGTTTTGCCGGACGTGCGCGTGCTCGATGACGCGGAGAAGTCGCTGCTTCGTTCTTATTCCGACAAGAGAAGCCGCCTTGTAATAACGGGCGAGAACGCAACGGACTTGCCTGAAAGCGACGTCGTGCATCGCTTCGAAAAATGTCCCGGAAAACTGTATAGCGCTGCTCTGACCAAGGATTTTGAGACGACCACTCCCGATCAAGAAAAGGAATTTCTGGGCGCGCTGTCTCCGCAAGCCGCGATTCGAATCACCGCTTCTCCGTTCCTGGCAACCACGATCGCCCGCGTCGAAGGAGTGCCTCATGTATTTTTTGCGAACTTTGCGGGGCTTAAGGGCGGCTCCAATCCGATTCAGGCGGCTCAGGCCGGGGTAAAAATAACGGTCGCGGGGTTGGCAAAAGGTCGAGGAGTGTTCTTGCCATTTATGGGGGTTGAGCAATCCGTGGAGGGCGTAGCCGGCGCCGACGAAACAACGTTCACTCTTCCTAAAATTGAAAAGGGAGCTGTGTTTTGGTATCAACCCTAACCTGATCGCCGTTTCCATAATGCACAAATGCAACACCAAGTTCAGGAGTTACTAAGTTGAGCGCGTTTGCCGAACTGTTGAGCCTGTCCGAGCGTGACAAGCAAAGTCGCGGAGTCCTGCACACACCTGCAGAAATCGCACAGCAGCCCTCATCCTGGCAAAAGACCTTTGCCTTGTTTGAAAACAAACAGCCCGAGATTGCGGAGTTCCTCGGCGCAACTGGGTTAGATGCCTCAGACCCGCGAGACCGGCCAACCGTATTCCTGATTGGTGCGGGAACCTCTGACTATATCGGGCAGTCCCTTGCAATTTTATTGCGCCAGCAGTGGCAATGCGAAGTCCAGGCGGTACCAAGCACGGATCTGCTCACGCAGCTTGAGGAAATTAGCCTTCGCCATAAAAAATATTTGTGGATCTCATTTTCGCGATCAGGCGACAGCCCAGAAGGTGTCGAGGTATTGCAGAGAGCTCGCCGCTTCCGCCCAGATATTTACCAGTTGGTGATTTCATGTAACGCCAACGGCAAGATGGTTCATGACCACGCTGCAGACCCGCACGTTCTTAGCATTTGTTTGGACGATGCTGTGAACGATCGAGGATTAGCGATGACGAGTTCGTTCTCTAATATGGTCATCTTCGGGCAGTGTCTTGCTCATTTTAAACAGCTCGAGCACTACGAGAAAGTGCTGAATCGCCTTGTCGAAGCGGGCAATGAGTTTCTTCCGGTGGCTGCCAACTGCGCGTCAGTACTGGCGAAAGAGTCATTCAACAAGGCATGCTTTGTCGGGTCTGGTTCGCTACGGGCCGCAGCCAAAGAGTGCAGTCTTAAACTATTAGAAATGACGGCTGGCCGGATCATCACCATGTCTGAGTCGGCTCTTGGACTGCGCCATGGCCCCATGGCAGCCTTAGATGAAAACACATTGTTCGTATGTTTTCTTTCTTCAATTGAGCCAGTTCAAGCGTACGAAAGAGCGCTACTTCGGGAAATAAAAAATAAAAAGCTGGTCTCGACTCGTGTGGCGGTTTGGGCAGCCCCAGGGTCTGCTCGAAAGTCCGTTGCCGAATACGACCTGATCGTTAGCGAACACGAGTTTGTCGCCGACGAGTATCGACCCGTGCTTGACGTGATCTTCGGGCAAATGCTCGGGCTGTTTTTTTCCATCCGATCAGGCCTGCAGCCGGATTGCCCAAGCCCAAACGGCGCGATCAGTCGCGTGGTGCAGAGCGTAGTCTGATCGAAACCTGAAGACATCCTGATCAACGGAAGACCACAATCAACCGCAGAGCTTTATCCAAAGCGAATCGGTGAATGGACTTCCCGTGACGCCAACTACTTGGCCATCCGGCAACATCGCTTCGGTCACGAATGGGCCTGCGACGTCGCGAGTGGTTCGCCCCACTTTTCAGAGAAGACCGTGCGGCGGAAGGGGAAGCGCCCTCCGAAAGCCTTGTCCGCGTCTTTGCGTCGGCCAATTGCCAAGAGGGCCACAACCCTTACCTCCTGCGGAATCGAAAACACATTCTTGACCTTCTCCTCATCGAAACCCTCCATAGGAGCCGTATCGTAGCCCAGGGTCTCCGCCATCCACATCATGGTGGTGAATGCAATCATGGTGTGCCGGTTTCCCCACACAGCGATGTCTGGAGCAATGCCGCCAACTGAACCTGGGATGGAGCTAAAAAAGGCAGCCACATTTTTTCTCCAGCTGGCATATCGTGCCTCGTCTCCGTAGCCGTTCGCTTGGGCGAGGGCGATGACCTCCTCCAGATCGCCATCCTTCCAGCCTTCGAGATTGGCGCAAGCTATAAGCACAACCGGAGCCTCCTCGATTTTCGGCTGATTGAAAGAGGCGGCGCGTAGTTTTCTTCGGTTATCCAAGTCACGCACCACAATGAAACGCCAGGGCTGGAGATTGTAAGCACTAGGCGAATTCAGACCCGCGGTAAGAATTTGTTCGAGGTCGGCATCCGGGACGGGATTCGGCAGGAAACTCGGAGTTGCGCGACGCTCAAGAACTATCTGGGAGAAAGACTTTAAAGCGGAATCATGCTGAGTCATAAGTTCATGGTAAAGCCGATCAGCAAGGGATAGGTTGGGTGGCCGTCAAACGGAAACAGCTCCCGGCTTGGCTGGCTCACGCAAACCTTTTCGTTCGAGTCTCGGTATCACCTCATCGCGGAAGTAGGGAAACTCTTTTACATAATCCACGAAGCTAAGAGTCGTACCAGCGAAGCCAGAGGCGGGAATTCTTTCCATCTCCGCCACAATCGTGTCAGGGTCGCCGACGAGAGGATAAGTGCCGTGGCCCGCGGCAAAGCGGTCGCGCATCGTCCGCAAAGCTTCGGGCGGAAAAGATTGCGCATGCAATCCCTGCAAGCGCATCAGGTTGTCGACCGCGCCCCAGTCCGCGTTCTCATTCGCATAGTAGTGGTAATAATCCGTCGCTTCTTTCATCGTCGGACGACAGACCACGTGAGACAAAGTGAACACGCCTGTGCTGCGGTTGAGCTTCGCGGAAGCCTCTTTGATTTGCGCTACTTCGGGCTTGGATTTATCCAGGTCGACGGAGATTGCGAAGAGAAAATCGGCATTGCGGGCGGCAAATTCCCGGCCCTCGCCGGAGCCGGCGGCATTCATGATCGGCGGAGTGCCATCGTAGGGACGCGGATATCCGTAGACGCCCTTCAAATTAAAAAAGCGCCCGCTCCAGTCGAACGCGCCGTTATGGTTCCAAATTGCGCGGACTACGTCGAACCACTCTTGCGCCAAAGCATAGCGATCAACGTGCTTCTCCGGAAGATTAATGCCGAACGCGTCGTATTCGGGCTTGTTCCACCCGGCAACAATATTGAGCCCGAGGCGCCCGTGCCCAAGCTGATCGGCGGTCGCCAGTTGCTTGGCAGCGACCACTGGATGAATGAAAGCTGTGTGGACCGTCGCGAAAACGTTAATGCGCTGCGTATTCGCCAGCAGGCCGGTTGCCCAGATCAGAGTTTCTAAAACGCTCCCATGAAAATCCGTTTCGCCGCCGTATCCCACCCAACGCGCAATGGGCAGCAGAAACTCGATCCCCGCCTCATCCGCAAGCTTCGCCAGCTTGATATTGTTTTCCCACGAATTTGCCCAACGTTCCGGAATTTTTGTCACTGACATTCCGCCGGAGCAGTTAGGAGAGAAAAAACCAAGCTTCAATTTATTGTTATTCAGAATTGGAGACTGTTGCCGGCCCATGGATCCCTCATAGAACAAAGTTAGCGTGGCATTTCAACGGACTCTTCAAAACCGGCGATGTGGACGATACGGAACGAAATTTGTTCGTCGCGTGACATCGATCGACGACTTGTTGTCGAGTGCGCCGGGCAATTCTACAAGTGCATAACGCTCTTGTCGCGAGCCTAGCGTCTTTCATGAGGTCACCGCGTCGTGGATTTTGAGCGGTGACCATTTCACCTGTTCGACGCGGCCGACGACAAAGACCCAAGCCAGGCCGCCGACAACGCAAATAGCAGAAGTGATCTCAAACGGAGTTCGAAAGTTTCCGTTCCACTGCAACACGAAGCCCGTAAGCGACGGTCCTATCACCCCGGCTAGATTGGCAACTCCATTCTGCCAGCCGTACCACCGGCCTACTGCTTGTGTGCCCGCCAGGGTCTGGGGAAAGGTGAAGAGCCCCGGGCCAGTAAAACCGCAGCCAACTCCCGCCAATAGCAGCCAGCGGACGTACCCGTTTGGGCCGGCCAATGAACAAATAAGAATGGCGACGGCCGCTATAGCAAACCCGATGGCCATAGCCGATTTGCGGACCAGGGTGATCGTGTACCCGCGATGAATAAAAAAATCCTGCATCCATCCGCAAGCGATGGCCGAGAGCGCGTCAACCGCGTAATACAAGCTGGCGATTTTGGTCATCTCCGCCATGGTTAAATGACGCTCCATCGCGAGATATAACGGGAGCCACGTGATCATGAAATAAAAGAGGTAATTACTAGCAAAGTGACCAGCGCATGTTCCCCAAAACGATCGTTGTCGCAAAATTTCAGTCGCGCGTGGCGATACACCGGTTTCGGGACCGGCTACGCTTCCACCGCGTGGCATCCACCTCAGCCAGGCCGGAAGCCACAACATGCCGACCAGACCAACCCCGATGAAGACAGGTCTCCATCCAAACCGCACCATCAGAAGACCCGCGCCTAGAGTTCCAATGGCGTTACCGAAGCGCAACGCCGACATGATCGCACCGCTGGCGAAACCGCGACGATCTTCGGGTAAGTGCCGGGCAAGAATTTTTGAGCAGGATGGCAACGCGACTGCTTCGCTGATCCCAAGAAGTAGCCTCATCACGAATAGCAACGCGAAGCCCCAGACCAGCCCCGTCAAGACGGTGGCAAGAGACCAGAGCACAAAGCCCGTCGCGAGAATCAAATTTACGTCAAAGCGATCTACAAGCCAGCCCACTACAAACTGCATAGCTGTATAGGTTACAAAGAATGCGGAAAACAAAATGCCCAGTTGGGATGGCGACAGGTGCAATTCGCCTTTCAGCAAGGGCGCCGCTACCGAGAGATTGCCGCGATCGATGTAATTAATGATGAGGCAGACAACAAGAAGGAGGAGCGCTGGTGCGAACGCACGTAAACTGCGAGATTCCACGTGTCCCGGGGCCGCCGCAACATGCACGAGGCATTTTGCTCTCGCGTCGCCTCGTTTGCAAGACGATCACCGAAAGCCCCCAGCGAGCAGGTGTCTGACCTGATCTTGGCACAATTCCCAAGATGAAAAGCCCTTCATGCTTATTTTTTTTACAGATATACAATTGCAGCGGACCACCGTTTGAAACTGAGGAGAATCTTTGACGCCCGACAGTGTGACTACCCCGATCTCGACGTTGCCAACGGTCGGCATTCCAGCCTCCAAAAAGCAAGCCTGGTACGCAACGCTGTGGGTGCAAGTTTTAATCGCTATGGCGCTGGCGGTGGTCGTCGGCTATTTCAGTCCAGGGAAAGCGATCGCCATGAAGCCTCTCGGCGATGCTTTCATCCGGCTGATCTCGATGATCATTACCCTGATGATCTTCTGCACAGTCGTCACCGGCATTGCCGGCATGGAGGACATGGGGAAGGTCGGCAGAGTCGGCGGCAAGGCGCTCGTTTATTTCGAGATTGTGTCTACGCTGGCGCTGGTGGTAGGACTCATCGTCGGAAATCTGGTCCCAACCGGCAAGGGCTTCAATGCCAATCCCGCCACGCTGGACACCCGGGAAGTTTCTGCGTATGCCGGGCAGGCGAAGGCGCAGACTGTGTCCGATTTCGTCATGCACATTATCCCGACGACAGTTGTCGATGCCTTCGCCAAGGGCGACATTCTTGAAGTTCTATTCGTTTCAGTGCTGTTTGGTTTTGCATTGTCTTCCGCGGGGCCCCGTTGTCGACCGCTGGTCGACTTTTTTGAGGTTCTCACCCACCTGGTTTTCGAAGTCGTAAACATCCTCATGAAGTTCGCGCCCATCGGGGCGTTTGGAGCGATGGCTTTTACGGTCGGCAAATATGGAATTAGCGCCCTCGGCCCCCTAGCGAGACTAATCGCCACCTTCTACATCACCGGGACGCTCTTTGTGCTGATAGTGATGGGCGGAATCGCGCGCGCAGCTGGCTTTGGAATTATCAAGTTCCTTCTCTACATCAAGGAGGAAATGCTTCTTGTATTGGCAACAAGTTCTTCTGAGCCGGCGTTGCCAAGTTTAATGGCAAAGCTTGAAAAGCTCGGATGCTCCAAGCCGTTGGTTGGTCTGGTCGTGCCGACTGGCTATACCTTTAACACCGATGGAACGAGCATCTATATGACGTTAGCCGCGATCTTCGTAGCGCAGGCAACCAACACTCATCTGACTTTGTCGCAGCAGTTGACGATTCTGGGCGTCGCGATTCTTACCTCGAAGGGCGCGAGCGGAGTGTCGGGTGCCGCGTTTATTGCGCTTGTCGGAACGCTGATGGTTGTTCCCAGCATTCCGGTCGCCGGAATGGCGCTCATCCTTGGCATCGATCGTTTCATGAGCATGTTCCGCGCCTTGATCAATATGGTGGGCAACGGAGTCGCGACACTCGTGATTGCGCGGTGGGAGCACGAACTTGATCGCGCAACTTTGCAACGGAATCTTTCTTAACCGGGTTATCTGTCAACCTCGAAATCGCAGCCTGAGCCATCGCGCCGGTTCTCGGGAGCGCGGTGAGCCACGTGACAAGCGACGGTAAAATTATTATTTTCAAGCATATCCCTCTCAACACTTTCCACTTGTTATACTGCCGGCGGTTGAGCTGTGAGTAATGTATGGGCCACATACCAGTGTCGCTTTCGATTGGAACCACCCGTCAGGGGTGAGCGAAGAAGTCCACACGAAAGGTTTTATTGCACCAGAATGGAAACACAAATCAGCCAAGTTGAAGAGTCGGTTCTCGGAATAGAACCCCAATCCGGCATCGACTTACGGCTGAAATATTTTTGCTACGCTTCTCTGGTTGTTGTGGTGATTGTTTTCGCTGCAGTGCGCATCCGCCTGCGCAGCATGCCCTTAGAGCGTGATGAAGGCGAGTACGCCTATGCCGGCCAATTGATGCTTCAGGGAATCCCTCCTTATCAACTGGCCTACAATATGAAGTTACCCGGGACTTATGCAGCTTACGCTGTCATGATGGCTTTATTCGGGCAAACTATCGCTGGCATAAGAATCGGAATGCTGGTGGTCTTACTCGCTAACACTCTGCTTCTGTTCCTGCTGACCCGAAAACTATTCGGCCTTTTGGCCGCCACCGTTGCCGCAGCGTCATATACGCTGATGGCAAATCGTTGGTCCACGGTGTCGCTCGATGGGCATGCGACACACTTTATTGTGCTGACGACCCTAATCGGAATTCTCACGCTTTTTAAAGCCCTTGATTCGGGGCGAAAGCCAATGTTGTTCATTAGTGGCTTGAGCTTCGGAATGGCATTCTTAATGAAACAACATGGGGTCCTGTTTGCCATCTTTGGCTTTTTGTTCTGGCTATGGAGCCAATGGAGAAGTTATCCAAAGTGGAGCACCCTGATTTCGGGCGCAACCATACTCGGCTTCGGAATGGCTTTCCCCTATCTGGTAACTTGTGCTGTTCTTTGGCATGCTGGCCTGTTTCGTCAATTCTGGTTCTGGACCGTTAGCTATGGCGCTGCATATGAACAGATCGTTAGCCTGCAAGATGGCTGGGGTCGGTTTCTTAAGAACGCCCCGAAAATTCCGCGGCCTGGCGTGGTATGGGGTTTCGCCGTAATAGGTATCCCTGCCCTTTTCTGGAGCCGTGCTCGCCAACACCGGTTTTTCCTGTTGAGTTTCGCCCTGTTTGCATTGCTCGCAGTGTGTCCGGGACTTTATTTCAGGCCACACTATTTCCTCGTGCTGCTACCTGTCGTCGCCATGCTAGCAGGAATCGCAATCAGTTCTACGTATGAATATCTTTCTACGCGTGAGGTTTGGATCGGTGTAGGCTGGGTTTCTATTGCGTCGCTGCTGCTGCTGTTCTTTTCGGCGCTTCAGGCCTTGAAAGGAAAGATCGCAGCTCACGATGCGGCCGTTCTTAATGGTGCTGGAATAGGTATTTTCCGGGAGCGCAGAGAGAACCGCCGCACCTCGGTTAAGACGGCACTGATTCCAATCATTTTTTTCGTTATATCGTTTATTTTTGCCCTGACGGCACAAAGAAAATTTTTATTTCATCCACTCCACGCACACCGGCAGATGCACCCTGACGAAAGTTTTATAGAAGCTGTGGCGGTGGGCCAATATGTTCGCGACCACACCACGCCGCAGGATCGAGTCGCGGTGCTGGCATCCGAACCGGAGATCTACTTCTATTCAGGCAGGCATTCCGCCACTGGATTTATCTATATGGATCCGCTGACCGAGCAGCAGCAGTTTGCGCTGGGTATGCAGAAGGATTTGATTCGTGAAGTTACGCAAGCCCAACCCAAAATCATCGTCTACTCCGACAGTGAGTTTACCTGGGGATGTCGGGCCAAGGCTTGGCCTGACAGCAGCCCCAGTCAGGATATGAACGTTTTCGCATGGATGCACGGCTATCTCGATTCCTCCTACAAAGAAATAGCGGAGATACCGATCTTCGGTAAGACGAGCTCAGACTGTAGCTATTTTATCTATCAACGCAAAGAAGCCGGTGAGGTGGCATGGTCCCCGACGCAAGTCACGCCCTTGGGTCAGCGGAGGTTCAAAGCAATTCACGATGGGCAGAATCAGGACCAGGGTACAAGTAAACATATACCCGCCCCAAAAACTTAACGACGGGTCTACCGGCTGACGATACGTCGGTTGCCGAATTTTCTCGGTCTTGGGCTGAGGTAGCGCGACGAGCTTTTTGGACTAGTTCCGCCTAGGTCGTCGCAACCAAAAAATGGCGGAGAGAGAGGGATTCGAACCCTCGATACAGGTGTTAGCCCGTATAACGGTTTAGCAAACCGCCGCCTTCAGCCTCTCGGCCATCTCTCCGGCGTGTGGATGTCAAACGCTAATGATGCAAACGCTAATAGTGCGGTGCGAACCGCCCGATTAGTTTACCACCGGCGTTTTTGATCCGCACAATCGTGGTTCGCGCAACTCTGGTAGCTCACCACTTCAAACCATCGGCGCGAGGTTAGAACGGCTCGAGCCGATTTTGAGCTTGTCTTCCTGGATTAAGTCAGTGCTGCCACCACGGGGTACACGGGGGGACACTGGGGAAGGCTCGCGACGCGATTTGGGCCGCCGCGTTCGTTTGTCTGCACAACAACTTTTGCGCAAACAGCAACTTCAGGCGCTTGCCTTGTCCACCAGCGGCAATGGCTTTTCAAGCGAGGACGAAGTTTCGAGTTCCAACTGCTCCTGTCCGCTGAGGGCGGTGACCTTGCCACGATAGTTCTTCAAGTGACGCTGCGCCGTTTCGAAGGCTTCCTGTGCTTTGTTCAAATTCTTGCCCACGTTTTCGAACTGGCTTTGGAAGAAGTCGAATGACTTTTGTGCCTTTGCAAGCTCGGCCCGGCTCTTCTCGAATCTGGTCGCGACCTCGTACCACTTGTGCACCAGTGAAATCGTGTGCAGTGTCATCAGCAGCGTGTTTGGAGAGACGGGGAAGACGTGCTGTTCGTTCATCCAGTCGCCGAGTTCGCGATTACGGATCACTTCCATATACAGGGTTTCGCTCGGCAAGTACATGAGCGCGATCTCGGTCGTCCCATGTTCGGGTTGAATGTATTGTTGAATGCGTTTTGCCTCCGTCTTCATTACGCGAACCAGCGTGATGCGCGCAGCGTCAACCTCGGCCTTATCGTTGCTCTCGAATAGCGCAATCACCTGCTCGCGAGGAAACTTAGCGTCGATCGGCAGTTTGCGGTCCGGGAAGTAAATGACGGCATCGACGCGGCCTCCACCCTCTCCTGGCGAGGCCTGCAACGCGAACATATGGGCAGGAAGGAAATCGGCCAACAGTCGTTCCAGGCTGGCCTCTCCAAACTGGCCGCGAAGATGCGGCAGCTTTAACAAATTGTTCAGGTCGTTGATGGAATGCCCGAGCGCTCCGACTTCGCGCAGTTGCTCTTCCGCATTTTTCAGGTGCTGTTGAACTTTTTCGAACTGAGCGAATCCTTCTTTTATATTTTGATCGAGTTTTTGTTGCACCTGATCGGTGATGGCCATCAGCCTGACATCCACGCGATCGCGGATTGATTCAAGACTCTGCGCCGTCTGTTGATTCAGCGACTGAAACTCGACTTTCAACTGCTGCGTGGTCAGCAGTAAAGAATTCGTCAGTTCGCTTCGGCCCTCTGCAAGGTTGCGCTTCTGCTCCTCGCGCCCGGAAGCGAGTTGCTGCTCCACCGAATGGCGAATCTCTGAAAACCCTTGCTGGATGCGGTCTGTCACCTGCTGCCGGAGGTCCCCTTTGGTCTGCTCCAGGCGAGTGGCCATATCGGCAGTGCTGATACTGATCTTTTGGCCGAGGGTGGTATTAAACCTTTCGAGCTGATCTGCAACCTCCGCTTTTACATCGACTTGCGAGAAGGCCGCGAGGCGTCGCCATAGGATCGCTGAAAACCCAAGCAGGGCAAGGGTTGCGACGAGGATGGTAACTAGTAGCGATGTCTCCATGGTAAGTGGCTGTCCTGAATTTTAGAGGCTAGCGTTGTAGATGGAAAGCGGGAAGTTTCACCGCGATCTTTGTCGGTGACCCCCGCGCCGCAACGCGAACCTCAAAAATATGCTGCGGGCCTGGGTGGTGTTGCTGTTCTTTGCGATCTCGGCGGTTCAACGCGGAAGCTGCTCCTCTGATCCTGCCGACGCTGAAGCCTCTGAAAATAAACTGGGCGATTGTGTCGATTCCAGGCAGTCGTCTGGATCCCACATCGCGAAGCCCGAAGTTCGCGTCTTAGAGGACGCAGCTGCGGAGACCGAACTCTTACTTATGGCAAATCGGAGCCGCGAGCTATCCGGCGCGCCTGCTCTTCGCGCGGACGAAAGCCTGCTCGAAGCGGCTCGGCGACACGCCCGTCTGATGGTTTCAAGCGAGCAGATGGAGCATCAGTATCCGGGCGAGCCCGAGCTCATGCAACGCATCGCTCAGGCTGGGCCACTGAAGATGGACTACGCCGGCGAGAACATTGCTTATGCGACATGCCCGACGTCTGCCAATGATGCATTCATGCGGTCGGCGCCACATCGCAAAAATCTGCTCGACCGTGAGTTCAACGTGGCAGGCATCGCCGCCATCTGGAGTCACGGACGACTTTACGTTGTGCAGGATTTCGCGCACGAGGTCATCGCCTACTCTCCAAGCGAAAGCAATAGATTGGTCGGTCGCGCTGTTTCGCAAGTGCGAGTCGAAGCAGGGTTGGCGGAGCTAAAGCAGATTGCTCCGGCAAAGCTTGACGATGCTGCCTGTTCGCTTTCTTCCGAGAGCCGTCCGAACGCCCATCTGCTTGCTTCTTCTTACTCAAGGTCCCGAATCATCGTTTATACGCAAACCCACCCTGAGGAGTTGCCGCCAGCGGCCCGGCGTGCCTTGGTCGATCCGAATGCCAGGGAATTTGCAGTTGGATCATGCTATGCCCGCAACACTACCTATCCCACCGGCACGTATTGGGTGGCGGTACTGCTCTACTAATCCGCCCTAAATTGTCTTCTCCGATGATCGGCTATCGTCCAGGAGAGCGGGCGGGGGCACCCGCTCCATGCGGGAACTCTGTGCTAATCTGCGAACATCTTCCCGCCCATGGCTTCTGCCTCGAAAATCCGCATTGGGACTGCCGGTTGGTCTTATAAAGACTGGGATGGGATTCTGTATCCGCCGGAGGTGACGCGGAAGAAAATTCACCCCGTTGAATTCCTGGCGCGGTTCTTTGACGTCATTGAGATCAACACCTCGTTTTACGGACACATCCGGCCCGAGCTTGGCCGATTTTGGGCACGCAAAGCGGCAGCTGTGAATCCAGATTTTCTTTTTACCGCGAAATTGCATCGTTCTTTCACGCACTCTCCGCTGGCGGCGACTGAACCGACATCTGCCGCAAGCATTCGCCCGAACGACGAAGACGAGCGTCTCGCGCGTGAAGGGCTAAATTCGCTTGCCGCTGAAGGCAAGCTGGGAGCTCTGCTCATTCAATTCCCGGTATCGTTCAAGAACACCGGGCTGAATCGCGAGTACATCGAGCAAGTTCTGAGACAGTTCATCGAATATCCACGCGTGGTCGAAGTGCGGCACGAGAGTTGGGACAACGCAGAGACGATTGCCGAATTCACGCGCCAGAACGTCGCCTTCTGCAATATCGATCAACCGCAACTCGGGCGGTCGCTAGCGCCCACTGAGCACGTGACTTCCAGCCTGGCTTACGTTCGCCTTCACGGCCGCAATTATGAACAGTGGTTTGACGGCGACAACCGCGACGATCGCTACAACTACCTCTACAAGATGGCTGAACTGGAAAAGTGGAAAGAAAAAATCAGCTCGATTGCAGAAAGAGCCGAATCAACTTACGTAATCGCGAACAATCATTTTCAAGCCAAGGCAGCCGTCAATGCGCTGGAGCTTCGCCACCTGCTGGATGGGAAAAAAGTGCCTGCTCCGGCTTCGCTCGTAAGCCACTATCCGGAATTGCGATCGATGACCGAACTCGAAGACGCGAATGGAAATTATTCGCTTCTGGCGTAAAGTTTTCCTGACATCGTCGCGTGCTGTATTCTTTTAAAGAAGCCGCAACGATGACTGAAGCCGTCCACCCCATAGAACCAACTCACATAGAGATAGAAAAAACCGCGGGAACAGGCGCGATTGCCTGGATACGGCGTCGTGTGGCCGAGCTTCGGCCACGTGAGAGCCAGATTTTTTTGGTGCTGGCACTGGTCATCGGAGCTCTCACCGGGGCGGTCGTCGTTGCCTTCATTCTCGTCACCGAGAGATTGGGAATGCGCCTCTACCCTGCCGGAGGCGCTCCCTGGCGGCGCTTGTTGTTTCCGGTTGTGGGCTCGCTCGGCATCGGATTTCTTCTCTCCCGCTATTTCCCGAATGCCCGAGGCAGCGGCGTCCCGCAGACGAAAGCAGCGCTCTTCGCGCGCGACGGGCGCATTACTCTGCGCACAGTTCTCGGCAAATTCTTCTGCACGTCGGCGACGCTTGCGAGCGGCATTCCGCTTGGCCGCGAGGGCCCATCG
This sequence comes from Terriglobales bacterium, assembly GCA_038230575.1. Taxonomy (GTDB): domain Bacteria; phylum Acidobacteriota; class Terriglobia; order Terriglobales; family Acidobacteriaceae; genus Acidiflorens. The sequence continues at coordinate 15,027 of JBBRNA010000017.1, read as the reverse complement.
GTTCAGGTTGGTGCAGGCATCGGATCAATCCTTGGCCGCATGCTGGGCCTTAGCACCGAGCAAGTGAAGAGGTTGATTCCGGTTGGAGCGGCTGCCGCTATCGCCGCGGCCTTCAACACCCCGTTAGCGGCCGTGCTTTTTTCTTTGGAAGAAATCATGGGCGACCTCCACGCCCCTGTGATGGGAGCCGTGGTGCTCGCGTCGGCGACGGCGTGGATGGTGCTCCGAGTTTTTCTCGGCGATCATCCGCTCTTCAAAGTCCCCCAATATCAACTCGTGCATCCTTCCGAGTTTTTCACCTACGCCGTGCTGGGAGTAGTTGGCGGCGGCGTGTCGGCACTCTTCACGAAGATGCTGCTCGGGATTCGGGCGCGCTTCCTGCGTTTCCCGCTCAAGACCGCATGGTTCCAGCCACTGGCTGGAGGTTTGCTCGTGGGGCTGATCGGCTGGTTTGTCCCCCAAGTGCTCGGAGTTGGTTACGGATATGTCGGCGATGCCTTGAATGGAAGCATGGCCTTCAAGATGATGCTTTTGCTTATCGTGCTCAAGCTCATCACCGTTACCACAAGTTACGCTTCGGGCAACGCAGGCGGCATCTTCGGCCCGGCGCTGTTTATTGGCGCCATGGTCGGAGGTTCGGTTGGAACCATGGCCCATCACTGGTTCCCCGACTACACCGCGAACCCGGGGGCGTATGCGCTGGTCGGGATGGGCGCCGTATTTGCCGGTATCGTGCGCGCTCCCATGACCTCAGTTTTGATGATCTTCGAGATGACGCAGGATTATGCCGTCATCGTTCCCCTCATGATTGCCAATCTCATCAGCTTGTTCGTCGCCTCGCGCCTGCAGGAAGAGCCGATCTACGAAGCTCTCGCCGTTCAGGACGGTATTCATCTGCCGTCAGCCGATTCGAGGCAGCGCGGCATGAGATCGGTCGCAAAGGTGATGCAGGCTGCAGGCGACTCCTTATCTGGCGAGACAAAAGTCGGCGACGTCTTGGAACATATCAAGTCGAGCAATCTCGGCAGTTGGCTGGTCATCGATGGGAGAGGCGTGATTGGCGTGATCAGTCGCACCAAACTGCAGGAAGTCGGAGCAGACAGCGCGGAAAAGACCCTGTGCGACGTGCTCGATCCTCTCATCTTCCCGCACGTCCACTCCGACCAGGGCCTCGATCTTGCACTGGAGCGCATGGGAGCCAATCAGATCGAAATCCTGCCAGTCGTAAATCGGGCCAACGTGCACAAACTCGAGGGGATTGTTACGTTGCGCGACGTACTAAATTCGTATGGCCTGAATCGCGCCTGACCGTTGGATTGCTCCTGAATTTCCTCTCCGTAAACAACCACTTGATTTTGTCATCCCGAACGAAGTGAGGGATCTGCATTTTTGCAGCGGCGGTATGCAGATCCCTCACTTCGTTCGGGATGACAACTTAAGGTTGGAGAGTTCGCCTTGGATCACCCCCGAATCCAAATGCTAGTCACCTTCATCTATCGGATATGCACGCCGACACAGCTTTTCAGTCCCAGTCAGACAAGACGCTACTTTCGAACTTACTAAACGGTGATCTCGATCAACGAAATGAACCAGTCCTCCGGCAGGATTTGCCTTCAGGCCTGTTGCGCGCCGCTGTTTCAGAGTCTGCCTTGCCGGATACTGCACTGCTCGATACCTACTCTCGCGCGGTCATAGCGGCGGTTGAAAAGGTGAGTCCTTCCGTCGTGAACGTCGAGGTGTTTCATGCCGCGCCGCGCCGAGGAGCCGCGCGAAACCGTGGCGAACAGCCGGGCGAACGGCGCGGCGGAGGTTCGGGGTTCATCTTCACTCCTGACGGATTAATCCTCACCAACAGCCACGTCGTCCACGATGCGAAGCGAATCGAAGTCGCGCTTTCCGACGGACGGCGAGCCCCCGCGCACACCATCGGCGATGATCCGGCGACTGACCTGGCGGTGATTCGCATTGATCTTTCAGGTTTGAACGCCGTCTCGCTCGGAGATTCGCAACAGTTGCGTCCAGGGCAGATGGCGATTGCCATTGGCAATCCATATGGCTTCCAATCCACTGTGACTGCTGGCGTGGTCTCGGCGCTTGGGCGGTCTTTGCGGTCGTACTCCGGTAGATTGATCGAAGACGTCATTCAGACCGACGCGGCGTTAAATCCGGGAAATTCCGGAGGTCCGTTGGTCAACTCGCGCGGCGAGGTTATCGGTGTGAACACCGCGACCATCCTTCCCGCGCAAGGCTTGTGCTTCGCGATTGGAATCAATACCGCGAAATTTGTCGCCAGCCGACTCCTCCGCGATGGCAGAATTCGCCGAAGTTATATCGGAGTTTCCGCGCAAACCGTTCCGATCCATAGGAGAGTCGTGCGCTTCTACTCGCTGGAGAAGGAAACCGGAGTAGTTATAGTTGGAGTGGAAGAAAAAAGTCCGGCGCTCACCGCAGCGTTGCGCGAGGGCGATGTGATCGTGGCGCTCGATGGGAAACCCATCGCTGGCGTTGACAATCTCCACCGGTTGTTGACCGATGCGCAGGTCGGAACCGAGGGCACGCTCACCGTCATTCGGCATACCGAGCGCTTGACGCTTCGAATCATTCCGGAAGAGGCGCGGTAGACGGACCGCGCTTCGGTTCCGGGATAGAACTCCGCAGCGTGCCATCACCCTGTAGATACTCGTATCACATTGCCTGCACAGGATTTCCTATGTTAGCTTCGAATCGGAGCGTTCCACTTGCGACACACGGTTCCGGCTGGAATGGACCGCAAGGAAGCTGCTGCATACCTGCGACTCGATTCGGCGCGTCTTCCCCAGCACATTGCGATCATTATGGATGGGAACGGGCGTTGGGCCCGTCGCCGGCACATGCCGCGCGTGGCCGGGCACCGCGCCGGAGTGAATTCCGTGCGGTCAACCGTAGAGACCGCGGCGCGCATCGGCATTCCGGCGCTCACTCTCTATGCCTTCTCGGAGGAGAATTGGAAAAAGCGGCCGCAGACGGAAGTCGACTTCCTGATGCGGCTCTTGTGCCGCTTTCTGAAAGCTGAAGTCAACACGCTGAACGAAAATAATGTTCGTTTGAAATACATCGGACGCCAGCATGAACTCCCCAGTTCGGTGCGCCGAGAGATGGATGAAGCAAGCGACGCGACTGCAAAGAATAGTGGGATGCTGCTCACTCTTGCCCTCAATTACAGTGCCCGCAGCGAAATCGTCGATGCCTTCCGCTCGCTCGCCGAAGCCGCCTCGCGTAACGGCGGGATCGCTCACATGGAAATCGACGAACAATCGATCAGTGATCATCTTTATACGCGTGGTCTACCCGATCCTGACCTGGTGATCCGTACCAGCGGAGAGATGCGGCTCAGCAATTTCTTGCTATGGCAGCTTGCCTATGCCGAGATTTATGTGACGCCAACCCTGTGGCCGGATTTCCGGGGACTGCATCTACTCGAAGGCATCGAGGATTACCAGAAACGCGATCGCCGTTATGGCGGATTGGCAACAGACGGTAATGGCTCTCCCGCCTCCCGTCGCTCTCCTGCCGGGGCTAAGCATTGATCAAGCGCATCGCGACGGCTGTCGTCTTAATTCCCATCGTTCTTCTTCTGGTCCTGAAGGCTCCGATCTACGTTCTTGTCTTCGTCTCCGCCGCGGTCGCACTTCTCGCTGCGTCTGAATTTTTGAAATTGACGACCCATTACTCGGCTGAACCGCTGATGCTCGCGACTTACATTTTTATCGCGGCTTTTTTCGTCTTCGTCATTTTTGCGACGGGCAACCGTACCCCGTTGATGGAGACAACCGCGATGCTTTATGGCATCACGTTCTCCGCCGCCATCGCGCCATTTATTTTTTTGACCGTGGCGATGCACCGAGCAAAACTCAGCACCGGATATCCCGCAGCCGCGGCGTCGACCTTCGCGTTCACTTACATCGCGATTCCCATGGCTCTTTTGGTGGCGATTCGTCAGCAACCCGCGGGCGCTATCTGGACGATCTTCACCTTGCTGGCCGTTTGGTCAGGAGACATCTTCGCCTATTTCGTGGGCAAGGCGATCGGCAAGCATCGCATGACTCCGGAAATAAGCCCGAAGAAAACCTGGGAGGGCGCTGTCGCGTCGATTCTAGCCAGCGTGATTATTGGCGCGATGTGGATTCACTATGCTCCAAGCATCAGCGCTGCTCTCCTCCGCTGGAATCTCATCGAACGTCGCGATGGCATGTTCGGTTTGGAGCAACCGCAACTGTGGCCGGTAATTATTCTTGCAGGTGTAGTAAATCTCGCTGCTCAACTCGGGGACCTCGTCGAATCGCTCATTAAACGTGGCGCCGGCGTGAAAGACTCCGGCACCATCCTTCCCGGACATGGAGGTATGCTGGATCGGATTGACGCGATGTTGTTTGCAGTTCCTGTTGTCTGGGCCTACGGAGCGTGGCGGTTGATGCAGTGAACTTTATCCCTCGCGGTCCCTATTCTCGGCGGTTTGCCAGTTTTTCGATAAATCCTGTTTTGGCGCGACACGCCCCGTCTGGCGCGGCTTTCCAAAGGTTATTACTTAAGTAACCACCCTTGAGTGCCTCATCAGATAACCAACCATAATTACCCACCCCCACATCCAATGCACGGGGGAGTACTGCGCCATGAAGTCGTTTCACAAGTCAATCTTCGTTTCGTCAATCTCAGTTTGTCTGCTTCTGGCCGGATGCGGAAGTTCGAAGTCTAGTTCGGGAGGAGGAACTCCTCCGCCACCATCGACATTTCAGCTCACGATTACCGCTCCGCCAGCTAACGTCGGCGTCATCACGAGTACTCCGGCTGGTATCGAGTGCTCCGGCAACGGTGGCGATGCGAGCAACGTGTGTTCGGCCTCGTTTGCCACCGGCACCAAGGTGACGTTGATCGCGACCGCAGCCACCGGCTACTCCTTCACTGGGTGGAGCGGAGGCGGGTGTTCTGGGACGAGCAGTTGCGTGGTGACGGTGGGTTCAACAACGACCGTGACCCCGGCTTTCACTGGAGCGGCTTCCTATGCTCTCAGCGTAAGTTACTTGCCCTCGGGCGTAATGTCGTCGGCAGGAACCGTCGTCAGCAATCCCACCGGCATCAGTTGTCCCGGAACCTGCACGGCCAGCTTCGCTAATAACACCCAGGTTGTTCTCACCGCCGCCGCGGGCACCGGATACACGTTCGCCGGTTGGAGTGGAGGGAGTTGTTCGGGCACCAGCACCTGTACGGTGAATGTGACAGCGGCTGAAACCGTGAGCCCCACGTTCAACTCAACTTCTACTTCAGCGACGTTAACTTTATCGCTCGCAGGCAGTGGAACTGTCACCAGCAGTCCGAGCGGCATCAACTGCCCAGGGACCTGCTCGGCGAGTTTCCCTCTCAGCACTTCGATCACGCTTTCCGAAACTGCCAATGCCAACAACGGATTTATAGGTTGGGGCGGGGTATGCTCCGGTTCCGGCAACTGCATCGTTTCGCTGAATGCGGCGGCTACCGTGAGCGCTGGCTTTGCTCCGAACTCAGGCAGTTTGCAGAGCCTGAATCACATCATCATCTTCGCGCAGGAAAATCGCTCACTCGATCACTACTTTGGGGCGATGCGTCAATACTGGTCCAAGGCCGGATTCGCCGATCAGCAATTCGACGGATTGCCGCAATTCAACCCGCTGTCGGGGAATATACCGCCAGCGTACGGCGCGCCTCCGGCGGTTCCAGGTTGTGATCCCAATTTTCCAAGTCCGAGCTCTTGCCGGGCGAGTCTTTCAGCTCCCCCTGTGACTTCTTTCCATAACGTCTACTCGGTGTGTTCAGAAGCTTTAAGCCCTTTCTGGAACGAAGCCCACGTCGATTGGGATTTCAACAATCCGATTGGCACGACGGCCCCCCAACTCAATGGATGGGTGCAGGCTGCTGCGAACGATGCACGCCAGGTTTCGCCGCAACTGCAAGACGTAAACGGCTATCGCACCATGGGCTACTACGACGACACCGACTTGAATTACTACTACTACATGGCCAGCACCTTCGCCACGGCAGACCGATGGTTCGCGCCGATCATGAGCCGCACGCAACTCAACCGCATGTTCCTTCTCGCCGGCACTACAGGCGGACATGTCTATCCATTAGGCCCGCCATACGGAGCGCTTACAAATCCACCGATCTTCCAGGCTCTTCAGGCGGCTGGCGTGACCTGGAAGATATATGTGAATTCGACTGGTACGAATTGTTCGGATACCGATCCGGCGTGCCTCATTCAGCATTCGTATATCAACATGTTCACCTATTACTCGACCGTAGCCAATAATCCGCAGCTGCTGCAGAACATCGCTTCGGTCACACAATTGAAAGCTGACTTGGCGAACGGTACGCTTCCGCAGGTCGCCCTCATCGAACCGCCATCTGACGCGGGTCTCGACGAGCACCCAACCGACACCGATGCGGGCGGTGGAGTCGACATTCAATCGGGAGCCGCATTCACCGCCAGCATCATGGATGCGCTCATGGCGAGCCCGAACTGGAAAGATTCGGCGATGTTCTTTACCTATGACGAACCGGGAGGGTTCTACGATCACGTCGCGCCGCAGGCCACTACGCCGCCAGACGCCGTCGGTTCACCTAACTACCTTCCGATCGATTTGAAGGCAGGCGACATTTGTAGCAACAGCGGCGAACTCGGAAGTGGCACTTGCAACTTCGCTTACACCGGCTATCGCTTGCCGTTCATCCTTGTTTCTCCGTTCGCGAAGAAACATTACGTTTCACATACGCCTTACGATCACACCGCAATCTTGAAATTGATCGAAAAGCGTTTCAATCTCAGCCCGTTGTCGAATCGCGATGCTTCGCAGGCCGATATGAGCCTCGACTTCTTCGATTTCACGAACGCGCCATGGGCCACGCCGCCGAGCAATGTGCCAGCTCAGTTGAGGGGCGGGGCTTGTAATCTTAATGCGCTTCCAGCACCACCGCCGAATCCGTAAACCGGCAACTGGATCGCGAACAAGTGTTGCACGCCGTTGAAACACTTACTGCGTGGTGCCGAGGCTGACCCTAGCCACCACGCAGTTTTCTTTTTAGGGGCATTCGCTCACTTACAATAGAAATACAGATGAAGCGTATCGCCATCCTTGGCTCGACCGGTTCGATCGGTCGCAGTACCTTGAGCGTCGTCGAAAGCTATCCGGACCGCTTTCAGGTCGCGACCCTCGCTGCTGGAAGTAACATCGACTTGGCCTTCGAGCAGGCTTACCGCTGGAAACCTCAAATTTTATCGCTGGGGAACGAGCAAAGCGCCGAGACTGTCCGCTTGCAACTTCGCGCCGCCGGACTGGCGAAGATCGAAGTTGTTCATGGGTCAGCCGGAAATGTTCAGGTCGCAACGCATCAGAACGTGGACTTTGTGGTCAGCGCCATCGTTGGCGTCGCTGGGCTGGAGGCTACCTACGAAGCCGTCCGCGCTGGCAAAACGGTCGGATTGGCCAACAAAGAGTGCATGGTTGTGGCGGGCGAATTGATCACCGCCGAGGCGCGAAAGCAGGGTAAGCCACTCCTGCCGATCGATAGCGAGCACAACGCCGTCCACCAATGCCTCCGGGGCGGACGCATGGACGCCGAGGTCAATGAGGTCGAGCGCATCTGGCTGACCGCCTCGGGAGGCCCATTCCTGCACACTCCCAAAGCGGATTTCGCTGGCATTACGGTCGAGCAGGCGCTCAACCATCCCACCTGGAAAATGGGCAAGAGAATCACCATCGACTCTGCCACATTGATGAATAAGGGGTTCGAGGTCATCGAAGCTTGCCGTCTATTCAATATCGCTCCCGACCGCGTACAAGTCACGGTCCACCCACAATCTACGATCCACTCCCTGGTCGAATTTGTGGACGGCAGCATTCTCGCGCAAATCTCGGTAACTGACATGCGTTTGCCCATCCTGTATGCCCTGACCTATCCCGATCGGGTCCCTTCTGACCTTAGATTTTCTGTGAGTGACCTAAGGCATCTTGATTTCTACCCCCCGGACATGGAAAAATTCCCTTGTCTTCGCCTAGCGTACGAAGCAGCCGCAATCGGAGGCACGAAAACGATTGCTCTGAACGCGGCCGACGAAGTGGCGGTTGCGGCGTTTTTAGAGGAGCAGATCGGCTTCGCGGACATTCCTCGGATCATTGAGGAAGTAATCGCTGCAACGCCAGCCGCGCAGTTGGAATCTATACAAGAGGTGCTTGCTTCTGACACAGAGGCGCGCCGAGTGACAAGCGAAATCGTACGGGGGCATACCCGGAAGACACTGCCCGTTCGAGCCATTTCGTAATTGCTGTTACGGAGTAATCTAAGAAGATATGCCCCAGCTTTTATCTATCCTGCACACGATTTTTGACATGGGAATCGTGCTTGGATTCATGATTCTGATTCATGAATTCGGGCATTACGCCGCCGCCAAGTATTTCGGCGTCAGGGTGGAAGTTTTCTCCATCGGTTTTGGCAAGCGCCTGCTGGGTTTCAAACGCGGCGAAACTGATTACCGCATCAGCGCTATTCCGCTTGGCGGCTACGTCAAAATGTCTGGCGAGAATCCGATGGATACCCGCTCCGAAGATCCGGGCGAGTTTCTGAATCATCCCCGCTGGCAGCGTTTCATCGTAGCCATTGCCGGACCGTTCATGAACATCATGCTCGCCGTCGTTTTGCTGACCGGCGTGTACATGGTGCATTACGAGTATCCCGCCGTCGCCGACCAACCTGCGGTTATAGGTTGGGTAAATGCGAATACCCCTGCCGAACGGGCGGGGATCCAAAAGGGTGACAGAATCGTTCAGGTTGAAGAGATCCAGAACCCGAACTGGGAGCAGGTTGACATTAAAGATGCGCTCAGCCCGAATCAGCCCATGAAGTTCAGCATTGAGCGCAACGGGAAAGTGATCGAAAAGACGCTCGTCCCCGAGCCGATGGGCCCAAATCAATACGGGATGATGGGCTGGGTGCCCGACGTGAATGTTACGTTGACCACGGTCGAGCCTGGCATGCCTGCCGAGAAGGCTGGTCTGAAGGTCGGCGATCAGATTCTGACCGCGAACGGTCAGGAGATCCCGGCACTTGAGGCATTTGTTCAGCTCCTGAATAAGACAAAAGATCAACCACTGGAAATCGTGGCTCTGCGAAACGGCGAGAAAAAGACCTTTACCGTGAAGCCGACGCTAGCTCCGGGTGGACCCTCGCAGGAATTGCGCTACCGTATCGGAATCGCCAGCATGCCGACGAAAGTCGTAAAACTGAACTTTCCCGATGCGCTTAAGCGTTCGCTTTCCGACAACAAAAAAAGTTCGTTCCTGATTCTGGAGTTGCTGCGCAAGATGGCTCAGCGCAAGGTCTCGATGCGCCAGGTTGATGGCCCCATCGGAATCGGCAGTGCCGTAGGCGCCGCCGCCCGCGAAGAAGGCTGGAGCCCACTGCTCTTGATCACCGCAGCCATCAGCTTGAACCTCGGAATCATGAACCTCTTGCCGATTCCGATTCTTGACGGCGGCGTGATCCTGCTCCTCTTCATCGAAAGCCTGATGCAGCGCGAGATCAGCCTGCCAATCAAAGAACGCATTTACCAGGCGGCATTTGTATTCCTGGTGCTCTTCGCCGTGATGGTGATCTACAACGATCTGGTGAAGACACTTCCCGGCCTGACCCGAATGCCGTAGAACCTATATCGTAGAGAAGTGCGGGTGCCCCATCTCATTCGCGTACTTTGCGAATGAGTGGGTTCTCACCAGAACGTGTATCGCCAAAGCTCTTGATCGAACCGGGTCTAATCGCAACGGGCCATTCCTGGAAGTTGACTCGAACCGCGCCGATTTCTCCGTAAAGATAGGAACGAAAACTGCTCCATATCCATTCTTCTGGCCGTTCCACCAACCCTCTGATAACCGGATTTCGATGCATGTACCGCAGCTTCTCAACATGCTTGCGTTCGCTCCAAACATTGAAATCGTAGAAGCGCTTCTGCCAGATGCGCTCATAAACGGAGTTACAAGTTTTTCGGTGGACGAATCGCGAGAAGCGTTCCTTCACCACTTTCATGACCACCGACGGATCGCCGATCTCGGGCTCTGTGATCAGCAGATGGAAGTGTTCGGGCATCACCACGTATCCGTGGACAACGAAGCGGTATCGAAATCGCGCCTCCTCCAGAATTCTCAGAAAGAGGTCACGCCGATCGGCGGTGTGAAGGCGGGGTTGGCGATCGTAACAACTACCGGTGATGAAATGCAGGTGATTTGTGCCGTAAAAGCGGTGCAGCCCCGTGGTCACAAGGTTAGGGTAGGAGCGAAGGAGACTATTTGATGTGATGCCGACACTGGCCGGTGGTGACGAAACCCACTCATTCGCAAAGAAGCGAATGAGATGGGGCACCCTCCCACATCGCCCGCCAGCGCCTTTCCCGTCATCGCGCTTTTACCGTGGCTGGTTTAAAATAGACACTTAAACATGGCTCAAATTAAGCGTAGAAAAACCACCACCGCCACGATTGGCGGGGTTCGCGTTGGCAGCAATGCCCCGGTAATGGTGCAGTCGATGACCAACACCGACACCGCGGACATCTCCGGCACCGTCAAGCAGGTAGCCGCGCTGGCTCGCGCCGGCAGCGAAGTTGTGCGCGTCACCGTCAATAATGATGACGCGGCCAAGGCGATTCCGTATATCAACGAAGGTTTGCAAAAGCTGGGACTTAACGTGCCCATCGTGGGTGACTTCCACTACAACGGACACCTCCTGCTCACCAAGTACCCCGGCTGTGCCGAAGGCTTGGCCAAGTACCGCATCAATCCCGGTAACGCCAGCATCGGGCGCAAGGGCGACGACAACTTCCGCACCATGATCGAGATGGCGGCAAAACACCAGAAGCCGGTGCGCATCGGCGTGAACTGGGGATCGCTCGATCAAGCATTGTTGACCAGAATGATGGACGAGAACTCGCGCCTGCCCGAACCGAAAGACGCGCGCGAAGTGACCATGGAAGCGATCGTTACCAGTGCGCTCACCTCGGCAAAACTGGCCGAGCAGTATGGCCTTCGTCCGGAGCAGATCATCCTGAGCGCGAAAGTGAGCGGAGTGCAGGACCTGATCGACGTCTACCGAATTCTCGCCTCGCGTTGCGAATACCCGCTGCATTTGGGACTGACCGAAGCCGGTATGGGAGCGAAAGGCATCGTGGCCTCAAGCGCTGCCATGTCAGTGCTCCTGCAGGAAGGCATCGGCGATACCATCCGCGTTTCGCTGACTCCGGCACCCGGAGGCGACCGCACCGAAGAAGTTCGCGTGGCGCAGCAGATTCTGCAATCCCTCGGCATCCGCAGTTTCACACCGCAAGTTACCGCCTGCCCCGGATGCGGCCGCACCACCAGCACCTTTTTTCAGGAGATGGCACAGCAGATCCAAACCTACCTGCGCGATCAAATGCCGGTTTGGAAAGAATCCCACACTGGCGTCGAAGAGATGAAAGTCGCCGTCATGGGATGCGTAGTCAACGGCCCCGGCGAGTCGAAACATGCAAGCCTCGGAATTTCGCTCCCCGGCACCGCCGAAGAACCAAAGGCCCCGGTCTACGTCGATGGCCGCCTCTTCACCACGCTGAAAGGCGACAAGATAGTCCCGGAATTCATCAAGATTCTGGATGACTACGTCGACTCGCACTACGCGTCGCGGGAAAAAGAAGTGGTTGGGGCGCGGTAGTACACGCCGATACCCAACCGAACTCGCCCAACCGCATCCCCCCGACACCCCGATCCATCCCCCGATTCCCAACCCACCGCCGATCCGACCCGCCTCAGCACCAGCAAGGTTTGTATCAGGCTATCGCTTTAGCGATAGCGAAAATGTCCCTCACTGAATGCCCCTTTGAGGCGCTGTGACCGCCTCGCAACGATACGGCTCCGAACCGGTCTAACGAATTCTGCTGCGAGGGAGATCTGAATACCCGGACGCATGGCCATCATTCTGTGAAGCTTGTCGATAGGTCGGTGACGATAACGGATTCATGTGGCGTCTGAATTCTTACTGGAGATTTGAACAACGCGACGGCGGAATGTACGTCCAGCTTGAGGCCATCTCACTCACGCGCGACATTCCCGTTGGCTTGGGATGGTTGATCAGCCCCTTCGTATCCACCATCCCGAGGGAATCTCTGGAATTCACGCTCAACCGCACGCGATCTGGATTACTCGAAATGAAAAAGTGAAAGACGAGACTATCTGACCTGGGGCGTAAGCGTCTTCGAGAAGAGCCAGGGAAATAATTTGGGTTCGTCGAAAGCTTTGTCCCACGAGTCGTGCCTGATGCCGGGATATTCGGTGTAATGGACCTCGGCTCCCACCTGCTTCATGGCGGCGGCCATGCGTTGCGACTCGGTGACCGGAATAATGTCGTCATCGGTGCCGTGGAAGATCCACACGGGAACCTTGCCAACCCGCTCCGCCGCTTCCGAATAGCTCTTCGGCGAGTCTGGCGGAATAACGCTGGCAAGATAAGGATAGGCTTTGAGTGCGCGTGCCGGCGGACGAATGCCTCCGCAAATGACGATCATCGCGGCAAAGCGACCCGGATATTTCCCCGCCAGTTGCCACGCGCCAAATCCGCCCATCGACAATCCGGCAAGATAGGTGCGCTGCGGGTCACCGCGGAATTCTTTCGAGGCGCGATCGAGCGCGTTGATCGCAAGTTCCTGCATCGGCGGCATCACCCACCAAAGGCTTTTCGGGCACTGCGGCATGACGACGATGGCATCTACTTCCTTGCGCGAACTGCGAATCGCGGACGCTATACCCACATCCGTCTCGAGCATTCCATCATCGCCGCGTTCGCCGGCGCCGTGTAGAAAGAGAACGATCGGCCATTTCTTGTGAGGAGTCCAATCTTCGGGAACGAAGACCTGATATTTGTATTCAACCCCTTGCAGCGAGAGAGTGCGATCGAGGAAGCCGGTCTCCTGTTTTTTTGCGAACGGATTTGCCAACGACAACGTCGTGATCGAAAGCAAAAAAAATGCACACCCGAGCAACAATTTCCGCAAAACAAGCCCCCGCGATTCAATTTAGCACGAAGCTTCTGCCTGGCAGGCCAGCTTTTACTTGTAAAGTGCGGTAAAGGGCGAAATTTCGGCGACGATTGTGCGCTGGATTGCGTCTAACTGCCATGGCGACAGGAAGGCGTCTGGAACTCGACGCGATGCGCGGGCTCATGCTCGTGTGGATCGCGCTCGCACACCTTCCTACCGCCGCCAGCGCATGGGTCAACCAGCCCTTTGGCTTCGTTTCAGCTGCGGAGGGCTTTATCTTTCTCTCCGCTCTCTTTACCGGACGCATTTACTCTCGCATGGCAGAGGCCGACGGCTACCGAGCCATGACTTTCAAGTTGTGGGGACGAACGATTCGTCTCTATGGCTACCATGCAGTCCTGCTGGCATTCGCTTTTCTTGTCGCCGTGCCGATCGCGGCACGCGGCAATCGCCCCGGGCTGCACAATCTTCTGGATTTCTACTTCACCGCAGGTCCGAAACAAGCGATCACGGAAGCCGCTCTGCTCATCTATCGCCCTCCCTTACTCGACATTTTGCCGATGTACATCATCTTTCTGGCGCTCACAACAATTGTGCTGCCGCAGGCGCGAAAAATTGGATGGGGGCCGATTCTGGGTGCGTCGTTCACGCTCTGGGTGCTCGCGCAATTCGGCTTGCGCAACGCCGAACACAACTTCATGATGCACTACATCCCTACGAACATTCCGTTAAACGAAATGGGACCGTTCGATTTGTGGGCGTGGCAGTTTCTTTGGTTTGTGGGAGTGTGGCTCGGCGTGCGCTGGGGCGATGACGATCTTCCTATCGAAACCTGGGCCAAGCGGGCGGTGATACCGGCAATTGTGGTTGCCGTAGGATGCTTTGTCTTGCGTCACGCCATTGATTACGGTTTCGAGATGAACGCCAGCGCTTTTCTCATCGATAAGTGGCACCTTGGCTTTTTCCGACTGATGGATTTCGCGGCCGTGGCCTTAGTACTGGCGCATTGGCAAAAAGCGATGAAGCCAATCACCATCCGTCCATTTGTGCTCCTGGGACAATCGTCTTTGCAAGTTTTTTGCGTTCATCTTTTATTTTGCTTTGCCGGGCTGACGCTGATGGGTAACGCCTCGATGCTTACTGCATGGCAGCAAATCATGCTGCTAAGCCTGACCTTCACCGCCTTGCTGATCACCGCGAAACTATTCTCGAAGAGCGAAGCGAAGAACGAGCGTCAGCCTAAGAAAAGAAGCGCGCCCGCAGCCCTGCCGATGGAGAACCTGGAATTGGCCAGTGAAACCGCCAAGCGATGAGGGCGTAGAACTGTTACGATCTTCGCGAAGATGGAAGAGTTAGCGCTGCAACCAGATCAGTAATGCAAAACAAACTTGACCAGCACAATTTCACGCAACACTTCCTATCAGCGTTCCCGGAGTTGAAGCACTCTCACGCCAAGGAATCGAAAGATTACGCCGATGACGGCAAGACACTCGGCCACTACATGGCAACGTCTTTGCTCAATCCCCGTTTAGAAGAGTCGGTGGATTTTTTGCATCGTTTAGCTGCGTTCATGGAGAAGGTATGTGATTCAGAGGACGACGTGGCCGTCAACGCGATTTGGATAGAGTTGTTCATGCCGCTCACGGATCAACCGGATCGGCTAAAGCTGCTCTGGCCTATTTTAGGGAGTAACACCCGAAGGAACATTACTGAAGCTGCGAAGAAGTTGAGACGGGAAAAGGGACTACCCGAAAGGTCTTTCTGATCTCGCTTTTCACAGTAGAGGGCGGAACGCGATGGGCGGAAGGCGCTAACAACATCAACCTTTGGGGTGGGAGACGGGACTTGAACCCGCAACCGTCGGAGCCACAGTCCGATGCTCTACCGATTGAGCTACTCCCACCGCAGACAACGATTATAACGCAGGCAGGCGCAGGGCTCCGGACAGCGGATGGACGACGGATGCT
>JBBRNA010000016.1:0-106785 GCA_038230575.1 Terriglobales bacterium | reverse complement strand
GTGCTGGCGGATAAGGGATAAAAATTCAGTTCGCGTCTCTTCCCCGTGGCGGAAACATCCGAGCATGGACGACGTAACCGCCGCCGAATGCTGCTTTTCGACCCCGCGCATCATCATGCAGAGGTGGCGGGCTTCGATGACAACTCCTACGCCTTGCGGCTCGATGGCGCTTTGAATTGCTTCAGCGATTTCTGTCGTGAGCCGCTCCTGAATTTGCAGACGGCGCGAGAAGGCTTCAATCAGGCGTGGAATCTTGCTGAGACCAATAACTTTCCCGTTGGGTATGTAGGCGACGTGAACTTTGCCAAAGAACGGCAACATGTGGTGCTCGCACAGGCTGAACATTTCGATGTCTTTGACGATGACCATCTCGTCGTAATTGACGGTGAAAAGGGCCTTCTTCAGCAAAGCGGCAGGATCGTCTTTATAGCCCTTGACAAGGAATTGCATTGCCTTGGCCACTCGAGCCGGAGTACGGGTGAGACCTTCACGATCGGGATCTTCGCCCAGGCGGACAATCATTTCGCGCACCAGTTCTTCGTAGGTTGCGCTGGTTAAAGTAGTGGTTTCAGCGGTTGGCTTCATACGATTTGGCGTCAGTCCCCGGCATATTCAAACGAGTTCATCATCGTCTCTTCAATGCGTACCTTCTCTAGATGAGCCGCCTTGAAGCCACGCTTCAGAATTTCGTAGATGGCGATGCACAGGTTCTCGGTGGTCGGAACGAGTTTCGCGAATTCCGGAAGCAGGTTCAGGTTCTGGTGGTCGAAGCGCTCTCTGATTTCGGCGTGGACGAAGCCATCGAGATCGAGCAGGTTGCAGACCATGCCGGTTTCAGGGTCAACCGGTCCGCTTACCGTGACTTCAACCATGTAGTTGTGTCCGTGGCCGAAGGGGTTGTTACACTTCCCGTATAGCGCGTCGTTCTCCGGCTCTGAGAGTTCGTCGCTGTGAAGACGATGAGACGCGGAGACCATGTAGCGGCGGGTGAGATGAGCTTTATATTTTTTTAAACTCACGCTTCACCGTAGAAGTCGACAAAGAGCTCGGGCGTCTCGTAAACGCGCACGCGATGCAATTGTGCGGCGGTGAATTTCGGCTCCAGGCGCTGCCAGATGGCGATAGACAAGTTTTCAGTCGTTGGAATCGCGGTAAAAAACTCGGGCACCTCTTTGTTCAAGAAGCGGTGATCGAGCGCGTCGAGCACTTCCCTTCCCATGACTTCCTTCAGGTCCCGAAGATCGACAACAAACCCGGACTTGCCGTTCACCGGGCCTTTCACCGTCACTTCCAGCACGTAGTTATGACCGTGGCCGTTGGCATTATTACATTTTCCAAAAAGGCGCTGGTTCTCCTCGGCAGATAGTTTCGGATTGTGATAATAATGCGATGCGGAAAACTCCGCCTTGCGGGTTAGATAAACCACGGACATCAGTTTTCGGCCCTCAGTTCCCTGCGTTTGGATGCGTTGCGCCCACCCTCGGGCTCGCGCTTGCTTCCGACATAAGCGCGACCCTTCCACATTATCTCGCCCCGTTGGTGTGCTTTGCTTGATCGCATCAGGAGATAAGCGAAGATCGGCGGCCCGAACGCCAAGGCGATCAGGGAGTTCAACCGCGAAAAATGGGCGGTGCGAATGCGCCTATAGACATACAACCACAACCCGGCGGCGATCAAGCGGAGCGGTTGTTTTGCTTTGATCCCTGACAGCGCAACGATGAAGGACGACCAAGCGAATGACCACAGCACCAAGCTTCCCGCGCTGATTTGATTCGAGTTCGGAAACAAGAGGACAAGATTTTTCGTCCACCCCTCGCGTAGCTCTTGCCACCCTCGATACATGCGAGTGCGGACCGCGTCTCCTCCATAGCGAAAATAGACGCGAAATCCGGCGCTGCGAAAACGTTGTGCAAGTGCCACGTCTTCAAGAATTTCGGTTGCGACTGCGGCATGACCGCCAACTGCTTCATACGCCGTCCGTCTTACCAGGATGTACTGGCCGTTCGCTGCGACGACATTTGAATTCTCATCACGGACTTGGTGTAGCGGATATTGCGCAGCAAGCTCTGAAAAGATCACGGGCATCACGGCGCGTTCGGCAAATGTCACGACCGTTTGCTCCGGCGAGTAGGAGAGAAGATCTGCGTCTTCTTTCTCTGCTTCGTCGAGCGATCGTCTTAACGACCCTTGAAGATGCATTGTGTCGGCGTCGGTGAAAAGTATCCAGTCCGCTCGCGCCTCAGTGACTCCCTGAATGAGTGCACGGTTCTTGCCCGTGGCGCGCTGAGCAACGGGCCGGGTCGCGATCTCAGGCGTCCTGCGGATGATCTTCACGCCAGGAAAGCTTCGGGCGATTTCAGAAGTCCGGTCGGAGGAGTCGTCGTCCACCACAATGATCTCGAAGGCAACGCCCGTTTGCGTGGTCAGCGAGTGCAGGCAAGCGCCGATATTTGCCTCTTCGTTGCGGGCTGGAATGACGATCGAGACTTCGCGTGGAGGTGAGCCGCTGCGGTCAGAGTCGTGCGCCGAGGGTGGATTTGGGCGTTCTAGCATGAATCCGTCGTGAATGTTGCAGTCGCTTTTCGTTATTATAGCGGGGTGAGACGAAAGCTCTGGAGATCGTTCCCTACACTGGTGGTCATGTTTCCAGCCCTCAAAGGGGCCGCTTCGCGATTGCGCCTTACGGTATCCCTAAAGCGACATCCTGACACGAAGCTAGGCTTCCGATGCACTACTCTTCTTTCGAGTCTGCTTTTAGGTGGATTGCTGTCGACGCTGATCGGATGCTACAGCGGGAGCCGTCCTGGGCAAATTGGGACGAATGCTCCAGAGTTCACTGTGCAGGATTCTGACCACTCTGTTTCGCTCAGCCAATATCGAGGACAGGTGGTTGTGCTCAATTTCTGGGCGACGTGGTGCCCTCCGTGTATTGATGAGACGCCATCGCTGGTCAAGATGCAGGCGTATCTCAAGAGCAAGGGCGTCGTCGTTCTTGCAGTCAGCATTGATGATGACGACAAGGCCTATCATGCGTTCTTAACAAAATACAACGTCAACATGGTCACGGTGCGAGATCAGGCGCGCAAGGCGCCGTCTCTCTACGGCACTTTCGGATGGCCTGAGACCTACATTGTTGACCGCAGTGGAGTCATTCGCCGCAAGTTTATTGGCCCCGTCGACTGGACCAGTCCTGAGATTGTCGAGTACTTGACCAAACTGTAAACTGCTCAGCACCGATCTTAAGCAGATCAGGATTTCACTAAATCAAAAGGCAAATAAATCAGGCAAGACGTAGAGTGACCGTTATTCCACTCGTCTGCCGTGCTGCGACCGAGCAGGGGGAGGGTTCGTGAAAAGAGCTGGGAAGTGGTTGCTGATCTTGTCCGTCGCACTTTTGGCTGTGCTGGTGATCGCCATCACCCTCACCATCGGCTGGAGGCCGTTCATTGGGGCGAAAAGCCGCCCTCTTACCAGCCGCACTTTCGAACGCACGCCGCAGCGGATCGAGCGCGGGCGCTACATCGTTACCTCGATGAGCGGCTGTCTTTTTTGCCACTCCGATCATGACTATTCTTCTCCCGGTGTTCCGATCCGACCCGGGAAGGAAGGAGCCGGAGCCATTGCACCGGAACCCGGCCTGCCGGGACGGATCGTCGCTCCCAACATCACTCCCGATCCCGAGACAGGTTCCGGTAACTGGACTGACGATCAACTTGCACGCGCTATCCGCGAAGGCATCGGGCACGATGGCCGCGTCCTGTTTCCGATGATGCCCTACTCCCATTTCCGGGAGATGTCGGATGAGGATATCGCATCGGTCATCGTTTATTTGAGGTCGATGCCGGCGGTGCGAAATCCATTGCCAAAGACTGAGATCATTTTTCCCGTGAAGTATCTGATCAACGGCGAGCCGCAACCCATTACCTCACCCGTAATTCACGCGGAGAGCACGGACCCGGTAAAACGCGGAGAGTATCTGGTAACGATGGGACTTTGCTCTGATTGCCACACACCGTCGATCAATGGCCAGGTAACGCCGGGAATGGATTTTGCCGGTGGCAACATCATTGCCGGCCCATGGGGCAGTCCAGCCAGCGCGAATATCACTCCGGATGCCACGGGGATTCCTTACTACGACGAAGCGCTTTTTTTGCAGGCCATGCATACCGGATATGTCGGGACACGGGCGCTCAATCCGATCATGCCTGTGTCGGTGTTTAAAAACCTCACCGATAGCGATCTGAGAGATATCTTCGCTTATTTGAAGACGCTGAAAGCGGTGAAGCATTCCGTGGATAACGCTGAGGCGGTTGCGCTATGCAAACTTTGCAAGCAGAAGCACGGAGCGGGTGGGCGGAATTAACACGAACCGGACAGCGTCCACATTCCCCCAATTGTTTGTTGGGTTTGGTATAGGCCGCGAGCGTTGTCGCCGCAGAGGAGTGTCGACTCCCCCTACAGTTTCGCGTTGCGCAGGCGAAGCGAGTTCGTGATTACTGACACGGAGCTGAAACTCATGGCGGCTGCCGCCCATATCGGGCTCAGTAGCCATCCGAAAACTGGATACAAAACGCCAGCGGCGAGTGGAACGCCTATCGAGTTGTAAAGAAATGCAAAAAAAAGATTTTGGCGAATGTTGCGCATTGTTGCCTGGCTCAACTTTCTCGCCCGCAGAATTCCTTCAAGATCTCCTTTAAGCAGAGTCATTCCTCCGCTTTCGATTGCTACATCGGTTCCGGTTCCCATGGCGATGCCGATGTTGGCTTGCGCGAGGGCGGGTGCATCGTTGATTCCGTCTCCGGCCATAGCCACAATGCGGCCTTCGTTCTGCAAGCCTTTGACGATCTCGGCTTTCTGCGCGGGCAGAACTTCGGCTTTGAAGTCGGTAATGCCAAGATTGGTCGCAATGTTGCGTGCAACAGCTTGGTTGTCGCCCGTCAACATGACGAGACGAATGCCTTGCGCTTTCAATTCTCGCAACGCGCCGGCTGACGATGATTTGATCGGATCAGCGACCTCGATGGATCCCGCATAGTTGCCGTCGACGGAGACGAAGATGCTTGAAGATCTCTCAGCCGCTTCTCCGTTGCTTTTTTGATTGTCTGAATAGTGATCGCCCGAATTTTGATTCGCCGAATATCCGCTCACCTGCTGCATCATCGCGGCATTGCCAACAGCGACTCGCTTGCCTTCCACCGTCCCCCTTAGCCCTTGGCCGGGGATAGATTCAAAGTTCGCGGCCTCGCTTACAATTAGGTGCTTCTCTTGCGCCATCAAGACAACGGCCGCACCAAGCGGATGCTCACTCGAGCGCTCCAAACTCGCAGCCAGCCGCAGTACTTCATCCTCTGAAATATGAACTGGTCCGGAGGCCACCGATATTCGCGTCACTTTCGGTTTACCCTCCGTTAGCGTTCCGGTTTTGTCAAAGACGATGGTGTCAACTTTTTCAAATATCTCGAGTGCTTCCGCATTCTTGATGAGCACGCCTGCATGCGCACCTCGACCGGTACCGACCATAATCGCCATCGGAGTTGCCAGCCCTAGTGCGCAGGGGCAGGCGATGATCAGTACTGCCACGGCATTCACGAGGGCGTGCGCGAATCGAGGTTCGGGGCCGACGCTGATCCAAACGATAAAGGTAGCGACCGCAATAGCGATCACTGCAGGGACGAACCATCCAGCCACTTTGTCGGCGAGGCGCTGAATAGGAGCGCGTGTTCGCTGAGCCTGGCTCACCATCTGAACGATTTGCGCAAGCATGGTTTCACTGCCGATTCGCTCGGCGCGCATGACGAGCGATCCGTTGCCGTTGACGGTTGCTCCGATCAAACGCGAGTCTGGAGATTTCGGCACCGACACGGATTCGCCGGTGATCATCGATTCGTCGACGGTACTTGAGCCGTCAACAACGATGCCATCGACCGGAATCTTTTCTCCAGGGCGGACCCTGAGCCGGTCGCCAACTTTTACCTGATCGAGAGGAACGTCGCGCTCTTCGCCCTCTGCACCGATAAGCCGCGCCGTCTTCGGACTGAGGTCGAGCAGCGCGCGAATGGCACTCGACGTCTTGCTCCGTGCCCGCAGTTCGAGCACCTGGCCGAGGAGTACCAGCGTGACGATGGCCGCGGCGGCTTCGAAATAAACGTCGGGACGACCTCCCATAGCTCCCATGTCAGGCGAGGACTGGAACGACGGCGGGAAAATCTGTGGGAAAAGCGTTGCTATAACGCTGAACAGGTAGGCGACGCCAGTACCCATCGCGATGAGCGTGAACATATTGGTGCTGCGGTTTTTGAGGGAAACCCATCCGCGCACGAAGAACGGCCAGCCTGCCCACAGGACGACCGGCGTTGCGAGCAAAAGTTCGAGCCAGGGCAGCGCCCAGCTTCGTGTCCACGGCAATGTGAACATCCGAGGGGCGAGCATGCTCCCCATCGCAATCGCAAGCAGCGGGGCGGTGAGTGCCGTGCTGATCCAAAAGCGGCGAGTCATGTCGCGCAATTCGGAGTTGTCTTCTTTGACCGTCACGGTGCGTGGCTCAAGCGCCATGCCGCAGATCGGGCAACTTCCCGGCCCGGGGCGCACCACTTCCGGATGCATCGGGCAGGTATATTCGGTCTTCGTCGCTGCCGGCGCGGGCGATTCCGGATCGAGCGCCATGCCGCATTTCGGACAAGGGCCAGGGCCGATCTGTCGAACTTCAGGGCACATCGGGCAAACATACGCACGCGTGTCTTTCGCCTTAGGTGCCTTCGCAGTCTTTACCTGTGTTGGCGAAGCTCCAATCTGCGCTGATGGCTTTGTAGAAGGAGTTGTCCCACCTAACGAGACCAGTCCCGAGCCCATCGGCTTCGGCGGCGCTGACAGGATCTTCTCGGGATCGGCTTCGAATTTCGCCAGGCATCCGGCGGAGCAGAACAGGTACTCTTTTCCTTTGTACGACTTCTTATGCCGCGCGGTCGCGGGATTCACCGTCATGCCGCAGACCGGGTCTTTGGAGACGACCTCTGCTAGCACCTGCGGGTTGCCTAAATCGATTTTCTTTAGAGGATCCATATTTGTCGCGCCGAACTTTCTGCCCCACACTTGGCGGAAGCCCCATACTATTAGATACTCGCAATGAGAATCTTTTCATTAGATACGCAGAAGGCGGGTCAAGAACCATCTGCGCTAGGGAGAACTGGAAATGACCTATTTGGAGGCCACTTTTCGTTATACGTCGGCGCCGGGCGAAGCTCAGATGCGGGCCATTGACAGTGTGCGCGAGGTGTACGGAATTCTTCGTATTTTATTTAACGAAAAAGAGCGCACTGTGCGTGTGCAATATGACGCGTCGCGGCTGAAAGCCGACGGAGTAGCTAAGCTGCTGCGGCAGGCGGGGATTGATATTCAAGAGTCGGACCTATCCGGACTGAAGGTGGCAGAGAAGGTCGCAGGGTAACCAAAAATGAAACAAGCAAGCCGGGGGAGGCTTGCTTTATTGGGGCATATCTTTTAGGGGAGCACTCCGCTTGATTTCCTTTGGGGGAAGACCTTCGGGGGGAGGGTCGTCGGGAAATCAAGCGGAGTGGCTTTGTTTTTTGGCGACAAACGGAGTTTTATTTTGCAATGGGGCATCTGAGAAGACCTCTGGCCGAAGTATTTTCCCAAATGCCCCGTTGCGCGCCACTTCGTCTGTTCTCCTAATATGCACACCGCATGCCATTCGTAAAGTGTTGCAAAATAGTGCTACTTGATCTTGTGTCAAGGTAGCTTTTGCCCGGAGGTCACGCAAGAATTACGCGGCGCGCAAATTCTCTCTTTTCAGGATTTTACGTCGGTCCACGATTCCTTAAGTCAAGAGCAAATTTGTGGGGTATTACCCCTACAGTAAGCAATGTATAAATCGTGGTCGTCGCCGTACACTCGCTCCGGCTAAGACAAGCTCAGGCCATCCGATTTTGTTTCCGCTATAATGCCTAAACGCAAACCATCAGAATTGCGCCCGTAGCTCAATTGGATAGAGCGCATGGCTACGAACCATGAGGTTGGGAGTTCGATTCTCTCCGGGCGCACCATCCGTTCCCAAAGAATGTTTTCTTAACAGGAGCGGTAGAACGTCGCTACCCTATGCGGGGCTCGGACGTCTCGACTTGCGCGCCTAGAACAGATTCCAGGCGTTCCAAGATGAAGCGTTCGTTGCCTTTTCCAATTAGACGACCGATTTTCGCTATCAGGGTGCCACCCAGCACTAATCCTATCGGTACCACTAAACCCACCCATCGGTCCCCGCTCACGTAATGGCTTCCGGTGACAAAATCAAACACAGTCCTTATAAAAATCGGTGCTCCGATCACCACTGCAAAGGCGAGCCAAATTCGCATGAAGAAGATTGCCCGGCGAGGGGCGTCAAAATATCCCTCGATTCTTGTTCCTCCCTGTTCAGGAACGAAACTCCCGTGAAACTGCCCGGCAAAATCGTTTCGATAATTTTTGCGCTTTTGCACTCGAAACGTAGTTTCGCCAACCTCACCCAGCAGAGGCCGATCACCTCGGTAGCCGGACAGGCTGAAGAGTGTCCAGCGCTCCTCATCAATTGAGTCACGAAGCGTCTCGGCGACCGCGATAGGCGCGAGACGGGTGTGGAGCACTAGGACTTTGCGAGCCATATTTGCGCAGGATTACCTCACGACGTCTTTTGAGTTGCGTCGGTGATGCTAGCCGAGCTTAGGCCGATTCTGCATCGTGTGCGACCGTTTTTCGGGATAGGTGCACCAATCTGACAACAGTGCGAACGCTTTTTGCCCCTGGGACCTGGGGCGACCCGTGGTTGAGGCTTTTGAACCACAGGGTACACGGGGTCTCACAGAGGGCGTGCGGGAGTGCCAGCTTTGAGCAAAGCCGGCGCGAATTCTCTGCTAAACTACGCGGCCATGGAATCATTTTTCAGCCGCAGTTTTTTCTTCGTTTTCCTCCTTGCATCGCTCGCTGCGGCGCAGGAAATCATTCCCTTGTATCAAGGGGCGGTGCCTGGCTCGACGCAAGAGAAGTATCCGGAGAAAGATTACGTCTCGAAATCGGGGAAGGCCGAAATCGTAGCCAATGTAACAAGCCCGAGCTTGATCGCTTTCAAGCCATCTCCCGAGCTGAAAAATGGGACTGCGCTGATCATCTGCCCGGGCGGCGGCTTTATGGCGCTTGACATCAACAGCGAAGGCATCGAGGTGGCCAAGTATATGGCTGCGCGCGGTGTGACTGCCTTTGTGTTGAAGTACCGGCTAGAACGCACGGGCGACGACGCCGTTAAGGAACTAGACGCCATGATGGGAGATAGCCAGAAATTTCGCGAGATGCTAGGCAAAGTCGTTCCACTGGCGGTGGCAGATGGCGCGGCGGCAGTCACTTATGTTCGGAGGCACGCCTCGGAACTGGGAGTTTCTGCCGATCGCGTCGGCATTATCGGATTCTCGGCTGGTGGAGGGATCGCGGCCGCGGTCGCCTTCCATTACAAGCCCGAGGGCCGGCCAGCCTTCGTGGCTCCGATCTATGGGGGAGGGGTGCAGATTCCGAATGACATCCCGGTTCCGGCAGACGCGCCGCCGATGTTTCTTGCGGCAGCGACCGACGATGAACTCGGACTTGGTCCGCAGACCGCCGCTTCATACCTACATTGGACGGCTGCTAAGAAGTCAGCAGAGTTGCATATCTATGCGAAGGGCGGCCACGGCTTCGGAATGCATCAGAGAAATATTCCGACGGATCATTGGATTGATCGGTTTGCTGAGTGGATGGAGTTACAGGGGTGGATGAAGAAGTGACATACTTACTCCTGGGAAACGGAATTACCTCGTCAGTCTTAGGAAATGACCGGGCGCGGACGAGTGCGTTCGCTTAGCTACACTTGTGCTTGACGAACGCTTAAAAATGGGGCGCTCGGTTTTATAACTACTTCACTTAACCCTCTCACACCAAGTTATGAAAGCGCGCCCGTCGACGTGGAGAATCTATTGCCTGGCTCCACTCCATTCAAGGTACGATTTCCAGTCGCCCTGCCCTGGTGGTTGGATTTGGAATTTCCCAGACATTACGTCCCCTTCCAAATGATAGACAAGACGGAATCGGGGACCGGGGTTGGTTCCGACAGAAAAATGGCTGTTCGTGCGTCCGGCGTGGAAAGCGCGTAATGAATGACATGGCCTTCGTTGTCCAGGTAGATCGCCTTCAGAGGCTGACCGGGGCTATCCTCAAAAATGTAAAGCAGATCTCCGTGCTCGCAATCGAAGGCCTCGGGTCCGGTGCACCCTGTAACCGTGCTGTGCCGTGCCAGGACATGCCCCTTCAACTCTTTCGCAAACGTATAGGTTCCAGTGACTTTGGCGGCGGAACCATCGCCTGTCTTTGCCTGCCATGTGCCTTGTAGAAACTTAACGGGCTGCCACGAATCCGCTGGTTGCGGGCTGGTCTGGGCTCCTAGAGAAAGTAAGAAAAAAAGAGGTAATAGGTAGCCGAATAACTTCATGGGACACTTCCTTTCGTTTGTGCGGAAAATCCGCGGAGGCGATTTTCAATCTCTTCTTTCGATAGCACTTCATTGACTTTTGAAAGTGCCCAGACGTGCCCGAACGGATCGCTTATCCAGCTGTAGCGGTCTCCCCAGAACATATCCGTAGGCGGGAGAACGGGCACTGCGCCCTCATCGACCGCCTGTTTGAAGGCCTCATCAACGTTGTCTACCCCGATCTGGAACACGCAAGTCGAACCAGAGAGAGTTTTCGGCGAAGCGAGCAACGCTCCTTCAGCCTTTTCGCCGCGTTGAGCAGGCTCCTCGGTAGAGACTTGGACTAACGAGCCCATGATCTTGATGTGAATGTGTTCTCCATTTCCGCTCGGAGAGGGCGAGCGGAAAAGAACGGTCGCGGCAAAAGCCCGCTCGTAAAAGTCTACGGCCTCGGCTGCGTCTGCCACGACAAGGTGCGGCACCACGATACCGGGAGCAGGAACCGAGCCCTTAACGGCCATCGCTTTGCCTCCGTTTTCCCGCAGTGGAGTGCTTTGCTGGAGCTCCGACCATTGACCAGACATGTCCCGAAGGGTCGACCAGAGTGCGATATTGCGCGGACCACTCGACGACGCATTTCAATGGCTGCGGAGTAAGGCGATATCGTTGCTCGAGTCCTACACGTCCTGACGAGACGAGGTGTGCGTCTCTCAGTTCCTTCAGATGCTGGGAGACCGCAGGTTGCGACATCTCGAACCCGGTCGTGATCTCCTTGACGGAGCGATCGGAAGTCGCCAGCAAGGCAAGCATCGCCCTTCGTGCGGGATGAGCAATAGCCTTGAAGACAATATCTGCTTTAGTCATAAGCAAATCCTTATGAAGAATTTATATGGGCGAAAGTCAATAGTCAAGGCGGTGATGTTTTCTCCTTGCATGCGCTATTGGAGGCAGACTCCACCACCGGGCAGTGTTGGTGATCGCAGTTTGGGAGAAGGCGGGTGTCTCAGGCAGCATGCGGACGAAGGCGGTCCGCGCTACCGAAAATCTTACCGCTGAGTCTTGCGGGAAATCTTACGGTTCGGAAACAAGTTTTCAATAACGAGGCACATTTCCTTAAGGAGTCACCGTACGCTGCGCTCCGCCAAAAAGAGATTTCACCGACCGCACGACCCACCGCGCCATCAAGACGATGATCGCCAGCATTACGACGACGGTGGCTGCCGCCGAATAAGGGTGACGGGTGGCGAACCAGGTTAAGAAGACGGCGAGGCCATCCTCTCCTATGCTTAAAGCGAAGTTTGAAAATGGTTCTGGGGAGGGAGTGACCGCGGCGCGCACCGCGGTCTTGCCTCCGTGGGCGACAAGAGCGATGGCGCCTCCCGCGGCGGCGGCGGCGAGTTGCTCCCACGGAGAAAGCGCGGCGGTAGCGCGGTAGGCAATGAGCGCCGCGACCGGTATGCGGATGAAAGTGTGCAGGGCGTTCCAGACGAGGTCGAAGGCGGGAATTTTATCCGCGAAGAATTCTACGGCGAAGAGCGCACCGCTGGCCGCGATGACATACCAGTTCCCTAACAGCTGTAGCGACGCGGGCAGGGAGAGCACGCCGTAGTGGGCTAATATCCCTAGGGTGCCGACGGTCGCGTACAGGTTCAGTCCGGCCGCAAAACTGATAGTCACTAGCAGGGCGACCAGTTCATCGCCATGGAACTTCATTCGGTGAGCATACGTGGCTGCTCTGCGAAAGCCAAACGGACGAGAACCCAAGAAATCCCGTACGGAATCGGCACGCGGGCGAGAGCGCCCGCGCCGATCGTAATTCGCATCGATTGTTAGTTGACTGTGAAACTGGTTTTGCTGGTTGCCGTCCCGCCTTTGGTTGTGACGATGATCGTACCGGTGGTTGCTCCAGTCGGAACGGTTGCGGTGATTTGCCTATCGGACTTCACAGTAAAGGTCGCATCCTTGGCGCTGTGAAAGGTGACTTTCGTGGTCTGTGCCAGGCCGGTTCCAGTGATCGTGACGACGGTTCCAACCTTCCCGCTCGTTGGGGTGAAACTTGCGACCGTGGGAGTGACGCTGAATATTTGGCTGCTGGTGAGGTTGCCTTTTGGCATCACCACCACGACACTGCCGGTTGGCGCTCCAACAGGAACTTTTGCCGTCAGGTAATTGTCGCCAGCTTTGGTGAAGGTTGTTGCAACCCCGCCGAAGGTTACGCTCGTAGCGGACAAGAAGCCTTGGCCGAAAATTCCGATCGTCGCACCCTGGACGCCCGAGGCAGCTGCAAGTTTGGCGAAGGGAGCGAGGCCAACATTCAGGCTGTAGAAAACACCTGTGCCGTTTCCCGGCCCAAGATAGGTATCACCGTAAAACAGGCCATTGGTATGTTGCGTCAAGTTGCTACCCGGAAAGTCGCCGTAAATGTCGGTGCTGCCGTCGAAGCTGTGCAGCACTGTAAACACTCCAGCGGTGGTCACCTTGAAGATGGTTCCATAACCCGTGGGGCCTCCGGTGTAGGCTGTGCCGTAAAGATTGCCGTCGGTCGCCAAGGTCAGGCCTGCTTGTGACTGACTACCATCGGTTGCCGATTTTAGATTGTGGAGCACCGTGAGCTTACCGGCTGTTGTGACCTTGTAGATGACGCCGTCGTTAGTGGTCCCGCCCATGAACGTGATGCCGTAAAAATTTCCGTCTGCTGCCTGCACCGGTTGCGTGAAAGGAGTTTTGCCGTCGGTGCAGGTGAAGCTATGAAGAACCTTGTAAACACCGGTTTTCGTTACTTTGTAAAACGTTCCACAGTTGTTAGCACCGCCGAGCTGGCCTACTCCGTAGAAGTTTCCGTCGGTCGCCTGGAGGGGAGAGCCGCCATCGTATCCGTCTGCATTCGATAAAGAGTGCAGAATCTTGAAACCACCGGCTGGAGTTAATTGGAAAATTAGTGGGGTCGCTCCGGAAGTGGTGCTCGACGTCCCGTAAAAATTGCCGTCGCTGCCCTGCGTCGGCGGAAAACCGCTCCCGCTCCCGTTGGCGCCTCCGGTGAACGTATGGAGGACCGTGACCACGCCCGCACTTGTTGCTTTGTACACCACTCCCAAGTTTGAGCCGCCGCCGAGTGGCGTGGAGCCATAGAAATTTCCGTCGCTGGCAAGAATAACTCCGAAATTAGGATAGGAACCTTTGCTGCCGTCAAAGCTGTAGAGCGTCGCCTCGGATCCGCTGGTCGTCATGCTGAAGAATGTCCCAATGCCAGCGGTTCCGCCTTCGTGGGACGTGGCGTAAAGCTTGCCGTCTCTGCCCTGGGGAATACTTCCCGCATACTGGAAATAACTCGGGTCATTCTGATGAGTGAAATCGTAGAGCACGGTATAAGTTTGGGCCGACGCGGGCAGGGCAATGCAAGTCAATACGGCAGCAGCCAGAGCGAGCATCCATGAATGAATTTTCTGGGGCGAACGGCGAGATAGTGAAGAGTAGGGCATGTCAGTCTCCTGAGGACTTGGTATCTAGAGCGGCTTTACATCAAAGCAAGCGTTGGGATTTGGATCGAGGCTCTTCAGTGGGGGTCCGGAATGCCGCGGGTGACGCTATACTATGGCAACCTTGCCTCCCACAGCAAGAGCCAAGTCGGGCCACTTCGGGCCATTACAGGGTTGATTCAAGATATGGCAATAGCTCACGACGCGCTTGGCAGCAGGCGTCTCGATTCCTGGAAGGAAATCGCAAACTTTTTAGGGCGAGGCCAGCGCACCGTCAAGCGTTGGGAAGCCGAGCGTGGCATGCCGGTTCATCGTGTGCCGGGCGGAGGGGTCGTTTTTGCGTACAGCGAGGAGTTGTCACGCTGGTTAAAAGGTACAGGCCCGGAGTCTGAAGTTTCGGGTAAAGAGAACGAACTCCGGAACCGTACAGATGTCGCAACACCAAGCGATCCCGCATCAACAATGCATCCGTTCAACGGCGATCTTTTGAGCGTAAGCGGCGGCAACTCGACAAAAAGCTCTGCAGCCATTGCCTTCCCGGACGAAAATAGGAGACCAGTTGGAGCCGCTCCCAGTGCCGCAGTGTGGGTTGCGCCGCTGCTTCTGTTTGGAGTGTTGTCGCTGCTCTTTTACTCCAGTCATAAGGAACTGCATTTCAGGGCTCAGGCCAGTCCGCATGTAACCAATCCGGAGGCACAGGATCTCTACCTCAAAGGCCGTTATTACTGGAACCGCCGCACTCCTGAAGATTTAGACAATGCTGTCGGGTATTTCACCCAAGCGATCGTGGTCGACCCGCGGGACGCTGCGGCATATGTAGGCTTGGCGGATTGCTATAACCTTCTTCGTGAGTTTGGAGCCATGCCGGCCAGCGACGCTTATCCGCGAGCGCTCGCCGCCGCGCAGAGGGCGGTCGAACTCGACGACAGGTCGGCTGAAGCTCATAACTCGCTGGCTTTTGTGACTTTTTGGTGGTCGTGGCAGGCGGCGTCGGCGGAACGCGAGTTCAAGCGCGCACTCGGACTCGATCCTAATTTCGCACGAGGCCATCACTGGTATGCGACTTCCTTAATGGCCGTCGGCCGATTCCCTGAAGCTCTCGATCAGCTCGAGCAGGCACGTAAACTCGAGCCGTCATCTACAGCGATTCTCGCCGACAAGGGCTACGCGCTCTGGTTTGCGGGAGAGCACGCTGAGGGATTGAGCTTACTGCAGCAACTGGAGAGTACCGAGCCAACGCTTTCTTCAACCCATGATTATCTGGCAAGGATCGACTGGGAGCGGAAGGATTACCGCAACGCGATTCGCGAGTGGAAACTGTCAGCCGAATTGCGTAAAGATAAAGTCAGTTTGGAAATGGCAAACGCTCGCGCCGAGGGATTTGAGGCGGGCGGCCTGACTGGAATGTGGGGAAATCTGCTGCCGGTGCAGGAAAAATATTTCGCGCGTGGCTTGGGGTCGGCGCACGCGCTGGCGGAGACTTGCGCCGCCCTGGGCAAGAAACAAGAAGCTATCGCTTATCTTCAGACAGCATTTGAGCGGCGGGAGGCTGGAATGCTCCGATTGAAACTGGATGAGAGTTTGCGAAGCCTGCGTGACGATCCGGCGTTCCAGGAATTGGCTACTCGTGTGAGCGAGCGACTGGCGCAGTAACGCGAACGGGTTCGTCAACTTCTAAGTAAATTTCAGATCTGGCATGAAGGCGGCACGCGGACGAGAGCGTCCGCGCTGCATGAGCATCGCCCTTGCGGGCGGCTTGATTGCTAAATAAACTAACCTGTTTGATAATCATTCTTATCTATTTCACATGCATTTGACCCACGAAAAGTTTCGGGATCTTGCCTGGAAGCATGGCATGGCAGCCACGCACCAGCGGAAGATTATCTTTGAGGCGGTGGTGGCTTCTCCTGGACACTACTCACCGGAACAAATCTACGCGGTCGTCAAGCGGCGCGTTCCGTCGGTCTCTCTCGCAACGATCTACAACAATTTGCGGCTGTTTGTGGAGAAGGGATTGTTGCGGGAGGTAACTCCGCACGCTTCCACGTTGCGGGTGGATGGAAATCTTGAATCGCATCATCATTTGGTCTGCACCCGCTGCAAGTCGGTGCACGACATTGCAGGTAACTTCGTTGACTTTAAACGGCTGGCCCGGCATGCGCCGGGTGGCTTCGATTTAACTGAGCCGCTGATTGAGGTTTTTGGCCTTTGCCAGCGCTGTAGCAGCAAGAAGGTAAAGACGACTTCATAAGCGAGACGCGAAAGAGGAAATTATGTCTGAAGAAAAACAGGTACTGGCTGGAATTCCCGGCCCCGGTAACACCGAACCAGAATTAGGCAAAGAACCGAAATGCCCGGTAGCGGGCGGTGCGAGCACAAAGAAGACGGCTCCATCGAATGCGGACTGGTGGCCGAATCAGTTGAACCTGAAGATGCTGCACCAGCACTCGCCGAAGTCCGATCCGATGGGCAAGGAGTTCAATTACGCGGAAGAATTCAAGAAGCTCGACCTGAACGCAGTGATTCAAGACCTGCATGCGTTAATGACGGACTCGCAGGATTGGTGGCCAGCCGACTTCGGCCACTACGGTGGTCTTTTTATTCGTATGGCGTGGCATAGTGCCGGCACCTATCGCATTGGCGATGGGCGCGGCGGTGCGGGTTCGGGGCAGCAAAGATTCGCTCCGCTGAACAGCTGGCCTGACAACGTGAATCTCGACAAGGCGCGGCGTTTGCTTTGGCCTATCAAACAGAAATATGGAAAGAAGATTTCCTGGGCCGACCTCATGATTCTCACCGGCAACGTAGCGCTCGAGTCGATGGGCTTTAAGACGTTTGGATTTGCCGGCGGGCGCGAAGATGTTTGGGAGCCCGAAGAGTACATCAACTGGGGTCCTGAGGATGAGTGGCTAGGAGGAAATAAACGCTACAAGGGCGATCGCGAACTCGATAATCCTTTAGGCGCGGTGCAGATGGGATTGATCTACGTCAATCCTGAAGGGCCGGATGGAAAACCTGATCCGATCGCCTCAGCGCGGGATATCCGCGAAACGTTTGGCCGCATGGCGATGAACGACGAAGAGACAGTAGCGCTCATTGCTGGTGGACATACTTTTGGTAAAACGCACGGCGCGGCCGATCCGAAGAAGTATGTCAGTCCTGAACCTGAAGGCGCCACGATCGAGGAGCAGGGCTTTGGCTGGCAGAACAGTCTCGGCAAAGGACATGGCGCTCAGACGATCAGCAGCGGACTGGAAGTGACTTGGACAACGACTCCTACGAAATGGAGCAATAACTATTTCGAAAATCTTTTCAACTATGACTGGGAATTGACGAAGAGCCCGGCGGGTGCGAACCAGTGGACGCCGAAGAATGGCGCAGGTGCCGCGACGGTGCCTGACGCGCACGATCCTGCGAAGCGACATGCGCCAGCAATGCTGACGACGGATCTGGCTTTGAAGTTCGACCCGGCGTACGAAAACATTTCGCGGCGGTTTTTTGAGAATCCCCAGCAGTTTGCCGACGCGTTCGCGAAAGCGTGGTACAAGCTGACGCACCGCGACATGGGGCCGGTTTCGCGCTATCTGGGGCCGCTCGTTCCGGCAGAGGAGTTGTTGTGGCAGGATCCGATTCCCGCCGTCGATTATGAATTGATCGGTGAGCAGGACCTTGCAACATTGAAAGCGAAGATTCTCGCGTCCGGACTGTCGATCTCTCAGTTGATTTCGACTGCGTGGGCATCGGCGGCGACGTTCCGCGGCTCCGACAAACGTGGGGGAGCGAATGGTGCGCGCATTCGTCTGGCTCCGCAAAAAGACTGGGAAGTAAACCAGCCAGCGGAGCTTGCGAAAGTTTTGCAGAAGCTGGAGGCGATTCAGCGAGAATTCAACGGATCGGCTTCGGGAGGCAGGCCAGTAGCGAAGGCCGGAGAAAAATCCAACGGACACAAGCGCAAGAAAATCTCGCTCGCTGACCTAATCGTTATGGCGGGTTGCGTGGCCGTGCAGGAAGCGGCGAAAAAAGCCGGGCACGAGGTGAAGGTTCCCTTCTCGCCGGGGCGGACCGACGCGACGCAGGAGCAGACCGATGTGCATGCGTTCGCACCACTGGAGCCGACAGCTGACGGGTTCCGCAATTACTTCAAGCCCGGCAACCCCAGAGCGGCGGAAGAATTGCTCGTCGATAAGGCGCAGTTACTTACGTTGACTTCTCCCGAGATGACGGTGTTAGTCGGCGGCTTGCGTGTGCTTGGTGCCAACTTTGGGCAATCCAAAAGTGGCGTACTAACCAGTAAGCCGGAGACGCTGACGAACGATTTCTTCGTCAACCTGCTTGGCATGAACACGGAGTGGAAGCCCGCGAAAACATCTGACGGTGCGTATGAAGGGCGCGATCGCGCAACCGGCAGCGTCAAGTGGACTGCCACGCGGGCCGATTTGGTTTTCGGTTCAAACTCGCAGCTCCGGGCGATTTCTGAGGTCTATGCATGTAACGACTCGAAAGATGCGTTCGTGAAGGACTTTGTGGCAGCGTGGAGTAAGGTGATGAATCTGGATCGGTATGATCTGGTTCGCAAGAACATAGTCTAAGCGAAACAAGGCCGACTCACGGTAGCGTCGCGCAGCGTGCGACTTTACCGTGGGATTCCGGTTGTAACCGTTGAGAATTCCTGCATGACGCTCGGACTTCCGCTGACCGGATCAGGTCGAGACTTTCGAGTTTTTAGGAGCATTGACTAACCCCACATTTTAGGACTAGCCTCTGCTGAAAGTGTTCGGAGGCCGCAATGGGACTTCGATTTCTGTGTCTGATTTTGCTGTTTGTGAATTTTGCGCTCACCGCTGCTCACGCTCAAGCGGCCGCCGAATCGGTTCTGCTCAACGGGCATGTCGGCGTCGCGGGCGTCAAGGCGGGTACGGCGATGGGCAACAGTGTAAGGAAAGCGATGAGTGGCGTTGCGGGACAGATTCAAACCGTGCCGCAATCGAATGTCGCTACCCAGCGACGGGCGCGAACAATCCATTCGCAGCGTAGTACCGCAACACGTGCCGCGACTCCTGCCGCCCCTGCCCCCACTGGAGGATCGATGATCACGTCGATTCAGGGCGGTCACGTGACTCGCTCGTCGACGAGTTCGACAACCCCGCAACACGATTAGTGCAGGCGTTTTATTGATTCGCCATCCGGATGCGATGCACAAGACTTTCTCATCTTTTCCTTAGGAAGCGGCTTTAAGCGCAGTTGTCTTCACTTGCTCGAACGCGTTCGAGTTGGGATTGATCAGATCGAAATGGCCGGCTTGCGGGATCTCTACTAATGCAGCGCTCTCGCCCTTCGCTTTTTTCTGCGTGACGTAATCGCGGCTGAGTTGAACGGGGACGACCTCATCGGTTGTGCCGTGGATCAGCCACTGCTCTGTCGCGTGCGGGATCTGTTCCTCCATCGGGTCGGCCTCTGCGTAATGCTCGGGAACTTTGTCGGGAGGGCCGCCCATGAACTCGGACACGGCATCCTTACTCAGGTGCAAAGCGTAGGCTTTCTTCAGGTCGACAACTCCGGCTAGAGAGATGACGCGTTGGAGCGAGGGTTCATGCGCCGCCAGGCAGAAGGCTAACTGGCCTCCGGCGGAATGGCCCATGACTACGAATTGGTTAGGGTTCAGGTGAAAATGCCTTGCGTGTTGCTGGATGAAGCGGTAGGCGGCGCGGATGTCGGCGAAGGTGCCGGGCCATCCGCCGCCGGGATTGCCGACGCGGCGGTACTCGACGTTAAAGGTCGCCAGGCCCGCCTGTCTGAACGCCTCGCATAAGTGACCGGCGTGGACAAGATCGTATTTGGCGCGCCAGAATCCGCCATGAATGTTGATGAGGACGCGGTGCGGGCCTTTGGTGTGCGGCAGCCGCACCTCGATGAACTGGTTCGGGTCGGTCCCGTACGCAACGCGCTCATCGGGATGCGGCTGGGGTTTGCTTAAGATGTCTTCCGCGGAAGCTTCCATCGTTTCCAGTTGTTGCTGTCGTTCCACATAACTTGCAGTAAAGTTTTGCTAACCCTGTTTGAGCTTGAGCTTGCTTTTGTTGTCTTCGATGAACGCTTTCAAATCAGGGCTGGCGTCGAGAAGCCTTGTCCACTGTTCGTAGTAAAGGGTCACCGGAAATCTTCCCAGGCCGTAAACGCTGACGCCACCTTTTTCGCTGACGCGAAATTCCATCGCACCGGTCTTTTTTTTCGAGTCAACTTGTTTTTCCAACTCCGCTAAACGGTTTTTTAGTTCGTCGTAACTTGGTTCTGTCATGAGGACCTCGCTTGAGATGATTTCATTATCATACCCGTCTGGTTTGAAAGCGGCAGCTGCTTCAACTTCCCGGAACCTCAGCGGCTGAAAACCGCTTCTATTTTGTCTCGCTTGCGGCACGAGTCGAACTCGTGCCCTTCCCTTCTGCTTGCAGGGAGGTTCTGTTGTAGCCCGTCAAGTTGTCGCTTGGAAAAGAGTTTCGTTTGTAGGCCGCCAAGTTGCAGTAGCACGGAAAGTTTCGCGCCGCGCAGGTCAGGTTGGTGTTTCGGACAAACCTGCCGGCGGTATTTTTCTATTAGCGTGCCTGCCTGAGCTTGTTCTCCTAGAAGAATTTGCCGACGTCGAAAAATACTTTTCGGTGCTGACTGTCGCCGATACTTCCTCCAAATACGATTGGGCCGAAAACGGTTTGGAAGACGAGGCCAACCGCCGCATCCTGCGCCACTTTCGTGGCGCTCGGGGGCTGATCGTAGGCCTTCCCTGCCTCGTACATCGCGAGCAGGTAAACGTTCTGGCGCAACAGAGGAGAGAACTCGCGCAACCGGTAGAGTAAGGCGGGCTGAAGCAGGAAATATTGGTTGGTCAGGAGTTCGTTGGTTCCGTAGGCCGAGAGACGAAGTTGGCCTCCTAAAGTAAAGGGCGGAAATCCAGTGTGTTTTTCCGAGAACGACGTGCCGCCGGAGGCAAAAAGAAGCAGTGACGATTTGTGACTCGTGCGTCGCGCGAGTCCTAACTTAAGTTCAGCCGTTGGAAACGCGTCGGCGGTTCCGGGTGCCAGGTCATAAAACTTGAAGTTCGATTCGAGGCGCGCCCCATTGCGCGGGATGACGGGATCATCGAATCCTTCGAATCGGTACCGCAGCGCAGTCACTCCGTAGCGGCCGTGAACTTCAGGCGCAACCGGGGCGCCAATGTCTTCGCTGACTTTGCGGTAGCCTGATTCGTATCCGAGGCGAAGCTCGGCGTCGCGGCGGAATGTGTAGCCTACGTCGAGACCTCCGCCGGTCGTGCGATCGCGATAATTCCCGAGGAATCGGCCGCGCTGGTAGACGAAGAACGGGCTGCTGTCGGCCGTGCCATGAGCGGACACAAACCAGCCGGTTGAAAAAGTAAAAGGATGAAAGTATTCCGTTTTCAAACCATATTCGGATCCCACGGTTAGATCGTTGCGCCACTCTGAACCGAAGCCTCCAACATCGAGAAAAGTCACGCGCGCACCTACCGAGAAAAGCAAATTCTTGTAGTCGGAGCCATCAATGGTTAGCGCGGGATGTACGGTGGGCGGCGCGTAATCTTTTTCGTCGGCGGTAATCTTCAAGCCTTCCTGACCGTTGCGTTCTTCAGCGCGGTATCCGGCGCGGGCAAAGCGGCCGAGGCCGGTGACGTCCATCATCTGCTGGTCGAGTTCCGCGATGTTGATCGGGCGCCCGGCGAGATCTTTTAGATCGTGTTGCAGACCTTTTAGGACGTCTCCTGTCGCTCCCGTGACTTCGACAAAATTGGGGACCGGGACGGGACGACGCTTCGCTTTCCGCTCCGCTAGAATTTGCTGCCATTCGTTTTCGCTGACTTGAAATCGCGATAGGAGCGCGCTTTTTTGTTGCGCCGCCTTGTAGCCTTCCGCCTCGATGCGCGAGAAGAGAGAGTAGTCGGTGTAATCGAAGCCAGATACGTCCGCCGTCAGAAGAATGTCGGCATTTTGCATGCTGCGCAGTTCGTTAATAGCAATTGCCACCGACGCGGAGCGTGCGAGCACTCCGAAGGAAGAGAGCGGTGTCTTCGGCTGAAGTTGGGCTGGCGACAGGTGGACCGCAATCACGATGTCAGCTCCCATATCTTTGGCGACGTCGACGGGGAGGTTGTCGAGCAATCCGCCATCGACCCAGAGATGATCGCCCTCGCGCACGGGGGTAAAGAATGCAGGGAGCGACATGGAAGCGCGCATGGCTCCCGCCAGCGATCCGTGATCGAAAATGTATGGCTTCTCGGCGACCAGGTCTGTCGCTACGCAACGAAACGGGATTGGCAGGTCGTCGAAGCTCTTCATTTCTGAATAGGGGAGTCCGACGCGGTCGAGAATCAGACCGACCTGCTGGCCGGAATTGAATCCGCTGGGAAATTGAGCTCCTTTTTTCAGGCCAAACTCAAAGGAGTTGGGGTAGTCGCGGCGGTCTTCCTTGCGCCGGAACGAGAGGTCTTTGTAAGGCGTCACTCCGCGCAGAACGTCGTGCCACTTAATGCTCTGGATGAGGGTTGCGATCTGCTCTGGAGACTCACCTGCGGCGTACGTGCCTCCAACCAGGGCGCCCATGCTGCTGCCCGCGACCATGTCGACGGGGATGCGATTCTCCTCGAGCCACTTGAGGACGCCAATGTGGGCGAGGCCAAGCGCCCCTCCACCCTCGAGCACTAGACCTATGCGCGGCCGACGCGAATGCGGCGCTACGGCCGCCGGATCTTGAACTGGGTTGTCCTGACTCCATAGATGCAATGCCGTAGACGTTAACAAGCAAAAGGCCACGAGGAGCTTTGCAATGACTTTTCTCGCCATACTGCAAGGTTGCCACGCCGAGCGCTAAAAGCCCAGTCTGGCGAGAGGTTCAGGGAAGAGGTTGAAAAACGCTGCACAGGATCTTTCGGAAACCGCCGGCGCGCAGCTCATCCTCAACATTCGCAGCGACTTAGGCGAACAAACGTGATTGAAAGTGGAAGCCTAAATGCTAAAATGACTGAGGACGGAGAATATCTATGGCAAAGCTGCGTAAAAGTTTGGTGGAGAGCGTTCCGGTGCTGGTGATTTTAGGTTTGCTGGCAGGAGCGATCGGTGGACTTGGAATTGGTGCAATTCAGTTGCGAGCCGCTTCCTCCGCCGCGAGTTCATCCCCCGGCAAATAATTTTCGTTTTCCGCTCAGCAATTGTTGAACGTGCGCCCGCGCGATGTCGAGCCCAATACCTGAGCTAAACGACTTGATCCAATCCACCTGAGCTAATCCGTGGGGCTTAAAACCGGACTCTTTTCTGCTGATGCGAGTCCGGATAACTTTCGCCTTCCGTCGGGAGAAGACCTACGGCAGCGAACGCAATCGCAATTGCGATTCCTTGGCTGCACTCGAAGCAGTCTCGGGATCGGACGTAAGAAGGCCAGCCTCGACTGCAAAGCGGAACATTTGAGCGCGATCTTCCAGGTCGAGCTTTTTCAATAAACGGGCACGGTAAGTCTCGACACTCTTCACACTGACAAAGAGCTTGGCAGAAATCTGGCGATTGGTGTGTCCCTGCGCCGCCAAGATGAGCACTTGCAACTCGCGTCGGCTGAGCAGGCTGCACGCGGCTTTGGCCGACGAATCAGGTGTGCGTTGACCAAGCGCTTTTTGCACCAGGAACTTTGTCATTCCAGCATCGATAAAACTGTCGCCGCGCTGCACCACGCGAATCGCATTCAATAGGTCCGAATCAAGGGACCGCTTGAGCACGAATCCGGAGGCACCGGCGGATAGAGCGGCGTCCAGGTAAGCAGCCTCGGTGAGCATGGTGAGGATCAAGACGCGGGTTTGCGGGGAACTCTTCAAAACGTCGGTAATAATCTCAATGCCGCTGCTCCCGGGCATCGAGATATCCAAGAGGAGAACACTTGGCTTCTTCAACCGAACTTGGGCCAGTGCCTGCTCGGCGTTATCGGCCTCGCCCACGACATCAAGATCAGGTTGCGCGCCGAGTAACATTCGGAGACCGGAGCGCAAGATAGTGTGGTCGTCAGCAATTACGACGGTGATTTTTTCTATTTTTGTCTGCACGTGAAACCTTTTTCTAACTTGGAGCAAATTCAATTGGTAGGTGAAATGTCTTGATGGTGCCGCCACCATCCCTGGACTGGATGTTGAACTCTCCGCAAAGCATGACAGCTCGCTCGCGCATGCTGCGCAAGCCCAAATGCTTGCCGGAATAATCGGCAGGAAGACTTGCAACGTTAAAGCCGCGGCCATCGTCCGCTATGGAGAAATCGAGAAAAGATTCCCCTGCCACGAGCCTAATTTCTACTGTCTTAGCTCTGGCGTGCTTCGAGATGTTCGTCAGAGCTTCCTGCGTGATTCTGTAAAGAGTGACCTCTAGATCTGAAGCTAGCCTTCTTGACTCCAGGCCTTCCACGTGCAGGCTCAAGACCAGACCTTGAAGACGGGAGAATTCTTCGGTGTAATTTTTTAGCGCAGTGACAAGCCCGTGGTCATCGAGGACAAATGGATGCAGACCACGTGCCAGTCGGCCCAATTCAT
The DNA here is from genome assembly GCA_038230575.1 of Terriglobales bacterium. Lineage (GTDB taxonomy): Bacteria > Acidobacteriota > Terriglobia > Terriglobales > Acidobacteriaceae > Acidiflorens. The sequence goes on along the minus strand of JBBRNA010000016.1, from coordinate 82,262 downwards.
CGATCGCTGTGGTCGCAATTTTTCTGAGATCGATTGCCTGCGACTTCGCCATTTTAAGAGATTTAGCGTCGGCAACCGCCCTGAGTCCCGCCAGCAGCGACGCCATCATCTGCCCCGTCTCGTCGTGAAGCTCGCGAGCAATTCGTCTGCGCTCTTCTTCTCTCGCTCGGATTTCATGTGCCAAGACCTCGCGTTGCCCAAGCTCTCTCGTTTTCAACTCTTTCAACCTCTTTTGCTCCGTCTGGTCTAAGACAAAACACATCCATTCCAAGGGAGAACGATTGGTTGTCGCGCCGCCGATGAGCACGGGGACGCTGGTGCCGTCCTTGCACAAGTACTGACCCTCGAAAGGAGTGAATATGCCGGAGCGCTTTAATTCGTCGAGAGCATCTGTATTTTTTGTCGCGAATTCTGCCGCGGTCATGGATTTCCAGTTCATCTGGCCCGCCACGAATTCCTCGCGCGTATATCCGAAGCGATTCAGGAAAACGTCGTTGGCCTCGCTGATGGTGCCATCCTCATGACAAGTAATCATGCCAATGAAGTTGGAGTCGATGAACCGCCTGACTCGCGCTTCGCTCTTTCGGACTTTTTCTTCTGCCTCTTTCCAGTCCGTGATATCGAGAAAAGCTCCGACGGCGCCGCGCACTCCGCCGCGCTCGTCGAGTAACGGAACGGCGTGTCCGAAGAGATCGCGATAAGTGCCGTCATCAAAGGCGATTCGCATGTCCGAGTTTCGCACCGCCTGCCCAGTGGCGGCAGCTTTCTGAACAGGCAGTTCGTTCGCGGGCACAATAGCACCATCCTGGAGCACTTCGAAGTGCTGAGGGCGCTCATCGATCGGAGCGGTCTTTGAGGTATTCCCGCCTACTGGCACTCTCAGCAGTTCGTACGCGGAACGACTGCTGGTCATAGATTTGCACTCTGGATCATGAGCGATAACAGTAAGAGCTGGGACCGCGTCAAGAATGGCGGCGAGCTCTTCTGCCCGCGCTCTCGCTGTCTCTTCGCTTCGCCGCAAGGCTTGTGCCGCGCGCTTCAACTCGGTGATGTCGCGGCAAATGGAGCGGGTGCGCACGATCTCTGAATCTTCGCGCACAGCAGACGCATTCATGCTGATGTCGAGAAGATGACCGTCTTTGCAAACAAGCTGCAACTCTACATTCCGAATTTGCCCTGTCTGAAGAAATGCTTGCATCGTCTTGCGCGCGCGGTCGCGACAATCGGGATGATAGAAGTCGAACATCGGCCGTCCAACCACATCACCCTTGCCATACCCCAACGATATGCAGGCGGTTTGATTGCACTCGAGAATGTTTCCGGTCTTTACGTCGATAGAGAAGAGAAGGTCGGGGGCGAAATCGTAAAAATCCGAATATTGCTTTTCCGCTGCCCGAAGGCGATGTTCGGACAACTTCCGCTCCGAGATATCCACGTCAATTCCGACCATACGCGCAGGCTTTCCGTTCTCGTCGAAATGGACTCGACCTTTGCTCTGCACCCAGCGCTCGGATCCGTCCGGTCGAAGCATGCGGAATTCGGCATTATATTCGGAGCCAGGCGTCATGGCGCAGGCCGCGGCATCAAGCACTCGTTCGCGATCTTCAGGGTGAACAAACTTCGAGAAATCTTCGATCGTCCTGCCGAATCCTCCTGGCGGCAAGCCCATGGCACGCTCAAGGCCGGACGACCGGAACACCTCTCCGGTCACGATGTTCCAGTCGAATGTACCAATCTGAGCCGCATTCATGGCCATTTCGAGATGCTCTTCGTTGGCACTCTGTTGCGGTAGACGTGAAGTCTTTTCGATCGTGGGCGTGGTCATGGAAATCGACGGCTGCGGCGCAAGCGCGATCCTATAGGTGCATCCTAACTCACACTTGAATGGATTGCGCGCAATTCGAGCCGGCGTCGCCTGCAAGCGCCAAATTGGGCGCCAGGGATCCTCCGCCATCAATTCCGTATTTCAAAGCTAGAAAGTTTTGCAGTTTGGCAGGGAGCATACTCGCTATTTCCTGCCAGGTGGAAATCTTTAACTCTGTTCTAAGCTCTATCGGATCCACGCAGCTCATCACCGCATACCAGGCATCGATAAGATCAGGCCGGCGAGCGTCGACGATGACGCGAAACGAGCATTTTAAAGAGTGGGCGGCCAGAACGTTGCGAATCAACTGGTAGGAAATATAGCGGTCCGCAGTTTGGGGTAGGCGTCGACAATCAAATACTTCCTGGAAGTCGCGATAGGCATCCAGCGTTCGCTTTGAACAAGTCTGAAAATCACTTTCAGTCAGCTTCGCTTCGATCAGCACGTGTCCAGTCTTTAGATCGACTTCGGTGCGATCGGAACCGCCATTCACGAGTGGGACCCTTGCCCGGTAACCAAAGCGTAGTGCAAGCTTATCGATCTCGAAAAGCTGGTTGAGCGTGTTTCGCTTTGATACGGATGGATGGCAAAAAATATTCATCAGCAGAGCGTCGGAGCTGGTGCAGGTGTCCAATTCCATCCAGCGCCCGCGATCGGTGGCGGGGAAAGAACGTTTTCCCAAAGTGTGAACCTTCGCGAGACGGCGCTTCCACTCTGGATTCGACTGAATGGCTTTGTAGCTTGCCGGAAAAAAGTTGCCGTGCAGCTCGCCATCATGGAACGGCTCGAAGCAAGGAATCGGAGACTCACCGTAGCTGAGGCAATGCGGAAGGCGCTGAGCGTGCGCGTAGAGGCGGGCGCGCTCCGCCAGCTCGCGCCGCAAGGCAGCCGCAAAGTTCATTGCAGCTTCTTTTCAGCGAGGCGGCTGTCGACGACACGAATCATGTATTCGGCGACGCGGACGGCATCCTGAATCGCACAACGAAGTGCCGGCGTGTCACGCAACTCATGCAGGCGCGGAGCAACGATCGCGGCGGCGGCGATTAAGATGGCAACTTTGTCATCGGAATGATCGGTGGAGGGACTGGTCTGGAATTCGGCTCGCATGAAAAGCATTATAGCGAAGAAAAGGCGAATAGCAACCAGGGAGAATTTAGCAGTGCCGCGTTTGTTGTAAAAGCTGGTTCCAATCTTTCGCGTGCTAAACTTCGGACGAAATCCATCCGCAGCCATTCTTTCTACCCGAGGGCTAGATGTTCCGATCCTTCTGCAGGCTACACTTTTTGCTCATTTTGTTCGTTCCGCTGATAGCTCATAGAGCGCTGGCACAAATTCCCGACACCCCCGAACCCGGCTCCGTCGAGGCGATTGCAGCCGCGACCACCGATCCGCATTATGTCTCGCCTTGGGTCGCATATGTCCCTCAATCTGCCAACGTCCCTTCTCCTGAAAAGTTTCTGGGGCGAATCATGGGGGCTCCTGGAGAGTTGCTCGGCACAGAGAAGACCTACGCCTATGCGCGCGCTTTGGCTACCGCCAGTCCGCGGGTGCGCGTGTTCACCATTGGCAAGAGCGAAGAAGGCCGCGACATCACCATGCTCGCCATTGCGGACGAGGCCGGCATTCGCGATTTGGACCGGCTCAAGGCCGCCACTGCTGCGCTTGCTGACCCGCGGCGCACGGATGCTGCTGCGGCAGAAAAACTGATCGCTGTGTCGAGGCCTGTTTATTATTTCAATGCGGCACTACATTCCGACGAGACGGGATCGACCGAAGCGATGGTCGAACTCGCGTATCGGCTTGCTGTGTCTGAGCAGCCCGTGATTCAGCGGATTCGCGAACGCATGGTGGTGCTGATCAATCCGATATCCAATCCTGATGGGCGCGACAAGATGGTGGATTGGTTCTATCGCTATCTGAAGGGAAAGAATGATCGCGCTTCCCTGCCTCGGCAATCGCCTCCGTATTGGTCGAAGTATGCGTTCGTCGACATCAATCGCGATACGCACCAGCAGACTCACGAGACGACCAAGGCGGTGCATCGCATGTTTCATGAATGGCACCCAACGGTAGTGCACGATCTGCATGAAGGCTCGCCGTTGATGATGACGTGGAATGGGACTGGCCCTTACAACCCGAATATTGATCCGATTACTTACACCGAATTTTTAGAGCTGAGTTTTCATGAAGTGCAGGCGATGACGGCGATGGGGATGCCCGGCGTTTCCACCTGGAATTTCGGCGAGGCGTTTGCGCATCTTTATCTCGATTCGGTGGCGATGAACCACAACAGCATTGGGCGCGGCTACGAGACCTACGGGAACGGCAGCGCTGAGACGGAGAAGCGCGCGATCTCGGCTTCGGCTTCAACGATGGAATGGTACAGGCCGGTTCCCGCTCCGCGCGAAGTGACTTGGTCGGCGCGCGACAACCTCAACTATCAAGAAACCGGGGCTCTCGCGGCGCTCGATGATGCGGCAGGACAATCGGCAACCATGCTGCACAATTTCTATAAGAAATCGTGGGATTCGTGGCAGAAAGGCTTGACGCAGCCTCCGTATGCGTTTGTGATTCCGGAAAATCAGGGGGATCCGGCTCGCGTTGCACAGATGGTCGGACGCTTGATGGGCCAGCACATCGAAGTTTCGCGCGCGCAGAATGCGATTCAAGTGCAGGAAGGAAATTTCGCCGCCGGTTCATACGTGGTGCGACTTGATCAGCCTTATCGGAACTATGCCGTCGATTTGCTCACTCCGCAGAATTATCCGAAGAACGGCGAGGCGCCTTACGACGATGTCTCCTGGGAGCTTCCGGCGCATTATCACCTGATGGCCGTTCCGATTGCTGATGCGGCGATTCGCAATGCCAGCCTTACGCAAATGTCGGAAGTGCCTCACCCCGCCGGACGCGTCGCCGGCGTTGGGCCGGTGTATTTGTTAAGAGACACCGGTCAGGAATCGCTACTTGCCGCGCGCTATCGCCTCGCTAACTTCGAGATTCAGATTGCGGAGCGTGAGTTTGACGCTGGTGGCAAGAAATTTCCGGCAGGCTCGTGGATAGTCCCTGCTCAAAACGGATTGCATGATGCGGTTGCCTCGGTTGCGTCCGACTTAGGTCTGGAGTTCACTCAGGTTGCGTCCGCGCCTGACGTTGCTCGACACGTTGCCAAGGCTCCGCGAATCGGGTTGTGGGTGCCATGGGCTGACACCGATTCGATTGGGTGGATTCGCTATTCGCTTGACCAGCGCAAAGTTCCATATACCTATTTGCGCGATGAAGACATTCGCGCTGGAAATCTGCGATCCCGCATTGACGTGTTGCTCTACGGTCATGTCGATCTTGAACTGGCGGAGCAGATCGAAGGCTTGCCCAAACGCTGGTCGCCGATGCCGTTCAAGAAGACGCCGCAGACTCCGAGTTTTGGAACTCCCGCTGAATCGGACGACATCACGGGAGGAATTGGCTACGAGGGTCTAGGGCAAATTCAGCATTTCATTGAAGATGGCGGATTGATGGTGACGCTGGGGAGTGGGTCGATGCTCGCGCTCGAAGGCGGCCTGGTACGCTTCGTTCGCCGGTCTTCAGGCGGTGTGCCGCGCAGCACAGCGGGCGGCGGAATTGCATCCGCGGCGGCGGCGCAGAATGCCACAACGCGGACTCCAGGGGCGCACGTGCGCGTTAAGTTTGATCGCCCCGATCATCCGATCGCATACGGCTACCCTGCGCATACTTATGTGTTCCGGCAGAATTTCCCGCTCTACGATGTGCCGCGTCGATGGATGCGGATGGCCTACTGCACCACATGTCTTGATGGTCCCGAAGATCGCTCGGGAGTGGTGATGGAGTGGGGAGATAGCGAGAATGCGCAATTCGTTGTGAGCGGCCAGGCTTGGGGAGCGGACAATCTGGTTGGTCGTCCAGCAATTTTAGATATGCCGGTTGGCAAAGGGCATGTGGTGAGTTTCAACTTCAATCCCATGCATCGCGACTTGAATCGCGGGGACCAGCGACTTCTTTGGAATGCGATATTAAACTGGCAAGCAATAGTGGCAGGGCAACCGAAACAGGCAACCGGCGAACCTTCTCACCCTCAACCTGAGGAAGATTAGTGCTCGCCGGTCAGTGTGGTACGCATCCCGAATAAACGTGAATTAGGCCGCCCGTTGCGACATCCGCGACATGATCATGGAGAGAGCGGCGACGCCAAGCGTTTTCACTAACGTCGGATGTTGTGCATAGAATCCGCTAATGGTATCGACGATGGATGGGTTTTGTTTCTGCGCCTGATTGGCGATCTCCGTGACGGTGGCCGGAGAAACTTGACTTGCCGCCTGCGGATTGATCTGCCCTGACCCGCCGGCTAAACCGGACATACCCTTGCTAGCTAGTATCGCGGCGGCGCCCGGCCCTAGCGATGAAATCAATTGCGTCAGCAAGCCGCTTTTTTGTTCCGGACTTGAGTGATTGAATAAATCTCCAATGGTCGACCCGAACGATCCTCCTTGGCCGGACCCGAGAGCGGCCGATACACCTTGCGCCAATACGCTTGACGGAACTGCGTTGGCAACATTGTCAAAGTGCTGATTTACCTGATCCTGATCTACATTCGAAGAAGTTTGACCAGGATTCGAATACTTCTGAAGAATGCCTCCAACTTCGTCCATCCAACTCATCGCGTGTCTCCTTATCATTTTTCTAGAAACGTCGTTCTAGAAACGTCTAAAACAATTCGGGGCTTCCCCCAAGAAAGGAAAAGCCCCGGGGACATCTAGGCTGCGGGAATAATGAGCTCTTGTCCAGCCTTAATTTTGTCGGGATCGTCGATGTGATTAGCTTTGGCGATCGTCATGTACTTGTTTGCGTCTCCATAAAACTTCTGGCTGATTTTGGAGAGACTATCACCCGATTGAACGGTATATTTGTTTCCCGCTCCACCAGACGCAGAGGCGCCTTGAGACTGCCCACCGGCGCTAACTTCAATATCGTGTTTCAGGTCCTTAAAGCTGGGGTCGACCGACTTGATCGCATCCCAAACTTTATCTTTGCTGGCTTGCGAGCTTACCGTCGCCTTCAGATAGAGCTGGTTTCCATCCATATTTACATTCTGAAGCTGACCGCCGTCTTTTTGGATGGCATCGATGACGGGTTGATATTTTTGCTTGAGTTGCGCTAATTGATCGGGCATATAGAATTCCTTTCGTCGAGCGGTTATATAACGAAGGTTTTGGTGCGGATGCGCCATGCGAACGATTCGGCATGACGACTCAAATAAACTTCCAGTTTATTTTTCAAGCTTACAAGGGCAGAGGTGCAATAAAAATCGAGCGTTGTTTGTAGCTGGCTTCGGTAGAGGCCCTACAGTAATAGCCGGTTGTGGAAAAAACTGGAGCGGGAGACCGGGATCGAACCGGCGACATCCAGCTTGGGAAGCTGGCGTTCTACCGCTGAACTACTCCCGCTCAACTGGCTAAGATTAACATTGCATTGGTCGCAAAACAACGTCGCTGAAACTTCTCCTGCCGCGTGCTGTTCAGAGAGATTTTGGAAGTTAACGTAAAGTGGATTCATGGCCAGCGGCAATCGAGCAATAACTTTCCCCAAGCACTTTGACGGAACGCGGTTCTTCAACCCCGGTGCGCAGCAGGCCTCCGGACTCTCGAATGTGTTGCGGTGGAAGCTCACGAGCCGCGCCGAAGTTTCGCCCGAATTTGTCGACGATGTTCAGCCTGCTATTCCTCCTAAGAGAGTCGACGGAAACGAATTGCGGACGACGCTGGTGAATCATTCCACGGTTCTGCTTCAGGAACGGCGTTTCAATATATTGACCGATCCGATCTGGTCGGAGCGATCAAGTCCGCTCTCCTGGATCGGACCTCGACGGCATAGAAAGCCTGGCGTCGTTTTTGAAGATCTTCCGACAATTGATGTCGTCCTGCTTAGTCACAATCACTACGATCATCTTGATCTGCCCACTCTACGGCGACTGGCGGCCTCGAAGAAGGCCACCTACGTCGTTCCGTCTGGTGTTGGAGAATTGTTGCGTTCGGAAAAAATTGGGCCGGTGCAGGAGCTTGATTGGGGTGAGTCTTTTTCTTTCAATGGCTTCACCGTGCACAGCGTTCCTGCCTATCACTTTTCCAGCAGGAGCATCAGCGACCGTAATAAGTCGCTCTGGTGCGGCTACATGATCGAGACGGATAGCCGCCTCATTTACTTCGCTGCCGACACCGGCTTCGGACCACACTTCCAACAGATTCGCGAAAAGTTTGGGTCGCCTGATCTGGCACTGCTGCCTATTGGAGCTTATGAGCCGCGCTGGTTCATGTCGCCCGTGCATATGTCTCCTGACGAGGCGATTCAGGCGCATGTAATCTTAGGTGCCCGGACCAGCGTTGCAATCCATCATGGGACGTTCGCGTTGGCTGATGATGCGATTGACACACCGCGAAAGCGGCTTGCCGAATGCGGCAAGCCCGATTCGTTTCTGGTTTTGGGTAACGGCGAGCACGCGGATGTGCAGTGATTCCCCTCAGGCTGAAGCGCGCATATTTTGGACGATTTGATGGCACGAGTGGAACTCGTGCCCTTCCCGAGACAGCTTGCGAGCTTGAATTTATGCTGAGCCCCAAAACTCCCCTCCGCTGTATCGGGTGCGGTCGGGTTTTGTCGTTCAGCCGTAGTTGCATTGGGCTGTTCCGTTGCAATGAGTGTTGGAATGACGCTGCCCTAACGGTGCATCTGACTCGGTTGCGTTTGTCGCCGCGCATTCCGTAAGATTCGGGCTCGGGAAGTTTAGTTCCCTGTTGTCTTTATCAAAATTAGAGGAGAATTCATGTCGGCAGAGTCGTTTCAATCGAAGGGCAAGTCGCGCCGGAGCTTTTTGCGTGCAGGAGCGGCGGCGGCGGTTGCATCAGCAGCTTGTCCGGCGATGGCTGCTGCTCGCGTTAGCGGGAACGATGCGACAGGCGGAGCAAAAAGCGTCGATGTTCCCGACTTCGAACTTGATGAGATCACAATCGGCGGCTTACAGAAGGAATTCGAAGCCGGCCGCTATACCTCTCGCGCTGTCACCGAAAAATATTTGGCGCGTATTCAGGAAATCGATAAAGCAGGGCCGATGCTGAACTCGGTGATCGAAGTGAATCCCGAAGCATTGCAGATTGCCGACACCCTCGATCAGGAGCGCAAGTCAAAAGGCGCGCGCGGTCCGCTTCATGGAGTGCCGGTACTGATCAAGGACAACATCGACACCGGCGACCGCATGAACACGACTGCCGGCTCGCTCGCGCTGTTGGGCTCTCCCGCGCCGCGTGATGCGTTTGTCGCCGCGCAACTGCGCAAGGCTGGAGCGGTCATCATCGGCAAGACCAACCTTAGCGAGTGGGCAAACATTCGTTCCAGTCACGCGACCAGCGGTTGGAGCGGGCGCGGCGGCCTTACCCGTAATCCTTACGCGCTCGACCGCAATCCCTGCGGCTCCAGCTCGGGCACGGGAGCCGGGATTTCGGCCAACCTTGCGGTGGTTGGAATCGGCACGGAGACCGATGGGTCGGTGGTTTGCCCATCCTCAGCTAATGGCCTTGCTGGACTAAAGCCAACGGTGGGCCTGGTAAGCCGTAGTGGCATTATTCCCATCTCGCACAGCCAGGACACGGCCGGCCCAATGGGACGGACGGTGCGCGATGTTGCAATTCTGCTGGGCCTGATGGCCGGTGCCGATTCCGAGGATAGTGCGACCGCTCAAAGTCGAGGCAAGGGCGCGGCTGACTATACAAAGTTTCTTGATCCGTCGGGGTTGAAAGGGGCGCGGCTTGGCATTCCGCGAAAATATTTTGGCTTTAATGACGCCGTCGACAAACTGATGGAAAGTGCGATTTCGGCCATGAAGCAAGCCGGCGCAGAGATCGTAGACCCAGCGGATATTCCGTCCTTTGGGAAATTCGATGACAGCGAGATGATCGGCTTCCTTTACGAACTCAAGGCTGATCTTGGAGCGTACCTGAAGCGCCGGGGCAACACTTCCATAAAGAGTCTGAAAGATGTGATTGCTTTCAACGAGCAGAATCGCGAGCACGAATTGCCTTATTTCGGGCAGGATATTTTCGTGAAATCAGAACAGAAGGGTGGACTCGATTCGAAGGAATATCTCGATGCGGTGGCTCTCAATCAGCGAATGAGCCGGGCCGAGGGCATTGATGCGGTGATGGATAAGTTCAAGCTCGATGCGCTGGTTGCTCCGACAGGCGGCCCTGCCTGGCTCACCGATTTGATCAACGGGGATCACTCTGCCGGTGGAAGTTCGAGCGCCGCCGCGGTTGCGGGGTATCCGAACATCAATGTTACGGCTGGGTCGCTTTGGGGATTGCCAGTTGGCATTTCGTTTTTTGGACGCGCGTGGAGTGAGCCGACGCTGCTTAAAATCGCTTATGCGTATGAGCAGATGACGAAGGCACGGCAAAAGCCGAAATTTCTGCGCTCGATTGATGACGAGGCTTTGAAACGCCTGCCGTAATTTCGAGGGAGTTTCCGTAGAAAGAGCTAGAGCATCTAGGCTAGTTTTGAGGTGGGACTGGTTTGGTGGATTCGTTCGGGTTCGGCTTGGCTTGCTCGGTTTTGTTCAACGACTCGGCTGACGCCGACGCCGGTCTTTCAGAACTTGGCCCGCCGCTCGGACTTGATCCTTGGGTGCCTTCGGGCTGCAGCAACGCTGGCATAGCAAACAAAGGCTCTTCTCGGACCGGGTCCGTCTGCGCCGGCGCTTGCGCCGGACGAATTCCCTTCGCCTCCACAATCGACCAGCGCCAATCTTCGTCTGGTCCAGGAGTGATTCCGATATTTTCACGGAATGCTGTCGTGCTGAATGGCTTGGCCTGTGCCTTCAGATGGTAGAGCAGGGTGACGTCAGAATGACGTTCCATGGGAACCATCTGAATTGACTGCGATGCAGGTAGCACTCGCGCCTGCGTCGATAATGCTGCGTTTTGCCCAGGCTTGCGTTCTAATGTCAGGCCGACCGTAATTTCCCGTAAATCCCAATCGGTTCCGTTGAACACCTCAAGTTGCAAGTTCTCCTCTTGAATTGTGCCTGGGCCATCGATCTTGACCAATTCATTTAATGGCAGATCTTCAACGAGCACCGGCTTGATCAGCAGCGAGGCTGCGCGGGCGTTGAAGGACAGATTACAGGTCACATCGGGCGAGGAGACTTTAAGGGTGTTGCTCGCCGTGTCAACCGAGAAAACGGTCTTATTCGGCTTGACTGGCCGAGCATTCTTAGCGTCTTCCATCACCTCGGTGAGGTTGTCGTTATCGATGATGGGATGCAGCGGGTCAGGGGCATGCTGCGGAGATAGCTGAGCCTTGTTTTTGCGAATACCGCGGGCGAGGTCGCCGAGCGAGGGCGAGTCATCCTGCGCCTGAAGTGCGAGCGGCGCTAGGCTCGCACCCAACAGCAGGCAGAGAACGAACTTCAACAATCCGGTGAATCTGGGCTGCATAACGAAGGAGGCTGAGCACTCTTTCCGAACTCGGCTAGTCCCTAGAGAAATTTTAGGTGAGAAGTAACAGAAACAAAGTTACGAAAGGAACCCCAAGGTGCTAGGCCTTCCGGAAAGCGGAAGATTGGAATGGATAGGAAAAGAGCGCCCCGAGCAGAGAACTCGCAAGCCGGACTGGCGAGGCGCCCGTCCCCTCACTTTCCCCGTCTCCACTTTCCCCGCTACAGCAGGCCAGACGTCCGAAAGCGGTTGGTGGGATCGCTGATCGCCATAGGTTGGCGCTTAAATACCCAGCGTGCGACCGCAATTCCTAGTGCTGCGTAAGCCAGGTGCCAGATTTTCATAATCGCTCCCCGTACCGGAAGCCTTTGTTGGGGAGAGGCTACGAAGGTCCGGTCGTGAGATTAAGATATGTCGGAATAATCGAAGGGTCTAGTCCCCGAAGGTGCTAGGGAGTAGAGCAGCGGTAATAGTGAGTAACCGGGCGTGGTAACAAAAAGAGATCATCGTCGCAGAAATCGTGGTCGCAGAAATCGTGGTCGCAGAAATCTAGGGCGAAGTGGCATCGATCCAACCGCCGCCAACGACGACGTCGCCGTCGTAGAAAACGGCCGCCTGGCCTGGCGTTAAGGCCCGCTGGGGCTCATCGAAGGTGACTTTCACTTCGTCGAGGCCAGCCGCTTCGATCATGGCCCGCGCTGCCTGATGGCGATGTCGAATCTTCACCGTGACTTGTATTGGCTCCGTGAGTTCGGCGGTCGAGATCAGGTTGACACGACTTGTCGTAAGGGACCGCGAGTAGAGTTCTTCATCCTTGCCGACCACTACTTGACGGGAGTCGTTCTTGATCTGAATAACGTATAGGGGCGAACCGGTCGCTATCCCAAGGCCCTTCCGTTGCCCGACGGTGAAGTTATGCACTCCGGCGTGTTCGCCGATTACCTTGCCGTCGGTCGTGACCATTTCACCGCTTACATCGGGCGGTTGCTCGCCCTGCTCGCTTAGATAGGCTTCGAGAAACCGCTTGTAGTCCCCACCGGGCACAAAGCAGATTTCCTGCGAGTCCGGCTTCTCGGCGATCACCAGGTGGTGCTGCCGAGCGAGCTCACGAACCTCGGGCTTATTCATTCCTCCGAGCGGAAATAGTGTCCGGCTGAGTTGGGCCTGCGTGAGGCCGAAAAGAAAATAGGTCTGATCCTTCGCGGTGTCAGTAGGACGCTTTAGCAACCAGCGACCAGCCTCGTCATCGAACTCCACGCGAGCGTAGTGCCCGGTCGCGACCTTATCTGCCCCTATCTGACGCGCGACAACGAGCAACTGGTCAAACTTCAAGTGATTGTTGCAGAGGCTGCACGGGATCGGTGTACGCCCGGCCAGGTACTCTTCGACGAAAGGGCGGACCACGTCGCGCTCGAAGCGTTCCTCGTGGTTCACCACGTAGTATGGGATGCCGAGGGTTTCGGCAACGCGGCGAGCATCGTAAACATCGTCGACGGAGCAGCATCGCCCTTGAACGGATTCGGGCATACCAGCGCGACCGGCGAGGCGGCGCTGGTTCCACAACTGCATGGTGAGGCCGACGATATTGTGACCTTCGGCGCGCAGCATGGCGGCAACGGTTGAGGAGTCGACTCCTCCCGACATGGCGACGGCGATGGTTTCGGATGACATAGGTCAGCTCTTAGCTCTTAGCTTCTAGCTTTTAGCTTCTAGCTTGTAAATCTTGCCTTTTAACTTCTTACTTCGAGCTGCGTTCTCGGCGATGACTTCGAGGAGCGCCATATTGGCGACAACTCTCGTAGCCTTGCTACTGTTGGGGGTATTAACTTTAGCGCGAAGTCGACGTCTTCTCCTGTATTTTGTTTGCCCAGGCTGAAGCGGATGCTTGCCTTGGCCCGGTCGGGGCGCAAGCCCATCGCCGTCAGAACATGCGACGGCTCGATGGCTCCCGACGAGCATGCGGCTCCTGTCGAAACTGCCAGCCCTTTCAAATCGAGCGCGATGATGAGCGCCTCGCCTTCAATTCCATCGAAATAAATATTGCTGGTATTTGGAACCCGAGGAGCGCCTTCTCCGTTTAATCCCGCAGCCTCGATTTGCAGTAGTTCCCTTTCGAGGCGATCGCGCTCCGCCGTAATTTGGCTCTCCGCGCCGTTCGCAAAACCTTGTGAAGCCAGCTCTGCCGCTTTGCCCAAACCTACAATTCCTGGAACATTTTCCGTGCCGGCTCGACGCGAGCGCTCATGGCTGCCACCGTGCTGCGTGGCGCTGAGTTGCGTCCCTTTCCGTACATATAGCGCTCCGACTCCCTGGGGCGCGTGCAACTTGTGGCCTGATATCGTCAACAGATCGCAGCCGATTTGGTCGACGGCGAGCGCCATCTTTCCGGCAGCCTGCACGGCGTCCGTGTGGAAATAGACGTCTGCCTCGTTGGCAATTTTGCCGATCTCACTCACCGACTGCATGACGCCAGTCTCGTTATTGGCCAGCATAATGCTGATCAGCTTTGTGTTTGCTCGCAAGGCACGCTTCACGTCCGCCGGATCGACGAGGCCTCGGCCGTCCACCGGGATAAACGTGACTTCGCATCCGTTGGCTGCGAGATGCTTGCAGGCGTTGAGCACTGCGTGATGCTCAATCGTCGAAGAGATGATATGGTCGCCGGCCTTCGCCACTCCGAAGATCGCCAGATTGTCGGACTCCGTGCCTCCGCTGGTAAAGACGACTTCGGAGGCTCGACATCCAAGCAAATGTGCTACCGACTCACGGGCGCGCTCGACTGCTCCCCGCGTCTCCTGCCCATGATGATGGATGGAAGACGCGTTACCGAAATGCTCTCCGTAAAAAGGCAGCATGGCATCTAGCACCTCTGGCAGCAGAGGGGTCGTGGCGTTGTTATCGAGATAGACGCGACGGGACATCCTCTTTTATTGTAACGGGTCGGATGTTGACGCGCTTTTTAAACTGCGGAGGTCGGGGTAGAGGGGAGACGCGGCTAGCCGCGTCTCTACAGAAGGATCGATATTCTTAACGTTTAGTGGCCTTGGGCTACCTGGGGAGAATGCTCGCCTAAGCTGAAGCCGACCTGAGCGGTTGCGCGAGGGAGCACGGTGACTGATTTGCTCCACATGATCGGGTCGGAAAAGATGGGGCGCTTCACGCGCAGCTGAGTTGCGAGATCGTAAACCGGACTTTCGCCGACCACTCGCCATCCTTCATGCCACGCCACAATCTCGTAGGTTCCGGGTGGTACGTCGGTGAGCTCGAAGTTTCCGCTCTCATCTGTCACTGCGTAATACGGATTTTTCGCAACGATCATTTCTCCATTCATCCACACGTGCCCTGCATTGCAACGTATGCTGACAACGCCATCGCGCGTCATGGGGCGGCTAATCTCCTGTCCCTGTGATGTGAATGGGAGATTGTAATCGGCGCTGCCTGACATGTGAACGGTATGCAGCAAGGGATCACTACTCTTGACTGCCAAAGTCGCCTGCACCGGTACCAGCAACAAGTGCGGCTCATAACGGCAGTTTTTCTGGTTTAGACTACGGCGCGCGACGGGGAGGTCCATTGCCTTCCCCTGAGTGATGTTTCGCAGAAACACCACGGTATTTGCGATGCCCCCGGTAGGAGAAATCAGCAGACGCTCTAAATCTTTGTGTTTCTGGCCTAACGGATCGCATACTTGTACGTCTTTATTAATTTCCGAGGCTATCAGGTGGGGTGTGGCTCCCTGCCAGGAGACGGTCCCGTGTATCGTGCCACCGTCCTGAACCGACACAACTTGATAGCCACCCTGAGCGAAGGAAATTTCGGCACCGAAGGCAAGGAGAGAAATCGAGGTAATCCAGAACAAAAACTTCATTTATATACACCCATGTGCCTGTAACAGGCGAAAGAGGACACCTCTGGCTCTCAGTGAGAGATAAGCCGACGGTCGGGGAATTCCGCCGGCTCTCGAAGGTGTGTTAATCCTTACGTAACTACCGCGTGATTACGAGAATAGGACAATGACTAAAGGCCAATCAAATGACATAGGGACATGGCCTTCCGTTCAGGGTACTGACAACGTGACGAACCCGCCTATTCGTAGCTCTGACTCACGTCAACGGCTTGGCGGCCATAAGAGTGACCGTGTAGAGTGAAAAGTTGGGCTCTCCCGCGGATGGCAACCGTTAGTAAAGATGAGTTTTAGGAGATTGACTAAGATGAAGACGAGATTGTTGATTTGTGCACTGTTGGGCTTCACCACCTTAAGAGTTCCGCTCGCTTTGGCCGATGAAGGTATGTGGTTGTATAACGCCTTCCCGACTGCCAAGGTTGAAAAGCACTATGGCTTTTCCCCTACCCAACAGTGGCTGGATCACCTGCGTCTCTCTTCTGTCCGATTCAACAATGGGGGCTCTGGGTCGTTCGTCTCCGCTGACGGCCTCGCTTTCACGAATCATCACGTCGGAGCCGACTGTATTCAGAAGCTCTCGACTTCTGGCGTTGACCATATGAAATCGGGCTTTTATGCCAAAACTCAGACTGACGAGGCGAAGTGCCCGGATCTTGAACTGAATGTGCTGATGGGGATCGACGACATCACCGCTAAGGTGAAGTCGTCCTCGCCCGCGGGCACTTCCGCTGCTGCCAGCGGGCAGGCGCAGCGATCTGCGATGAGCGCCATCGAGCAGGAGTGCGCAAAGTCAACCGGCATGCGTTGCGACGTCGTGACCCTCTATTCAGGAGAAGTTTTTAACCTCTACAAGTACAAAAAATATACGGATGTGCGCCTGGTGTTCGCACCGGAGTTTGACGCTGCTTTCTTTGGTGGCGATCCTGATAACTTCACCTACCCGCGCTACGACCTGGACATCACATTCTTCAGGGTTTACGAAAACGACAAACCGGTTCACCTCGACAATTATCTGCAATGGTCGAAGACAGGAGTGAAAGACGGAGATTTGATTTTTGTCTCGGGCCATCCCGGAAATACGGATCGTCTAAAGACGGTGTCTCAACTCCAGTTTCTGAAAGATGTTGATTTCCCTACCCGCCTTGCGGTCTACAAACGCCGCATCGCGATGTTGCAGAAATTCAGTACCGAATCCGATGAGAACGCACGCATTGCCCAAGGAGACATCTTTGGACTGCAGAACTCCTACAAAGCCATTAACGGCGAATATGGCGGCTTGCAGGACAACACAAAAATGTCCGCGATTGAGTCGGCGGAGCGCGAGCGCGAAAAGACGTACATGGAAAAGCATTCCGGAGGGCCAAACCCCTGGCAGGAAATTTCCGGTGCTGCGAAAGTGAATCGCGAAATTTATAAGAAATTGGTTTTTGTGGAGCGTATGCGTGGGTTTAGTGCCGAATTGGCCGGATATGCCCGCGACATTGTGCGGGCAGCCGACGAAAAGCCAAAGCCAAACGGCGATCGGCTTCGAGAGTTTCGAGATTCTGCATTGCCCTCACTGGAACAACAACTCTTCAGCACTGCGCCGATTTATAAGAAGCTTGAAGCGGCGAATCTTGCACTATCACTTACACAGCTTCAAGATGCGTTAGGCAGTGACGACGCCGCAGTGAAGATCGCGCTTGGTGGCAAGAGTCCCGAACAGGTGGCGAATGATCTCATCGCCGGAACCAAACTCGACGACGTCGCAGTTCGTAAGCAGTTGTACGAG
Source organism: Terriglobales bacterium (assembly GCA_038230575.1). GTDB lineage: Bacteria > Acidobacteriota > Terriglobia > Terriglobales > Acidobacteriaceae > Acidiflorens. Next base: position 65,226 of record JBBRNA010000016.1, on the reverse strand, counting down.
GGGGGAAAGGCGGCGGTGGATGCAAGCACCGATCCATTGATTGTTCTGATGCGCAAGATTGATCCTGAAGCTCGGTCGGTACGAAAACGCTTTGACGACGAAGTGGATGCCGTTTTCCGTCGAGACGGCGCCACTATAGCTCGGGCTCGCTTCGAAGTGGCTGGGTTTACGCAGCCTCCGGATGCAACTTTCACGCTGCGCCTGAGCTACGGCACGGTGAAAGGCTATAAAGACAACGGCATAGATATCCCGTATTACACCACCTTCGAAGGGGCATTTAAGCACGCCGATGAACACGGAGATAAGCCTCCGTTCAATCTCGCGCCGAGCTGGCGCACGATGAAGTCAAAACTAAATCTGCAGACTCCTCTTGATTATGTTTCGACGGCAGACATTATTGGAGGAAACTCCGGCAGCCCGACGGTAAACAAGAACAATGAAGTCGTCGGAATTATCTTTGACGGCAACATTCAATCTTTGGTGTTGGATCTTTACTACGACGATCGGGTAGCACGTGCCGTGCATGTTGACTCGCGAGGAATTATTGAAGCGCTTCGCAAGATTTACGGCGCCGATGCTTTGGCAGACGAGTTAACGGGGACAAGAGCCAGCGGAGGCAAGTCCGGCAAAGATTAGTTGCCAGGGTTATTCCGGCCAGAGCGAAGCGGCGGTCTTGCTGAGAATCTGGTCGCGCATCGCGTCGTCGATTGGCAGGGCCTTGAAGTCCTCGAGATTTTGTCTGACATCGGGAACTCCGGGCCCCGGCCAATCCGTGCCGAAGAGCGTCTTGTGGGCAATCTCTTTAAGGCGCGGGAAATAGGTCAATAAAGTCTTCGGTGGAATGCCGCTGATATCCAGATGAACGTTGGGATGACGGCGGATGAGAAAGAAAGCAGTCTCCATCCATAACGGGCGGCCGCCGTGCGCGAGCAAGATTTTGAGCTTCGGGAAGTCAACCGCAACATCGTCGACAAAAATCGGATTGCCGTATTTATTGCGCGCTCCCGGAAAAATTGATGTGCCGGTGTGGAACATGACTGGGATTCCGTTGGCTTCGGCGGCGCGGTAGATGATTTCGAGCTCTTTCACTCCATTCAAATAATCGTTGGGATAAAGCAACTGATGCGGCGGATGGATTTTGATCATCCGAATACCGAGTTTTAGAATGTGTTCGACATCTGCCATAACGTTGCTCGTGTGCCGCGGATGCAAGCTACCGCACGAGATGAGCCTTTTCGGATTATGGCTGGTGTAGTCGGCTACGAAATCATTTACCGCTGATGTGAAGCCCATGACTTCCGGCGCCACATAGTTGATCAACACGGCGCGGTCGATACCGCATTTATCCAGATAATTCAGAAACGCTTTTGGCGAACGGCAGTACTCTTCGATCTCGGAAAAATTAGCGCGGTTGCGCTTCATCAATTCGAGCGCGTGCGGTTTGAAGAGTTCGATGGGTTCGATGTGGATATGGCAATCGGTGATCAAGGCTGGTTCACCGCATTCGCTTCATGAGGGGAAGCTCAGTATAAAGGAATTTTGGGATCGACCGTGCGAGCCCATCCGTCGATGCCTCCGCGCATCGACTGCACGTTTTCAAAACCTTGCTGCCGCAACCAGTTTGTAACGCTGAGCGATCGGACGCCGTGGTGACACAGGACCACAATGTGATCGTCGGGATCAAGGTCTTGATGCGCCCGCGCCGGAACTTCACCCATGGGGATGAGCTTTGCGCCCTCAATTTTTGACGCTTCAACTTCCCAGGGTTCGCGAACATCGAGAAGCGTAAATGGCTCGCCACTTTTTTGGAGCGCTTTGACCTGCGAAGGGGAGATTTCAAATTCCATAAGCATTCGAATGTTGCGGCGGTTAAGCTACTCGCTGCCCCGGCTTTTCCTTATGAGGCGCATCCGTTGCGCCGCCTATCGTAGTCAGACTAACAATCCCAGCAAGTGCCCACAATACACCAGTCGCAACACGAGCGCTGCGAACGTCAGCGGTTTGAATGTTATGCCAAACGGTTAATCCGAAGCCGACAACAAAATTGGCCACAAGTAGACCAAAAAACATTTTTTCTCGTAGACAGCGAGTGTCGTAGGCAAGCGCGACGAGCAATACAATCCAGACTATGTAAGTCGCCGCCGTCCAGGCATCGTGAGGCCAGTCGTATTCTCTTCGGCTGACGTGGAGAAATGATACCGCGGCGAAGTACGCACAGCCGAGAAATCCAGCGACGCCCCAGAGTGCGCTCCGGCACATCAGGTGACCGGAAGCATAAGGGGAGACACCCTCGGCCAATGTAATTCGCGACTCTTCTAGTTCCCTGTCCATCGTGGCGGCCGCTTTTCGAGAAAAGCCATAATACCCTCACGCGCGTCGTGTGTGGTAGTAAGCTCTTCCAAATATATCTTCTCAGCGCGCGTTAGCCCTTTATCAAAGTGATTCGCGTCCCACGCATAGATAGCTTTTTTGGCGTGAGCCAGAGCCACCGGGCTTAGTAGGCGAAGCTGTTCGAGAATGCTTTCTACTAAGATTGGTAATTCTTCCTTGCGAGCAGACCGATTGGCAAGGCCCATGGCCACAGCCTCGTCGCCTGAAAAATGGCGGCCGGTCAGAACTAGTTCCGACGCGCGCTTCTGCCCGACCACCGCCGGCAGGGCGACGGTCGCGACCGGCGGGTAGCAGCCTAGCTTGATCTCAGGGAATCCCCAAGTTGCATCGCGGGCCGTGTAGACCATATCGCAAACGAGCGCAAGCTCAGCGCCGCCGCCAAGACATTTGCCGGTGACTTCGGCGATTGTCACCTTCCGTGACGTGATGATGCTTTTAATCACATCGTGAAAGCTGGTGAGCATCTCTCGAATCGTTTCCGGCAAATGAGCGGGTATGTCCACTCCCGCTGAAAAAGCGGATGGGGAGCCTTTAAAGACGATGACGGAAATCTCAGGGTGCGATTCGATCTCCGCGAGCGCATGGGTGAGATCGCGAGCCATCGCGAGGTCGATCACGTTCAATGGCGGATGGCATAGCGTGATGCTCGCTACGGGCGTGCTGAAGTTAACCTGAAGGGAAGTAGTGGCTTGGCTTTGGACGGTCATATTGATTGGGCCGGTAACGATCCCCGCCCTGCTTAAGTCATATGTTGATTGCCGATTTGCGCGGTTCGGCAATGGTTGAAAGAGGATCGCGCGCTCCTACTTTCTCTTTAATCCACTTCTTTTCGTTGCGAATGATGTCGAGCAGCAAGGTCTTATCTTCGGCGCTCGGCAAAGTTTCCTGGCAGTGCTGCTCGTAACTGCGATCGTCGAGCATCTCTCCGGTCTCGCAGTTAAACTTCTGGCCGGCCCAGCGACCGATATTGCGATTGAAGCGAATGTCGGGAGTGTAGAAATGTTTCTCGCCCACCTGGAGGAAAGAGTTCAGGCGCTCGACAAGACCTGAAACTTCTTCTCTGTAAAGATGGCGGCTGTAGTCGTTTAGGTCGTCGAGATCGGCGACGGTGTCATTCTTCAGTTCGTCATAGCGCCCCTTGATGCCCCATACATATGCCCAATGAGCGGATGAAGAGTGGTCAGTGCCAAAGAGATCAAATGAGCTTGAAATCCACTTGTTGAGATATTTTTGGAGCAACCACCGAGGAATCACGCCAGCCTCGACCACGCGGCGCAGGCCATCGTTGCCAGTGCCCATGTGAAAAGCCTCTTCGCGAAGCATGTAAGACGTAGATCGCCCGAGCGGCGCGAATGATGAATACTTCAACATCTGGAGTTGAAACTTGCCGTCACGATCCACAAAGTCGGTGTACGTAAAGAAATCGAGCCAGTTATCGACATCGACGTTGAAAGTGCCCAACAGGCGCTTGTTTTCGAAGGCCCGCCGCTCCAGCATTTTTTGCGCTTCCACTTTGCCGGAAGACCCGAAGAAGTCGATAAGCAAAGCGCACATCTGCCAGCCATGACGCATCTCTTCGATCATGACGCGCGTGATGGCGCGACGGTCCCACTCTGTCGGCGCGGTTTCGAACAGATTGCGCTGCTGCTCAACGCTCGCGAACTCGGTATCACCCTGGTAGATGATCATGTTCATCAGAGCGTCCCGCATCTGCTGGGTGGGAACCTGGCGCAGGTTCTGCCATTTGTTGCGACCTTTGTAGGCTCCAAATTGGATTTCTTCGGTTTCAATCGCGCCGTACAGGGTGTCGAATTTGAAAGCCTCTACGTCGTCTTTGTCGACGCCAACTTCTTTACGCCATTCGTTGAAAATTCCGACCCATTCGCTGAAGCTTCCGATTTTTGCTACTTTGCCTGGCATAAGACCTCAGGGGCTAAAGCCCGCGATAGTTATGATTTCGGGTGGCACGGCTATGAGCCGTGCCCTTCCCGATTACTTTGACGCGTGTTGCGCGTGGTGGACTTCTCTCTCGTATTACAGATCAGGTTGTGACCGCAGCGCTCACAAACCATTCCGGCAAGACCCTACTTGGCCGTAAAATTTGCGGGACGCTTTTCCACATACGCCGCGAGACCTTCCTTGGCGTCGTCGCTCTGGAAAAGTATTTGCTGGTTCTCGCGCTCGACGGCAAGAGCTGACTCCATCGGAATCTCCCAGCCTGTTTGCACCGCGCGTTTGATGCGCCCAACGGCTTTCGCTGCCTTGTTTGGCGGAGTGAACTGGCGGGCGTATTCCATGATGTTTTCCATGAAGCCTTCGCGCTCGAAAATGTCGTTGATGATGCCGTATTCCAGCGCTTCTTCGAACGAGAACGTATTGCCTGTAATCATCAGTTCAATTGCCTTACTTTTCCCGACTAGGCGCGACAGGCGTTGCGTGCCGCCGGTGCCCGGGAGCACGCCCAGATTGACTTCCGGCAGGCCGATTTTGCCGGCATCTTTGCGCGCAATTCGAAGGTCGGCAGCCATCGCGATCTCGAGGCCTCCGCCAACGCAGTGGCCATTAAGGGCGGCAATCACGAGTTTCGGAGTGTGCTCGAGGCGGAGAAGTGTCTCGTTTGCGTGCAGGCAGAAGTAATACTTAAAGGTCGGGTCGACCGAGGCTAGCATCTTGATGTTCGCACCGGCTGAGAAAAACTTGTCACCATTTCCTGTGAGCACGATGACGTAAACGTCATTATCCATGCGAGCTTTGAGGATGGCTTCATCGAGCGCCCGATTCATCTCATAGGTATAAGTGTTCGCGGGCGGATCGTTCATCTCGATCACAGCGACACCAGCATCGGTTCGATAGTTAATCAATTGCTTTGTGGTTTCGCCGGTTACCGGCTGCGTTGTCGTCGCCATCTGAATGCTCCTTTTACCTGTTGGTTTTTATAATTGCGACCTTTAGCTTTTCTACGGTTTAATTTGCTTGGCCTTCGATTTTTAATGGCTTATAAGTCAGCGTTTGCGTGGTCTTGGGTCGTATCAGGGCATCGCTTCAGCGATGCCGCAAACCCTTTACCCTTCCCCTTCCCCGCCCCTTTAGGGGCTGAGCAGGGGCGCTTCGTCCCTTTGGCATTTGTACACTCACTATCCCCTTAAGAAAAATGGTGCCCATCTCTTCCGCGAGCGCCCCGGCCTCGCCGTCGATGCGCGGGTTATACCAGGTGTAGATCCAATTGATCATGCCGAAGAGACTCATTACTGCCGTTCGAGCGTTGAAATCGAGCTTTTGATCACGCTGGAAATCTTCCATCAGCCCTAGACATATTCGAAAATACTCGCGCTTGATTGCAGCGATTTCCGCGCCAAGTCTGTTTTTCAGCGATTCGTCTTCGTGTGCCAGAACTTTGAGCCCGTGCCGGTTGGCTACAAAATATTCGAGATGATTGAGAATGAAGACACGAATTCGCTGTTCTGAATCATGAACCTTTTCGAGCCGCGCCTTCAAGTTCTTCAGAATCGTCGTAAAGGTGTGCTCTTGGATGAGGAAGAGAAGCCGTTCTTTTGATTCGAAATAGTAATAAAGCCCTGCCAGCGACATCCCCGTGGCGCGAGAAAGATCGCGCATGGAGGCACCCTCATATCCCTTCAGAAAAAACACCTCGGTTGCGTGATCGAGAATGACACTCAGGCGGCGATCGTATCGATTCGAAGCGGCCGACTCTGGTGGTTTGCTCGATCTCGTGTTCCGAGCCCGGGACACCGTGATTTGCGCAGAAGCAGACATAAGTTCGAACGTTCGTTCGAATTATAAAAGAATGCAGACCCGTCGCACAAGGAGCGTTTCGCTGAACTTAGTGCTTAGTTGACGGGATCGCGTTCGGTCAGAAGAATGCGCTTGATTGTGTTGCGATTCAGGGTCTGAAGTTCGCCTGCCACCCGGACCTGAATATCCATACCAGTGATGGAGATAAGATCGCCGACCAATACCGACCCATCTCGAAGTTCAATGGTGTCATGCGCAGAAGTGCCAAGCTCATAACTGACGCTTCCTCCGGAAACGTCGTCGGGACCGATCTCCAGAGGAAAGTTGCCATTGTTGAAGCCTTCCTTGACGAAGCGCAGGCTGTGTTTTCCCACAGTCAGTTGGACGAGTTTGGGGGTGGTTCCGGCCTCCGTGCCGTCGATAGAAACCACCGCGCCTTGCGGGACAGAATTGACCGTGATCGATACTTTCTTCGGAGGGGCAAGAGGCCGCAATTCGTCGGGGACTGAATTCACTACCAGTTCTACAGAAGCGGGAGTGCCGATCGCGCGCACTGTAGTTTGAAATTTTACCGACTGGCCAACCGGTACATTTTCAATGGTGATCCAGCCGTCGCCGATGCGCACTTTATTTTTGTCGAAAAGATAAAGGTTGAATCCCATGTGCGCGATTTTCTTGGTCCACAGATTGTCCGCTGTGGTCTCGATGAGATAGTTGTGTCTCCCTGCGACGTTGCTGACTTCTCTAAACTTTCCGAGGGAGAAGCGCACGATCGGGTTGCCGGTCGGTGGCCAGTTGATGATCTGCGTAGGTAAATCTTTGGCTGCGGCAGAGAAAGCGAATGCTACTCCAACAAGACAAACAAAGATAACTTTCACGGTTGATGCCCCTCAAAATCGGGGCAATTGTAGCAAGAAACTAGCTTTTGATTCCGGCCATTAGTTTTTCTATCTCTGCCTTGTCGTCTCCGCTGAGGGGTAGGAAGGGCAGCCTGGCGGCGCCCCCAAAATATCCGTTGATATCCATGGCGTGCTTAACGCCGGGAACTCCGAAGTCTCCAACAACGCGCTGCGCCGCTATTTTGACCCGGTCTTGCTTTTCGTTGCCCAGAGCCTTATCTCCGTCCTTGAATGCTGCGTAAATTTCGTAGCAGGCCATTGGGGCTGGGCAGGCGAAGGCGAGCACACCGCCTGCAGCTCCGAGTTCGAGTGACGCATGAAGCTGCTGCGCGTTCCCGACCATCACCTGGAATCCAACTTCCCTCTTACGGGTTTTAAGTTTGCCGACTATGGTGACCGCAGAGGATGAGGGAGAGGGTTTAGTGGCATCCAGAGAACGCGCTTGGGAAGATTGCAATTGGGCTGATTCGGATGACTCTGCTTTCTCGGAGTTCAATGTCCCGGTTAGCGAAGCCACGCTAACCAGTTCCCTGCTCGCTCTTTCCCTCTCGGCCGTCGCCGCTTTCAGCATTCGAGGAGTGACGGCGGCGAATGTATCGGTGACCGTGGCCTGGCGCTTCACATTTTTAGTCCCTTCAACCATCGCTTTCACTTTGTCGAGATTGCCTCCTGACTCTTTTATCGCGATGATGTTCGGGTGACCCGCAAGCTCAATCACAAGTTCGGCGGGCAGCTCGTATGCGGTAGCTTGTGGAATGTTGTAGAGCATGACCGGAAGCGGCGAGCGATCGGCAACGGTGCGAAAAAAGGCGAGCAGATTTTCCGGACGCATCTGCTTTTTGTAGTAATGCGGCGTGCGCACCATGGCTACGTCGTAGCCGAGTGCAGCGGCATACTCAGTGAGAAGCAAGGTTTCGTGGGCGGACTCGACTCCAGTTCCGGCAATCATCACTTTCGCCGGTGCGGCGGCAGCCAGTGCGGCTTTCAGCACATCTTTTTTTTCCTGGTGCGAGAGCAAGATGGCCTCGCCCGTCGACCCTTCGACCACGATCCCAGCGAGCGGCGTGCGCGAGTAGCGCTCAACGTTGGCTTCGATCTTCTTGTAGTAAACCTCGCCATCAGGATAAAAAGGTGTGGTGATCGGCGCAAATATTCCAGATAAAAGCATTCATACTCCAAGCCGTTGGTTAGATACAAAATTCAATTATCAAGCGGGCAATGTAAGGTTGTCACCCGCCTAGATTAGTGGTCGCAGGCTGGTTCTCTATTTTCCGGGTCGACTTCGTGGCGGTATTGGGCTTCTGTTCCGACGTAGAACCGGACGAATGGAGTCGAAGTTTTGTCGTCGACCATGGTTTCGATTTGCCAAATCATGCCGCCTTTGCAGACGCCTAAATTTGAAACTGGCGTGCGGCGGTCTCCGGAATAATAAAAGAAATCGTCCTTATTGTGGTTTGAGGGCGGGTCAGAAGAGGTTCGTAAAGCGGCATGTTCGTCGAGCTTGAGCAGGGTGCGACCATCTTCCATCGGCAGGGCGGGCATTCCCTTCTGACGAAAATCGACCTTGGCCCATCCCTGATAACCAGTGGGCACTAAAAATCGCTCTGGCGACTGGCGGTGAAAGAGAAGGTCGAAGGCCGCTGGACCCAAAACAAAAGCGGCGATCATGATAGGGAGGCCAAGAACTGTTCCGATAATAAGAAATGCCTTTTTAGTCATGCGTGGGAAACCGGCTACTCAACGATCAAGTCTCTGAAATTGACATTGTAGCCAACCAGAGTCGCCTCGGTGCCGTGAACGTCCCCCACGAAACGTTCCTGCCCTTCTCCCTGCGCAAACTCGGTTTGATAGGTGAGGGTCACAAAGACACCGTTCATGGTTGCATTTATGAAAAAAGCAGGTGAAGTCGTAGTACACAGTTACCCAGTTTCCATGCACCGCCGACAAAAATTCAGACGACTGTGACTGCGTGGTGGAGTTACGAAAACTTCCCCGCCTGCGGCAGTTCGCGCATTACCTTTCCTGATGATGCGAGGCTAGACGTTCGGCGTGCAGCGACTGCAGAGCTTGCACTCGAATTTCCCCGCGCTGGAGTGCGGCGATACCTTCAGCCGCGGCGCGCGCGGCGGAGAGCGTGGTGATTGTCGGAATGCGAGCTGTAACCGCAGCGCGACGAATGGCCTTCTCGTCGAAATACGGGTCCGGGCCCTGAGGGGTATTTACGATCAGCTGGATGCGATCGGCCTTAATCATATCGACCGCGTTCGGCCTTCCTTCTTTGACTTTGTAGACTCGATCTACAACCAGCCCAGCTTCTTCGAGATAATCGGCCGTGCCGTGCGTGGCGACGAGTTTGAATCCCATATCGACGAAGCGGCGGGCAACATCGACTGCGGCGGGCTTGTCGTGATCCGTCACGCTCACGAAAACCGTGCCTTTGATCGGCAGTTGCTGGCCAGCGGCGATTTGAGCTTTGGCGAAGGCTCCGCCAAAGTTGTCGGCGATGCCCATGACTTCGCCAGTCGAGCGCATTTCAGGGCCCAACACGGTGTCGACTCCCGGGAATTTCGACCACGGAAAGACGGGGGACTTCACGAAGAAGTTATGGCCGGTGTCGAGGTCGGTGCCGCGCTCGATGTTCTCAGGCAGGAACTCGCGCAGCTTTCGGCCGGTCATCAGGCGGGCTGCGATTTTTGCCATTGGAACACCGGTGGCTTTGGAGACGAATGGCACTGTGCGCGAGGCGCGCGGGTTTACCTCAAGGACGTAGACCTTATCAATGCCTTCCGCCATGTCGCCGCGGAGCTGCGCTCCGCTAGGACGAACGAGGGCGCCCGTCCCCACACTCTCACTATTGTCCGCGAACTGTGCGCCCCGCGGGATGGCAAACTGCACGTTCATCAAGCCGATAACCTTGAGGGCTCGCGCAAGGCTGAAGGTGTATTCGCGCATTCGTTCCAGCAGAGGCTCGGGGATATCGACTGCCGGCAGGACGCAGGATGAGTCGCCGGAATGGATGCCCGCTTCTTCAATGTGCTGCATAATGCCGCCGATGACGACGTCTTCGCCATCGGAGAGTGCGTCGACGTCCACTTCGATCGCGTCTTCGAGAAATTTGTCGATAAGCACGGGGCGGTCTTGCGAATATTCGACTGCCTGCTTCATGTATTGCTGGATTGTGTCTTCGTCGTAAGCGATCACCATGGCGCGCCCGCCGAGAACGTAAGACGGGCGGACTAGCACGGGGAAGCCAATTTTATTGGCGGCGGCGACGGCTTCCTCCACCGATGCCACCATGGCTCCGGGCGCCTGCGGAATGTCGAGTTCTTCCAGCAACTTGCCGAAGCGCTTGCGATCTTCGGCGAGATCGATCGATTCGGGAGTGGTGCCGATGATTTTTATGCCGGCGGCTTTGAGAGGCAGCGAAAGATTGAGCGGAGTTTGCCCGCCGAATTGTACGATCACTCCGACGGGCGCTCCGGCAGAGGCTTCGTGTTCGCATATGGCGAATACATCTTCGAGAGTAAGCGGTTCGAAGTAAAGGCGGTCGCTGGTGTCGTAATCGGTTGAGACCGTCTCCGGATTGCAGTTGATCATGATGGTCTCGTAACCATCTTCGCGCAGCGCGTAGCTCGCGTGGCAGCAACAGTAATCGAATTCAATTCCCTGCCCGATGCGATTTGGGCCCGATCCGAGAATTACAACTTTCTTCTTGTTGGTCGGTGCCGATTCATCTTCTTCTTCGTATGTTGAATAGAGATACGGCGTAAAGCTCTCGAATTCAGCGGCGCAAGTGTCGACGCGTTTGTAGACGGGCTTGACCCCATGCTTTTTGCGGAAGTGGCGAACTTTTTCCTGTCCGCCTTTGCCGTCGAGACGCCAGATTCCGGCGAGCCTCCCGTCTGAGAAACCCATACGCTTGGCATCGCGCAGAATTTCGGTGGGCAAAGATTCCATCGGATGCTTTTCCAGCTCAAGCTGCATGTCGTTAATTTCCTTGAGCTGGTAGAGGAACCAGGGATCCATCGAGGTCATCTTTGCGATCTGCTTGATGGTGTGCCCCTGGCGAATAGCGTAGCGAACGTAGGAGAGCCGCTCTGGATGCGGCGTCACCAAACGCTGGGTAAGAATCTTCGGCTCGATTTTCTCGGAACCAACCTTTTTTCCGGTGTCGAGCGCGCGCACTGCCTTCATCAGTGCTTCTTTGAAGGTCCGGCCGATGGCCATTACTTCGCCGACCGACTTCATCTGGGGTCCAAGCGATTCGTCGGCGCCAGGAAACTTTTCAAACTGCCACTTCGGAATTTTTACAACCACGTAATCGAGCGTCGGTTCAAAGCACGCTGGAGTTTTGCGGGTAATGTCGTTTGGAATTTCGTCGAGCGTGTAGCCGACCGCGAGCTTCGCGGCAATCTTGGCAATCGGGAAACCAGTGGCTTTCGAAGCAAGCGCCGAGGACCGCGAAACGCGCGGGTTCATCTCGATCACGACCATGCGTCCGGTGGATGGGTTCACGCCAAACTGAATATTCGAGCCGCCGGTTTCAACGCCGATCTCGCGGATCACGGCGATCGAGGCGTCGCGCATCATCTGATATTCGCGGTCGGTGAGAGTCTGTGCGGGGGCTACGGTGATGGAGTCGCCGGTGTGGACGCCCATCGGGTCGAAATTCTCAATCGAGCAAATGATTATGACGTTGTCTTTGGTGTCGCGCATCACCTCGAGTTCATATTCTTTCCATCCGAGGACGGACTCTTCGATAAGGCATTCGTGCACGGGAGAAAGATCGAGGCCGCGAGCGAGGACTTCCATCAACTCTTCGCGATTGTAGGCAATGCCGCCGCCCGTACCTCCGAGCGTGAACGACGGGCGGATGATGACTGGGAAACCAATCTTGCCGGCAAATTCGACTCCATCTTTGAGGTTGTTAACCAGCGCTGACTTTGGAACATCAAGGCCGATGCGCTGCATGGCATCTTTGAAAACGAGGCGGTCCTCGGCCTTCTTGATGGCGCTGATCTGCGCGCCGATGAGATGGACGTTATATTTTTCCAGCACACCTCCATCAGCAAGATCGATAGCAAGATTGAGGGCGGTCTGTCCGCCGACCGTCGGCAGCACCGCAAAGCCCGCGGTCGGAGACATTTCCCGCTCCACACGAATAATTTCTTCGAGATATTCGCGCGTGAGCGGCTCGATGTAGGTGCGGTCGGCCGACTCAGGATCGGTCATGATGGTCGCGGGGTTCGAGTTCGCAAGTACAACTTCAAAGCCCTCGGCCTTGAGCGCCTTGCAGGCTTGCGTTCCGGAGTAGTCGAACTCGGCCGACTGGCCGATGACGATGGGGCCGGAGCCCAGGATTAGGATTTTCGAGATGTCTGTTCGTTTTGGCATTTACCCCGATGCTTTCGGCCAGAGGCCTGTTAAGTTCGGCTTGTTGAGTGTCGCCACTTTATCGCGAGCGTCGGTAACTGCAGATCCCTCACTTCGTTCGGGATGACAACCCTTGGAGTAACGACTCTGAGGATGACGATTCTGATAACGACAGTTCTGATAACGACAGTTCTGACAATGACAGTTCTGACAACGACAGTTCAGCGAAGGGAGGGTCATGCGGTGCGCCCTCCTGCGCTACCCGAATTTATCTTTGAATCATCGCTAGCTTTTACGATGCGTTCAGGTTCTTTCTTGGAATTGTCATCCCGAACGAAGTGAGGGATCTGCAGCTTCGTGGCTTCGCCCCAGCCCTCCGCCAAGTCCTGAAATGTCGGATTTATCGTTTTGATCAGAGCAATCCGCTTTGCCCTCGTCCAAGCTTTGACTTGCTTCTCTCGGGCGATCGCGTTATTCACATATTTGAGTGGTTCGTAGTGGACGAGACGAGTCACCCTATATTTCTTCGTAAATCCCTCAATCTCTCCAGCTCTGTGCTGCAGGGCGCGAGCATAAAGGTTCCCCGTAACACCGGTGTATAAAGTCAGAGAGCGGCTTGCCATGATGTAAACGTAATAACGTCTGTCATCTTGCATGACTGAACCCCTTACTGGATGCGATGCCTTGGCCCCCGAATGCGCCCGATCTTTCGGCAAACTTCAGATCCCTCGCTTCGCTCGGGATGACAATTATTAGAGGGAACTTGCCGTAGCTCATCTAAAACAGTCCTTCACTTAAACACTTCACCCAAACAGTTCATCTAAAACAATCCTCCACCCAAGTTCACCGCTTGCATTCCTCCATCATCTTCACGAAATCCTTGAACAGGTAGTGTGAGTCATGCGGGCCCGGCGCTGCTTCGGGGTGGTATTGCACGGTGAAGAGCGGCAGATTGCGATGGCGCATACCTTCCAGCGTGTCGTCGTTCAGATCGATGTGGGTCAATTCGACTTCGCTTTGAGGGAGCGAATCAGGGTCGACGGCGAAGTTGTGGTTATGGGCGGTGATTTCGATCTTGCCGCTGCCCAATTGCTTCACGGGATGATTGCCGCCGTGGTGACCGAATTTGAGCTTGAAGGTTTTGCCTCCTAAGGCGATGCCGGTGAGTTGATGGCCCAGGCAAATGCCGAAAATGGGCTGGCGTCCCATGAGGCGGCGAATGTTATCGACTGCGTAGGTGCAGGGTTCGGGGTCTCCGGGGCCATTCGATAGGAAGACTCCGTCGGGCTTGAGAGCGAGCACGTCTTCGGCGGTTGTCTGCGCCGGAACTACCGTGACTTTGCAGCCTTCTCCGCGCAGCTTGCGCAGGATGTTTTGCTTGATGCCGAAGTCGTAGGCAACTACGTGGAAGCGCGCGGGCTCGTCTTTGACTCCAACAATTTCGTCAGGAAGGTGCGATCGCTCGCCTGTTTCCCAGACATAAGTGTTTTTCGTTGAGACCACTTTAGCTAGATCTTGCCCGTCCATTTTTGGAATCGCGCGGGCTTTTGCGATGAGCTTGTCGGTGTCGGCCTCGAGCGTGGAGATCACTCCGCGCATCACGCCGTTGTCGCGCAGGTGGCGCACCAGTGCCCGCGTATCGATGTCGGCGAGCACCGGAATTCGGAACTGCTCCATGAATTCGTCGGTGACTTGCTGCGAGCGCCAGTTCGAACTGACCTTCGAAAACTCGCGCACGACCAAGCCCTCGATGTAAGGACGCACGGCTTCGTTGTCTTCGGGATTGGTGCCGTAGTTTCCGATTTCAGGGTTGGTCAGGACGACGATTTGTCCTGCGTAGGATGGGTCGGTGAAAATTTCCTGGTATCCGGTAATGGAGGTATTAAAAACGACTTCGCCGGAGCATTCGCCTTTAGCGCCGTAGCCTTTGCCTCGAAAGACTCGGCCGTCTTCGAGTGCAAGGATCGCTTGCATCGCAACTCCTGGATGTGGATTTCAAGAATTTTAGCAGCAGTGCAACGGAAGGCGGCGGATAAAACACGAGGATAGCTGAGGAAAAGTGGTGCTTATTTCCGAAAATAACGCCGGGAATAACTTCGGGGCCGGCCTACCGCAGCCTTCCCAGCTTTTCCATCGGCCAATAACCGAAGACGGCTTTTCCGTAGATGAAACGCTCGTTGACGAAGCCGAAGTCGCGGCTATCGTTTGACATGGAGCGATGGTCGCCGAGCACGAAGAAGCTGTGCGCCGGGACTGTTCTTTCCTGGAGGGCCCGGGCATCTTCGTAATCGAGCGGTACGTAAGCCTCGGCGAGAGCCTCACCGTTCACGTATACCTGCCCGTCATCGATGCGGATGCGGTCGCCGGCGACTCCGATAACGCGCTTGATGTAGCTCTTTGAAGTATCGCGTGGATAGCGGAAGACGACGATATCGCCACGCTGAATCGGCTCCCAGTGATAGACGAATTTGTTGACGAAGATGCGCTCCTGGTCCTGGAGGCCGGGCATCATGCTGGTGCCTTCGACTTTCACAGGCTGGTATAGGAAGATGATAATGAAGGCCGAGATGGCGAGCGAGACCAAGAGATCACGCGCCCAGACTGCCACGACCGGCAGCGGCGGGATTGCTGTCGCCGCTCGGACGACGATCTCGGGCTGTTCGACTGTCGCCGAAGATGCTGCGGAATTCTCTACATCTGGCATTTAACTTTTATTCTATCGGAAGCCGCTCGTGCAAGAGTCGAAACTTGCTAGCCTTGGGCTGTAGCGTTGTTTGTCGGGCGCGTCTAATCCACGGCGCTGAGGGCGAGACGCCCTCATGACAGCCGGCAGGATGCCGGCGCTACCCTGTTGCCGCGCCACCTCGTCGCTCGGTATCAGCGCTCATTCCTTGCCATCGTAGCTCAATCCTCGTACAAACATAGAAGACCATGACTGACTACTCTATCTTTCCGAAAATAAATGCGACGCTTAATGGGCTTAGCGCCGTGCTGCTCGTTACAGGGCGAGCCCTGATCGCTCGCCGAAGAATTGCCGCGCACCGCGCCGTAATGCTGACGGCGTTTGCGACCTCGTCTTTATTTCTGGTGTCATATCTTTACTACCATTGGCCGCACCATGGAGGCGTCATCTACTTCAAGGGAACCGGCTGGATCCGGACGCTGTATTTCGCCATCCTTATCTCGCACACAATTTTGGCCATCATCATCGTCCCGATGGTGATCACGGCGTTGACGCGAGCCCTTAAGGGTCAATTCGAGCGGCATCGTGCGATTGCGCGCTGGACTTTTCCTATCTGGCTCTATGTGTCTGTCACTGGCGTCATCGTGTACTTCATGCTCTTTCAGATGTAGTGAGACGCGGCTAGCCGTGTCTCTACATCAGGAGTTCTTTTGGCGCGACGGTCACCGGCGGTTTGGAGTGGATTTGCCGACCCATCACTGAGCAGGCGAAGTTTTCCACAGCCCTGTTTCATCACACTTTTCTTGTACCTAAGGCACTGAAATCAGGGCAGCACTTTCTGCTATAGTGGGCCTCTTGGCAGTCAGTTGACGAGAAGGAGTTCGAAATTATGGCAGGCAAAAGCGTAAACAAAGTGATCCTGGTGGGAAACCTGGGCAAAGATCCGGAGGTCAAGTTCACCCCTCAAGGCACGCCGGTGGCTAAAATCACGCTTGCCACGAATGAGCGCTTCAAGGGCAAAGACGGGCAGTGGCAGGATCGCACCGAGTGGCACAACGTTGTCCTCTGGCAGCGCCTGGCTGAAATTGCCGGCGAATATCTGAAGAAGGGCGGCAAGGTGTATATCGAGGGCCGCCTCCAAACCCGCTCGTGGGACGACAAGCAAAGCGGTCAAAAGAAGTACATGACCGAAGTAGTGGCGAATGATCTTGTCCTACTCGGTGGGCGCGGCGAAGGCGCCGGCGGCGGAGAGAATTCCGGTTCGCGAAGCTCCTCTACATCGGGTGGAGGCAATCACTTCGACCAGAGCGCTCCTGAGATGGAGCACGCCCCGGCGGGAGCCTCGCCAATAACCGACGAAGATATTCCTTTTTAACCGAAACCTAGCGTGTGGACGGGCGCCCTCGCCCGTCTAAACGCAAATCAATCTCCCCGTCTGCTAAAAACATTTATCGACCGCGTCACTTCTATGCCTACACTAGCCGATCGAAATTGCGTTCCCTGCAAGGGCGGAGTTCCGCCGCTGAAGGGCGAGGAACTGGAGAAAATCCGCAAGCAACTAACGGAGCCGGAGAAATGGAAGATTAACGGCGAGCATCATCTTCTCCGCTCGTTTAAGTTTCCGGATTTTAAGAGCGCACTGGCCTTCGTGAATCGGGTCGGAGCGATCGCAGAGGAACAGGGTCATCATCCCGACATCAATCTTGCGTGGGGCAAAGTTGAGATCACCATCTGGACTCATGCCATCGACGGGCTGACCGAATCCGACTTTATTCTTGCGGCGAAAATTGAGCAGATAAACTCTGAAAAACTTTAGGACACTCAAGTCAGCCCCGGCTGACGGCTCAGTGAGCCTCTGCGCGAACGATCTTCGTTTCGCTTCCCTCTAGCCTTAGGAAGGTGAAGGCTTCATCGTTCGCTGCGTAGCACGCGAAAGTCGTTCCCAAGCTTCTGGGGCTGGAATAACTCGCGATTCGCTGCCCGGTCTGGGCATCGACAACGGCAATAATCGAGTTCTCCTTGTTGTCGATGAACAAAACCGCCATCCTGTTGCCGGAAAGATGAAACGCCGCGGGTGCCGCATTCGCCAGCGGAGACTCTACCTTGAACGTACTCACGATTTTTGCTGAGGCAGAAATTACATAAATCAAAGCGGGGGAAGAACGTCGCACGACATAGAGGTAGCCGTCGGCCCCTGCTTCCGCTTCAGCCAAATCAAAAGTGGGAGCTTCCGGCTTCCCTGGTGGTTTAGCAAACGTGTTCGCAGGCGGTGGCGCCACCAAAGCATTTTCCTTGAACGACAATTGCGACAGTTCCCTTCCGTCTGCGGTAAAGACGGCGGTAAAGTTAGTGCCATGATCTTTTTTGTCGATGAGGTCGCGCTTCACTCCTGACACCAAAAACGTCCCATCCAAAAAAGCTGCAAACGTGTAGACCTCGAGGCCCGCGTCAAGACGCGTTGCGGACGATGCGCTACCGTCTGACGCGAAATGCAGAACGTAAATATCCGGTTTGACAATTCCCCGTTGCGCTATCTGATATAAACCGCCGTCAGAGGCGGGGGTAAAGGTGTCCGCACGATCGAGTGCTAGCTGGGCAAAATCTTTCGGATTGTAAATCGCCACGACTTTTCCGGAAGGGTCAATCTTGAACACGCTCGCCAGCAACGGCCCGGCAGCGGGGATCCCAGGTACGTAGAGATTGCCATCGGCATCGCACTTCGCGGAACTGGACACCCCGCCCAAGTCCGCGTTCACCTTGATGGCAGATGTCTCATGCAAAGGAAACACCGATTCTTGAGCAGTGGGATTTGTTGCGGAATGTTTCGGGGAAACTGTTTGTCCCGACGCTGTAAAGCTTGAGGCGATTGCGAGAAGGACGGCTGCACTGAAGAGGGCCTTCATCCTCTACATTTTGTACTTGCCGAGGTCGTCGTCGCCGAGATCTTCCAGCCATTTGCGCAATTCTTCGCTGTTCACTGCCGGAACGGGGTTGGCAGATTGCTTGGAGTTTTTCAAGACTTCATCGTCCACAAAGATTGGGCAATCCACACGCAGGGCTAGCGCCAGAGCATCTGACGGACGGGAGTCGATACTTACCACCTGGCCTTCCCGCTCCAACCAAATCACGGCGTAAAAAGTGTCGTCTTTCAATTCTGTGACCACGACCTTGTGGACCAAGGCCTCAAGCCCAGTCAGGACATTCTTGATCAGGTCGTGGGTCATAGGACGCGGAGTGCTTACTTTTTCTATCTCGAGCGCGATAGCATTGGCTTCGTAAACGCCCACCCATATCGGCAAGACGGTGTCACCGCCAACATCTTTCAGCAGGACGATCGGCATGTTCGACACCGGATCCATCATCAGGCCGCGAATTTTCATTTCCACTTCCATCACAATATTCGATGCCGAATTACGCGATCGGAGCTAATTCTCCAACTAAGCTATTTGGGAAACTTGTAGTCACCCGCACTTGGACGTAACTGCCCGGCTTCAATGTGACGCCGGAAGGAGCGGTGAAGTTCATCACCTTGATCTGTGATGTGCGGCCCATCCACTGGCCGCGGGACTCGTTCTTCCCTTCGACCATGACCTCAAGAATCTGTCCGACGTGGCGTTGATTGCGGCGCGCCCCGATTTGCTTTTGCCTCGCATTCACCTCTGCCAAGCGACGCGCTTTCTCTTCGTCGGGAATAGCATCTTCCAGGCCGAGAGCCGGGGTGTTGGGACGCGCCGAATACTTGAAAGTGAAGACGCTGTCGTAGCCGACAACATCCATCAGGCTCAATGTTTGTTCGAACTCGTTTTCAGTTTCCCCTGGGAAGCCGACGATCAAGTCGCTGGTAAGCGATAGGTCTCGCTTTGCAGACTGAATCCAGCCGACTCGCTCGAGATAATCTTCACGAGTATAGAGGCGCTGCATGGCATCGAGCACCCGCGTCGATCCGCTTTGAACCGGCAGATGCACGTGATCACAGAGTGCGGGAGTGGCATCCATCACTTCGACGATGTCACGGCCAAAGTCGCGGGGATGCGAGGTGGTAAACCTTACCCTCCTGACGCCTTCAATCTCCGCAATCGCAGCGAGCAACTCGGCAAACGACTTCTTTCCATCTGGGTCGCGATAGGAATTAACGTTTTGCCCGAGCAACTGAATTTCCGTATATCCAAGATCGACCAACTGCCTTGACTCTTGAAGAACGGAAGCGGATGTCCGGCTGCGCTCTTTACCTCGCGTGTAAGGCACTACGCAGTAGGCGCAGAACTTATCGCAGCCTTCGATGATGGTGATATAGCCGCGGTGGGGATTGGTGCGGGCGGTGAATTCAGTTTCGAAGCACTCGTCGGTTTGACGATCGTCTAAACCCGTGACACGTGTCTGACCGGTTTCAAGTTGCACCAGCATTTGCGGAAGATTGCGGTAGGAGGCCGACCCGCAGACCATGGAAACATACGGTGCGCGCTCGAAAATCTTTTCGCCTTCCTGCTGTGCGACGCAACCGAGCACGCCAAATTGCTTACCTTGCGCTCGATATTTCTTATAATCGGAGAGCCGGTTGAAAACCTTCTGTTCGGCCTTGTCGCGGATGGAGCAGGTGTTGTAGAGAACGAGCCCAGCTTCTTCCACGCTTGGAACCTGCCGGTAGCCTTGCTGCAGAAGCGTTCCGACGACTTTTTCGGAGTCGTGCGCGTTCATCTGGCAGCCGAATGTCTCTAGATAAAAGGTCTTGTCTCCAGTTCCCGGCATGGCTTCAGTATAAACCAGCCTACGCGCCCGCAGGTTAGGTGGCGTCGAGCGGAAGATTTTGATTGCCGCCGCCCATTTTTTCGCGCAGATGGTTGGCGATTAGTTTCCCGTGGAAACGCCCATTTTCAATAAAGATTTCGCTGGTGCGAGAACCCGCGACGATGACGCCGGCGACATAGATTCCAGGAACGTTCGATTCCAGAGTTTCCGGGTCGCACACCGGGCGGAGTTGCTCATTAGAAAGCTCGACGCCGGTGCTGCGCAAAAAATCGTAGTCGGGATGGTATCCGGTGAGAGCAAAAACAAAATCGTTTTTTATTTGCACCGGACCTTCTGGCGTCGTCAAGACAACGCAGTCTTCGTTAATCTCGCGCACGGTGCTGCGGAAATAGGCTTGAATTTCGCCAGCCTTGATGCGGTTATCGATGTCGGGACGCACCCAGTATTTCACGTTGGTGTGCATCTTTTCACCGCGATGCACGATGGTCACGCGAGCCCCGTGACGCCAAAGATCCAGAGCCGCTTCGGCGGCCGAGTTTTTTCCGCCCACTACCAGAACATCCGCGTCGTAGTAGGGGTGCGGATCGCGATAGTAATGAAACACTTTCTCCAGGTCCTCTCCTGGAATTTCGAGCTTGTTTGCCAAATCGTAATATCCGGTCGCGAGCACTATCTTGCGCGCGCTGTAATCGTGGACGATGCTGTGACGGTCGGTGGTTGTGACCCGGAAATCTCCGTCTTTGCCGGTGATTGTCTTCACCCACTCATATTGATGAATCGGCAACTCGTACCGTTGGGCGACGCGACGGTAATATTCGAGCGCCTCCAGGCGATTAGGTTTCGGTGATGCGGTGGTGAATGGGATTTCGCCAATCTCCAGCAACTCAGGCGTCGTAAAGAAAACCATGTTGTTGGGATAGTGATAGATGGAATTGACGAGACACCCTTTGTCGACCATTACGGCATTGAATCCGGCCTTCTGCGCCTCGATGGCACACGCCATGCCGGTTGGACCAGCCCCGACTACAAGCAAATCGTACGTGGAACCTGGCTTAGAACTTTCCCGAGGACGCGGAAGGGTGTCGGGTATTTGTTCGACAGGTGTTTGATTGACAGTTTTCATTCAAGCTGGCACGAAGGAAAAGCAAGTTTATCACCCGTAGCACAGCTGAACTGAGACGAAGCCAATTACTTTTTCACGCATACTGCCACGCCATCGCGAATAGGAAGGATTGTGGTGAACAGATCGGGCGATGAAAAGATTAATTTGTTGAATTCGACGATAGCTTTGGTTTGAGCGTCAGGATTCGGATTGCGTAATTTGCCACTCCACAAAACGTTGTCAGTAATGAAAAGGCCGCCACTTTTGAGGCGGGGCATGGCTAATTTGAAGACTCTGGGATAGTCGGTTTTATCGACGTCGTTGAAGATGATGTCGTACTGATCTTTTTCTTCGGAAAGGAATTCAAGCGCGTCTCCCACCCGAACTCTAATGCGCCTGGTCACGCCTGCACGGTCAAAGTAGCGGCGCGCTTTCTCAGCCCGCTTGGGATCACCGTCGGTATAGATGACCTGGCCGTCCTCACCCACCGCACGGGCCCACCAAATCGTCGAATATCCGATCGCAGAACCCATTTCGAAAATTTTCTTGGCCTTGCTGATCACCGCGAGTTGATAGAGGACACGAGCGACGACCGGACCCACGATCGCGTAATCGTTCTTAGTCGCATCTTCCTCCATCTCCGTCAAAACCTCGTCGCGGGCGGGCAACATTTCGTAGAGGTAATCTTCAACGTGGGACGTGGTTATGCCCCCCATCCGCCATTCAGGATGGATCGCATTGCTACTCATAGAAAGTCCTCCTTCAAACGCTAACAACTTTACCGGATCGACCCCAGGCGCTAGACCTCAGAAATAGTTTGCCCCGGCTTCATCTCGAGCACTTTGACATTCGGAGTGAGCTTTTGTAACTCTGCCGGAGTTCCTGTGAGTTGCGGGAAGGTTCCGAAGTGCATCGGGATTACCGTGTCCGGTTGCAGCAATTTGCAGGCATACGCAGCCTCGCGCGGAGACATTGTGAAGTGGTCGCCGATTGGAAGCATTACTATTTTCGGCGCGTAAAGATCGCGAATAATCGCCATATCGCTGAATACGTTGGTGTCGCCTGCGTGGTACATCTTGATCCCGTTTGAGAATTCCATCACGTATCCGCAAGCCTCACCGCCATAGACAATTTCGTCGCCATCCTGAATGCCGCAAGAGTGGACGGCGTGCACCATGGTGATCTTCACGTCAGCAACGGTCTGCGTTCCGCCTTTGTTCATAGGGGAAATTTTCTTGACACCTTTTTTCTGGAGCCAGGTGCAAAGTTCGACAATGCCAACCACAGTGGGCTTGAGCTTTTTACCGACGTCCACGGCATCGCCAATATGATCAAAGTGGCCGTGGGTGCAGACCATGACGTCCATCTGTTTAACTTCCTTCTCAGATTCCGGGCACATGGGATTATGCGCAATCCACGGGTCGACGTAAATAATCTTGTCTTCGGGTGTTTTAATGCGAAATGTGGCGTGACCTAGCCACGTAAGTTCAATTCCATTCAAATTCACTAGCCTGCTCCTCAGATGAATGCGATCTTGCATTCTAGTTAGCCGAAGAAAAGGGCGCAATGCGCTACCGTACCGACGAGTCATCGAGATCCGACTAAAAACGTTCCCTGTCGGCCGAAAACTCGTGTATAAGTGTGTGCTAAATGCCTGAACTTAAAGTGTTGTTGTCCCGCGAAACGATCGCGAAGCGTGTCGCGGAAATGGGAGCGGAAATCGAGCGAGATTTCCGAGGCCAATCGATCATCTTCGTTGGAGTATTAAAAGGGGCGGCAATTTTCCTAAGCGATTTGGCGCGCAATGTCTCCCTGGATGCAACATTTGATTTTATAGGCGTGTCAAGTTATGGCAACCGGCCTATCGCGAAAGATGATCCCGCCGGGCACGCGGCTTGGGATTCTCTTGGGGAAGTCCGCCTGACAAAAGATTTAGATCAATCGCTCGCTGGACGCAACGTTTTGCTGGTTGAAGATATTCTCGACACCGGTCTGACGCTGAACTACATTTCAAAATTGTTGCGGGCGCACCAGCCCAAATCGCTGAGCATCGCTGCTCTGCTGGATAAACCATCCCGCCGCAAGCAGCCGATTGAGGCGCAGTACATCGGTTTCACGATTCCGGACGAGTATGTCGTTGGCTATGGCCTTGACTACGCGGAATTGTATCGCAATCTTCCTGACGTTTGCATAGTTCAGAATCCATGAAGCCCGACGGCAAACGACTGTATAAATTCTTGAGCTGCGCGTTATCAAGACGCATTACCCCTGCGTGAACTCTCAGAATCGGCTGCTATGATTGAGGTTGTGAAAACGCCCGCCTCACCCCCGGACCGCCTTTCAGAAGTGGAGCCTCTGCTTCTGGAAGTTGCCGACGTGGTGAATACCACGCTGGATCTGGAAACATCACTGAAGCGCGTCGCGGAGATCGTTCGTAAAGTCATTGACTACGAAATTTTTGCCATTCTTTTATTGAATGAGCAACTGCAGGAGCTTTACGTCCGTTTCCACGTGGGCTATCCCGATGGAGTGGCGGAGCGATTACGGGTGAAGGTCGGCGAAGGCGTGACCGGCTTAGCCGCCCAGACGCGGCAGACGGTTTTAGTCTCAGATACGACCAAGGATTCTTCCTACGTTGAGGCCCTGCCGAACATACAGTCAGAGCTAGCATTGCCGTTGATCGTAAAAAATAGAGTGATTGGCGTTATCGATATCGAGGCCCGGGAAAAGAACTACTTCACTGAAGAGCACAAGCGGCTGCTGACGCTGATCGGCTCACGTATGGCGGTTGGAATTGAGAACGCCCGCTTGCACACGCGGGTTACCCGACAAGCGCGCACGTTGCTGTTGTTGAATGAAATTGCCCGCGAACTTAGCTCGATTCTGAACCTCGACCAGCTTCTGAAGCGCATCGCCGAATTGCTCAAACGGCTTATCGACTATCAAATGTTTAGCATTCTGCTGGTCGACGCGGCGGGTGAGAAATTGCAACATCGATTCTCGCAGCGCTTTGCGGAACGGCTTCATCTCAAGCATGACATCCCGGTTGGTCGCGGAGTGGTCGGGTACGCCGCCGAGCAAAAGGAAAGCGTACTCGTGCGCGATGTTAAAAGCGATCTCCGCTACATCGAAGTCAACCCAGAAACTTCATCGGAACTGGCGGTTCCGCTCATCTATCAGGAAAAAGTGATTGGTGTGCTCGATCTTGAGCACACCAAGAAAAATTATTTCACCGAAGACCATAAGCGAGTGCTGACGACGTTGGCGGCGCAATTGGCGATCGCCATCGAGAATGCCCGGCTTTACGAAGAAATTGAGCGGCAAGAGCAGCGCCTGGAACGCGACCTCGCTTTAGCGCGTGAGCTTCAATTCCGACTGCTGCCTGCTTCGCCGCCTCAGATGGACCATCTCGACATCGCCGCAAAGTTCGTCCCGGCAAGGGCAATTGGCGGAGACCTCTACGACTTTTTGCCTTATTCGCAAGAGCGCTTGGGCATTGCAATCGGAGATGTCAGCGGCAAGGGCGCGCCCGCAGCGATTTATGCCGCATTGGTAAGCGGCATCCTGCGGTCGCATGCCCCCATCGAGCCCGGCCCGGCGGAGATGCTCTCCGCGGTCAACCTTTCTCTGGCAGAGCGCCGTATTGCCGCGCAGTTCGTATCGATCATCTATGCCGTATGGGATGACACCAAGCGGGAGTTGCTGATCGCAAATTCTGGACTGCCACGGCCGATTCATCTGCATGAAGGCAAGGTCGACTTCATTGAAGCGACCGGGCTGCCGCTGGGATTGTTCGACATTGTCGAGTACGACGAATTCAGCTTCAAAGCGAATCCTGGAGATTTGTTTGTGTTCTTCAGTGACGGCATTCTAGACGCCCGCAACCGGCACGGACACTCATTTGGACAGGATCGGGTCGCGGAGATCGTCGCCAACTGTTCGCAGAAATCGGCTGAGTGTGTCGTGAAAGACATCTTTAAGGCGGTTGCGATCCACGCGACCGGCGTCGATACCTTTGACGATCAGACCGTGCTTGCGATTAAAGTGAAAGCTGACCCCGGCCCGCCGCAGTGACGGCAGTCAGAACTCGTAACAGGTTACGCCCGCCCGCGTTCGAGTATCGCGGCTCAACTGACAAACAACTTTTTTGCGAAAAAGTGGACTTGGCGTCGTTGGCGGACCGCTACGGCACGCCGCTGTATGTCTATTCGGCGCAGATGATGCAAAAGCGACTACAAGCCTTCGCTCGCGCATTCGATAACATTCCCCACACGATTTGCTATTCAGTGAAGGCAAATTCGACTTTGGGAATTCTTCGCTTAGTCGCCGCCGAAGGCGCCGGCTTTGACATCGTCTCTGCTGGAGAGTTGCAACGCGTTCTACGTGCTGACCGCAATGCCGCTAAACGGACGGTGTTCTCCGGAGTTGGTAAGACCGGCTCTGAACTCGAGTTGGCATTGCGCTCGAACATTATGCTATTTAACGTCGAGAGTGAGTCGGAGCTTCACCTCCTCTCGGCGACAGCAAAGCGTTTGAATAAACGCGCCTCGATTGCGATCAGGGTCAATCCCGATGTATCGGCAAAAACCCACCCTTACATTTCAACAGGCCTTCGCCAGCACAAGTTTGGGGTGCCGATCACTGAAGCCGAAACTCTCTACGCCAACGCTGCTAGCGAGAAACACTTGAGTGTCATCGGCGTGAGTGTGCACATCGGATCGCAGATCACGGATCTGAAGTCGTTCCAGGAGGCAATCCAACGGGTGGCTGAATTGGTGCGCCTGCTTCGTCGCCGAGGTCACGACATCAAGGTCATCGACGCCGGCGGAGGCTTAGGTATTTCTTACGAAGGGCCGCAGGCCGATTTCGAAAAACAGATCGCAGCTTACGCTCGCGCCGTTACAAAGCCTTTGCAAGGAATGAAATTGCATTTGTTGCTTGAGCCGGGGCGGTCTGTGATCGGCCCCGCCGGAGCGCTGTTAACGCGAGTGATCTATCGCAAGATGAACGGGAAGAAGCGGTTCTTGATCGTAGACGCGGCGATGAATGATCTGATTCGCCCCTCGCTTTATAGTGCTTTCCACGAGATCGTTCCGACCACCCTCTCTTCATCCGACAAGAGAGAAGAAACCACCGACGTCGTCGGTCCGGTTTGCGAAACCGGAGACTTTTTCGCGCGTGACCGCAGGCTTCCCATCGTCAAAGAGAGCGATCTGCTTGCGATTCTCGACACCGGAGCATACGGGTCTGTGCTGGGTTCGAATTACAACACGCGGGGCAAAGCGCCAGAAGTTCTGGTCGATGGGACAAAGCACAAGCTCATTCGGCGCCGGGAGACGGTCGACGACCAACTTCGAATTGAAAAATAATCACGACAGTTCGAGAGACTCCAGAAAGTTTGTTACCGCTCGCAGAACCGGTTCAGGCTGCTGGATGAAAAGTGCGTGTCCCAAATTCTTGAACTTCACGTGAGCATGGTGAGGCAAGATTTCGGCGGCAAGGGCTACGTCCGAATCTGACATCAGCCCGCCCATTTGTGGAGCGCCTTGCAATAGTAGGGTCGGGCAGGTGATTCCTCGTAAGACCTGTTCTCCGTCCCAACCTTCAAGCGAAGAGCCGTCGAGCGTCATCTCGTAAGTGTCGGGATCAACCATTTGTACGCAGCGAGCCCATGCCAGCAAGTAAGGCTCGTCGTTCCCGGGCAGCTCGCGAATCGCCAGCGATTCACTTGTGCCAGGCACGGGCAGAACGATGCTTCCAATCTGGTTGGCGATGGACTCGACGGAACCTCCGCCTTTAGCTGCATCTCGCAAACCCGCGAATAGCGCTGTGTACATGGGATGTCGAAGATCGCGTCCGACAATCATGTTGTCGCCGAGAACCAGGGCTTTCACCAGTTCGTCGTGATTTGAAGCAACTGACATCGCCAGCATTCCACCTAGAGAGTGTCCGAAGAGAACAGCCGGTTTGCCGATGCGCTCCGCGACGAGTTTCGCTATGTCGCTGCAAAATTGAGGGCCGTGGTACCCACGAGAGACGTGCGACGACTTACCATGGCCCCGCAGGTCAGGGACGAAGATCTGCCATCGTAGGCTGAGCGCGGGAATGATCGACAAGAAAACCTGCCAGCGCCGTCCTAAACCGTGTAGCAACACCAGCGGCGGACCGTTCGGTGGTCCCTCGGCATAGTTGAGTTTTACTTCGCCTGCGTCGAAAATGCGCTCGACCAGGCCCGGATGGCTCTCGTTGCGCACCATCGTCGCTTCAATTTCAGGGCTCATTGTCTCGACGCCTCGCGTTCAATTAGATGCCGATTCTCGCGAGGCACCCTCGTCGAAGATCAACTTGCCCCCGACCCAAGTCTTAAGCACTTTGACGTCTCGAATTTTTACCGGATCGATCTTGAGCACGTCATCGCTTAACAGGACCATATCTGCGAGTTTCCCAGGTGTGATCGAGCCTTTGTCTTTTTCTTGAAATTCGGCGTATGCCGATCCCATCGTGTAGGCTTCGATCGCCTCTCGAATCGTCAATTTCTGTTCAGGAAACCATCCGCCCGGATTTTTGCCATCAAGCGTGGCTCTCGTTGTTGCGGCGTAAAGCGTTAGCATCGGGTTCAAAGGAGCAACGCTCCAATCCGTGCCTAAAGCCAGCCTAACCCCGTGGTCGAGAAAAGTGCGGAAGGCGTACGTGCGAGACGCGCGGTCATGACCGATTCGCCCTTCGGCCCAGCGGCCATCATCGATTGCGTGGTAGGGCTGCACACTGGCAATGACTTTCAGGCTCGCGAAACGGTCGAAATCCTTGGCAGCCATGTGCTGCGCGTGCTCGATGCGCCAGCGACGTTCGCGAACGCCGTGCTGTTTCTCGATCTCCGAATAGATATCGAGGATCGCGGAGATTCCGGCATCTCCGATGGCATGGGTGCAAAGCTGAAGGCCAGCCTCATCGCCGCGCATCATGCGATCGCGCATCAGCGAGACCGGATGCATCTCGTCAGAAAGCAAGCCGCGATTGCCGGGCTTGTCGGTAAAAGGCTCAAAAAAGTATGCCGTGGCGGAGCCAAGCGAGCCATCGGCGTAGGCTTTCAGAGCGCCGATTCTTAGGTAGGAACTACCAAAGGCGCGCTTGATACCAATCTTCACCTGATCGTCCACCTGGGTGATCAGCGGCGCTGCATAGATGCGGGTGGTTAGCTTTCCTTCATCGAGCAATTCGTTGTAGACCGCTATGTCGGCGTAGTCCGGGTTCATGTTTTGAACGCTGGTTACGCCTACTGACGCGGCATGCCCAAGCGCACGTTCTATAGCGTGCCGACGCGCGTCGTGGCTTAACGCTGGCATGGCTTTGAATAACATGTCCTGCGCGGCATCTTTGAGGCCTCCCGTAGGATTACCGTTCTTGTCGCGCATGATGACACCGCCATCGGGATCGGGTGTCTGAGAAGTGATACCCGCAATTTTCAAGGCAGCGGAATTCGCCAGCACCATGTGACCGTCGTATCGGCTGACCGCGACCGGAGTGTCGGGAGTCGATGAGTCGATAAGTTCCCTGGTCGGCATCTCAGCGGGTGTCCACTTGGTTTCGTCCCAGTCTCCGTTCAGTATCCACTCGCCTTTTGGCGTCTTTGCGGCGCGCTCGCGGATGCGCCGCGCAAATTCTTGCGCGCTGGTTGCGTCGTTGAGTTGAACGCTGTCGAGTTGCATACCGCCGTCGAGGAAATGCACGTGCGCGTCATTGAAGCCCGGAAGCAGGCGCTTTCCACCAGCATCAACGACACGAGTGTGCGCCCCCTTCCAGCTCTCGACCTGCGGACCCGGGCCCACCGCGACAATGCGTTCGCCGAGGATGGCTACGGCTTCGGCCTCCGGTTGCGATGGATCAACCGTCCAGATGCGCGCGTTTTGAATGATTAGATCGGCGGCTGGCTTAGTTTGGCCGAATGCACAGAATGAAATCGCAACAATGGCTAGGACGGTCAGACAGGCTTTCATGAATTTTCCTGACTCTGAGAATTGAGATCAGCGCTCGCCCCATTTGAGTTTGGTGGCCAGCACTTCGAAGAATGTTTTCTTGAAACGCAAAAGCTTGGCGGAGTGCTCCGCCTTCACGCACTTCACCACGTCCCCATCCTGAATCGGCATTCCAACCTGCCCGTCGACGCTGAGAAAGGCTTCCTCTTTGCCGGTGTTGACGCGAACGGCGATCTCTACCGTATCTCGCACGACTACAGGACGATGCGTCAATCCGTGGGGTGAAACCGGAGTCAGAACAAAGGCATCGACATCGGGGCTGACGATCGGGCCGCCCGCTCCCAGAGAGTACGCAGTCGAGCCGGTGGGAGTCGCGATGATCAGCGCATCGGCGCGATAGCTGGAGATAAATTCGGAGTCGACAAACAATTCGAAGTGGTTCAGGCGAGCGATAGCGCCTTTACTGATCACAACTTCGTTCAACGCAGCATGACTGGCGATCGTCTCTTCCCCGCGCAGCAAGGTACCACGCAGCATGGAGCGTACATCGACAATGTAGCTTTCTTTTTCGATGGCTTCGAGAGCGGGATACAAATCGGGAAGTGCGAGCTCGGTCATGAAGCCAAGCGTGCCGAGATTGACGCCAAGGATTAAAGTCCCGACCTCGGCGACGGCGCGGGTGGCAGAGAGCAGCGTTCCGTCACCGCCGAGCACCAATGCAATGCCAGGAGAATGCTGGGCAAGCTGTTTGCGCGGGACGAGCGTTGCGGACGGAAAGTAGATTGCGCTTTCTTCATCCATTATCACCGAATAATTTCGGTCTTCCAGCCATTTTTGAAGTTTCGGGAGAACGTCACGCAAGTCGGGACGGTCCGGCTTCGAGATGATCGCGATCACTTTCTTGCCGCGTGAGTTTTCCAGGATTAAAGCCATTGTTTATGGGCAACGCCGGTTGACCAGCGCGAGTCTCGCCTTGCGCCGGACTCCGATTGTACCGAATCACACTGGAGTGCGGGTTGAGACCTGTGCGTGCAGAAGAAATTCGCGATTGCCTTTACCGCCAAGAATCGGAGAATCGATCCACTCTATTGAGCGTGCCCCAAGAAGCCTTAGAGCCGCTTCAACCTTGACCACGGCTGCAAGCTGCGTGGCTTCCTCGCGCACGATGCCGCCCTTGCCGACGAGCTCCCTGCCCGCTTCAAATTGCGGTTTCACCAGGACAACAAGATGGCGGGTGCGAGCCAGAGACTTCTCACCTGAAACCACTGCCGCGATTACGGCCGGCAAAACAAGCGTAGCCGATATGAACGATACATCCATAGCGATAAAGTCGATGGTGTCTCCGATATCGGTGGGTTTGAGATATCGCGCATTGGTCTTTTCCAGCAGCCGAACTCTCGGATCGTCGCGCAATTTAAGATGCAGTTGGCCATATCCCGTATCCACTGCCACAACTTTGCTGGCGCCGCGCTGCAGCATGCAATCGCTAAATCCCCCCGTAGAAGCGCCAACATCAAGGCATACTTTTTCGTGGAGATCGATGCTCCAGTGCTCTAAAGCTCGCTCCAGTTTCAAGCCGCCGCGGCTGACGTAGCGCAGATCTTCGCCGAGCAGACGCACCGCAACATCGGCGTCGACAGATGCTCCAGCTTTTTCAATTTTTTGTTCGTCGACAAGAACTTTTCCAGCTAGGATGAGCGCCTGCGAGCGCTCCCGCGACGGTGCTATGCCCCGATCCACAAGCAATTTGTCCAAACGCGTTTTGATTTCGCTCGGTTTCTTCAAGATGATCAATACAGTAAGCACCCGATGCTGTGCATTGAGCTAAAGAGTTTGATTCGTCGGGAGTTACCGAACGAACATATCCATTTTCCAC
The DNA here is from genome assembly GCA_038230575.1 of Terriglobales bacterium. GTDB lineage: Bacteria > Acidobacteriota > Terriglobia > Terriglobales > Acidobacteriaceae > Acidiflorens. The sequence goes on along the minus strand of JBBRNA010000016.1, from coordinate 34,430 downwards.
AAACTTTTCCACTGCGGTGTTGAAAACATCTGTAGCCAACACCAGACGGAAAGTTAGTCGACTAAATTTTACATCGACTGAAAAAACCGCCCCTTGGGGGCGGTCGTCTGATCGTAATTGCAACTTGCAAGTTTTGGAAACTGTTAGCCGGCCACTTCTTCAAGAAGCTTCTGATCGATGTCAAAGTTTGCATGCACGTTCTGCACGTCGTCGTTGTCTTCGAGCGCTTCGAGCAATCGAATCATCTGCGTAGCCTGATGCCCTTCAAGCTTTATGTAATTGTCTGGAACCATACTCACGCTCGATGATGCCGGCGTGATGCCAGCCTTCTTTACCGCTTCAAGCACGGCTTCATAGGCGGAAGGCGCGGTGAGAATCTCCCAATTATCGCCTTCGTCTTTTAAGTCTTCGCCGCCGGACTCGAGGATGATGTTCATCAGGTCATCTTCTTTTGCGGCGGATTTCGGAACGACGATATCGCCCTTCTTCTTAAACATGTACGACACGGCTCCCGCTTCGGCCATGTTGCCGTTGTTTTTTCCAAAGACGTGACGGATTTCGCTGACGGTTCGATTGCGATTGTCGGTAGAAATTTCGGCGAGCAGCGCAACTCCGCCCGGACCGTAGCCCTCAAGCGTGAACTCTTCGTAGGTAAGCCCGGGCAATTCCCCCGTACCGCGCTGGATGGCGCGCTTGATATTGTCGGCCGGCATGTTCTCAGCCTTGGCAGCAAGAATGGCTGTTCGCAAACGCGGGTTCATATCCGGATCGCCTCCGGACTTCGCTGCCATCGCGATTTCCTTGATCAGGCGGGTAAAGATTTTGCCGCGCTTGGCGTCGAGCGCACCTTTTTTATGCTTGATTGTTGCCCATTTAGAATGGCCGGACATAGCGATACCTCGTGTTTTGTCTTTGTAAAGCGAGAACAGAGATTACGAAGATTCTCGGAATTGTGCGTCCGCCCGCGGAGGAAATCACTGCATCAGCCTCAATGTAAGACGTTCAGGCGAAATGAAATTATAGCATGGGGAGGACGGAGAGCCCTCGGTGCTTCCAGAAACGTCGACCTGCTGTGAGCAGTGGATCTAAGCCTGGTCCGCAGAAAATTAAAGCGGCGGGCGCATTTCGCGTCCCGCCGCTACCTGTACCTATGGTCGATCGACTATTTTTTTGGGTTAGAACAGATCCGGTAGCACAACAGTCTTCTCAATCTGCACCGACTTCAAAGAGTTCGGGCTGATGCCGAGCTCCCGCAAGATAGTGGGCGCAACTTGAGCCGTCGTAACCGGAGTTTTGAGCACCGTCGACTGGAACGAAGGATTGGAAACAATCAGTCCTACGTTCGTATCGCCGAAACTGAATCCACCGTGCTCTGCGTTCTTCGTCTTGGATCCGGTGTAAATCGTGCCGTAGATGGGCTGCACGATGACGTCCGGGGTACGGCTATCCGCAGCAGGGTCGTTGAATTTAAGGGTCAACTCTACTCCGCCCATCACCTCTTCGATGAATAACGGCACAGCATTGGCGTCGAGATAGTCTTTTACCTGCTGACCGGTCGCGTCCTGGCCTTGCAGCCAGATTAAGGCGATGTCGTCGTCCTGGACGAAGCCGCAAGGCCCGGTCGTGCAATTATTGGCGTTCGCAATGGCCGCTCCAGCGACGCTGCTGCCGCTATTTGGGAGGGCAGCGACGAGATCCGCAAAGTGGCCGGGCTTGTTGACCTTTTCCGGATTGATTGGCGATTGCCCATGCTTTGCGGTAACGATGAATAATGTCGACTCGTAAATACCTTGCGACTTGAGTGCTTTGATCATTTTGCCAAGCGCTGCGTCCGTTTCCTGAAAAGCGTAAGCGAGCACCGCAGTTGGTGTGCCAGAACCGTCGAGATAGCCTCCCGGTTGCTGGTTGATCGCTGGATTGGTGTCGGCTACGCAGCTATTATCGAAGTTGTCAGTCACCAACTTCTGGCCGACGCTCACGGCTTGGAAGTTCATGCCGAATACTTCGGGAACTCCCACCGAGGTTTTACCGTCGTGAGTGAAGCCTTTAATCTCGTTGAGAATTGCTCTCACTTTTTTGTAGTCGTTCTCTACCGTGCAAACCACACTGTGCGTGTTGTCGAGCCCGTTGACGTTCGTGATTTCCGGAGTAAAGAGATCGTCCACCCCGTTGCCTGAAGGGCCGTTCACCAGATCGTAGGCCGGATGCTTGTCGGCCCATGCGGTGCGGCCTCCATGGGCTTTGACCACTTCGAAGATTGTGTTGGTGCGAAGCGCGTCATGCGGATAGAGGGGAACGCAATTGCCGTGCGCGTCGCGAGCGCGAGGAAGTTTGGCGGGGTCAATTACATTTTCGGAGAGGTTGTTTTTGGTGTATTTGTCGATGCTTTCATCGAACACCATCATGTTCCCGGCTGGCCCTGAACAGGTGATATTTGTGGGATCGAAGATAGTGCGATCGTAGCTCACGTCGTAGAACAAGCCGTGGCTTAGAGGAGATCCACCGGTCACGAGAGCGAGAAGTCCGGGGAAAGAATCTGAGTTTGAAGGTGTCTTCGCGTTGCTGTAGGTGACACCGTGGCTGGCAAGTTCGGCCATCGCCGACTGCGGATTCTTCGAAATGTAGTTTGCGACGTCGAGCGCGTGCAGGCCATCAACGCTGACGAGAAGTACATGCTTGATGTTGTTGGATTGCGCGGTCGCGGCGGTTGGAACGCACGACAACGCTGCCGCCGCAAATAGCGCGGTGAGAATGCTACTGATTTTCACGGTATAGCCTCCTGGAGGAATCGGACTCAGGAGAAGACTATTGAGACAGCATTCGGGGCGGGTTAACAGTCTGTGAATAGGAGATTAAAAGAATGTGAACGGCGCGTTGCGGTCTGAACGAGATTAACGCCTCGAGGTCGCACCGAAGAAGGAAGTACTTCACCGAGCCAAGGGTTGGAAAAGCCCATCAACTGAGGGCAATCTGATCTTCTTTTTTCTTCGCCTTGAATGCGTACACAACCGCCAGCAAGGGCGGCGCAATCAGAAAGCCCCAGAACGGAATCACAAATCCGAGAACAAGCGGGACCAAGATCGATGCCCACATGGGCACTCGTACCGCTCTTCGCATGATGTAAGGTTGCAGCAACAAGCCATCGACTACCACGATCACCGCGTACAAGATGAGCACGTAGAGTGGGTGCTGCCAGTCGTGCCAACGCAGCGCCGCGGAGAGCACCGGCCCGAGTAGCCCTAGGATAGGGCCGAAGTGAGGCACGATTTGTGCTGTTGCCGCGACCACGGCCCAGACCGGAGCCCATGGAATGCCGATGATCGACAGGCCGACGAACCAGAGAGCCCCTACGGCAATCGAATCCTGTAGCTGCGCAATGGCCCAGCGTTTCAGCGCGGAGGCAGTAGTGCGGACGTGATCTGCTGGAGGCATTTCGGTGGCGCCGGTTCCCTCTTTAGATTTGTATCAACGTATCGCGTTAGTCAGGTGCTTATCTCGAGCCGCAACAATCGGCCGCTGCCGCTCAGCGCCTGAAGGCGCATTCAGGCTGTGCGTTTTTGATATCGCTAAAGCGATGCCCTGATACGACCCTCAAAAGCCGGATATCCGCCGCATTTCACGATGCGCTGCGGTCCAAGTCAAATTTCTCTGCGAACTCGGCCGGCAACTCAGGGGTGGCGCCGGCTTGCGAGCATACGTAGCAGGCAACTTGATTCGCGATGGAATTGATTTCGTCGAGGCGCATCTTTCGCAGTAGTCCCAAGGCCATCGCCGCGGTGAATGAATCTCCCGCCCCTACCGTGTCGACGACTTTCACCGGCTTTGAGGCACAGTCAGACCAGCTTCCTGCCTCGTCAGTCCCTCTGCGATAAAGAAGGCTGCCATTCGGACCACGCGTCAGCGCAACTACTTGCAAATCAAACTGCGATGCGAGTTGCTGGATTCGGTCTTCAGTCGATCCGCGCAGAGCGAACATGTCGGCGATGGTCGGAAGTTCGTCGTCGTTCAGCTTCATTACGTTGGCAAGCTCCAGGGAACGCTCGATCACTTCGCGTGAATAAAAGTGTTGCCTGAGGTTAACGTCGAAGATCCGAAGGGATGTGCGTGGAGCGGCAGCGACAATTTGTTCGACCGCCCGGCGAGACTTTTCGCCACGCTGGGCTAGGCTGCCGAAACAGATGGCGTCGGCGGTTGCCGCCAGGCCAAGTGCCTCGTGTGTTGCTTCCATGAAGTCCCAGGCGGCATTTTCCTGGATGGTGAAGTGAGCGAGTCCATCGCCTGATAGTTTGACTGTGGCGGTTCCGGTGGGTGCCTTGGGATCGGTCTGCATCGCGCTCGAACGTATTCCCATTTCGCGAAAGCGGCGAATTATTTCGCGGCCATGGTCGTCATCTCCGACTCTGGTGATGACGTACGAGTGCGCTCCGAGCGCGTGGGAATGGTATGCGAAATTTGCCGGCGCGCCCCCCAGCTTTGGGCCTGTCTGAAGCAAATCCCAGAGCACTTCTCCAACGCCCACGATCTTGAAATTCATGATCTTTTATTCGATGCCTAATTGGTGTTGGATTTGCTCGAGCGGCACGCCTTTCGTCTCGGGAACCCAGAGCTTAACCCAAATCAGTTGCAGCACCATCATTGCGCAGAAGAAAGCAAAGACGTATCCGGGGGGAAACGCCGAGACCATCTTCGGGAAAAATGTTGTCAGCAGGGCGGCGAATACCCAGTGAGTAAAACAGCCCAGCGCTTGCCCTTCGGCGCGATGCCGGTTGGGAAAGATTTCGGAAATGAATACCCATATCACGGCGCCTTGCCCGATAGCGTGCGCCGCTATGAAGGCGAAGATGCAAGCTGGGACGATCGCGTAGTGCGCGGTAAAAAAAGCCCAAGCCACCATGCCAAGCGACAAGATGTATCCGAAAGAACCGATAAATAGAAGGGTTCGACGGCCAAGCCGGTCGATGAGCCAGAGACCGATAAAAGTAAAGATCAAATTCGTTATGCCGATTCCGATCGACTGTAGCAGAGCGGCTTTTGCGCCGAGACCAGTCAGTTCGAAAATGCGCGGCGCAAAGTATAGGACCGCATTGATGCCAGAGAGTTGGTTGAAGAAGGCGATCATGATCGCCAGCAGAATTGGCCGGCGCAAGCGCATGGTCCAAAACTTCGCGGATGACGTCTCTTCCTGCGAAGCCTTCATGATCTCATCCGCCTGCTCTTCGATTTGATTGGTCGGCCAGCTCGGTTCGATGAGTTGCAAGACTCGAATTCCTTCAGCGCGATCGCGCTTGCGGCTTAGCAGCCACCGCGGACTTTCCGGAAGGAGAAAACAGAGCGCTGCATATAAAAGCGAGGGGAAGGCGGCAACTCCAAGCATCCAGCGCCAGGCGTTCTCGCCAACTCCGGCAAGCAGCGCATTCGACACGAAAGCGATCAGGATGCCGAAGACGATATTGAATTGGAACATCCCCGCGAGGCGTCCGCGATATTTTGGTGGAGCGATTTCTGAAATGTAGAGAGGGGCGACAACCGTTGAAACGCCGATCCCCAAACCGCCGAAGGCACGCGCCAAAATGAAAACCGAAACATTTGGGGCCAAGGCTGAGCCGATTGCACCGACGAGGTACAGAAGGCCTATCCACAAGAGCGTTGCCTTGCGACCGACCCGGTCAGCGGGCCAGCCTCCGAAAAGCGCACCAATCACAGTTCCGTACAACGCGGCGGCCATGGCGATGCCGTGCATCCCCGGGCTCAGACCCCAGAGAGCTTGAATTGTTTTCTCGGCGCCCGAGATCACGACCGTATCGAAACCGAAGAGAAAGCCTGCGAGGGCGGAGATTAAAGACCAGAAAAAGATGCGAGTCGTCATAGGTTTGCTGCTGCCAGCGGGTGCGCAACCGGACTCAGTTGCAAGCAATCCGCCCCCAACTATACACACTGAGAACGGTCAGAGACACCCGCGCCATCCTCCGCGTTCGACGAAGGAGAGTCAGCCCCGAGATTGGAATTGTGGTACACTCGCCGCGAACCGGGCGGTTCATATCGCTGCCGCTTGTAATCCTTCCCCAGAGCATTCCCACGAAGCACAACAGTTTTACAAATTCAATCAGGAGAGAAGAGATGAGAAGGACAACTCTGTTGCTTATCTGCATTTGCTGTCTCCTTGCTACAGCATCGGCTTGGGGCCAGGAAACAAAACATTCGAGATCAGGAATTTTGGGGTACCTCGATCCACAAACTGGGGCCTTCCGACCAATGCCTGCGCCAATCGACGAGACCGAGGCTCCTGCTGCCGCGGTATTTGGAGGGACGATTACCGTAACGCTTACGATAACTGTCAAGTCCGTCGGGCTCACGAGCATCTCGTGCACTGCCGAAACCATTGTTGCCGATGGGGGCGCAGGTTCCTATACAGAATCTGACACAGTGTCGGCCACCGGAACCGGGACAACGCGCACATGCAAAGTGACCATCCCTTACTCTTGGGGTCTGGCATCGGGCGCAACCGACGCTATGCAAACGTTCTATTCAGTCTTCGGAAGCGGGGGTACAGCAACTTCGCTGAACCAGCGCACGAGTACGCACAGCCCGCTCGACACGCGCAAAGTTCCTGCCAATGGAACGATCACCGCACTGACGGCGAACGTGACGATTTAGGGTCCAACGTCTCCTGAAGGGCGAGCTCGTTGCGGCTCGCCCTTTTATTTGGAAGGTGCGTTGAGCGGCGGGCTTCCCAACGGTATGGTCGCAGGGCCATCCAAACTTGAACCCCTCCGATTGACCGTGTATAAAAGTAGGAGGCGCTGCGCGGCTGCCTCTCCAAGTACAATAAGAGAGACTCGAATTGCAGCGCACAGTTGTGCCCGGCAGACTTGGACTTTCCCTCAAACAGTCTGCAACCATTCGGTTTACTGCGGAAGTGGTGGAATTGGCAGACACACCATCTTGAGGGGGTGGCGCCGAAAGGCGTGGGGGTTCAAATCCCCCCTTCCGCACCAATTTTAGTGCTGTGTATTGAATAGGTTACAGGCAGCTACTCCGTTTCGTACAATTGTCGTACAATGCTTTCGGCGGGCTCACCTTCTCCCGGAGGCATTCATGCTCAGCGTCTACACTCGTCACTATCCTCCCTGCGCGCAGACTGATCCTTATTACAGACGTTGTCACTGCCCGAAATGGGTCATGGGCACCGTCGAAATCACGGGCACGTTCGTGCGCGTCAGTGCGCGCACCCGCGCCTGGGAGCGTGCGGAAAAGAAGGCCCGGCTGATGGACGCAAATGCGGCGGACCCGTCGCCGGCCCGAGTCACCGTGGAGGCTGCGCTCGACGCATTCATCGCAAGGAAGCAGGGGCAGCGGCTTTCGCACAGCTGGCTTTACAAGTTTTCGTTGATGCAGCGTGAGCTAGTTAGCTTTGCGCACGGTCGAGCTCTGACCTACATTGACGAATTTACCGACGACGAGCTCGGTCTGCTGAGTCGATCTTGGAAGGTCGCCCCCATCACCGCTCAGAAACGGCAGGAACGCTGGCACTCGTTTTTCTCCTACTGCGTGCGTAAGCGCTGGCTGAAACAGAACCCTGTCGAGGAGTTGGGCCCAATCAAGGTCCGACCGGTGCCCACTGATTATTTTTCTCAAGAAGAGTTCCAGAAGCTGGAGAACGTGACTTACGATCTGTCTCATTGGAGCACGAACCCCGGACATCGGGTCCGGGTGCGGGCTCTCTTGCTTCTCATGCGCTACAGCGGACTGCGTCTGAATGATGCGGTAACACTTGAGCGGGTGTGTCTGACGGAAAATCGTCTGTTTCTCTACCAGCAGAAAACAGGACTGCCGGTATATGTGCCACTGCCGCCTCACGTAATCGAGCTCTTGGGTACGCTGCCGAACAGCAACTTGCGGTACTTCTTCTGGACTGGAAATGGCTTGCATTATCGCGCCAGCAACTGTTGGCACGCCAGTCTGCAGCGGCTCTTCAAGTGGGCAAAACTCGACAAACGGGCGCACCCCCACATGCTCCGGGACACCTTTGCCGTAGAACTACTCTTGGCAGGCGTTCCGATTGATCAAGTGTCCATTCTGTTGGGACACGCTAGCGTGAAGACTACCGAGCGGCATTACGCTCCCTTCGTCAAGGCCCGCCAAGAACAATTAGTTTCGTCGGTGGAAAAGAGCTGGCGGCTCCAAGGTCTGCGCCTCGTGAAGAAGCAAGCCTAGCAACTTCTCGGCGCCCTTCCAGAAACCGTCGATAACCGTCAGCTTGCTTTGCGGAGCCTACGATGTACTCGATGAAGAACGGTTTCTGGTACGCGCAACGTATGATATCCGCGCTTGTGCACCGTCTCTTCCCTGCTCCAGCGGATCACGCCTGGTTCCCGCTCGAAGATCCTTCGAACTGTCTTCTCACTGAACGCCCAAAGTTTGGCAATCTCGATAACCGAGAAGTGCTTCTCATTAGCCAAATCGACAGGGCCTGAGGGAGACCCGACGGATACCGGACGGAAGCCGTCAGATGGCTCTATTGGTCTTCTAGCGAAGTCAGACATGGTACAAACCCCAATAGCAGATGGAGTTAACCAACTTGATTCCATCTACTTAAATTGTCCAATGAATTCTGGGGCGACAGCTATTCCTCATAGGAATAGCTCGGTCTAAACCGAAATACACGCGGCTGGACTGAAGGCTGATCGGTTGCGTGCGAGAGCATCCCCAGGGGTCACCGGGTTTTGGATTCCCTGAGGCTCCCATAAGCTGGTCCGAATCACTGAAGTGAAGTTTGACTGCTAACCCGCGACGAACTTTGGCAGACCGGTATGCGAGCCTTTCAGCCCTGACCCAAATGTCGTCGCCATCCTCGCCGAGCGCTGGAGGGTAAACTTGGACTATGCCGTTCGTTCAGGAGCTTCAACATCATCTCCACGAAGTGATGGTCGAGGCTAGTCTGAAGTTCGTGACGAAATCGAGCAGAATAAGCGAGAACTCGTCTGGAAAGCTCAGCAAACGCACAATAGCGCAGCTATTCCTATCGCGTACTGCGAAGCTTCCATCTACGCCTTCAAGATCCGTACGGAGCGCATCATTGATCGTTACCTTCAGGCCCTTGACGAATGTGGCGTCGTGATCGACGCCAATATTGAGCGGGAGATGTTCACGCAGATCGGAGTGCTCACGGGCGCACAGCACCCACTCACATTTCCGCCTGCGCTACGTGGCCCACAACTCACAGCCGTGCAACAAGAGCATGCTCGGGAGACGATGCGAGTTGGCAACCAGATGCAGCGCGAAGCAGCCAACCGTCTACGTGCCGCCAAGATGAAGAATGCCACTACCAAATCAGTCCAATCTCAAAACCCGGCCAACGAAGCGAACTCGGTCGCGGCAGACAGGGACGGACAAACCTTCATCTCCTACTCTTGGGACTCGGAGGAGCACAAGACCTGGGTCGAATCGTTTGCAACCGCTCTCCGTCACAACGGTGTCGATGTTGTGCTGGATCGGTGGCATCTTCCACCAGGCGCAGACATGTATCACTTCATGGAGCGCTCGGTCCGGTCGGCGCAGTTTGTACTGGTGATCTGTACGCCAACGTATGCTGCCAAGGCGGATGACCGGGTCGGGGGAGTTGGCTACGAGGCCACGATTATCACGACGCAGCTTGCGCGACAGACCGACCAACGGAAATTCATTCCCATCCTTCGGTCCGGGGATTGGACCTCAGCCGTTCCTCTCTGGTTAGCCTCGCGCCGTGGCTTGGATTTCTCGGCCAACCCACACTCGCCTGCTGCTTTTCAAAATCTCCTTCGAACGTTACATCGCGAGGAGGTCCAAGCTCCGATGCTCGGTCCGCGCCCGCCCTTCCCGGATTCTGCAATTCTGAGAGAAGCAGTCCGGCTGGCTGGTGACACAGGAGTGTCCGAGACAAAGGGTCTTGCGCTCGGCAATGAACTCACCCACGCAGAGCGAGAGCTGCTGGATGCCGCTGTCAACGACCCTGCCGGCCAGATCAGTCACCGGCGAGCTATGGGTCCCGCCATCCTCACCGCGAACGGGCACTCCTTTATCGAATGGGGCGACCCGCGCAGCGCGGCTAAATCGTTTGCTGCGTTAGAGTCGCTCGAACGTAAGGGTCTAATCCGAGCCACATCCTCCGAGAAACACTTCTACGCCGTTACTCAACAAGGCTATGAGCTAGCGGAGCAGCTCGGCCCGTTTGTGCGTTGGACCACCTCGGAGATATTGTTGCAGGCGTTTTCTCTCGATGGCTCCACCGAATCGATGACGCTCGCGTGCACGGGCGTGATAGAAGTGCCCCCTATCTTCTATCCCGCCCAATCCGCCGCCGATGGCACCCTTATGCGTAGCCTTAAACAACGTCGCGCACTCCTGGTAGACGGCGTCAACCCGCAAGCCCTCGACGGTCTTCGCTTCGAGCCAACCGTCGTTCACATTGTGGACGTCGCAACAAAGCAAGTACGAGACTTCCAAGTGTCGCGTGCAGACTCCGGTGATCGAAAGACGCTCCTATTGGAGATCAACGAATAGAGGACATCACCGCGCTGGGTTTGCCTTTTTCATTCTGACAACTCGGGCGGACGGCGGCAATTCAATCGGTTTGGGTGGGCGGCGCTGATAAGCATATCTGCGGAGGAAGGACCGGACGAACTCGTTTGCCAATCGTGAATCGTCATCTGTTCTCATAATCACACACGTTTGGAAATCCAATGAGGGATCAGAAAACGGCTTTAACACCACACCTTCAGTGCGAAAGCCGGGGGCTATAGGTTTGGTGAGGATGGCTACGCCAACGTGCTCAGATACTAAGTGAATTGCCTCTTGAGACGTAATAGTATCGTGCGCGTGTTTCGGAGCGATTCCCTCACGTCGAGCTGCATTCATGATTGCTTCATGAACGCCGGGGTGAACACGTCGCGCGAACAGAATCCATTCATCGTTTGCCAGATCTTGGAGCTCTACTTGTGCTTTTTCAGCAGCGACATGAGTCTCTGGAAGAGCAGCATAGAGTGGCGTCAGAGCGAATGGCACGGCCGTGATTTGAGGGTCGTTTGGCGGTGCCGTCACCAGCGCCAGATTCAGTTCGCCTGACAAGACACTCCGGACCAACTCGATTGAGAACTGAGTGATCAGTCGAATGCCGAGCTTGGGGTACAGGGGGAGACGAACTGCAAGAATGGCCGAAACCCAGGATTGATCGGCGTCAAGCGAGTGTCCAATCGTCAAAACGTCCTCTGTTCCATCATGGGCGATACGAGCAAAATGCACAGCCCGCTCCATGTGCAAGAGCGAAGAGCGAGCTTCTTCGACGAAGGCTCGCCCAGCGTCGGTGAGCTCCACACGGACAACCCGTCGATTATCGCGAGTGAACAGGCGAAATCTATGTTGTTCTTCGATCTCAGCGATCTGTCTGCTGAGCGCAGATTGGGTGAGGTGCAATCTGTGGGCGGCCTTCGTAAAGTTAAGCTCTTCGCCCAAGACAATGACCGCGTGCAAGTGACGTACTTCGACACTCGGGAACACTGCTTACACTCCCACTTCAGTGGTCAATAACACCAGCCGTTGCGCCTCGAGGACAGTCTCGCGGATGTTCGACCTGATTAGCCCCATACTATTAAAGGAACTTCCGGGCATGAAAAAGCAGCACACAAAATCAAAAACAGCTTAAAAAGAAAAGGCATCAAAATATATTTTTGCAAGGGACTCTTGACGGCTTGTAATGCCGATGAGAGCCTTTCCACACGCCGCTTCGCCAAGTTTGTTATTTGGGGTTTTTCCTTGTCTTGCCCGGACGTTGGCCCTGAGTGGGTAGTTGGAGGTGAGGCCGGAGATCGCTCGGAGAGCCATGAGCGTCTCTTGAATGCCGCGCGCAGCGCTTGGCCCAGGGCATTATCCCACGCACGTGCAGAGGACATTCCCGATTGTCTATGGCTGGCAACTGAGGTCTGGGAAGAACTTCTTCGCTCTGTCTTGAGGACAATGCGACGGGTCGGGGACCTGGATCATGTGAAGAATTTGGAGTCGTACTTGATGGGCGCGTTTCGCCATCGTTTTCAACGAGCCCTGTTAAAAGAACGGCGTTATCGTCAAAACTTTCAACTGATGGAATCTGTTGAGCCGATTGAGACGATTAGTCAAATTCAAGATTGGAGACCAGTCGAGCATATCTTACGAGGGCTTCAGGTTCAGCAGACGGTCGAACTCTTGGACCCCTGGACGAGACGCGTGTGGAACTACATTAAGTACGGATATTCGATCAAAGACATTGCACGGCACCTTGATCTAACAGAATTTCAAGTTGAATTCCGCTATCGGCGACGGCTCGCGAGACTAAGACAATACATTTCTCCTCGCTCAGGAAGGCCGACTTAACGGCGACAATGGCCATGTCGACACCAAGAGCACGGTGGCTAAAACGAATGTCTCAACTGGGAAATCGAGATAACTCGGTGCAGGACAACCGCAGAAGAGCAGAAGAGAATCGGTTCATGACATTCCTCAACGAAGGATTGGAATATGGATTCCCGAATTCTGGTCGAGTACAGTGTCCAGACTTGGAATTCTTGAAACGCCTCGCAAGTCATAAGGTTCCACTTTCTGAAGCCGATGCCTGGATCGATCACCTCGGTTCCTGTAGCGATTGCTTTGGAGATTTCAATCGGCTTAGACGGGGCGTCAAGGAGCAACATCGTCGCCGATTAGCGCTGTGTGGCGCCGTGGCGTGCGTCGTTCTCCTTAGCGTGGGGATTCTGTGGATACGAACGGCTAGACGGGGGGAGGCCTCGAAAGCGTTCGGGGTCGCTCCGATCCACCAGGCCGAGGAAACCGTCGAGCGAACTCAAGGGCGTGAATTGGCGAGCGTCACCGTAGATCGGAAACCTATTCAGGCAACGCTGGATATTACGGCATCGCACGCACGCGGTGGCGAGATCGCGGCGTCCGGCCACTTCATCCGAGTATCAGCGCAACGTCTGCTCTGTCATTTGAAATTGCCGCTTGGCAGCGCCGCTGGCCGGTACTACGTACGGGTTCAACATGTTGCTCAACGCGATGCCATAGCCACAGCGCAAGGAAATGCCAGCATCAAGGGCGGTGATGTTCGGCTCGACGTTGAACTCGACCTCTCGAACGTAGCGGCGGGAGAGTATTTGTTGTCCTATCGCCACGCTGGCGGGTCCTGGCACTACGCACGAATTCTGATTACGAGCTAGAAGGGTCTCCGAGAAACCGGATGAGTTAGTTTTATGCTGAATTGTCGAGTTGCCAGAATCCTTCTTTTCCTCGCTGGGCTACTCTCAGTGTCCGGTGCCGTTGCGGTTACCTCCGCCGATGATACGGCGGACACGCTCCTTCAGCACGCCCTCTATCTCTCAAATCTGTACAACTGGCGGGCTGCGCGGCAGTATTTCATCAAGTCACAACAAATGTTTGAAGCTGCGGGCGATAAGAGAAATGCATTCTATGCACAACTGGGGTCGATCAGAGCTGGCGTGGATCCAGCCCCAATCCCAGAACTCTCATACAGGTTGGATCAGGAACTCGCTACGAATCCGCTTTTACGGTCCGACAAAGAACTTCGGATGTTCTGCCTCATCGTAAAAGGGGATTTCGACGGAGAAAGCGACACACCAGCGATGCGTCGCGATTGGACTGAGGTGGCCGCGTTGGCACGAGCGCTCGGCAATATAAAGTGGGAATACCGCGCACAGGGACAGCTAGGTTTCGCGGACTTTCACGACGGTGATCTTCCGAGCGCCCAGCGAAACGTCGCGCAAGCGTTGATTGGTGCGATGAAAGCCGAAGATGTCGGTGGCCAGATTTTTTACTTGTCGGCCACGGCGTACGGCCTAGCAAAGCAAGCCATGAACGATCAGGCGATTCAGTACGCCGATCGCGCCATTGCCATTGCGGACGCAAATCCGGACTCAGGGTATCCGATTGTTGGGCACCAAACGCGACTATTGGCAATGGTCCAGGCGGGCCAAATCAGCGCAGCGCAAGAAGAGTTGAAGAAGCTACTGAACCGGCCGGAAGCGCAAGCCAGCGACGACCAGCTTTCGGAACTGAACTCAACGGCGGCGCAAATAGCCCGGGCCCGAGGAGACATCTCAGGTGCTATCGCATATCTGAGCGAAGCGCTTCTACACGCACAGATCATCGACAATAAGAACGCAATCCCCCAATTCCAGAGCGAACTCTCAGACTTGTATCGACTGAGCGGGAATCTGCCACTAGCTGAGGAACTAGCTCGTCGCGCTGCGGATTCCGCGCAAACACTTGGGTACATTCCGATGATCCCCAAGTTGCTTAATGTCTTAGCGCAGATCCAGATCAGCCAACAGAAGTACGATGAAGCCGATCGGACCTACGACCGCGCCGCCGCGATCCAAGACGTAATGATAGGGAACGCCGATAGTGCACTCGGGAAAACGGCTCTCATCAAAGGCGTGAGTGACCTGTACGCCAAGCATTTCGCTTTGATCGCGGAACACAGCGGTGACGCAACAAAAGCCTTCAACGTTGTCGAGCAGGCTCGTGGACGAGTGATGACCGATCTTCTGATGTCCGGAAATAGAACTTCACCCGAGTCTGTGGCTAACGAAAAGAACATCGCACGGCTGCGCCTGCAACTCACGGCCGCGCATTCGAACGGAGATATTGAAAAGCTCCGGAATCGAGTCTTCTTGGCAGAACAGTTCAGATCCGTCACGCCTGAAACCAATATCCTGAGAGCAAGAGAGCACGAGGTCATCACAGTTCAGCAACTTCAAGCCAATCTTTCGGAGTCAGAGGTTGTCCTCGAATACGTGATGGATGAGCCGACTTCATACTGCCTGGTCATCACTCATGAGAGAGTTCAAATCCTTAAACTGCCCGGCAAACAAACGTTGTCGCCACTTGTTATTGCGTACTTGAAAAAGGTCAATGCCAAGGAGCCTGCCCATGACGAGGCCCGCCACCTGTACGACGTACTGCTAGGCGGAGTTCCCGAAATAGAAAAGACCAAGCAGCTCATCGTCGTTCCTGATGGCCAACTTCACCTAGTGCCCTTCGACGCCCTCATTGATGTCTCGGACCGGTATCTGGTCGAATCCCGGCGAGTGGTTTATGCGCCGTCGTCAACCAGCTTTTTCTTGCTGCGGACTATATCAAGAGCAAAGGCAAGACTAGAAGGACTCTTGGCGGTCGGCGGAATCCCGTATGGAAAGAGCGACTCAAAGCTCGGAGACCTTCCGAGTTCAAGAGATGAGGCGCTCGCCGCCGCTGCTGCGCTGCCGAATCGGCGGAACGTTTTGCTCCTTGGCAAAGATGCAACAGAAACAGCCTTCAAAAACTCTATCGATCATCGATTCATTCATCTTGCAGTGCATGCAATTGCAAATGAAACCATCCCTGAAGCTTCCGCTTTTGTGCTACTCAGCGATCGGCTCCACGGCGAGGACGGATACTTGTACCCGTCGGAGATCGTGCAGTTACCGCTAGATGCCGACCTAGTTATTCTTTCTGCTTGTGACACCGCTGTCGGACCAATCGAAGGCGAGGAGGGCATTTCGACACTCTCGCGTGCATTCCTCTTGGCCGGAAGTAGAACCGTGATATCGACTCTTTGGTCGATCGACGACGACAGCACTCTATATCTAATGAAGGCGTTCTACGAACAGCTCGCTCACAATAAGGCAGCCCCAGAGGCGTTAACTATGGCAAAGAGGAAGATGCTAAAGACGTTCGGGTCGCGCAAGGCCCTTCCGTATTACTGGGCTGGACTTACTCTTGAGGGATTTGCCCCGGCGCCGGCCGGGCACTGAAATAGAGGCACTGAAATAGAGCAGCAATGATTCAGCAGACACAACGCTTAGCAATCCTTTCCCGCCTTAAAACAGTGGTGCTTAAGCACCATTTCAACATCGGAAATGTGGATTATGCGGAATGGTGTAGAGAGGTCGATGAGCAGAGTGCGGCCCTAATCACGACAGACAACAATGCTTTCGAGGAGGGGGTACGGGGACTTCTGACGAAGCTCAAATCCAGCCATACAGCTTTTTATGCTACTGACGTAAATACAACCAAACCCGAGCATATCATCGGCGCCACTCTCCGTTCATTAGCCGGTTCTACTTCTCGGTGGATGTTTCTGGATGTGTACGATGAAGGTCCTGCCGCGAGAGCAGGGGCTGCTCCCGGCCAGATCCTTACAAGTGTAGACGGCAAACCTGTCGCACCGCCGGCATTGCCGCTATTCCGCTTCGGTCACGAACACCGGGTCACCACGCGCTTGCCAGGGGATGCAGCGACTAGAGACATTGTGATAACGGTTCCCCAAAGGAAGACGCACAACGGACGACCGCCATTGATAGAACCAAAGTGCATGAATTACCGGATGCTCACAAAGCGAGTCGGACTTTTGAAAGTGCCTTTCTTTTCCGGCTCATTCGGATTTCATTTTTCGAAGCTCTTGCGCTCAGCAGTGGAAGATCTGAAAGGTCAGGGTTGTGACAAACTAATTGTTGATCTCCGGGGCTGCCTGGGCGGGAGTCTGGGTTTCGCGAGCCTCGTCAGCTATTTCTGCGCCGACCGAATTCCGATCGGTTACGACGTCACACCAAAACGTCTCAGGCGAGGATATGACGTCACCGCACTGCCTCGGGTTTCAATGCCGAAGACGAGGCTTGGTCTTCTGCTTTGTCTCTCACGATTTTTGACTCAAGATAAGTCCTTGATGCTTCTCACGCAGGGTTTGGGTAGACAGCCATTCCATGGTCGCGTCGTGCTGTTGGTGAACGAGCATACGAACAGTGCGGGAGAAATGGTCGCGCAGTTTGCAAAGAATACAAAGCTCGCTACTCTCGTCGGCCAAAAAACGAAAGGAAATGTCCTTGGATCGACTACATTCACACTCGGAAGCGGTTACAACCTCTACATGCCGGTTTTTGGCTGGTACAGTCCAGATGGAAGCTATACCGAAGGATCGGGAGTAGAACCAGATGTTCCCATAGACATTGATCCAGACCGACTAGCTCGCGGAATTGATGCCCAAATGGACAAGGCACTCGATGTGCTTCATGCGAGCGAATGACAAATCGGAAAGGATAGGTGAGTGCAGACAAAGCGCGAGTTTAGAGAAGTGCTTCTACCGCCACCAACCTCTTTGTGCCACCGCCTTCAGCGTATAGCTGAAACCCAAAAGCAAGAAGTGCTTATGGTGTCGGGCCTTCAGTCGTTTCAGCGAAATCAGACCGCATCGGTTGTTGGGCAGGCCACTTCTCGAAATTCGAAGCTGTGAAAACCACCGTATAAGCTAATTGACAGGAGCGAGAAGTGGCGCACCCGCATACGTTTCTCTGCCGTCACAAACAACTCTGGCTACCTTCCCGGAGATGGGGCCACCCGCCGAATAGTAGACCCCCAGTTATTTTAAGTTCAAGGTCAAAGAATAAAGCGGTGGGGTCATACTCTGTGAAACATTAGACCCGCAAAGGGATTCCAATCCTATCTTTGCCCCACACCCAATTCTTTCCAATCCGCAGGGTCATCCGTGATATAAAACAGCGGTTCCATTTTTCTATGTTCGATGACTTCCGTTATGCCGTTCACGGTGATGACTTCGTACGACGGATAACCAGGAGCAAATCCCTGCGGAGGATGTTTCCGCTGCAAAGGTTCCGATCCTTTCTGTTTGCCATCTACCTTTGTCCGTATTTGCCCTTTTGTGTCTTGAAGCGTAAATATCGCACTTCTGCCCCATGGCGCTGTGTAGTAGCTCATCGAAAGCGAAACGTCGGCGCGTGTAAGTCCCGGTGGGAGGGCGAACCATTTCGGCAGCCTCGACTGACTCGCCAGTTCGAAGGTTGGCTCGGGGATCGTCTCGGCGAGGACGATCACAAAACCTGGTATCGCTAGCAAAATAAGAAACGACCGGAATTTGTGCCAAATCATTTTGAACATTTGCAATCACCGGCACCGGGAGATGTCACTGCGAAATAAATTACACGTCTCTACTGTGGAATTGCACAGGTTGCATGGACCGAAAGGTAATTCCCCGATAAATGAACCGAAATTGCAATTGTATTTTGTGTAGCAATCGTCGTGTGCTTTACAGCAATTCAAGATGCAAGGCCTGCTATTCATCAAGGTTAGATTGCGGAGCTAACGCGTTTCTGGATAGTTCCGTGTTGCCGACTACCCCTAAGCGACCGGATACGGAAGGGTTGACCACCCAGAAGGAGACATTGGCTCTCGTTCCCGCCCGCTACTTCTTGATCTCCGCCGGCCTTGCTGCCACGGCCCGTTTAGCTCGCTCCGCGTCACCTCTTCGCTGAGGCTGATCGCCGCGTCCAGGCGCGGAAGCAGTGGGCGCTACCATCACTATCCAGACGCTCCGTGGCCAGTGACCGTTTTCCGTCGGCTTGAGGTTCCTAGAGGCGGCGGAAATGATAGGTGTAGGAAGCGCTCACGTATGACTTCAGCGGGAACTCCGTGATGCGTTCGAACGGCGCGCCTTCTCCGGGAAGAGCGAAGGTCTCCAGCGTCTGGCCCCCATATCCGCTGACGATGAAGACATTGACGCCAATGTCGAAATTCTTGGATTCAAAGGGCCGAATCACTTCAATCGAAACGCTACAATCGGTTCGCCGAAAGGAACATTGACGTTTCTGCCGTCGGAATCGGTGTCTTACCTGCCGACCGTTTCGCTGAGCTACGGACAGGCTTTTCACGTTGAGGACCCGCGCATCGGCACCACGGCCATTCCGGGCGGGACAATTTTTGCCAAGGCGCGCGCCTACCAGTTAGTGGCCAGCAAGACCGTGGCGAAAACTGAATTCCGCTTGACTCTGACGCACGTCACCACTGCCCAGCAACTTGCCCGCATCTCGAACGACACAGGGTTACAGCAGGTCGAAGGTCCCTGCGCGGCGGAATTCACGAACTGGAACTGCGTTGAAGCCATCGCCGAGTGGCTTTCGGCCCACTTCCTCATATTGACCACGAGCCACGAGGTGAAACGGCAGTTTGTCTACGGTCGCCAGGATGTCCCAAATCTGCCGCGGAGCCTCGGGTGTGGGCAGGCCCGTGAGGCGATCCCGCGCGTCCGCCTTCGAAAACAGGCCCTGCACAAAACCGTGATAAAAATTATGCCGGACGGTGAAGGTCAGCGCTTTGACGATTCCCAAGGAGAGGCTCTGCCGGAGAAAATCCCGATTGTCTACCGTGACTTGATCGAGCCGGTAGCCCGCGTTGTAGTGGAGAAAAGACATTAGCTTGCCATCGAGAGCGGCGAACGGACTGTAGAAGTTGATCGTGAGGTTATTCGATGTGTCGGGTATGAACACGCCCACAGCATCGGCCTTGTCCAGGTTCAGCGCCCGAGGCGCTTCCCTTCGCAAGTCAACGCCAGCCAACAGAGAGACAGCCTTGCTGAAGCGGTCCGTATAGAGCACGTCCTCCGAGTTCGCGTTGCGGTGTTCACTCTGCCGGATCAGTCCGTCGCCGAAGTTCGGCCGCACGTCCAGCGTGTAGTAGCGGTAGAACCCCGAGAACTGGAACTGGCGATGGTCGGTAAGGTGCCACACATCGTTAAAAATCAGAGCGCCGTTTGAGGTTTCTTCGTGCTGGCGGGGATCAATAGTATCGTCTGGAGTTGGTGTGTAAATGGGGATGAGGCTGGGCTGGAAGGCCGTTCCGTAATAGCCGATGCCATACACCGACAGATCATGTTTGCCAAAGTTAAAGACCTTCGAGATGTTGCCCTTGTACTGCTTGCGATGTTCAAGGCGATCAAGGTAGCCATTACCAAAGGAGACTTCCGCTCCCACCCAGGTCCGGTTCGATGGATTGGCCGACTCCAAGCCTGTAACCAGATTCAGGTCCCGATAGTCGCCGGTGAGCCGGATCATCGGCTCAATGCGATCACGGAGGCCAAACGTGATGGAGGAGTTGACTGCATTGTTTCCCTCCCGCACATTAAAAGCGGCTCCGTCGGTTTGCACGCTCTCGATGGCGATCGGAATGATCACGTTGGGGTCGGCATAGCCGTTGCCGTGTGCGTTCGCGGGCAGATTGTTGGGGAAAAGGTATCCGCCAATCTGAAAAAACATTGCGATAGGCTCGCCGTGATCTCCGGCCACACCGGGAGCGAAGTACTGCGGAGGTTTTACACCGCCGGCCGGAGACTCAACGGGCATCCCAGGAATTGAGATCGGCATTCCCGGCCGCCCCGGATTCGCGTCCAGAGTTTCGTCGCGAATCATGACCCGCTGCGCCGGATCGGGCTCAAAAACGCCGACGTCGGATACCGCAGCCGTGACTGTTACCGATTCATTTTGCGAAGTCAGACTGGAGAACTGTAGATTTTCAGTGTGTTGCCCATCGGTCTGCACAGCAATCGTTCGAGTAAGAACTGCAAAACCACGGACTTCCGCCGTTAGGCGGTATTCTCCACCGTCCAGACCATTAAAAGTGAAGTGCCCCTGCGCGTCAGTCTTGGCTTCCCGCCGCGTGGAGTCCGCGCGTCGCAAGAGACGGATGGTTGCGTCCGGGAGGAGTTGCCCCTGAGGGTCGGTCAGATTCCCCTCGATCCCCGTCGCGGCGGCTGCTTCGATAACGAAGCTGCAAAGCCAAAGCAGCAGAGCAACGTTGCAAAGCCGTCGTACGGAGAGAGATCGAATCATGAAGTTGCGTCGGCCAGCGCGAAAGCCAGACTTCGTTCGTCGCCTTTTCGAGATGGCACGGCGGTCGGTCCCTTTTTCGATCCCTACCCACGAAATACGTGAAGCCAGACCAAACGGATGTAGCTCTTCGAGTTTTTTCTTACGTTTCTGGCTTTCGTGCTACCCAGGCACCCGCGAAACGCCGGTTCGGATTCAAACTATGTGTGCTACGTTCATACTTTCGTGCTAATCGACGTTATTCGGTGGTCTCATTGTCTACTTCGGCATGTCCCGTCTGATGCTGACAAACCTTTCCGCGAGAGCGGCAGGGAAACTGGGAAGCGCTGGCTCCAAGTAAATCTGCCGCAAACAACAGCACGCCCTGGTGGAAGGTTCCCCTCACTTAATGTTATCGTTCCGATAATCGGAAAAATCATAGGGCCTGCCGTGGCCTTTACATACTTCCCACGGACAAAGAACGTGTGCGTTTCAGCGGGAATAGGTGTCTCCGTCGGTAGGAGCATTAGCGCAGGCCCCCTTTTGCTGGGGAATCTTGCGAACGCGAAAAGTATCACCGAGGGCCCAAGCATTTCAGTTGGTGCGCAAGCTACCGCACTTTTCGGTGCTCAAGCGACAGGAAATCAGAGTGGTACTTTAGACGGTCCCACGGCTGGCAACGTTGGCGGCTCCGCCACCTTCACGAAAGTTTCCACGAGCTAGATTCGGCTTCCTGATCGCAGCTTTGCGATTTTTATGGCGCGTCATCGTAGCTACGAAGCGCAAGCTGCTCCGATTGCGCTTTGGAATTTGATTGTGGGGAAATGGATGTCGAAAGTCAACGAAGAGTCCGCCCCTTCCCTCATGTTTTGCGGTCTTTCACCTTAGCACCTGCATTCACGCTAACTGGCGAAATATCGACAACCTGCTATTTAAGACGGCATCGCGAAAGTGGAGTGACATGAGCCATATAACTGTTCTCGTTCAGAATGATTGGTGACACTCTAAACGTTCATAAACGTCGTTTTTCAGACCGCAGCAGCAGGCGCGGTGGAAATGTGGGAAAGCTGCGGCCTTTTGCAGCTTTCCCAAGCGCGGCCAGGACAGCAAGTTCTGTGCGCACCAGAGCTTAGCTGTTCAACCAGGCAAATCGCGCCGCGCGCCGAGTGAACTCCAAAAAGTGTCCAAGATCGATGACTTACGGCGACCGCTGCCGCAAACTTTTAGCCAAGGTGCATAGGTGAGCGAGCCCTGAAAGCAGAGAACAAGCTATTCGTCCCACATTGCACGATTTCTGGCGGTGCGTTTTTTCACGCCAACATGCTTTGCATTTGCTATCTCTTGCCGGCACATCTGCTTCACGTTAAGGTGCTCTCATGAACAACTGCAAGCAGTTGCAAGCAGAATTCCAAACACCACTCCATGTTTCATCCGACCAGCCGACACTCCTGATAGCGAGCGACTCCGGCTTTCTGAAGAACCATTGCGTTCCTCGCACGAGTGCGGGAAAAAAAGCAATGACCGCCAACGGAGGGATCACTCGCCAGAGCGACGCGAGGGGCGAGCGCCGCAGACAATACTGGCTGAGCCAGGAAGAAAACGCGCCCTCGGACAAATTTCTCGGAAAACGTAGCAGCGCGCGTAGTATGGATGCGCAGTTGGACAAAATGAATCTGGTTGCCTGCGAAAATCCAGTTCGCCGCCCACAAAACGAAGGCGCGCTCACTGAGCCGTCCCGTGCCGATGTAGTAAGCAGCCGGGGCGGTGAGCCAAATCACGGACAGTTTTCTCAGCAGTCATGCTCATTGCATCCTCCTCACGACCCGGCTTCATGGCTCGTGGCCGCGCTTGATGTTCTGAGGTTAGCGGGGTTGCAGCGCTCTGCCGACGACTTTTGTCACGAAGATTACGTGGGCCGGTAGTGCACTCAGACGACTTGAAACTTACTCGGGGGAGCCTATTTCGGCTTCCAAAGCCTTCAAACTTAAGTGTCATGGTCGCAGTGGTGTGGCAGAACCGTCCCCGTCGAAGCTGTCCAATTTTGCCCACTCGGTGACAATACATGGGCCGCCACGAGCAGGTGAGCGGCTTTGGAGGCGTCGCTGATCGGAGTCAGGTGGGTACTGGGAAACGCCCAAGTGTCCACAAAACAGGCTCATGCTCGAATGGTCCGCAATACCGAAGCAATCGCCGAATCGGTTCCTGTAAAATGAACCGCCCTCGGCCCTGTTCAACGCATGCTGGCGGTCCATAACGGCGTTCTGGGAAGTGACACTCCGTTTAAACTCAAGCCCTTAAGTTAGCGCTTATGAGGGCATTACCGCTGAGCCAGCGGCGTTTCCGCAGCAGCCTAGCCCTAAACCAGGAACAACCCTTTGGCGCTCATGCCCGACGTGTGCGCCTAGATCACGACCGAACACCACAAACAAATGACAGGAGAAAAGACAATCCCGAGTGCGCAAAATGCAGTTAACTATCACGGAGATTCTCTTTAAACCGCGTTGTGCGAAAGCGGGTGCAGGGCACCACTGGAGGGCGATGCTCAGTGGCTCGGGATTGGTAACACACAATTCGGCTGAAGTTCTGAGGCACCAGCGATGAATGAACTCGTTATGCGCTTGACGTAGCAGTTTTGGTGAACGGAGTTGCCGTTTTCATCGGTACACAGATCGACACACAGATCGACAGGCGTGCTGCACAACAGGCAAAACATTTCTGAGAAAGAGTGACTACCCATAGAAGCCTCCTTCGGACAGTCTCAGCGAGAATAGGCTCGTCCAGACGAACTGTCTGAGCAAAACTGACCACTCTTGGCTATTGCAACCGAGGTAACCGCACAGGAAGATAGCCGGAAGGTTCTACTTTTGCGACGTGCTTTTCGGTGTCGTCGCGTTCTCATCCGCTTTAACCGTAACTTCGACTTCGGAACCTTCCTTCAGACGCACCTCATCACCATTTTCATCCGTCAATGAGTTTTAATGCGGATTTCGTCATAGAGAGTGTCGGCCCTTCGACGAGAGTTCACTTGAACGGGGAGACTCAATGATTTTCTCGACATGTCCGGGCAGCGTGATCTTGGGTTTTACCCTCATAGTCTCCCTCCCATTCGTACGTCGTTGAAACGCAGCTACTCTTATGGCTCGATCCGGGGATGAGGGAGGTGGGCGCGGTCTCCGATCTGCTGAAGCCTTACCACGCCCACCAGATGCGCCGTGAGCACGCGGATCAATCATGTGGCGAATGGTGACGAAGAATGTCGCGACCTTTGGAGCTTGCCGGGATTCAGCACAGTCTGTTCTCATAGCCTCGAAAATCCATCCTGCGAAGGAGGATAATAGTTTCCTCCAAGGAGTTCTTCCATGGGAAATCTGGCATTTCTGCAATCACTGAAAGAAAGTATTCTCGGCCAAGCGAACGTGAAAGCCATTTACGGCGAATCCATCTCAGCCCACGGAAAGACGGTGGTACCAGTTGCAAAAATAATGTATGGCTATGGTGCTGGGGCGAGCACTGGCGGCGTGGGCGATACCAGTGCTCGCGGCGAAGGAGGGGAGTATGATTTCGGACGAAAGAAAGGGGAAGAAAGTATGTCGAAGAGCCAGCATACGGAAGCACAGATGATCGGGGCGCTGAAGCAGATGGAGGCGGGGCGGAAGGCGGAGGACGTGGCGCGGGAAGTGGGAGTGTCGAAGCACACGCTCTACGCCTGGAAGGCGGCAGGCTCGGCAGCCGGCGTAAGAGGGTCCACTTCCCTCTTCCCCACATTGGTTTGATGGGGGGATAGCTATAGAGGGCGGGAAAATCCAGCCAAATGTCGTCAACGATTGAGTCCTATTTGGTCGGGCGTAATTGTGGGCGACGAAAACTGCAATTCGTGGAAGATTCGTTCACTCGAAATAGTTCGGTAGGCAGGTCAATGAGTGTTAACGCCTGATTACGTTCACTTGCCCTTAGCTTCCGGCTTGGCCGTGACTCGGGCGCAACTTCATGAGGCCCTGGTAGAGCTGCTGTGGCGGCGTCATCTCGACGAGTACCCGACCTACCAGGACTTATCTTCGGATTTGTGCCGGCATACCGAAGCCAAGTGTTCACTGCTTGCTCAGGTCATTGAACTTCGAAGATTTGCAGCGACAATCTCGCATCCGGCTTTCCCTTGCCTGAATCGGCGACGTAGAGCCGTTTTAGTTCGGGTACAAAAACCGAAGACTTCGCACGGTAGGCCGTCGGTACTTCGGCGATGTGTTCATAGTGGTCTGCGTCGTGCTGCTCAAAAACAGACGCTGCCTCATTTCCAGTCACATAAATTAGTTTACGAGCGACATCGAACGACATGTCGCTGTTCATCCCCACACAAGGAAGAGTGGCCACAACTTTTCCCGTGTCGGTGTTAAACACTAAGAACTGTGATGGTTTACGCGTGGCGGTAAACAGTCGATGATTAGGTTCGTCCAGGGCAATCGCATGAGCTACATGTACGTCCGGCAAGGGCCATCTGGCAATAAGCTGACGAGTGTTTAGATCAATCACTCCAATCTCATCTGTGCCCGTGAGGTTCACATATAGTTTTTTCCCCTCACGGTCAATAATCATGCCCTCGTTGGAATTTCCGGGAAGCCCGGCTACCTCACCGACTTGTTTGAAGGATTTTGTATTAATAATGCTGAGCACATGTTTCTTTGCGTCTGGCCCGCCGCCGTTTTCCACATAAAAGTATTTGTTTACGGGATTGTACGCGCTGTGGTCAACGCCTTGACCCATTTTGAGCGTGTTAATGATCTTGTAGTTTTCACAATCCACTAGGTGGACAGCGTTGGTTTCGCCTCCGTCCGTGACGACGAGACGGTCGGACTCGGCGAGATAAGCCATCGTGAGCGGTTGACCGAAACCTTTGATACTGTGAATCCGCTCTCCCGTCCGGAGGTCGAACACTTCGACTGTCTTTTGATCTTCGGACGCAAGGAATAAGCGGTTACCCTTGAGGTCGACCCCAAAATGATCGAAATCGCCCGTGAAACCTGGCATCGGGATGGTTGCAACCAATTTTAGTGGTAGCCTCTCCTGCGCCTCAGCCACGAACGCGCACAAAGCGAATGTCATCATCCAAATCGCCAGCGATTTTCGCAATTTATCCCTCCAGGAAATACTGCTTATCAATACGACAATGAGAATAGCATTGGAGGTGCATTGTTTCTGCCCCCCGGCGGCACTTGCTCGAGAGAATTAAGAGTCTGCGTCAGATGCCTGATTAACGCGCTTTCCGTAGAAGTTATCCATCTTGGTGTCCCGATTCGAGGAGATAGCTCCCGGATTGTCGGCTACTCGGACGCTAAAGTCAGTTGGCGTAATATCGCGATTTCACTCATTGAGCAAAACGGAGGTGGAGAACGCAAGGCTCTCGCGCCCATCGCCTTGCAAAGGCGTGGGACGATTGTCATTATGGAGGCATGCAAAGTGTTTTTGAGGCGGCGGGTGGTAACGACGGCCTGCGCCGTCTTGCCGCTGCCTGGCATCGTCGGGTGATGGCCGACGACGTGGTCCGCCACGCGTTCAGCCACGGCTTCCACCCCCAGCATGTCGAGCGACTCGCCGCTTACTGGGCCGAGGCACTCGGTGGCCCCAGCGCATATTCCGACACCTATGGTGACGAGACTACCGTCGTCAAGATGCACAGCGGCAACGGGGAGCACGACGAAATGGATCGCCGTGCGATTGCCTGCTTCGACCAAGCCCTTGCAGATACCGGACTAGGCCACGACAGTACGCTGCAAAAGTACTTCACAACTACTTCGCTTGGGCGACCACGCACACAATGTCTCACTATCACCACTCCGCCGATGATGTGCCTAACGGCCTCAGCATCCCACGCTGGTCATGGGACGGATTAGTGGTGTAAGACTCCACGGCTGACCTGCACCATTGTCGGTTAGTCGGGAAGCTAAAGTCAGTTGGCGTAATATCGCGATAACACTCATCAACAGGGTCAAAACGTGTAATCGCCTGATTTCGACCGTTGACCCACGTACGCTACAATCTCGCAAAGATGGACGCCAGCCAACTCAAACCGGAAAAGACGGAACAAATCCTCACGAATCTGCTTAGGGGGCTGAAATTGTGACGTTTGAGTATTGGGCAGATTCGTATTACGTCCTCTTATACCCGGCTCTGCAGGGTAAAGGCGGCGGACCGTCCCATTAGTAACTGTTGTAAGGCGATTACACTCATTGAGAGGCGGCCCGTTTCCCGAGGGGTCAGTGAGTGCCCCGGTTAGGCCGAGCCATCCGCCAATTCCCTAGAGTTGTCCGACAACTCCGGTCGCAAGGTCTTTCAACTGCTTGTCGGTTGCTGAGCCGCTGAGAAAGAAACGGACTTTACCCTTGCGCACATGGAGTCCGTGGCCGGCGTCAGAATAAGCCTCGTCTCCGAGTCCGGCAACCGAGATTGATCCCGGACCAAAAAAACTTTTCAACCTCGCAAATAAATCCGTCGCGGCTGACGGCGAGGGATCAACATACACTCGGAACAGCAGCCTGCGGTTCTTTGATTGATAGGTGCAATCGGCGCCGCTGTTGGTATTTGGGAAAGGCCGCGGAGCCACAGTCTTTTCTGGAGAAATAAAGGTTTCCCCCAAAATCTTGCTCACCGTGGCAGCAGGCAACGCGCACTGGTCAGCCGGAGGTTCGGCCGCACTTACGAATTGCATAGCACATGCAATTAGGAAAAGAGTCGCAACGATCCACGACACTCGACTCAACTTAGCCATGCAAGACTCCCCTCATAACTTGAGCGACAAAATTATACTGGAGCGGAAACTCTTCGACCCCCTCAGGAGAAGCCAATCCAAAGCACAGGCGACGACCCAGTTGGTGATAAATCGCGGTTACACTCATCACGTGCTTGCAATTTCAATTACCTACGAATCAACTGGCGGGCGTAGACATGAGACAGTCCGTCATTCTTGCCTGCAACTTTCTCAATCTGTTGCTGAATTGGCTGCCGGTACGGCGAACTACACCTATCCCGTCATTGACGCGATAGCTAGAGGAGCGGGGAAACACTTGCCGAATTTAGGATCCGCCGCGCGCAAACTGACGTATGGTCGGCTACACGGACGTTATCCAGAAACCCGTTCGTGGACATCTCGGGCGCCAACTTGCGCCCGCCACGTTTCCCAGAATGCGACTTCTGGCCCGGAAGAATTCCCGGATTGACCGTCGACCACAATCCGGACTTGCCACTCTTAGTCGTGAGGGATATCGCTAATTACGCCAACTATCATGCTGCTGCAAGCCGATACGTTGAAACAGTGGTGATACGTTTTGGTTGAAGTATGCGCAACCGGTGGGCAATCCTCGCTGTAGGTTATGCGGAAGCTAATCGTGGAGAACTATGTTGAGAAGTGAGCTGTGTGGCGCGATAGGCTTATTCGCCGTCACAACATCTACAGGTTGATTCATTTGGAGCCTCTTTGCGTGCACAGAGCGGCTCCCCAATTATCTGAAGACATAGTTTAAGATTCAACGGTTCCGGGGTTATAAATTCTCAACCGCCCAACGACCGAAGAAATGAATGTTCCGAGCGTTGTTGGCTCTTAGAATGGTTTCAATTGTCTTCTTTTGGTCGTCTGTTCCGTCGGTGAGCACGCGAAGTAGGGTATTCCCCTCTTGTAGCGTCTCGGCGGCATCACGCAAAGCTTCCTCTTCGCTGTTAACCAACTGCAGAGCCCGGACCACGCGCATACCCAGACCATGCTGGGTCCCGAGAGGATCGAGAATCACGTACCCTTCTTTCCCGAAGAAGACGGATACGTGGTTTGCATCGAAGCCGCTCCTGTTCAGCTCGGCGACGGCAAGACGTAGATCGTTCACAGTGTCTAGCGTTGCAGTCATTCCGTTGACGAGTTTAGCGGATACAGGATTGACGGAAGCGTTCATGATGGTCTCCAAGCGGGTCGGTGAGTAAAATCACCTTAGCGATAGGGTACGTCTTCGCTGCAACCGAAATCTGTATAACTTTGAACACTTGTGATGGCGGTCGACGCGAATTCTTTCGCCCGTCACCTCTTCACGCGCGAACTTGTGGTGGATGTTCTTGATGTGGCAGATCAGATCGGCAGATTCGGATTCTGGTGTGATTTCCCGCAAAGTGAGCAATCTTGAGCAGGCACGCCCCGAGAAATGTTTTTACTCTTGCTTCATTAGTTCCTGGTTCAGGGAGGAAGTTCAATGACTGCGGCGGATGTGTTGATCGAATTACTCATCGAGTGGGGTGTTGAAGTCGTGTTTGGTCTTCCCGGAGATGGCATTAACGGTATTATGGAAGCGTTACGGACTCATAAGGACAACATCCGCTTCGTGCAGGTCCGCCACGAAGAGACAGCCGCCTTCATGGCTTGCGGTTACGCAAAGGTCACCGGAAAACTAGGAGTGTGCTTGGCCACCTCCGGCCCCGGCGGAATTCACCTCTTGAACGGTCTCTACGACGCCAAGTTGGACGGTCAGCCCGTGCTGGCGATTACCGGCTTGCAATTTCACGATCTGGTTGGAACCTACACTCAGCAAGACGTGGCCCTCGACAAGCTGTGTATGGACGTTGCCGTCTACAACGAGCGTGTGATGGGTCCAACTCATGTGGAAAATCTAGTGGATCTCGCTTGTCGCACGGCGTTGTCGTATCGGTCCGTCGCCCACATTACTTTTCCCGTGGATTTTCAGGAAATGGAGGTAAAAAACCGGCAGCGCTCGAAACGGAATGTCCCACATCACTCTTCGCACACGGAAGCTGAGGGAGCAATGATGGCCAACTCAGTTGATCTCAACCGGGCTGCCGACATCTTGAATGAGGGCAAGAAGGTTGCGCTCCTCATCGGTAGGGGCGCGAGGGGCGCAACTGAAGAAGTCGAGCAAGTCGCCGCCAAACTTGGAGCCCCTATTGTTAAGGCTCTTTTGGGCAAGGATGCGGTGCCCGACGATAGTCCTTACACAACGGGAGGCATAGGCCTACTTGGCACCAAGCCTTCTCAGGAAGTTATGGAGGATTGCGACACACTGTTGATGGTCGGCACTTCATTTCCCTATATCGAGTTTCTTCCCAGACCAAAGGACGTGCGCGGCATTCAAATTGAGTTGGATCCGAAAAGAATCGGCCTTCGTTTCCCCGTGGAAGTGGGTTTAGTGGGGGATAGCCGCCGCGTCCTGCGTGAGCTTCTGCCCCGAGTGAATGAAAAGCAAGATCGCAGTTTTCTGACGAGCGCACAAGCCTCAATGAAAGATTGGCGGGAACTCATGGAGAAACAGGCATCCCGCATGGATAAGCCCATGAAGCCTCAAGTCGTGGCTTATGAACTGGGGAAGCAGTTACGTAGTGATGCGATCGTGAGTTGCGATAGCGGCACAATTACCTCGTGGTGGGCTAGGTATATCCCGGCACATCGTGGCCAAATGCACAATGTTTCCGGAAACCTCGCCAGCATGGCTTGTGCGCTCCCCTATTCTTTGGCGGCGCAAATCGCTTATCCAGACCGCCAATGCGTCGCTTTCGTGGGCGATGGTGGCTTTTCCATGCTGATGGCGGATTTTGTCACGGCGGTGAAATATCAATTGCCGATCAAGGTTGTCGTCATAAAAAATAACGTACTTGGGCAAATTAAATGGGAGCAGATGGTTTTCCTGGGGAATCCTGAATATGGGGTGGAACTACAACCAATAGATTTCGCCGCTTTCGCTCGTGCTTGCGGCGGAATTGGATTTACGGTGGAAGATCCCAAGGACTGTGGCCATCAGATTGAGGAGTTTTTGAATGCTACGGGTCCTGCCCTGCTCCAGGCTGTGGTTGACCCTTATGAGCCTCCGATGCCGGGAAAGGTCACGGCCGAGCAGGCCCTCAAGTTCGCAGAGTCGCTGGCGCGTGGCGAGCCTAATCGAAAGAAAATCGCTCTCACCGTGATTTCCGACAAGGTGAAAGAACTGGTTTAGCGACTAACTTACCCCGCATTGGTTGTCTTTCCACACGCCTTAGTCAGGCTGGTCGTGGATAACAACATTGAGAAGTGAACTGTGGACTTGCAAGCCTTCGCCACTGTAGTCAAGGAAACCTAACTTCCTGAATCTGTTCATGAAGAAGCTGACCCGCGACCGGGTTGTGCCTATCATCTCTGCGAGGCTCTCCTGACTGATCTTAGGGATTACAGTCGCTGCCTTGCCATCCTTTCCGAAGTGAGCAAGCAAGAGCAGAATTCGAGCTAGTCTTTGTTCGCTGGAGCTAAATAGTTGGTCAACCAAGTCCGCTTCGTAGCGGAGGTTCCGCGACAACAAATATGCCGTAAACACATCGGACAATTTATGTTCGCGGCCAAGCGCAAGGGCCATTGCCTTCTTGTCGATTCGCATGAGTTCGCAATCTGTCATTGCGTTTGCAGACCCCAAGCGCACGGGCTGTCCTGCAAGGCAACCTTCTCCGCAGAAATCGCCCGGATTCAATACGCCTATCGTAGCTTTCTTGCCGTCCTTCGAGACGACGGCGAGGGTTACCGTGCCCTTCTGGATGTAAAATACCGCGTCACTCGCTGCGCCTTGAGCGTAAATCGTTTGTTTCTCTGGAACCAGCACAATTCTCCGGCCCTCACCAATGGTGGCAAGGAAGGTCTTCGGATCGAACTCACGTTTCTTCTTAGTTCCAATAGTTTTTACTAATCTTTTCAGTGCATCTGGAATTTTGGCGGGTGGCAGCACGAAATCAACACAGCCTGAAGCCTGAGCACTGAGAGGCATACCGTCTACTTCGGCAGACTTGTCCTGAGCAAAGGTTGTTCCTCCATTTGCTTTGATGTGCTTGCATCCCTCAGTACCGTCGCCATCATAGCCAGAGAGGATAATGCCGACCGCACGCTCCCCCATAGCCTCTGCTAAAGAAATCAACAGCAAATCTATATGCTTGTTCTTCTTAGTGCGCGGGGAGACGATTTTGAAGGTGTAGCTCTTAATTAGAAGATCCGCATTCGCAGGAATTATGTAGACATGATTCGCCCGGATCGGCTGCGCCGCGGCAGCCACCACTACTGGCATTTCCGTGTGGTTCGACAGAATGTCAGCTAACTGAATGTTGGCGGTGAAGTGAATATCAGAAACAATGACAAAGGCCATCCCTGTTTTAGACGGCAGGGCTCCCAAGAGCGCCTTATAGGCGCTAAGAGCTCCAGCTGAGCCGCCAATGCCGACAATGAAGTTAGGATATCCTGCGCTCATGCCTCATCTCCGGCTTCTCATCCGATACTTGTTTATCTTTGAATGATTTTGCGTCTCTCGGAACTATTTTTATCGGCCTTCTTGTTCTGATTGAGGCCTGCGGCACCATCCATTGGTACGATGTCAATTCCATCATCACTCAAGATCAATTTGTGAACGTCACTGGAGTGGCCCATGCCCCGAGACTTAACAATGTAAAGTCCACGAATGCGCCTTTTACCAGCATCTTCTTCCAATTCTCTAACTACGATCCAAGTGTCAATTAAAGACGAGACGCCGACTTCACCGCTGGTAAAATTCTGTGCGGTTGAAGAAACAAGACTTGTGAAAAACCCCGTTATGATCTTGGATTTTAGAAGATCAATCATGCGGGTGACCATTGATTGAATCTCACGCTGGTTCCCCTCTCCAATGAGACTTGTCAGGGGGTCTATGACAACAGATTGTGGTTTGAACTCTGCAATGACCTTGTATAAGTCAAGTAAATGCATCTCTAAACCGAAAAAGGAAGGTCTAGTAGACACAATCTTCAAGAGTCCTTTTTTGATCAAGGGCTCAAAATGAAAACCTATGGAACTCATGTTTTGAATGAGTTGCCCTGCAGATTCTTCATAAGACAAGAATAGACACCGTTCTCCACGTCTACACCTTTCTACCGCGAATGCAGCCGCGATGCTTGTTTTTCCCGTGCCTGCGGTACCGGAAACGAGTACCGTGCTGCCTCTGGTATACCCTGCACCCCGCAACATTTTGTCTAACGAGGGAATTCCTGTCGAAACTCTCTTGTTCGTGCCTGGTTGATCGAGTCCTGCAGAAGTGATAGGAATTACTGAAAGTCCATCTTTATCGATTACGAAGGGGTATTCGTTTGTTCCATGATTTGAACCACGATATTTAATTACACGAATTCTACGGACGGACATTTGTTCAACAACTCGATTGTCCAGGAAAATTATGCAATCGGAAAGGTACTCCTCCAGGCCATGCCGAGTGTAGGAGCCTGGGACAGGCTCTCCGGTAATGATTGCCGTAACTTGTTTGTTTTTAAGCCATCGGAAAAGCCTTTTTATCTCTAAGCGAAGAATGCCAAGATCTTTGAGGCCAGCAAAGAGAGATTCAATAGAATCTAAAACCACGCGTTTGGCACCAATGGACTCAATGGCATGTTCCAAACGAATGAGTAGTCCTTCCAGATTGAACTCGCTCTCTTGAATATCTCTGCGCTCCAAAACAACATGTTCCAGCAGAATCTTTTTTCGTGAAACAAGCCCTTGTAAATCCAGGTTGAGAGAAGCCACGTCTTTATAAAGTTCATCCTCGGTCTCTTCAAAGGACATGAGGATGCCTGGCTCGTTGTAATTGCTCGCACCATTGATTAAAAAGTTGATCCCCAAAAGGGTTTTTCCAGTGCCGGTACTTCCGCTAAATAAAGTGGTTCTATTTTGCGGAAGGCCGCCTTTTGTAACTTCGTCAAACCCTTTGATGCCGGTGGGGCATTTGTGCAATTGATGACGGCCAGAGGCACGTTTCCTCTTAGGAGCTTTAGGCATCCGAAATATCCTTTTTGGCTCTAAAATGGCGATTCTACACCCATCACGCCTGCTTCCCAACGTTGTGACATGCCTTTCCTCTGGAATGCTCCCAAACGGTTTGCGATCTGCACGCAAAACAGCTCAAATTGCAACGTGTTCTGCCCACTTTTGCAAAACTGGATCGGGTGGCTTTGTATGTTTGCTCGTGGGCTGGGCCTGTGGAACATTGGCGAGCAACTGGACAAGTCGTACCGGCGATTGCTCCACGGCACGGCGTGCTCTCAACCATTCCTGAAAGTGAGCAATTGTGAGCAGGCATTCACCTGGAAAGTTTCTACTCTTGCTCATTGGGATTCCAGACTGGAAGCTCGGATAATCGGTCATCCATTCGGGAGTCCAATGGAAATTCTGGCTGATGTCGGTATCTGCATTTTTCCCGATAGTCAGACTTCCAGCTCGGAGTGGAGAGCGGTCCAAGGTTTTTGTCGTTTCCCTGGCTTGGACTCGACCGAAGCGGAACGACGTCAGGCGAGTCACGCTTCCCACTCCCGCTGGGCGATTTCTTACGGAGTCTCTTGCTGGGACCTGCATAACGTCACAAGCAATAAGGAGAAACCAAATGAAACAGAGCACGAAGGACGAAATCAAGGCCAATCTGCATGAAGCGAAGGGCACTGTCAAAGAGAAGGCGGGCAGATTACCAACAACCCCAACCTGACTGCCAAAGGCCAAAATGAAAAGCTCGCCGGCAAAGTCCAAAAGAAAGTGGGACAGATTGAAACGGTGTTGGAGAAATAAATAAGCCGGCGCAGTGGTGTTCATGGGCGGAATCGTGCTTTTCGAAGCAGGCAGAAAGCAAGGGCTTCCCCCGCCGGCGCCGGTTAATGTTCAGGCGAAAGGAAGATCCACATGTTGATACTGATTATCATCTTGGTGTTGGTTCTAGGGGGCGGTGGCGGGTACTACGGTCATAGCCGCTGGGGTTACGGTGGGGGTGCGGGCATAGG
>JBBRNA010000015.1:0-107494 GCA_038230575.1 Terriglobales bacterium | reverse complement strand
GAGCGCGTTGGGTCGCGGGCGGCAGAACGACATCATTGAAGGTCCGGCGCGGCGCAATGGACTCGACCGCGCGGCGGTCAGCAATGCCAAAAAGACGCGAAAATGAAATGGGCGCCACCCGCTCTACCTTACCGTTCTTGCTAGTTAGAAATCAATTCGACCGGGAGTGGTCTCCGGACTCCCGCTGGGGAACCTGGTGTGTAACAAATTCGCGAAAGCATTGTCCGTACACGGCGGTTCCTACTGCGCCAATCAGAAAAGAATCGACGCGTGCATTCCATTGTGTGAGCGGATAGAGCAACTTGTCAGGCAGTAAGCCGATGCCCTCCCGGTGTGGCCCGTGCTCCTACAAAAAGAGATGCCGAGCGGTCGCCTGGTGATTAAAAAAAAAGAGTCAGGTAATCCCACTGATCCATAAAAAATATATTGACTGAATATTTTTTAATGACAAGAACCAGCGCGTTCCAAGAGCCACTACAGTGAGCGCGACAACCAATGTCGGACCAAGCCTCGCACTATGGTCGCGCATCTCGTGGGCGTGCGACAACAGGTGAACTTTCTGCGACCCTCATAGTTGGGAATATAGTGATTAACGATCAGATATGAAAACAAGAGATTAGGCCCCCCTTCGTGTTTTTGCCGACCAGACAAATATCGGTGATCACGCCGCGCTTTCTAGGCGCCGTCAGGGACCTGCAGAAAACTCTTGACCTCAAAATGTCCCGCCACCGTTTTCAAGCAAGACGAGCCGGGAGGCAGGGTTGGTGCCGACCTGTCCGTAAGAGTCGAAAGCCGCCGACCAGCTTCTCGGCTGGTCTGCAGTTCGACGCTTGGCGAGTTAAATTTATGAATTCCCGAGTTTCCCGCAACCCAGTTCGGAGGAATATTCGGATGTTATCTCAAACAAAGAGTCATCCTGGTTAAGTTCTTCTAACGCTGTCGGCAGTGCTGGCGATTCTGTGCGGGCTCATCACAGTCGCCGCAGCCCAGGACCAGACGCCCAAATGGGAACTCTCCGGCGGCTATTCCCACGTCGCACTCCGGCTGATTCGCGCCGTCGCTCACCAACTTGGTGAGTGCTTGCCAGGTGCTCGACCATCGGCCCACGCCGCGAATGCTTTACCATTTTTTTTGAGAGCACATCCTGCAGCATCGCCCTCTCCAGTCGATTGGCGGACTCGATTCGCTTCCTCCCAGGGTGGACGACTCACGAACATAGCGGCGCGAAGGAACAGTTTAGGGCTTTGATTCTTGCAAAAGGACAACGTCGGAGTCAGTGTGGCCCCGCAAAACGCCGAGATTCTTTCCATCCGTCGACCAGTGGAATGATTGGATTTGCTCGGAAGTGAAATGCGTGATCTGGCGCCCGGGAGAACCGTCAACGGGCTGAATCCAGACATTATCTGCGCCATTCTCCGCCACAGGGTAGGCGACTGCTTTTCCATCAGGCGTGAATTGCACTCCCTTGGAGATTCGTGGATTCGCTTTGAGGAAACGGGGCGAACTGAGCGTCCCTGTATCCAATAGGGCGATCTTCTCCTCGGGTACCGCGTCGGGTGCGGTTACGATTCCGATCACATAGGCCAGAGTTTTCCCCTCTTGCGAAAGGCCGACGCCGCGCCCGGCTAGAAAAGCACCCGAGACCCTGCTACCGGGAATCGCTTCGGCGGGGCCGGAACCATCCAACGGTACGCGCCCCAACTCTTTAACATTGGGAAAAAAATAAACCCACTTGTGATTGGCCGAACACACCGGGAACGACTCGAAGTTCTCATCCGCCAGCTTTACCGGATGAGACCCATCGGAGTTGACGCGGTAAATGCTAAGAAAATTCGAATTGTCGTGAAAGGCCCACGTGAAAACGATGTAGTCTCCGCACGACCATAAATTGAGGATTCCCGCCGTCGCGTCGCTGACCAACTGGCGCTCATTTTTCCCGTCGGCATCCATGTGCTCCAGTTGTGTCACGTCGGAGGCTAGCAGTCCGCCATCTGTAGCCCAATTGAAAAACTTTATTTGTGCGCCGTTCGAAGGGATGGGAGTTGCGTCGGCTGATGCGCTGCCTTCGCCGGGCAAAACATAGAAGTTGTTGACAGCTTTTTGTTGTACCGTGGCCAAGGTTTTTCCATCCGCTGAGAGGCTCAAAGTCGCGTAGCTGTTGGTGTCCCGCGAAATGCTTCGCAACTGGCCGTCTCCCAGGGTCACGTAACCAATCTGACCGCGAGCGACGGTCGGCCCTTTTTACCGATAAATGACAAACAGGCCATCTCCAGTCGCCGAATATGCAACCTCGAAAGGCGCCTTGTCAGGATAGGTCAGGAGTTGGATTTTTCCTGACTTGACATCGAACAGATTGATCCCCCCGAAGCCGCCCTCAGGTTGGAATTCCGGATACGCAATTTTCTTGCCGTCGGGAGACCAACTCAGAGAGCGCGCCAATCCTTTCATGGGCGCAATGTGAAGCACTTTTTCATCGCTGCCGTCCACATTGGCGCTGAGCAGCCGATACTTGCCGACCTCAGGATCGTTGGCGCGGAGGTAAGCCATCCGCTTGCCATCGGGAGAAAACGCGAACGCGGTATCTACATCCTGGGAAACGCTCTTGGGGGTGCCGCCTAACACCGGCGCTCGATAAATATTGAAGACGCTGGCAATGGCATTCTCCGCCTTGCGGTAGTAGATATAGTTTCCATCGGGCGAGAACGAGACATTGGGAATGGTAGCCGAAGGCGGCACGACTCGCGTGTCGCTGCCCGTAGCCACGTTGCGGAGCCAGAGGCTATTCAGCCCTTTGTCGTTCATCACCGTAAGCACGTATTTGGCGTCGGGAGAGATAGCGGCAACGACGGCCCGGCTGGAATTAGTAACCTGAGCGATGCTGAAGTTTTGGAACGGAATGGTTGCGGCCCGATGAAGCATCGAGTAAACGCCAAATCCAGCCGCGACCAGGATGACCAAGGTAGCAAGCGCTGCTCCCAAGAACCCGATCTTGTGTTGTTTCACGACGGCGACGGCTGCTGAACTGCTGGTCTGCGCAGGCGGCGTTGTCACGCTCTCGCGGACAGTCGCTGCCCCACTCACGGGTGAAGAGTTATTTATCCCGCTGAGTGATGCAGCCGAACTGCCGACCGAGCCAACATCCGTTCGGCTGGACGCGGCTGGACGGCTTGACTCTGTTTCCCGTTTGAGGCGTTTAAGATCGGCACGCATATCGGCGGCGTGTTGGTAACGTAGATCGCGATCCTTCTCGAGCGCCTTATTAATGATGCGTTCGAGTTCGGCCGGCAAATCAGGGTTCATTCGCATCGGGGCAACCGGAGCGGAATCCAGAATCTCCCGCTGGATCACTCCCGAGCTTTCGCCACGGAACGGCAGCGTGCCCGTCGCCATTTCATAGAGCACCGCTCCAAATGAAAACAGGTCGGTTCGGGCGTCTAAATCCCTGGCTCGCACCTGCTCAGGCGACATATAAGCTACGGTTCCAACCGCCATACCTGGACTCGTGAGGTGAGCGTCGACCGTATTAGTTTCTGTAGCGTCGGACGGCTTCCTTGTCCCGGTCGCGGTTACCTTGGCGAGTCCAAAGTCGAGCACCTTAGCGTGTCGGCGCTTGGTCACGAAGATGTTCGCGGGCTTGATGTCGCGGTGGACTATGCCTTCCGTGTGGGCGGCGTCGAGCGCATCAGAAATCTCAATCGCAAGCCCGAGCGAAACATCGGTCTCCATGGGCTTACCGGCGATGCGATGCTTTAAAGTCACGCCTTCCAGAAACTCCATTGCGATGAAGGCCTTCCCATCCTGCTCGCCGATATCGTAAATCGTGCAAATATTCGGGTGATTTAGTGCGGACGCGGATTGGGCTTCGCGTTGAAAGCGGGCAAGCGCCTGCGCATCACGGGCAACATCCTCGGGCAAGAACTTGAGGGCGACGAAGCGATGCAGCCGAGTGTCTTCTGCCTTGTAGACGACGCCCATGCCGCCGCCTCCAAGCTTCTCGACGATGCGATAGTGCGAGATCGTTTGGCCGATCATCAGGGGCAAATCTTACGCAGGTCAAACATTCAAGTCAATGAAAGCCGGGGAAGAAAGAAGACGACCCTCAAATCGCGCCCCATTACTGAAAAGTAAACATACTACTGAACGTTAAAATTTGATGCGCGACTGAGCGCTGGATTTTCGCGAATCTCGTAACTGGAGACAGCAGAACCACGATCTGACGGGAAACTTATACCGACAACACCCTCAAGAATCAAGAATTCTGCGAGGCGCGAATCGCGAAAGTGCTCAACGTCGACGTGAGCGCTATCAGACTGAAACGGAATATGCTGGATGAAATTTGTCCTGAAGCCATCAACATACTGCGAAATAGCCCCGCGAAAGCGGCAGCGTTTGTTGTGCTCAAGGAAATTAAGCCAGCGAGACAGATCGAGGCAGCGGAGTACATGAAGGCCACAAATACCTTTTCTCATCTATTCGCAAAATCTTTGCTTGCTATGACGCATCCAGATTCCCTGGTAGGAGCCTCGCCGGGAAAAAAGATCGAATCGTCCTCAGTGCGATTCTCGAAGCGGTGGCAATGGCAAAAGGCAAGGGACTGGCATCCGGCGGCACGGTCGCAGTTTCACGGCGTGAGCGGCCTCCGCTGCAAATTCAAGTCAACCCGATTCAGCCTTCGCAATTCAACCTGGCGCAGTCGATTGCTGCTGTGGCATTTGTGAATGACCTGTCACGACCCCGCAGTCGATCGTTGGACGGACTGCGCACTGTATTTGGGCCTACTCCTGCTGAGTGCCGTGTCGCGTTGCTAGTTGCAGATGGGCACACTCCCAAAGCGATCGCAGAAATGATAGGAGTTACTGGACACACAGTACATTCCCAGATGAAGTGCATCTTTCCTAAAACTGGCGTTAGCCGACAATCTGAGCTAATTCGACGACTCTTGACGAACTAGGACGGTATTACACGTGATTGCTTTTCAACGACAACGGCAATTAGTGGCCGAATTCCGAAAAGGTCAATGCAGCGGACTCTTCCGCAATTTGTATGCTATGCCGCCTTTCTAATCCTCGCCCACCTTGCCCTTTGAGCCGCTGCAATCTTCCGCCGACCAGCGGCTGAGATTGTGCGCTTAACTGGCATGGCAGTTACTTTGCCACGTGCGGTTGGCTGCGATTCCTTGGGTATTTTCGCCCATCGCGCCCTTTGCGCCGCTGCTATTCGCTGACGCCCCGCAGCCGACAGTAACCTTCTCGATCGGTCACCTTTGGTCCTTGACCCAGTTCCATTCGCTCCCGATAGCGCCTCGATGGATCGAATTATAGCCTCCAACTCCTCGACCCGGTTTTGCATTTTCCTTTGCTCGCTGCGTAGTTCGACGAGTGCATTGCCTAGATTTTCCATGATTTCCCTCGGATTTAAGTTGTCGCATGATTGTAGAGGTTAAGACAGATTGGTGGCTACTTTAATGCAATTCAATTACCGTGCTCGGGAGGCTATTTTGACTAAAACCTCCCTAACCAACAATAAGCAGAACAGACAAACGTAGTTATCGCGTCTAGGCGTGTAGTACGAACGGACAACATTTTTGGCATTCACATAGCAAGCTGGTACGCTCGCAAAATAAGGAATTACTTTTGCTTTTCTTCCACAGAAACAAGGAGATTAGCAATGCTAGGAACTGTTCTCTATGGCCCGCGTGACATTCGTTTCGAAGATGGTCACCTTCACCGACCCCGGTACGTTGAACGCTTTTGCGCCTGCGTCAATTTTGGCAATGGATATCACGCCGGGTGACGCTATCGACTCGCCGTCTTGTTGGTAGTAGACAGCCAACTGGTGAGCAGGAGACCAATAAGCTATTTCGCCGACTTCATAGGTGTTCTTCCTGGGAACGTTCTCGGAAAGCGCTTTGGGCAGATCGCCGTACTTCTCGCGCCCGAATAGATCTTTCATCGACACGCTCAAAGGAAGAACGGAAACGAAATCCCGCGCCGTTGCGTTGTCGGCCACCGTGGCACTGACTACTTTGTCGGCAATGCTTATTCTGATTCTCATATTCGTTGTCCTCTCGCTGGCTTTGCTTGCGTCGATAGCCACTAGCTCGCTAAACAAGAGCATGCTTAAAAGCATTTTGCTAGCTGTCGAGTTTTTTGACCATGTGCTCATCTCTGATTCCCTCAGGAAGGGCGTGGCGGCAAAATCGCCCAAGGGTGTTCCGGACTGTCGGTCGCGCATTGCTTTCGCGTCTTAATTGCATGCACGCGCCGGCAAGATGGTCATGCAAGTACCTAGCTAACGGATCACTCATGGTTAATCTCCTGCGGCCTGGGATGCCTCCCGGCAACGAAATGAGACAGGAAGTCTGGACAATTCTCACCTTCGGCCTCTTGGCTCCAGTCAACAGTCTATTGCAGCGCTTTCCCGCATCCTGTTGCGCAAGAAGGGTCACAAGGAACGCCAGTAATTCTTGGGAGCGAGGCAACGATTGTCCGGCGTTACTAGGGCCGGCTAGAAGAGTAGCTGTGCAGCATTCTGAAAAGTCGTCCTCAAGCGCCGCGACTTGGTCTTTACGACCACAATAAGGCGCGGCGGTGGTCACCAAAGGCTGTTATGCGCTCTTCAATTTTTGGTTGGTAGCCGTGGACATCGAGACGTTTCTTTTTGCGACGTATTGCACGCAAAGGTGCGATGCGAACTGGTTATCGCGACGCGAATCAACCGTTGCGGCAGAAGCACTACAATGCGGACCAAACGGGTTAAAAGCCCATTCGCAGTCGGAGCAGCCCCAACCGAAGAATCGATGGCGGTTAACCCAGACCAATTTGCGCACGAGGGAATTATAAAACTTTCTCGTTTTGCCATCAATATGCTAGTCGCCACTGGCGAGAAGGTGAAGGCATAATCCGGATGCACGCCCTCGCCAAGGGCGTAGCGCGCGCATCCGGTGTTCCTTCACGGAACTGGAACGGCGAATCTTTCAGCCTTCTTCACTAATCACTGCCCGTTGATCTTTTTTGCTTTACCGCTAAGGGCTACGTGACTCTTGGCTGTCCAAGACGCAAGACCAGTGGATGGATCCGATGAAATGTCAGATTCCCTTGCCTCGAGAGTGGAGGTATTTTTTTGTGCAGAGTTGGCGCGCCCAGAGAGCAGCGGTGCTATGCAGGGCGGACCGGTGGCCCTGCGCAGAACGACTGACCACGCAGAAAATCGGGCGAAACGAAGCTCCGAAGATGAGTTCCAGCACGAACAAATTGAGGCCGTCCAGGGAATGGCCAGACCTCAAGCAACTGCAGCGGTACTCCTATGTTTCAGAGAACATCACCCGGCACGCCAAAATAGTATTACGCTAGCCACTTCTCTTCGCCTTCGGTTAGGCTGACATAGCGGTTAATCGGCAAGTCGCTCCATCGCTGAACAAGCGTGCTTGCGTTGGGCCACTTTACTTCCAGCCAATCGATCTTGCTTCTCTCCCCAATGCCTAGGACAATTCGGGGATCATGTGACGACAGATAGCTGCCTCCGCCGATCTTCATTGTGTGGCGTTTTAAATCTCCCGCCTGCCAAGTGATGCGTGCTCCGATGGCGTCACGGTTGCATGTCTTTCCTGTCAGGCTTAGGCCAAGCCAGTGGCTTCCGCGTCCAGCGTTGTTTTTCAGAAGGAGAGGCGCAGCATTGTTATTAGAGATAAGCACATCGACGGCGCCGTCATTGTCGAAATCTCCGAGCGCCAAGCCGCGGCCCGACATGGCGCGAGAAAATAGTGGCCCGCTTTCGCGGCTGATATTGGTTAGGTCGCCCTTGCCGTTGTTATGAAAAAGAAGCAGGGGCTCGCGATAGGTCACGTTATCGTAAATCTTCTCGATCAAGTCGTCGGGATGTACATTGGCGATTAGGAGATCAAGATCAACATCGCCATCAACAAGGCCCACTCCGCTGCTCGCGCGCGTAAAGCGACACAGGAAATCGGCGACAAAGTTCGGCACCCGCAAAAAAGCTATGACATCGCCTACTATGGCGATCCGAAGTTCGTTGGTTGGGGCGGAGGAGTGCCGGTCCTGAAGGGCGCAGACGTCATCGGAGCGATTGCCGTGAGCGGTCTTTCAGCGGCAGAAGACGCGGACCTTGCCGCCCTCGGCGCTAAGTTGCTCGCTCCGCGATAACGACACATTTAATCTTCCACCTCAAAACCGCTCCCATCCGGCGAAGCGAAATCGCTATTTGTGGAGTTGCCTCGTGTCCTCATTCACAAGCGTTGTTCAGTGGACGCCGTCAAAATCGTATAAGATCGCCTGCGGGAAGCGGGCGACCAGCGAATGAATGTGTACTTGATCGACGGCACTTATGAACTCTTCCGACACTTCTTTGCCGTGCCTTCTGTTACCGATATAAACGGCCAGGAAGTCGGCGCCGTACGCGGTGTGCTGGCGTCGATTCTGGCCATGATCCAGCGAGGCGCCACCCATCTGGGAGTTGCAACCGATCATGTGGTGGAATCTTTCCGGAACGATTTGTATCCCGGATACAAGACCAATGAAGGCGTAGTTCCTCAACTGCTCTCACAGTTTCCAATCCTCGAAGATGCGCTAACTGCCAGGGGAGTCGTCGTGTGGCCCATGGTCTACTACGAAGCCGACGATGCCCTCGCCTCCGCCGCCCACAAAGCAGCGCAGGACGACCGCGTAGAACATGTGCGCATCTGCACTCCAGACAAAGATCTCGGCCAGTGCGTGGTGGGCACAAGAATAGTCCAACTCGACCGCCGACTAGACATCACTCGCGATGAATCTGGAGTAGTCGCGAAGTTCGGCGTCAAGCCTCAATCGATTCCCGATTACCTCGCCGTAGTTGGCGACAGCGCCGACGGCTTTCCAGGACTGCCCGGCTGGGGCGCGAAGGCGGCAGCCTCGGTGCTGTCTCAGTATCCCCACCTCGAAGATATTCCGAAGAACGT
The DNA here is from genome assembly GCA_038230575.1 of Terriglobales bacterium. Lineage (GTDB taxonomy): Bacteria > Acidobacteriota > Terriglobia > Terriglobales > Acidobacteriaceae > Acidiflorens. The sequence continues at coordinate 98,541 of JBBRNA010000015.1, read as the reverse complement.
GCAGGAATGGCGTCCGTCAATCCGCCGTGCCCGCCCTCTTTGCGAAGTATTGTTAAAGAATTGGGACGACGCACTGTTGTTTCGCACTCTGGCGACGCTAAGGTTGGATGTCCCAGTCTTTGATGACGTCGACGAACTCCGCTGGCAAGGGCCGCGCTCAAATTTCGAGGAGGCGTGCGGGCGCATGAAGTCTCCAGAGCTTTTTCGTCGCGCGACACAAGCGAAGGCATAACGAACAACTTGTGATCGGACTAGCTAGCACCTCAGTTTCCTAGCTCCACCGCGGTTGCTCATCCAGGCTGATCCCGAGCGCAGTCTTCGCCACGACTTCGTGAGTCAAAAAAGAGTTCGCGGGATGAATCCGTCCCAGACGCGCGTCGCGAATCAATCTCTCATACCCGGCGGAGCAGAATATCCCGTTGCCTCCCATTACCTCTAACCCAAGATCGACCACGCGCCAGGAACCTTCCACAGCGCGGTATTTGGCGGCGAAGATTTTTGCCGGCCACTGCGCTCCGTGCGCTACGCCGTTCGACCAGTCCTCGGCGACACTCTCGACGTGAGGCCCAATCGATTCCAGTTCGATGACCATTTCTGCGATGGCGTGCTGCACTTCAGGGTGATACGCCATGGAGCGCGAGAGGCCCAGTGAATTTTTACTCTTTGCCGACGCGATGCTCTGGTCGAGAGCGCGTTTAGCCAGGCCGTAATAAACGTTGGCGAATCCCATCAGCGCCCACGCGAAAACCGAGAGCACAAAATGATCGACTCCCGCTCCCCCGGCAGGCACAATACGCGCGACGTAGCGGTCGGGTACAAAAACATTGTCCAGCGCCGTGTCATCGCTGCGCGTCGCCCGCATGCCGAGCACATCCCAGGTCTCCTTGATTTTGTAACCCGCGGAAGAGCGTGTCATGAAGGCGTGAACGATCTTCGGGTGACTTGGATCGCTCGTGTCCATGCCGTGCAAGCCGAAGCGCGTCCAAACTGGCGTCAAGCTTCCAAAATGCTTTCGACCAGTGAATTTGTAGCCACCCTCCACCCGCTCCGCTTTTGAGGTTGATAAGAGAACCGGAATATCGTTGCCGCTCTCAGCATGGCCAGCAGCAAAAATCTCGCCAGCCGCCGCTTCCCGCAGAAGCCACTCCAGCGAGGCATCTCCGCTCCGCCAAAGATCGGCCGCGATGCCAGCCCAGTAAAGATGCATGTTGATGGCGAGCGCGGTTGCTGGTGCGTAATACGCGAGCCGACGCTGCTCCCGGCAAACCTGCGCGAGGCTCATGCCTGCGCCGCCGAATTCCTTCGGAACCGGCAACAACAAATATTTGGCGGCCTTGAGCTCCTCAAAGTCTTCGTCGAAGAATCGGTTTTCCTTATCGTAGACCGCAGCGCGCGAAGCAAAGCGCGCAAGCATCTCGTCAGTCAGCGCTGCCGGACCGGAGGCCGGAGCGACGTCGTCCGCGTTTATCTCACGCAATGCACCGTTGCCGTTCGCCCGCACTTCGGATACCGTTGCGTTTGGAACTCGACTCATGACCGTTCCTCCTCCGAATACGATTTGCCGCACATTCTACAGCGTTTTAAAGCCGTTGCCAGAGCTATCTATGCCGAGATCTTCTCGGCATAGAAGCGCTGACAGAACAGACTGCAACGTTCTCACAGAACCACCACGTACTCGCCCAACGACTCAAGCTCGAGCTTCGTAGACGATATTGAAAGGAGTCTCCGCCGCCCGCCTGAAGCGGTTGAAGCCCGCCGACGTCACCACGTCTCGAATCTTCGCCTCGCCCGCCTGTGCCCCGAGGCAAAGCCCGACCTCCTGAGATCGCGAGCACGGAGTGCAGAGCAGCGTGGAAAACGAATAGTAGACGCGGCCCACCGGATTCAGATTATCCTTCAATTGATCATTGGCGAACGGCTCGACGATCATCCACGTGCCATCCTTCGCGAGAGACTGCCTGACGTGAGCGGCCGTGCCGATGGGATCTCCCATATCGTGCAGGCAGTCGAAGACCGCGACGAAATCATAATTCGAACCCGGAAACTCTTTCGCCTTTGCCACTTCAAACGTGACACGGTCGGCGACTCCGTTCCGCCGCGCCGACTCGCGCGCAGCTTCAATCGACTTATCGTGATAATCGAATCCAAAAAAGCGCGAATTCGGAAACGCCTTTGCCATCAGGATGGTGGAAGCTCCTTTGCCACATCCGATGTCCGCCACTCGCGCGCCCTTCTCAAGCTTTTGCTGGACATCTTTCAATGCCGGAATCCAAGAGCTGATCAGGTTAGCGGCGTAACTCGGCCGAAAGAATTTTTCGCATCCATGAAACACGCCGTCGACATGCTCGTGCCAGCCCATGCCTGCGCCGCTCTGAAAGGCCTCCGCAATCCGTGGAACGGCGGCCAGAGAACCAACCGCAAGTTCGAACGCTCCCGGCAGATACGCGGGACTGTTTTCGTCCGCCAGCGTGAAAGCCTGTTCTTCGCTCAGACTGAACTTGCCACTCTTCTGGTCATACGTGACGTAGCCTCCGGCAGCTTGTGAAGACAGCCATTCGCGAACATAACGCTCATCAGTGTTCGTTTTGGCGGCGAGTTGCGAAGAAGTGACCGGGCCTTGGGCGAGAGCCTTGTAAAGTCCAAGCTTTTCGCCGATCACGACCATGCCCGCGTGAACCGCCGCGCCGAGATCGGTGACAAATTGTCCTATAAAGGCGTTCAACTTATTCATATCGATGGCGGGAACTTGTGTCGTGCTCATGATCTCTATCTCCTTGGGAAAGATGTCTTAGTGTCGTGCCGTAGTTGTGCCACTGTTGTTGGTTAAAGCCTCTTCGATACGATGTATCGATCGAAGAGGCCTCTCGTCAAAGCCGTCCAAACGCCAGGACTACGGCGTGGTTTGGCCGACGAACGACTGGCACGATACGTGGGGATGCCAGTTGACGAATGCACCGCTCGGATTCTGCTTCCACGCCCAGACGTGCAGCGTATAGAAGGCAGGGAGCCCGAAGCGATTCGGGGTGTCGAAGTATTGAAAAATCTGTCCCATCAGTTGCGGAGGTACGCCGTTATGGGCAGCATTCCAGGCATCGGCCAACACCAGGTAATCGGCGCCGGTCAGTTGCACGGTTCCATTCGAAAGAGCTTCGTAGAGAATGATTTGTGGCCGGGTGGCGTCAAGCACGCCGTCGCCCACCAGGGTGTCGTTCACATAGTGCAGCCCCATGGCGCCGTAGTCTGGCCCGCTGACGCAGCCGAATTCGAGGCGGTATCCCGCGTGCTCGGCTACCTTCACATCCTTGAACCGTTCCGTCGACTCCCGGACAACTCGCAGCAGGGCACCGGCCTGGCTGCTCTGTTCCTGCGACTGCTCCTGAGAGCTGACTGCGTGTGAATGGATATCTTGTGCGGCTGCGTATACCGTGCAAACGCCCATTAGGGTGAGAGTAATCAGGGAAATCGTGAACTTCGTCACAACTTGCCCAACCTTCGTGTTGATAGCTGAAATCTTCGTTGTCGTCATCGACCTGTCTCCTTAGTTAAGTTTTCGCGTAGCGAATTGTTGTGAATCTGTTTTTCAAATTCTGAAGTGGCGACGTTTGCGGCCCTTCCCGGAACGAGTGAAAGTTAACAAGGTTCGCCATCTCGGGTAACGAAACAACGCCGAAGAAACGCCGAATGAGCGGTAAGTTGTTTAGCGTTGGAGTCATCTCAACTCCGTAAGCGAGCGCGGACGTGCCGAAAGCTCCGCGCTACGGCGTGATCTTGAACACGCTGCCGCCCTGCACTTGCTGGATCAGGAAATTCTTGACGGTAGTTCCATAGATATTTCCGGCACCGTCCAGAATGACTCCCGCCAGTGGAGTTGCTCCATCGTTGCCTCCGGTGAAGGCATGCAAGACTTTTAGTTGGCCCGCCGGAGTCAGTTTGAATACGTTCCCCAAGGTTTTCCCGCCATTAAACTGGGCGGTGCCGTAGAGATTGCCTGCCGAATCCGAGACAAGGCCGCCGTTGGGATGCGATCCCTCCGGACCTCCGAATCGGTGCAGAACTCTGTAAGCGCCGTTGGCAGCGATCTTGAAGAGAATTCCGAAATCGGACGTACCGCCTTGGAGAGTGCTGCCGTAGAGATTTCCAGATGCGTCCAGTAGAAGGCCGGGCTGGGGAATCGCCCCTCCCGCTCCACCAGAGAACGCATGCAGAATCGTCAAAACGCCATTTTTGGAAAGTTTAAAAACCGCGCCGCAGCCATGCTCCGGAAAACTCTGGCTTGGGAAACCTTGGCAGCTTAGGTTTCCGCCTTGCTGCGTGACGCCATAAAGATTTCCCGCGGCATCTTGCACCAGTGGGCCGAACGGCCGGCTTCCATCATTGCCGTTAAAGTTGTGGAGGACGTGAAACCTCCCGATGAAATCCAATTTGTAGATGCTGCCGCATCCATTGAATTGACAAGCGCCGTTTCCGCCGAAAAACGTTGTACCGAAAGTATTTCCAAAGTTGTCTTTCAGGATGCCCCCGGTCGGAACGCCTGGCCTCCTCGTCTGTAGACCTCCCAGGAAATCGAACAGATGTTTTTCCTGGCCCACTTGAGAAATCTTGAAGATCAACCCGGCTGCGGGACCTCCATCTGCTATGCCGTACAAGTTTCCTGCGCGATCTAAGAGGAGCGGAGTGGCAGGACTTTCGCCATTAAGACCTTGAAAGGTAAAAAATACTGTTTCACGATTCTGAGGATCAATCTTGAATAACACCCCTTTGCCCGCTCCCCCGGCGAAGGTGCTTCCGTAGAGATTGCCGGCTCCGTCCAGGATCAGTTTGCCCGTGGGGTTTGCGCCGTCTGGCAATCCATTGCCGCTCAGGGCGCCGTTGAACTCATGTAATACGTGAAAGGTTTGTGCTTGCGCCCAAGGTACAATGACCGCGAACACCAGCATCGTAGCTGCCAAAATAAATTTCTTCACACTTGTCTCCTCGTACATCTTGTTGTCGAATTTCCTTTTTCAAAACACGGAGCCGCAAAGCAAAATCACAGTCGGGGGAGAGCCTGGTTACAGATCGAACCGCGTCAAGTTTGGCGGTGCAGCCCTCCGCTTGGCGGATCAGAAGGGCTGCCGCGCAACTTGCACGTCCAAACGATCTTTGAACGCTTACTGCTTTTCGCCTTCGACCGACACCTCTCGAGACGGAAATTGAATGCCGACATCGGCGCGATCATTCCACATCTGAGTCAAGACATGACGGCCACCAACCGTAGCGAAAATAAGCGTAGGTTTCGAGGGCACCTCGCTACTCTGAATCCAAGCCGAACCAAGGGTGAAGTGGCTGCGGCCCGCTCCGTCGCGCACCACAACGACGTTGTCTCCAGTTTTGGTGAATTCGTAATGCCCAGCCGCATATGCCATGGGTCCGACGGTGAAGTCGAACGGAATGTTGGCGATAATTCTTTGTCCATCTTGTTGAGCATGGGCCGAAGCCATGAAAGACAAAACGGCGATTGAAATTCCAAGCAAGATTCGTGTAACTCGTTTCATAAATTCTCCTGGTTTGTGGCGATTTAGTGACTCGGCGCTCATTTCAATCGCTGCTGACAACCCTTCAGCGGGAGTGTCTTTGGTAGAATCCGCTCTGCGAAGATTCATCGGGAATCCGCCTCTGAAATTGTCTGCAGCATGTTGCTGGGCCTCGTCTCGCTAGTGCAAAGTAGCAATCATTGCCGCAGCAAGTAACGAAGCAACGCCGAAGAAAAACCGAGATCAGGACGAACAAACGCCGCCTTTACGAACATGGAGCGCACGTGGATACAAGCCCCCTGAATTACAAATTCGGCGAGTTCGTACTCGACCTCGCGAGGGGATGCCTGTTCAAAAATGCAGAAGAGATCAAGCTTCGGCCAAAAGTATTCGAAACCCTGAAATATTTGGTCGAGCACTCTGGGCGCCTAATCGGCAAACAGGAACTGATGCAGGCAGTTTGGCCTGACACGTTTGTCACCGACGATTCGCTCGTGCAGTGCACTTTGGAGTTGCGTCGAGCTCTCGATGATCGCGGCCAGCAACTGCTCAAAACAATTCCGCGACGGGGGTATGTCTTTTCTGCGGACGTGACTCAAGTCCAGAAGTCAAATTCCCCTCCTGATGTCGACTCAGCAGACGCGTCCGAAACTCGCGGGTCTACTCCGCCGGTTCCTTCTAGCAAGCGCCACGACCTGCCAACCCCGCGCACCTCGCTCATCGGCCGCGAGCAAGAGGTCAAGGCGGCAAGCGATCTTCTATCGCGCGAAGGCGTTCGGCTGCTGACCTTAACCGGTCCCGGTGGCGCAGGGAAGACACGCCTTGCGATTGCCATCGCAGCAGCCACTGCAGACAAATTCGACGCAGGTGTTCAATTCGTCCGCTTGGCCTCGATCACGCAGCCCGACCTTGTCGTGACTGCAATTGCTGACGCGCTTGGCATCAAGCAAATCGCCAATCGGACTATCCCGCAACTCATCGCGGATTGGCTCCAGCCTTCGCAACCCTTCTTACTCCTCCTCGATAACTTCGAGCAAATTCTTTCGGCAGCCGCAACCGTCGCCGAGATCTTGGAAACTTGTCCATCCATCAAGATCCTCGTCACCAGTCGGTCGGGGTTGCGTATCTACGGCGAGCAGGAGTTCCCAGTCATTCCGCTGGCGCAGGATTTCGCGATCCAGTTGTTCGAACAGCGCGCAACCGCCGTCTGGCCCGGCTTCTCAATCACTGAAGAAAACCAGTCCGCAATACGCGACGTTTGCTCGCGCCTTGACGGTCTCCCTCTTGCGATCGAGTTGGCAGCTGCGCGCACCAAGGTTCTGTCGCCAAGCGCCATGCTCGATCGTCTCGAGAGCCGTCTGCAATTGCTCACCGGCGGTGCGCTCGATTTGCCCGAGCGGCAGCAGACCTTACGCAACACAATCGATTGGAGCCACGATCTTTTAAATGACCCCGAGCGAAAACTGTTCCGGCGCCTTGCCGTCTTTGCCGGTGGATGCACCGTCGAGGCCGCCGAAGCCGTCTGCAATACTGCCGCCGATCTCGGCGTAGATCTCTTCGAAGGTCTTTCGTCTTTGGTGGACAAAAATCTCGTACAGCAGGTAGATCGCGCCGATTCCAATCCCCGTTTCGCGATGTTGGAAACCATCGGCGAATATGCGCTCGATCGTCTCACGAAGAGTGGGGAACTCGCTGCGACCCGTCGAGCGCACGCCGCCTATTGCCTTGTCTTGGCGGAGGAGGGGAATCCAGAACTGAGTCCAGAAGATCGGTCGCAATGGCTGGCGGATTGCGATCTCGAGATCGATAACTTCCGTTTTGCCCTGGATTGGCTTTTTCAAACTGAAGACACGGATTGGGCTCTGCGTCTCTGCGTGGCTTTGTTTCGTTTCTGGGACATGCGTGAGCATATGACAGAAGGCCGCAGTCGACTGGAAGCAGTGCTGGGTTTGGCTGGAGACGAACGTCCAAAAGAAAGGGCTCGTGTCTTGCATTTTCTGGGGGCTCTGTCGACAACGCAAGGCGACTATGCGGCCGCCGAGCGCTTCCTGCAGGAAAGTTTATCGATCTATGAAGAGTTAGGCGATGAGTTTGGCATTGCTGCTTCGTTGAATGCGATAGCGATCACCGCCCGTGATAAAGGTGATTATGCTTCCGCGCAGAGCCACTTTGAACGCAGCCTGGCGTGTTGGCGGATGCTCCCGGATCGGCTGGCCGTCGCTCGTTGCCTTCACAATCTTTCCAATGTTGTAAAAGTTCGCGGAGACTATTCGCGAGCACGATGGGCCCTCCGGGAAGCGGCCGAAATCTTCGAGGCTCTCGGCGATCGCAGCGGTGCCGCCTGGTCGATCAATCAGGAGGGCGACATCGCGCGCGAACAAGGCGAAATCGCGGCGGCAAAGAAGCTCTATCTACGCGCCCTTTTCGCTTTTCGGGATGCAGGCGACGAATGGGGTTCGGCGCGATCTCTGACGGATCTCGGCTACATCGCCGCCGAGCAGGGAGATCATTCCGGCTCGCACTCCTCATATCGCGAGGCCCTTGGAATTTTCGATCGCCTGGGACACCGGCGCGGAACGTCACGGGTACTCGAAGGCTTCGCTTGTCTGGCGGTTTCTCAAAACAATGCCGCACGCGCGCTGAAACTGGCAGCCGCTGCAGCAAACTCGCGCCGCCTGATCTGCGCTCCCTTGCCTCAAGCCGAGCAATCGAAACTTGATCAAATCCTTGAACCGGCGTGGAAGGCGCTCAAAAAATCGGAAGGAAAACAGGCGTGGTCAGAAGGCTTCGCAATGACCCTGGAAGAAGCCGTGAGATATTCGCTCGAAACGCCAAGCCCCGCTATTTCAGATTAGCGGGATCAATCATGCGCCGCACCGCTGCGACCCGGTTGGCAGGAATGCCGACGCGGCGCGCATGCTCCCTCACCGTTTCCTCGTCAGGAGCGAGATAAACGCAATACACCTTGTCCTCGGTGACGTAGCTGTGGAGCCATTGAATCTGTGGCCCCATTTTCGACAGCGTGTCGATAGAGCGCAGCGACATTTCGTGCAGTTCACTCTCTGAGAGAGCCCCCGCACCCGGTATCTCGCGTTCAATTACAAATTGCGGCACGCCGCGATTTTACCACCACCGCTAATTTTGGCGGTGTGGTGTGTGATGCCCCCGGCTTTCCAAAGTTGAATCGGTGCCGGCGCAACGCGCCCTCGCAGACGCTGCCGATCCATAACCGGTCGCTCAATTTCAGGATCACTGGCGCTGCCAAAAGTTTCACGACGTTATCGAGTATCTCCATCAGCGGCCTGAAGTCGAAAACCCCGATTGGCGCCAACCAAAGCGTAACTCTCAGTGGGACCTCTGTTCTCGGCAGCGCGGGGTCAGCCGGGGGTTCCCGATGTCTAGCTGGGCGGAAAAGTGGATCGACGCTAGAATGCTCCTATGCCCGATGGATACAAGTTTGGTGGAGATCACCGTCACGATTGCATTTGTCCCGTGTGCAGTAAGCAAAGCGGTGAGCACTATAATCACTGCATTTGCCCAAGGTGCAAAAAATCAGGAGGTCAGCACGAGAGCAATTGCATGTGCCCGTCGTGTCAAAAGAGTGGTGGGGAACACTACAGCCACTGTGAGTGCGCGGTGTGTCAGAAGCGAGGGTAAAGGGTTACCCGCCGACCCGCTCACGAATCCCATGATGCCGGATCGGTACATTTCCAGCAATCATGTTAAGTCTATTGTGGATATTGATTGCGCCCTTTATCCGTGTCGGGCCCACAGACTCTCAACACTACTCCGCGCTCTGCGTCACCTTAAGCCCGATATGCTTCGGATCACGCTCTCCTGGTATCGACGTTCGTCTAGCGTGCTAAATGTTCTTCGGGAGGAGGAATGAGTATTGTCGACGAAGCACGTGGGTGGCTATAGGTTCGGGGTCATGTCGATGCTCGATGGCGGGGATTCTTTCCTCGGCCGGTAATAGCTGTTTCCCTAGCCTCTGACCGATGCCACGTTTATTACAGTTACCTGCAGCAGCTGTAAGCGAGCCGCACTTCCTATTCATGCCCCGCGAGATACCTCATCCGAGATGGAGGCGCGGTGCTTTCATTGTCATCGCCGTCCAGAAAGCGCGCTAAATAAGGAGCGGTACGGCTTCGTGCAACTCGCGCTACATCTGCGGGCGTACCGGACGCGACGACGTGGCCGCCTTCTTCTCCTGCCCCTGGGCCAATGTCGATGACCCAGTCACTCGCGGCCACCACACGCAGGTCATGTTCCACCACGATAACGGTGTTGCCTGACTGCACCAGCCGATCAAGTTGGGCTATGAGCCGCTCGATGTCTGCGGCATGAAGTCCTGTAGTTGGTTCGTCGAGAACATAGAGGGTATTGCCGCGTTGAGGACGCTGTAACTCGGTTGCGAGTTTGATGCGCTGAGCCTCACCTCCTGACAGCTCCGTTGCTGGCTGACCAAGTTTCAGATAGCCGAGGCCAACTTCACGCAGTACATCGAGTGAGTGGGAGGTCTGAGGATCGTCGCTAAAAAATTCCCTCGCTTCCTCTACCGTCATCCTCAGCACCGCCGCGATATTTTTGCCGCGATACTGGATCTCAAGTGTCCTGGCGTTGTAACGCGCTCCGTGACATGCGGGACAAGGTGCGTAAACGCTGGGCAGAAAGAGCAATTCCACCATGGTAAAACCTTCGCCCTTGCAGGTATCACAGCGTCCGCTGGCGACGTTGAAGGAAAAACGCCCGGCGCCGTAATGACGAGCACGTGCCTCTTTGGTCGCCGCGAACAGGTTGCGGACCTGGTCGAAGAGGCCGGTGTAAGTAGCCAGATTCGAGCGAGGAGTCCGCCCAATGGGTCGCTGATCGACCACCACCAGACGCTTAACAAGTTCGATTCCAGCCGAGATTTTGCCGCCCAAGGTGACAGGCGACGTGTGCTCCAGGTCGTCGCTTTCTTCAGAATTCCAAGGGGATGTTCCAAGGATGTGGTGGCCTAACCGTTCCCCCACTAACTCGACTAGCGCCTGACTTGCAAGGCTTGACTTACCTGATCCGGAAACACCGGTTACTGTCGTAAGGATGCCGATGGGAAAAGCGGCCTCGAGATTGTGAAGATTGTTGCGCGTGACGCCGGTTAAACGCAGCCACGCTCGGGGCGGGCGCGGAGCGCGAGCGCGCGGGGCTTCAGTGGCGAACAGATATCGGCGCGTGTGAGAGTTTTCAACTCGCTCAAGGCCTGAGGGCGGGCCGCTGTAAAGCACTTCTCCGCCGCGCTCGCCCGCCTCTGGCCCCACATCAACGATCCAGTCGGCGCGACGGATCACATCAAGATCGTGTTCGACGACGAAGAGCGAATTACCCGAGGCTTTCAATTGCGCCAGCGCAGTCAGCAATGATTCGGTGTCCGCGGGGTGAAGTCCGGCAGAAGGCTCATCGAGAACATACACCACCCCGAACAAGTTTGACCGCACCTGGGTCGCCAGCCGCAGACGTTGCAGTTCGCCGGGAGAAAGTGTGGGCGTGCTTCGTTCCAACGCCAGATAGCTGAGGCCGAGGTCCAATACGACCGCAAGCCGTGCGCAAAGATCTTGCGCGATGCGCCGGACGACCTCCGCCTTTTCTGGATGCTCCGCCGCCATTCGAGCTAGGGTCGACGCTGTTCCCTTGGCATAGGGCTCCATAATCCCTTCGAGCCTCGACAATGGCAATCTAGAAATGTCGGCGATGTCGAAGCCTGCAAACTTCACTGACAGTGACTCACGCCGCAATCTCTTGCCGTGACACAGAGGGCACTCCGCGCTAAGCAAGTACTGCGCCACACGCCTCTTCATCATCGGACTGTTGGTATTGGCAAACGTGTGCATCACGTGGCGCCTGGCGCTCGTAAACGTTCCGTTGTAGCTTGGCTCGTCTTTCCGCTTAAGTGCGCGTTTCGTTTCGGCAGGAGTCAGGCCGGCATATACCGGAACGACGGGCTGCTCTTCGGTGAAGAGAATCCAGTCGCGATCTTTCTTCGGCAATTCCCGCCAGGGCCGATCAACGTCATAGCCGAGAGTTGTCAAGATGTCCCGTTGATTCTGCCCGGCCCATCCGATTGGCCACGCAGCGATCGCGCGCTGACGGATCGTGAGCGAGTCATCCGGCACCATCGATTTTTCTGTCACCTCGTACACTCGGCCCAGACCATGGCACTGCGCACAAGCGCCTTCCGGCGTGTTAGGCGAAAAGGACTCCGCATACAGCAGTGGTTGGCTGCGCGGATAATCTCCCGCGCGTGAGTAGAGCATCCGCAACAGATTCGATAGAGTGGTGACACTGCCTACGGAAGATCGAGTGGTGGGTGAGCCGCGCTGCTGCTGTAACGCCACAGAAGGGGGTAAGCCTTCGATCTCGTCAACCTCTGGCACTGCCATCTGATGGAACAAACGTCTTGCGTATGGTGAAACTGATTCCAGATAGCGTCTCTGCGCCTCGGCATAAAGCGTGCCGAATGCGAGCGATGACTTTCCGGAGCCTGACACGCCCGTGAAAACGACCAAGGCATCACGCGGAATATCGACATCAACGTTCTTGAGATTGTGTTCACGCGCTCCGCGCACGCGAACGAAGCCAGCGAATTTCTTATCCGTTGGCGCACGATCGTAGATGGTCATTTTCATCCTGCCGTCGAACAAAAGAGGTAAGAACTGATTCCTTCCAATCGCTTTATGTTTTTATATCAGGCGTATGATGCCCGGAGAGCTTCGCGGGATGTGACGGCCGAAGAAGTAGTGAATGGCAGAAAGGGTCAATGCCGTGGAACACGCGCAAAATATTGGTTACTAGCAGGCAAGGGAAAGGGAGTCATAGCGAAGCAAAGATCATCGATCTGTCCGATCATCGATCTATCCGATCCTCGATCTATCCGATCCTCGATCTATCCGATCCTCGATCTATCCGATCCTCGATCTATCCGATCCTCGATCTATCCGATCCTCGAAGCCGTTTATTGCGCTCCGACGAACCTGTAAAACGAAGTGGATTTCGCATGGTAATACCGAACCTGAAGACCGGTCATGACTGCGCTCGCCGACGATTCTGGTTGGCGATGTCCGGGTTTGTCATGGCCCTTGCGCTCATACCCTTTTCGTACAAGGTCGAGCGTCGTCTGGAAACAGCGGTTCACATCGATGGCGGAGAATCCGACAAGGTTGGCCAGGAACTAGAGCAGCGTTTCAAGTCTCCGTACGCCGACCGTCTTATTCTCGTGATCAGCGGTATACCTGATCCGGATTCAGCCAAAGCCGCGGACGCATTGGGCTTCTTAACCAGTTCATTGCGCAGCGTGCCGGGAGTTTCGGGTGCCGTCTCAAGTCTCGATTGGCCGGACCCTTTATTTACTGGGAACAACGGCGGGGCCTTGATCATCGTTGGCCTGGAGCCGCACGATGAAACCGTCGAGGCATTGGTCCCCCAACTCAGGGTAAAAGCCGACTGGATGGAACGTCAGCTCAGGTCGCAATACCCCAACGTCAAACTCGAGATTACGGGTGAAACGCCTCTAAACTTCGATCTTCGCAAGGTCAGTGCCGATGACGTCAAGCATGCCGAAGAACGAGCGATGCCGGTAACTCTTCTGCTTCTGTTCTTGGCCTTCGGCAGCCTTGTGGCCGCGATACTGCCCCTTGGGATCGGAGTGCTTTCTATCTCCATGGCTATGGGCGCAGCTGCGCTACTCACCCATCTTCTGCCGCTATCAATTCTGGTGCAGAATCTGGCGACCATGCTCGGCCTTGGCCTGGGCATCGACTATGCGTTGCTGATGGTGAGTCGATTTCGCGAGGCATTGGCCGAAGGATATGAACCCGGCCAAGCTGCTGATATTGCTGCTGGGCAAGCGGGCCGGACGCTGATCATCTCGGCCACAACCGTTGCGATCGGATTTTCAGCGTTGCTCACTGTGCCCATCAGCGAATTGCGCTCCATCGGCATTGCTGGCCTGCTGGTAACCGCTTTGAGCGTCATGCTATGTACTTTCATTCTGCCTTGGGTGCTTGGACTGCTAGGGCATCGCATCGATGCCGCTACGGTGCGTCTTACGGCAAAACGAGTCGGAGCGCCGGAAAACCTGTACGCAGCAAATAGACGCTGGGTTCGCTGGGGGGGCATCGTAACCCGCCGTCCCTGGACCGCTCTGCTTGTCGCCGGAATCCCCCTGCTGATACTTGCATTCCAATCACGGCGACTCTCTCCCGGAGTTCCTGACCACGCGCTCCCGTCCGCACTCGAATCGGTGCGAGCACTGCACACTCTTCAAAATATGGGGCGGTCCGGTATTGTGCAGGGCCTCCGCGTGATTCTCGAGTTGCCACCGCAGTCTGGGCCGCTCTCGCCCGCAGGTTGGCTCGCCGTCAGCCGCTTGACGCAGAGTTTCCAGAGCGACCCCAGAGCGCAGGAGGTCTTGTCTCTTCCGACGCTCACCGGAATGTCCGACACTGTGAATGCAGTGGAAGACGTGCCCGAGCCGATCCGCAAGAGTTTCCTTCGCAGTGATGGACACGCTACGTTGATTGAGTTGTTGCCTGCCGCCAGTCTTCCGCCCAATGAACAAATACGATGGGTACGGGACGTGCGCTCCTCGGATGTCGCGAAGTTAACCGGCATACCGGGCGCTGCGCTTCGCGTCGGCGGCATTCCTGCACTCGAAGCAGATTATGAGTCGATAGTAAAAGAGCGGTTGCCCAAGGTAATCCTCGGCGTGATCTTAGGAAGTTTGCTGGCACTCCTGATCGGGTTGCGGTCTCTGGTAGCGGCGGTGAAAGCCATTCTGCTCAATCTGCTCTCCGTTGGCGCTTCGTTCGGTGCATTAGTTGTTGTTTTTCAGGACGGCCACGGCAGCAAACTCTTTGGGCTCGATGGACCGACCGGCAGCGTTTATCCGATCGTTGGAATCCTCTCCTTTGCCATCGTCTTCGGACTGAGCATGGACTATGAAGTCTTTCTGGTCGCCCGCGTCCTTGAAGAACGGCGACGCGGTCTGTCCGAGAGATCGGCGGTGATCGAGGGGCTGGCACGGACGGCCGGGCTCATTACGAGCGCCGCGGCAATTATGATTGCCGTCTTCACCGCCTTCACCATGGGAAGCTTTCTCGTCGTCCAGATGCTGGGCTTCACGCTCGCCGTGGCGGTTTTGATTGATGCTACAGTCGTCCGGATGGTGGTTGGGCCGGCGCTATTGCAACTTGCCGGCGACTGGAATTGGTGGCCCTTTGGCTTGCATGGGGCCTCAATTACACCTGAAAAAGAATTACTCCATGAAGGTGAACGTCGTGCATGATCAGTCTTGAATGATCAGTCGTGGGTGATCAAACGTGGATAATCAAACGACCTCACCAGGTCGCGCAAGGGCCCAATCCAGTTATTTCACTTTCTCTGCTTGAGCGCCGGATTGGCCGAGGTCATAGTCCTTGCGTCCAAGGTTTGCCTTTGCCGCACCACCTTCGATTACAAGAATCGAGGAGCCGGGCTTGCCCAGAAGCTTTGTTTCCACCTGCGTTGCGGACCAGACGCCGCCGACCTGCCGCAGCCCGTAGTAGATGAACTCCTTTTGCTGTCCCGTTCCGCGAAGCGTCTTCACGACATGCACCGGGAACAAAATGCTGCGGTCAATCCACGATGTTACTGAATCGAAGTGAGTCCGTTCCTGTGGGGACGGTTTGCTTTTAAGAACAAAGCAATCCCGAGCGCCGTATTTCTCCGATGCCAGCAGTTCCTGATTCTTCCAGAAGAATTGGTTCTCTACCATATCTTCATATGAGAAATCTGTTCCCACCAGCGGTTCATTCCAACGTTCGAATGGCACCACGCTAGCCACTTTCTCTCCAGGAAGAACCGCCTCAATGGTCACGTGCCCGCTCGCCGTCATATGCAGAAGAAGGATCGTCTTCTGTGCGCCAGGTCTCGAAATCTCGCATAGCAGGCGCAGACCATCGGCAAACCAGTGGGCTTTGGCGACAAACTTATAGTTCGTCCGTTTGCCATCTCCTTCCAGCTTTGTGAGCCGCCCGGTCGCGCGGTAATCCAATTTTTCAATACGCTGGCGCGATCCAGTCAGCACAGTTTCCAAATCAGGATTCGCCGCGAAGGATAGCGATGGATATACCAGCCACCACAGCGCTAGCAACGCGATGACCGCCTGAATCGTCCCCAAGGCGCAATGCGATGATCGAACCACCGAGTACGGACCAATTTTGCGGCTGCGAAAAAACTTTGTGACGCGAGGCAGGGAGTTCATGGCTATATATACACCAAAATACAAATAGCGCCCATACAGCGGGACGGGTGCTGATTCTCGAACGGTGGTATACAACGCATTGTATGGGATATCGTGGACAGAGAACGCGGCCATCGAAACCGTCGTTGGTCGGCCGTGGGCCGCTTTGCGGCCCCTTTCATAAGGAAATCCGGTGAGCGGTCGTTTTGTCTTGAAAATCGGCGACAGCCTCGAGAATGCCGAGACAAAAAAACACTATGCCGAAAGGAATTTCTCCGAGGTCGCGCCCCGGTACGATTTCATCACTAGAGTACTTTCTTTCAGACGCGACGCGGCATGGAAGCGCACGCTGATTTCCTTGCTTCCCGCTTACGACTCTCCTGTTTGCATTGATCTCGCCTGTGGCACCGGCGACATCGCGTTTTTGCTCGCAGGTAAATATCCGCGTGGCCGCATCGACGGAGTGGATATCACCGAGTCGATGCTTGCTATCGCCCGGAACGCAATGCTCATTCGAATGTGCTAAGGCGTGTGCTCGCCCAGAAAATGGGGTGACACCTTTTATTTTTTCCTTTGGGATGATAATTTTCGGAGGAATTGTTGCCGGGGTAAGTAGCGCAAAGCCCGGCGAGGGCGGAGGGTGTTATAGGGCTTTTCCAGCGGCGTAGTTCGCGATTGAGTTTGTTGATCTCCAGAGAATGAGGAGGGACTTGATAGAACTCCTCGGAGTGAGTGCTGTTGGTGCGTTCGACGGCGCCGCGGTGGGACGAACAGGTGCAAGCCGCGCCGCTGGCAGGGATCTTCGAAGTCGGCGGCGAACTCTGAGCTGCGATCGACTTTGCACGGCGGGGATGCGAAAGGGCATGCGATGTCGCAGCGTGTCGAGGATTTGGGTGGCGGCTTGCGCGGAGGCTCAGGCGCGATCTGGATCACGTTCCAGCGCGAGATGATATCGCCGGCGCTAAACTGTGTGCAAGACCACGTTTTGGATGGGACCAAGTCCGGGGTAATCACTTCGACCAGGCCGCCAGGCTTAGACACCGCGTACTGACGGGGTTTGCGCACCGCGTACGGACGCGAACGCAGAGCGCGACGCGATCCCTGAACTTACGTGCTTGGCAGCTCGACCAGTCGGCCTTGACGCTTGCGTTGCTGTGAGAATGCGGCCCACCATCGAGATCGACACCGCCAACTGCCGGCGGCGGAGCAACCGCTCCAGCTTCTCTTTACCCCAGCGCGGAAACCACAACCCCAACACCTTCCTTCTAAGTGAAAAGACCAAGTCGGCTGACGGCGTCGCATGCGATCAATTCGTTTTCTGGGTGTTGGATTTTAAGCGGGGCACGTCCTCCGTCAGATCATGCAAACAGGTGTTGCAGAGACCATTCTCAAAATAAAGTTTTTGGTCTTGAAACGGAACCTTCTCGTGGCAGATTCGACAGCGGTAGTTGTTCAGGGCAACTCGCTCGTTCCACTCTTCCGCAGAAATTGAAAACTGGGCCACACAGGCATTCTACGCTTCCGGACGGGCACTGTTTAATTCGAAGTTTAGGATTCGGAATCATTCAGATGTTCAAGAAAACGCCACAACCTACGGGCTCAAGTTTTATTACTGCCTAACTAAGGCTTGAGACCGAACTTAAGAGAAGCCGTTTTTAAGTTCTTGTCGCACGAAGAGTTCTGCATGCACTTGCGAAATGAGGGAACAACTAATGCTTGCTCCATTGTCGGGGTATTCATGTTGGCCAGTATTTCTTGCGTACGCTTGGCGCCGGCGACGTCACCGGCCTTCCCATAGGCGAGAGCGAGTAGTTTCAGGGACAAGGGATTTTCAATATCTTCTTCCAGCTCAATTATTGACGTCTGGTACTCGTGCCGCGAAAACATCACGGCCCCCGCCGCGCCGTGGTAGGCAGTCTCAATCAGTTTGTCGTCGGAGCGATTCGAAAGTTCGGCAAGCTGAGCTAGGATCTTATCCGTTAATTCAGCGTCGGCTCTTCGAGCAGCCAATTCCACGCGCGCGCGCATAATTTGCGCAGACTCCTGCTGAACCGCCGCTGGCATGGCGTTTTTTCCCTGCTGGAGCGCGGCGTCAGCCTCATTTAGGAAGGAAAGGGATTGCGAGGCGTCAGGCTGATACATAGCTATTTGTCGGTATGTATCGGCTTCCATCACGCTCAGGCGCTTCGAATGAGCGTAGTCGGCAACGGCTTGAAATGCGTTGTCAGCGCTCTTCAGATCACCGTCGCGGACATAGGTCGTCGCGACTCGGGTTTTCCACTGAATTTGATGTAGCGGGGGTAAGCGAAATTTGCGAAACGCTTTAGCGTATTCCACTCGTGCACGAAGCTGATCTCCCATCAAAGAATAGGTGTCTGCGATTCCAAATTCGGAAGAATAGAACTGAGGATTGATAGTCAGTGCCGCTCTGTAATGCTCGACGGCCTGATCGAATTGACCCGCCAGGCGCAAGATTTCTGCGTAGGAATCCTGCGGATTAGCATTTCTCGGGAGCGACGCGACATATTTATCCATGAGTGCGAAGGCTTTGTCGAACTCTCGCATGTACGCATAGGTGTATGCCGTATCATTCATTAGGCCCGGAGAATCAGAAAGCCCAGATTGCTCGAAAACCTGAGCTGCGCGTTCATACTGAGTTTGTGCTGTTAGCCAGTGGTTGGCGAGATAAACTACCCAACGGTCTCTCGGGTACTGGCGCAACACATCGTTCATGTTTCGGATGGCAGGAATCAACTTGTGGTCCGAGGCATTCTGAAACCAATCAACGATCGATTGCTCAGCCGCACTGGCGTGGTCTTTAGCCGCGACAGCCTTTCGCTGTTCACTTATCTGTTCAACCGGGTCAAGACTGATCTGAGCTAGAATTTCGTGTCCTAACGCGAAGTTGGGATCCACTTCGACCACCTTACGCAGAACCTCGATAGCTCGCACCTGTTCCACTTGGTCAATGCCCAAATCCCAAGCCCGGTTAAGCAGACGTTGCGTTTTTTCCGATTTGGTCGTGAGGGGGAGGGGGGCCGCCTGCGAGTCGGTTTGTGCCAACGCCGACGATGCAAATACCAAGCTCCAAGCAACAAAGATTGCACCTAGTCTCGAAATCATTGCTAGTTTCCTCTCAAGAAGTAGCCGAGCTCGACGGGTAGCTTGCCGTCGATCTTCACAACGTTCACGTCTTTGGTGAGCGAATACAAGTCAACGATGCCAATGGCCCCATGCTTGCCGGAGACAAGGCGGAGCACAGAATCGTCGGAATCGGCGATCACGATAGAGCTTTTGTGGGTCTGAAAAAACGATTGGGCTTGTTCGGGAGTCATATTGAGAAGCCGTCGGAGCACCAGTTGCATGTCGGCGCTTGAAGGATCCCGCATGATGATGATGACAGGGTTCCCATCCGTCCAGTTGTGAGTCTTGAGATTTAAAATCTTCGTCAGCTCAGCGGCACTCAGATCTTTGATCGAGTTAGCGTTGTTAGTGACTACCGCCAACTGTTTGGCATCAACCAGCGAGGACACCGCCAATAGATATATGGCTAGCGCTGCGATACGCCATGTTTGCATGATCGGATTTTAACTTGCTTCGTCTTGGGCGGTAGGTAACCAACGTAACGGGCCTAGATTTCGCCTGGGCGAAAATCGAAGCTCGAGCATCGGATACCTGTCATTCATAACATGCTACGGGCTGCCACGGGCGGCAATTTGTCAGTTGCACGCATAGTCATGAGCAAAATTCCTGATCGTATGGTCGCTGCTGACGCTTTGGTGCGAAGGGTGCCCGAAGATGACGAGGACGATGAAGAGGAAGACGAAGGACAGAAACAAAGAAGATGAGTAGGACGAAGACTATGCCAGAAGGATATTCAGGGTGAATATAGATAGCTGTACAGCTCCCATCAGGTCGCCCTCGCGTAGCGCGGTGAAACAGCCCGTCTGACGGGCTTTGCAGCCAATGTCTTAGACAAATCGTGCCACTCCAGTGGCCCCTAAGCGCCATTCACATTCCGACTCCAAGCGGGTAGATTAACTATGAGTAGGCTTCGGGGGAGGGCTGCTCAATGACGTCCTAAGACTCGAAAGAGTTGTGGGGCGTTTTTTTTGATTCCCGCGGCGGTATCAGCGGACGGGATTTTGCTTGCCGATTCTTAAAGCTGCAGATCGACCCTAGAACCCCGTCATGATGAGCACGCTCGGCCTCGCGTTGTTCTATGTGCGGCGACTGCTTAATAAATCTCTAGCTGGAAAACATCCGCGATCTGAAAGTTCACGCGATTAACAAGAACCAAATTTCCACCGATCACCACGTGTGAATAATTCGGAGGGGGCGGCGGGAGCATCCTTTCCAAGTCCGGTGGGCAGGGCTGCATCTTTTTCTGAAGCCCCGGTGGCAGAGTTCCACGCACTACCAGTTGACGCTCCAATCCGGGAGGAAGGCGGTCGCGCTTGGCAAGCCCCGGTGGGAGATTTGAGTAGTGCGTCCGATACCAGCCGCGAACCTCATCGCGATCGTGATCGGAATAACGCTCGTGACCCTTTCCGTGGCCGTGTCCGTTTCCCCGATCACCATTCTCGTCTCGATCCTGCTTGGCATGGCCGTGACCATGGCCCTGAGCCGCAGCAATTGTCGTGCAAAGCGCCAACGATAGGACAGCAGTCGCTGCGCCTCGAAACCAGATCTTGACATGCATTGAGTTTCTCCTGATGGATGGGCTTGAAAATCAAGTTATATAGGAAAGGAACTGGCTTGATAGGTTACCTTCGGCCACGCTCGGAAGTGTTCCGCGTGTGGGTGGTCATAGAAGGGTTGAGTCGAGCCGCGACGCCTAGCCTCACCAGTCTTGAGGAGTGGCGGGACTTGAGTCGCGACGTGCCTCGCCGCAGCGCGCGTGCCTTCATGAGCACGAAGAACACCAGCACCAGAATCAAAACGAGGATGGCACAGGAATCACTTGGAAGGGATCGTCAATGCGCGTGAAATGCCGACAAATTGCAGCTCAATGAAGCGTCCACAGCAATTGGTTGCTGAGCCGATCCTGTTCGCCAGGTAAAGCCCGAGCTGACATCGAACGAAGGCGGATTTTGGCTGAGTGCTGAGACTTGACGATGCGATTTAGTCTTCTCGGATCACTTTCGTTTACCGGATAAGCGGCGCTTGCCCACATAATCCGAAAGCATTCTGACCAGCCACACCAACATACCCAATCCAGCAAACAATTGCGCGAACCGAAACAAAATCATATCTATTCCGGATGAAATCTCATTTCTACAAGTTCCTTGGATTCATCTTTGGCAGGTGCCCAACGAAATTTGTAGACCGAATCCTCCGCGGCTCTCAAAAGTACCGGACTTCCGCCCATAGCTTGAATGGACTTTACCGTTCCGTTCGGTGCGACCATGACTAGCAACTTCACGTTGCCTTCCAGATTCATCTTGCGTGCCAATTCTGGGTAGACGGGCATCGCCCGGCTGACAATCTTTCGTGCACTGACTACCTGCGGTTCTTCTGCGAACATATTCAAGCTCAGGATTCTAAGCACGATCAATAAGCCCACTGAAATTGCGATAATTCGCCGCATGCGACAACTCTCCAAACTCAGAATACAGAGCCACTGCGTGAGCCTCAAGCTTACAAGAGTAACGAAGATACACGGGAAGTATCGAGAATGATCGTTTTGAAAAGTGGGGTGCATTGCGCATGGCACGGCGTCGAGGCACTTTAAATTCAAGTCCTTCAAATACCGATCCTGACGGCGGGATAATGTCTGGCACAACTATAGAGGCATAACAAATCTTCATTCGCCTTTGCTTTGGTTCGTGTCTCGGATTGCCGGTACTTTCCAGTTCCGTTTCTCACGCGCTAAAACTAAAGTGATCTAGTTCGCATTTAAGGCCAGCCGCTATACCAACATTGAGGGCCCTCCGACTTACCCTGTTCGTTTGTCGCCGGTGGACGGGGAGCTGTTGGGACGGCTCTCTCCACAGAAACTCTCCCCCTAAATAAAGTCGTAGAGGTTGTAAAGCGACCATGTATTAAGTTTTCCGATTTTCTAGGACACGAAGGGGATTGAGTGTGTCTGCTCCGAGCCCTCTACCCGCTAGAAAGGGCACTTGAAGCCGAACCCTTTTCTCAAAGATAGAGCGGTAACGACATTGCCGTTTCACGGCGTTCGACCCCGTGGTTTTGCCCGAAGCCGAGTTCTTCTCGTAAAACTCATTGGCTCGTTCGCCTGGTCTTGCCGCTGGCAGGAACTTCCACGGCGAATCCAGCCCCCGTACAAACTTTCACCCATGCGGCTTTCACGTGCCCGCGACGCGAACTGCGATTTTTCGGCGCCTTTCGTTCGGATTTCGAATAGGCCACGGCCTGTCTTCCGCCTCAGCACAGACAGAGGGGGCGGCTCACACGTCGCGCGTGCCATTTTCTGATATAACCGCTCCGTCACTACGGCGAATTGCTAGCGGGAGCAGACTTCGGGGGAGTCGTCTTCAGAGCGTCCCGTGTCATCATGAGCTCCTGTTTTGAACCGGGCGAATAGGGAGGTGGTGAAAAACGCTCGTGGTGCTGGGACTCGAAACGGATCGCCAGTCGTTGGGGGTCTCGTGAGCCGCCCAAGATGCAACGTAGACACTCAGCAACCACACTCGCAGAACGTCATGACCTCGCGGCGGCGCGATCGTCGCTCAATGTATTACTGCTGAATTTTGTTGTACTGCGATGCCACGACCTGCCACTTTCCATTTCGCTTTACCCATGTGTCGGTGAAACGATACTTGCCGCTTATGTCGCGACCCTTATATGTGCCTGTTAAAGTGTTGGTCCCGGCGGCCACGGCGGTGTTGCCGTAGATGCGTACTTTGAAGTCGCTCAGTTCCTCGGATTGAATTTTAAAATCGCCAGAACTCAAATCCAACTTGTCTTGGGTCTTATCAGTGACGCGGCCGGTAGGGTCGGTCGTTATGATGTCATCGGCTTCGTATTGATCCACAGCGGACGGGCCTGCCTGTATGGTCGCCTGAGCCCAGTTTTGCTCCTGTTTCTTGATCTGGTCCTCGAGAATAGTTCTTTTGGAAGCCTCTTGTCCGGCGGCTTGCGACAGAGAAAGCAAGCAGAGAGATGCAATAGTAAAGAGGTTTTTCATAGCTACTCCTTCGGAAAAAGCAATTGTAAATCGCCTGAACAGGGCGGCAATGTTGTGCTGGGTATCGCAACCGCCCCGTCAAACCATTATTGATTATTTGGCGGGTACCGAGAGATCTTCGAGACGAGAGCCCTTTTTGGCAACGTAGAAAGCCAGCGCCTTAAGAGGAGCGGTGCTGCTGGCGTTCTTCACGTTGTGCACTTCGCCAGCGGTGGTGGTGAACGCCTCGCCGGAGTTCAGGGTCACAGGGGACTTACCCTGCGTTTCAAAGATCACCGACCCGTCCTGGATATACACGATCTCGTTGCCCGATTGCGTGTGTTTGCCGCTCTCCGCGCCCGGAGGCACAACACGCTCCACCAGAATCGCTTCCCATCCCGGCGCGCCCTTCAGTTCTGTTCGCTGTAAAACTTTGCCGCTTTTCAAATGGTCTTGGGCTTTCAGCAGGCGGCTTCCCAGTAAGCCGAGCACCAAGACTGCTGCTAATGTGACCCCAACCAAAAATTGAATACGTTTCATCGAGGCTCCTTTAAAAGCCAGCAAATCCTACCACAAGTAGTGCAAAATGCCGCATCCTGAATTGCAAAGTCCGACCGAGTTTTGCGCCTGCAAATGTTGGGAGCCGTACCCTCGGCCGGAGGCCATCGCGCAAATGAAGGGCTCATTTGCCAGCAGACAGTGTCCGGAGCGAGAATTAAGAGAATTCCCGGAGCCAGACGCTTAGCAGCTACATTTCGTCTTTTACGGTCTGCGATTTTGCAAAAAAACTTAGCGAGCAGTTCCCGAGGCTGTTGCGGCTTGTGGCGCGCGGAGGACCGCAGCGCCCCACTGGTAGTCGCCGACGTATGCCATGTAGCAGCGGTGCGTTCAGTTGTTGTAGAAGGACTCGGACGGCATCTGCTCTTCTTCATCAATCGCCGCGACATTGTTTACGTTCATTCGAATAATTCCATCGGTTGCAGGGCAGGGAATCATTTTCGCATTTTCCCAATACCCATGCGCTATTGCCCTAAGTGCGAGGCGCAATGAGAATTAGTTAATGTCGTTTTTGGTCAGCTAGTAGATGCTTAGCGTTACAATCCATTGCAGCCGAAAGAGCGAAAAAATGATTGTCCAATACTTTCTGTTCGTGATTGCGATTCTCCTAGTTTTGATTTTTTGGGAACTGAGCAAGATTAATAGCCGACTCAAAAAAACTCTTATTGCCCCGGTCCATGTGATGAACGACAACAAACATAAGGAACCTTGAACCTCCGCGCGGTTTGATGGGATAAAGTTTTGTCGCTTTTTCGGTATGTGCTTTTCCAGACTCTCTATTGACGACGAACTGTTTGGACACGAAAAAGTGCCGAGCGTGACCGCATTTACTCCCGCCAATCTGAAGGCTCGCCAGCCCAAATAGTAGGGCAATTTCGCAAGCGCTCCAGCAGGGAACAACCTGTCGGCTCCGCGCTGGTGTAACTAGCGGAAGGTGGGATTGGCATAAAATGGTATTTGATCCTACCAGCAAGAGTGGAGAAAATAATTAAGCCTTCTGATCCCGTGCGCCCGAGAAAGCTCAGATCACGCTAGAAAAGGCTGACTGACCCGCTCTACCAAGAGCTGCGAATCGAAAATGCCCTCACGGACCAACACGGCCAATCCCTGAACCTGACAGACCTGAGATCGTCTGAATCGGACCGAACCGTGGCTGGTCTGTCGACCCAGAAGATCGCTCCAAGCAGCATGATCCGCTCGGGGAAAATGCCGACGATCCGCACCGAGCGGCAATGATCCTTGACGTGGCGACCCCGTCCGACCGGCGTGCGGTTGTCATAAGTCAGGGTTTGTTGAGGCAGCACCGCTGTGCAACCGTCGCTCGTAAACTCTGATCCGACGCTTGGGGCGTGCTCTTCCCATTTTTTCAGATCTTTTTCTAAATCGAAAACGCGTCGGCGGAGCAACGCACCCTCGCAGCTCCTAAGCCTTCTCACTTCCCGTTAAAAGCCATTCGATTGTTTTTCCCGACTTGCGAGCTAGTCGCAGCAGGATGGGGGCGCCGATTTCGCTGAGTCCCTGCTCATATTTTGAAAGCTGTCCTTGGTAACGCCCGCAGTCCAACCTTTTCCAGGCTGAGACGTGCCACTTTCACCATGCGACACTGAGGAATCAGTCAGTTACTGGGTTCGTTCTGTAAAAAGGTTGATCCGGCGAAGCGTGCTGCACTAACAATTTTTCTTGTCGTAAACACGCTAGTCCATAAATTGTAAAGCGCAATGCCTCGGGTTAAGATTGTCAGAGTAACAAATTCACGATAACCACGTTCGTAAGACTAAAATCTTTAGCCACCTTCGGATTCTTTAGAGAGCAACAATCCGAGGGCCCTGTAAAATTTTCGCTCGGCCGAACTCTCGGCCCGAGCGATTCGATCGGCGACCTCGGCTGGCAGCAGCGGGGAAGAAGCGTTTTCAAGTTTTGCTGAGTTGGCTTCCGCTAATTCTGCGACAATCTGTTCCGAGCCCAAGAGAATTTCGATTTCCATTAGCGTCACGTTTAATAATTCGAGGCTGAGGGGGTCAAGTTCAATGTCGCAATTGGGCACTCGAGATGGCTGACTATCGCCGACTCCAGTCTGCGTTGCTTGAGCTTTTTGTCTTACCTGAGAAATAATGTTGTTACAGATGATGAAATTGCTGTCAGTCGCTCCTGTACAGGCGGCAATCAAACACAAAGTTCGATCTGGATGATTTTTTGGCCTTGAAAACTGAGTCCGAGCATCACGCACGTGTTCCTTGAGATAAGAGATTCCGAAACTGGTCTTTTTCAACTGAGAGCGAATTTCGTCCATTTCCCAGCCGACGACTCCGTATTGCGGTTTCCCTGGGCCACTATTTACGCTTTCGGCGTAAAGCCGCAGGAATTTAGATAGGAGCGAAGCAACTTCTCGGACTTTCTCGCTAACGGCGATTTGATTTTGCAGGCAGTGATTCATAATCTCGGACGCTGTAACCCGCTCGATCCGCTGCATTCGGGACCAGCCTACCAAACATTCCTGGACTAACATTTGCACCACGATGTCTGCCGGCTGAAAACGCGCCAGGAGGCGCCGTTTGAGATTTTCGAAATCTTCCGTTCGCTCGCCGAGAAAAGGGATGACAGCCCGGTTCGAAAACAATCCATTTTTGAGAGCATTGAACTTGGAATTGTTTTTGCCTCGCTGTGATGTCGGTCCTCGACCTTGTGAGCCATTTTTCTTACTAGCTTGTCTTTGCTCGTCGCTCATCATCTCTCCTTTGGGCTGCTGGGAACGACGCGACGCTGCGTCGTGTAGCGGCTTTATACAAATGTTGGAAGGACGTTGATGACAATCCGGAAGGGACTTCTATTTACTGACCTGAAGCCTACTTGATTTTCTCCGAGCGCGCAAGCGCATCCGGCTACCCGTGTCGGTAGCACATGATATGTCCGGTTGAGATAGCAAGTGATATATCCGCTTTGCGGGCCGCAAGCCGCGATGGAGCGGGCGATGAAAGCACAGGAAGCGATGTTGCAGGCGATGGGAAGAAGACTACCTAGTGGCAGGCGGCGGAGAACCGCGACAACACAGTGAGCTTTCAGAATCTCAGCATGCAGATCGAGCGGGTGCGCTGGAGAGCGACATTGGCCGGATGCCAAGTGTTGGTGCATCAGCATTTGGATGGAACTCTGAGCCTGACGCACGGACCGCATTGCTTGGGACAGCACACCGCCCAAGGCACACCGATTACGAGTACCAACATGCGGGCGCGACGGGCGCTGAAAAGGTCGCTTGGAGGAAAAGTCATAAAACCGACTTTCATATGCCCACCACCCCAGGGCGCGTCAGAAAGTATTGTCGGCGGAGTGCACTTTATCGCCTACCACGTCCGCCCAAACACTTGCGGCCTCAAAACTTGAGTGTGACAGCGAGGGCGCCTGGGGATAGACCAGCTATTTATTATCAGCTTTTGCGAACGGCTTAGATGAGAGCACCAGCCGATCGTCTTGCGTCTATTCCTGAGGACAAGTACTCAGAAGGATTCGGTCGGGTGCGTGGACCACGCGAACACAACCTGGAGAATATAGATCTTAATATCCCACGCGATGCCCTTGTTTTTTTCACGGGTGTATTGCTCCGGAACATCGTCGGTGGCGTTCGGAGCGGCACGGGGACGCCGAGTTTGCTGATTCGTTGCTCGTACTTCGAAGGCTTTCTAATCGACAAGCTAAACGGTGACTCTGATGCTCGAAGTCGCCCGGCAAAAGTCCCACCATCGTGGGGCCCAATCGTGATGTTTTCCGCGGTCCGCTAGGACAATTGCTCGTTCCGCTTAGGCTTAGCCCACCGAATCTGAGCCGCTTTTTTAGCGATTTCGCGACGGCGCTCGGCCGTCAGCTTACGCTTCCGCGCCTGGCCCCCTAGCTGCCCCAAGTGGACTGCATGGGGATCCTTTTTCTTCTTCGCCATATTAGGTTGAACGTTAACCTGCTACTCCGAATAACACAAGAAGGCACTTGACATTGCTTAGCGGTAAGTATATGCTTGGCGCTAAGCATAAGAGAGCTAAATCATGCAGAAAAAACAGGGTCTTCAGCAAGATCTCCGGCTAGCAAGAAGGTTGTGGGGAAGCTTAAAAAAACCTCTTATAGACAATCTTCTAGCGTTATTGAAGCGGCATCAGTTATCCGTTGTAGCTGGCGACGTGCTTCTGATCAATGGAAGGTGGTATGTTACGCACTCCGCACTTCTAGGGATCGCCCTTCGTAAACGATGTAAGGGGATGCACGTCACTCCGATCCAGGAGCTCACTGATCAAGCGGCTTCGCGGTTTGCCTTCAGAGCCAAAGTATTCACTACGCCCACATGCAAAGGGTTCGACGGATACGGCGACGCCGATCCGTCCAATGTCTCTTCACTTGTCCGTGGCGCGGAGATGCGAGTGGCCGAAACGCGCGCGGTTAATAGGGCGTTGCGAAAAGCTTATGCCGTCGGCATCTGCTCCGTCGAAGAGATCGGAAGTGCTGCCATTCCAACGGGGAAAATTCCTCCGCAAAAAGAAAATGGAAACGGAAGCGGAAACCGAAACGGCACCGGTCCGAAAGTTCGCGACCGTCTCTGCCAACTCATTCGCCAGCACAAGCTCGATCCCGAACTAGTGAAAGCCTATGCCGTTGATTACTGCGGCACGAAGACTCTTCGGGAGGCTTCGCGCGAGCAGGTCGAAGCCTTCGTCCAGCAACTTGCCGAATGGGCGGAAAAAGATCGCAATGCTCTCCTCTGCCAGCTGAACAGTTACTTGCCGCCGAAACACGAAGAGAGGATCGCATGAAGCGCCAACTCCCTGGCCTCGCCGAGACCATCCGCGATTCTCCTCCCGAGATGCCCGACGGCGTTTACCTCGTCCGCGTCGATCGAGCTCAGTTCCGCTGGCACGCCCACAAACCGTTCTACTTACTTCGGTTCTCGATTCTTGAGCCTGACACTCTGGCCGGATCACCGATCGTCGGCCGTCTCTATTGCACCCAGAAGGCGATGTGGAAGCTTGGGTGGTTTTTGCGAGATTTCTTCTATGATCCAGAGCTTTTCGCGCACGAGCAGATCGATGAGAAGGCTTTGCCCGGACTGCGGGGCATCGTCAAGATCAGCCACATCATGATCAGTGGCATTTCCCTCATGAATCTCGACGGGTTTGCCCCCGCCAGCCAATGGGAAAAACTGTCTTCCAATCCAGCATCGAAAGTTTCTTCGGCCAATTGTCCGAGGGCATTCTGATGACCTATTCCTACACCCAGATCAGCCAGTATCTCAGCTGCCCGCGCCGCTACCGGCACCGCTATCTCGATGGCTGGCAGGAGAAAGATACCCGCGCACCCATGCTGTTCGGACGTGCCTTCGAACAAGCCCTTGCCGCCCTCTTTCGCGGCGAAGATGCTGCTACGGCGCTCTTTGAGCAGTGGAGCCTGTGTAAAGACATGAATCTGGCTTATTCCAGTCATGACACGTGGGACCGCATGCTGCAACAAGGCATCCAGTTGCTCGACCGCTTTGCCCAGGATAATCGCGTTCGCATTTGGCAGCCGCGCTCGAACCAGCAGGTTCAACTCAGCCGCAAGCTCGCTTCCGGGAATGATTTTGTAGCTTACGTCGATGCCATTGGAGAGCTCGACGGCACACCGTGCGTCCTGGAATGGAAAACAACTTCAGCACGATATACGGAAGATCCTGTCGGCATCTCGGCCCTTGACCCGCAACTCGTCTGCTATTCCTGGATGAGCGGCATCGACGAAGTCGCGCAGATCGTCTTCGTGCGCAAGCGCCTGGTCGAAGTCCAGTATCTGCGTGCGACCATCTCGGACGAACAGCGCCAGGAATTCGAATCGCTGGTTACGGATACCGCCCGACGGATCGAGTCTGGACTCTTCCTGCCACACAGTGGCGTCCGCTTTCCGCAAAACCCGTGCACGACCTGCCCCTTCATTGGACTCTGCCTGCATCAACCAGATCTCGTCGAACGAGCACTCGTGCGAAACCCCGGAGTTGATCTTGGTCTGTTTGACGAACTTACGTACTGAATATCCGCCAATGCCGCCAAAGCTCAACCGCAAGCGCGCCTTGTTTGTCCTGACCAAGATTGACGAGATCCTGGTTTGGGAAAAGCACCATGATACGGAGCGCGACACTCGCTTCGTCGATCTCGGCCGATATCTTTGCGAAGCACGGGCGGGACAGTACTGGAGGCTCGAGAACCTGAAATCGTTCGACGAGTTGCTGGAAAGGCGGTTCCCGGAATCAAGACGGAAGGCCTATTACCTGATGTCGATCCACGAGCACCTGCCACCACAGGCGCGAAAAGACTTAAAAGAAGTGGGCTGGACAAAGGGATTGGAACTAGCCAAAGTCGCACGCCGGGATGGGCAGAGCTTCGATTGTGCAACCTGGTTGCACAAAGCCCGCGTCCTGCCGAAGGAAGACTTCAAGCGGGAGGTCGACAAAGAGCTGACGGGAAAGGAATCGGAACCCTCCGAGGTGATCTATTTCAAAGTTTACAAAAGCCAGATCCCGGTTATCGAGCAGGCCATCGAAACGGCTGCTCGGATGCTCGGCTCGGACAAATCGCGCGGATACTGCCTGGAGATGATCTGCGCCGACTTCCTTGCCGGAGCGCACATGGATGGTGACAACCCGGAGATTTTGCTCTACTCCATCTCTCGGTATTACAGACTCCTTCCCGAGCTGCACAGAGAAGCATTCCTGGCCGAGGCGCAAAAAAAAGCGGCATGAGAAAAATTCTGCCCAAGCGTCCACGCCTTAGCCTTCACAATGAAGCCTACTCCGACCTGCGTAAACAAGTGCTGCAACGAGATGGATGGCGCTGCCAGGCATGCGGCGCCCGATCGAACTTGGAAGTTCATCACCAGGAATTTCGCAGTCAATCAGGAGACGACGCGGAGCAAAATCTTATTACACTCTGCGCGGCCTGCCACGCCAGCCTACATCTGCAACGGTCAGATATACCGTGCGATCGCTAAAACAAAGGCTCAGACAGGATGCATTCGATAGTAGTGGTTGCCAGCTTCAGTGCAATAATGAAATTGAGTATCTCCACAGGATGTCATGTCGCCGAATTCGCACAGCCTAAGCGTCCTCGAGCAGGAATTTCAGAAGATGCTGTGCGCCGCCTACACCATTCAGCAATATAACGAACGAAAAATCCGGAGTAGTGATGCCCTTAGGGTCGGGCGCGATGACCCGGTCAACCGTAACCATGATATTTCGGATCTTCATGATGACGACGGAATTCTTGATGCGGCGGTTTTGCTTAAGCTCCTTGAAGAACAATTCAACCAGTTAGTGGCGGGAGACGCTGGAAGCGATCGCGAATTTAGACAAGCCCCTAGTGACAGTGCTATAGAACAAAGCACAATCGGTGAATTAATCCCAGACTTAGATACTGCGGGGGGACAGATCGAACTCTTCTCCGACGCCGGACAGTTCGAAACCGCACACGAATCCGTCTTATTACCCTCGACCGCTCGGCACGAAACGATACTAGGTGACGTTATCAGCGACGATGCAACTCGTTGGGGTGACGTGAACGACACCACTCCAAATCATGTTTGCCAGGAAATTGTCGATCAGGCGTTTCAGGCGTCCCACGGGACTGGGGTCGCGATCGCGCTTGTTCGCCAGCGGAAGCTAATTTGCCGGGCCGCGGCAGGGAATTCCGTATTAGAAATTGGTGCCATCCTTGGCAACCGCTCCGTCTTTGCCGGCTTATGCGCTTCCAGCGGAGAAATGCAATTGTGCAACAATACGCTATTGGACTCCAGAGTTGATGCCGTCGCGTGCTGCAAACTTGGCGTCAGGGCGATCGTTGTCCTTCCTCTTTTTCATCACAGTCTGTGGCGAGGATTGATCGCAGTGTTTTCCGCCCGGCCTTACCAATTTGGCATGCCTGATGTGCAGCGGTTGCAGAATTTGGCAGAAAAGTTTGCCGCGAACATGTCATTGTAATGAGTAAAGCCTACGGTTTTTATTCACCCGAGAGCGGGGGTAAACTGTTATTTCGGGTGCAGAGTAAGTAAGACGAGAACATTCCAGACAATAATTGCCGCATAGAAAAGATTGATAATCCAAATCCGCTTCCGTACACCCATTGCAAGTAGAATGGCGATTAGCTTACTGACGACAACTCCTCCGGTTCTACCGAAGTAAACTGTCAGACGTGCGACCAGCGGATTCACCTCCATGGCTCCGAGATGAAACGCAGTGAGTGTGGTCAGCAGATCGAGAACTTGAAGCGCCACAAAAGTCCATCGAGAGAACAGGACTTTCTTGAGTCCTCTCCGACCATCGCTTTTCAAATTTTCGACTGGCGGTTGCGTGGATACTGATCCCATAGATTGTCAGTTTACAATCGAAGTCGCCTGCTGCCCTCTAGCGTGAGCTGAAGTTTTTTCATCTTTGCTTTCGCAAGCACAACTGCAGCACTTTCCTGCAACGTCCAACAACAATCAGATGCAACGAATTTAGCTGCGGTAAGAAATTCAATCAGTATTTGTTCCGCTCGGAAATCGTATCGTTGTGCCCGAAGTTTACCCACGAGCACAGCACGGTGATGTATGAGGGGTGCCAGTTGGGGCGAATGATTGAAAATCCCGGCTCAAAACACATGGAGGACGACAGAATGAAAAAATCATTGATCGCTTCAGGTTTGGGAGTCTTGATCATTGTCCTGGCCGCGAGCGTTTTGCAGGCTCAAAAAGCCACGACAAGCAGCACCACGAAGGAAGTCATTTATGCAGAGGCAGATAAAGCATCGTTCAAGCAGGGTCTTAAACCCGGAGCTTTAATGGCGACACTTTGGGGCAACCCCGACCAAAGCGCCCATGGAACGTTCACGAAATTCGCGCCTGGGTTTGACGCCGGAATGCATATTCACACCAACGATATCTGGATCGTCGTGATCAAAGGCGCTTACTTATACAAAGACGATCGGGCGAAAAGCGGGTGGGAGCGGGATTTTGTAAGAGTTCCTGGAGGGCACAGCATTGGAGCAACGGCGATAAGACGGAAGGCGCTCTATTTTACGAGGAAGCCTCAAGGAAGTTCGATTCCGTGCCTGCAAATAGAGGCAAAAGAATTTTTGGCTGCTACGATTCTATCGCAGAGAGTAAACCCTGAAGTTAATCCTCTCAGGGTTTGCTCGAAACTCAATCAAAATCAGATTTTTTATGTTTAGCTCGCCGCACACGGTTGCCAATCGGATCCGAGCACAATCGTCACTCCACCTTGCACCCGGCCGCCCACTGGCCGGTCTCCCGCATCCCTTTTCCGACCTACTCATCCAATTCGTCATGCAGCGTGGCATATTTGTTTCAGTTTTGGACGCTCTGGCGTTCGTGCTGATCGTTGGGAGGAGCCAGGGCGAACGTTCTCCAGAGCACATCTTTTGGACCTTCGCGAGGACTCATCGAGCACGCTGGAAGCAGTTTCAATCTCCAAGTCCAATAAGGCGGCCAGGGGTGGGTTCGTTTGGTAGAAGTTCCTGCGACCGTCCTTCTACCCAGTCGGGCAGGGTCGTCCAGGGCTCACCGCCACTCTTATGAGGCTTGCCCGGCTCTGACGTTGCCTCGGACGAACTGGATTCGGCGGACGCAAATTCGTCGTCCTTCAACGGCAGTACTTCGTCCGCCGTAACCTGGGTCGCCGTGACCGCGGATATTTCGGGAGTCCGATCCGGAATGTCTGAACCCGCTGAAGCGAGCAATCACAATTGTTACCGGGTTATCTCCACCTAAGTGTGTCCCGCGATTTGGGCCCAGGGGCCAAGCATCCCAACCGGATTCCCCGAGTCTCGTTAGGGAGCT
Organism: Terriglobales bacterium; assembly: GCA_038230575.1. Classification (GTDB taxonomy): domain Bacteria; phylum Acidobacteriota; class Terriglobia; order Terriglobales; family Acidobacteriaceae; genus Acidiflorens. The sequence goes on along the minus strand of JBBRNA010000015.1, from coordinate 65,249 downwards.
GTGAACGCTAAGCTGTGAAGAGCGAAAGGGCGTACTCTGAATTTGTTTTCGGTTTGTATTTTCAAGTGATCCTTAGGTCTTTAGTTGCCATCTTCGCGGTAGCAAAGATGAACGTTAGCAGCAACGGGACCATGACATACATGCGATGACGCGCCAAAAGGACAAAGTAGACGGGTGGAATCCAAAACAAGGTCATGCATGTCAGGAGGACGACCTTCAGCCCTAGCCGTGGGCTAGCGCCAATGCGCGCGGCCACCAGCATCATCGCGAGCATCATCGGGCTTAAATCGTGGATGAACATATGAAGTCCGGTGACGAGCGATATAGCAACGGCGACCGCAAACATAAGCTCGTTGCTTTGGGCATCCCCGTTTCGCTCTACGCAGTTCCACTTCCGTGCCGTCCAGGCAAGCAAAAAGGCGGAGGTCCCCGCAACAATCAAAAATACCGTGAACTGACTCAAAATCCCACCGAGCAGCGCGTGCACGAGTCCCTGTAGAGTTGCCATGTCCACGGCTGATCCGTAGCTCTGATTGTTCGGATGAATCGCGACCGCTGCCAATAGATGGAGATAGCTCCAAATGCCGCGCGCCCCAACAGCCACCCACGAGAGCAATCCGAGCATGGAAGCCGTCGCCAGAAAGCCTTTGATAAAAGTCCACTTCTTTCTCAACAGAAAGATCACTGCGAAGGGAATCGCGAACTGGAACTTTAGTAAGGCCAGCCCGAGAAAAATGCCCATGCGAAAATCCTGACCCCGACGAAAGGCGATAAAAGCCAACGCGTACAGCAGCAACATCACCAGCGACGACTGTCCCTGAAATAGAGTCACTCCTAGCGGAGCAAACACAATCCACAAGGCAATGTAGCCAAGATCCTCCCGCGGAACGGGGGCATACGGGCGAAGCAGCCATGGCAGAGTGAGCCAGATGGCAATATTCACGAAGCCCCAGAGCAGATAAGCGGTGCGGTAAGGAATAGCTCCAAGTGGCGCCAGCAGAAGGGCTTCAAATGGCGGGTGTTCGTATATTAATGGTTCGCCATGAGGCAGGATGACAGCTTTGAGCTTATGCTGCTCTTCCAAATCATAGAGCTTCGATCCAAGACCCAGATACACCATCCGGCTACCGAGGTAGGTAACGGAGAAATCCTTTTGTTCCGCTGTCACCGGTCTGTCGAGCCAGAAGATCGCTCCGAGCATTATGATCGCGGCGGCGAAAATGCCGAGTATCCTTTCGAGCGGCAATGATGCTCGACGGTCGACCGCCTCGAACTGGCGTGCCGTTGTCATAAGTTAGGCTTTGCTGAGGAAGCACCGTTATGCAACCGTCGCTCTTACACTCTAATCCGATCCTGGGCGTGCTTTTTCATTTTGTCAGATCTTTTTCTAAATCAAAACGCGAAAAGGTCTCGGCGGAGTAACGCACCCACCTCTGGATAGCAACTTGCGCAAAGCCTAGAGCATTTAAGAACGACATTGATTCGAAGCGGTTTCCTTATGATCGCCTTGGCGCTCATCTTTCGGATTTTCAGACATTTCACAAGAAAAGATGCAGCGCTATTCGACGGCGGTCGTAGCGTTCCTTAGCATTGAGTGACTTATCTGACTGAGTCTTCTGTCGGGGGGGCGGCATCTGGCACCATTGAGCGGCGGTCGAGAATCCATTTGAATAACGTCTTGTTCCGATTTATTTCGGGTGCAGCGTGAACAGTACTAGAACGTTCAGACGATAATGCCAGCACAAAAAAGATTGATAATCCAGATTCGTCGCTTTACGCCCATCGCGATCAAAATGGCGATTAGCTTACTGACGACGACGCCTCCGGTTCTCCCGAAATAGACTGTCAGATGCGCGACCAGGGATTCACCTCCATGGCGCCCAGACGAAATGCTATGAGGGTGGTCAACAGATCGAGCACTCGAAGCAACACGAAAGTCCAGCGCGAGAATAGTACTTTCCTGACTTCGCTGCGGCGCTCGCCCTCCAACTTCTCGGCTTTCGGTGGCGTGGATATCGATCCCACAGATTGTAAGTTTACCGTTGAAGTCGCTTGCTGGTCGTTAACTAAGGCTGAAGGTTTTTCCATCTTGGCCTCCTCTGCCGGCCCAAAAGCGCCGCTCATTCGCTGTTGCGCCAACACGCAACTGCGGAAACACTTAAGATGCGTTCTGCGGGTGCCGTGTACAGCGAGAGTCATAAATCCATTCGCGCCACGCTGACTCCTTGCCTCGCGCATCGCTTTTCCGTGTCCCTCATCTAATTCACTATGAAGAACGGGTTACCTGTTTCAGTTTTGGATCTTGTCGGCATGCACCCAAACGAGAAGCCGGGCGCCGCAATTGCACGGTCGGTTGATCTGGCGCAGCATGTTGAGCGACTGGGACACAAGCGCTATTGGCTGGCAGAACATCACTCGATTGCGGGACTGGCTTGTTCGGCTACGTCGCTGTTGATCGGGCATGTCGCATCGGCGACGAAGACGATCCGCGTGGGCAGCGGCGGAGTGATGCTGCCGAATCATGCACCTCTGGTGGTTGCGGAACAATTTGGCACGCTCGATGCGCTCTATCCGGGGCGCATTGATTTGGGATTGGGGCGCGCTCCGGGCGGCGATCTGCAAACCATGCGCGCGTTGCGGCGCGACCTGGGGCAGAACGGGGACGACTTTCCGGCTCTGCTAGATGAACTGCAAGCGTATTTAGTTCCGGAAAAACCGGGGCAGCTCGTGAAGGCAATTCCTGGGCAGGGAAGTAACGTGCCGATTACGTTGCTCGGCTCGAGCTTGTTCAGCGCGCAACTGGCGGCGAGTGAGGGATTGCCCTTCGCCTTCGCCGCGCATTTTGCGCCCGATTATTTGTACGCAGCCGCGCGTGTGTATCGAGAAACGTTCCGTCCGAGCAAAACGTTGCGCGAGCCGCACTTGATACTTGCCCTCCAGGTTGTTGTTGCCGAAACGGACGCGGCGGCGAAGCGGTTGTTTACCACGCCGCAACAACGATTTCTGCGCTTGATCCGAAATCAGCCCGTGGAATTATTGCCGCCGGTCGATTCCATGGACACGCGATGGCAGGACTGGGAACGCTCAGCGGTCGAGAGCAAGATGAGGGCGGCGGTTGTCGGAAGTCAAAGTACGGTGAAGTCAGGTCTGGAAAATATAGTTGCTGAAACGGGCGCCGATGAGGTGATTGCGGTAACGGATATGTACGAACATGCCGATCGCCTCAAGTCATACGAGTTCTTGGCGGAGGTTGCCGCGATGATTAAAAGCAGGACAAATGTCGGGGTCGGAGTTTGATCCGCGAAAGCATGTTGTCGCACGATCAGTGATCAGGATCAGGGACGAGTGCTCAGCTAAAAGCTGTCAGCTATCAGCGCGCTGCCAGTCGAATTCCGAAGAGAACTTTAAGCGCTACCGCTCTTCCGTCGATAGCGGACGGCTGGAAGGTCCAGGCATTCAACGCCTCTGTAAGCGTCGCGTTCAATCGCGCATCCGGCGTCTGCTTCACAGCGATCTGCTCAAGCTTGCCCGTCGTATTCATGATGGCGGAGACAACAATCAAGCGCTGCGCATACTTCGCGGCGAGTTCATGGTTTAACTGAGGAATTTCCTTCAGCATCGCATAGGGCGGCGTGGGCGTCCCGTGAATGCGCGCGGATGTTCCGCTGGTGACATCGGCCGCCGATGGTTGCTGCACGGCGTATTGAAGCGTCCAAGATGGCGCCGTGTCTTCGTCGCTCGAGCGCATATCAAGATAAACGGTATAAACTTTTTGATTTTCAAAGACGCCGAAATCCTGCAGCCCTCCGCCGCTGCTGGCGGTCGAGGTGATCGTCATGTTGTAGGACGATGGACCGCGTGGCGCTATGCTGGCGTGGATGCCTCCGCCATCAGCGCCTGTGCCGCCGTTTCCGGTTCCGTTACCGTAGCGTCCGCCAGCGATAGTCATGCCGGGAAAGCCGCCGCTTCCCGCAGCGCTGCCTCCACCCGTTCCGCTGCCCGGCGTTTTTCCAACTCCCGCGCCGGTTCCTGCAGCGGTGCTGGCCCCGCGACCCGTCACCGTGCCATCGCCTGAGGAATTCAGGCCGCTGCCTTTTGAACTGCCATATTTGCCGCCACTCCCGGATCCCGATCCGCCCGCGTTCTTACTGCTTCCACCAGCGGGCGCATCCGCGAGCGCATCGCCACTGGCTACGTCGGTGGGGGTGCCAACTCCCGTGGCCTTCGACGGAGTCGTGCCGCTCTTCGATCCGGCACCGGGTTCGGCGATCACGGTCGCCTCTTGCGGAGTTACCGCAAATAATGAGCGTGCTTCAGCTGCAGGAATTTTTGTTGGTACATCGGCGGGTGGTGCGATCGCATTCAGCACCAGCAAACCTTTTTGATCTCGCGGCACCGACGTGGTTGGAATTTCTGCGGCGGCCGGAACCGGCGGCTTCGTTGGGAGCAAGCGCGGAATAATAGGCTGCGATGCGTCCAGTGTTGGCGGCTGGCTGGCGGCTGCGACGGGCAAGGTAATCTTGGGCGCGACGGGCGCATCGGTCGAAGGCTTGAGCCTGACCTCGCCGGCAATAACCTTCAGCACTTGCTTCGGCGGATCGGGCACCGGCACCGCAGCCGGGCGCGCAATATTCGGCAGCGGCATGAATGTGCGCAAGCGCGGAGGATTTTTCAATTCCGGCTGAAGAATCGTCTGAATGCCGAGCATGGCTTGCGGCGGATCGGAGACGAGGGGTTGCTGACCGGGATAAGCAAATCCGCGTTTGCTGCGGGCGCGCACTCCGGAAGAAAGATCGGCATCGCTGCCCGACCCGCCACCTTTTTTCCCCTCCCCTTCGCTGCCTCCGCCGAGCACTGGCAAGTAAAACGGCTTTTGTAAAAGCGCGGTCGCGGCCGAGGAGTTGGGCGAGATGTCGACGGGATGCAGGAAGGCAAGCCGTCCGGAATATCCAATCGCGAGCAATACAAGAATGTGCGATAAGACGGAAACCAGTAGGCTGCGCTGGGTGGGATAGCCGTTACGAATTTCGGTGAATGAGAGCGGAGCGGGAGCCGGCCGCTTCACCGGGGGCGGCACCGATTCGAGAAGCGCAATCAAAGCGTCGGAACTCAGCGTCCCGATCCTAGGTTCCTCGAGTTCGTCTTCGGTGTTTAGGTTCACTGAAAAATTGACGCTTTCAAAATGCTAAAGACGCTAGTTGGGTTGAGGTCCATTGTGAGGCCAGCGGTTCCCCCCAAGCTGAGTTGATCGGCGACGATCTGTCCAAGAATATAAGTTCCAGATCCTGAATTGCCACTCAGTGAGACGTTATCGTGGAACGCATTGGTGGTGGAGCACCCTGTGCCTGTGTCGCTTCCGGTCGTCACGCATTGATGGAAATACATTGTTCCAGAGAGAAGGAATTGGCCTCCGCCCTGCCATTTCGGATTTGTGCTTGCATTCTTGGCACGGTTTTGGAAAAAGAGAAATCCTCTTTGCTCACCTAAAGGATCGCTCGCTCCAAGAGGGTCGCCATAGTTAATGGCGCAATTCGGATCGCACAGAGGTGACGCCGAAGGAGGACCTTGACATGGTCCCAAGAGTACGCTGCCGGTCAAAGTTGCGGGGAGGTTGCTGGGTATCGTGGAAGCGGCGGTGCATTTTGCGCCGAAGGTGATAGAGCCACTGCCGGAAGTCGTATTGAAGAAAGTCGTCGGGTCAGTAGGGCATTTTTTCCCAGAGTTTGACGCCACACTGACCGAGTTAGTATCTGCGAAGTAAAACATGGTCCCACCGCTGCCGTCTCCCACCGCGGTGCTGGGACGGATGCACGAGTTGGGACCGCCGTTAAAACCACCCACAATGTAATAGATGCCAGGGTCAAAAATGGACACTATCGAGTTCGGTCCTCCCGACCCGGAGATACTAATGCCGCCAGGTCCTGGATAGTAGCCGGGGCTGTATTCATCGCAACTCGCAACCCCGATGACCGGGCACCCATTGTTGCCGGGGAGCACCCCTGTAGTTTTGGTTCCGACATGTGTCGGCTGGGCCGGCGCAGGAACCTGTGCAAAGGGATCGTTGATTGGCGACGACGGTGCAACCCAGTTCCCTGTGCTTCCTGGAACAAACCCACCGGGGGCTGTCGTTGGCCCTCCGTATACTCCTAGGTTGCTGCCGGTCGGCGGGCTATTCGGGCCACCGTGACTAAGGTCAATTTGAGCACTACCGCCGATGTTCACGGCCGCGCCGGCATTTGAGTCAACCTGAATGCTCTGCTGCGGCCCGCCGTAAATCGAAATAGTGGGAGTTCCTTGGACGCTGAGGGTGGCACCGTCCGTGGATCGCGGGTCGAGTACGATAAGAGGAATCGGCGCCGTGGCCAATTCGGCACCGCAAGTGGAAAAAGCTCGGATAGGCTGGCTTCTGCCGCCGCTCAAAATGCCGGAGAAAAACGTCTGGACGTTGTCCACTACGTCGACCCGAATGAAAGGATAGTTCCCGGCGATGGCGGCAGGCGGCTTTGTAATTCCTGGAACTGAAGAAGGAAAACTCACGCTGACCGCATTGCCTGGCGAAGCGCCGTTGCTGCTGTATCCATTTAAGGCAGCATAAGAGCAAACACTGTCGGTCGACGTTATGCTGCAAGGGTAACCTGTACCGTTAGCGATGCCTGTGGTCAGGGTTGCACCCTGCTTTCCAGTGGCGCCGCCTTGCGAATCCACCAGAATATCCATTGCGCCGGCCGCGCAGGCGGCGTCCGCGGCAGTTTGCGCCGCTTGACGATGGAACCAAATGTTCGAAAAATCGAAAGCGAACCCGAGCGCGCCGAGCAGAAACACCCCTAAGGCCAATGTGAAAAGAACGATGGTTTGCCCCGCTTCCGCAGGTCGTTCAGATCGTCGCTTCCAAGTCCATCGGTTTATCTTCATCGCGGAGCCTCCTCATCAAAAGCCTTCTTCTACGTCAGTTCATGATCCTTCCCGCGGCAGCCGCGCGCATTGTTACAGATAGCCAGCTGAGGCCAAAGATTGGCTGGTACGGGTAAGAGATAGTTACCTGCACTCGGTTCGGAGTTTTGTTTAAAGGTGTAACCGATGGAGTGTCGGCCGGACCATACGTAACCGTCACCGCCATGCTAGTCGTTCTGTGCAGGGAATATTGCGCAAAAGTTTTGACGACTCCATAGCCGCTGCCATACCCGGCTATGGTCCCCGAAGGCGCAGGCGGACCATCAATATCTGCGCAGGGGCAGGACGGCCCCATGGGCTGAGAATTGTTCGCTCCATGAACGATCGCGTAACGTACTCCCTCTTTTGCAGAGTCCGCGAGCACGTTATATGCGTGCATAAAGATCACCATCTCCAGGATCGACATCATCAGGATGACCAAGAAAATGATGGTCAGGGAAAATTCGGCGATAGCTTGCCCCTGTTCGGGACAAATCCGGCTTTTCAAAAGTCGACTGGCGTGAGATGACGGTCGGTTCATGGCCCTATTGCATCTCCCTCATAACCACATGCCGGTAGAAGGTGCAGGTCACAGTTCCGCTGCCAGACGCACAGTTAGGAGTTACCAAAACAAAGAGGTTGAACGCGGTATACGGAATCGGCGGCGAGAACTGGTAAGCCACATCTACACGACCCAAAAGAAACGATGGAGCTTCCTGATCAGAAGCAGCCGAGGCCGGGAAGCCGCTGCCCGCTCCGTATTTGGCGCAACTCGTTGCTGTCGAAGCGCCTGTCCCACTAACCCCCACTTTTGATGAGCAATAATTCACCCCAGTGTTGGATGTGGAGGGCGTTGAGACCGCGCCAGTCAAGTCCTGGTAAGCCAAATAACTGACTGACAAAGGAACCGCCGTTGATCCGAGGATCGGGAGTGCCTTCGCCGATGGAGTCGCTCCGCCCATGACCGAATAGATTGCGCTGCTGCGCGATGCAGCCGTTATATTTAGCACCATCAAATAGCAAAAAGCAAAGTTCACGGCGTTGAGCACAAGAACAAGTATTACCGGTAAAATAAGTGCAGTCTCCACCAGCGCCTGCCCTGACTCCCGCCTGCTCTGTAAACCCGTCATCATGTTTCATTACACCGTATCGAAAAATTACGCGATGCGTGCCGCCATCCGATTCGTGACGGAACGCGGCTCTTTGTAACCCTCAAAAACCGGCTCGCTATCCACTTCTTCGATCTCTTCAACTACCCGCGACGCAGCGTTAGCATCCGCCAGATTGAACTGATTTAACAAGCGATGCAAGTAGCACCGGCTAATGCCCAGTTCGATCGCGGCCTTGAGCTTGTTTCCGGAATGCACTCGCAAAGCCGACCGCACCAGCTCTTTCTTGAAACCTTGTACCGCTTCGTGGAACGAGCCAACCTCCACGTTGTCATTCTGGATGGTTAGTTCTTTTAAAGCCTCCGGAAGATCGTTGACTCCGAGATGTTCGCTCCCGTTCGCAAGCACGACGCTGCGTTCGATCACATTCTGCAATTCGCGGACGTTCCCCGGCCACGAATGTCGCGTCAGCGCGCTCAAGAAGCCCGGCGTGAAGTTGCGTGCAGCTTTCTTATGAGCCTTGGCGAACCCACGCAAAAAGTGTTCCGCTAGCAGCGGAATGTCGTCTTTGCGCTCCCGTAACGAAGGCATTGCGATCTTTACCACTGAAATGCGGAAATAAAGATCTTCGCGGAAGGTTCCTTCCTGCACCATTTTTTCGAGATTGCGGTTGGTGGCACATATGACACGCACATCCACCGGCCGCGGAAGGTTCGATCCCAGGCGCTCTACTACCCGCTCCTGCAAAGCGCGCAACAGTTTTGCTTGCAAGGGCAGCGCCAAATCACCGATTTCGTCGATAAAAATCGTTCCGCCGCTTCCCTCTTCAAAACGTCCGCGGCGCGGCTGAAGCGCTCCGGTAAACGCTCCTTTTTCGTGGCCGAAAAGCTCGTCGTCAATTAACGACTCGGGAAAGTTACACACCGAAAAAGCGACGAATGGCTTTTTCGCCCTCGGGCTGAGGCCATGGATTGCTTGAGCAATCACACCTTTGCCCGTACCGCTTTCACCGGTGATCAATACGGTTGTGAAAACTTCTGCCACTTTCGTTGTGATATCGGAGACGCGATCCATGGATTTGCTGCTTCCGAGCAGCCCCGGCACCCGGTTACCGCCCAGAAGTCGCTTGGCTTCCACCAATTCACGAGAGAGAGCGGAGCGCCGGCAGGCCCGGTCCAAAGCAAATCGCAACTGCTGCACGTCTAATGGCTGGCTGAGCGTGTCGAAAGCGCCCTCTTTGAATGCGTTCAGCACCTTCTGCCCCTTTCCGTCGAAACTGTAGGCGACGACCGGCAACGAAACCGCGCGGTCGGTGGCAGCCCTGAGCAGGAGCGAGTTCTGAGCGTTGTCTGCGGCATCAAGATTTAGCAGGACGGCATCGGGCGCGTCTGTGTCAAAGGCCGCGATCGCTGCGTTTACGGATGGCTCTTGCCGCAACTGATAGTCTTGCCCCAGAAGTGGTTGTAGCACCTGATAAAAAATCTCATCGGGATCCACTAGAAATACTGTTTTCGGCCCAGAATTGTCGTTAGACAAGGTGGTGACACCCTTTCTAAGTTTAAGGTATGAGCACTTCTGCTCAATTAAAGCCAGGAAACCGTCGAAGGGTTCTGCGGGGGGAGCACAGCCTTTCACTTCGGTTATATCTCCGGTGGTTACTGCTTTTCTTTGCTGCGTTTACGACCCTACGTTAGGCGCTTTGGCGTATACGATCGGATACGCTTTCAGTCAAAGTGTCGCAATACAGCTACTATTTGTACATGGCACTCACGGAGCTACTATAGCCCATAGGTGTAATCCTGTAGGTGACCGAAGAAGACGTAACCAACTGATAGGAGGGACGCTCTGGCGCGTAGCTTTTAATTGCCGTATACCTCGTCCTGAGTTTCTCATAATAAACCAAGTCTTGGCACCGGAAATGCTCAACTCGAAGCTGGAAGAGTGTTTTTAAGGTAGGAGCGCACCTGCGGAAGACTTCGGACGAGGCAATTGGCATTGTTGAGACCCCAGCATTTCGTCGGGACCAGGATGAGCCGGGTGGGCCGGCTCCCGGCGAGAAGCCCTCGTCCGCCCCGAGGATTACCTGGCCATTCGTCCCCTTCCAAGCCGTGCTCGCCTTTATCCTGCTAACCTTGGTGTTTATCCTTGCCCACGGGAAGGTCGCCGACCCGGACATCTGGTGGCACCTCCACAACGCCGACTACCTGGTCCACACTCACAACCTCCCGGCATCGGACATATATTCCTTTTCGATCCCCGGCTATCCCTGGATGAATCACGAATGGCTGGCGGAATTGCCGTATTACTTTGCCTGGCGTTCTTTCGGACTGCAGGGAATCGATGCGCTTACAACGGGCATGTTGAGTCTCATTTTTCTCGGAGTGTTGTATCTTTCCTATCGACAAAGCGGCAACTACAAAGCGGCGGTACTGGCTTCCACCATCTCCGTTCTATTAGGCACTGTGTCTTTTGGCCCGCGCACGATACTGTTCGGATACGCAGATCTAGTGCTGTTGCTCATTATTTTGCAAAAATTCCGCCAGAAAGCTCGTGCGCCGCTTTGGCTTATTCCCCCCTTGTTTTGCCTTTGGGTGAACTCGCACGGGTCATGGTTCATCGGGATGGTCATTTTCTCGACAAGCATGGTCTGTGGTCTATTTCGCATCAAGTGGGGAATGGTCGAAAACGAATCTTGGACAATTTCGCAACGCAAGAAACTATTCTTAACTTGGGGTGCTAGCGTCGTAGCCTTGTTCGCGAACCCATTCGGTGCGCGCCTCGTTTTTTACCCGCTCGACTTGGCCTTCCGTCAAAAGATCAACATCGAGCACGTTCACGAATGGATTTCTGTTGATTTCCATGACGCGCGTGGAAAGTTAGTCATCTTTCTTTTGCTGATTCTCTTCGCGAGCGCGATTCTGAGACCGCAACGCTGGACTTTGGCCGGATTGTTTATAACTTTATTTGCACTGTACAGCGGCCTGACCTACGTCAGGTTCTTGTTCCTCCTCGCGATCGTTATTGCGCCGGTGGTTGCGAACATGCTGGACTTTGTTCCACCTTATCGAAGGGAATTAGATACCCCCGTCTTCAATACGATCGCGATCTGCTTAATGATCGCGGGGGTCGCCTACTATTGGCCTAGGAAACCCAATCTTGAGCATGCGGTTGAGCAACAATACCCGCTTCAAGCTATCTCCTACCTGCAAGCGCACGCAACCGGGCCGATCGTTAACTACTACCCATGGGGTGGATACCTCAACTGGAAAGATGAAAAATTAAAAGTTTTCATTGACGGCCGCGCAGATATTTTCGAGTATAGCGGCGTGTTTAAGGATTACATTTCATTGCTCGGTTTCGAATCCCCGGAGCCAATCCTGGATAAATATAAGGCGCGTTATGTACTATTTCCGCCGAACGAGCTTTTATCAAATTCACTCGAGCACAATTCAAAATGGAAAACCGTTTACCGCGATCAGATGAGTATTCTTTTCGAACGAAAAGAGGCAAATGAGGGTTCTCGCGACGAGAGGTCCAATTAAGCAGGATGGCGCTCAAGCGAAAATACGATATCGTTATTATCGTTGCGCTGGTGATTGCGGCCATTGCCTACGGCGCGTCTCGTACCGAATATCGATTGCAACCAGAAATGCCTACCGAATTCTTCGGCGGTTCTAACCTTACGCCCAAAAAGCGAATCGAGGAGCAAAAAATCGCGGCGGCATATTGGGAATCCGCTGTTCAACAAGTGCAGTGGAAATATGGATACGCTTCCCGCCTTCCGAACGATCCCCCTGCTGACTTTTCTATTTCGGCCAGCGAGTTCGGTGCGGTAGCAAGGGATGAAGCAGTTCGCCATCGCTATTGGCTCCAATTGCGCACCACCTGGAATGTGTCTAACGCGTGGAAGACGCAATACCAATGGAGCAGTATCTCGTTCCGACAATCCTTGCGCGCGGCCGGAGATTGGTGGGCAGAGCTGACCCGAAATATGATGGGCCGGTAAGGCAGATCTCCAGGAATCGCGGTCGTTTCACCTCGGTCTTCTATGCGTTCACAACTTTCCGGAACTGAGTTCCTTTTCATGTTTGGGCGCCTTGGCCCCGAGGCGCTACTAGTTTCGCTCGGGTTGCTTTTTTCCCTCCTTTGGCCAAACGCACTGCAGCGCTCGTTCCAGAGGATTGAGCAGGCCGTTTCGGCAATCGCGCGAAACTTTAGTCTCAGTGTTATTTTGTGTGGCGCGTCAGCCCTCGTGATGCGTCTAGCCATTTTGCCGTGGGTGCCCATCCCCAAACCGTTTATCAATGACGAGTTCAGTTTTCTTTTGGCGGGCGACACTTTCGCGCATGGCCGGCTCTCGAACCCTGCTCATCCAATGTGGAAGCATCTTGAAACATTCCATGTCATTTTTCATCCGACCTACTCATCGATGTATCCGCCGCTACCCGGGCTGGTGCTCGCCTTTGGGCAGAAGGTTTTTGGGCATCCATTCTGGGGCGTCTGGCTCAGCGCGGGCTTGATGTGTGCAGCCTTCTGTTGGATGCTGCAAGCTTGGCTTCCCCCGTCCTGGGCGCTCCTCGGCGGAATGCTGCCGGTGTTGCGCTTCGGCGTCTTCAGCTATTGGGATAATGGTTATTGGGGAGGTACCTTGGCCGCGACCGCCGGAGCTTTAGCGCTCGGAGCATTGCCGCGCGTGATGCGTCGTCAACGCGTCAGCGACGCCGTTCTAATGGCGGTCGGCATTGCCATGCTTGCAAATACTCGACCCTACGAGGGCTTGATGCTCACTCTCGTGGTGGCAGGGCGATTGGTTTGGTGGGCGTGTCACAGTCGATCGAGTGAAGCCCCCTTGCCGACGCAATTTCTTCTCAAGCGCGTTGTACTTCCAATGGTGCTGGTGCTGGCCGTGGCCGGGTCAGCGACTTCTTATTATTTTTGGCGAGTGACCGGCAATCCGCTGAAGATGCCGCAAGAGTTGAACCGCGAAACCTACGCTGTAGCACGCTACTTTTATTGGCAACCTGCTTATCCCCAACCAATTTATCGGCACAAAGCGATCCAAGACTTTTATACCAAGACAGAATTTGTTTACTTTGAACTTGGGCATTCGATCTCCGGCATTCTGATTCAGCTCGCCACAAAAATTAATATGATCTGGATCTTTTACTTCGCTCCTGCGCTCACCGTCCCACTCTTGTTTTTACCGCGGATAATTCGCGATCGGCGTCTCCGTTTTTTATTGACTGCCGGCGCTGTGGGACTGGCGGGTTCTGCTTTGGTCGTCTTCTTCAATATTCACTATGTAGCAGCAATAAGCTCAATCATGGTCGCTGTAATCATCCAGGGAATGCGTCGTCTGCGGACATGGAGATTTGAGGGGAAGCCGAGTGGCAGATTTCTGGTCAGGGCAATTGTCGTGATTTGCGTCGTAATGATCCCAATCCAGGTCCGCATTCTTGCCGCTGTTCCTGAACCGGGGTCGTGGGCTGCCATCGGACCAGAGCGAATTGCCATGGCGAAGCAACTCCAATCGTTTTCTGGTCCGCAGCTGATACTGGTCCGTTATTCAGTAAATCACGATCCGTTGGCCGAATGGGTTTACAACAAAGCTGATATCGACGGAGAGAAAGTGGTTTGGGCCCGCGACATGAGCGAAGCCGATAATGAAGAGCTGCTGCGCTATTTCAAAGACAGGCGCGTGTGGCTATTGGCGGCGGATGAGGTTCCGCCTAAGCTGGAGTCCTATCCCGACTCCGCTCTACCTTAGAATGCAGTCACTGTGCCATGAATGGGCAATGAGATTGCGAAACGAAGCTCGCGTGAGCTCTTGCTCAGGGTTTAGCGGCCGAGGTCCCCGTGTACACAGAAATTTTGCTTGGGTGGGCGTCGGGTTCGACCAACCATACCCTTCGATCCTTGAAATACTCAATTAGTTCCTTATTCTGTTCAAAACCCATATCGTTGGCCCAGACTACTTTTGAACTTTCAATATCAGCGCTGTTCGCCACCCAGCTACTCCGCGGATCATGCTCGGGGCTGTAGCGGACGAGAACCAGCTGGCCACCGGAAAGATTTTTCAACCGGGCGTCAATGCTAGGGCGGTCCCAGGCCTGTTTATAAGGAGAACACCAAGTTTGAGGAGAGGTGCTGCGGTAGATCCCTAAAGGCAATGCCACGCCACACGTCAAGGCCATCAACACAGTCAGGACTGATACGCCACGAACGAGGGCTATTCCAGTCGGCATGCTACGCCAACGCCAATGCCTGATGCGTTGCAGCGCCAACATCAAGAGAGCATACGTGACCCCGGTCATAGGGGCTGCGTAATGTGGGTTGGTAAAGACGGGCAACAACATACCGAGAAAACTTACACCAGCGACGAGAAGCAAAAAACGAGTGCGGCGGCCGATGCTTTTAGCCGTGAAGCCGCGTGGCAAGACTACACCCAACATCAGAATCGGAACAGTAAAGAGCGGACCTAAATAGAAAGACCAGAACATTCCGATCTTTATGATGATGGCGATTGCGGGATGATCTCGTCCGAATTGGTAATAATCCCAGAGCCAGCCCGTATAAAATCTTCTCAATATTTCGTGGTGATAGACCGGCCAGGATTTGACGGATTGCCAGGGAAAATATGGAACCGGATCGTAAGTGGCGAGATTGACGAAAAATGGGGTCTCAAAAGCATTCCCCGTGACGCGCCAGAAATAGAAGAGTAACGCCGCGGCAGCCGTCGATAAAATCGCCACGAGTGGAAAGACAACTCGCCGCATAGATCGCCAACGCTCAGCGTCGCTCCGCCCGAAGACCCAGAACAGCATCGAAACTGCAATCGGAAGGGAATAGAACACGCCCTCGTAAGGCCGGCTGCTGGCCAGAATGGCTAGCCCGAGTCCCATCAGCACAGCGTCCCTTGGGCCTTGGTGGAGCTTGATTCGGGGGAGTGCCCCAAGCACGAGCGCACCACCAAGAGCAGCCGCCGTTCCTCCGAAATAACTGTTTACCCAGTAACTGAACGAAGCGAGTCGAATAACAGCCAAGAATCCGCCCAAGAGTGCCCAGTATGGCGGTAGCCATCCCTGTAGCATCCAACAGATTGCAGCGCACATCAGACCAGAACTTAGCCAAATACCCCAAAAGGGGTGGTGGAATACAGTTTGACCTAGGGCGAGCAATGCACCTTGTGCTGGGAAATACATCGAAGCGTACGTGGGTTTTTGGATCACGTGAAAAGTTTCGAAGTGAACCCACATAGGATGAGTGGGATTCGCAAGACGGGCATGCGAGAAAGTATCCGCCATTAAAAGATAACTAAATTCATCGTGAATACCGGGTTCAGGAATCGGCAAAACGGGCAGCAAAGCCAAACGCAAGCCCAACGCGGCTAGTCCAACTGAGAGGACGGCTATTCCGCGGTTTCGCGCAAGAATCGCGAGAGCCCGTTCGCAACTCCCCAGCCATTTAGAGCCAAGTTCGGGCCAGCGGAAGGCCCAAACAAAGATGGCTGTAACAAATATCCATTCCACAACAAGCATCAGGAGGGGTCGCTTTCGAACTTTTAGTAACGGGTGGTTGTGATTCTCCTATCGGAAGTCTACAGCAATATGTCACCCGACTAGGTGCTCACTCTTTCCAGGCGCTCTTACACAACGGCTATAGCATGTAACCCTACAGATCAAAGGCGATTCTTTGCTTGCGACTGTCGCGGGAACTCCCTACACTTGATGCGGATCATAGTACCCGGTTAATGGAAATGTCATCGTGAACGAGAAAAATGACGTTGTTCTGAACTCGCAATGTATTTTTATCCCAATGGTTTTTCGCTCCGACCTTGAGATAGGTAGACTATCTCCTCGATAAAGTTGTTTCCGATGTCAAATTTGCGCCGCGATATATTCCTGGGAATGCTACCGCTGTTGCTCGGCATAGAATTACTGGCATCGATCGTTTTTGTTCCTATAGCATTGAAAGGCAACGCAGATTTCCGCCAGTTTTACAACGGTGGATATATGCTTCGGAACGGATATCGGCATCAGCTTTATGACTTTGATCTGCAGGCAAAAATCAGTGGTTCTGCGTTGCCTGCGGTCCATCCCGCCTACGAATATCTGCTGTTTCTGCCTTTGTCGTTCTTGCCGTATCGCACGGCATATTTTGCCTGGCTACTGATTAACTGCGAAATTCTTTATTTCAGTCTGCGCTTGCTGCGGCCGCGTTTTGATGGTTCGCCCTGGCTGTTGGCCGCGATTGGAATCGCATTCGTTCCAATATGGGTGACATTAGTTCAAGGTCAGGATTCGCTGCTGATGCTCGCCTTGCTTTTGTTGGCGGATGACTGCGGTCCCGAGTTTTGTAGTGGTCTGTGGCTCGGATTGGGTGCGTTCAAGTTCCACATTGTTCTGCCGATTGCTCTGCTGTACTTGTTGTGGCGGAAGTGGAGAATTTTTGCCGGATTCTGCTTGTCCGGCACACTCGCTGCGATGCTCTCTGTTGCTATCATCGGAATACCCGAGAGCATCCACTACGTTAAGACCGCGTCAGCGTCGGCCGCTACGCAACTGCATCCGGGTGCTATGCCAAATCTGAACGGGCTTATAGTGGCAATACTAGGACGAGGCCGGGCGGCTACGGTATTGGCAGTTATCACCGCTATTGTTGTGATCTTTTGGGCGAGTCAGCAGAAGCCATCCATGGCGACTGCCGCCCGAGTTGTGCCACTCATTAGCTTTTATTTTATGGGCCACGATCTATCGATTCTATTGCTTCCAATCGTGGAGTCCGCGCTCTGTGCGCCTTGGCTTGGCGCCGTTCTGATACTCGTCCCGGGCTATGCCTACCTTGCTGCAATTCCACTGCTTGGCATTTTCGCGTTCGATAAACCCATTTCCGAGGGCGCGGAGAAGTCCACGAGGTCGGTAAGCACCGCGTGATCGGCATGCGATGACAGTCGCCCCGGCCCCCGACTAGTAGGGCGGCGGCTCGCCTTCGCGCAAGCTCCGCAATGACTCGTTCGCAGCGCATAAACCAGCGTGAACCGAACTCGGGGTACGTGAAGGCCCAGGCAATCGCAACTGCGATAAGTCCTGATTCGATTAAAAACATGAATTTCCTCCAATCTATCTGCTTTCTTGGATAGAAGTGAGTAACTCTCCCGGGTATTCATTCCCTCAAGAATACAATCATTTTCGAGGGGATCATCGAAAAACCGTCTTTACCGTTGGGCCGGATGGGCACTTGCTTTGCACTAGTATGAGCAATTTACGGGTGTCGACGCGCCGGTATTTATATATCGACTTCGTCATCTAATCTGCAGTGTTTTTCGTTCGAAGAGTTGAAGTATGCTCAGACTTCGAAGCACGGTCCGAGTGAAAGGGAAATCCCGCCGACACGGTAAACACGGATATGAGGATCACGATCGATTCGTCAACCAGCGAACGGACCTCCCGCGAGGATAATGCCAACTCAAGACTGGTTGCGGTGGTCTTTACTTTATCTCTGCTTTACCTGTGCGGCATCCTTTACTATGCCGGCAGGCGCCCGATCGATGGCGACGAAGGTTTCTACACCTCCGCCGCCAGACTGGTTTGGGAAGATAAGACTCCGTACAAAGATTTTTTCTTCCAGCAAGCGCCCCTGCTGCCTTATTTATACAGTTGGATCTGGGCTGTACATCCTCGCTCGCTGATCGCGATGCGCATGTTGTCTGCCGTTTGCGGGGGCTTGGAAGTTATGCTCATGGGCTTCGCACTCGTTTCCGCGAAGCGCCTTCCCGCCAAAGTTGCGCTCGCAGCCTTTGCAGCTGTACTGTTGAACCCCTACTCAGTATCGTGGAATGTGGTGGTCAAAACGTTCGCAGTGGCGAACTTGCTTATGACCGTTTCGACTATTTGTCTTTATATCGCTTTGCGATCCGGGAGCTTGCGATGGTTTCTTACTGCCGGAGCCGCGCTTGGCGGGTGTGTTTCCACTCGTTCGCTTTATGGTCTGCTGATACCCGCCGTGTTTCTAGGCATGCTCTATCAAGAATTTCGTAGATCACAAAGGTCCTACGCAAAATCCTTAACGTTTTTGGCAGGATCAATCGCGGGGGGGATGCCGATGCTTATTAGCTTCGCTCGCGATCCTCAGGCTTTTGTCTTCAACAACATCACCTACCATCACTTTGATGTCGGTTACATGATCTCGGGGAGCGGTATTATCACGGAAGGCTATCAGAGCGTGGGGCACGTCGCCTTTATATATTTCGCGATGATCGGCGTCCGCCTCCTAATCTTGCATCCCTATTTCACCATTCAGCTAGCGCTTGCGATCGCAGGCATTTTCAGTCTTCGAAAAATGCGTCGCCGGAATGAGACGTCTTTTAATCCCTATACTGAGTCCGATTACTGTTATTTCCAACTTGCTTTCTTGATGTTAGTCGTCTACTTGATCACGGTGCTGCTTCCGTTTCCTCCTTATGATCAGCATTTCGTTAGCCCACTGGTTGCATTGTTAATACCCTTCGTAGCCGAAGGTTTGCGCGTTACCATTCTCGCTGGCACAAAGCGCACGGTTGCCCTGGCCCTGATAGTTCCCCTTCTTTGCATAATCGAAATTGGCAGGGAAAGCGCGCAAAATTCCGGGCATCCTATCTGGCAGCTTTCGAGTTATCGGGAGGTCACGAAAATCATCGAAGCAAATTCCTCCCAAAACGATGTGGTAATGTCTTTCTGGCCCGGATACGTCTTCGAATCCGGCAGGCGTTACTTTCCCGGTCTCGAGGACCATTTCGTCTACCGGATCATGAACAAGATCAGTCCGGAGGAAAGAGCTCGCTATCACGTGGTTTCGAAAGACCAGATCATGCGCGCCATCACCCGCAGAGAAATGGGCCTCCTCGTTATTCATCCATGGATCCTTGAGTACTTCCACAACCTGTCGCCGAGCGAACTCCAGGAATTCCATCACGCTGTGGCGGCGAATTATCTTTTGATCAATCACGTCAGCGAAGTTGAGATTTATCGACGAATGCCAGATCAACCAGCCGAGCAACTCAAATGACTTCGTCGGAAACCAAACGGCTGGTAGGGATCCGCTGACTTCAAGTATGACTCCCTTTACAAAATTTTATTCGAGCGGTCACTTCCTGCTTCCCCTTGTGCTCCTGCTGAGTGCACTCTACATGTGGAAGGAATTAAAGCGGGGTTGGGTGCCATCGGACGAGGGCACGATTGCGGAGTGCGCGGATCGCGTTCTCCGCGGCCAACTTCCTCATCGTGACTATCATGAAGGCTACACGGGAGCGCTGAGCTATCTAAACGCCGCGGCCTTTCGCTTGTTCGGAACGAATCTCGTCAGCATGCGTTACATGTTGTACCTGTTTTTTTTGGCTTGGGTGCCGGCGATTTATTATGCAACTTATAAATTTAGTTCAGCATCCATGGCCAGTACGGTCACCATGCTCGCGGTGGTTTGGGGACCTCCGAACTACGCTGCGGCGATGCCGTCCTGGTACAACTTGTTTTTCGCAACATTCGGCCTGGCAGCATTGTTGCAGTATATCGAGGTCGAAAGCTCAATCTGGTTGGTGCTCGCCGGAGCGTGCGGCGGAATTTCTTTGCTGTTCAAGCTACCGGGCCTCTACTTCATTTGCGGAGCTCTGCTGTTTCTGGTGTTCCGTGAACAGATGGCCCCCCGCTCACAAACCGCCAATTCTCGCGAGCGATTCTGGTACCGCGTTTTCGTCGTATCGTGGATCACCCTCTACGAAGCGGTAGTTTTTTCGCTGCTGCGAAAAATGGCGAATGGCGCCACCTACCTCTACTTCTGGATTCCGCAACTCGCGATTGGTACGGCGATTATTTGGCATGAGTTCCAGGTTGCCGAAAAGCGAACCAACCGATTTCTTTACTTGGCACGAGAACTCGCCTTGTTTGGAATAGGAGTCGCAATTCCGATCACGCTGTTCTTAGTTCCTTACGCTCTCGGCGGAAACGTTCCGCTGCTGCTGCAGGACATTTTCGTCGTATCCGGACGCCTGCTTGGACAGGCAAGTATGAAGCCGCCGATGGGGTGGTTCCTTGAAGGTAGCGTAGTCGATCTATTGCTGATAAGTGTTCTGATCCTAACACGATCCAAAGTTGCAACTAAATTTTGGGACGAGGTATTACTCGGGGCGCCGTTGGCGATATTAATCCCGACCGCGCTGATCTTAGGGTATAAATCGAAATATTTTTATCAACTGGCTTGGAGTTCGATCTGGGTCATCGCTCCTTTTGCGGCAATAATCGGTGCCCGCCTTGTGATCCGCCAGTCTTCATTGAAATTGGACAAAGTGCAGCGGGAGCGATTATTTCTGACGCTATCGGTGATGAGTGCGTGCAGTCTGATCCAATTTCCTTTCAGCAACACGATTTATTTCTGCTACATTGCGCCGCTTGTATTGCTTTCGGTTGCTTCAATAGTCAGCCTGATGGACCGCCCGCCGCGCTTAGCGGTTAGCGGCATGATGTCTTTTTGTTTCTTGTATGCTGTGCTCGAGTTGACGCCCGGCGGGGTCTATCATCTCGGGGTTGAATACGCGCCGGATACGCAAACGGTTCGCCTAGCCCTCCCTCGAGCAGGAGGTTTGAAAGTTTCAGCTGCCAGCGCAAGGCAATACGAGGAGCTTTGCCGTCTGATCAGCCAGCACGCACGCGGCGAATTTATTCTAGCTAAGCCCGATTCTCCTGAGGTGTACTTTTTATCTGGCTTTCACGACCCAACCGGGATTTTCTTCGATTTTATGGAGACTGCTGAGGGGCGCACGCAACGTGCCTTGCAAGCTATTCAGATAGACAACATAAATCTGGTAGTACTAAATCATCGTCCACCCTTCGCCGGGCCGATATCGGGGGAACTCATGACCGCCCTTCAGCGCGAATTCCCAAACCGAGCGGTTGCCGGAGATTTTGAGGTCCGATGGAAGCAGTGAATTGTTTGGCCAAGCCGCGACGCCTCAAGATTGCGGGGTGGGCATGAATGAGGTTTCGAACCCGGACGCTCTGAGACGGAGTGAACCAATCGTTTTCGGAATTTCGGTTGTTGTTCCGATTTATCGGAGCGAAGCGATTCTTCCCGAGTTGGTTAGCCGAATCCACAATGCCCTCAGTCAATCTGGTTTGAGTCATGAACTGGTGGTGGTAAATGATTGCAGTCCTGACGGTAGCTGGGATGTGATCTGCCAACTCCAGAAAGAATATCACTGGATACGCGGCATTAATTTGATGCGCAATTACGGCCAACACAACGCACTCTTGTGCGGAATACGAGCTGCCAAGTATGGAGTGATTGTCACTATGGATGACGATCTGCAGCATCCCCCAGAAGAGATCACGAAACTGTTAACTGTGCTCTCTGCTGGTAACGATGTGGTTTACGGTACGCCGGAGCGCGAACAGCATGGCTTGGGCCGTGACCTGGCATCGATTGCGACCAAGGTTGCGTTGAGAAGCGTGTTAGGCGCCGAAATCGCTAGCCAAGTGAGCGCATTTCGAGCTTTCCGGCACCAAGTGGTGAACGCTTTTCGCCAGTATGAAGGCTCATTCATCTCCATCGATGTTTTGCTCACGTGGGGAACCAGCCGTTTTGCCGCCACCAAGGTGCGTCACGAAATCCGGCGGCAAGGCACTTCTGGCTATACCTTTCGGAAACTGGCGACTCACGCCATGAACATGATGACCGGTTTTAGCACCGTGCCATTGCAATTTGCCAGCATCGTCGGTTTTTTCTTCACGCTCTTTGGCATGGGCATTCTGATCTACGTCGTGATCCGTTATTTCCTCAGCGGAGATAGCGTTCCCGGTTTTCCGTTTCTCGCGTCCATTATCTCGATTTTCGCTGGAGCTCAGTTATTTGCGCTTGGAATCATTGGCGAATATCTTGCTCGCATGCATTTTCGTATGATGGACCGGCCGAGCTACGCCATTCGCGAAGTCGTCGGAGACTTTTAAAGGCTGGGCCGATGAGCATCCGAATTCCATTCAACCGCCCTTGTCTCGCGGGCAACGAGTACAAGTACATCGCAGAAGCGATAGCTAACGGTCAGGCCTCTGGCGATGGTCCGTTCACTAGACGGTGTCATGACTTGCTGGAACGGGAGCTAAAAGCGCCAAAAGTTCTACTCACGACCTCGTGCACGCACGCCCTGGAAATGGCTGCGCTCTTGCTAGACTGCGGTCCCGGCGATGAAGTGATCGTACCTTCGTTCACCTTCGTTTCTACCGCGAACGCGTTTGCTCTGCGTGGAGCATCGATCGTTTTCGCCGATATACGACGAGACACTCTGAATTTGGATGAAAACCGTTTGGAGGGGCTGGTCACCGACCGGACGAAGGCAATCGTTCCGGTTCACTACGGCGGCGTTTCGTGCGAGATGGACACCATCAACGAGATAGCGAAACGGCACGGCATCAGTATCGTTGAGGACAACGCTCACGGACTATTCGCCAGCTACAAGAAAAAGCCCGCCGGAACGTTCGGCCGCCTCAGCACACTCAGCTTCCATGAGACAAAAAATATAATCTGTGGGGAAGGCGGGGCCCTAGTAGTAAATGATCCCGAACTAGCGGAACGCGCCGTGATCATCCGCGAAAAAGGAACGAACCGTAGCCAGTTCTTCCGCGGCCAGGTTGATAAATATACTTGGGTGGATATTGGTTCGAGCTACCTGCTGTCCGATTTGTTGGCCGCGTTTTTGCTGGCACAGCTCGAAGCGCGCGAACAGATTCAACGTAAACGACACCGTATCTGGAATTACTATTGGCACAATCTTCAGAGCCTCGCTCAATCGGGAAATGTGCAACTCCCTTTCGTTCCTCCCGATTGCGAGCAGGCCTATCACATGTTCTACCTGATACTGCCATCGTCGGCTTGCCGGCAGGCGTTGATCGCGCACTTAAAAAAGTTCGGAATATTAAGCGTATTCCACTACGTCCCGCTGCACTTATCTGCGATGGGAATAAAATTCGGGCGGCGCGCGTGCCCAGTCACGGAAGACGTCAGTGAACGTTTGCTCAGGCTGCCTTTTTATAACGACCTGACCGAGGAAGACCAATCTCAAGTCGTAGCGGCAATCTCAGAATTCTTCGATAAAACCGTTTCAGGAGCTTTCAAAAAACAGAACTAACTCAGTGGAAATACTGCCGCCAGATCCCGTTCTTTAAGAAATAAACGTAATGCCTACGCGGGCTGGCCTATCTGCGCAATGTTCGTCTTTCGGGTCGCGCTATTGCTTAACAGATGGCCTAATCGCATTAAAGGGCGCTCCATCAAATAATAACTGAGGCATGACAACGCCATTACGGAGGCGAGATTTACCGGGAAGCGGCTGAAAAATCCAAAGGGTCGAAACGCTACGCCGAAACCTAAAAATAGTTGCTGCCAGATGTACAGGCTGTAAGAGAGTCTCCCGATCCAGCGTAAGGCGGAAAATTCCAGCGTCCGGCCAGCCCAAGCGCCCGGCTCCACCAGAGTCGCGCACAAGCCTAAGCCGCACACCAGAGGGTCGAAGAACGAAGTGCGATAGTAAAAGATGGCAAAGTAGGCGAAGACCGCGCCAACGACCAGCGTGGACCTCCCAGAAAACATCCGCCGGATTCTTGTTGACACCTGCGGATCGTGAAAGGCGAGACGTAGGAGGCATCCAATAGTTATTCCTTCGTAGAACCGCAGGATTCGCCCCTCGTGGACGGACACGAAAAGGGCGGCCCAGAAACCAAACCACGACAGTGCCATAACGAGTCGATGGCGCGGCGCTCCTTTCACGACTTTCAGCATCACAAGCGGCCAAATTAGATAGAATTGTTCCTCAATTGAGAGCGACCACAGGTGCGCAGTGAACCAGGTGACACCGGTCGAAGCGAGTTGCGAGTAGAAGACGTAATTGCGGACGAAAAAAAGCGAAAGAGCCACTTCACTTCGCAGCAAAGGAATCTTGCGGAGCCCGAAGCCGAGAATGCAAACGACGGCAAGATAAGAGAAAAGAACAGGAAGGATGCGGAATGCTCTCCGGATATAGAACTTCGGAAGCGATCCATCCTCCAACAACTTGCCGCTAATCAGATATCCGCTTAGAACGAAAAAGATGTCAACACCGTGAGCACCAGCCCTCGCCCAGCCATAGGGACGAAAGGTGACTAATAGCCCATGGTCAAACAGAACCAGCATAAGAGCAATCGCACGCCAGCCGTCGAGTGTCGGAATGTAGCTAGAACCGTTCTGTTCCATTTTTCAGCCCGACCAATTATAGAATCCTACCGTTCTCTCACCGCTGGTTAGGATAAAAGGTGCCCTCCTCCACACATGACAATTCGCTCGGTGGGTATGATGAGTCCCTCTTTGCTGAATTGGCGAGGGTAGAAGATCGCCATTTCTGGTTCCGCGCCAGAAACTTGCTGATCTACGAAGTGGTAAACAGACTTTCGGCACACCTCGAATCGGGCTATCGAGTTCTAGAGGTCGGATGCGGGACCGGATATGTGCTTGGCGTACTTCGCAAGGCGTGCGCAAATGGCGTCGTCGTCGGCATGGAACGTCATTTCGAAGGCCTTCCTCACGCCCAAAGACGTTCCGCCGGGCCGCTTGTGCAGGCCGATGCTCGCCAACTTCCTTTCGGAAAACCGTTCGATCTGGTCGGTATGTTCGATGTTCTTGAGCACATCCCGGAAGAACGGGAGACGCTTCTGTCACTCCATAGCATCCTTGCGCCCGGCGGAAAACTGATTTTAACCGTGCCCGCCCATCAATTCTTATGGAGTCATTTCGATGAAGCAGCCCATCATTGCCGTCGATATTCGAGCGCGCAACTTCACAGCACCCTCACAGAGACGGGCTTTGCCATTGATTTTATGAGCCAATTTGGAGCATCTATCTTTCCGTTGGTTTGGGGGTTCCGAAAAGTCGGCGGCCTTCGGCGATCGAGCAGCGCGAAGAAAGCGAGGGAGTTGGCTATGCAGGAGCTGCAATTGATTCCTGTCGTCAATGGCGCGTTAGCTTCCCTTATGAGCCTCGAGGCGAAATGGCTGGGCCGAGATCACAAGCTGCCGTTTGGTACTTCACTGGTTTGCTTGGCACGAAAAATTTAGTGCTGACATCGGAAGATCCGAGTTCGTATGGCATTTATCTGAGATAGCTGGACAAAATCATCTTTGCTTCGCCCGTGATTAGTTGTTCGTTCCGCTCATTAAATACTTCTGTCGCGAGAGTTATCCGTCCTCTATTCGAATCCCACTCGATCACCCGCACTCTGGAGGTCAACCGCTCATTGACCCTGCCCGGCGCACGGAACGACACTTGCTGACTCACATATACACAGCCCGGTCCTGGCAGCAGCGTACCCAAAGCGGTAGAAATCAGAGAAACCACAAGCATCCCGTGGATGATCGGGCCGCCGAATCGAGTCGCTTGAGCATAAGTTTCGTCGAGGTGGAGGGGGTTTGTATCTCCGCAAAGTGTGCTGAAGAGCTGAACGTCGCTCTGTGTAAAAGTCTTGTTGAACGTAGCTTCTTCACCTACCGCGAAGTTCGTGCGGCCTGTAACCGAGTCCATTAATTCTCCAGGATTAGAACCATTTGTGAAAAGTATAGTAGGAGCGGGCCGGCTCAAATCCCAGTCTGCACCAGACCTTTTGCACGGCCAGGTTGTTTATTTGAGTAGAGACGACCATTCGCTTTGCGTTCTTTTCACTGCTCCATAACATCCCATTTACCATGAAAGCGCGATAAATGCCTAACCCCTGCGCCTCAGGGGCGACGCCGAACAGAACGCCCTCGCCCTCCTCCGGACTGTTCGAGCGGAGGGTCGCGAATCCGATTATTTGATGATCACGTTCGGCAACTAACACTTCTGTGGCTACTTCTTTCGACGTGCAGGATCGCACTGCCCAGGAAACATAGCCTTCATCGCACTTGCGAGAGTCCAACTTCGGATCGGCATGATAGTGGCCGTAATAACCGGCAAAAGCCTCCGCCGCGACGCGCTCGATTTGTACTCTATCCTCGGGCAAGAACTTTCTCACCTGAGCATCGACAGAATGGGACGGTATCTGGCGCTTGACCAGATCGAAGCTGTAATAGACAAGCGTATCCATCAGCAAGAATCCGAGGCCCTCCATCTTCTGAACTGTCGAAAGATTCTGGGTCGCGCAACGCACAATTAAGAGGCTGATGGTTTGTGCCGCACAAGAAGCCATTACCCGGAAAAGGTTTTCCGGGGTGATCAGCGCTCGGGCCACGCGCACTCCAAATCGTTCCGTGTCAACCTGAGAAAAGGCAATTGCGTCTTCGCCAGAGGCCATACCTTCGCTCCTTGCTAAATGCATAATCTTCGCTCATCGACACTATTTATAATCCCAGTACGGTGAGAATCAATAGCAGTTCGAGCGCGCTCGGAGCTCGGCCTCCAATGAACAATGCTTGGCGCTTTTTATTCTATTAGTCAGTCGCTAGAATCGCCTGCAGAGCGCACACAACGCCGAATTCTCGTCGCTATGCGTGATGATTTTCGATGCCCCGGTTAAGGAGAGGAGGCCTTCAACATACTCATGAAGCGCGTAAAGATGATAGCGAACCTGGCCCTCGTCGGTCTTTTGCTCTGGTTTCTGGCGGCGCATGAAGAAAAAATAAAAGCGACTGTAGCGGTGCGGGATTCGATCGCATACTGGGCGACAGGCACACTTGTGCTGCACCATCTTAATCCATATTCGATGCCTGACGTTCAGGTACTTGAGAGCAGCCAGGGTTATCGCAGCAACCGTCCGCTCGTGCTGAGACCCCCACCGTGGTCGCTATGGATAGTTTTGTCGGAAGGCTTTTTTGATGCGTTCTGGGCATGGGTAGTTTGGACGGGAGCGTTGTTTGTCGCGCTGATAGTCTCCCTTCGCATCGCATGGAGGATCTACGGAGAAGTGGGCAAACCGCCGGCCGTCTTCTTTATGACTGGTTATCTGTTTGCTCCGGTGGCCGCTTGTTTGGTCGCAGGCCAAATGGGACTACTGCTATTGCTGGGAATATCCCTTTTCTTGCTGTTCGAGCGCGACCGGCCATTCCTGGCCGGGGTGGCACTAATCCTCCCCTTGGCTAAGCCGCACATTTTCGTGTTGTTGTGGCCCATTCTGGCGATATGGGTGGTGACGCGGAGAAGATGGCCATTACTGGGCGGCGCGGTGACTGCATTCGCAATGGCGTTGGCGCTTGCATTATCTTTTGACCATGCAATTTTTCATGACTATTTCCTGATGTTGCAACAGCAGGCGATACAGAATGAGTTCATACCTGCGCTTAGTGGGATGATTCGAGTCTTATTGTTCAGGCACCATTTCTGGGTTCAATTCCTGCCCACGGCGATCGGGCTCGTCTGGTCTGCACGATATTATTGGGAGAATCGACTCATTTGGGAATGGCGCCAACACGGGCCCGCATTGCTGGTTGTATCCCTGCTCACGACTCCCTATTCCTGGCTCACTGATGAAGTGGTCTTGCTGCCAGCCATGCTGCAAGCGGTGTTGTGGCTCAACCGGGCGAAGCTTAAGGTCCGGTCAAAGCTTGTAGTTATGCTTCTGGTGTTTTTGAATCTGGTGATGCTGCTGATTGTGCGGGCGCAGGTTCCACTTGGCACCGGGATATTTTTCTGGAGCAGTCTGGTCTGGTTTTCATGGTACTGGTATGGGCGCAGTTTTTCCCAAACCATGAATGCGGAGGTTTCAGAACCACTGATAGCCGTTAGCGGATCGTAACACGCGGGATGATCTTCAATCTGGGTTCAGCAAAACTCGCGGAGGATGAGCGCAACGGCAGTATTTGTTGATCTATAGTCGGGGAGTGCCGGTTGAATACATCAGTAAGGTTGAATCAACGATCGCGAGTGCCGCTTTCAGTGGCTGCTTTCCGTCGCGTTTTCTCTTTTCATGTCCTGCTGGCGACAACTTTGGCGCTAGGTGTTCTCCTAGTGACAACGGCGTCCGGCTCGGGCCGGCTTTTTGTTGAAGGGGATGTATGGTGGCATACGGCTACCGGTGAGCGCGTTTTGTCGACGGGCCACGTGCCGCACACCGATCCCTACTCTTTTACCGCTCACGGCAATCCATGGATGGCCTATGAATGGCTGGGGGAAGTGTTGATGGCCATGGCGGTGCGACTGCGAGGGTTGCAAGGACTACAGATTTTGCTGGTGCTGCTATCGGCGGTCTTGGTCGTGCTCACCTACTGCTTTGCGTGGGTGCGGACTGGGAATCCGCTTGCTTCCGCCGCAGCGGTCGCCTTACTGCTGCAGGTGGAACAGCCGATGTTCACTTTGCGGCCTCAAATGCTGGGATACATCTTCTTAATGCTCACCCTGATATTGCTTGATTTGTTCAAACAGGGGCGTTTGAAATCGTTGTGGTTTCTGCCGGTCATCTTCGCCATCTGGGTCAATACCCACGGCAGTTTCGTGTTGGGACTTTTCTTCGTGGCCTGCTACTGGTTAAGCGGCTTGGTCAATTTCAAGTGGGGCAATCTGGTTGCAGAACGGTGGCCAGACGAGAAAAGGCGGCACTTGCTGCTAGTTTCATTCCTGAGCACTCTGGCCTTGGCAATCACTCCTTACGGGACCCGCCTGGCCACTTACCCATTGGAATTAATATTGTTGCAACCGCTGAACAAGCACTATGTGGTGGAGTGGATGCAGCTAAGTTTTTCCACCTGGTGGGGCCACGCCTTTCTATTGGCGGTTCTAGTGTGGATCGCGGCACAGGTCGTCTCTCCATTAGTATACCCGCTCGAGATTCTTCTTCCGCTGTTACTGATGACTTATGAGAGCTTTGTTCACAATCGTTTTCTTCTGGTTTTCGTTCCCCTGTTTGCGCCACTGATGGCCACCTACCTGGCCAAGTGGCTGCCTGAGTACGATGCCGGGAAAGAAAATTACGTGATGAACGCAGTCTTCATCGCTTGCATTTTCCTGGGCGGCGCCGTTCTGTTTCCCTCCAACAAGAAGTTGCAAGAGACGCTGCGCCGCACTTACCCGGTAGACGCGGTAAATTATCTGCGCAAGAATCCGGCGTCTAGTCCGATGTTCAACGACGATCATTGGGGCGGCTTTCTGATTTGGACGTTGGGGCCGCAACATCAGGTATTCATCGACGGAAGACTCGATATTTACGAATACGCCGGAGTTCTGGCCGACTATGTTTCGATCGCCCGTGCCGACGAGAATGCTTTTTTTCTGCTTCGCAAATACGGCATCGGGTCATGCTTGCTTCCGCGAGAAGGCCCGTTGGTCGTCAAACTCAAGGCTTCAAAGGACTGGGATAAGGCCTATGAAGGTGACAAGAGCGTGATCTTCATGCGCAAAGCTAAAACCATTTCTTGAATTCGCCAGATCGCTCCCGCCGCACGTTCCCGCGATTTGCCGAGTGTTTAATTGACGTTTCAGGAACCACTCTTAGCGATCATGGTCTGGCTGACATCTTCGGGTGTAAACAATAGTACTCACTCTCGCTGACACTGCTGCTCCTGTGGGTCACAGGCTGACGTCACTTCCGCTGAATCAAGGTGCGTTGGATAGCGTTTTGGACCAGATATTATGAAATCCTAGGAATGAATGGCTAGCAAGTGATTATATAAAGAGTGACATGCGTAAATCACCAAAGATTCGATTTGGAGACAGGCTTTTGGCCTCCTAATTGCTACTAGTGAAAGTGCCAAGTTGCACAAGACGCGTCCCCCCCTGGCGCAAGAAACAGCCAAACATTCAAAACTCACTGGAGAAAAACAATGAAGAACATGATTTTGAAGTCTCTCAGCCAACTGCACAACGATGAAGCCGGACAGGGCCTCGTGGAATACGCGTTAATCATCGCACTGGTTGCCTTCGCCGCCGTTGTTGGAATGAACTCCCTGGCGACCGATATCAACCTTGCCTTCAGCAAGATCGGTTCCGTGCTCGACATCAACATCCCATAATTTCAAGCATGACGGTTTCGGTTTGTCCGGGCCCCTGCGGTAAACCCTGGCGCGGGCCCGGATAAATCAGATCGAAAGTCTAGCTTTTCGCAAAGAAAAAACGCTTCTACCTGCAAGTCAAATCGCAAGTTAAGGGGAAAAACAATGAAAAATCTGTTTCTGAAGTCTCTCAGCCAACTGCACAACGATGAAGCCGGACAGGGTTTGGTGGAATACGCTTTGATCATCGCACTGGTGGCCTTCGCCGCTGTAGTTGGAATGAACTCTCTGGCTACCGATATCAACCTTGCTTTCAGCAAGATCGGTTCCGTGCTCGACATTAACATCCCGTAATTTGGGCAGACGCAACAGTTTCGCTTGTCCGGGCCGCGCCGGTTTTGGGCCGAGGCGCGGACAAGCGAGACGCAGTATCCCTTTCACATTCCTCCTCTGCGATGATTGCAGCTGAAAGAAGACTGCTGCCACTTTTTTTGGGGAGAATTTATGAAGAGTCTGATTTTGAGATCTATTAACCAGTTACACCAGGATGAAGCAGGCCAAGGCTTGGTGGAGTATGCATTGATTATAGCTTTGGTTGCGTTCGCTGCGGTGGTCGGAATGAATTCTCTGGCAACCGACATCAATAACGCATTCAGTCTGATCGGCTCCGTGCTCGACGTAAACATTCCGTAATTTTGGGAAAAATCTGAGTTCATTTGTCCGGGCACCGGTGTTCTCGCTTTGTGCGGGAGCCCGGACGAATGAAAACTTCTCAACTCTCGAGATTACCCAACTAATTCCGGAACTACCCGCTAACACGAAAGAGAGCGCTCTTGGAGATTTATTTTGTGCTCGGAGCCGTGCTGGTGGCTTGCCTTGGGGCGATCACAGACATTCGGACTGCGCGCATTCCGAACCAGCTAACCTACACCGCGCTCTTGTTGGCGTTACCGTTAAGGGCTGCTTTTCTTGGGCTCCAGGGGCTGAAGGAGGGGGCAATCGGCTTACTTGTGGCTGGCGGCTTGTTCCTATTCTTGTATGTATTGAGAGCGATGGGCGGCGGAGACATGAAACTGATGGCCGCGGTTGGCGCATGGGTGGGAAGCAGGCACGTAATGACGTTGATTCTGGCCTCGGCATTAGCAGGGGGAGTGCTCGCAATCGGACGTATCATCTTTCGTAACGCAGTGGGTCAGACGGTTCGGAATACAATGTTCCTTATGATTTATCGTTTCACCTCCGGATTGCAGCCTCACCCTGAAATGAACGTTGATAACTCGAGCTCACAGCGTCTGCCCTACGGAGTAGCAATCGCAGTAGGTACTTTAGTTTGCGCCGGCAATGCTATTCGGCGGAGGTGATTTACGAACGCGAAACGAATGATGATCGCATTTGTAATGGCCGCGATATTAGCGGCGGCGTGCACATGGGCCGTTTTCCGGCGGTTGCGCGCGAGCCAGCAACGGCCGGTGGTCCAAATCGTCGCCGCCGCGAACGACCTTCCTGCGGGAGTCGCGCTGTCGCAGAACGATATAACGATGTTGGACTGGCCAACAGAGATACCCCTTCCAGGCTCTTTTATAAAGAAGGAAGAGGTGTTGGGTCATCCATTGATTCATTCGCTTGGAGCGAAAGAGCCTATTTTGAAAAGAGACTTAGGGCTCGAAGGATCCGGAGTCGGACTCTCTACCAAAATTCCTCCAGGAATGAGGGCTACCGCGATTAAGTCAAACGAAATCGTGGGTGTCGCTGGATTTCTCTATCCAGGATCACACGTTGACGTGCTGTGCACGATCAACATGCCTAATAACACGGGAAACCTCACCCAGACAGTACTTCAGGACGTTGAGGTGCTGACTGCCGGACAGACAATTGAACCTGATCCTCAGGGCAAGCCGCAGCAAGTAGACGTGGTGACCCTGCTGTTAACTCCGGAAGACTCACAAAAACTTCAACTGGCTAGCACTCAAGGCACTGTGCAATTTGTATTGCGGAACGGAACAGACAAAAAGACTTCGGAGCTACATCCCGCTCGACTCGACCAATTGGTGCCGATGCCTAAGGCGCCTGCCGCGGTCGCTGTCAAAGGCGGAAAGCGCGTCATTGCCAAAGCCCAGCCCACCTATGTTCTGGAGGTAATTCAAGGTACGAAGACAACGGTCCACAAATTCGACGCAAATAAGGAAATGGAAACTCCCAAATGATGAATGCGAAGATTGTGCGTCACTTGTTTTTCCTTCTATCAATAGGTAGCTTTTCCGTGGCGCAAAGCCCCATTGCGCCGACGTCTCCTGGCGAGGGGGAAACGGTACACGTGCTAGTCGGCAAGTCGGTCGTCATCAATGTTCAGTCTCCATTAACGCGCATTCTTTCGAGCAATTCTACGGCGGTAGAAGCGCTTGCCACCTCTCCCACACAAGTCGTGGTTGAAGGAAAAGCGGCGGGAAGCAGTAGTCTGATCCTTTGGGACGCGTCCGGCCATTCGCAGATTCTGGATGTCTCCGTGGATCTCGATATCGCGGGGTTGCGAAATGCCATGCAACGTTCCTATCCGAAGGAGCAATTGGAGGTCGAAGCCGACGGTGGTCGCCTCGTGTTGACGGGGAGCGCTTCGAACGCGCATGTCGTTGAAGAACTGGGAAAGATGGCCGCATCTTACTCGCCGCAAGTATTGAATTCGGTTCATGTCCCCATGGTTCATGAACGTCAGGTGGTGCTAGAGGTAAAGATTGCGGAAGTTGATCGAACGGCGCTATTTCAACTTGGCGTCAACTACTTTGCTCCGTCGATTGGCCACACAACAGGAGCCTTGACCACCGGCCAATTCGGCGGAACATCTGTAGCGACCACGTCCGCGACAACCGTCACGTCGGGAAGTACGACCGCGACTTCGGTAACGCCAACCCCTCCAACTCTTAACGTCACAAATCCGCTGAATCTTTTTCTTTTCCGCAGCGATCTCAATTTCGGAGTTGCTATTCAGGCGCTGCAGGCGCATAACGTGGCGGAAATTCTCGCCGAGCCGAACCTCATGGCGATCAGCGGCCAAAAAGCTACTTTCCTCGCCGGCGGAGAATTCCCTTTTCCTGTAGTTCAGGGCTCGGGGAGCGGATTGCCGACGGTAACGATTAGTTTTAGACCCTTTGGCGTGAAGCTCGACTTCATCGCCTTCGTCCAGGACGATGGCACGCTTCGCTTGCATGTTGCCCCGGAAGTCAGTGCGCTCGATTTTTCGAATGCCTTAACCCTTTCAGGATTTACTGTTCCCGCCATTTCGACGCGCCGCGCCGAGACCGAAATCGAACTTAGAGACGGCCAGTCGTTCGGAATCGCCGGGCTGCTCGATCGCCGGACTACGACGCAGTTAAGCAAGGTTCCAGGAATCGGTGATATCCCGATTCTGGGACAGTTCTTCCGATCGAGGTCCATCAACAAGAACAACACCGAATTGATGGTTTTCGTGACTCCTCATATTGTGGATCCGGTGCATGCCGACGTCCCGGTGGCGCAGGCGCCACAAATGCCGATTCCGTTGCTTGATGTCAATCGATTTGATGACCAGACTCGCAGCAAGTCAAAAAAGACACAAGACGCGGAAGCGAAATGACGCAAATGATGGCCAACGAATTTACAAGCGCTTCCTCACGACGAGACAACTTTAACCTGGTTGAGCCGGTGTCGGTAGTTTGTGTCAGCGTTGACGAGGAAACGTGGCGCTTTCTAGGTTTATTTGCCAACTCAACCGGACTCATTCAATTGCGGGCCCGTGTCAGCGAGTATCGCGGCATTCAGGATCAAGATACCTTTCTGCAATGCATGGCGAATGCGGCTCCTGACATTTGCCTCATCGATTTTGACCGGGATCGCCAGTCTGCCGCTGGCGTGGCAGAGCGTATTCACAGCGGGCTTTCGGGCACGGCCGGGTTTGCCGTGTCGTCACAGACTCATCCCGAGGCAATTCTTGAAGCGATGCGCGCGGGCTGCCAGGAATACCTCTCGAAGCCACTCGATCGCGAGCAACTGGTAAAGGCGATTGCACGCATCGGATCCCGCCGCAAAGAAAAGGACAAGGACAAGCCGGAGACAGGACGCGCTCAACTCCTGGCCTTCATGGGCTCCAAGGGCGGCTGTGGCACGACAACCCTCACGACGCAGATGGGCGCCCTGCTTTCCAGTTCCTTCTCGCGCAAATCGCTTCTTCTCGACTTGCACCCCGACTTCGGCGATGCGGCGCTTTATCTCAAGCTCAACAAGGCGCGCTTCCACTTTTTCGAACTCTTGGAAAATGCCGACCGACTGGACGCCGATTTCCTGCAAAGCTTCATTTTGCGGCACTCCAGTGGACTGGATTTAATTCCTGCACCCGAGGGCAGCGTGGCCACGCGTGAGGCCTTACCGCCTGGAGCGTTGAACCATACCCTGAATTTCCTACGCCTCAAGTACGAGTTCATTCTGGCTGACCTTCCGCCGGCGTTGAACGAAGAAAATCTTGGCGTCATTCGCGAATGCGAGCAGCTTTACCTGATCACGGTTGCTGAAATCTCGGCGATTCGTAATGTTGTCCGCCAGCTGGAATACTTCGCCAGCAAGGACATTCCACGCGCCAAGATTCGCGTCGTTCTGAACCGTCACCACAAGCGAAATATACTTTCGGATGAACAGATCGAAAAAGTTTTAGAGCAAAAAATCTTCTGGCGAGTGCCGAATCAGTATCCACAGGTGGTGAAGACAATCCACGAAGGCGACCCGGTTGCCCAACTCTCCAGTTCCGAAGTGACCCGCAACTTATCCGATTGGGCCGAGAGCATTGGGATGAAGCCGGGAACGGAATCGCGAAAAAGGGAAAGTAAGGGTTTGTTGGGATTGTGGAATCGGTAGTCAAACGGAGAAGTAGACGAGCTTAGGTAACTGGGGAGGATGTTATGGCAGATTTTGGTCCTATAGTTTCACCCGCGATCAACCCGTTAATTGCGGGAGAGCCAAAGAAACGCGGCGGCCTGGATTTCCGTGTTTATCAAGATCTGAAAACCAGCATCCATCGTGACCTGCTCACTAAAATCGATCTTGAGAAGGTGGCCACGATTCGCGACGAGCGCACCCGGCGGCAGGTTTTCGGAGTGATTCAAGACCTGGTATCGAATCTTAAGACTCCGCTGAGCGGCCCGGAACGAGAACGCCTCTCGCTCGAAGTGCTCGACGAAGTCTATGGCTTGGGCCCGCTCGAGCCGCTACTGCAGGATCCGACCATCACCGACATCATGGTGAATGGCGCTAAGGAAGTCTACGTCGAACGCGGCGGCATGCTGGAAGAGACGAGAATAATGTTTAAAGATGACGCGCACCTTATGCACATCATCGATAAGATCGTTTCTGCTATCGGCAGGCGCGTGGATGAATCTTCGCCCATGGTCGACGCCCGCCTGGCCGACGGCTCGCGTGTCAACGTAATCATCCCGCCGCTGGCAGTGGATGGCCCGCACCTATCGATTCGCCGTTTCGGCCACATCCCGATTACAGAAGACGATCTCCTTGCGAATGATACGCTCACCCCGCCGATGCTGCTTCTGCTCAAGGGAGCGGTACAATCGCGACTTAATATCGTCGTTTCTGGCGGAACCGGCGCGGGCAAAACTACATTCCTCAACGTGCTTTCCGGCTACATTTCGCCGAGGGAACGCATTGTCACGATCGAAGATTCTGCGGAATTGCAGCTCAAGCAGCGCCACGTGGTTCGACTGGAATGCCGTCCGGCGAACGTGGAGGGCAAAGGCGCGGTTCATCAGCGCCAGTTGGTCATTAACAGTCTGCGTATGCGTCCGAACCGCATCATCATCGGCGAGGTGCGTGGCGAAGAAGCGCTGGACATGTTGCAGGCCATGAACACGGGACACGATGGATCGCTCACCACCATCCATGCCAATAGTCCCCGTGATGCGATCGCCCGCATGGAAACCATGGCCATGATGGCGAACCTGAACTTGCCGGAAAAGGCGGTGCGAAAGCAGATCGCTTCTGCCGTCACCATTGTTCTGCAAGTCTCCCGCTTTGCGGATGGAACGCGCCGAGTTACGCACATCAGCGAGATCACAGGGATGGAGGACGACGTTGTCAGCATGCAGGATGTGTTCATGTTCGAGAAGCACGGAGTGTCACCAGAGGGCAAGACAATCGGGGCATTTACGGCTACCGGCATTCGGCCAAAATTCGCGGAAAAACTCTCCGCGTCTGGGATAAATCTGCCAAGCAACATGTTCGAACAAACGACCCGGCGCTGGAACTGAGGGGTATCGGTAAAGCATGGTCGTAATACTTACATTTCTTCTTCTGCTTCTACTGACGTTCGGTGTGCTTTTTTATTTATTGAAGCCCACTGCAATGGAACGCGCGGTGGAAGATCAGTTAGCTAGTATCGATGCGGGCCGCTTTGTTCCGAGTGGACAGCCTAGGTCGATCCTGAAGGAGAAGGGCCTCCAGACCACTCCGCTCGATGAGATTGCGACCAAGCTTCCCTGGTCCCAGTCCTCATCTCGACTCATAAAGCAAGCGGGAAAGGATTGGTCGTTCAGCGCCTTATCTTTGTTTTCCTTGATCGCGGCTCTAGCTGTTTACGGGTTGACGTCGTTGATGAATGCAAACTTTATAATTAGTTTTTGTCTTGCTTTTGCAGTGGCATGCGCTCCGTATTTCTATCTATACATCATTCGGGAGATTAGGTTTAATAAATTCAGTGATCTTCTGCCCGAAGCGGTTGACCTCATGTCGCGAGGGCTGAGAGCGGGGCATTCGATCCAGTCGGTGCTTGAGATGGTCGGAAATGAGGTCGCTGACCCGATCGGAATAGAATTTCGCGCCCTCCACAAGGAACAGACGTTGGGCCTTCCTATTCGGGACGCGATGATGGGACTAGTCGACCGAGTGCCGGTGGATGACATGAGATTTCTCGCCACTGCGATTTTGCTCCAGAAAGAATCTGGTGGAAACCTGGCGCAGATTTTGGACAAAACTTCAGCGGTAATCCGGGAAAGGGCGCGACTGCGAGGTCAACTTAGGATCTATACCGCGCAAGGTCGCATCACGGGTTGGATTCTTGGAGCTGCTCCGTTTTTCATGTTCGCACTGTTGAACTTGTTGAAGCACGACTACGAGAAGACTCTTTTCACTGATCCGCTTGGACTCAAGCTCGTTTATGTTGGATTAGGATTAATGGTTATCGGACTTCTGGCCATTCGTAAGATTATCGATATCAAGGTCTAGCTTATGGCTCTTATTGTCATTTTCGGATTGGGTATATTTGCGGCTTTCATGCTTTGCTTTGCCCTGCTGATCAGTCACTCATCCTCGCAGGGAGCAATGTTGGAACAAGTCGCTCGCGGCGTTCGTAGCACCAGCACTGCCACCGGTCCTTGGAAGCCTTCGTTCAATTCTGACTTAGTGGCAAAACCTTTCACCGCATTCCGGGCGTTTTTTTCCTCTGAGCCGGACCCGGAGATAGTGCGCCGCCTGATGCTCGCCGGATATCGAAAGCCCCAACATGCCGATATTTTTCTGGGGATGCGGCTAGCCGTCCCCGCTGTGCTCGGGTTGGCCGCAGCGATGTTTTTCAGCAGTGGCACAATTATCATGTTTATGATCGCTCTCGTAGTGGGCTTTTTTTTGCCAGACTTCTGGTTGTCCTACGCGACGAACCGAAGACGGGAGCGCTTAAGGATGAGTTTGCCCGATAGCCTGGATTTGCTTGCAATCTGTTTGGAAGCAGGGCTAGGCCTTGATCAAGCCGTGGTACGGGTAGGACAAGAGCTCGAAGTTAGTCACCGGGAACTGAGCGAAGAGCTGCTCCTTATTAACTTTGAACAACGAGCCGGAGTGCAGCGCAATGCAGCCTGGCAGGCTTTTGCCGTTAGGGCTAACTTCGAAAGTGCTCGCTCCTTCGTAGCCATGTTGATTCAAACGGATCGCTTTGGAACTCCGATCGCAAAGTCACTCGGTGTATTCTCAGACGCCTTGAGAACGCAGCGGAGACAGAAAGCGGAGGAAAAAGCGGCCAAGACAACGATCAAGCTGGTGCCAGCTCTCGTTTTTTGTATTTTTCCGGCGATGGGCGTAGTGGTGATTGGGCCGGCGGTAGTCGCAGTTCGGCACTTCTTTGCGCATTTCTTACAAGGCTAAATTTTATTTTCAAATCAGAAAGAGGTGAAGTAATGGACAACGTCACATTGATTCGAGTGGTTGCTGGAATTCTTGCTGTTTGCTGCCTAGTGATTCTAATTTATCGGATGAAGAAAAAATCGCCGCGTTAGTTTAAACCTTAATTCCCGAGGAACGATCATGTTTGGTACGTCAGGGCAGGTCTTTGTCTACAACAAAACGAAAGAGACGTTCTTAGCCTTTCGCGTGAATATTGCCGACTCAGTTTCGGGCCGATTGATTGGTTTGCTCGGGCGGAGGTCTCTCAAACCCGATAGTGGAGTCTGGATCGTGCCGGCTAATGCGATCCACACGATTGGAATGCTTTTTTCTTTCGACGTAGTGATGATCGACAAGGATTTCAAAGTCGTCGGCGTGAAGGAAATGGTAAAACCGTTCCGGATCGTTCTACCGAACTTGCGCGCGGAAAGTGTGATCGAATTACCGTCCCACACTATCTTCCGCAGTCGCACCGAGGTAGGTGACGAATTGATGATCGATCGCTATGCAGCGAGACCGACTCCTAAAGTGGGGGAGTTCCAAACAACCGTTGCTGAGCGTGCCGGATCCGCGAAGGAGCCGATGCAACACGTTGGCTGAGGCCGTCTAACCGCTCTGCCCACCGGATTTCCTTGGTCCACAATGTTCGGTTTTTCTTGCCATGGCCCAGCACTGGCGGGCGCTCTCAACTCGGTGGCTTGGGACATGATGCGCGACCTATTGCTTCCGATCCCGCGCTAAGGAAGAGCGCATGTGAAGCTTTGAGCGCAATTTCTACCCTGCTCGCGGGGACCGGCACCGACGGAGTTTCTCGAGCACGAAAAGCCTCAGGCTAGTTCGAGTTCTGAGGTCTCCGCTTGAGCCTCGCACAATTTAGCGGAGCACATCAGCAGGCCTGCCGACCTCAGCTCACGTGTACGACCGGTCTCTTCGTCGGATCTTGCACTGCGCGGCGCAAAACTTCGTGAGTGATAGGCGCAGCATCACCTTCTCCAAAGAAAAGGAAAGCGAACAGATTGGAAATGGGATTTCCCTCGTGCCATTTGAAGTAGGCATGAGGAGCATTTCCGGTGCTGCTTTCAAGATGGATGAGCAGCGCCGCGATCGCATTTGGAACCACCGGGCTTTTAGCGCGAAGAACACGGTGTTTTCCTAATCGTTCCCCGGTAATTGCGAGATTATCTTCAAAATCGGAGATATCTCCAGGTTCGACTTCAAAAAAATAAAGGCGCTCATCGGAATTGATTCCATTCATATACCGGACTTTTCGGTCGATTCCGTCCAAATCGGCTTCGCCTTCGGGCTGCGGCCTGCGAGGCACAAGGCGAATGGTGTGGCCGTAACACTCATCCAGCAAAGCCTGCGCCGCGGCATCGAGATGGACGCCAGAGATTCGGAGTTCGGTAGATCGCAATGCCCGCGAAACTAGAGATGTCACGATAATCGTAAGAATAAAAACTGATGCGATCTTGATTCCTTCGGGGCGCTCTTTAATATTCAGGATCGTGGTGTAAACAAAGACGAGAGACATAATCAGAAAAAGCCAACGACTGCTTTTATGCCAGAC
Source organism: Terriglobales bacterium (assembly GCA_038230575.1). GTDB lineage: Bacteria > Acidobacteriota > Terriglobia > Terriglobales > Acidobacteriaceae > Acidiflorens. Next base: position 25,518 of record JBBRNA010000015.1, on the reverse strand, counting down.
GGAAATCGTGACCGCAATCGCCGCCGAGGTGATAAGTATGAGTACGCCAGTGGCATAAGCGCCTCCCTGCGCGTCCACGTTGGCGTGGAAAAGGACTGTCACCACTAACGCTATTCCCACGAAAACCAGAACCAGGGGCCGCGATGCGCGTGCCCACTCCGGAGCCATGCCGAAACGCGGGAGATAGCGGGGAATTAGATTCAACAGTCCTGCCATCGCGGAAGCGCCCGCGAATGCCAGAATTGAAATCGTGCTCAGATCGTAGAGTGATCCAAAAGCTTTGCCCAGATAGTTGTGGGCTAGGTAGGCCAGAGCGCGGCCGTTCGCAGGACCTCCATCTTGAAACGCTTCAGCTGAAATTAGCAATGTGGTCACAACGCTGGTGGCAATGAGGAAAGCGCTCATCATGAAGGCGGCGGTACTCAGCAACAAGCGCGTGTTGCGGATTCTGCCTTCCAGGCTCTCTGCCTTTATCAACGGCATGACCGCAACCCCAGTTTCGAAGCCAGAGAGCCCCAAAGCGAGTTTGGGGAAAAGGATCAGTGATACTCCTATCATAGAAAGCACGCTGCCATGCTGCGTGTATATGGCATTTTTCCAGTTGGCGAAAACATGCGGATGCCTGGCGACCTCTAAAATCGCCACCACAGTGATGATGCCGCTAAGAGTGAGATAAACTCCTACCAGAATTACGGCGATGCCGATCGCTTCTTTGAATCCTTTTAGAAAAATTGCTCCGAGAATTGCGAGCAGGATTAAAGTGACTGCCATTTGATTGCTCATGGAGTGTGGAGTGAATGGATTATGAGTGAAGTGCGCGGCGGCGTCGGCAGCCGAAAGCGTCATAGTGATGACGAAGTCGGTGGTTGCGAAACCGAGCAGGACTAAGACAAAGACTTTTCCCTTCCATTGAGGAAAGAGCCTTTCCAGCATGGCAATGCTGCCTTGTCCATTAGGACTGGCGGCGGCGACGCGGCTGTAGACCGGTAAAGCGGCGAACAGCGTGACCAGAACCAGAATGAGAGTTGCGATCGGCGAAAGAGCGCCCGCGGCGAGAAACGCTATGCCGGGCTGATATCCCAGAGTAGAAAAATAATCAACGCCAGTAAGGCACATCACGCGCCACCAGGAGTGCTCCGCATCGGGCTGATTTTTCACACCCTTAGGAAGTCGAAGATCAGCCAATAACCAATCTACAAAGTTCATGTAAACAGCCTACTTGACGGAAGAGAAAGTCGTGTCCAAGAATTTAAGTTGCGAGGCGTTTGATGCAGAATGAGGCCGAGGGTAGTCCGGTTGTTCGCCCGCCGTCGTTGCGAGGTCTGCTAAAAATGGAACCCTATCTCGTGGTTAACGCAGGGTGCGTGCCTTAGTGTGTCTCGCTAAAGCTGGGGGAAACTATAAGTGCGTACTCGTTGGCGAGGTTATCATACCGGGGGAACTGCGCGAGCAGATTCAATCGAAGCTATACGTCGCCCTGAAAGCCGTGAAGCGCAGTGATAGAGAACCGCCAAAAACATTCTGGCAAACCTTGGACATCAGTTTCGGATTCCAAGGCACTCGGTTTTCCATTGTCCTCATGCCGCGAACTCGAACGTAGAGTGTAGCGGCTAGACTGGTCTGGATCCTCGATGCTCGCGTCAAGTGGCACTGCCTGTACGCACTTAGCTAAGATCAGGGGCTTATTCGGGAGGAATCTATTTGCCAACTCGAAATTTAGGAAGTTTTCCCACGTTCTAGCATTCCTAGGTTCCATTTTCGTTCTTAGCGATCTTCCCATTGCTGCTTACGGCGCGATCCAGCCGGTTTGAATACAGGAATGAGTGTTAGGGCATGGAGATTGAAAATGCTTCGAGCGCACTATACGTGGAGCGGCGGGGAATGACCTAGCAGGCTGCTGAAAAAGTGTTTTTTGGCTGTCGTCGCGTCAACATGTTGGATATCGTGAACACTTGAGCCCAACGTCTTGTGGTCGAGCAGGATGCGAAAAGAGTTTTTCAGCAACCTGCTAGGCCTACCCAAACGACAACAAAACCTCAGTAAGTAGAAATCATGAAGTTGACTTTGATTTTAGTGTTCGTCTCAACTGTATCGTCGCCGAGATAATGCGGCTTGAAATGCCACTGCCTCACGGCTGCTTTGGCCGCATCCGCTAAAATGGGAGCGCCGCTCACCACATCCAAACTCTGTATGATCCCATCGCGCCCAATCAGGGCATCCAGAATCACCGAGCCTTTGATCTTCATCTGCCGCGCCAGTAGCGGATAGTCAGGCACCTCTGCGTGCTCCACGATCTCTGCCGTATCGACCGATACCCGCACGTCGTCGCCCGTAGTACCTATTACCGCGGCTGCTTCCTTCATCCCCGGGCTGCCCGCGGAGGCCGAGGCTCTCGCCGCTCCCGAAGCCGCATTCGGGTCTAAATTCACTTCGATAGATCCAGTGCGCGGACGAAGCAGTTTATGGCCGCCCACGCCCACGACCTCAATCGTCATCGAAGGCTCCCTCTGCTCCGCGACTTTCTCTTCCCGACCGATCTCAGCCGCCAAAGTCGGATGCGAAGCTTGCACTCGACTCCCGCGCTTCTTCTTCGAAGCCAGAGTACCTCTCGCCGAGGTCGATAACGAATCCGTCACCCCAGCCCCTGCATTTTCAGGGAACCAAAACTCTCGGTTGCGATAGATCACCACTCCCAGAGCGACAAGAAGAATGATTAAAGAAGCAGTAATAAGCCGCTCCCCGGAGGGTCGCGGGCTGCGTGGGCTAAAGTCAGGCTTTAGCAAGCGATCATGCTTCGGAATTAAGTCGTCGGGATCGAACATGAAAAATGTGGCATTCCTAGCCGGAGAAAGTATGCATTGAAAAGAGCGGAAAAGCCACAGCAAAAGCATCTGCCAGAGCCACACCATCACCGCCTGAAACACTATCGATAAAATCGACGCCACCATAGCGCGGAAGCGGTACAGTGCAAGGGATGGCTAAGCCTCCGAAAACATTCTGGCAAATCTGGAACATGAGTTTTGGGTTCCTCGGCATTCAGTTTGGATGGGGCCTTCAAATGGCGAATATGAGCGCCATTTACGAATACCTCGGCGCCCGCGCCGATCAAATCCCGATCCTCTGGCTGGCGGCGCCTCTGACCGGCTTGATCGTGCAGCCAATCATTGGCTATGCCAGTGACCGTACCTGGGGAAAACTAGGCCGCCGCCGCCCCTATTTTTTAGTTGGTGCGATTTTAAGTTCCCTGGCGTTGATTCTCATGCCACGCAGTTCTACCTTGTGGATGGCGGCCGGCTTGCTCTGGATACTAGACGCCTGCATCAACATCAGCATGGAGCCGTTCCGCGCATTCGTCGCCGATCTGTTGCCCGATGCCCAACGTACCCGCGGATTCGCCATGCAAAGCCTCTTCATCGGACTCGGCGCCGTCATCGCTTCCGCCCTTCCTTACTTACTAACCAACGTTTTTCACGTCGTTGGAACGACCGCTCCCGGCACGATTCCGCTCTCTGTGCGTCTCGCTTTCTACGTTGGAGCGGCGTCATTCCTAGGCGCTGTGCTCTGGACGGTTGTTACGACCAAGGAATATCCGCCCGACAATTTGGCGGATTTCCAAAAACAAAAGGCCGAGCGCGCGGGCTTTGGCACTGCCGCCCGCGAGATTCTTATTTCTATTCGAGAAATGCCGGGAACGATGAAGCAGCTTGCGTGGGTGCAGATCTGTACATGGCTGGCCCTGTTCTGCATGTGGCTTTATTTTCCGGTGGCCGTGGCGCGCAATGTTTTCGGCGCGACCGACACAAGTTCTCCTCTTTACTCCGCCGGCGTGGAGTGGGCTGGAATTTGTTTCGGGATGTATTCGATCGTCTGTTTCGGATTCTCCCTTGTCCTTCCCGCCCTCGCCCAACGATATGGACGCAAAATGACCCACAGCCTCTGCCTGATTTGCGGCGGTTCAGGTTTACTCTCCGTGGCGATCATTCACAGCAAATATTTAATGCTGCTCGCGATGACCGGAGTCGGCATCGCATGGTCCAGCACGCTATCCATGCCCTACGCCATTCTCGCCGGCTCGCTCCCGCAGCAGAAAACCGGCGTCTACATGGGCATTTTTAATTTCTTCATCGTGATTCCAGAAATTACCGCCTCGCTTGGTTTTGGATGGGTGATGAATCACCTCTTGAAGAACAACCGGATCGCGGCCGTGGTTGCCGGAGGCTTCTTCTTCATCCTCGCCGCCGCGCTGACGCAAAGAGTCGAAGACGTTCGTGAGAAAGCACCCGACAATGCTCGATCACAAAGCGGTACACTCCATCAAAGTTTGCAACCAACATTAGAATAAAAATAACGAAAGTCGTACTCGAAACCTATGCGCGTGTTACACATCGTCGGCGCCCGCCCAAACTTCATGAAGCTCGCGCCAGTGCTGGCTGCGTTGCGAGCTCAAAAAAACGTTACCCAGCAAGTGGTCCACACCGGGCAGCACTACGACGTCAACATGTCCGACGTCTTCTTTGAGCAATTGCAAATTCCCGCTCCGGATTTCAATCTCGCCGTAGGCTCCGGTTCGCACGCCAAACAGACGGCCGAGATCATGACTCGCTTCGAGCCCGTGGTCCTCGAGCATCGCCCAGATCTTGTCCTCGTCTATGGCGACGTCAATTCGACCTTAGCAACGTCGCTCGTCTGCGCCAAGCTCGGCTTTAAAGTCGGCCATGTCGAGGCGGGCCTGCGCTCTTTTGATCGCACGATGCCCGAAGAAATCAATCGCCTCGTAACCGATCAGTTGGCCGACTTGCTTTTTACTCCTTCTGAGGATGGCGATCAGAATCTGCGACGAGAAGGAATTCCCGACGAAAAGATTTTTCGCGTCGGCAACGTAATGATCGATTCACTGGTAAAACTTCTCCCGGCGGCAACGAAGACGACGACGAAGGCGACGGACGCGTTCCCCGCTCGATACGCTCTGGTCACCCTCCATCGCCCCGCCAATGTCGACGATAGCCAAGGTCTCAAATCAATCCTGGAATCTCTGCTCGAAGTGAATCGCGATCTGGCGGTCGTCTTTCCCACGCACCCGCGTACGCGAAAAAGAATTTCCGACTTCGGCCTCGACGCTTCTCAACTCCACCTACTCGATCCCTGTCCCTACGTGGACTTCCTCGGCCTGCAGTCCCGTGCCACCGTCATCATCACCGATTCCGGAGGGATTCAGGAAGAAAGCACCTATCTTGGCATCCCGTGCCTCACGCTCCGCGAGAATACGGAACGTCCAATCACGATTTCAATGGGGACAAACGTCCTTGTAGGTCAAGATCCAGCTAGACTTCGGTCGGAGTTGGCTAAAATTCTCGATGGCAAAGCGAAGAAGGGGACCGTCCCGCCTCTTTGGGATGGCCACGCGGGAGAGCGCATAGCAGAAGTCGTGGTAAACCAATCTTAGACAGCGTGAGAGTCCACACTCTATTTACTGAGGGAATTTGGAGATCAACAAACCATGAACAAGCGCCGTTGCTTGAGTCCTAGTCCCAGGCTTTCCTGTCCTTCCGCTTCCTTCTTGGTAATCGCTCTGGTTTTTCCGTTCTCGATAGCGACGACGTAATCTTTAGCTCCGTCCAAGCACTTCCTCGCTCCCGCGACGGTTTTGTGCCCGGAGCAAGATCCCCTATACGCGAAGTAGATTTTGGTAGGATTGGCTTCAGTCGTCATGGTTGGTGCCTCATAGCACCCGATTGTTGCGCTTAGGGCGTGCGCCGTTTCACGTCAGCCGCTTGTTTTAGAAGGCTGAATACAGTAATCCAGGGTGCCACGATTTCATGTCCGGGAGTTTGACGCAAATTACCGAAGTAACCCCTCGCTGTAGCTTGGCGGGGCAACGACATTTATTCTTTGAAATGCGATACGAAAGCCGAAGGCCTGGGGCAGCTTCAAGACCGACTTCGCCCCGCGCGCCGGGCGAACGGTCCAGCCCGTCCCGCCTTTTCTTGCTCGTGCTCTTGCTTTTGGCTTGCGCGCTCATCGGCTGTCACAAAAGCCGGCCGCATCGGGTGCATCTCACTTGGGACGCGCCCATAGCCTCCGTAACCAGCCCGGTTGCTGGCTACAACGTCTATCGCAGCACCATTTCCGGCCAGTCATACTTCAAACTCGCCTCAGGGGTAGCAAGCCGTTCCTATGACGACTATCTGGTGGTAAGTGGTCGTACCTATTTCTATGTGGTCGCCGCCGTCGACCGATCCGGCCAAGAGAGCAGATATTCCGCTGAAATTCACGCAGTAATCCCGTAAGCCCGCGTTCGTCAATTACTCTTACGGAGTCGGAATCACCGCCTGCACTTGATTGGAATACCCGCTTTCATTCGAGCTGCCGTCTAACGCGGTAGCGACATAGTAGTACGTCTGCCCCGAGACAACGGTGCTGTCCACATATGTAGCGCTCGCGTCAATCGAGGCGTTGATCTTGCTGTAAGGGCCGCCCGACACCGTGCCGCGATAAACGTTATAGCCCACCGCGCCCGAAGAAGTGCCCCAACTCAAATCAACGCTGTGTTGCGTCCCCGATGTCCCCGAACCGGTCATCGTCTCTACCGCCGAGTTCCAAGCGTTGCTGACAAAGCTCAGTGACGCCGAGGTCGCTCCGCTGGCATTCGGTGTGAAGGTGACGCTAAATGGAGTTGATTTTCCCGCCGCAATCGTCGTCGGGAGACTAATCCCTGAAATCACAAATTCGCCATTGTTCAGCGTTGCGGAAGTTACAGTCACCGACGTGCCGCTCGCGCTCAATGTTCCGCTTAGCGTCGAGCCCGAGCCGACGCCAACGCTGCCGAAGCTTAGAGTGCTCGGCGAAGCCGCGAGCTGGCCCAGGGCCGTCCCCGTACCAGAAAGCCGCACGTCAACCGGTGAATTCGAAGCGTCGGATACCACGGCCAACGTTCCGCTCGCCGCGCCCGCACTCAATGGATGGAACGTCGCTGTAAACGTAATGCTCTGACCCGCGCCCAGGGTTGTTGGAATGGTCAATCCACTGATAGAAAATCCGGTCCCCGTCGCAGTCGCTTGCGAAATAGTGACTGAGGTCGAGCCCGTGTTAGTGAGAGTTTCGCTGAGATTGCGGCTGGTGTTGGTTTGCACGTTGCCGAATGCCAGGCTGCTGAGACTTACTGCCATAGCCCCTGCCGTAGCAGTGGTCGTACCGGTGCCTGTCGCTGAAAACGACGCTACAGATTGCCCGGTTGAGTCACGAAATGAAATGCTGACGGCAGGCGTGCCGCTCGACGTTGGCTTGAATTGAATGCTGAAAGCTGCGGATTGTCCCGCCGCCAAAGTCAACGGCATGGTAACACCGGTAATCTGAAACCCCGACGCCAAACCTTGAACCGAGCTGATCGTCACGCCCGCCGCCGTGTTATTAGTAACCGAGTCGGAGAGAGTCTTCGTGCTCCCAACCGTAACGCTGCCAAAGTTCAAAGCCGCGGCGGAGACAACCACCGCGCCAGGCGTATTACTTTGTGATGCCGCTTTCCCCGTGATGCCACCGCACCCTGTCAGTATCATGAGGCTGGCGCCGAGGATCACTGCGGCCGAAAATGTCTGATAAAAGCGACGGTTCAAGGCTCCCCCTAAATGTCTTGTGGAGCAAGTAAATACGGCATATCCAGTGTCCCTCGCGGGGTCTCGGGGACACAGATTACGGAAGGTCCAGATTTGAGCGACGTTCGGCCTTGAACTTAGGTCAGAGAAGTAATGTTAGAAAGGAGTTACCGAGTTGGCGTCCAAAACAGGAATTGCGGGTCCAAACACGAATGTGAATATTTCGAAGACCAGGGTGACAAAAGAGATCTTAATCATGCCGCCGGAAGGCGATCGCTATTTTGCACTCGCTGCAACGGCGATCTCCCGCGGTTGAGACGGGCCAACTACCGTGATTGCCGAGGCGGGAATACCGTCCACGTAAAGCAGCGATTCACCACCGTCTGGCAAAAGCCCAACCGCCCGATTTCGCCCCAAGCCTTTTGCATGGTAAAGCGCATAATCGGCAACTGTGAGCACCTGGTTATGTGTCTTGAGCGCAGGCTCAGTTTTCATCCATGGGAAAGCGGCCCAACCCAAAGAGCAACTCACCTGTATTTCATTTTCAATTCCCGCGATAACGTACGGGAGAAGTCCCACCGAATCCAGTATGCGTTTCGCGAGGATGTGAGCATCAATGCGGTCGGTTCTACGAGAGACAAGAAGAAATTCTTCGCCGCCCCAGCGAATAACCGCGTCAGAGAGGCGCGCCGCTGAATTAATTCGGCGAGCCACTTCGATCAATATTTTGTCTCCAACGTGGTGGCCGAACCGGTCATTCACCTGCTTGAAATGATCAATGTCGATCAAGTAAAAAATAAGATCCCGATTCCGAACTTCCTCATTACCCGGACGTGTAAACGAGTCGAGAACCTGTCGCACGTCCGATTCAATAGAGTTGACGAAGAAGCGCCGGTTCCGTACTCCAGTGAGCATGTCCGTCAAGGAAGCATCAAGCAACTCCCGATTCGTGTCCGCAAGCTCTTTTTCTAAGCGCCCTTGTTTCTGCAGGCCAACATATCCAAACACCACCATGGAACCCAACGACAAAAGAACGCGAAAACGTAAGACTGCGGGCGGCAGGGCGCTATCGAGAAACGACCACGCTGCCAGCGCGGGCAACACTAAGATCACTGGCGCAGCCAGGCGAGAGGCGAACTTCAAATAGCGCTCCGTTTCGACATTATCCGTTGCCGCTTCGGGCTCGAGCCGGTTCGCTAAGACCCCGGCAACGGTCATGCCCGCGAGGCAAGCCGCAGAGGTAGTGTCGTACCAGCCGCCGCTGAAGTACTGTCCGGCCCCGGCAAGCGTATCGACAATGTATTCCATCACCGTGTCAATGGCGATGATCACCGTAAGCAGTAAATAAAATTTCCTCCAGGTCCCGGAACTGTTTCTCCAACCCAGCGCCACGATCGACAGCAGGATCGAATCTTCCGCCAGCGCGAGAAATTTATACGAGAGCCCGTAAGACGGTGCATCAACCGCCAGATATCCCCAGGGAAACACAAGAAACAGATAAAGATAAACACCCGCTAACAATAAGATGACCAGGTCGAGCGTTCCTATGTGTCGCTGTTGTGCCGTAGGCTCAATATGAGGACGGAGCGCGAACCCTAAAATAAGAGAAGTCCATGCCAGAAACACCAGACTGTCCCCGATGCTCACGGCCGGCATCGTCTTCTGCACCAGCTCCCAATACATCCAAATCATCTGGGAGATGCTTTCAATCGCGTAGCCCAGGCTGAGAAATATCCACACGTTGCGCTGCCGACGATGGCTGGTCGATGAATTCCGTCCAAAAGCCACCGCGGCCGAGATCATCAAAACCAGGCTGACGCAATCGGTAATGGATGTAAGCAGATAGGATTTCGGTAGTAAAAGTGACGCGCAAGCCTGAAGCGAAACCAAGCACAGCACGACGTAGACCAACCGTTTCGAACTCGACGATAAACGCAATTGTGAAATCCTTCAGTACATGAATTACAGACGATGGGCGAGAAGAACCATAGTTACGCCGGTAACGAACGGCGACTGACGAGCGGAGCGTTCTGATTTAACGTTTTCTCGGGCGCCGTTACAGTTTGGCGCTAATGCGAAAATATTCGCCAAGGAAGTGGAGCACAGGCCATCTTCCATCGTTATCTTTAATTTTTTGCGTCGCGAACGGTCTTTTGAGAATCAAATATGTCAGTACCGGTTGCGCCAATGCTGGTCTGTCGTCTCCAACGCATCAAACCCCGTCTGTAAAGCTCAGAGATTCTAGTAGGAGATGCACATTCTTCCGAATGTGCGTTCCCGGGAGTTGATAATGACGACGGCAAATCGATTCGTCGCCAGCGCGGTTTTAGGAACTACGCGTCTGGAGCTATTGCGAACGGCCCCTGATTCCACGAGGCTTCTCTTATGGAAGAAGCGCGCCATTTCCACCGGCGACAAGTTCACTCTCCGATCGCAGGACTATCGTGCAGCGAACGCTGATTCCGGCTTGCCTCCAAAATTGCATCTTGCGACGACGCTCGCGGACTATCAAACAGACGATATTTTGGTCCACGCGATCTCGGAAGTGTTTATTTTCCTGGGCGGTTTGAGTCGTGATGATGCTGATCTTGCAGCTTTTTTCTCGATCGCAACTCACTTTACAGAATGCCACGACCCCTCGCTGCGGGGGGTCGTAGGCGCTGCTGACCCATGGGACGCCTCACGCTTTCTTAGATTACTGGCCTGTTTTTGTCGCCATGCTTTGCCCACGGCAGCATTCAACCGAATTCAGTTGCTTGGGCTACCCGCTGGTTGTACCCCAACGTTTCTGATTTCGAATCCAGATACTTCGAGAAGCATCAATGCCTTCCTAACTGCGACTCAGCACTCTGGATTTGCGGTATTCCAGTCAGGGCGATCCGTTAGCACTCCGTTTTCGGCTGTCATCCTCGAGGCCGACCGAAATCTAACAAATATCGCGCCTTCGTCTTTTTGCCGTTTGGATGCCACACCGCGTTTCCGACCGCCTTTGGTGGACGAAACGACACTGCAAAAAATCCAAGACACGTTTCAACCGCAATTGCTGAAGTACAGGCTCGAAAACTATTCGCAGGTGGCGGCCGAAAACTGCGACACGGCCAAGCTAGGCGGAAGCACACGCGCTCTGGCGTCAACTTTGGGATCGTCCTTTCCCAAAAATAAGGCGATGCAAGCGCGCGTCGTTGAAGTCTTAACCCTGCAAGATCTGGATCGCAAATTCGACTCCACAAGCGGGGAAGTGTCTGTTGTGATCGATGCGATGTTAATTCTGTGCCACCAAGGTAAGAAAGAAATCCATGTCGGCGAAGTAGCGGAGAACGCCAATACAATACTTTCGAATCGGGGCGATGGCTATCAGCTGGCGTCACGACGCGTCGGCGCCCTTCTAGGCCCCTTTCGATTGGGTCGCACTCGCGATCGCCGCGGCTATAAATTTCTTCTTTCCGCAGCCACAAAACGCAGAATTCACGACTTGGGCCGGTCTTACGACGTCCCATTCTTCAAAGAAGATGTTCAGCCCTGTGCTTTCTGCCGGGCGTCGGAAACGCAAGGTGCGGATGATCTCGCGTCGCGCCCGGGTTAAGCTCTGTGAACTTTGTGTATGTTATGCACGTACGATGAGACGAATGCCAAGGGACTAACAAATGCCAGCAAAACCGCAATCTGATCTTATTAGGCGAATTCAGGAAACTGGTTATCTGCGTGATTTAGATACGTCTCCTAAACTCAATCCGCCACTAAGAATTGAACATCACGATTCTCACAGTTTCATGTTCCGCTGCGGCCACTCCACGGGAATTATTCTGCAGCTGCGAATTACGGCGCAGCGGCGGACGCGGATCATGGAGTTCCTAGACTTAGTCGTTGGCGGGGTGACGTTGGATGTGGACTGGTGGGTGAGCGAGAGCCCTCATCCGTACCGATTTTCTGGGAATCGCGGCCCTGAGTTTCCTTGGGACAGCGTCTTGAACCACCGGGTGGGTGAGGAAGGGCTTTTCCACCCAGGAAATCCAGTAGAAGGTTTTCTCACGGGACGAACTCTAACCACACTGCCGTTGAGCTTCTACGACGGATTAGATTCGCTAGCTAGCTTGTCATTTGATACCGGTACGGGGGAAGTGCATCGTGCCGAACTATCGCTGCGCTTTGACCATAGCATAATCGTACCCGCACAGCGCGCCCAAAATTCGCTCTACGGTTCGCTTTACCCAACGCGCAGAGAACAGCCGGAACCCAATACGCATATCGCGGCCGATGCTTGGCGACCGCCCCTAAAACCCGTGGAAAAAACGTACTGATTCTGACTAATAGTGCTACAGAGCTTTCCGCATTTCGGCGACCGACTTGCTGGTGCCGGGTCGCCGAAAAAGGGCGGATGGGGAAAGATCGCACTTTGTCACTTCTTCGCAGTAAATGTCGCGGTGTCGAGAGTTGCTATGCAAGGTGCAGCGCCGTAAGCGCTGCGCGCGCTTCGTTGACCTTTGGGAATGACCAGCTTACTATCCCTGAACAATGACCGTCTCGACTCCAGCGATCGGCCAGGTTTTGGGGCATTACCGGCTCCTCGAAAAAGTCGGCAGCGGAGGCATGGGAGTCGTCTATCGCGCCCACGACGAACAGCTCGATCGCGATGTCGCTCTCAAGACTCTCCCTCGTCTCTCTTTGCTCAGCGACACAGCCCGCCGCCAATTTCGTCGCGAAGCCTTGAACCTCGCGCGAATCAGCGATGCAAATGTCAGCATGGCTTTCGACTTCGGCAGCGATAACGGAATCGATTACCTGGTCACCGAGTTCGTCTCCGGATTGAATCTCGAGGCGAAGATCGCCGGTCGTCCTCTTCAGGAAAGCGAAATTCTTAACCTCGGAAAACAGCTGGCGTCCGGCCTCGAGAGCGCCCACGCCGGTGGCATCATTCATCGCGATCTCAAGCCAGGCAATTTGAAGGTGACGCCCGAGGGCAAGCTCAAAATATTGGATTTCGGTTTGGCCTATCTCATGCGCCCCGAATCTGACACAACCCCAACCGCTCCCCTCAGCAGTACTTTTTCCGACGCCGGAACAATTCCCTACATGTCGCCGGAACAACTGAAAGGCCAGACTCCAGACACGCGCTCCGATCTATGGTCTGCCGGCGCTGTCTTGTACGAAATGAGCACCGCGCGTCGTCCCTTCGGAGAGTTAACCGGAACTGCCCTAGTCGCCGCGATCTTGAATGACGATCCGGTGCGCCCTCGAGTTCTGAATCCAAAAATCAGCGACGGTCTGGAGCGCGTCATTCTGCGCGCATTGCAGAAAGATCCCAAAGAGCGCTATCACTCGGCCGGAGACCTTCGTCTCGACCTCACCGGCCTCGCCACAGGGACGGCTCCAATCTACGCCAGCGCCGACGCCACATCGCGTCGTCGTCGCCTCCTCTACGTTCTTGCGTCCGTTGCAATTCTTTTCGGCATTATTGGCGTTGCATTGCAGTCTTCGCGCCGGCACGCCGCTCCGCTTCCAGAAGAAACAATGATGGCAGTCCTGCCCTTTGAGTCCGTAACCAACGACTCGTCGGCGAATGCCTTGGGTCTGGGCCTGACCGAGACGTTGTCGGCCAAGATGGTGCAGGCATCAGATGGCGGACGCTTGCAACTCGTATCGACTCGCGACCTCATTGCGCAAGGCGTCCGGACGTCCGATCAAGCGAGGCGGGAATTCGGCACAAATATTGTTCTTGAAGGTAGCTTGCAGCAGGAAGGTCCCCGCATTCGGATTACGTGGCACTTGGTTGATCCGCGCACCCACCGGCAAATTGCGGCAAATACAATTACCGGTGACGCAGGCAATATTTTCGGCTTGCAGGATGCGCTCTTTGAAGAAGTCCTGGCTAAGTTGCCCGTCGCGTCCGACCCGCAGCGCCCGGCAGCGCAGCCCCCCGAGACAAATCCAGCCGCCTATGACTTTTACCTGCGCGGCCGCGGATATCTCGAGGAGTATCAGCAACCCGATAACTTGGATAACGCAATCACTCAATTCAACAGCGCCATTGCCATCGACAAAAATTACGCCCGAGCCTTCGCTGCCAGTGGGATCGCCTACGCCCTCGGCTTCCAGCAAAAAAATCGTGGCGAAGATTGGATCAACAAAGCAAAATCGAATTGTGACCAGGCCCTCGCTCTCGATCCCCAGCTGGCCGAGGCCCACACCTGTCTCGGAGACGTCTTCTACTCGCGTGGAAACTACCCGGACGCGATCAAAGAATTTCAGCGCGCTCTGGATATCGACCACCGCAGCGATGAGACGCTGCGCCTCTTGGCGTCCTCGTATCAGAAGTCCGGCAACACTCCCGCCGCCGAAGACGCCTTTCGAAAAGCAATTGCACTTCGTCCCGAATACTGGGCCGTCTACAGTGCATTCGGCACCTTCTACTTCTCGCAGGCGCGCTACACCGATGCAGCGGCCATGTTCCAAAAGGCGATCGAGCGCGCCCCGCGAAATTATCGCGGCTACTCCAATCTTGGAGCCATCTATCTTCTGCAAGGCCGCTATCAGGAATCCGTCGACCAGTTACACCGCTCCGTAGAATTGCGGCCAACCGCTGAAGCCTACGGCAACCTGGGAGCGGCGCAGTTCTACATGCATCGCTACGAAGATTCGGCGGATAGTCTGCGAAACGCCCTGAAGCTGGACGATAAAGACTGGCTCAACTGGGGAAACCTGGGAGATACGCTCCAACAGAATCCCGCGAAGCGTGCCGACGCCGCAGCAGCGTACACCAAGGCGATCCAACTGGCGAATGCGCGGCTCGAGGTGAATCCGCAGGATACCCTCGCACTGGCATTCACGGCTGACTATTACGCCATGCTCAACCAGCAGCCGAAAGCGCAAGAACGATTACAGCGCGCTCTCGAAATCACTCCGTCCGATGCCGATGTGCTGTTCAGGGCAGCGATCCTGAACAATCATTTCGGAGACAGCGAAAAGACCTTCGACTTCCTGAAGAAAGCCGTCGCCGCCGGTTACTCGCCCACCGTCATTCGCGACACTCCAGATTTTGACCACCTCGCCGCCGACCCACGCTTCAAGGCGCTACTTTCTAAGGCGATGCAGCCCCAGGGATGACGTGAACTCCAGGGTCCGGACAAACCGGTGCCCCTTGCGGAGTCAAGGTGTATGCGAACTTACAAGCCCCGAACACCTTGCACCAAAAGTCTTTCTTCGCCTTGTGCGGCTTGTCTTCCGCCTGGCTTCCAACCGTCGTGCTCGATTCAGCAAACGGGCTTCTCGAAAAATCAATCGTGTACGTGTGGGAATCCGTACTCGCAACCTGCCACTTGAGATCCTTGCCCTCTTCCACGATCACGGTGTCGGGCTCCGCGCGACAACTATCAATCGTGACCACCCCCGAAGCTTTTTCAGCCCCTTTCATCTTGTAGCTGGCGCTACACCCAGAAAACATCGCTACCAGAAGAACCGCGATCATCCCCCTCTGAGTATTTCTCATAGATGCTCCCTCTCCTCCGGCAAAAACGCGGGTCTGCATTGTGGGCGGGAGAAATCACGAAGTCAAGCGCGAGCTTTGAATGGTATGAATCGGGACAGGTTAGGCAGGGATATGGGGGAACCGCTACTTCTCGTCGCGCGCCCTCGGAGGGTTAGCCAGCAGCTTCAATTCAATTTCTTTGAGCGTACCCAGAGAATAAGCGGCTGAATCGCGATCTCTCAAGCCAGTGTTAAAGTCGAGCAATTCGCGAAGCCGCACCGCAACCAGCCGCTTGACATCCCGAATCCGGTCCGCGAATTCATCCAGTCGGATCTCCACCAGTCCGGTTTCAGACAGCATTCTCCGCTGCTCCTCAGCATTCTCATCGAATCGCGTCACAAGTCCGCCTTTTTCTTTTAACTATGTATCCAGATAACCAGTAACACAGCATCGTTTCAGTTGGAGTCAGGCTACTTCGGCAATCTTGTGTTGCGGCTTTTTGAACTTCAAATACGTGTACGCCAGATACTGGTTCAACTCAGCCCAGAATTGCTGGTCGCGCTCCCGCGGATCCATTCCCGCTCCCGCCATCGACAACAAGCGTTCTTCGCATTCTTCGCGCTCGCGCTCGCTGACGTCTTGTATCTTCCGCCATTCAGGCTTTTCAGGGCACCCCAGAACTCTGTGCGCCGGAATCACTCGTCCGTCGGCGAGAACAAAATCCTGCCATACCAATCCCCAACGTACGTCGAACAACCTCGCCGTCTCTGACTCAGCAGAACTCCTGGAAGATTTGAAGCTGACAAACTGGCCCGCGCGGGGTGGCCAACCAGCTTGAATGTTATGTTGTGGGGCCGTGGAATTCATCGTTCGTACTTCAATCTTCAGCCGGGAAGTTGAGGGTTTAATTACTGTCTTCTGGACGTGGCTTGCGAACTACCATCTTAGGGCCTTCTGCAGCGCGCGGCCAATCACTCCGCGAAAGGACTCGGTCTACCGCCTGCTCCACTCTCAACATAAAGCTGTCGTCGGGATCCGCCATGCCATCCGCAGTCACCAGCGCCAATCGAGGAGACGCAGTTTCGACCGCGCCGAGGCCCGGCACCCGCTCCGGATATTGGCTCAGATATCCCAGCCAGATCAATGTAACTCCATTGTAGGCCCCGCTCTTAATAAGACTCAAGAGCGCTTCCTGAAAGTAGCCGTGCGACATGAAAAAGCTGACCAGAATCAATTCCACGCTGGCGAAGGTGCCAAATCCCAAGGCGATTCCAAAGACTGGTTGGCGCCAGCAATTCTTGAAAACGCGAGACAGAACCATCAACAACAGAAAAAATCCCACCTGCATCAGCCGGACGCTGCGCTCGAATCCCACCACCGCCGCGACCACCGTGTCAGCCGCCGGCTCTCGATTGGAAAGCGCGCTCAGGATCGCCACGACAAACAGAAGACCACACGACCAGCGGAAGATCGTGGTTCCGACGACTTGCACCCCACCGTACTCCTGAAAGAGCTTCTGCAGGATTTCATCCATCACAGCGACCGTCAGGAGAACGCTGACCGCATTTCCCGTCCAATAGGCGTCGAAGTAGGTTTGTACGGAGAAGTAGCGATACGCGACAAACAGGCAGGACGACTTCAGGATCTGGAAAACGACATACGAAAAAAACCGGGGAAATGTCTTGTAGAACTCGCGCCGCACCATAAAGATCAGGAGGCTGATCTGGAGTACGGGGCCCGCAAGCCAACTCAGATACATTAGCCAGTTCATGGGGTTTGGTGGATGCTCGGAAGCATACCTATCCCCCGACCGCTCCGCAACCTCTTTTTGAGCAGCCTCAAATTTTAAAATTTAGCTTCGATCCCTACCTCAATTGCCGCAAATGCGCTTGGTGCGGCACAACGGCATTGGATCGCTACCATCCGCGATTACCACGGTCTGTTCGGCTCGGATTCCGGCCGTCGCGGATTTGGAAAGATCCTTCGGCAGTGCGCTGAATAAACCAGCCAATGCCAATAGAGTGAGTAAAATCTCTACTTTCGTCTTCATTTGGGGGAGTCTCCTTGCGCAATCTTTTGCGCGCTGCGCAGTATATGCCCGAATACCCTGTGCGCGGGTGAAAGATTTGTGGATATCCGTGGGCTTCGCGGGATCGCCGGCCCTAGCTCGCACGCGGACCGCAGCTTCAGGTACGAGCGGAGCTGCAAGTACCGCCTTACTCGGAAGGGAAGGGCACGAGTTTTAGTCCTGCCACCGGTGCCCATAATTGATTGCGGCTTTCAGCCGCTGGGGCACTCTTTTCTATAGTGCACATCGCCGATATGCGCGGTCGGTCAGTCCGCGCAGTTGCCCTTTTGTTTAATCCCCTAGATTAGCTGTTAGTGCAAAAGACCGTGTATTCGGCACACGTCTTCGCTAGAATGGAGTTACTCGAGCACGCCCCGGGTTGGGCCGCCAGATGCGGCGCTCGGAATCGATACCAGCGATCTTATGGGCCTTCAACTCCTATCCCTCGACCTCGCTCCTCCAGTACCTAAGTCGAATGGGAAGGCTGTGCCTCCGCTGAACCTGCAAGCTAAAAGTGGAGATGGAATTCTCGAAGATTTTCTGACGCAATGGCACCCCGACGTCTTAAGCGGGAACCTCGACCACACAAAATTCTTCCATCATGTTGTGGAGCTCGCCAAAGTTCTGACCGCAGCCGACGGCTCCGCTATCGCATTCCGCGGCGATCACGGAACGATTTGCCGCGCCCGAATCGGCCAGGGAGCGCCACCGCTAGATGCCGTTGTTGACACTAGTTCAGGAATTTCCAAGGACTGCCTCGAGTGGGGCATGTCGATCCGCTGCGAAGACATGGCGACGGACGGTCGTGTTGACCCGGAAACTTGCCGCGTCCTCGGCATCCGCTCGCTGGCGGTTGTGCCCATCTTCTGTGATCGCAAAATTTCCGGAATTCTGGAAGTCTTTTCCGGCACGGCTTCGAATTTCAACGATCACCACCTTCAGCGTTTGCAGAAGCTCGCCAAGTGGGTTGGAGCTGCCGAAAGCAGCTTGAAGAATCCGCCGGTTCCGGCGCCGCGTCCAGTAGCCCCGCCAGCGGCGCCGTCGCTGCGAGCCAATGTCTTTAAACCGAACGCCGCAAAGCCGAACGCCGCACAGCAGAATCCTGTACAGGCAAAACCTGTACAGCCCAAACTTGTCCAACCGAAAGACGACAAACTAGCCAGACCCATTCTTCCCATCGACGTCCGCGGCTGGAATCATGTCTTACTCCGCCCGCCTCCACTTCCGTGGCATCGTTTTATAGCCTCTGCTTTCCTACACCTTCTGATCGTCGCTCTTTTTTGGGGAGCAACCGAGTTTGCCCCGAACGAGATTGAACTCACTACCCAGCCGCGCCGTGAAGCTCGCGTGACCTACTATCCGTTTTCCCAGTCCGCTCCGCCGCGCGAATCGCGAAACGATTCCAAGCAAGCGCACAACGTGCAGAAGCCCCAAAGATCGACGCGGAAAAGTAATCTGCCGCCTACCGACAACAAAAATGCAGCACTCGATGCTCAGAGCGGAGCAAAGCGCGCCATCGCTCCAGCAGAGGCTTTGCCCGAACTCGCATCCAATCGCTCCCTGCACCCCGGAGTCGGAGTCGCCACTGCGATTTCGCCCGCGCCCGATGCCGCAGCGGGCCAGGGCCAAGGACGACGATCCCAATTACCTTATCTATCTGGCATCGCGCCAGCGCCCGATGTTCATGGCGGCTCAAGCAGGCGCTCCACTGGACTCGATGCATCTTCCGTCGTCCCACCCGCTCCCTCCGATGTCACGCAAAGTCGAGGACTCTCCCGAAGCGTAGACGTTTCAATCATCCCTCCCGCTCCCGCGCTAAGTCAGATGTCCCGCAGCAACGGTCGTTCTGGTAGATCCTTTAAATCTGACGCTTTAGTGGTAGCCCCTTCACCGTCGCTTGAAGCGCAGTCAAGACTCAACGCTCGCGGCCGCTCGATGTTACCCGCACAAGGCGCCGCCCAACTCGTGCCCCCACCCGCGTCTCTCGAAAGTATCGGAGGCTCCGGTGGCCGAGGTCGCGGAACAACTCTAACCGCCCGCAACTCTGATGTCGTAGCTCCCTCCCCATCGTTACAGGAAGGCGTAAGCGTTGGCGGACGGACCCGCGCCGGTGCTTGGGGCGCCTCAGGCGCACAGGTTGTAGCTTCTTCTCCGTCACTTGATACTTTGAGCAAGAGTTCGAACAAAGCAAGCGGAGGACGCCTCGGCGGCCTGGGTATCTCCGATTCAGGTGTGATCCCTCCATCGCCTTCTGTTGCAAGTGGCGCGGGCGCCGGTCGAAGCCGTACCGCGGCACTCGGTGCTGCGGGATCCGGCGTGATAGCTCCGTCGCCCAGCTTGGGTAGCGGCGGTGGAATGGGCGGAGGCCGACAAATAAGTTCGCTTGGAGGCACCGGTTCATCCGTAGTGCCTGCTCCTCCATCGGTACAGGGCATCGGCGGTGGTGGCTCAGGGAGAAGCGGAAAAGCTGGCGGCTTTGGCGGCAGCGGGACTGACGTTGTTCCTCCGCAACCCTCCATGTCAGCGCAGGGCGGGGGAGGCCGAGGTTCGCAGCAGGGGATGGGCGGCGAAGGATTGCCACCCTCGGCAGGGAACTCGGCAGGGAATTCCTCCGGCGCCGGCGCAGAAAATGGAAACGACCTGTCTGCTTCGTCGCAACCTAACCCCGGAGGGAATAAGCCCGGCGACAAAGTGATGCCGGTTTTCCAGGACGCGCAGGTCAAAGTCATCAGCCTCGCCTGGGCCCCGCCGAAGTCGTCGTACTTTTCAAATTTTGAAGTCTTCATCGCCGAAAAGTGGTTAAACAAAAATCAGACGGAAGTCATCAAGCTGGTTTACGTTTTCCTTCCATATCAGCGCCGCTTGTCCGAATACGGAGCCGACAATCCGAAAGTTCGGAAGCTCCGCGTGACCCGCGACCCAAGTTGCGATGAAAGCCTCATGCAGATTTCGTGGCCCGAGGGCGGCGGTCCGAACAGTAACGGAAAGGCTTCGGTGACGCCCGAAGACCGCAAAAATCTGTTGCCTTGCTATCGAACCACCGCCGACGACTATCGCCAGGCAGTTTCGCGAAATCCGTAAGCCGCCATCTCCCATCTCTCTCACCGCTCATGAGCGCCGTGTCCTCATAAGATTCCTTCAGATCAATTCAGACCGCTTCACCCCGTCTCCATGGACGTTTCTCGTCCGCTCATTCAATATGGCTTCACTCAGTGAGGAGCACGAGAAGTTTTCACCGACCTTCCCAATTTGCAAAGGAGAAATTATGAAAAATGCAAAGTGGATGCTTCCGGTGACGTTGATGCTGCTGTCGGGCTTGATGGCCGCACAGACGCTCACACATTCCAGTGTCGTCGCGAGAGTGCCATTCAAATTCATGGTCAACAACAAAATCATGCAGGCCGGCGACCTGATCGTAAAACGCCTTGGAGCCGACCCGAACATTTTGGCAATCGGAAATTTTGACGCAAGGCAAACCGTACTGGTCCAGATTGATCGCACGGCGGGACAATCAGCCGCGGGCGAGACCGTCCTCACTTTCAATCACTACGGCAGCCGTTATTTCCTCGAGAGTATCCGGATTGAGGGCAGCGAATGGACCTACTCACTGCCAAGGACGAAGGCCGAAGCAGAACTGCTTTCGCAGAATGTAGTGGGCTCGCAAACCATGCTGCTGGCCTCTCTGCGCTAAACGCTGACTAGAGCGCAGACGAATTTAAGCGAGCCAGTGCACGGTTTCTGCAATCGTGCACTGGCGTTTTCATGAGG
This sequence comes from Terriglobales bacterium, assembly GCA_038230575.1. GTDB lineage: Bacteria > Acidobacteriota > Terriglobia > Terriglobales > Acidobacteriaceae > Acidiflorens. The sequence goes on along the minus strand of JBBRNA010000015.1, from coordinate 4,631 downwards.
ATTACAGAAGGCAGAACTGATGCGTTCACAGTAGTAACAGCAACATTTCTTAACAACACCGGAGAAAGTCGGCAAATGCGACCAATCCGGTAGCGGCGGTAACCCGTACATCGAATAGACTCAACTCGGTAGGTGTGTCATGAAAGCTCCAACAAAAATTTGTCGACTGCTGGCGCTCTTCGGATGGCATGCCAAAAACTGCTCACGATGCGGAGCCACTGAGAATCACGGACGCGACATGCTGAAGCGTCTTGAAGAATTGTCTGCCAAGACAAATCCGTCTACCGAGGAAAAAACCGACAAGGTCGTTTAAGGCTTTCGCGCCAGCCGCATTAAAACCAAATTCTAAATCCGTGCAAGATCCGCAAACTGATCGCGAAGTCTCGCGATAATCTCGCGCCCAATCGGCAACGAAGCCGTCGCCGCCGGAGAAGGCACATTCAACACATGCAGAAACCGGTCTTTTGACACAAACCGGAAATCATCAACCAAGCTTCCATCCTCCGCCACCGCCTGCGCTCTTACCCCGGAGCCGCCTGCCGACAAATCTTCCATCCGCACCTCCGGCAGCAGCCTCTGACACGACCTCACAAATTCGGCCTTACTCCATGACCGTCGCAACTCGCCCAGCCCATTCTTCCAATGCTTGCTCGCCATCGTGCGAAATCCCGGATAGCGCAAAACCTGCAGCGTCTCTCCAAGATGAAAGTCCGTGCGTCGGTATCCCTCACGTCGAAAAGCGAGCACCGCATTCGGTCCGGCATCGACCGTTCCATGAATTCGCTTGGTGAAATGCACTCCCAGAAATGGATAGGCAGGATCAGGCACAGGATAAATCAGGGCTCGCACCAGGTTTTGCCGCGCCGGCGTAAGGTCGAAATATTCTCCGCGGAAGGGAACAATCATCACCCCCGGATCATGCCCCGCCATTCGCGCGATGTCATCGCTATACAGGCCGGCGCAATTCACCACCATGCGCGCCTTAACCTCTCCAGCTTGCGTTTGAGCCGTCACGTCGCTTCCAGAAGTTTTAAATCCTACGACCCGTGCGTCTTTCTTAATCTCGACTCCCGCATCCTTCGCCAACTCGGCATATTTCTCCGTGACCCGCTTGTAGTCCGTGATTCCAGTCGAAGGGACGTGAAGGGCGCGCACACCCCCGACGTGCGGTTCGATTTCGCGCATCGCCTCAGGCTCCAAAACACGCAATCCGCTGAGCCCATTTCCTTCGCCGTTGGCGCGCAGCCGTTCAAGCTGCCCCGCCTCAACTTCGCTGGTCGCAACGATCAGCTTTCCGCAGATTTCATAAGGGATATTCTGAGCCGAGCAGAATTCCGTCATCTCCCGCGCTCCCGCCACACAAAGCCGCGCCTTCAGTGACCCCGGCTTGTAATAGACGCCGCTATGGATGACCCCGCTGTTGTGTCCCGTCTGGTGGCGCGCCACCCCCGCCTCTTTTTCGAGAACAATAATTCGCGCCCCCGCAAAAGCCGACGCGGCCTGCATGCCAAAAGAGAGCCCGACAATCCCGCCCCCAACGACCGCAATGTCGTAAGCATGATTCATCTCAAAAGATCCGATACGTGCATTCAAAAGCGTCGACGAAAAGTTTGATTCCAGCCGTCCAAGCATATACAAGCCTCGGCTCAATGCGAAAGCCGAACGCCGAACGCCGAACCCCGTCACCCCCACGTCCGTCCCGCTAATATATGATGAACCGCCGAGAGCATCCATGAACCCATCCGAAGCCCTCCAGGAATTACTGGCAGGGAACCAGCGTTTTGCAGACAATCAACTCAGCTCAATCGAGCAGGATTTGTCCATCCTCAAGCTCCGGACCGTCGATCGGCAAGAGCCCTTCGCCGCCGTGCTGGCCTGCGCCGATTCGCGCGTTCCCGTAGAGTTGGTGTTTGATCAGACGATCGGACAAATTTTTGTCACGCGCGTAGCCGGCAGCATCGCGACCCCAGAAATCATCGCAAGCCTCGAATACGCAGTGGCAGTGTTAGGGGTGAAAGCGATTCTAGTGCTCGGTCATACAAGTTGCGGAGCGGTCGTCGCCGCCATCAAAGGCGATGCCGTGCCCGGCCAGATCGGCATCCTCCTCAAGCATCTTCAGCCTGCAGTTGAGCAGTCAGGAGGTCAGCTTGATGAGGCTATCCACCGCAACGTAATCCTGCAAGCCGAGCTGTTACGCAAATCATCCACCGTGATTCGTGAAGCCATCGAGAGAAAAAACGTGATCGTTGAATCCGGCATCTACGATCTCGCTTCGGGAAGAGTCAGTCTTACCGAGTCCAGTTTTACTAAGTCCGGTCAGTAGATGCTGACGATCCCGCCCCGCACGTAGCAATTATCACGTATGAATTATTAAGAGGCGGCCTGCGTCTTTGCTTTCTTCGGCCCTGCACCCGATCCGGCGAGGAGAGATTCTGCGACATCGACCGGAATAACGACGTCGTCCCACAAGTCCACGGAGCGATCGAGCCTGGTGACTTCCATCTGTCCTTCCTTCGCCGTTCCTGGCTCTCCCACCCAGGCAATCACGTATTTTGCTTGTCTGTGACGACGAGCAAGTGTGACTTCACTCGCAATCTTCAGGTTTCCACGAACGCCAATTAAGAGCGCGCCCGACGGGCTTACGTTCACCGTCATCACATCTTGTTCAAGAGCGTTAGCATCCGACCCCGCAGCCAGGATTTTTACCGCCAGTGAGATCGCGACGCGCCGTTCGCCGCCTTCAATATGAACTGACGCATCAGCTTGCTGACTTGCTGCGCGATCGAGGCCAGATCCTGTGCGGCTTTCTGCGATTCGAGCGCTCTCGACGAAGTGGCTTCGGCTCCGTGCGCTACGCCCCCGATATTGATGGAAATATCGCTCGCGCCATTCGCCGCTTCCACCGCGTTGCGTGTCATCTCCCCGGTGGTCGAACTCTGCTGCTCGACCGCCGCCGCGATCGTCGCCGAAACTTTGTTGATGCGGTCGATCACTCCACTCACCGATGCGATCGCCTCCTCGACGCCTTTAGTGTCCGCCTGGATGGCCGTGATCTGCAGACTGATATTTTCGGCAGCCTTGGCGGTCTCCTTGGCCAGCTCCTTGACCTCGTTCGCCACCACGGTAAAGCCATTGCCCGCCTCGCCCGCTCGCGCCGCTTCAATGGTCGCATTCAAGGCAAGCAAGTTCGTCTGGTGGGTGATGGAGGTAATAAGCTTGATCACAACTTCAATCTCCGCGCTCGACCGCCCAAGTTTCGTCATCGTAGTGCTGGCAATTTGTGTCGCGCTCACCGCGGAGTCCGCAAGCTTAGCCGCTTGGTTTGCGTTCGCCGCAATATTTTCGATGGTCACCGTCATTTCGCTGGCGCCAGTCGAAAGGCTCTTCAAGTTTTGTTCGACTTGCTGCGTGGCCCGCGACACCGAACTCGACTGCGCCGCCGTCTCGCTGGAATTTGCGGTGATCTGCTCACTCGCGTGCAACAGCAATTGGCTAGCCGCTTCCAGTCGGGATACCTGCCCCGCGACTCCGCGCAAAAGCTCCTGCAATTTGTCCATGAACAAATTAAACAGACGGCTCACCTCGCCAAGCTCATCCTTGCGGAAGCCGCTCGCCACTTCCAACCGTCTCGTCACATCGCCTTCCCCCTCCGCGATGTCCTGAATCATTTGGATCAATCGCTTCAGCGAAAGCGTGACACGGCGCACCAGAATAAAACTGCCGACCAGCAGCATCAACAGCGACGCTCCGAACATCGCACCAATGGTGCGAGCGGATCGTGTGCCCTGCGTCACCGCGCTCAGTTCCGCTCGCTTCGCCCCTGCCTCAAGCTGTTCGCCGCTATCCTCGATCTTCTCCTGGAGCTTCTGATTGAGTTGAAAACTGGCGTCCGAATCCGGTGTCTTTGACCCAGAGCCCGCCGCGGATTTCGCAATACCCTCGTTGGCCTTCAAATAGTCCTGCATCATCTAAAGTTCTTCGTTGAGGGCCGCCTTGAGATCCGGATTCGTAACCGCATCCCGGGACGCCGTAACTCTCTGCGAAAAGCACCTGCGAGTGCAGGGCGAGATTATTCAAGCTATCCTGCCGATCCTGCCCAGTCTTACGAACCGCCGCCGTCAGATCCTCACGGGTCATGTCATTGTATGTAGCCGCCTCAACATGATTGCGAATCGCTGCCCCCGTTGCCGCGACCTCGGCCGTAGTCTTTTCCAGCCGTGTGATGCCCCAATAGCCAGTCGCTCCCACCGCCGCGAGAAATGCCAGGCTAGTTGCCGTCAATCCGAATAGTTGACTCTTGATCGTCAATTGCATTGTCCCGCCGACTCCTGCCGCCGCCTTCGTCGCATTCGGCCCCACAAACGAAAATAAGAGCGTTCTAACGATGATTGAACGAACCCGGGCATCCCGCAGCACGCCCTAGGCCATAAAAACGCATCGTCATGGAAATGTAGCTACCAGACCAATCGGCGCGATGTGTGAATTCAATGAGTTCTATAAAAAGGGATGTCAAGAAAAAACTTCTGCCTCGACCGGGCGAGAAGATGTTGGTCTCGAGATCCAGCCCACTGTCTCGTGCGCCTCTCGATTCTCCCGAGAGGGGGGTGCTCTGGTTGATCTTGCTCTTTCTC
>JBBRNA010000014.1:0-111621 GCA_038230575.1 Terriglobales bacterium | reverse complement strand
CTTCCGTACAGCAACTGATTGCTGCGCACGCTTTGTTGATCTGCAATTCGTCTCCATACTTTTTATCTCCGCTTCGTTTTTATCTTCTCTCAGCAATCCCCGCCATTCAAGCGGTCGAAACCAATTTTACTGTTTGACAACGAAACCGATAAATGACGTCAAAACCTAGTCATACAGACCGGCGCGGCATCGTTTCGCAGGGGGCTAGCGGGGTAGGAAGGGTATCACCCGTGGTTTCCCTCACTTAATTCACGGAAATCGATTTAGCGACGTCCACCGTCGATTTTTGGAGTGAAGGGAGATTTGACGCAGCCAAGCTGCAGTTCCTCAGTTTCTTTGGGGTAGCATCCAGTTCGCAAATGTCCCAAAAAATAACGGAACCCATCGGGCTACCGAATTTGCAAATGTTTTTTGAAGTGATTCAGATCAATCTGCAGCCTTAAACTTCGCTGCCCGAATTGACACCGGCGAGATGCAGGCCCCAATCGATGCTGCGCTTCATCGGAACGGCGGCTTAGGTATGTTGCGAATCTCTTCGTCGCAGTAAAGACGGTCAGCTTCGAGCCATTGCGCGACCTGAGTTGAGATCGGGGCGGTCAGGAATATCCACCCCTTGCCGGTCAACTTGGCGCTGGCGTATCCGATTTCCGAGTCCATCTCAATTACTAGGACTTGGACTTCTTTGTCGAGGTCAGGCAGCCGATCTCGAACGCTTACCCATCGGGGTTCCATGGCACCACCACAGCAACAAATCAGTTCAATTGCCAACTCACCCGCGTTGAAGTTGTGGGAACGAATCTGGGAACGATAATGAAGGTTCATCGTTCTAGACCGTTCCTAATGGTGCATTGTGCTCGCAAATAGCTGTTAAGTTGTTGATTAGCTGGGCCTCGACAGAGTGTGAGGATAGCACTCTACCGCTGAGTTATGCGCCCAACGCTTTACATTCAAACAGTTGCACTCGACCCAGTCAAACACTTCGTCGGGGAAACGATTGACAGGATACCGAGTGAGGGGGATAATCCCGGCATTCCGAGAACTAGCGGCAAGGATACGGGACAAATTCGGGCAAGCCTTTGCGATCGAGGTTGAGAGCAAATTGCGAGAAAGGGCATCGCACTTCTTGGTGTGACTCATGTTGGGTATCGATCGCATTCAGCGTGAACTCAAGGTAATTGCAAGAATTGACGAGATGTTTTGGCATAAGAAAAACCATAGTCCTTCGGATTTAATTCGATTCCAATCTCGTCAGTCGCGCAGACAGGAATTGCTAGAAATGCTGCAGCAAGTAGCGAATTTAAGTCCTATCATCGCTTCTGAACGCAAAAAGCAACATCCTCTCGAAGGGAATGAACCTCTAAGAAATAAAAGCAGAGCGAATTAATGGCTTTGATTTCAGATGAGCTGTTTTTTGAAGAGCTTACTAGATTGAGTATCCAGAGATGGCGTACTACCAATCGCTTGCTGCGGAAATTGTTTAACGTTGTCTCCTACGAATCGCGCTGAGGTTTCAGGAAAAGTGGTCTCCCCCGAGCACCGCCCGCCACTGAAAGGCTAGCTGGTTTGCCAAAGTCATCCAAGGTTCAAGATAGGAGCGAGATGGCGCATTGCCAATTCCACCGATTGGCTAAGGTTCGGTACACTTCGGTGCCACATAGGCATTATTCCCCCCGATAGCAATTCCAATTTTCACGCTGCCCGTCAAAAGCAAGCTGACTGTCGGTGATCCCAAAAAATATTCTGACAACTGCTCGCTGATCACAGCAGTGTATCTTGCTCAGCGGCACAGCATGACCGCAGTTTTAGGGCTCGACGGATTGCTGTGGTGTTGTGTCCGAGCTCCCCAATATCAATTCGAACGGAAATTTGGTTCAAAAGAGCTTCATGAAGACCGGCGTAGCATCGTTAGGAAGGGGCTAGCAGGGTCGGAAGGGTGTCATACGTGGTTTCCCCTCCACCTATTTCAGAGCAAACCGTTTAGCGACGTCGGAGTCGATTTTGATTTAAGGGAGGCAGCGAGAGAGCCAAGCTGTAGTTCAGTCAGCTTTTGTAGGTCGGCAGGTCCCTACTCCTTATCCCTCCGCCGCACGTTGAGACTTCTCCCAGAACATTTCTTCGCCGGTGAGTGGATCGATATACTCAACCAATCGTTCTAGTTCTTTTACGTTGTCGAGGACTTTGTTCGGACTAGGCAAGAAGTCAGCAGAGCTTCCATTCATAGGGAGCAGTCGCTTTACATTTTTTTCCCGCGTCCCGGGCTCATACTGGATTATCTGGTGTTTGACAGCGGCGGTTACGTATTTGTAGGCCAGACTTTGATTCCAGCCCAATCGATTACAGATTTCTTTGATTGTCACGGAAGTACCCGATTTTTTTTTCAATTCCTTTACTAGAGCTCCCACGCGGAGTTCATTTTCATTTATCGCAAATGTACTGGCGGTGAACGCGGAATTCAACAGTGAGTAGGCCACGCAGTAGTCTTCAATTGTTATTTTTCCATTTCTTTTTGGGTCCGGGCTGCACATTGCTACCGATTGCATCAGTCCCAAAAATCGTTTCCAATCGCGTCGTGCCCTCACGTTTTCCGAGGAAACCTGCTCTGCGACATAGCTAAACCAAGGCGGAAACACGAGTTGCTTGTAGGCGTCAAACAACGATTGGACTGCTAGTTGCCACACCTTTACTTCAGATTTTGCTTCGGGGCTTGAATTTTCCCTTAGCCCCGCCTTCATCACGGCAACATTTTGTTCCGCCGAATCGTCGATACTAATCATCAAAAATCGCGTCATGTCGTCTTCGAAAATTGTATCTTCGGTCGTTGTCGTCAGGACAACGGGCGATCCCAGCCGTGTTCGCACTTCTGTCTTTCCGCCGGCCGTAACCTCGTGAGCAATCTGGCCCTCGGACTGCAATAAGCGAAGGAAATACTGCGCTTCTCTACCGCCGCGATATTCATCGACAAATAGTACCTTTTTATCTAGCGACTCTTTATTATAGGCGGGGGCACGTCGGCTAAAACTCGCGCGGCGGACAACGAACTCGGGAGGAAGAAGCATGAGTGGAAATTCGATCAATGCGGTCTTGCCGCTTCCAGAAGGGCCGAGTACCATCACCGAATTCCTTCGTTTCTGGTTTGGGTTCATCAAAGTAAGGGCTGCGAGGAAAACTGTTAACCCATTACGAGACTCACCAACCAACCCAAGCGATCCAATTTTCTGACCTACTTTGAAGAGGAACCGACGATCCTTGACTAGGTTTAGAGCTTGATCTTTAACTTTCGCAATGATTTTCATCAGACACCTCCCAAAACTGAAAAACTGTGTAAACTGCTCGCGCTTCAAAACTCTGAGTCGCGATCACCATCAACCAGACCGGAACGCGATGCATTGCTAATTCAAACTCAGTCCGTTACCGGACGTCTTCTACGGAAAGGCGAAGAATTCTCAGTAGTTCAGGACTACTAGCCTCGATCCGGTGCGCGGCCTCGTGTTGGGCGCGACTTGAAACGTGGGTGTACCAGCGAACCATCTGCTGGTTCATGTGGCCGACCTGCGCCTCGAGCACCGCCATCGCTACCCCCGCTTCGGCTGCAGAAGTGATGTAACTGTGCCTCAAATCGTGGAATCTACGGTGACCGATGCCAGCCACTTTCCGAAATTTCTCCCACTCCCAATCCCACGACGATTGGGGATGGTGTGGATCAAAGCCTTTACAGCCGCAGAGGGGATCGTTGAGACGTGTATGCCGGGACCGATCAGTGGGCAGGAGGCAATGTGAAGGATCACAACTTCCGATCACTGAAGCTCTTTGCTTCAGTTTTCGCAGCGCCCACAAAGCTATCTTTCCAAGCGCGACTCTTCGTGCGCCTGCATCCGTTTTTGTCGTCGCCCGCCGGACCACCAGGAACGGAAACTCTTCACCGTCATGCAAGTCCCCGAACCGAAGTTTTTTAATTTCGCCGCTACGCAAGCCCGTGCCGATCGCAAGCACTGCTACATAAGGAGCGACGGCCGTCGGTGCTGAGTCAGCCGCAACTTCCAGTAGTCGCCTAGACTCTTCCGCTGTAAGCGCATCCGGAACATCGCTCCGCTTAATCCGCAACCGTTTATACTCGCGGACCCTCTGCCACAGTTGCGCAGCCCGGAGAATCCCGATCAGAACCGCGAGCTCGTTGTTTACAGTCTTGGTGGAGACACCTTCTGTAAGACGACGATGCTGGTATTCATGGAATTTAGTGATTTCAGCGAGCGACTTGAGATTGGCGTTGGCCCCGAATATTCGCTGGAAGTTTAGAACGATCGACTTTTCAGAGAGAAAGCTGCCGTGGGCGATCAACAGGCTACGACGATTGAGCCACTCGTCACAAGCCTTTCGCAGCGTCCAACCGCCACGCTCTTGCGGCCGATGGCCATCCGCGATTTCGTCCATGCGGAGTCGGTGCCTTTGCTTGGCGGTATCAAGATCGGCCGTGCGCAGTGATTCTTCACGCCGGCGTCCGAGTTCGTCCTTCCGGAAGAAGTAGAAAATTTGGCGTCGCCGGTGGAGGTAGGGGGCAGCCTTAGTCACGATCCACCTCCGCGCCGTCAACCACCCGTACCTGGGCCGAGATAAACCTGTCTAGTTCGGACCTGAGATAACGGACCGATCGCCCGATCTTTATGAAAGCGGGACCATTACCCAGCTTGCGATCACGGCGTAGAGAAGACACTGACCGCGTCAAATATTGTGAGGTTTGTTTTTCGGTGAATAGTGGGGAACAAACATCCTGAGTCGAACTCCGCATGGACACACTCCGGCACGCTGCGACGGGGGTACATACGGGCTGTCGCGGAAGTGCCCAGTGGCTTACATGCCGGTTCGACTCGATCCGGCGTCTACAAATAAACCATGCGGGCTGGGCGCAAGGCAACCCCTGAAGTGCGTTCCGGGTTCGATTTGTGGAAGTTTTTGTGGAAGAAAGGACAGCATCCAGACTGCGCTGCCCGTAAGCTCTTGGAGAGATTGGTTGCGGGGGCTGGATTTGAACCAGCGACCTTTGGGTTATGAGCCCAACGAGCTACCAGACTGCTCCACCCCGCATGAAAAGAATAACACAGCGGATGCGGGCTGGCTTCGCAGTGGATAGTCAGGGGTTGTGCGGAGCAGCGGCTGAAGCCGGTCAATTTTTGATCTTTGCGGCATCGCTGAAGCGATGCCCTGACACGGTGACCTTACACGAAAGCGTAGCGATAGGACTCGCAAGATGGACGAAGGTGGCGGTGAGCCGCAGTGGCAGTAAATCCCAGTGGCAGTGAGCTGTGGTGGCGACGAACTGCGGTGGCGGCACTTTGATTGGCCCGCGCGCCACCGCATGATGGGCTTGCTAACGGCTCACTTTTTTGCGCTCGCAGACGTCGACTATCTTGGTGGGATCGATGGCGTCTTTATCGATTTGCTCTTCGATAATTTTGCCGTCTTTGCCGATCAGATAATTCACGCGACGAGGGGCTTTATATTGGTCGACGTAGAGACCGTATTCTTTGGTTACGTCTCCGCCCCAATCACTTAATAGAGGGAAGGTTACGCCGATGGAATCGGCGAAGGCTTTGTTGGCGAAGGGGCTATCCATGCTCACACCCAGGACCTGGGTGTCGGCTGCTTCCAGCTTTTTTAAATTCTGCTGGAAGGCCTTCATTTGCGCGGTTCAACCACCGGTGAAGGCAAAGATATAAAATCCGAGCACGACGTTGCTTTTGCCGCGGTATTGGCTCAGCGAGACTTCTTTGAGGTCGGTGCCGTCAAAATATTTCAATTTAAAGTCTGGTGCGGTATCGCCTACTTTTAATTTCATTGGTAGCGGCTCCGGTTTCTTGGTCTCCGCGTTTAATTGCGGAGAAATCAGCGCAGCGATCGCCAAACAAGCTAAGAATAGAAAGACGGGCGACGCGCTGCTGCGTTTTATCAGCTTCATGGGATTTCCTCCGCAAAAGCTCTTTAAGCCTACCTTGCGATGACTTGATCGGTCAAAGGTAACGTCTCTGACGTAATGACTACCTGCATTCTAGGCTGTGTTAGCGCGTTTTTTCGAGGTTGGGTGTGCGTACAATTGAGAAGCACCAGCGGCGAACGACGATCGAATCAGATGAGCATTCGAACGCTAAACGATATTCTGCTCAGCGTCAGCCAAAGCAAGCGGGCCCGCGTCATGATGCAGAAAGACGGATCCGGGTGGCGGGCGATCTCCGCTGCCGAATTGCACCGGCGGGTCGTCCTCTTGTCACGGGCCCTCGCGGCTTGGGGAATTCGAAAGGGCGATCGGGTCGGTATCCTCAGCGAGAACCGGCCGGAGTGGACTATCACGGATTTTGCGGCGCTGGCCCTGGGCGCGGTGACTGTACCGATATATTCCACGCAGACGACCGACCAAACGGCATTCGTTCTAAACGACTCTGGAATTCGAATCATCGCTGTCTCTTCCAAGAGCCAACTGGAGAAAGTCTTAAGTATTAAGCGCAACACCTCGCTAGAACGAATTCTCGTCATGGACGCGGTGGAGAGCGCCGACGCGGTGCAGATGCGAACGCTGCCTGGCGACGACCCCAGCGACTTCATGGCGGAGTTCGAAACGCAATCGCGGGCTGTAACTCCCGACGATTTGGCGACGATCATTTACACCTCCGGTACAACGGGCACGGCTAAGGGCGTGATGCTCACGCACGGGAATATGACGTCGAATATCGCCTGCTCGATGGAGGCGTTCGGTTTTGGCAACAAAGAAGAAGTCAGCGTTTCTTTTCTTCCGTTGTCGCACGTCACAGCCCGTCACGTTGACTTCGCGCTTCTGTATCGCGGCGTTGTGCTGGCGTACTGCCCGGACATTTCGCAACTAGCGGTTGCGCTCTCTGAAGTTCGTCCAAATCTCTTTATTGCGGTGCCGCGCGTCTACGAAAAAATTCGCCAGCAGGTGATTCTGAAGACTGTCGGCTTCCCGAAGGCCGAGATTTATCGTTGGGCGATCGCTGAGGGAAAGGCGCACCGCAACGAGATACTGACGGGTAAAAAACCGACAACCGCTTCGTGGAAACTGGCCGATCGTCTGGTTTTTTCAAAAGTGCGCGCAGGCATGGGAGGAAACGCGGAGGAATTTATTTCTGGCGGCGCGCCGCTTGGCCGCGAACTCGCGGAGTGGTACGCGGATATAGGGATCCCGATTCATGAGGGCTACGGGCTCACGGAAACCTCTCCGGTAATCGCGGTTAACACTCCTAAAGATCACAGGCTTGGAACTGTCGGTAAACCGCTGCCGAACGTTGAGGTGAAAATCGCGGACGATGGAGAAGTGCTGGCGCGAGGGCCGTCGATATTTTCGGGGTACTGGAATCGACTCGACGAGACCCGGGCGGCGTTCGAAGATGGATGGTTCAAGACCGGCGATATCGGCAATCTCGACAGCGACGGATTTCTCTCGATCACCGATCGCAAGAAAGATTTGATAAAAACCTCGGGCGGGAAATTTATTGCTCCGCAGCCGATCGAGAACTCATTGAAGCTGAATCCGCTGATTGGGACCGCGGTTGTCATCGGAGACCGAAGAAAATTTCCGGCTGTGCTGATCTCCCCTCATTTCGCGGTTCTGGAAGACTGGGCGCGGGCAAACCAGGTTGATTGTTCTTCCCGTCAACTGCTGGTCGCGCATGCCAAAGTGCAGGCTCTTTATGACGGGATTATTGAGGAACTGAACGGCAACCTGGCGCGGTTCGAAAAGCTGAAGCGTGTTTTGCTTATTCCCGAAGAATTTTCTGCCGCCGACGGGACGCTGACGCACACGTTTAAAGTTCGGCGGCGCGGTATTGAGGATCGCTACCGGACGTTAATCGACGAGATGTATGCGAAAGCTGAAAACGCAGCTGATAGACCGCACGAATCTTCTCGTCGCTAGCGGCCATCGAGTTGTACTTCACGCTGCCGTGGCTCTGCGCTGCGCTCTCGCCGTACAATAGTGAAGTCATGACGGATTCACTATTCATCGCCGGCAAAGAATTTCGATCTCGCCTCATTGTTGGGACGGGGAAATATAAGTCATTTCAAGAAACTGCGCGCGCGCTCGAAGCGAGCGGGGCAGATATGGTCACGGTTGCGGTGCGGCGCGTGAATCTTGACCGCAATAAAGAATCGTTGCTCGATTACATTGACCCAAAGAAATACTTTCTGTTGCCTAACACCGCCGGATGCTACACGGCGGATGACACGATCCGCACGGCGCGCCTGGCACGAGAGGTCGGGCTTTCGGATTGGGTCAAGCTGGAAGTAATCGGTGACCAGGCGACGCTTTATCCAGATGTGCAGGCTACGCTCGAAGCTACCGCTGTGCTGGCAAAAGAAGGATTCACGGTGCTTGCATACACATCCGACGACATCGTCGTTGCGAAGCGCCTGGTGGATGCGGGGGCCGCAGCGGTTATGCCGCTTGGAGCGCCGATCGGCAGCGGACTTGGGATTCAGAACACCGCGAACTTGCGCATACTGCGTGAGTTGATCACGGGCGTTCCTCTGATCGTGGACGCCGGAGTGGGCACCGCCTCCGACGCTGCCATCGCAATGGAGCTCGGCTACGACGCGGTTTTAATGAACACTGGAATTGCGGGTGCGCAGGAACCTGTACTCATGGCCGAAGCGATGAAGCATGGCGTGATGGCTGGACGCCAGGCTCATTTAGCTGGACGCATGCCAAGGAAACTTTACGCGACTGCCAGTTCTCCGCTTGAAGGCGTTGTTCGATAGGATCGATGCTTGAAGCACGAAAAAGGGCGGCTTCGGGAGCCGCCCTTCTTTTATTGGATTCAGTTCACTTCAGACTGTGTGGTTACTTTGCGTCGCTACTTCGTGTCACTATTTCGCCATTGCGACGGTGTCGACGTGCATTTTGTCGCCGGCCATTTTACCGGTCACGGCGACGTGATGCCCGTAGTGATCTTTTAGGGAATCTGGATTGTCGACCACTACAACTTTCTGATCGGTGTCGGTTACGATCACGGCACTCTCACCGGCCTTGATGCACTTCTTGGTGCAAGCCGCTCCGTCAGCGCTGGCATCTTTGGCGCCGCACTTGGAATTGCTGACCACACCTTTTACCGTTTCCGAATCTGCGGCAAACGACGCCGAAGCGATGGACACTACCATAGCGCTTGCGAGTAACAGCAAAAACAGTTTCTTCATGTAAGCCCTCCTAATATATTGACAAAACAATCTGAACCGAACTCTACCACAAACCGCTATTTACGCAGAGGATTCAGATGTAACAAAATTGTCGCCTACCGGCACTGATTCGGGTATATCATGGCCCGCAATTAGATGAAATCAAATGCAAGGAGGAGTTTTATGATTGCGTCGCGCCTCGTCAAGTTAGCCCCTTTCTGCCTGCTGATCGCGTTTTTTTCACTTACAGGTTCTGCTCTAGCACAGGATTCGGCAACTCTTCTGAAGCTGCAACGTTCAAAAGCTGTTCTTAATCTTGAAACTAACGTGCTTCACGCGCAAGGCATGAACGGTATCACTTACGGTAAGTCGGGGAGTGTTGCTAATTATCCCAACTCGCTGGCGTGCCTGGTCGTTTACGGGGACGGAAAGTACGTAATGGAAAGAAGAGATGAGTCCACGGTGGGAAAGCCAAAGGTTAAGACCGCCGAAGGCTCACTAAGCGCTGACGACTTGCAGCATTTGAAGGGCATACTTGATGAAGAAAATTTGAAAAAGATAACTAGTCCAAAGCCGCCGGAACTTCCCGATAACGCGGTGTCAGTTCGTGAGATTGAGAGTGTTGATGCGCAGATTGGGTCCACTCAGCATTTCACAACGATCAAGGAACGTCTGAAAACAAACGAATCGAGCGGGATGGACAAGTTTATCGATAACGGCGCGCCGTATCAGAAGACGTTGAGCCCGTTGATGAAGTGGTTTGAAGGTTTGGAAAAGAAGAATAAATCGGCGTTCAAGGATTCCAAGCCACAATACTGCGCGCCGATGAGCATCGGATAACACGATGAAAACCCACTTTGTGTTTTTATCGAGTTTGTTGCTCTTGTCACTCGCAGCTACCGCCCAAGAGGGAAAGCCGGATCCCGCTCCGATTCGCCTGTTTTTGTCGGAAGTACAACCTTCGTCGATGTCCGCCGACCAGTACTGTACGGTGGTGTTTTCCGATCATCGCTTCCACTCCGAAAAAGCAACCCTTCACCACGGCAAAGATTTAGACCGCAAGGTGTTTGAAGGCCAACTTTCCGTCGAGCAGTGGAACGGTTTGGCGAGCATCCTGGACGGTAAAGATTTGCGCGAATTAAAAGTTCCGCCGTACGTGCCGCCGCTGGTGATGCAAGACACTCACCCCTACGCGATCAGCATCGCGCGTGAGGGACACTTTCAAAACCTCGAGTTTCTGGACAGCAAGAGCCTCAAGCCATACCAGTCGCAAGTGAAACCTCTGTTGCAATGGTGGAAGACGATTCGCGGACAGAAGATGCAGCCCTCGAGTGCTCCTAAGAGCGAACGTTGCTCGCTCGATAATGGACATGCGGTATTTGGTCAGTGACGTCGCGTAGCGGAGGCTATTGGGCGAGATCTACTTGCCGTTTTTAGCGCGCCCAACTGGAGGCTTGGCAGGGGGATCGGGAGAGACGTAGATGATTTCTCCGCGTCGAGTGTAATGCAGTTGCTCTCGCGCTTCTTTCTCTATGGCTGCGGGATCGGACTTGAGCGAGTTGATCTGACTTTGGGATCGGGAATTTTCTTTCTGCAGGCGTTCCACTTCGGTTTGCAGCGTCTGCATTTCGTTGTGTTTCTGGCGGTACGCCACCATGCCGTTTGCTCCGAACATGGCATGGACGATAATCGCGACAATAATCAATGCGGCGGCAGCCGTTCCGACGCGACGCCATTCCGTCGCCAGCCATGACCACGCGGGTCGAGTGCGCTCGACCAGACGTGCTGCTGCGGCCTCCGCCTTCGGTCCCTGATCTTTTGCCTGCTCGCGGGCGCGGTCGATGGCCGCTCGTAATCCGGCTTGCGGCCCGGGGAAGATGCTGACTCTTGATGTTGGTCCTAACCGAAGATCCATACTAAAAACTTCCTGCCGGGTTCTAAATAAACCGCTGTTTAATCGAAGATCCAAGCCTTTGCTGCCGCACTCAATTTCTTGAGTTCCTTCTCGCTGCGCGCCTCGCTGTAGACGCGAACCACTGGTTCGGTCCCGGAAAGGCGGTAGCAAACCCAAGATCCGTCATCGAACAAGAGCTTAAGTCCGTCGGTTCTGACTACTGAGGCAAGTTTAGAGCCATTAAAGTCGGCCGGATCGCGACGTAACTTCTCAGTAAACTTCTCTTTTACTTCCGGAGTCAAGCGGAAGTTCTCGCGAGTGGGGTAGAAGGAACCAACTTTGGCAAATAAATCTTTAATCTGAGTGCCGAGAGACTGGCCGCGACGGGCGACCATCTCGCAGCACAAGAGTCCGGCGAGCACTCCATCTTTTTCGGGAACATGCTGGCGGATGGAGAGGCCGGCACTTTCTTCTCCGCCGATGAGAATTTTGTCCTGCTTGATCAGCTCTCCGATGTACTTGAAGCCGACAGGAGTTTCGTGGAGTTCGATTTTGTGCTTCTCGGCGAGAGCATTTACCAGGTTGGTTGTAGCGACCGACTTGCCGACGCCATTTTTCCAGCCGCGCGTCTCGACCAGATAATCAAATAATAATGCGATAACGTAGTTTGGCTGAATGAAGGTGCCGTCCTCGTCGACGATTCCAAAGCGGTCGGCATCGCCGTCGGTCGCAATGCCTATGCCCGCTCCGAATTCGCGCATCTTGTGGCGAAGGTCTTCGAGCAATTCATCATCTGGTTCGGGAGCGTGACCGCCGAAAAGTACGTCGCGATAATCGTGAACGGCTACCACGGGAATGCCGGCATCGCTCAGCAAGCCGTCGGAGTATCCGCGCGCAGCCCCCCACATGGGATCGAATGCGATCTTGATACCGGACTTTTTGATAACTTCCAGGTCGATGATTTCCTGGAGCCTGGCTAGATAAGTTTTACGTGGATCGAGCGACTGCTGCCTGGGGCCGGAGTGCTTGCCGTCTTTCGATGATGGCTGCGGCTTCGCGTCGTAGGCTGCAATCCCGGCTTCTATTGCCTTGGTCACCTCGGGCAGCGCGGGCGCGCCGTCGGGGGTCGAGAACTTTATGCCGTTATATTCCGGAGGGTTATGGGAAGCGGTGAAGTTTATCGCTCCGTCGGCTTTGGCTTGCGTAACGGCATAGGAAATAGCCGGGGTCGGCGCCGGATCGGCGATCATAAGAGGCGTCAGGCCGTGATTCGATAAAATCTCCGCCGCCATGGAGCAAAGCGTCTCGCCTAGAAAGCGCGGGTCGCGCCCGACAATTACTTTTCCCTGGGGATTTTTTGAAGCAACGTAGCTTGCGATGCCATGCACCGCCCGCTGCACATTCGCAAACGTGAACTCGTCGGCCATTACCGCCCGCCAGCCAGAAGTGCCAAACTTGATTTGCGTCGCCATTCGTTGCCTCGTATTCTCAGATCACCCTTTGATACATAATTTTATATGACAGACAAAAAGCTTGTTCTCACCGCCTGCTCATCGATCGAAGAAGCCCGCAAAATCGCGAACTCCCTTGTGGAGCGTCAGTTCGCAGCGTGCGTAAATATAGTTTCTCAAGTCGAATCGGTGTATCGCTGGGAAGGAAAAGTTGAGACCGCTAGTGAATTTTTGCTGTTGATCAAGACTACCGAAGGAGCCTTTGAGCAAGTGCGTGACACTCTCATTGAGCTACATTCTTACGAAATTCCGGAGTGCATCAAGATCGGAATCGAAGACGGCAGCACTGACTATCTGCGATGGATTGGCGAATCGGTACGATAGGCAGCCGTCGTCTTTGGCGGTTCAGCCTCTAAACAGCTTTGACGGCGCGAATATTCAATCGCCAATAATCAAGCTCGAATGGGATCTCGCTGCCCGCCGACCACTCCACCAGCCGCTTCAAGAATGCCGCGCGAATCTCTTCGTGCGGAAGCAATTCGAGGTGGCGATGCAGCACGAAGCTTCTGAGGTATTCCTCGTATTCTTGCGGCGCCTTTGCCAAGAAAGTGGCTTGTTCAAGCCAGGTCTCGACCTCTTCAAATCCAGCGGATCGAAGGCGGAGTGACGCGTCTCCAGCATCTGAGAAAAGCCACGGTTCGCGAAAGTCTGCCAGAAACTCCGCGAAGGGAGCGGACTGCGACAACTCGCGCACGCGCTGGCGCAAGCGCGCTAAGTTCGGGCCACCGCCGCATTGCGCATGCAACCAGCCTCTATGGCGCAAGGCCTGATACAAGTTCAAAAATAGTAAGTCGTGATTCGTTACCCAATGAAACGATGCGGTGCTGAAGATTCCGTCGAAACAATTAGAAAATGGCAGGTCGACGAGGTCGGCGGCGACAAGGCTGACGCGAACTCCAAAATCGGGTTCGAGGTCACGGCGAGCGTGCGCAGCCATGTTGGTTGACAGGTCAACGCCCACTACTTTTCCGCGAGGCAGATTTTCAAGTAAAAGGCGAGTCAGCTTGCCTGTGCCACATCCGGCATCGAGCACGCATTCATCACCTCGGAGGTGAAGTTCAGTTAGAACACGCTGCCCCCATTGAAATTGCGGGGCCGAGAGGCGGTGATAATCGGCTGCGTTCCATTCACGGGAGGAAGACGACATGAGAGCTCGAAGTGAAGTTAGATTGCGGCCAAGGCCTGATCGAGGTCGGCGAGAATGTCGTCGACATCCTCGATGCCAACTGAGATACGGACCATGCCATCGGTGATGCCGATTTTTCTGCGGCCTTCTTCCCCAACACCAGCGTGAGTCATGGTAGCCGGGTGCGAGATTAAGGTTTCGACGCCGCCAAGCGATTCAGCCAACGAACAAACTTTGACCTTGCGTAACATCTTGTTGGCGTTCGCAAGGGACCCGGTCTCAAAGGTGATCATGGATCCAAAACCGGTCATCTGGCGCTTTGCTAGTTCATGCTGCGGATGATCGGGAAGTCCGGGATAGAAAACCTTTTTCACCTTTTTGTGGTTGGCCAAGTATTCAGCCACTTTGTGTCCGCTGCGGTCATGCTGCTCCATGCGCACAGCGAGCGTTTTAACGCCGCGCAAAATCAGCCAGCACTCAAATGGAGAAAGGATCGCGCCCGCGCATTTTTGCAGGAAAGCCAATTTTTCCGCCTGTTGGGGCTTGGTACAGACGACCACGCCTCCGAGGCCATCACTGTGTCCGTTGAGGAATTTGGTGGTCGAGTGGACGACCATGTCAGCCCCAAACTCGATAGGGCGCTGAAAATAAGGCGAGGTAAAGGTGTTGTCGACCACCAGCTCAACCTTATGCTGGTGGCTGATTTTGGCGATGGCGCCCAGGTCGCAGAGTTCCATGAGCGGGTTTGTCGGCGTTTCTACAAATAGCAGCTTCGTATTCTTCTGGAACGCTTTTTCTACTTTCTTCAGATCGGAGGTGTCGACATAGGTGAACGTGAGTCCGAAGTTGGCCAGTACTTGATTGAAGAGGCGCGGGGTGCCGCCGTAAAGATTGTGTCCGGCAATGACATGATCTCCGGCTTTGAGCATGCTGGTAATGGCATTGATCGCGGCCATGCCGCTGCCGAAGACGCGCGAAGCGATGCCGCCTTCGAGTGCCGCGAGGTTTGTCTCCAGGCGGTCGCGTGTCGGGTTTGAAACGCGCGCATACTCGTATCCCTTATTCTTGCCGATCTCTTGTTGAACGTAGGTCGAAGTTGGATAGATCGGGACGGAGACGGCTCCGGTTAGCGGGTCGGGCTCTTGCCCTACGTGGATTGCTTTCGTGGCAAAGCCGGATTTCTGTTTAGCCAAGGGCTGCTCCAAACTTTTTGTGGAGACGCGGTTTGCGGCGTCTCTTGTGGCGAGGTGGGAGACGGGGCTAGCCCCGTCTCTACTGCTGAATTTTTAAGTCTAGATGCCGCCTTCAAAAATCTTTTTTGATAGATAGCGTTCGGCGGAATCGGGGATCATGGTTGCGACTCGCTTCCCTGCTCCCAGGCGCTTCGCGATTTCTGTTGCTGCGTAGACGTTTGCTCCGGCGCTCGAGCCTCCCAATACGCCCTCTCGCGCTGCAAGTTGTTTGACCATATCGAATGCCTGGTCATCGGTCACTTTGAATACTTCGTCGCAGACGGAACGGTCAAAATTTCCCGGGATGAAAGTATTGCCAATGCCTTCGACTTTGTGCGGAGCGGGTTTACCGCCGCCAAGGATTGAGCCTTCTGTTTCGACGGCGACCGCGAAAAGATTAGGAACCCTTTCTTTCAGGAAGCGCGCGACTCCGGTAAATGTGCCTGCCGTGCCGCAGCCAATTGTGATCGCGTCCACGCGGCCTTCCATCTGCTCGAAGATTTCGCGGGCGGTGGTTTCGTAGTGATAGTCGGTATTGGCCTGGTTATCAAACTGGGCGGCTAGAAATGCGCCGGGACTGGAAGCTTGCAAGTCACGAGCACGCTGGATGGCTCCCTGCATGCCTTCGGATTCCGGGGTCCGCGTCACTTCTGCTCCTAGGGCACGCATAATAATGACTTTTTCTTCGGAAAATTTCTCGGGCACGAACAGGCGAACTTTGTAGCCGCGATTGACACCGATGAGGGCGAGGCCAATGCCGGTGTTTCCGGCGGTCGCCTCGATTACGGTGCCTCCGGGCTTGAGCTTTCCCTCGCTTTCGGCACGCTCAATCAATCCGATAGCAGCACGGTCTTTCACGCTGCCGCCGGGGTTGAGGTATTCAAGTTTGGCGAAGATGTCGGCTCCGCCATCCGGGGACAGCCTGCGCATGTGCAGCATCGGCGTCTCACCGACGAGTTTCGATATATCGTCGCTTAAGCGTAAGCGTGAGGTTGCAATTGTGGTGGGCACTACATACAGAGTAAGGAACTAAGCGGGGAGGCGTCAATCGCCGGAGGTAATGCCAGCGGCGATGGCCGAATTCCTACCTACTGGGCCCCGGAGCTGGGCTCTCGCTCCCAGCGTAGTAGCCGCTTTTCGTCCGCACAATCAATTTGCGGCTGTGCGAACGGGCTTCGACTCTTACCTGACGGTAGCCGCCCTGGCTTTTGGGCGTCGTCGGCTTATATCCAATGGTGTACTGGGTGCGGATGTCGTGGGCCACAGTGCGGCTTATGGCGTCAACCTCGTCTAGAGTTTGAGGGAAAAAAGCAATGCCACCGGTCCGCTCCGCCATGATTTGCAGGGCGCGTTTGGCGTGTTTTGGATGCTCTTCTTTTTCGAGGACGCCAATAGAATAGACGGTCGGCCCGTTCTCGGTTTGCAACCGCCGGACGGCCTGCTCCAGCGTTTCGGAGCTCTCATTATCCTCGCCGTCGGTGACGACGAAGATCACTTTCTTTTCCAGTTTGGCGTCCTTTTTAAGATGGTCGGCCGAGGCGACGACCGCGTCGTAGAGTGCGGTGCCTCCGCGGGACTCGATTTTTTCGAGTCCAGCCTTGAGCTTATTGATGCTGGAGGTGAAATCCTGGTCGAGGTAATATTCGTCGTTAAAGTTGACGATGAAAACCTCGTCGCTAGGGTTTGAAGCGCGCACTAGATTCAGGGCTGCGGCATTCACTTTTTGGCGCTTCTCGCGCATCGATCCGGAATTGTCGACCACTATGCCCATGGCGACGGGAATGTCTTCGTGGCGAAAGGACGTGATCACCTGCTGGTGACCGTCCTCCGAAACAGCGAAGTCGGCCTGCTCCAGATTGGTGACGATGCGCTGTTTGTCGTCGACTACGGTCGCGTGCAGCACAACTTCATCCACTTTTTTGCGGAAGACAAAAACGCCACTGTCAGATGAGCCTGCGCCTTGGGCGTCAGGTTTAGCGCTGCTGGGCGGGGGGGCTGTAGGGGGAACCGGTGCGGCGGGATTTGCTGACGCAGGCGCCGGCATTTTTTGCTGTGAAGCAGGCGGTTGCGTTGCGGACTGCGGATGAATCAGGGGTAGTGCGGCGGAAAGAAAAAATATTAAACAGAAAGCTTTATTCCGTCGGCGCATAGTAACCCGTCTTGGCGTAGACCTTGAGCGGAGGCAATCCTTTTGGCGGTGAGAGTTTCACTTTTATCTTACGCCATTTGCCGTCGCGCATCGGGTTCTTAGGACGGTATCCGATGACATATTGATTGCGCAGTTCTATGCCAATCTTTGTGGATACATCCGCCAAGTCGTTCGGGTTATCGATTGTGAAGGCGCGTCCGCCGGTCAGTTCGGTTACGTCGGCCAGGAGCGCCGGGCCCAGCCGTTCTTCATCGGTCGGGAAATAATGGTCATAGATGCCGATGGCGTAGATCAGAATATCGGCTTCCTTGACCATGGATTTAATTTCGCCTTCGGTGTAACGGCTGTGGTTGTCACCGCCGTCAGAGATGATCAGCAGAGCTTTCTTCGGATACTTTGCCGCCCGCATTTTGTTGACGCCGAGGTAGATGGCGTCTAGCAGGGCGGTTCGTCCTTTAGGAACGGAATAGAGCAGACGTCCCTGGATGTCGTCGACCGAACTGGTGAAATCGGCGATTTCTTCCGGCTTATCGGCAAAGGTGATCATGAAGAACTCGTCTTGCGGATTGGCGGTCTTGAAAAATTCGACGACCGCTTCGCGAGCGCGTTCGACCTTGCTGTTCATGCTCCCGCTCATATCGAAGATGACGCCGATCGAAACCGGAGCGTCTTCGCTGGAGAAGGTCTTGATCTCCTGCTGGTCTTTGCCCTCAAAAAGATTGAAGTTTTGACGGTCAAGCCCGGTCACGAGACGGTTCAGGGGGTCGGTGATGGTCACCGGCACCAAGACCATATCGACCGTCACCTTCATAGGCTTGGTGTGGGTCTTGAAGGCGGGGTCGATTTCAGGTTCTTTGGGCGGAGCCTGCTGGATTCGCGGCTGAATATGAACGTCTTCGGTGGAATTCTGAGCGGCCAGGGTAAACGCGCCGCACACAACCATCAGTAGAACCGCTAGAGAGGACGATGACGACGAGAACAATTTGCCGAACAACATGAGGCCCCACAAAACCCGCGTCCGGTGAGGAGATCCGCCGAGAAACGGATCAAGCGCGTTAACTAAGCCGGATAGTAGCACAAGAGCAGGCGACATTTGTCACCTTTTCGTCAACGAAGTTAGATTCGTTCCCATGGAGGGAGGTGGCCTCGTTATGGCGCGCTCTGAAATCTGATTTTCCGTCCTCTCAAGCTAAGATCGAGCACCGTTTCGGCGTCCGCCGATTCGCTCGTCGATTGGGTCTTCGAGAAAAGCCTCCGGGCGCGCATCCGGGTGCAGCGAAAACGATCCTGCTACAATTCTGCCTTCCCGACTATGGCGCATATTCTTCCGTTCCGAGCCTGGCGCTACGACCAGCAGCGCGTACAGATCAAGCAGGTTGTGACCCAGCCCTACGACAAGATAAGTCATGCAATGCAAGAGGCTTATCACCAGGAAAGCCCAAATAATCTGGTGCGGTTGATTCTCGGAAAATCGCTTCCCTGGGATGGCCGCGCAGAAAACGCTTATACCCGGGCGGCAGCTGCCTTCGACGAATGGCGGCGGACAGGGATTTTACGTAAAGACGCGGAACCCAGCATCTATCGCTACTCTCAGGCTTTTGAGATCCCGGTGGGCGCACCGGGGCACCCGGCGCGCGCAGAGCGAAAGGGGTTCATCGCCCTGGGGCGTCTGGAGGACTATTCGGCGGGAGTGATTTTCCGGCACGAACAGACGCTCAGCAAGCCGAAAGCTGACCGACTGGAGTTGCTCAGGGCGACGCGCGCACAGCTGGAGCAGATTTTCATGCTTTACGGGGGCGGCGGGAAAATCGACGCTCTTCTGGAAACGGCTGCGGCGCCGGATATCGAGGTCACGGACGAATATCAGACACTCCATAGGGTGTGGAAAATTTCCGATCCCAAGATTATTGCCTCGGTACAGCAGGCCATGCGCGAGAAAAAGTTGTTGATCGCGGACGGCCATCACCGCTACGAGACTGCGCTCGCCTATCGCAAGGAAAGACGGTCAGGAGAGGAAACAGCGTCTGGGTTGGGGCACCCCATCCCCTACGAGTCGACCATGATGGACTTTGTCGATATGGACTTACCGGGTCTGGTGATCCTGCCCACTCATCGGGTCGTTTTCGGGCTGCCTTCGTTTTCCGCGAAGCAGTTTGAGGCCGACGCGCAGAAGTTTTTCACCGTCGAAAAGGTGGATGCCGGGATCGACGCGGCTAAGGCGACCATGTTGCTGCGACGTGGCGGAGAGTCGGGGATGGCGCTTCTGGCCGTTACTTCGACCGACGCCTACGTACTTCGGGATCCGAAGGCTGCCCTCGCTGGTGTGTTTACGAATTTATCCACGCGCCAGCAGGGGCTTGATGTGGTGCAGTTGCACAAATGTATTTTGGAACGAGTCTTGAACATCTCCGAAGAGGCGATTCGCAATCAGGAGAATGTCACATACGTCCGCGAAATGGACGAGGCTTTGACGCAGGTAAGAAGTGGAAAGGCGCAGATCGCATTTCTGATGAATCCGGCACGGATGGATCAGGTGCGCGAAATCGCTTTCGCGGGAGAAGTCCTGCCGCAGAAATCCACCGATTTTTATCCGAAATTATTGAGCGGGCTCACGATTTACGCGCTCGAGTAGGCGCTGATGTAAGAGAATGCCGCTCCCGAGAAGCTTCAAGGGGACTTGCGGCAAGGAACGGCCTGGATTTTTGAGTGACGCTCACCATGGCGAATAAGACCGTAGCCATTTTGTTGGCTATCGTGACGCTTCTACCGGGCGCGGCCTACGCTGACGAGAGACACATTTCCATTTATTCTCCCGTGGCTATCTACTCCGTGCCAGTGGTGGAACGTAGCGGTCGCGATTATGTCGGATTGCTCGAACTGGTCGAGCCGTTGGGGCGAGTCAGCAGCCAAGCGGGTGGCGGGCATTGGGGTCTGCACTACAACGCTGTGTCCGCCGACTTTTTCGCCGGAAGAGCGAGAGCGAGAATTCATAATCGCGACTTCGATCTTTCCGCGCCTTTTCTTGTCGAGAATTCTCGCGGCCTGATTCCCGTTACTTCGATCAGCGATGTGCTGCGACGCTTTCTGGGCGCGCCGGTCGATTTTCGCGAAACCGCCCGGCGCTTGTTCATCGGCGGAGTCGGGACACAAGTCAGCTTCCAGCTTGATGCAAGTACGCCGCCCCATCTCATTCTCAATTTCACTTCCCCGGTCAATCCGACCATTTCCACAGAACCGGGCAGACTGCGAATGATTTTCAAGCGCGACCCGCTGATCTCTCCGGGCAGCCAATCGATTTCTTTTGAGAACAAAATGATTTCGCAGGCGAGTTATTCCGAGAATAACGGCGACGCTGAGATTGACATCGCTGCTACCAACTCTTTGATGGCGACGTTCAGCAATAACCGCAAGACGATTACAGTGGGACCGGTGCCTCCGCAAGTCGCGAGTGCAATCTCGGCAACGCGGGGCGGCACAAATGCGCCGGCTGCAAGGGCGCCGGGAGCCTCGGGGCAGCAGGCATCGTCACAGGGATCATCGTCCCAAGGTGCGGGCTCGCAAGGCGGTGCGTTTCAAAGCGAGGCATCGCAGGGAGCATCTCCGCCAGGAGCTCCGTCTGCGCAACCGTCAGTTCCTGCGCCGGTAGTTCATCGGGTGCTCGCGTTTATCGATCCCGCACACGGTGGTGAAGAACGCGGCGCCGCATTGAGCGAATCGGTGGCCGAGAAGACGGTGACGCTCGGCTTCGCGCGGTTGCTGCGGCACGAGTTGGAACAACGCGGCTTTGCAGTGACGATGCCTCGCGACGGGGACGTTACGCTGACGCTGGATCAGCGCGCTTCGTCGGCGAACTCTTCAGGGGCTGGAATCTACATTGGCTTGCACGCAGTCTCGCAGGGCACTGGAGCGGCCATCTATACCTCGCTCTTGCCGCTGGAAGGAACGAGCAGCGGCGTGTTCCAGCCGTGGAACGCGGCGCAATCTCCAGTTCTGCCCGTTAGCCGGACGATCTCTTCGGCGATCGTTACTGAAATGCAAAAGAGAGAATTCGAGGTTCGCGGATCCTCTGTTTCATTGCGACCGCTCAATAATCTGTCGATGCCGGCCGTGGCGATAGAATTGGCGCCGGGAGCAAACGGTATCAGCGACCTTACATCCGCTAATTATCAGCAGCGGGCTGCTTCCGCGATCGCGGATGCGGTTACTTCGATACGGGATCGGCTGGCAGTACAGTGATTCCTAACGAAGAGCGAAATACAAACGGATGATTCCGAGAAGCCTCATCATCGCGGTCGCGTTACTGTTGGCAGTGGTTGTCGCCATGGGCGTATACCTGCGCCGAGTGCAGCGGCAGGCCGGAGCGGTATTGCCTCCGACGGCGAGTGTCTTGCCCGTCCCACCGCCGGCGAGTGGGCCGACGGAGACGGTCGTTCTCTACGTGGCGGATGACGCGCTGGGCATCCTGCGTGCGCGGTCCGCAAAGATTCCGCTGCCTGGCGGACGTCAGCAGCGGGCGGAAGAATTGCTGCGCGCCTTGTTGCGCATTTACCAGCAACCGGGAGCGGCGCATCCTTTGCCGCCGGCTTCCGACATTCGCAGCATTTATCTTATCGACCCGGGTGCAGCGGTCATCGACGTCAATGCGGCGTTTGCGGATCAGCATCGGTCTGGAATTCTGAGCGAACAGCTTACCGTCAATTCCCTGCTGGAGACCTTGGCGGCGAATGTACCTGGCATCCAGCGCGTGAATATTCTGGTCGAAGGAAAGAAGCGCGATACGCTGGCGGGACACGCGGATTTGAGTGACTGGTTTGATGTGGCGGGGATGCGGCAGGTGAGTAGATAGCTTTGAGCTGTTGGCTCTTAGCTCTTAGCTTTTTCGCCTTTCGCTTATGCTTCGTGCTGAGGGAAGCCATGGATCGGCTGGTCGCGTCATAACGGCGGACTGCAGATCCCTCACTTCGTTCGGGATGACAAGATGGAGGTGGTGGATTCCGGAGCGGGGGCGCACACGAACTTGCGCTGTATTCTAACTAGAGGCGGAAATCCATGCCGCGGGCCAGAAGCGAAAGGCGATAAGCGAAAAGCGAAACGCGAGAGATGCGGGGCTAGCAGCACCTCACTAGCAGCACCAGCCAACAACTATCTTCGTTATAGAATTCTTTAGATGATTTATCGCAGCGATAATCGTGCGCCTGACCAGCTTCGTCCCGTCAACATTATTCCTAACTTCATCTCTACTGCCGAAGGGTCGGCGCTGATTGAGATGGGCAATACTCGCGTGATCTGCACCGCTTCTATCGAAGAGTCGGTGCCTTCGTTTATGCGCAATTCCGGCAAAGGTTGGATTTCTGGCGAATATGGGATGCTGCCTCGTTCGACCCTGACGCGCAGCGCGCGCGAAGCGGCTAAGGGAAAGCAGAGCGGGCGCACGCAAGAGATTCAGCGGTTGATCGGGCGTTCGCTGCGCGCGGTTGTAGACCTGAAGGGTTTGGGCGAACGCACGATCTGGATCGACTGCGATGTGATTCAGGCGGACGGCGGCACTCGAACGGCTTCGATAACGGGAGCATTCGTCGCGCTCGGGCTGGCGCTAGGTCGCCTGATCGAGGCTGGAACTCTGACTACGGCTCCAATCAAGGATTTCGTCGCGGCGATCAGCGTTGGAGTTGTCGACGGTGAAGTCGTCCTCGATCTTAATTACGAAGAAGACTCCCGCGCAGATGTCGATATGAATTTCGTGATGACGGCGGGGAACAAAATAGTCGAGTTGCAGGCGACTGCGGAACATCAGGTGTTCGACGATGCCCAGTTGGCAAACATGATGGCGTTCGCAAGGCAGGGCATTCAACAACTGATCGCAAAACAGCAAGCGCTGCTGGGGACGCTGACTTTATTGCAGTAGGGCTTCCGCTCGTGGCTTCTTGCGTTCCCTTTTAATAGGTACAGAGCTGGTGCACGGAAGACGGGGCAAAGCCCCGTCTCTACATTAGAATGGTGTTCATATTTTTAGGTTCTGTTTGTAGCCACATTTGATTCAACTTTTTGGGTGATAGGAGAAAGTTATGAAGCTTAGCCCCGGCAAATTGGCCGGCATGAAGGCAGTTTCGGATGAACGAGGAGTGATTGCCGCTGCGGCCATGGACCAGCGCGGATCGCTGCAGAAATCGCTGGCGAAAGAAAAAGGCAGTGACATTTCCGACGCGATGATGGAGGAGTTCAAGACGCTGGTGACGGAGGTGCTCACGCCGCATGCCAGCGCTATTTTGCTTGATCCGGAATGGGGGCTCCCCGCTTCAAAGCGTCGCGCGAAAAATGCCGGGCTGCTCATGGCTTATGAAAAGACCGGATACGACAAGACGGAACCTGGCCGCCTTGGAGACCTGCTCGATCACTGGTCGGTGCGGCGATTGAAAGAAGCAGGGGCTGACTGCTTGAAGATTCTGCTTTATTACACTCCGTTGGATTCGAAAGAGATCAACGATCAGAAGCACGCGTGGGTCGAGCGTCTGGGTGACGAGTGCCGCGCCAACGATATTCCCTTCTTTTTAGAGTTTGTCGTGTACGAAGAGGGCGTCGACGAAAAGGGATTTGAGTTTGCGAAGAAAAAGCCGAAGGCTGTGATCGAGGCGATGCAAGAATTCACGAAAGACCGCTATGGCGTTGACGTGATGAAAGTCGAGATCCCGATCAACACGAAGTATGTTGAGGGCACAAAAGCTTTCAAGGGCGAAAAGGCTTACACGAAACAAGAGGCGATGACGTTCTTTCAGGCCGCCGCGGCGGTTTCTACCAAGCCATTTATCTACCTCTCGGCGGGCGTGAGTAACGCGGAGTTCACCGAATCGCTGGAACTTGCCGCCGAGTCGGAAGTAAAGTTTAACGGCGTTCTTTGCGGACGCGCGACGTGGAAAGAAGGCATTCCGGTCTACGCCAAGCAGGGCGCCGATGCCTTCCGCAAGTGGCTGGAGGATGAAGGCGTGAAGAATATTAATAACGTCAATGATCGGCTGAAAGCTGCGACTTCGTGGTTCTCGATTTATGGAGTGCAGCCGGAGTTGGCCAAGGTCTAGGTTCGTTCAGCTCGTGATGCGTCTGCTCGCCGCATTGGGCGGACAGGAGTGTCCGCCCTACACTCAACCAAAAAACGATGCCAACGGTTGATCAAACTTCAAATCGTAAGACTGCGCTGATCACGGGCGCTTCGGTTGGCATTGGACTTGAGTTTGCCCGGATTTTCGCCCGTGAAGGTTACGACCTGGTGCTTGCGGCGCGCAGCGGAGACAAGCTGCGCATCGTCGCAGCGGAACTGCAGAAAGCTTACGGAACGCATTCCCTGATTCTTCCGACTGACCTGAGTGATCCCGCAGCTTCCTCGTATTTGTTCGACCAGACGACTCGGGCGGATATTCGGGTTGAGGTGCTGGTCAATAACGCTGGATTCGGGCAGTATGGTTTTTTGCCGACAACGATCTGGAAGAATGTCTGCGGCAAGTTCAGTTGAACGTCACTACCCTCACACACCTCACGCGGCTGTATTTACCTGGGATGATTGCGAGAAAGAGTGGGAGAGTGCTGAATGTGGCGTCCACAGCGGCTTTTCAGCCGGGGCCGTTGATGGCCGTGTACTTCGCGACTAAGGCTTATGTGCTGCATCTGTCGGAAGCCTTATCGAATGAACTTAAAGGGACTGGTGTCACTGTGACTTGTTTGTGTCCGGGAGCGACGGCGACGGAGTTCCATAAGCGCGCCAACGCGACTGCGATGAAGCTGCTGAAATTTGGATCGATGGACGCAACGACTGTCGCCGAGGATGGATATCGCGCGCTCATGGCGGGCAAGCCGGTGGTGATCTCCGGCCTAAAAAATTGGATACTGGCGCAGTCGATACGAATCTCGCCCCGAAGCATGGCTACCGCCATCGCGAGAAAAATTCAGGAAGAGTAACAGACTTGTGGGGACGGGCTATCTCGCCCGTCCGTCCAGTTGGGCTATTCTGGTAGCGTGCGACCTTCGAGCGCCGCTTGTACGCGGCTATGCTTGCGGCTGTAGGTGAAGTAAACGACCATCCCGATCACTAGCCAGATGATCAATCGCGCCCAATTCACCCATCCCAGTTTGTACATCATGTAGCCATTGAAGATGATGCCCATGATTGGCACGAAGGGAACCCAAGGTGTGCGGAACGGACGAGGTTGGCCGGGATTGGTGCGCCGCAGTGCCATCACCGCGATGCATACGATGACGAAGGCCAGGAGCGTTCCGATGTTGACCATTTTCCCAATGTCGTCGATTGGGGTAAGGCTGCCGACAATGGCGGCCAGCAGGCCGACGAGCATCGTGTTCTTCCACGGGGTGCGAAAGCGGGGATGAACTGCGGCGAAAAATTTCTTTGGCAGCAGTCCGTCGTTCGCCATGGAATAGAGGACGCGAGTTTGCCCGAGCAACATGACGAGCATTACGCTGGTGAGCCCGGCTAGTGCGCCGAGGGTAATGATGTGGGACGCGCCGGTGAGGCCTCGATCCATGAAGGCACGCGCGATCGGCGCTTCGATGTTAACGTCTCGCCAAGGAACCATGCCGGTGAGAACGGCCGCAACGGCTATGTATAGCGCCGTGCATATTAAGAGCGATGCAATGATACCTATAGGCAAATCGCGCTGCGGATTTTTTGCTTCTTGGGCGGTCGTGGAGACGGCGTCGAATCCGATGTAGGCGAAGAAGATATATGCCGCACCTGCTCCTATGCCGGAAAATCCGAATGGAGCGAAGCTTGCCCAATCGGTTCCCCAGTTGGCTGCGGAAACGTATCGGAAGCCCAATCCGATTACAAAAATAACGACTGCCACTTTGATAGTCACAATCGTCGCGTTGAAGCGGGCGCTTTCTTTGATACCCACGACAAGAATTGCGGTGATCAGTAAGGCGATGATGAAGGCTGGCAGATTGAGGCCGATTTCGTATCCGAACAAGTGAGGCGCGTTGAGGAGATCATGAGCACGCTGCAACAGGTCAGGAGACTGCGCTGCGAGAATCGCTGTCTTCTTTTCGAGGAAGGCCTGAGTTCCGGCGACTAGCGAGGCGTCTGAGGCGAGCGTCATCTGCCGGGCAACCATGTCTTCGGCGGTGTGAAGTCCGGTCCAGTGGTCGTAGGCTAGCCAAAGCGGCATTTTGATATGAAGGATGTCGAGCAGTTCAATAAAGTGGTTCGACCAACCAGACGAAACTGTGCTCGCACCCATCGCATATTCGAGGGTCAGATCCCAACCGATAATCCAGGCAAAAATTTCGCCGAGAGTGGCGTACGCGTAGGTGTAGGCGCTGCCCGCCAGCGGAATCATCGCCGCGAATTCGGCGTAGCACAACGCCGCAAACGCGCAACCCAAACCAGAGAGTACGAAGGAGAGCATCAGCCCTGGCCCAGCATAGTGCGCGCCCAAGCCGGAGAGCACGAATATTCCCGCCCCAATAACCGCTCCGACTCCCAACGCAGTCAGCTGAAAAACGCCAAGCGTGCGCTTCAGGCTGTGAGAGCCAGTATCGCTCGCCTCTTCCAATAGCTGGTTGAGCGGCTTTTTTGCAAAGAGGTCCGTCATTAATAACACTCTCCCACTTTATTAAACAGAAGCAGTCTCTGTACGCGGCCGCCATAAGTAATACACCGGAATGCCTAACAGCACGATGCACAGTCCGGGCCACGTAAACTGCGGCTTGTAGCGTAACAGCACGATATCAATAAACAAAGCCATGACGATGTAAATAATCGGGAGGACGGGGTATCCGACGGCTTTGTATGGCCGCTCGGCTTCGGGATGGGTGCGGCGTAGAACGAAAAGGCCGACGATGGTCAGCACGTAGAAAACGAGCACGGCAAAAATGATGTAGTCGAGCAATTGACCGTAGCTGCCGGAGATGCAAAGCACGCACGTCCAAACCATCTGAACCATCAGCGAGACCGCCGGGGTTTTGTAGGTGGGATGGAGTTTGGCGACGCTGCGGAAGAAGAGGCCGTCTTTGGCCATCGCGTAGTAAACGCGCGCGCCTGACAGAATCAATCCATTGCAACAGCCAAAGCCGGAGATCATGATGGCGACCGCCATCAGGCCTCCGCCGGCGGCGCCGAACATCTGCGTCATCACCGCGGTCGCTACGCGATCTTCGCGTGCATATTGAATGCCGCGTTCGAGCAGCGTTGCTCCGGTTGAACTGCCGACTAACGGCAGCGCGGTGAGGTAAATAAAGTTGCAGGCAATGTAGAGGAAGATAACTACCCCGGTACCGATGGCTAGGGACAGAGGAAGATTGCGGCTCGGGTTCTTTACTTCTCCCGCGGTGAAGGTGACGTTATTCCAGGCATCGGCTGAGAATAATGATCCGACCTGCGCGATGGCCAAGACTGTTAACGTCGAGACGAGGACGCTTGCGCCAGCGGTGCCGACTTCGTGAAGATCGCCGAGGCCGGAGTTCATCCAGAAGTTAGCGCCGAAGTTTGCGGCAATTGCTTGCGCGTTTCGGCCGAGGAAAATCCCGAATAACACAAGGCCGAAGAGGGCTGAAACTTTGGCGGTCGTGAAGATGTTCTGTATGGCAGCGCCAGTCTTTACTCCAAAAATATTGATGACCGAAAGCGCAACCACCACGAGGATCGCAACCAGATTCTGCGTGTTCAGGCCGACATCCATGCCTCCAAGCACCATGGGACCGATAGTGAACTTGGGGACTTTCCAAAGATGAACGATCCACTGCGTGGATGAAATCGCGGGCCAGAATATTCCGAGAAATTTTCCGAAAGCGACGCCGACGGCGGCGATGGTTCCGGTTTGAATCACGAGAAAGAGCGTCCAGCCGTAAAGGAAGCCCCAGAGCGGTCCGAGCGACTCGCGTAGGTAAACGTATTGGCCGCCAGCCCGCGGCATCATCGCTGCCAGTTCGCCATAGGTCAATGCGCCGACGATGGTCAAAAAACCAGTGATCAGCCAGGCGCCAATGAGCAGTGCAGGCGACGTGACTTCGCGGGAAATTTCGGCGGAAACAATGAAGATGCCCGATCCAATCATGGAGCCCATGACCAGCATTGTCGCGCTGGTGAGGCCTAGCCCTTTGACCAGATCTTTATCCTGATGCGTGTGCCGCTGCCAGTCGCCAGGGCTCGTCGACGGGACCGATGGAGAAATTTTGGTGCTCACGAACCTCCTGGGCGCAAAAGAACGCGCCAGTTCGGATTGCTAGTGGTTATCTTCTCTGGATTGTCATACCGAGGAGAACCGAGGGATCTGCATCTAACTGCGAACTGCAGATCCCTCGCTTCGCTCGGGATGACAAGCATTAAAAGCAAAAACAAGCGTTAAAAGCGAAAACAAGATCAAAAACGAAAACAAGCACTAAAAGCGAAAACAAACATTAAAAAACGAAAACAAGCAGCAAAAGCGAAAAGCGATAACAAGAATTTATGCAGTCAACTTTACCCTAGAAGGCGCAAGAATTCTTCTGCTGATTTGGCTGGGTCCAGTAACAAGTCGGATATCACTGCCACGGAATCGGCCCCCGCGTCAATGACGGAGAGAACGTTGGCGCGAGTAATGCCGCCGATGGCCACGAGCGGCTTACGCGTCAGTTCCCTTGCCCGGCGCAGGCCGTCTAGGCCTACAACGGGATCGGGATTTAATTTGCTCCTGGTGGCAAAGATGGGACCGATGGCGAGGTAGTTGGCAGAAGTTTCGTTGGCTTTGGCGATTTGCTCTGGATTGTGGGTGGAAACTCCGAGCCAGCGATTGGGGCCGATGATGCTGCGGGCCGATTCTGGAGAGAGATCGTCCTGACCGATATGGAGACCGTCGAAGTTGGCGGCGAGGCAGAGGTCGGCGCGGTCGTTCATGATGAGCTTGATGCTGGTGCCGAGGCGCGAGCGGAGTTCACGGGCTTGGTCGAGCATTTGGCCGGTTCTTGCGGACTTGTTGCGGTATTGCAGAAAGGCAATTCCTGAGGCTGCCCATGCTTCGGCGATGCCCGGCATAGAACCGACATCGCCAAAACACGATGCATCAAGAATGGGATAAAGGCGCGGAAGACGCATCTCGAGTCAGGTTCATTTTAGGTGAAGTGGGAGCCGACCACGTATTGGGCGGCTCCCAGCTTCGGGCACATAGGAAGTACTAGGTTACCGTAAACGCAGTTTTGCTGGTTGCGACTCCCCCGGGAGTTGTGATCGCGATCTTTCCGGTTATTGCTCCTGACGGAACGGTGACGGTCACTTGCGTATCCGAATTCACCACGAACGTAGCTGCCTTCGAGCCGAGCGTCACCTTGGACGCTTGCGTCAGTCCTTTGCCGGTTACGACGACCTTTGACCCCACGGGCCCGCTGGCCGGAGTGAAGCTTGTGAAGGCCGGAGTCACAAAAAACTTGCGGTTGCTGGTCAGCGTACCGGCCGTGGTCGTGACGCTTACGAAGCCGGAGGTTCCGGCAGGCACCGTTGCAGTGATATATGTGTCGGAGACTACCGAGAAATTTGCTTTCGTGCCGCCGACATTCACCGCGCTGGTTCCGATGAAACCTTGACCTAGAATCTGAATGGAAGATCCGACAGCGCCGGTCGTGGTAACCAGGCTAACGAAGGCCCCGAGATTTACGTTCAGGCTGTAGAGGGCGCTTCCGCCGTTCGAGTTCCCACGCATCAGCCCATAGAATTTTCCATTGGTATGTTGCAGCATTGGCGTCGCAGGCGAGAATCCGTCTGTACACACGACTGAACAAGCACTGTAGAGCGTTGTGTAGAGGCCAGCGGGGGTAATTTTGAATAATGATCCAAAGTTTTTACTACCGCCGACACTGGACGTACCATACAGATTTCCGTCGGTACCGAGGGCTAGGCCCGAGAGAGGTTGGCCGCCATCGCTGATGCTGATGGTCCGATCAAAGTTGTGAAGGATCGCGAAGCCGGTGCCGGAGGGTGAGATTTTAAAAATCGATCCCACGTTTTTCGTTCCGCCGGCGTAGGTCGTTCCGTACAGTGTGCCGTCATTCCCCTGCGCCAGAGTGCCGATTGGTTGTGCTCCGTCAGCGGGATATCCGGCGAAGCTATGAAGCACCTTGACTGCACCTGCCGCACTCATGCGGAAGACGACGCCCATTTTGTTAGCGCCGCCGCCTCTGGTAATGCCGTAGAAAAAGCCGTCGAGGCCCAGAATAAGCTGATACGGCGTAGCGCCATCCGTGAACGTGAAGGCGTGAAGTGTTTTAAGCACTCCGGTTGGAGTGATCTTGTAGGCAGCGCCGTACGTGCCCGAGTAAACGCCAACGACAGTGCCATAGAAATTGCCGTCCCGGCCGAGAATAGGCCCGGATTGTGGGTCACCCTGGTCCGTTGCACCAGTAAAATTCCATAACGTCGTGAACACGCCGGTACTCGTCAATTTGAACACCGTGCCGGAGATGTGGGTTCCGCCGGAAGTGGTGGTTCCATAAAAATTCCCGTCAGTTCCCATCGCCAAACCACTCCAGGGACTATTCGGCAGGGGATAGTTGCCGAAATCCCAAACACGGGACAATACGCCGGTTGGGGTAAAGGCGAACGCGCTTCCCTCTCTTTGCGAGTTAGCCCCTCCGGTTTGCGCTGTGGTGTAAACACGACCGTCTCGGCCTTGCGACATCGATCCGATGGCGGATGGATTGATAGGGTCACCGGCGTTTGTGCCCAGGGTGTAGAGCCGGGTGTAGGTTTGCGCCATGACTGGAATGGTTATGGCTGAGAGCAGCAATGCAACAGAAGATGAAATCAACCAAGAGCGATACCCGAACTTTTTCATATGAGCCTCCAGTTCGCTAGTTAGCCGGGGGAGGTCGGCGTTGAAGTCCGATCAAATTGTCGATACAACTCGGGCGATATCTGCGGAGCAATCTTGCGGACGCTCCGATGAGGAACGCAGATTTCCCTTGGGGCAACGGAATGACACCCAACAATCGGCAGGGCAATAGTGCGACTTGCCCCACGCCTTGTCAAATGTGAATTGTGCCGTTAACGGGCGGGATTAAGAGACAATCTGAATACAGGCTATTTCGGCTTTGCAAGAAACCGCTCGATAAATCCGGTGTCAAAATTCCCGGCGCGGAATTCCGGATCAGCGAGGATTCTGCGGTGAAGTGGGATTGTCGTGAAAATACCTTCCACGATGAACATGCCTAGCGCGCGGCTCATGCGAGAGATGGCTTCGGGGCGATCTTTGCCGCGCACGATCAGTTTTGCAATCAGCGAATCATAATAAGGAGGGATTGTGCCTTCGGAATAGGCGGCGGTGTCGATGCGCACGCCGGTGCCTCCGGGAGGATTGAAGGTCGTGATCTTGCCTGCCGATGGCGTGAACTTCTCCGGATGCTCGGCGTTGATGCGGCACTCGATGGCGTGTCCGCGATGCACGATGGGGCCTTGCAGTACGTCGGAGAGCTTGGCTCCGGCAGCGATCATAAGCTGGCTCTTCACCAGGTCGACGTCGGTGACCATTTCCGTCACCGGATGCTCGACCTGAATGCGGGTGTTCATCTCGATGAAGTAGAGCCGGCTTTGCTGGTCCATCAGAAATTCGATGGTTCCAGCGTTGTGGTAACCAACTTTGCTTAGTGTTTTGCTGAGGATCTCGCCGATCTCTTTGCGCAACTCAGGCGTGACTTTGACCGATGGCGACTCTTCGAGCAATTTTTGGTGGCGGCGCTGGATCGAACATTCACGCTCTCCCAGGCTGACGACATTGCCGTGTTCGTCGGCGAGAACCTGGAATTCGATATGGCGCGGATTCTCGACGTAGCGTTCGAGATACAGATCGCCGTTACCAAAAGCTGAGGCCGCTTCGGATTGCGCGGTGCGATAGAGCGCAGGTAATTCTTCTTCCGTGCGGACGATGCGCATGCCGCGTCCGCCGCCTCCCGCTGTGGCTTTGAGGATGACCGGGTATTCGACCTTGCGGGCCCACTCGATCGCTTCTTCTTCGGATGCAACGACGCCGTCAGAACCCGGAAGAATGGGAACGCCATGTTCCTTCATGGCGGCGCGGGCTTTTTCTTTTTCGCCCATCAGGCGAATTACGTCGGGGGTCGGCCCAATGAACTTGATGTGGCAGGCTTCGCACACAGCGGCGAAGTTGGCGTTTTCTGAAAGCAGTCCGTAGCCGGGGTGAATGGCATCGACGTTGGCAATCTCAGCCGCGCTGATCACTGCCGGAATATTCAGATAGCTCTTTGCTAGCTGCGGAGGGCCAATGCAGATCGCTTCGTCGGCAAAACGAACGTGCAGCGAGTTACGGTCAGCCTCGCTGTAGATCGCAACCGAGCGAATGCCCAACTCCTTACAAGCGCAAATGACGCGCAAGGCGATCTCGCCACGGTTCGCTACCAGGATTTTCTTGAACATGTTTACCTAAAAATTATGCTCTACAAGTCGATCATTTTCGTAACTAGAATTACTTGCCATCGAGCGAAGCGAAGGACCTATGCAACCAGCCTTTGCCGGGCAATTGCATAGGTCCTTCGCTTCGCTCAGGATAAAAGGTTACCCGCGAGTTACGCACTTATTCGCGGCCGAATCACTTCGCGGGCCGCACTGCGAATAGATCCTGTCCGTACTCAATCGGCTGGCCGTTTTTGACCATTGTCTTTACTAGTTCCCCCGCCATATCGCACTCAATTTCGTTCATCAATTTCATCGCTTCCACAATGCAAAGGACCTGTCCGACTTCGAGAATGTCGCCGGGTTTGACAAAGGGAGGCGATCCGGGCGATGGAGACTCGTAGAAAGTGCCAACGATCGGCGACTTCACAATGTGCAGCTTCTCTTCCGCTTCCGCCGGCGGCGCGGGGGCGGCGTTTGCCGCCAGATCAACCGTCGCAGATGAAGTGGCGACCGCGGGAACTGGGGCGGCGACAGCCACTGGCTGGACGGTTATATAACGCGAGTCCGGAAGAGGCGCGTGAGAGGCGTCTGCCGCGCGCTTGATCTTGACCTTGACATCGCCGCGCTCCAGTTCAAATTCTGCGATGTCTTTCTCGATTAAAAATTCGATGAGTTCTTTGAGCTCTTTTTGATTCATGGATGCTGGCAGGTCGCTCTTACTCTTTGACTTCGTGATTTATGACTTCGAGGGCCGTTCGACGCGGCCTACGTCCGTGATTTCCGCAGAAAAGAGACGCGGATAACCGCGTCTCTACGTTAAAGTCTATTCGATTACAACTAACTCTTTGCTATCGGGGCTCAGCACTTCACAGCCTGATGAAGTCACTAAAACAACATCTTCTATTCGAACTCCCCACTTTCCGGGGACATAGGCTCCAGGCTCAATGGTAATTACCATTCCCGACTCGAGCTTCTGATCTTGCCCGGCTGCAAGGCGGGGTGCTTCGTGAATCTCTAATCCTAAACCATGCCCGGTGGAATGCGTAAAATACCGGTCTAACTTTCGCTTGCGGAGCACGCGTCGCGCCGCGCCGTCTACTTCGGCGGCGGTAACTCCGGGGCGAACCGTTTCGATCGCCGCTTGCTGGGCTTCCAGCACCGTTGCGTAAAAATCTTTCGCCTCAGGAGTCGGCTTCCCGACGTGCACAGTACGAGTGCGATCCGAGCAATAACCGGCGAGTATAACACCAAAATCGCAGACCACGAATCCGCGAGAGGGGATGCGCGCTTGCGATGCGCGACCGTGAACAACCGCGGAACGGACGCCAGACGCGAGGATGATAGGGAACGACGTGCCATCCGCTCCAGCCTGGCGGGCTTTGTGCTCCATCGCTGCGGCAACTTCGATTTCCGCGATGCCTGGGCGAATGCCTTTAAGAGCGATAGCGAACAAACTGGCACCGAGTTCTACAGCGTGCCTGATTCGTGCGATCTCGTCCGCATCTTTAATCATGCGGGCGGTTTCGACCATGGCGTTCGTGGCTTTAAGGTGTGCCTTGCCCTTCAACGACGCTGCCAATCGATCCCTGGCGCCAGCCGTCATCACTTCCGACTCGATCCCGACGGCTGGTGGAGCTGTGGATTTCGACGACTGCAATGCCGAGCGAGACGCGGCACTCCTGATCCATTCGACGACTGCGATGAGCGGATTCTTTTGAGCTACCAGGAGTTTTGCTCCACTCACCTCTTCTTTCGCCTGGATCCTGTAGCGGCCGTCGGTGAAGAAGGTGCTGCCTTTCTTCGATACCAGTAAAGCGCCGGAACTTCCCGTGAAGCCTGATAGGTATCGAATATTTGGCAAATGCGTTATGAGCAGAGCATCCAGCCGAGACTCACTGAGCGACGATTGCAGGCGCAGAAGTCGCTTGGAATGATCCGTGATCTTGCGGTCGGTGGATGAAGTAGACACCGCATTCAGTTTAAAGCAAAGTTCTGGCACAAAAGCGAAACCGCCACTCTTCTCGGCGGGTTCTCCGAGTCTAGTGGCGGCTTCGCTGGGTGAAACTTCGAGCTACGTCCGGACTATGTCTGAACGATGCGCGGAGTGATGAAGAATATGAGCTCCTGGTTCGAGGTGTTTACAGTGCGGTGCTTGAACAGGTTGCCGAGGTACGGGATGTCTCCAAGTACCGGAACTTGCGAGATGCTGAGCGAGTTCTGGGTCTGGATGACGCCGCCAATCACAACCGTGCCGCCATCGGTGACCAGGACTTGCGTGGTCGCCTGCTGGGTGATCAAGGTTGGGTTGCCGTTGATGGCGTTGCCGAAGTCAGGCAGCGTGTTCTCAACGTCCACGTTCAAGAAGATGGTGCCTTCTGACGTGATCTGCGGGGTAACGGTGAGGCGCAAGAAAGCGTCCACGTAGGTAACGGTTGCAGGACCACCCAACTGAGCGGCAGTCACAACTGGAACCTTCACGCCCTGCCTCACGATTGCCTGGATGTTGTTCTGCGTTACCACCCGAGGACGTGAGAGCACTTTCAGCAGGCCGCGCGATTCCGCCATGGTGAGGAGGAGGTCGACGCGCACGTTGCTGCTGGCATTAACGAGTTGCAGGCCGCTAGTTGGACCAGTTGCCCCAAGATTTGAGAACAGGGGAATCTGGTATCCATTCGCCGCACTGCCACCAGGACTAACGATATATTGCGGGTTCACACCGCCGACATTGGTCGGTGTAGTTCCAACTGCACCGACGCCGCCGATGGCCGTGGGTCCATTACCCCAACCCAGGCCGAGTTGCACGCCGATATCGCGAGCAAAGCTGCGGGTGGCGGCTACGACGCGGGCTTCGATTTCGACTTCCTGCGTCTTGCGATCCATCTGCTGGATGATGCGGTCGATCTGCGGCAGAACCGATGGAATGTCAGAGACAATCAGCGAGTTCGTACGCTCGTCGGCCACCACATCGCCACGCTGGCTCAAGAACTTCTTGATCGGGATGATTACATCCTTGGCGTGGGCATAGCTCAGGAAACGCGTGATGCTGACTTTTTCAACTGCCAGCGCTTCGGCGTCAATCTGGGCACGGCGTCCTTCAGCTTCTTTCTTCAGAGTGTCGATCGTCGCGATGCGCAGGATGTTGCCGTCCAGCTGGCGCGAGAGGTCGTTGTTTTTGAGGACGATGTCGAGTGCCTGATCCCACGGCACGTCGTCGAGCACAATCGTCAAGTTGCCGTGAACGGCGGGATCGAGAACGACGTTCAGTCCGCTGATCTCGTGAATGAGGCGGAAGAAGTCTTTCAGATCGACGTCCTTCAGGTTGACCGAGATCGGCTCGCCGGTGTATTTCGCGCCGTTCGAGGCCGGCTTCTGCTCGAGTTGAGCTTTCTGCTCGGCCGCCAGATTCACGGCCGGACGAATCGCTTGTCCACCGTTAGAAGTCTGATCGGACGACTGCTGCATCGCACCATTGCTGGTGACGGCAACCAGTTCAGCTGCCGTCTTGTCGGCGAAGCGGCTAGCCGCTTCCTCCGCCTTCACGGCGGGGGCAGCAGCGTTCTGTTCGTCCTTCACCGAGAACTTAGGTTCCACGAAGGCAAATTCGGCGGGTTTGTTGTCGGTCGCAACCGCGGCCGCAACTTCCGACGAAGGAGCCGGAGCGGTCACGCTCGCCGGCACCAACTTCGCTGGAGCCGAGACTCGCGCCATTTGGGGCGCTGGAGCCGCGGTGGCTGCTTTCACAGCCGGAGCCGAGACATGACGCGCTACTACTGCGTCATGAATGGTTAGCACGTAGCTCCCATTCGCGCCGGCAGTCAGCTCGTGCTGACCTTTGGCTACGCTCTTGCCATCGAGATCGATGACGACGCGGGTAGCGGGCGGATTCTGTCCGTCCATACCTACGCGCACATCTTTCACGCCGTCGCTGCCGACGTTGATGTGGCTCTGGCTCGTGGCCATAACCGTGTTAGGGAAATCGACGACAATACGCGCTGGTGAATCGAGTGTCGTCACCTTGGGCGCCAGAGTGCCCTTGGAGTTGAACTCGACCCGCAGCCCGTCCTGGCTGTGGGCGACCTCAAGCTTCTGCAGTGCAGCGCTCGGAGCCGATCCAGTCATGTCAGCCGCTTTAGCGATCATCACGAACGCTGTCAGCGGAACTAAAAGACCTAGCAGTTGCTTTCGCATTTCCCTATCTCCCCATACGAGGCCGTTTCGCCTCGATGTACTTCTTCAAAATCGTTTTGCCCGGAACTAAACAGCCGGGGTCGTAATTTTCTTTGTGACTTCACGCGTGAACGACTTGCCTAACCGGTCTTGCAGCGTCTCCTGGAACACGATCGAGTCGCCGGTGATTTTCACCACGTAGCCGTTGAATACCGGGTCGTTCTCCCGGAGAAAATAAGCTTTGTTCAGATTGTTGCTGACCACAGCGATAAATCCGTTTTCCCCGTGCACTACACCGCGGAGGTTGACGGTTCCAATCTCCAGGCACTTCTTGCCTGAGGTACAAGCGGTGGCTCCAGAGTTATGGCTCACAACCGGGCTGATGAAAGGATCCCGGCGTCCGTTCGCTCCATACTTGCTTTCGAGAGGTAAGGAAGCTTCGCTTTCCCGCTCTTCGACAGCGCTTGCCGCAGCAGAACCGCTTTTCGGCGCTTCGGCTTTGGCGGAAGGCTTGTTCATGGTCGCGACTGGCGTGGTGGTTAGCGCAACCGCTGCAGCTTTCGGCTTCGCGTTTGTCTGAACCACAACGACCGGGGCTTTAACGGTTGAAACTTTAGTCTTAGCAGGCACCTTCGGGCTCATCGGCGATGGGACGGTTTTTGCAACCGTCGTTTTCACCGCGACAGGCTTCGGGGCCGACTGCATGGCTTGGCTCTTTTTCGATGAGATGGCGCTAACAGTGGCCGGAGCCGAGTGCGTAGAGTTGGCGGATGACGCCTGAGTGCCCAGCGCTTCGTTCGACGCCGCCGCATTCTTTTCGCTTACGGCGTTCATCGTGTTCCGAGTGTTTTGAATGATGCTCGGACTTTGGCCGAAGGCAGAGCCTGCCGCCAGCACGTAAACCAATATTTTGAGCGTCGGTTTCATCTTCATTCTCCTACTTCTTCACCGGGGTTCCAGGCTTTGCCGGAACTCCAGGATCGAGATCATGGCTGAAATACGTGGTCGTCTGGCAGGTAGCGACAACGCTCTCGCCAGGCGCGTACTGGTACGCGTGCTTCGCCTTGGCAGGCCCCGGTTTGCCAGCCGATGCCACCAGCAGATTCGAGACGTTCACGATGCGTTCGACTTTTCCCAGGCGGGCGAAAAATCCGAGCATCGAATAGTACGGACCGTCCAGTTCCACTTCGAACGGCACTTCCGTATAGAAGTCTTTGTTCACGTATGGACGAGCGGTATAGCGGCGAACTTCAACGCCGGACTTGCGGGCTTCGCCGCTCACCATGCGCATGAAGTTGTCGACTTCCTTCTCATCCGGCACGATGCGCCGTTCGATCTCGAGCTGCTGTTTCAGGTTCGAAAGCTGACGCTCGATATCGGCCAGTTTCGGACGATAGGCTTCGAGTTCCGCATTCTCCCGCAGTTTGGCCGTCAACTTGACCTGCGCCGCATCGTTCTGGTCGCGCTGCGATTTGAATACCGTGTAGTAGAGCCCACCGGTACCCATGGCAGCCGCCAGCACCAAAGTCCCTAACAGCTTCACACCTGATAATTCGCCAAGATTCATAGGAGGTTCCGCCTTTACGACTTCGCCTTTTCGCAGGTCAAACTAAACTGAAACGCCTGCATATCTTTAATTCCGTCGTCCTGAAAACTTTCCTTGATTTCGATGTTGCGGAAATAACCAGTCTTCTGCAGATTCGAGATCAAGTTCGCAACCGCATCGCTGCTCAAGGCAGTTCCGTCAATCGCGACGCTCGTGCCCTGGTCAAGCATGCTGTTGAGCCAGACCGCATCGGTGCTGTTGATGGTGTCGCCGATGGTGGACATCAGATTCACCGGGCCAGCTTGATTGGCACGCAA
The DNA here is from genome assembly GCA_038230575.1 of Terriglobales bacterium. Lineage (GTDB taxonomy): Bacteria > Acidobacteriota > Terriglobia > Terriglobales > Acidobacteriaceae > Acidiflorens. The sequence continues at coordinate 73,126 of JBBRNA010000014.1, read as the reverse complement.
CTGGTCGATGACATCAACGCGACGCTTGTAGGAGTCAGCTTGCCGCTGCCGCTCCGTGTACCTCGCCTTGATATCGGCGAGTTCGCGATTCTTTTGTTCCGCAACCCTGGCTTTGATCTCGATCGCTTTTTGCTCGCTATCGAGCTTGTACCAGTAGCCGGCATTCAGAGCGCCCGCGATCAATAAGACCGCCGCGGTCTGTACCAGCGGCCCGCCAAGATTGCCGACTTCAAAGCTCGGCATGCTGACGGCTGGACTCTTTTTGCCTTTCGGTTTTGGAGCGCCAAGTAAATTAATTCGGATCATAATTTTTCAAAACTCCTCAGGGCCAAACCCACGGCCACTGCCAACTGGCCTGCATTCTCTTCCACCAGTTGCGCTCCGGCGCCGTCCGCGGGCGCCAGCACTTTTTGGAACGGATTAAACAACTCAACCGGCATTGAGAACTCATGCCGCAACGCTTCTACCAAGCCAGGCACCTTCGCTGAACCGCCCGCCAGGTAAATCTTCTCGATGTGCTCTCCCGCCGCGCTGGCTCGGAAGAAGTCGAACGTCTTCTGAATTTCCAGGACGATGATTTCGGTTACCTGCTGCAGGATTGGCGTCTTCGCGTCGTCCTGCACCGTGCCGATCTTGCGTCCCAGTTTGAGCGACTCCGCGTCGTCAAAGCTGAGATCCAATTCTTTCTGCAGCGAATCGGTGTACTGATGCCCACCAACTGAAACGTCGCGCGGGAAGAGCGGTGTGGTGCCCTTCACGATGTTGATGTTCATCACGCTCGCACCGAGATTGAGCAGCGCGACGACCTGGGTCGGAGCCGGCTCATAGTTGAACTCGTAGCAGTTCTGTAAAGCGAGCGCATCGATGTCCACAATAGCCGGAGTTCTGCCGGCCATCGAGAGTACGTTGGTGTAATTGAGAATCTTGTCTTTCTTCACTGCCACCAGAAGTACATCCATGGTCGGGCTGCTGGCGTCGTCCGACAGGATTTGGTAATCAAGGTTCACGTCAGCGAGATCGAACGGGATGTGCTGCGCCGCCTCTTTCTGAATGGTCTCGGCCAGTTCCTGGTCGCTCATCGAAGGCAGCGAGATTTTCTTGACGATGACGGAGTGTCCGCTGACCGCGGTTGCTACCGCTTTCGACTTGATCTGCGTATCGCCAAACAGTTTGGCAATGGCGGCTGATACGGTGCCGGAATCTACGATCATGGAATCGACGACAATGTCTGGAGCGATCGGCTCGAGGCCGAGGTGCGCCACTTCGATTCCGGTACGTGTCTTTCTGAGTTCGACGGCCTTGATGCTCGAAGAACCCACATCCAGACCTACAATCGTTTTCGATCCCATTCCAAACATGTGTCCCACCTTTTCCTAACGAATTCTCTTTTCAAAAATCCGTTCAACTATTTCCGTGTACAAATCGTCTACAGAACTCCGGCAGCCTTCACCGACGCCTTGGCTTTCTTTTTGCCCCTGGTCTCGGTTTCGGCGGACTGCTCTTCCATCCACTGATCGAGCTTCGATTTTTTGAAGCGCCAGCGATTACCTAATTTGAACGCCGGAATCTTTTGCTCATTCACGTACTTGTAAAGCGTGTCCGCACTCACTCCCAGATACTGCGAAGCTTGACGAATATTCATTACTTCCCGCGAATCGGCCATATCGTTTCCACTCTCACATCCGCACTCGGCTAAGCTTTCTTCCTGCTCAGCTTTAAGACAATCAGGAGAACCGAGCCCACATTCCAAAAGCATTCCCGTGTGTTTTGGTGTGCTGAGCATATCGCAACTGTTCGCGAAGGCCAGAAGCGTGGATTTCCCAGTTTTATTGGGTTTTCGGAGGTTTTTCTAAAATCGAAGAAATTCGAAGATGTAAGGGTGGTCTATTAGTAGTGGTTTTAATCCGGTAAAGCGCTATAAGCAGTAGCCAACCTTTAGGAACGTGACCCGACCCTCATTTTCGCGTAACTAAGGTACTAGAGACGGTACGTAAGTACCGGAACGGCCGCGCAAGCGATTGAAAACAAGACGACATTTCGGGGTCCTTCAAGGACTGCTCGAATAGTGTGTACGCGCTTTTCGCTTGCATCGCAGACGGGCGCGGGGCATTTCTAACGCTGCGTCGGGACGTGCGATTCGACGTTTGCCTCGTTGACATGTCGCAATTCAGCGCTTTGCGCGAGACGAAAATACAGTCGCCGCCCGGTTTCAAACGTGATGTCTTCGTGCGTCGCGCTTGATGCGATACCTGCTGAGACGTTCACTTCTTCTCGCGGCCCAGCTTTTGTGAAGATGCTGGAAGTTTCAATCGCAATCCACCGCGAATCGACGTTCAGTGTCGCTAGCACAAGCCGTAGATACCCGGGATCAAGCAGACTCGTCGAACTCTTCGCTTCCAACACCCGGCCGGTTGCGAGCGCTCCTTTCGCTACGACGATGCGACCATCGATCACCAAGGGTTCATCCACGACCGCGCTGAAGGTATCGCCTGCATGAGAGCTCGCGCTTGAAATCGTGCTTCGCAGCGTGACCGGAATGGTCGTCCCCTCCGGTATTTTTGTGTTGGATGGAACGAATGAAAGGCTTGGAGAAATTCCATTAGCCTTGGGCTGCCGATCAAAGGGTAGCTTCTGCGTTTCGCTCAAGGCGGGGTTATTTTGTTCGGGCGGCCGACTGCACGCTGCTTCGAAGGCGAGCATGCAGCAGCTCGCAATCACGAAGACGAAGCAAGGCGCCGTGATTTGCCACTTCTTCCGCTTCAACCCTTCTCCTCTTTTGCAAGCCAGATGTAGCCGCACATTGGGCTTTCGTCTGCAGCGTTACGACCGGGCGATCATTCGACAGATCGGCAAGCCTGGTATGCGCTTTCGAGCCTCACCATCTCAAACCCAACCCAAATCCATCACAAAATTCAAAACTACACCCTGCCATTCATCACAAATGGAATGTGATGCCCGGCACTTAGAGAAAGTCACGCCCATATTAATCTTCCCTGATCAGAACGGGGCATTTCATCCGGGGAAGTTTTCCTTCCCGGAATGAATGTACTCCTTGTATGGATGAAAACGACAGGTCAAGTCTGTCACCCTGCGGCGCGGGGACCTGCGGAACAGACCTGCGGGCATCTTCGTCATGAACCTCATTCGTGAATCCGCGAAGCAAGAGCGCGAACGCCACCAGCGCTTGCAGGCGACGTTTCAGTCAGCGCCTATAGCCATGGCCATTTGCGATCTCAAAGGTGGGATTTCGGAAGTTAATCCTGAATTCAGCAGGATGCTCGGTTATGCAAGCGACGAGCTCAATATGGTGAATATTTTTCGCATGTCTCCACTTTGTTGCGAACTGAAGGCAAGCCTCGGCGGCGTTTCGTTGACCAGCTCCGAAACGGACTTTGATGTCAGTTCTCGAGAGAAGCTGTTCCGGGCAGAATCGTTGGCGGGCGAGAAAACTTCGTTTAGGCGCGAGCAGCCGTACAGACGTAAGGACGGGTCTGAGATCTGGGGACATCTTACTGTGTCGCTCGGCCACGACCTCAGCAGCCGACCCGCTTTTCTAATTGCGATGCTTGCCGACGTAACCGCGCAAAAGAACGCGGACGAGCATCTGCGTGAAGCGGAAAAAATGGAGGTCATCGGCCGCCTGGCAGGGAGCATTGCCCACGACTTCAACAACCTTCTGACCGGGATTCTTCTTTATTGCGATTTGATTACGGCCAACCTGGAGAGCGGCAAACGTGCCGAAGCCGGAAAGGATTTTAAAGATGGCGAAGGCCTGCCGAATAGCCACGGAGCCAGTGAGCTCTCCAAGCATATTGACGAAGTACGCATGGCGGGGGAGCAAGGGGCGGCCCTGACTCAACAGCTACTAGCCATCGCCCGCAAACAGGCGGCTGAGCCTGTTCCGGTAGCGATCAACGAGCTTGTGATGTCGACAACGAACCTTCTTCGCCGTCTGATCGGAAGCCAGACCGAATTGCTCACTGTTTTGGATCCACAGGCTGGGCCAGTGCTTGCCGACCCAGGGCGGTTGCGCCAAGTCCTTATCAACCTTGTGTTGAACGCGCGCGATGCCATGCCAAATGGAGGCTCCATCGTTTTAAACACACGGCTGGGCGAGTTCCCTTCTGACCACCTGCTTCCACTAGCCGACAAAATCATCATCAACCGACCTGCGGTGGTGCTGTCGGTTACGGATAACGGCACCGGAATGGACGAAGAGACGCGATCCCATCTCTTCGAGCCTTTCTTTACTACCAAACCGCCCGGGATGGGAACCGGATTGGGGTTGGCAACGGTGCGGCGGATCGTCGATGAGTCCAGCGGCGTGATTTCAGTCTGTAGCACGCCCGGCCAAGGAACCTGCTTCGAAATATTTCTACCTTCGCTGGTCATCGAGAGCGAGAAGGAAAAGTACGACGCGGCGAACCCCAACGACCGAGAAAACAGTTTAACGGGCGGAGGACGAGAGGTAAGAGCATCCCTAGAACCATTTCCGCAATCGAGCCCTCCCATCATGAAGAGGGCCGGCGCCGGAAAGCAGTCGCCCAGACAGCTGCCTAGGATCAATCTTGTTCGCGACAACAACCACGAACCTGCTTTGCGTTACCAGAAACCACGAGGAGATCGCCATGTTTAGCGCACCCACCGCAACCGACCTTAATCACCTGCCACAAATCGAAGGAGCAAATTTTCTTAATCTTCTGATTGTCGATGATTCGCTCATGGTCCGAGAAGCCTGCCGCGAGGTCGCCCAATCGCTCGGGTTCAACAGCGAAGTTGCGGAATCGGCGGAACAGGCGCTGCGTCTTCTTGATCGCTCGTCGATTGATGCCGTGCTTCTGGACCTGAAACTTCCAGGCACCGGAGGCATGGACGCTCTGCGAAGTATTCGGACTCATCGCCCGGATGCCGTGGTCATCGTTGTCACCGGCTATGGCACGGTTGAGTCCGCCGTACAGGCAATGAAGAACGGTGCCTATGACTATGTGACGAAACCTTTCAGCATGGAAGAACTGCGGCAGCTTCTGGGCCGGGTGGCCGCGCATCTGCGAACGAAGACGGAACACCGCGCATTGCGGGAGTCGATCAAATCGAGGCAGGGGTTCGGCAACATCGTCGGTCGCGCTCCGGAGATGGAAAAGCTCTATCGCATGATCGCGAAGGCGGGACAGAGTTCGCATCCCGTGCTGATTCTGGGGGAGAGCGGCACGGGGAAGGAACTGGTTGCGAAGTCGATTCACTTTGCCGGTAGTTTCCAGAGCAAGCCGTTCATTCCGGTGGACTGTGGATCACTCGTACCGACTCTGATTGAAAGCGAGCTCTTTGGCCACGTGCGGGGCGCGTTCACTGGCGCGAACCACGCGAAGGATGGGCTGCTGGCGATCGCCGATGGAGGAACTGTGTTTCTCGATGAGATTGGAGAGTTGCCGGTGGACTTGCAGGCTAAGCTGCTGCGGGCGATTCAGGAGAAAGAAATTCGTCCGGTGGGGAGCGTGAAGCGGGTGCCGATCAATGTTCGTATTTTAGCCGCGACCAATCGTGATCTGGAACGGGCGGTGGGCGATGGAACTTTCCGACGCGATCTGTTTTTTCGCCTCAACGTGCTGACGCTGCGCATGCCACCTTTGCGCGAGCGACGCCCGGATATTCCGTTGCTGGTGGCTCACTTTCTGGAACATATTGGGCAGAATGCTGGCGACGAAAAATCAATCTCCGACGACGCCCTCAAAGCTCTGCAAAATTATGACTGGCCGGGAAACGTTCGCGAGCTTGAGAACGCGCTCGAACGGGCCTGTGCCATGACGAGTACGCATGAGATTCAGGTGCGCGATCTTCCCTCTCAGTTGTACAGCGCTCCGATGGCGGCGACCGGAGGAAGTGCGGCGCAGGCTGGCATCGTTTCGATCGCGGAGTCGGAAAAGCATACGATTCTGAATGCTCTCGTCCAGGTCAATGGAGACAAAATGCTGGCGGCCCGACTTCTGGGAATTGGAAAGACGACGCTGTATCGAAAATTAAAAGAATACGATTCCCAAACCTGGTCGGAGACGGAAAGTATGGGTGCCAGATCGGGAGCGTAAGCGAGTTTCGTTTCCACTTTTAGTTCGGCAATCGGCCGCGTAGAAAAGTCGAATCGGCAGACGGCGGTATCGATGAGGGGCGTTCGGAATTAGAGCCCGCTTAATTTTCAGGAAGATAATTGGCAAGGTACTTGCTTGGATTCTTCCCATGATTCTTTTAGTGACGTCAAGCGATCGTGGGGCAGAGTGCGGGCGAGCGATTGAAGCGGCGGCAGGAGAAACAACAATGTTAGCCGGCACATTGTTGCGGGCAACGACACTGCTGCGGGAACGGTCGTTTCTCGCGGTGGTACTTGATCAGCATCTGCTAGAGAACGAGCCTCTTGAAGCCGACGCCATGCTGCAGCACCTCGATACTGCAATCCTGGTGCAAGTCAATTTTGCGATTCATGGAAAAGAGCGCGTGGTACGCGAAGTTCGGAGCGCGATTGAGCGCGGCCATCAGGCCGAAGCCGCGGCACGGCGGGCGAGCGCGAGCAAACTGTACGGCGAGCTTAACGGGACGCTGACCGCGATTCTTTTGACCGTGGAATTGGCGATGGAATCGCCAGCCCTGCCTCCGGGGACAAGTGAGAAACTGCAATCGGCGCACATTCTCGTCAGGAAGCTTCGCAGCCAGATCGAAATCGGGTCGGCGAATGAAAGCTTCGAGACCGCCGGCGCGCTGCACCTCTGATTTTCGTTTATTTCGAATTTTTGCCTTTGCCTCAATGCTCCCCTACCCATCCCCTTCGTAACCGGAAAGATGGTGAAGCGAGCTCTCTCCTGCCGATAGTTCAACTGACAGCGCCCGCCTACATGATGCCTTTCACACAGCTGTTTAGTTCCGACTTCATGCCCCACGGCGCCTGCTATTTATGGGAATCGCACATTCTATGGCTGCATGTGATTGCCGACAGTCTTATCGCTTTTTCTTATTACTGCATTCCCATCATCCTCATTTACTTCATCCGCAAGAACCGCGGCCTGCCTTTCAACAGCATCTTCTGGATGTTTGGCAGCTTCATTCTTGCCTGTGGCACGACCCACGTGCTGGAGGTGTGGAACGTGTGGCACGGGGACTACCTGCTGGCGGGAATTATGAAGGCGGTGACGGCCGCGATCTCCGTGCTGACGACGGGGATGCTTATCCCGCTTGTGCCCAAGGTAATGTCCCTGCCGGAACGAGCGCATTTGCAAAATGTGAACCGGGATCTGGAACGGCAAATTCAACAGCACAAACGGTTCGACGACCCAGTCGATGTCCCGGCGAAGCGCAGGATCGCGTCGGGTCTGGTTCTGGCCCTGGTGCTGACAGCAGTCACAGGCATCTCGGCATGGCATAGCGCGGCGAGAGCCGCCGAAGACGCATTCTGGGTGTCTCACACCTACGAGGTCAGGGAGGTCATACAGCGAACAACCCGCCACGCAATTCAGGTGGAAACCACAGCCCGCGCATTTGCGCTGAGCGGCGAGGAGCAATTGTTGCTCCACTACGAGGAAGCTCGTCACGACACCCTCAACGACCAGCAAATATTGCGCCGCCTGACCGCGGACAATCAGAGTCAGCAGCAGAGACTGGACATACTTGAGGTTCAGATTCAGGCCGCAATCGAATTCGCGAACAGCATCATCGCGAGACGCAGGCAGCTTGGAGCGTATCCCGGCGGCGCAGACGCTCTAGAGATTGAGAGGCATCTCGAAACTGTGCGTAGCACCAGTCAAGCTCTTTACGAGGAGGAGAGCAGGCTTTTGATTCAGCGCGTAGAACGAGCCGGACGCGGTCAGTTTTTGACGAGGCTCATCGCTATTGTCGGGGCTCTTCTCGCCGCCGGATTCTGGCTGCTGGCATGGCTGGCGGTGAATCGGGAAATCGGAGTCAGTGCGCGGGCACGCTCCCAGCTCAACACTCTGAACGCCGAGTTAGAGAAACGGGTGGAGCAGAGAACCGAGGACTTGCAGCGAGAAATCCTGAAACGCACCCGGGCGCAAGAAAATGCAGAGCGCCTGGCGGCGGTAGTGGAGTCATCGGACGACGCCATTATCAGCAAAACATTGCAGGGTGTAATTACGGCATGGAATACGGGCGCGAAAAAAGTTTTCGGTTACACCGCAGATGAAGCCATTGGGAAACCGATGTCCATGCTTATCCCTCCCGACCGCGTCGGCGAGGAGGCCACGATTTTGAATCGCATTGGCCACGGAGTAAGCGTGGAGCATTTTGAAACGGTCCGCATGAAAAAAGACGGAACGCTCATCGACGTTTCGGTCACTATTTCTCCCATCCGGGACAACACCGGCAGAGTGATGGGCGCTTCAAAAGTGGCCCGCGACATTACCGAGCGCAAGCGGGCGGAGACGGCGCGGCATGAGAGTGACTTGAAATTTCACATGCTGGTGAACGTCGTCCCGCAGTTTGTGTGGATCTGCACCCCTGACGGTTTCAACGTCTATTTCAACGATCGCTGGTTCGAATATACGGGCCTCACTCTCGAGGAAACTCACGGATTCGGTTGGAACACGCCCTTTCATCCAGACGACAGGCAAACCTCCGCGGAGGCGTGGAAACGCTCGGCGGCGACCGGGGAAACGTACACCGTGGAGAGCCGCCTGCGCGCCGCTGACGGGAGCTACCGTTGGTTCCTCATGCTGGGAGAGCCCCTGCGCAATGCCGTCGGCACCATCATCCAGTGGTTTGGGACCTGCACCGACATCGAAGACATGAAACGGGCACAGGCGGCCTTGCGGCAGAGTGAGGAACGCTTTCAGATCCTGGCCAACACCATCCCGCAGCTAGTCTGGATGGCCGAACCGAATGGCGATATCTTCTGGTACAACCAGCGCTGGTACGACTTCACCGGCACCACCTTCGAGCAGATGTCGGGATGGGGATGGCAAAGCGTCCATGATCCTGAGGTCTTGCCCAAGGTGATGGAGGGTTGGAAGCGAGCCATCGCAAACGGGCATCCGTTTGAGATGGAATTCCCGCTGCGTGGCGCCGATGGCCGCTTTGCCAATTTCCTGACGCGTGTAGTTCCGCTCACCGACTCGAACGCGAGGATTGTTCGCTGGTTCGGAACCAATACCGACATCACCGAACTGAAACAGACGCAAGACAAGTTATCCGAGCATTCCAAGGTGCTTGACCTCGCACAGGTCATGGTGCGCGATATGGACAGCCGGATCGTGCTTTGGAGTTCCGGCGCCGAGAAGCTTTGCGGCTTCCAGCGGGATGAGGCGCTCGGCAAGATCTCGCATAAACTCCTGCAGACGCAATTCCCTGAGCCGGTCGAGGAAATCGAAGAAAAGCTGATACGCGACGGATCGTGGGAAGGCGAACTGATACACCGCAAACGCGACGGCAGCACGGTCACGGTCGTGAGCGTATGGGTGTTGCATCACGACAGCCATGGGAAACCCCTTCGCATCCTGGAGTCGCTCACCGACATCACGGCGCGCAAGGAAGCGCGGGAGAAGCTGATTGTGCTGGCGCAAGAACTGTCGCAACAGGCCACAGAACTGGCCCGTTCACGGGAGGCCCTGGAAACGCAATCGCGCCTGCTGCAATCGGTCCTCAATAGCATGGGGGAAGGGCTGCTGGCGGCCGATCGGCAGGGAGAGCTCATTCTCTCGAACCCGGCTGCGATAGAACTTTTGGGAGAGGGTGTTGCGAGCGTGCCGCCGGATCAATGGAGCGACTACTACCGCGTCTGTCAAGGCGACGGCAAGACGCTGCTCCCGCGCGAAGAGTTTCCGCTGGCGCGCGCGATTCGGGGTGAGATCAACAATACCGAATTGTTCCTGACGCGTCCGGGACCTGAGCCGGAAGTCTGGGTCGAAGTGAGCGCGGGTCCGTTGAAAGACAAGGATGGAGAGCTGCGTGGCGGCGTGATGGCTATTCGCGATGTCACGCAGAGGAAATCTGCCGAGCGGGAAATCAAAAAACTTAACGACGAACTCGAACAGCGCGTTATCGAGCGAACCGCCCAGCTCCAGATCGCAAACCAGGAACTCGAGTCCTTCAGTTACTCCGTCTCCCATGATTTGCGCGCACCTCTGCGCCACATTGGAGGCTTCTCCAAGATGCTGGTCGAGGAGTACGGGGCATCGCTCGATCCCGGAGCGAAGCATTATCTTGATCGCATCCAGGCCGGCACGCACAAGATGGGGCTTTTGATTGACGAGTTGTTGAATCTGGCTCGGGTTGGGCGTCATGCTTTGAATCGCCAGCCCACCAAATTGAACCCGATTATTGCCGACATCATTTCCATCCTGGAGGCGGACTTTGAAGGGCGGCATGTGGATTGGGTGATAGAAGATCTTCCTCCAGTCTCGTGCGACCCGGTTCTGGTGAAGCAGATATTTCAGAACCTGCTTGCCAACGCCCTCAAATTCACCCGCGGACGCGAACAGGCGCGCATCGAGGTGACGCACCGCTTGCGGGAAGAAGATGGCCAACTGGTGTTTATGGTGCGCGACAACGGGGTGGGGTTCAGCATGAAATATGTCGATAAGTTATTTGGCGTGTTCCAGCGCCTGCACCGACCCGAAGATTTTGAGGGCACCGGCATCGGCCTGGCTACGGTGCAACGCATCGTGCTCAAGCATGGAGGTCGAGTGTGGGCGGAGGGAGAGATCGACAAGGGTGCGGCCTTCCAGTTCACGCTGGAGGTGGCAACAAAAACAGAGGCAAAGGTACAGCAGGCAGTAGCGGGAGGAAATGTATGAGCACACGGGAACTGGACATTCTTCTTGTAGAAGATAGTGAAGACGACATGGACCTTGCGCTGCATGCGTTGCAGCGCGGCAAGATCGCAAACCGCATCTTCGTGGTTCGGGATGGCGAGGAGGCGTTGGATTTTCTTTTTTGCCGGGAGCAGTATGCAGACCGGTCATTCGATCAGCCTCCCAAACTGGTTCTGCTGGATCTCAAACTTCCCAAGATCGATGGCATGGAAGTTCTGAAAGCGCTGAAGAGCGACCCGCGCACCAAAACGATTCCGGTCGTCCTCATGACCTCGTCGAAAGAAGAGCGCGATCTGGCTAATGGGTATAACTTGGGGCGAATAGCTTCATCCAGAAGCCGGTCGACTTTGAGCAATTTCGGGAGACGGTGAGGGTGGTTGGACTGTACTGGCTGGTCACCAACCAGCCTCCGGTTTTGCGGACACCCGCGCTTGCGGAGACTACCAATGAGCGCTGACGGGGCATCGGCAGCACAGCCTGTTTCATTGCACGTCCTCCATATTGAGGACAATCCTGAAGACGCTGAACTGATCGCGCAGGCTTTGCGCAAAGGCGGTTTTTCGATCGCGGTGGTCAATGTTCAGACGGAAAGCGAATTCATCAAAGCCCTGGATTCGCGCAAGCCCGACATCGTGCTCGCCGATTACAACCTGCCGCAGTGGAGGGGGCTCGAAGCGCTTGAAGTGTTACGCCAGAAGGGTTTGAACATACCGTTTATTCTCGTCTCCGGCATGCTCGGCGACATTAAAGCAGTCGAGTGCATCAAGCTCGGCGCCAAAGATTATGTTCTGAAAGACGGCTTAGCCCGTCTGCCCGAAGCGGTGCGCAGGGCGCTTGAAGAACAGCGCGTGGCGGCCTTGCGCGAGCAGGCGGAAGTTGACCTCGCACTGAGAATGGAACAACTTGCCCGCTCCAACGCCGACCTCGAGCAATTCGCCTACATCGCATCCCACGACCTGCAAGAACCTCTGCGCATGGTGGCTGCCTACACACAACTGCTTTCCGAACGGTACAAGGGAAAGCTCGACGAAAAAGCTGACACATACATTGGCTACGCCTGTGAAGGCGCGACGCGCATGCAAACGCTCATTCAGGATTTGCTGGCATTCTCCCGAGTGGGTCGTGTCAACGCAATCCTCACACCGATGAATTGCGAATCCGCCATGGCGGAGGTTTTGCTGATTCTTGGGCCGGCCATTCGTGAGAGCGGAGCGGTGGTCACCTACACCCCTCTGCCTACCGTTCTCGCCGAGGGAGCACAGATGACACAGGTGTTTCAAAACCTCATCGGGAACGCCATCAAATTTCGCGGCGATCAGCCACCTAAAATCTCCGTAAGCGCCGAAAAGTCAGGCGAGCAGTGGCTGTTCAGCGTGAGCGATAACGGCATCGGCATTCCCGCAGAAAACATCGAAACCGTCTTTGTCGTCTTTCAGCGTCTTCACACGCGAACCGAATATCCGGGCAACGGAATCGGGTTGGCAATCTGCAAAAAAATCATCGAACGCAACGGGGGGAAGATTTGGGTAGAGCCGTCGCCAGAACAAGGCTCCAATTTCAAATTCACGTTGCCGTGCTACGCCGCTGGCGAAGAAATCAAGCCCGACAAACAAGTGGCTGAAACAGTGCCGGCTGGCTAACTTCATTCCATTTTGAAGCCGAAGATTCGGAGCGGGCCGCGCCTCCTCCTCGCCACCCATGCTGCCCGTAATATTTACGACGTTTTAACATCTTTACGAACCCTTCTTACATCTTCTTAAGTAGAAAGAACGCGCGCTCCTTCAACCAGAGTGTTTACAAATCTTCACTCAGTTGGTTTGCAAGAGCGCCGTGCGATTCCGTTCTTCAAGTAATGACAACGGAGGCTTACATGCAAGATAAAGCGACAGTTCTTTACGTAGATGACAATCCAAAATCCAGCCGGGTGTTGAGCAGTATTCTTGAAGAATGCGGATTCCGCGTGATTGTGAAAAACGATCCGGCAGAAGTGCTGGAGTTGTGCACCGGGATTTCGTTGTGCAGAAAAGAATATTTCGATCTCGCTCTGCTCGATTACGAGATGCCGAAGATGTCCGGCGCCAAACTGGCGCATGAGCTTAAAGCGTTGATGCCGGAGACGCCGGTGGTTCTACTTTCAGGCGGAAGCGAATTGCCATCCGAAGAGCTGCGTTCTGTTGACGCGCATTTCGGGCACGGCACGATGCTCGACGACCTTGTCTGGACGATGCGAATTCTGGTGCAGCATCCGAGCGTGGTGGTGGCTGGCCACGGACATAGCCCGCGTACTTTCGGCATCCCATCGCACCCGCACGTCTTCGGGGCCGAAAGCAAGGTTCCGATGGCAAATCGCGAGGAAGTCATGCGCTGGGCCGACTCGACATAAAGGCGTTGCCGCCAACCGCCATGGGCGCTTGGCTTGCGCTCTGAATGTAGCGCCGGCGTCTCGCCGGCTGTCCCGAGGGCGCCTCGCCCTCGGCTGGGGGCAAATCGAGTTTCTGCGGCCCTCGGCGGGGCGAGATGGGGCGGCGGGCGAGACGCCCGCCGGACAGCCGCCGGGACGGCGGCGCTACAAAAGGCTTCCTTAACTCGACTTCTTGCAACTAAGCTATTGGCGGGTAGGACGAGGGTATTTTCCAGCCCCTCGGGTCCAATGGGGTTCTGTGCGAGTCTTGGTGACGGCTGACACCTTCAGCGGCGTTTGGACATACTCGCGCGAACTAGTTTCCGGACTTATCACTCACGGGGCGCAAGTCACGCTCGTGAGCTTCGGTGAAATTCCACTTCCTCATCAGACCGCCTGGATGGATGGCCTGCACGGGCTCGAGTATCGTCCAACGGCTTTTCGCCTGGAGTGGATGCAAGAAGGGGAACAGGACTTTGAGGCCGCACAAGATTACTTGTGCTCGGTGATTCGCGATGTCCGGCCGGACTTTCTTCACCTGAATCATTTGAGTTTTGGCGCTTTGCCGGTTTCGACTCCCCGCCTGGTCGCCGCTCACGGAGATGTCATCACCTGGTGGCTTAGCATCCATGGCCATGAGCCGGCGGCTTCGGAATGGCTGACCTGGTATCGCGGCACGATAATTGCGGGTTTGCGTCGCGCTGAAGCGGTCGTCACCACTTCGAGCTGGATGCAGCAGATGCTTCGTATCGCGTACGGAGACGGGTTTGAAGGCCACATCATTCCTTCGGGACGAAATCCTATTTACTTCAATCCGTTCATCACCAAGGAAGAATCGGTGCTTGCGATCGGCCGCTTGTGGGATTCGGGCAAGCAGGTTTCGCTGCTGACGCAGCATGCGCATGGGCTGCCGGTATGCATTGTCGGCGCCGATAATCCGATTCCCGCACCGCCTGTTCCGATTCGTGCCGATGTTCGCGTCAAGACGGGGGGGAGCGAGATTTCCGTCAAGGGAGCGCAGACGGAATCGCAACTGCGGTCGCTCTACAGCAAGTCGACAATTTTCGCCGCCACTTCGCGATACGAGCCGACGGGGATGGGCACGATCGAAGCAGCCTTCTCGCGCTGCGCCCTGGTAGCCAATGACATCGAGGTTTACCGCGAAATGTGGGGAGACGCGGCGCTCTACTTCGAGCGAAACAGCGCCGAGAGCCTGAGCGAAGTGCTCACGCAACTTGACAATGATCGAGAGCTTGCGCGCCTCTACGGAACCCGAGCCTATAACCGGGCCCGCGAACGTTTTACCGCTCGCCGCATGGTCGATGAATACCAGCGCCTTTACCGCCGACTCCGCCCACCGAAGAGCATCGCGGCATAACAAACACCCCGGCGCTTGCATGCTATACTTTTTAAAGCATTTTCCTGTCAGATCAGCAGACGGAGGACAGTATCGATAAACGTTTTATCCGCATGAACGAGCGTATCCGAGCGCGTGAAATACGCGTGATTGGAGACGAAGGTGAACAAATCGGCGTAATGCCTCCCTTCGAAGCGCTCAAAATGGCCCGCGAAAGAAATCTGGATCTGGTGGAAATTTCCCCGACCGCGCAGCCGCCGGTCTGCCGCATCATGGATTACGGGAAGTTTCTGTACCAGAACGAAAAGCGCGAGCGCGAAGCTAAGAAGAAGCAAAAGACGATCACCGTTAAAGAAGTAAAGTTTCGTATCAACGTGGATGATCACGACTACGAAACCAAAAAGAATCACGTGCTGCGGTTCCTCGATGAAGGGGACAAGGTCAAAGCGACCATCTTCTTCCGCGGACGCGAAATGACTCGGCAAAGCCTGGGCCGCCAGATTCTGGAACGCCTGATCAAAGATATCGATCAGCGGGGTTTGGTGGAGTTCCGCCCGAGGCAAGAAGGCAACACGCTGCACTTGATTCTGGCGCCCAATAAGAAGGAAGGCGGAGCGAAAGAAAAGCCCGCATCCGCTTCGAAGCCCGCGCAGCCGAAGCCTGCCTCACCGCAAGCGCCACGTGGCGGAGCGCAGACAGCGTAGAAGCGCTTTCAGCCGTCAGCAATCAGCTTTCAGTTAAACCTGATCGTGCGACTGCATGAGCGTGCGTTGCATTTGTTGTTGATGAACTGAGAGCTGAAAGCTGAGAGCTATTATGCCTAAACTAAAAACCCACAAGGGCGCCGCAAAGCGCTTCAAGAAAACCGGGACGGGTAAGATCGTACGTCACCAGACCGGAACGCGTCACATCCTCACGTCGAAGTCGAAGAAGCGCAAGAAACAGCTTGGCAAGGCTACGTTAGTGAGCGATGGTGATTACAAAAAAGCAGCGCGCATGATTCCGTACGCGTGAGCTTTGGCGACGGGCTAGTTGCCTGTCATTAACCGGTAAGCTGGAACCGTAAAGCTGGACGAGTGATTAAAAAAGTCTGCGGATCGCAATCGAGCCGCAGCGGCGCGTGAAGAGGCTGGGCTTCAGAAATCCCCTAGGGTAGAAGCCTCCTTACCTCCAGCCGCCTGAAACAAACACAAAAAGGAGAACACAATGCCTCGTGTAAAACGCGGAACCAAACGCCGCGCCAAGCGCAAAAAGCTTCTTGAACGCGCCAGTGGATATTTCCTAACCAAATCAAAGCTCTACCGCTCGGCGAAAGAGGCCGTAGAACGTGGGCTGAAGTTTGCCTACTCCGGCCGCAAACAGAAGAAGCGCCAGTACCGCTCCATCTGGATCGTGCGCATCGGAGCCGCCGCCCGCTTGAATGGCCTGAACTATAACCAGTTCATCAGCGGCCTGAAAAAAGCAGGCGTCGAACTCGACCGCAAAATACTTGCCGACCTGGCGGTGCATGATGCGGCTGGTTTTGCGCATCTGGCCGAGCAGGCGAAGAGCGCCCACGCGGAAGCAGCGCCGGCGAAGGCTTAACGCTTTCTTCAGTCGGCTGCAAGACGCTTAGTTGATTACTCTTCAACCCTTTGTCATTTTGAGCGGAAGCGGTCTTGCGCTACGCGCAAGACCACGGAAGTCTTGACGAACGTTGTCGTGGCATTTGCGCTGGCGCGGGGCGTTTACTCCGAACTGTCGGCAGCATAGTGAGAACTCCCTGCTACGGCATCGATGGGTTATAACTTAGCGGGGTCCTTCGACTGCTGTGCTTTCATTTCATGAACTGCAACCTTCGCTCAGGATGACAGGATTTAGAATTTTGTTCGCGCCACACCCGAACGCGCCATGAGTTACTCCGTTCCTAAACTTACGGACTTCTCAAGCTCTTCCCTTGAAGCGGCTTCGCGCGAATTTGCGTCTGCACTTGCGCAGGAATCGGCGGGGACCAGATCCGAAGCAGAGTTCAAGATATTCCGCGATCGCTGGATGGGCCGCAAGGGCGGCGTGCTCACTCAACTGAACGACCTGTGGCTGAAAGCTGCGCCCGGAGCGACCAAGCGCGACGTCGGCCAGCGCGTCAACGAACTCAAGAAAAATGTCGAGCAGGTAGTTGAGTCGACCCTCGCTCGAATTCAGAGCGGCGGATCGGAAAGCAAACTCGCGACCGAGTCGCTCGACATAACGCTGCCCGGCATTCGTCGTCCGATCGGGGCCGAGCATCCCGTCATCAAGACGATGAATGAAATTGTGCGCGTCTTTCGCAATCTGGGGTACTCGGTTGAAGAAGGGCCGGAGATTGAAACGGATTTTTATAATTTCGAGTCGCTGAATTTTCCGCCGAACCATCCGGCGCGGGACACGCAGGACACGATCTTCATCGCCGGGCAGGAATCAAAGCCGCAGCGCGATCGACTGCTGCTGCGCACGCATACTTCTCCGGTGCAGATTCGCACTATGCAGAAGATGAAGCCACCGGTTCGAGTTGTCTGCCCGGGTAAAGTTCATCGCAACGACGCTGCGGATGCGACGCACTCACCGGTCTTTCATCAAGTGGAAGGGCTGGCGGTCGATACGAACATTACGTTCTGCGATCTGAAGGGCACGCTCGATCACGCCATGAAGGCGCTGTTTGGATCGAGCGTAAAGACGCGCTTCTATCCATCGTTCTTCCCTTTCACCGAGCCTAGCGCCGACGTGCAGATCAGTTGTATTTTCTGCGATGGCAAGGGCATTCGCGACGGCGTCCCCTGCCGCAACTGCAAGGGCAGCGGCTGGATCGAACTGCTCGGCTGCGGGATGGTCGACCCGAATGTGTATGGCTTCGTTGATTATGATCCGGCCAAGGTCTCGGGATTTGCTTTTGGCATGGGCGTGGAACGGATTGCTATTCTGAAATATGGCGTCGATGATATTCAGCTTTTCTATCAAGGCGACGTGCGCTTCCTCGAACAATTTTTGTAGGCTGGTTGTGCGTCGTAGTTCTTAAATAAGATTGTCATCCTGAGCGGAGCGAAGGACCTGTGCAACTTGCCCTTGCTGCGGAGTTGCATAGGTCCTTCGCTTCGCTCAGGATGACAGAGTTTTTTAGAGATTGAAAATTAGATAGCCAATCGAATGAAACTTTCTCCTTCATGGATACGCGATTTCGTTGACCTTCCCGTCGACTACGCTCGGCTTGCTGATGAACTCACGCTTTCCGGTGTTGCGGTGGAAGGGGTCACCGGCGACGGCGAACAGACCGTGTTCGAGATGGAGATCACGACTAACCGCCCCGACGCGATGAATCACTACGGTGTGGCTCGCGAGGCTTCCGCGCTTTACGATCTTCGGCTGAAGCCAATCGATACAAAGTTGCCGCCGCCACAAGGCAAGTCTGAAGTTACGATCGAGATTCAGGAGCCTGAACTCTGTCCTCGTTTTACTGCTCGTGAAATTCGTGGCGTCGCGATTAAGCCTTCGCCGGAAAACATTGCAACGCGGCTGCAACTGCTGGGTCACCGCGCCATCAACAACGCGGTCGATGCGACGAATTATGTTTTGTGGGAAAGCGGAAAACCCACGCACGTCTTCGATCTCGATTTGCTTGAAGGCAAGAAGCTGATTATCCGCAAGGCACAGCCGGGAGAGACGCTTAAGACTCTGGATGGTGTCGATCGTAAGCTGTCGGCGGAAGATCTAGTCGTGGCCGACGCGGTGAAGCCCGTCGGCCTGGCAGGCGTGATGGGCGGTTTCGAAACCATGATCACGGAGAAGACGAAAAATATCCTGGTCGAATCCGCGTGGTGGGACCCGGTCACGGTTCGCCGCATGTCGAAGCGCCACGGCATCCATACCGACGCTTCGCATCGCTTTGAGCGGGGAGCCGACTTCGAATCCACCGTTCCATCGACGAATCGCGTCGCGGAATTAATTTTGGCTTCGGGCGGCGGCACGTTGATCGGCAACGTCATCGACGTGATTGCGCGCAAAATTGATCTTGCTCCGGTCGAGGTGGACTTACGCGAGGTCCATCGAATTCTTGGCGAGAAAATCAACGCTCTTGAGGTCAGCCGAATCTTAAACCGGCTCGGCTTTGCGGTCCTTGCCGGACGCGAAGAGGTATATCTCGTGCATATCCCAAGCTGGCGGCTCGATGTGGAGCGCGAGATCGATGTGATCGAAGAGATTGCCCGGCTGCACGGCTACGATAAATTCGCCAGTACCCTGCCTCCCTACAGCGGGGAAGTGCGCGAACTGCCTGATGCGGAAAAGGACGATCGCATGCGATCTTCGCTTCTTGCGCTTGGCTACAACGAAACTATTTCGCTGACTTTCATATCCAGAGACGACGCCGGAAGTTTTTCGACTGCTCCTGCACTCGATCTCGAAAATCCGCTCAGCGAAGAAGCATCGGCGATGCGCACATCGTTGGTCCCCGGCATGCTCAACATGCTGGCTTACAACTTGAACCGCAGCCGGGAATCGGTACGACTGTTCGAATCTGGGAACGTGTTCGAGGCGTCGGGTGAAAAAGCGCTGCAATCAAAAAGTATTGCGCTAGGCGTCACCGGCAATATCGACGATGGGTTAGTTGCGGGCCTGGCGTCGGGGGCTGCAAACCGTCCCTTCTCATTTTTTGATTTGAAGGGGGATGTCGAAAGTTTGCTTGCTCCGTTCAGCCAGTGGACGTTGTACTACGACTCGCAAACTCCGACATACTTTCATCCCGGCCGCTCTGCTCGTGCGATTTTGGATGGTGCAACGGTCGCGCAGTTTGGCCAGATGCATCCGCAACTCGCGGCAGAGCGCAAGCTGAAGCAGGATGTTTTTGTTGCGGAAATATTTCTGGATCGGCTCTATCAACATGATCTGCGGCAGGTTCGTTATGAGCCGCTTCCCCGCTTCCCTGCGGTCGAGCGCGATTTCTCGTTTGTGTTCGACGATGAAGCAAAGTTTGAAAAAATCTACACCAGCGTTTTTGGGCTCAGCATTACAGAGCTTCGCAGCTTCGTGCCAATAGAGATTTTTCGTGGCGAAAAAGTTGGCGCGGGCAAATATTCGCTGCTCATGAGAGCCAAGCTGCAATCAAGCGAACGAACACTTCGCGATGACGAGGTGGCGCAGTGGTCGGAGCGGATCAAGAAATCCTTGCAGGCGTTAGGGGGCGTACAACGAGCTTAAAGTCTGCGGCTAGAGCTTAACGCGAGCAAGAATTGGCAAGCGTTGGCACCGACAATCAAGAGTTAAAAAGAAAGGCATCCCAGAACCGGGATGCCTTTTTCAGTTGATTAACCACCCTCACTAAACGACTGGAGGCTTTTTCTGCTCCTCTTCCTTCTTACGCTCCTCCGGGGTTTTAGCCGGCGGATGCGAAGGAGGCGGTGCTGGTCTCGCTTCCGCGGGCGGATGTTGCGCGGGCGGTTGCGGACGAGGAGCAGGTTGAGCTGCTGGCGGTCGATTCGCCTGTGGTTCCGGGCGATTCGGCTGCGCGGCTGGCGGTCGATTCGCTGGTGGCTCTGGACGGTTCGGCTGCGCGGCTGGTTGCCGATTCGCCGGTGGTTCCGGACGGTTCGGCTGGTTTGGCTGTCCCGGGCGATTCTGTTCGTTCGCGGGTGGCCGATTCGGCTGGTTCGCCTGATTCGGTTGTCCTGGGCGATTTTGTTCATTTGCCGCTGGTGGACGGTTCGGGTTATTCATTCCCGGCCGTTCATTCGGCTGGTTTGGCTGACCAGGGTGATTCTGTTCGTTCCCGGGCGACCGATTCGGCTGGTTGGGCTGATTCGGTTGTCCTGGGCGATTTTGTTCATTTGCCGCTGGTGGATGGTTCGGGTTATTCATTCCCGGCCGTTCGTTTGGCTGGTTCGGTTGACCAGGGTGATTCTGTTCGTTCGCGGGCGGCCGATTCGGCTGGTTGGGCTGATTCGGTTGTCCCGGGCGATTTTGTTCGTTCGCGCCTGTTGGACGGTTCGGGTTATTCATTCCCGGCCGTTCATTCGGCTGGTTCGGTTGACCGGGGCGATTCTGCTCGTTTCCGGGTCGATTCGGATTGGCAGCTCCGGGCTGGTTGTTCGGCTGATTGGGTTGTCCCGGCCGACCTGCGTTCGGATTACCGGGCTGGTTTGGTTGGTTAGGCTGTCCAGGCCGACCACCATTTTGCTGGTTGCCAGGCTGGTTCGGCTGTCCCGGACGACCAGCATTCTGTGCCGGCGCGTTCGGATGACCGGTGGTTGGCTGGGCCGGTTTTCCCGGGGGGGCAACCTTGACCGCTGGGTGAGCCTGAGCCGAAGCTGCGGGACGCATTGCCTGTACCTCGCGTCGCGGCAGTGGTTGACCCGGATGCGCGGACATTGCTTGCTGCTGCTTGGCGAATGAAACAGGCGGAGGCGGAGGTGTTCTCTTCGCAATCACCTGACGATTAGCTACTGCAGCCGGCGGAGCGCTAACTCGACCCGCTGAAGCAGCGTGCGCTCCAAGAACCGCTTGACGCGTGGGAGCTACAGCTGCGCCTCGCGCGGATATCGAGGCCCGCGAGAGTTGCTGGGCATTCACTGCAACCGCAGAGCGAGCCACCGGTTGCGCACCGGCGAAGGCGCGTTGCGGAACAACCGTCACTGCGCCTTGCACGCCTCGGTTGGCGTAGTTGACGTTCGTGATCGTGGTGCTCTTATTGATTATCGTTGTGTTGTAAATATTAGTGACATTCGTGGTCGACACATTGGTGTTGCTGATGTTCACCTGGTTCATGTAGCCGCGGCTGACCTGATATGGCGGCACATAAACTTCTCGCGGACCTAACGGGAACCAACCAACGTTGTCGCCAAACCCGCCCGGGCCGCCGCCTAAGAATACGACGAGTGCGGGAGCGTAAACGGCGCGAACTTCAGGAGGACCAGCGATCCAGCCCCAGCGTCCGCCGACTGACAACCAGCGTCCATAGTGGAAAGGAGCATAGCCCCAGCTGGAATCGTCAACCCAGGTGTAGCCCCACGGAGCAATCCAATCCCAATGTCCCTGGTGATAAGGAGCCCATCCGGCTTCGACGTTTCGCGGATACCATACGTGCCCGTAATTGGAGTCATCGCGCCAGTCGCCGTTGTCGTCGAGGTCTTCATAGCCGACAACGTCCTGCGAAAGATAGTGAGCGGAGCGCGAGTTGTCCCAACGACGATCGCGGCCTTCGGTCCAGGTATCGAATTGATCTGGATTGCCAATCTGTTCGACGTCGGCATTCAGGGAATCGGTTCCATTGAACGTGGCTCGCTGCCCGGAATGGATGGTGTAAGTCTGGCCATTGCCAGTGGCTTCGCCTTGTCCATCGCGAAGTGTAACGATGGAATAGGTTCCATCTTCGCTCGCTTCGAGGCGATAGTTTCCTGGGCCATCGACGTTAAAGGCTAGATTCGGAGTGTCAATTTCAATGGCATCGTCTCGATCAAGGCGCCGCACCCGGACATTCAAGGTGCCGGAGGTGAGCTGAATCTGAACCGTACGGTCATCGAGGTTGAGGAATGAGAAACCGGTGTTTTCGCTCAAGCGAATGGTGGCGGAACCGAGTTGAAGTTCGGCCTTTGAGCCCTGATCAGCCCAGACTTTGTCGCCAGTGGTCAGCGGGCGATTGGACGCGGCCTGCACCCACTCTTCTTCTCCGGCGGGCTGCATCGATACGGAGCCTTCTATGTATCCGAGCCTCGCAACTCGAGTCGGGGGATCGTCCTGCGGATCATCTTGCGCCGTTGCCCGGTTTGGGAGCACGACAGTTGAGAGAGCCAGTGTGAGCAGCGCGCCCCACCAGGTCAATTTCTTGAAAGTTTTGTCCATAATCTTTTTCGTCTCCAACTCTTTGGTTGCGAACCCATTGGGTACGCGAAAGTTCCGTCCGTAGGTCAACGGCTTTAAACTGATCGCCAAAACTCTTCGTTTTTGGACGTTTTGCTTGGATGCAGGAAATACGCTACGCATCTACGGATTTCTTCGAAAAATACAACCGATTGGCAGGTCGACAATGAATTTCGGTTGCGAAAAACCCGGTTCGTCTCAGGCAACCCCGGGCAGGAAGGACACTGGGGTCTCTCCTAACAATCAAGTATAGGCTACTTGAAACGCCTGTGCTTGCTGGAGGGAAAGTTGATTCTAGTGCTGCGGATTGATTGCTGAGCCGCGGGTCAAATGATTTCGGCTTGTCGCTAGCGTTCATGCTGAGTAGCGGCGAAGTGAGTCCGATGCTAGGCTGCTTTCCATGGCGCTGCCGTCGATTCACTCTAAGCGATTTCTCTCCGATAAAGTCGAACACTTTACTGAATCCGTCATCCGCGAGATGACGCGGCAGGCGATGCAGTACGGGGCTGTCAATCTAGCCCAGGGATTTCCTGATTTTCCAGCTCCTGCAGAAATCAAACGCGCCGCGCAAGAGGCCATCGCTGCGGACATCAACCAGTACGCAATTACCTGGGGAGCGAAATCTCTGCGCGGGGCCATAGCTCGCAAGATGCTTGAATGGCAGGGCGTCGAAGTTGATCCCGAAAAAGAGGTGGTGGTTTGCTGTGGATCGACGGAAGCGATGATCGCGACGCTGCTCGCAATTTGCAATGCCGGTGATGAAGTTATCGTCTTCGAACCTTTTTATGAAAACTACGGTCCTGATTCTGTTCTAAGCGGAGCAAAGCCGCGCTTTGTGAGCCTGCGGCCGCCGCAGACGGCGGATGCGGAGTGGACCTTCGACGAACAAGAATTACGCGCTGCGTTTCAAAGCAGTGGAAGCGGCACGACGAAGGCGATTATCGTTAACACCCCGAATAACCCAACCGGCAAGGTTTTCAGCCGCAAAGAACTGGAACTCATCCGCGATCTTTGTGTCGAACACAACGTGCTTGCTATCACCGACGAAATCTATGAGCACATTCTTTATGACGGTTCGGTACACATTTCGCTTGCGAGTCTCGACGGAATGCGCGATCGCACCATCACCATCAATGGACTCTCGAAAAGCTACAGCGTGACGGGATGGCGGGTTGGCTGGGCGATTGCGCCGCCAACCATCACGGATGCCATTCGCAAGGTTCACGATTTTCTAACCGTCGGGGCGCCAGCTCCGTTGCAGGAAGCTGGCGCGGTGGCTTTGAATCTTCCTGCGACTTATTACCGCGACCTCGCAGATCGCTACTTGAAGCGCCGCGATCACCTAATACCCGCGCTGGAGAAGGCGGGGTTCCGTTGCTATCGTCCGCGAGGGGCGTACTACGTGATGACCGACATCAGCGCGTTTGGCTTTTCCAATGATGTGGAGTTTGCGAGGCACTTAGTGAAGGAGATTGGAATCGCCTGCGTGCCGGGATCGAGTTTTTACAAGCATCCGAAAGACGGATCCCAACAGGTACGTTTCGCATTCTGCAAGAAGCCTGAGACATTGGATGAGGCAGGTCGTAAATTAGAAATGCTGAAGCGCGGGTGATTGTTAGTTGCGAGTTGGAGTGTGGGTGCGAGCGACTTGCTCGCGTGGAGTGGGCGGTAGCCCGTGTCCACAAGGGTTGCCAGCCCGCCGTCTGTGAGGAAAGTTTCGAATCGTTAGTGCGAAAGGGCGGCGAATTCCACAGCAAATTGGTTTATACTTCGCCACAACGCATCATTTATTCCCCGAAAGTGAGCCGTCCCCATGTCTGTTAAATCCATTGAAGAGGTATCTGCGCAGGTTCCTGCTGAAGATTTTGTAGCGCTGGAAGCGAAAGTTTATCGCACGATAGAGTTATACAAAGCTGCCAAAGAGGCGCGAGCCACGGCAGAGCGTGACACGCAACGACTTCGCGAACAACTGGAGGAACGCGAGGAAGAAAACGTGAGTATGCGGCGTGAACTGGTGCAACTGCGACGAGACCGTGAAGACATCCGCGGCCGGGTCGAGAAAATGTTGAACCAAATGGAAACGGTGACGCACGAGCAGGCAGCAAGCTGAGCGGCACGGGGTTCGGTCCGGCCGACAGTTTGAACAAGGGCAGCGACATAATCGATGACGGGATACTTTCGCAAGGCATCGAACTCGCGAAAGCCGATCCGCCTGGAGGTGACATGGCAACTGCGAGCAAACAACATCTGAGCGATTCGTTGACGAAACCTGCTCCGGCGAGAAATGTGCCGACCGCAAGTTCTGTGAACGGAAGCGTTCGCGTAGAAATCTTTGACCAGATTTACAACCTCAGGGGCTCCGACTCCGAGTACATCCTGAAACTCGCCGAGTATGTCGACGGCAAAATGCGTGCCGTTTCGCAACAGACTTCCACCGTCGATTCGGTGCGACTGGCGGTGCTCGCGGCGTTAAACATCGCCGATGAGTATCATCTGATGAAACGGCGTCTGCAGACGCCTGCGCCTGAGGTGCGACAGCGCGCCGATCGCTTGGCGAATGCGCTGGATGAAGTTTTGCAGGACAATCGTCTGGCGGGATGATCGCCTTTCACCGATTCCTTCAAAATCGTTCCATCAATATTTAGCCGCGCCGGTTTCTCTGGGGCGCGGCTAAAATATCGACTAGACAATTTCTCCTCGCCTTCTCAGCTAATTTCCTATTCCTGTGACGCTTACTTGTTGCGGGCTCGTGGGGTCTGAGTCGGACAGATTGATAGTGGCATTCCACTGCCTTGACGCGGTTGGCGTAAAAGTCACGCGGATGAAGCAACGGCCTCCGGCCGCCAGCGTTGAAGGGCAAGCGTTAGTTAGTGAATACTCTTCTGGGCTGGCACCCGCTAGGGAAGCGCCACTTATTGTGAGAGGAGTAGTGGCGATGTTCGTGATTATCAAATTCCTGGTTGAACTTGTCTGACCCACAGCCACCGAGCCGAAATTAATACTCCTACTCGACAGCTTTACCCAGCTTGGCCGCAGTAGAACCCCATTTGACCCTTGGTTCGCTATGATTTCGCCGGAAGAGTTGATTCCCACAGCGCCGCCGCCTAGATGAATGCCACCTGCTAACGCGTCGAGCTTGAAGATTTCTCCTGACCTCCAAAGCAATCCGTAGCCACTACTGGGAGAAGATCCCGTTCCGCGTCCAACAATAAGTTGTCCGGTTTTGTCGATAGCGACCGCGGAACTAGAGTCTCCCGCTAACACTCCCAGGTCCTGAATGCCGCCGGATTGAGTCCAAAGAAACGCATGCTGCTTGTTGTCAGCAGGATTTAAGAACTCGCCCACGACTTCGTTTTTATCGTTGATGGCGAGCGCCCGATAGTGCAGCAGTCCAGAGGTCGGAGCAAGTTCCTGCATGCCCCCAGCTTGCGTCCACATGAACGCTCGGACACCGTCGTTCAAGTCAGAGGATGACCCGACAACGTGGTTGGTGGAATTGATGCCCGAAGCGTCGGAATCATTGTCACCTGGCAAAGTGCCAAGGTCGCGAATTCCACCTGACGACGACCAAAAGAACGCGTGGAAAGGACCCTCAGGGGTCAATCTGGAAACGCCCACTACCTCCCCGCTCTTGTTGATGGCGTTAGCGAGGTCGTCCGGGTCCGACCCGAGAGTGGGGAGCGCCTGCATGCCGCCGGTTGGCGTCCAAAGAAAAGCCCGCTGCCCGTTCGATGCATCCGATGAGTAACCGACGATTTGGCCAAGATTATTCACCGCTCTTGCTGAACTGTACATTCCACCCAGGGTTCCCAAGTCCGTCAAGCCACCGCTCGAAGTCCAATAGCACGCATGATAGGGATTGAAAACAAAACGACAAGTACCTGCGATCGTTCCCGCGTCATTGATGCCAGACGCATTCGTCGTGTAATACCGGTCAGACTTCAAAAAGGTTGCTTGATAAACCTGGGCTGATGATACGCAGTTGAGAAAAGCGACGCCTAAAGAGAGAATTAACAGCTTTCGCATGGAGGTTTTATCCTTGCGCTTTCTACGGCTGGGTGGGAATCTGCGGAGATAGGGCACTTCTTACGCCGTTGGGCAGGATTAAAGCACGAACGTTCCGATCGCGTCAACGCCGAATAATGCACTGTATGCTTTGTTGACGGTGCTATTCATAGCAAACCTCCTTCCATCTATTTTCAATTTTCCACTTGCGAATCTCTTCTGGTTTTCCTAGCATCCATAGTTGAAAGCCGACCTGCGGAGTTGGTGCTGGTGGTAACCGATTTTTGAACCAATGCCGAATGAACGGGGACTCGACTCGCAAAAAGATCCTGTGTGCTATGTTCCGTCATGCGGAAAAGCCTAATGGGTCGCGGCGGGTTCCCACCGTCTGAGACGGGTTCATTCTCGGCCCACCACACGGCGCAGCGGGTCGGCTTTTTCTTTTAGCTTTTAGCTTTTAGCTGTCAGCTCTCGGCTCTCGGCTGTCAGCTGTCAGTTAGATCTTAAGCTCGTCAGTGATCCAGAGGTTTACTGAGAGCTGAGGGCCGATAGCTGACCGCGTTCCTGCTAGACTCTTTTCTGAGCAAACACTGCATCCGGAGCATCTAACCTAACGTGTTTCCCAGACTTTTCCACATAGGCAGCTTCTATCTGCCCACCTACGGCGTGCTCGTCGCTTCCGGCGTCCTGATCGGGCTTTGGATCAGCGTGCGCAATTCGGAGAAGCAAGGCATCAATGGTGACGATGCATGGAATCTGGGCATTCTCGTTGTGCTCGCGGGCATCATCGGGTCGAAACTGCTCTATATCATCAACGACTGGAGCTCATACTCCGGCAACTGGCGCGAGATTTTCAGCCTCAATACTTTGCAGGCTGGTGGCGTATTTTCGGGCGGCGTCGTTGCGTCCATGGTGACCGCAGTCTGGTATTTGCGGAAGCACCGCATGCCGCTGCTTCGGACGGTGGATGGCTTTGCTCCCGGACTGGCTTTCGGGCACGTGCTCGGAAGATTCGGGTGTTTCTCCGCTGGATGCTGCTACGGCAAGCCGACCAATCATGCGTGGGGCGTCGTTTTCACTAACCCCCTGGCAAATTCTGTGAGCGGGACCCCGCTCGGAGTGCCAATCGAGCCCACGCAACTGATCGAGGCGGCTGCCGAGTTTATAAACTTTTTGTTCCTCACCTGGCTACTGGGCCGTAAGAAATTTGACGGCCAGATTTGGGGGACGTTCATGATCCTCTACGGTATCGAGCGCTACTTCATTGAGTTTCTGCGCGACGATCCGGGGCGCGGCGAAGTCTTTGGCGGGATCATGACAGGCACTCAATTGATTTCCATTCTCTTTGTGCTTGGCGGCGGATTGATCTGGTGGTTCAAGAGCGGCGTGGCCAAACAAGTTCCGGCGCAGAGCAGCGTCTAGCTTTTTCCTCAATGCAACAATTCCCTATTACTCTCGACGCCTCTTCTGATGACGAGGGTCAGCGTCTCGACCAATACCTGGTTTCGAAACTCTCGGATTTGAATGCTACCGAGATCAGCCGGGCTCGCGTGCAGCAACTGATCGAAAAGGGAGAGGTGCTGGTCAATGCTGCGATCGCCAAAGCGTCTTTGAAATTGAGGGGAGACGAGAAGATTACGGTGTTGGGGCCGCCGATTGCGCCGCCACTCCGCGCAATTGCGGAAGAGATCGCGCTCGATATTGTGTATGAAGACGATGACCTGGCGGTCGTCAACAAGCCCGCAGGCATGATGGTCCACGCGGGCGCAGGCGCGACTGACGACGTTCGCAACCGCGGGACGCTGGTGAATGCCCTGCTCCATCATTTCGCAAATCTCTCGGCTGTGGGCGGCGCGCTTCGGCCCGGAATCGTGCATCGACTTGATCGCTCCACCAGCGGTTTGATGGTGGTGGCGAAGAACGACGAATCGCACCAGCGTTTGGCAAAGCAGTTTAGCGGGCGGCAGGTGCACAAGACGTACCTCGCGCTCGTCCACGGCTGGCCCACAAAAGAGCGCGGAACCATTCAGACTCCGATCAGCCGTCATTCGCAGCGGCGCACGCGCATGACGACCAAAGGCTTTGGAGGGCGAGATGCGGTCACTCATTACTCCGTGCAGAGAAAGCTCGATTCGCCGTACGGGAAATTTGTACTGGTGGAAGTGAAGATTGAAACCGGCCGTACGCATCAGATCCGGGTTCACATGGCTTCCATCGGGCATGCGGTTGTCGGCGACGCTCTCTATGGAGCACCCGGCGAATTGCGCTCCCAGTCAAATAAGCGACGCGCGGCGGGGATGCCGGCGGTCAGGACGCTTGGTCGAAACTTTCTCCACTCGGCAGTGCTGGAGCTCGAGCATCCGCGGACGAAAGAAGCGCTCAAATTTACTCGTTCTCTGCCGGACGACCTGCAATTATTCATGGATAGTCTGGAACTACCCCTTTCGCAGGACGAGCGCGTCGAAGCAAAGCTCTAGTCTCGTCGCGTGGAAATATCGCGCGGTCTATAATGGGCCGTAACACATCGTCGTATTCGTGACATATGAATATGTCGTGAGCACATCGTCTTGATGAAATCGCGGATTTTTCTGACTTTGGTTGCAGTTGCGCTGTCTATCGGCTCGCTTGCCGGTCAGACGACGCCATCCAGTTCGGCGACCGCAGCGGAGCAGACCTCGCCCACCGCTACTTCGCAACAGCCGCCCGCGACGACTTCACCAAATCCATCGCCAGGCTCGTCGGCTGCTCCTAATGCGACGACGCCGCCCGCAGCGTCGAATCCTGCAGGCAATGCAGCCGAGGTTCCTGCAAGCGATCCCAACGCCGATAAATCCGCCTCGGACGACACTTTAAGCACGATCAAAAGTTCGGTCAACGAAGTGCGCGTGGTTTTCACCGTCACCGACCGGCATGGGCATTACATAAAAGATCTAAAAAAAGATGAGTTCCGCGTCGTCGATGATCGGAAGCCGGCGGAGATGCGCAGCTTTCGCGCTGAGACCGATCTGCCTTTGCAGGTGGGATTGTTGGTCGATGCCAGCAACTCCGTTCGCGACCGTTTTAAGTTCGAGCAGGAAGCTGCGATTGAATTTTTGAATGCGATCATTCGTCCGAAAAACGACAAGGCATTTGTGGTGGGATTCGACGCAACCCCGGAAGTCACGCAAGATTTTACGGACAGCACAGAGCGTCTCTCGGCCGGAGTGCGCATGCTGCGCGCCGGGGGCGGCACGGCCATGTTCGACGCTCTCTACTTCGCGTGCCGCGACAAACTCCTTAAACAAGAGCAGACCGGACCGGTGCGACGCGCCATCATTCTCTTAAGCGATGGGGACGACAACCTCAGTCACGTGACTCGCGAAGAAGCGATCGAGATGGCAACGCGAGCCGAAGTGATCGTGTACACCATCAGCACCAACATCAGCGGTATGAAAGACAAGGGCGATAAAGTTTTGGAGCGCATTGCGGAAGCGACTGGCGGGCGCGCTTTCTTTCCCTTCCAGATGCGCGACGTGTCCGATGCCTTCACTTCGATTCAGGAAGAGTTGCGCAGTCAATATGCGGTCGCTTACAAGCCTGCCGATTTTGCCGCTGACGGGCGCTATCGCACGATCCAAATCATGGCACAGGATCGAGGCTTGAAAGTTCGAACTCGCAAGGGATACTACGCGCCCAGGCAATAGTTGTTTGTGCGGCGCAATTTAAGTTTTGGCTGCGATCATTTCCTTATGCCGGGATATTCCGGAACTCCACTCGCAAAGAAGTTGGGAATCAAAGCCGATTTTCGCGTCGCGCTGGTACACGTGCCTGACGACGTGAAGGCTGAACTCCACGATGCTTTCGCCTCTTGCGAGCAACGATCGCTCAAAAGCGGCGGCCTTGATTTCATCTTTCTCTTCTCTCAATCATGTTCTGCATTGGAATCTGAAATAGCGCAAGCTGCTAAGGCCCTGGCGCAAAATGGGATGATTTGGGTTTCATGGCCCAAGAAAAGCTCTGGAGTGGTCACCGACGTTAGCGAAGACTTGATACGGAAGATCGGCATCAATGCCGGGCTGGTCGACATAAAAGTTTGCGCGGTGACGGACGTCTGGTCGGGGTTGAAATTCGTGATTCCGGTGAAGAATCGTACGTGATTCGTGGGGCCGCGTTTCCCCCCGCTAGGAGTGCTCGCTGCTGCCGCCGAGGGCGAGGGCGCACTCGGTACCGGCGCGACGCCGGCGCTACGACCGAACGGCTTCAAAAGTTTGGCCAGTCAGGCTAAGAGACGTTCGTAACTTGCCGCGTCTATGGCTCCTGATTTTTATTGAATGAATGAAGATTGCGAGGATTTCCTGTTGCCTGTCGGCAATTGCATTTTTGCTAATCAGCCTGCCCAGCGCTCAGAGTCAAAGCGGATTGCTCGGCGCTGAACGAGCCCTTCTCGAGTCGGTGAATGAGGCTCGTCACAGCCAGGGGCTACCCGCCCTTCGATGGAACCCTTTGCTCGCGGCGGCTGCACTTCGTCACGCGCAAGTGATGGCGGAACATGGAACTGCACAGCATGGCTTTGACGGAGAACCTGATCTCCGCGCCAGAGTAAAACAGACCGGCGTGCGGTTCAGTTGGTTGTCAGAGAACGTCACGCAGGGGCCGACGCCGGAATTTATTCACGCGCAATTTATGCACTCTGCCCCACATCGCGCCAATATCCTCGACACTGACATGAATTCGGCTGGAATTGGAGTGGTGGAGAAGCGCGGCCAACTGTTTGCGGTCGAAGATTTTTCGGCGACGCAGTAGTATCCCGAAAGGTTATTCACCAGTCCCCTTGAGAAAAAGCGGCCCGCTCTGCGAGAAACCAGAGCGGGCCGTTTTTGTGTCCGTTATGTGAACAGCAGTCTAATGCTGGTCGTGATCGTGATGTTCCATGTCTTCGTGGCGTTCGCCGCGATACTCAGGGCAACTGCGTCGCTGCTGTTCAAGCTGTTCACGGCGGCGGTGGGCCTGCCTGCTGTCGTCGCCGTAGCGCTGCATTGCATTCCGCAGCCTTACTTCAGCGTCGTGGACACGTCGTTCGCAGCGGCTGTGGCGGTCATCGTCCGCACGGGCGGGCAAGGTTGTCCCGAGCAGTCCGACGACTGAGAGCAATGCGACACAAAAGATCTTGATGGTTCGAGTCATATATTCTCCTCCGAAATCAAAGTTTACATTGTCGACACTTAACTCATCGACAATTCTTCTAGGGTAGTTGACCGCCGACAAGGGCGCGGCGTCTGCCAGCTAAACCAAGTTTTGGGAAAGTAGCGAGCATAGGATGCCGCTACCCCCTCCTCCGTTGCCGGGTAGGAAATTGAAAATCGGTATTTTGAAGGTACCCTTGCCGGGAAAACAACTTACTCGGGGCGACGGGCAGTGGCGTAATAACCGCTGCGCGACTGAATTTTGTAGTTCGATTCTTTGGGCTTAATCTCAATTTTTCGGAATGAACCATCGCGCACGGTGTTGGTGGGGACGTATCCGATGTTGTACTGGCTGCGCAATTCTTCGGATATCTGGTCGAAAGCCTTTTGCAGCTTGTCCATTTTATAACCTACTTCGATCACGCGGCCTCCGGTCTCTTGTGTGAGCTTTCGCATATCGCTGTCGCCGGTATAGCCTCCTAAGCCGTAAAATCCGCGATCGGCGATGAGAAGAACGTAACAAATCGCATCGGCCTTTTGCGCCGCCTCGATTGCTTCTTTGATTTTGATTTTGCTGCCCTGATCTTCTCCGTCGGTTAAGAGGATCATCGCCTTCCGGCCCACTTCATGACTGAACTCATCATGGGAAGCCAGGTAGACAGCGTCGTAGAGCGCGGTGCCACGCGGCCCGGTAGATGAACACGGGATCGGCCCTTGCGGCCCGATCGGGCCGCCGGAGCAGCTTACCCCACCGGTATTGATCTTCGCTTCGTTGAGCCCGTGACGCAACCGGCTGACCGAATTTGTAAAGTCTTGTAAAAGTGTGATGTCGATATCGAAGCTAATTACAAACGCTTCATCTTTTTGGCGAAGCGTAGTCTCAAGGAAATTAGCGCCGACCTGCTTCTCCATATCCAGCACGCGCTCCTGGCTCCCGCTGGAATCGATGAGCATACCGATGGTCAAGGGGAGGTCGGACTCCGACTTAAAATACTTGATGACCTGAGGGTGCCCGTCTTCAGAAAGATCAAAGCTGGTTTTGTTGAGGTTGGGGATGAGCGCGCCGCGCTTATCTTTCACATTAAAAAATAATTGCACAACCTCGACGTTGACTTTCAAAGTTTCGAGCGACTGATCTTCATTCTGATCGCTTGCAGCCGGTTTAGAAGGCTCAGTGCCTTGGCCTGACGTGGAAGTGTCCTGTGTGTTCGAAACCGGGCCGGTTGAACTTTGCCCGGTTGACGTCTGACCGGTCGAATTTTGGGCCAGCGCGTCGAGGCAGGCCAAAGGAATAGCAAAGGCCACGACAAGTGCGGCGAGGTGGCCAAAATGTAGAAGAGATTTGTTCATCTTCATCTGTTTGTTGTGAGACTTTGCTAGTCTATCCTGTAAGAGAGTTAAACGGTTAGATGCACCATTGCGTGCGGCTCCGGCATCTGAGTACGTGAAAATGTTGTTGTCGCTTGAGATTGCTTGCGCGTGTTTCGATGATGCAAAGGTGCAAAGCGGGATACTTCATCAAAATGGGTAATTGAGGGTGGGAATGACGAGACGAGCTGGTCTGGTTGTGGCTCTCGGGCTGTTGTGGGCGGTTTCAGGGGCGTTGTTTGCGCAGCAGCAGAAGCCAGAAGACATTCCCGACGCGCCCTCGGCGTCGCGGCCGATTCCTCCGCCGAGCGCGCGTGAAGAAGCACAAGGCGATACCGATAGTTCAAATTCCGGCACACCCGCGCCTGCTGATTCTGGCGGAGCAGCTAAGCCGACGGCGCCTACCGAATTACCAAGAAGCACGCCGAACTCTGATGCGTCGTCGAACTCGACGACTCCGCCGCCAGCAATGCCGCCGGTACGGTCCGTGCCGGCAGGGAGCGTCCCGAAAGATCTGGAAAGCGGCGCAGATCTTTACACCATCCGCAGCACGTCAACCCTGGTGCTAGTTCCGGTGACGGTGAAAGACAATTCCGGACGGCTGGTGTCAGGCTTGCTGCCCAAAGATTTTTCGGTCCTCGAGAGCGGGCAGAAACAGACGATGAAGTTTTTCACCAGCGACCCCTTCCCTCTTTCAGCCGCTGTAGTTTTCGATACGGGGATGGCTGATGTCGGCCTCCATAAGGTGCAAGAAACGCTTTCGGCACTGCAAGGCGCTTTCAGCCAGTTTGACGAGGTCGGAATTTATACCTACAGCAGCACGGTCAGCCAGGTGGGAGACTTTGACACTGCCGGGAAGCAACTTGCAGTAGCGCTCAATCAGGTGAAAGGCTATAGCGGAACCAACAATGGCCCTCCGGTAACGAGCGGCCCGCTTGGACCGCAAGGGCCGATGATCAATGGCCTGCCGGTGGGCGCGCCACCGGTGACGCCGGTGAGCGCTCCGCCAAAAGTCTCAAGAGTGCTGAATGACGCGGTTCTGTTGGCGGCGCGTGACCTCTCCAAGCGCGATCGGGCGCGGCGAAAAATTATCTTTGTGATCAGCGACGGACGCGAGCAGGGCTCGACTGCCAGCTATGCCGATACGCTAAAGGTCTTGCTGACGCAGAATATTACCGTCTACGCCATCGGCGTGGAGGGGGCGGCGATTCCAATTTACGACCGGCTGCAGAGGGTTCACATTCCGAAATCCAACAAATTGCTTGGCTATAGCGACATCTTGCCGAAGTATGTTTCCGCGACTGGCGGTGGAACTATGTATGCGGAGATGGCGCAGTCGGGAATCGAGGCAGCCTACGCCAAGGCCATTGGCGACGCCCGCAATCAATACACGATTGGGTACACGCCGAAAGCGGGAATTGGCGGCTACCGGCAGATCGAAGTTCGCGTCCGTCGCCCGGATGTGAAGGTCTACACCAGAGATGGCTATTACCCGCTGCCGACGGCACGCTAGCTCCTGCGATAGGGATCAGGAATACGTCCCTAAGCGTTTGAGCCTGTGATGTTTCAGTAACCTGGGTAACCTGCGTTGACACCTTGCGGTGTGGTATAAAAGCCAGCAGTATCTAAGACAGCGGACGAAAAGCACGCAAGCGGGAGCCTCACGCTCTGAGCCGCAGTATGCGCGAGCCCTACCGCAGTTCTTGAGGAAGCCTTTGAGTTTCATCAACTTCGCAGCGCGAGAGATCAACTGCAAGATCGTCTACTACGGAGCCGGACTAGGCGGCAAGACGACGAATTTGCAGCATATCTTCCAGAAAACAGCCGAACAACAGAAGGGCAAGATGATCTCGCTGGCCACGGAGACCGATCGAACCCTGTTTTTCGACTTTTTGCCTTTGGATTTGGGCTCGGTGCGCGGGTTTAAGACGCGAATTCACCTCTATACCGTCCCGGGGCAGGTTTTTTACGACGCCAGCCGGAAACTCATTCTGCGCGGCGTGGACGGCATCGTTTTCGTAGCGGACTCGCAAGAAGAGCGCATGGATGCGAACGTGGAGGCGCTCGACAACCTGATGTCGAACCTCAAAGAGCATAGCTACGATTTCAACAAAATTCCCTACGTCTTACAGCTCAACAAGCGCGACCTGCCAAACGTGCTGTCGGTTGATGCCCTATCCAAAGAACTGCGCAAGAAAAACGAACCCATGATTGAAGCTGTTGCCTTCCAGGGCGGGGGCGTTTTCGAGACCCTTAAAGAGATTGCGCGGCAGGTGCTGCAGGAACTGAAGCAGGCGGGGTAGGGAGCTTTTAGCTTTTAGCTTTTAGCTTTTAGCTGTTAGCTGTTAGCTGTTAGCTCTCAGCTTTCAGCCATCGGTTGATTCCCTCACAAATTCGCTGTAGAGACGCGGCTTGCCGCGTCTCCCATTCGGGGGCCATCGAGTGTTGCGTGAAGTGTCGCTTTTCCGGCGACTGTCAGCCTCGTACGCGCCCTCGGACAGCCGGCAAGGTGCCAGCGCCACTCGTGATAGCGACGATAAAACATCTAAGATCATACGTCTGGTATGATGTATTGTCGTATGACAAATTTAACTCAACATAATAAACGGCGCCGCACTTTCACACTCTCGCCGTCGAGCCTTGCTTTTTTAGAGCAGGAAGCCCGTCGCCGTGGGGCCGATTCGCAATCTGCCGTTCTCGACAACCTCATTCAGGAAAGAAATCGCGAGCGCCGCATGACTGCGCTGGAAGCGAGCGTCACGGCTTACTACGATGGAATCGGTGAGCGTGAAGTCGATGAAAATGAAGCGTGGGGCGGGTTTGCTAGCAAAAATCTCGCTTTAAGTGAGGAGGAACTCTCACATGCGGAGTCCGCAGCGGGGAGAGATTTGGTTCACGAAAATGCCGACAGACCCGCCGGAAAAAGGAAGGCGGCCGGTCGTCATCGTCTCAATCAACGCAAGAAACAATCATCCGCGCGCTAGCACGGTTCTGGTCGTTCCGCTCAGCACGTCCGTCCACAAGGAACTGATTGCCACCCACTTGCTTTTAGAGCCTGGACAGACTGGGTTGCGGGAACGTGTGGTTGCGAAGGCGGAAGATGTTTCGGCCGTTGGAAAAGTACAACTTGAACCCGCGCGAGAACGGCTGCGAGCGTTAAGTTCAACACAGATTTGCGGTTTGGCGCAGATGGTGGAGACCGCGATGGGATGTCTAAGATGAGCGAAAGCACAAAACGTCTAGGCTAGGGCCTCGGAAGCTTGCTCCCATTGCTTCATCAGTTTTTGCAATTCTGCTTTTTTCGTGTCAAGCTCTTGCGTTTGCCTTTGCGTTTCTTCTGGACTGATGAAGTTCTGAAGCTGCGACTCGTATTGCGCTATGGCTTCTTCGCTGTGTGAGATCTCTTGTTCAATCTCGTGGAGCTGTTCTTCGAGTTTCTGGCGCTTGATCGGGTTCAGGCGTTTCGTTTTCGAATCTACCAGCACCGGCGCGGCGGGTGGCTGATGGCCATTTGTTGGTTTCGGAGCTTCTACCGCCTTTACTGTCTCGGCTTGAAGTTTTGCCGCGCCTCCCTGCTTGCGCCACAAATAGTCTTCGTAGTTTCCGGGGTAAAGTTCGACTTTTCCTTCTCCTATTTCAAAGACTCGCGTTGCCAGCTTGTCGATGAAGTAGCGATCGTGCGAAACGAAGACGACCGTGCCGGTGTACTTCATCAAGGCCTCGAGCAGAACGTCTTTCGCTCGGAGATCCAGATGGTTGGTCGGCTCGTCGAGCAACAGGAAATTCGAAGGATGCAGCAGCATCTTCAATAAAGCATAGCGATTGCGCTCGCCGCCGGAGAGAACGCCGATGCGCTTGTAAACGTCGTCGCCGGAGAAGAGGAAGCATCCGAGCAGGCTGCGCAGTTCGGTTTGCGTCGATACGGGAGCGATCTCGCCGAGGTCATCGAGGATGCGGGCTTCAGGATTTAGCTCTTTGTATTGGTCTTGTGCGAAATAGTCCGGCTCAACATTATGGCCGAGCTTGTACTCTCCGGCGGAGAGCGGTTCGTGCTTAGTTAGCAACTTGATGAGGGTAGATTTTCCGGCTCCGTTGACACCGACCAACGCGACGCGCTCGCCGCGTTCGAGTATGAAGTTCACTTTGTCGAACACTTTGTGTTCGTTGATTGCGCCCGCACCGTAGCTCTTCGCGACCTCTGCAAACTCGGCAACAATACGTCCGCTTGGCTTAGGCTGCGGGAAGGAGAAATGCACCGTCTTCTCTTCTTCCGGAATCTGGATGCGCTCAATCTTTTCGAGCTCTTTAATGCGGCTCTGTACCTGCTTCGCCTTGGTCGCGGTGTAGCGGAAGCGGTTGATGAAAACTTCGAGTTGCTCGATACGGTCGTGCTGCGTTTTGTAAGCTGCTTCCAGTTGCTCTTTCCGAGCGGTCTTGCCAGCCAGGTACTGGTCGTAGTTTCCGGAGTAGAAATGCATTTGCTTGTTCCAGACTTCGACGATCTTCTTGACCGTGATATCGAGAAAGTAGCGATCGTGCGAAATCAGGACAAACGCATTGGGATAGGTCGTCAGATATTCCTCAAGCCAGTTGCGGGCTTCGAGGTCGAGATGGTTGGTCGGTTCGTCGAGCAGCAGCAGCTTCGGCTTTTGCAATAAGAGCTTCGCAAGCGCCAAGCGCATCTGCCAGCCGCCGGAAAATTCATCTGTCAGTCGAGTCCAGTCGTCGCGATGGAAGCCAAGGCCAGTGAGCACCTGACCGACCTGGGCCTCGAGCGTATAGCCGTCGCGGGTAATGAATTCGTACTCCAACTTCTGATAGCGGTCGGCAACGTTTGCGTATTCAAGGCTGGTATGGTCGAGCTCTGACATGCTGCGGGTCAGGGCTTCCATCTCTTTTTCAATGGCATGAAGGTCATCGAAGACGGCCATGCACTCGGCGAATACGGTGCGGCCCGTCATGGTCAAGCCGTCTTGCGGAAGGTATCCGGTCGATAGACCCTTGGCGCGAGAGATACTGCCGTAGTCGAGGGTTTCGCTTCCACCAAGAATTTTCATGATGGTCGACTTGCCGGTGCCATTCGCGCCGACGAGGCCGACGCGCGACTCGGGCGTGATCAGCCAGTCGGCATTTTCGAATAGAAGTTTGTGGCCGTAGCGCTTGCCGGCGCCGGAAAGTTGAATCATGGGACTGCTTTTATCGTCTCATGGATAGCGAGGGGAATGTTGCAACGGATCGCGATTGCGGTTTGAGGGTATCAGCTATCGCGCCGTGGTCTCTGCTTAGCAGAAATTGATCTAATTATTATGCGGCCTTTGCCGGATGAAGGGAGTGCGGGCTCCGCTTGGGCAACCGCCGCCCGCAAAAGCGCTACCACGTCGGGATCCGACAGTTTGGCGGCGTTTTCCAGACGAATGAAACGATTTTGGCTCCCACTGCCTGACAGGATTTTCTTGGGATCTGGCAGAGTGGAACCGTAATAGAAAGACAGGTTCACCCCTTTTGCATTCGCGGCCAACGAAAACATGCAGTCGGATGGCCTCTCGGTGGTGCTGAACCCGACAACGAAAAAATTGTAATTGTCGTATATCAGCTCATGGGCTGTGGGGTAGCGCTTGCGCAAGATGGTCCGGGTAGCGCGGATCGACTTTGCGATTTGCGGGTCGAACTTTCCAATAAATCCAGCAAGAGTTTTGGCTTGGGCAGTAGGAGAAGCAACTCTCGCGGGAGATGGCATGGTGAATTCTGGAACAAGTTTGGCGAATAAAGAAGGGAAATCGCTTTGCGTCGTAGGAAATCAGCGAACTGCCGGAATCGCTACCCCGATATGCTCCAATGCGTGGTCGATCACGGTCTGAAGCTCGCGAGCATACTTCACTTCACGTCCCTTGGCGAGAATCACGCGTGCGTGATCCGCGTCAAACCAAGTCGGATCCCGATTGTCTTCTTCTGGCTCGCGGGTCTTGCGCACTTCCATGAGGAAAGCTTTGACGACATATTCCTGGACTCCGCCCGATTGCCAGAAGACGCCTTTTGAGTGGACGTACATGTGGAAATGGCGAGGCTCGATCAGGCCAAAGGCTCCGGCTTCTTCTCGCGCTTCGCGTTCAGCGGCCTGACTGTGGGAGAGTCGCGCTTCAGGAGCGCCTTTGGGGAAGGTCCACTTATTACCGCCGTTCGTGTGCACCAGGAGAAA
The DNA here is from genome assembly GCA_038230575.1 of Terriglobales bacterium. Taxonomy (GTDB): domain Bacteria; phylum Acidobacteriota; class Terriglobia; order Terriglobales; family Acidobacteriaceae; genus Acidiflorens. The sequence continues at coordinate 33,972 of JBBRNA010000014.1, read as the reverse complement.
CTCGGCGTGCGAATTTACGCGACGATAACAGACAGCCGCAACCTGCAGAGGCAGCGTGAAGCGCGTGGCCCTGGGCACCGACATGTAGTCAGTTTACAGGCAAGGTATTAAAGAATTGTTAAATGCATTCAGAATGGTGCATACCTTTGGTCACCGGCTTGCACCTGGAAAGCTTCCATCAATTTTTGACCGCGGGCGCCTCTTGAGTGGATTGCTTTTTGGATTGCGCGATCATGGTGTCGGTTTCCTTCTGGAGTTTTTCCTCAACCGTAGTCATGTATTTGGTCATGATCGGCATCATCTCTTGCATCGCTTCCGCCATAATTTCCGGAAGCTCGCGTAATAACTTGTCTCCGGTTGGCGACTGGTAAAAGGCGACTAAGTTATCGACATCGCCCTTCGTGAAATGTTTTTGGTAAGCGGGAATGGTAGCCTTCAACATGTCGTCCATGGGCATATCGGCGAACATACCGTCCATCATCGAATTGATCTTCGTTTCATAGTCAGCGGGCAATTTGTCTTTGTGGCGCAGATACTGATCATGAAAAATCTGGTGCATATTTTGGGCCATGTTCGCCATCACCTTTTTCATCATGTCGTGAGACTTAGCCACCTGAAAATATCTCTCTATGTCTGCCTTTGTGGCCGGCGTGTCGTCCGCGCTGTTCTGGGCGAAACAACATAAGCTGATACTCACAATAATGGCTGCGATCGAAGTGATGCGCATCACAAAACCCTCCCAAAATCGGCTTAGTATAGCTTGCTCTTAAAGCCCGCACCAGTAGTTTAATTGAGACTTAATAGGTGGATGCAAAGTTCAGTCCGCTGAGTGCCTGCGTTGCTGCACGGCCGATATCTCGACTGGCAATCAGCACCTGGAAAGTTTCTCCCATCCCTTCCGGGCTGATGAGATGTTTAAGCTGCAACGCTCTTTTAGCCCGCTCTTGCGGCAGGCGACACTCTTCGAAGACATCCGAGAATTCGTCGCTTTGACCTATTCCTATCAAAAATTGCGATTGAGTCAAAAGGCTCTGGCATTGCATTCCTGATGAATCGCAAGCGGCGGCTAAAGCGGTGAAATTTACATGCGAAGTAATGTCTTGCTCGCCGGGAGCCTGGTAAGGATCGGGGCTGGCGGAATGATTGCGGTAAGTCATCAGCGTTCCGCGATGGCGCCCAGCCAGTTGTTGGTCGCGGGTGTAACCGTAGTCGATGGCGATGATGAGGCCGCGGGTGATTTCGTCGGCAATTTCACGGATGACGTTTTGCGCTCTTAGAGGAACCTCGATTCGTTCGTTTGGGTCCGGATGGATTCCGTAGCGATCGAGGAATTCGAGTTCTTCCGCTTGAGGTTTGAGCCAGATTTCGGCGAGGCGATTTTTTTGCAGGTCGAGGTGAAGTTTTCCCCGGAGACTTAGGATCTCGACTGGAAGTGCATCGAAGAATTCATTCGCGAAAACGATGCGAGGGATCGCGGCATCGGGGATGTTAGGTGGAACGGTGGGCCGTCCCTCCGGGCCTTCATTTTGCGCTGGGGTGGTCCCAGCGCTGCCGCGCTGGGCTAAGGTTGGCCGTTCCTTCGGAACTCTTGTTTCGGCGTCGGTGTCGGCGCGGGCGTCGGTGTCGGCGCGGGCGTCGGCGCGGGCGTCGGTGTCGGCGCGGGCGTCGGTGTCGGCTCCGACCTTGTCTTCGGTACCGCTGTCGGCGTCGATGACGGCTCTTACTCTGGGGTTGCCGTCTGTGTCGCTTCCGGCTCTGGCATTGACTCTGGCATCGGTGTCGGTGTCCATTCCGGCTTTAACTCTGGTTTTGATTTTTGCTTTGCCGTTGGAGAGAGGGTTGGTGAGGGTTTCTTTTATCTTGTTTTTCAGGGCGGGAGACGACTCTTCCAAGGTGTAGGTGAGAGCGGTGAAGAAATCGGGGAATTTTTTCTTGGACCAGTCGAGGACATCACGGGCGAATAGTCCGCGGCCGGGGCCTAGCTCTAAAATTTCTATTTTTTGCGGGCGATCGAAGGCGCGCCATATTTCTTCGAATTGTCTTGCCATGAGCCGTCCGAATACGGCGTGGATATCGCTTGAGGTGTAGAAGTCTCCGGCTTTTCCAAATTGTTCTGCGTTGCGCGAATAATAGCCGTGCTGCGGATCGTAGAGGCAGATTTGCATGTACCGCGAAAATGGAATCGGGCCTCGATCTCTGATCTCGTGTTCAATTTGTTCGCGGAGCGGCACGGTATTAATCTTCTCATGGCTGTTTCGTCGAGTTGGGGCCGGACAATTCTCTGAAATCAGGTGTTACGAGAGCCGGGCACGGGTGATGCATTGACCTCGGACGGGCGCGTCGCCCGTCTCCACAATTAAGCCGTTCGTCTTCTTTGATTATTCGTAGCGGAGGGCTTCGATTGGATCCAGGCGCGCGGCTTTGATGGCGGGGAGCATGCCGCTGACGATTCCGACGAGGCCGAGGATCAGCGTAGAGGCGATTAAGGTGCTGGAATCGATTGCCAGGCGGATGTCGCCGTCGGTTCCGTTTTCTGCGAATGCGCTCCACAAGGTCAGCGATCCTACGGACCAGGAGACGAGGTAGGCGAGGGCGACTCCTGCCAAGCCACCGAGCAGGGTGATGACCATGGCCTCCGTCAGAAATTGAACGAGGATGTGCCAGCCGCGAGCGCCCAGAGCTTTTTCGACTCCGATCTCGCGCGTGCGTTGGGTAACTGAAACCAGCATGATGTTCATCAGGCCTACGCCGCCGATGCCGAGGGTCAGAAGGCCGATAAATCCTAAAAGAATTTTGATGCCCGTCGTGATCACCCGCAGATCAAGCAAGTCAGCGAAGACGTCGAAGATGAAAACAGCTCGCTTATCTTTTGGGTCGAAATCGTGATGAAAGGCCATGGAACGCCGGACGGCGTTGGTTACTTTTTCATTGCTGCCCTCGTACTCCATAACCACCGCGCTGAGGTAGTAGGTATTCGCGAGATCGCTCATGGCGGTGAACGGGATATACACCTTCTCATTCATGTTCTCGTCACCGTTCTGGATGACGTGTTTCAACACTCCAATCACTTCGTAGGAGATGCCATCGATACGAATTTTTTCGCCGAGCGCGTTCTGGCCGGAGAATAATTTTTTCTTGATGTCAGAACCCATAACTGCCACACGCGTTCGCGTATTCTCGTCGAGGTCGGTAAAGAAAGTCCCTTCCTCTACCTCGATGCGACGCATGCGCGAATAGTGGGGATAGACTCCGCTGATCGAGTAATTGCCGCTGCGAGTTCCGTAGGCGACGGCGCTTTGTTTAGAGACCTCGGGTGAAACGCGTTTGAGAAGCGGAACTTCAGCTTCGAGGTAGTCCAAGTCGTTGGTGGTGAGTTTGACCTGGGTGCCTGCCTTGGTGCCGCCTGCTTGCAGCGAAGTGCGTCCTGGGAAAACGAAGTCCAAATTTGTGCCGAACGAGCGGAAGGCGACCCAAAGGCCACGCTCGAAGCCGGTTCCGTAGGCGAGCAGCAGAACGACGGTCGCGATTCCCCAGGCCATGCCGAGCATGGTGAGAATGCTGCGCCGGCGGTTGTGCCTGAGCGCTTCGTAAGCCTGCCTCGCTAGTTCTAGTAACATATAAAAACCTTCACTGACGCGCGATATATACCTGGTTCGCTGCGTTTTTCTACCCGCCAACGGGAGACGGGGCAAGCCCCGTCTCTACAGCGAACTTACTCTTGACGCAACGCTTCTACGGGTTGCAGGTGCGCTGCTTGTCTCGCGGGATACAACCCGGCTACGATCCCAGCGCATGCCAGCGAAAGGATGGCTATCGCGGCGGACGAGGGGACAATCCGAGGCGTATCGAATCCTTCCGGAGCAGGCAGAGCGGCAAGCAGCATCACCAGCGTAGTTGTAATGCCTAGTCCAATTCCTCCGCTTAATGCGGTGAGAAAGGCGCCCTCCACAAAAAACTGAGTCAGGATGGCGCGATGAGTAGCGCCTAAAGCTTTGCGCAAACCGATTTCCCGAGTTCGCTCTGTCACTGACACGAGCATGATGTTGATAATTCCAATCGCGCCGAGCGCGAGCGTAACTACGCCGACCACACCTAAAAAGTAGTCCATTCCGTCGAAAATTTTTGCCACGCGCTGGTTGTTCTCTATGGTGTCCCAGTCTTCGAATGACTCCTCAAGTTTGGGATTGAAACCGTGGCGGCGGGCAATAATCTCGTGTATCTCGGCTTTCGCCGCGAGGTGATTGGCCGGGTCGTAAGGGCGATAGTTCAAAAAGGAAATCGCATCTTCTGTGTTTTCCTCTTTAAGCCGGAAGAGATTGCGCATGGTTTCGACGGGGATAAAGATCCGCGCGTTGGTGCCGTTGTTTCCATCTTGCCCAACTTTGCTGAGGACCCCGATGATCTCGAAGCGCACGCCGTTCAGCAGGATAGGCGCGCCGACGGCGGGCCGTCCGGGAAAGATGTTTTTGAGAAGCTCCCACCCAACCACCGCAACCCTGCGGGCTTCCGTATTGTCTTGATCGTTAAACCAGCGGCCCGGGCCGACGGGAACATTTCGAATCTGGTTATACTCAGGCGCGATGCCAAAGACCTGGCCGTTGGTCGATCCGTAGTCGCTTACCGCGCGTATATCCTCGCGATTGAGCACTGGCGAGAGATATTTGATCGATCGAGCGTCATTTCGAATCGCCAGGTAATCCTGATACGTGAAATGGTATTTGCGTCCGGACTGAGTGCTGCCTTCGACCGCCGGAATGCGCCCGGGGAAGCTGAACATGATGTCCTGCCCCAGGGTTTTCAACTGGCGTGCCTGCCCGCTGCGAAAGCCTTCTCCCAAACCGACCAGCAGGAGGAGCGATCCCACACCCCATGCGATCCCGAACATGGTTAAAAAGGAGCGCAACTTGTGAGCCCACAGGGTCGCCAGGGACTGCCGCACGATTTCGATGAGCATCCGCATGGTTCACCAGGATAGAGACGGGTGACGGGGCCTTGCTTGCCGTTCCCTTCTGTCTAGTACGGAAGCCAAAGAGAGTTGGTTCCAAAAAAACACCTCTCCGGGGACTTGGACGGTAGCCAAGAGGAGCGGTTAGCACTGGAATCGGAGGTTTAGCCTCACGCCTAACAATTTGTGCTCACTTCGTATGTACACGCGAGTCTAAGATTGCGTCCCGTAATGAATTACTTAAACATTTGTGCATCAGCCGAACGCCGCGCGCCCGTGGCGTATATCACCCTTGAGGAGACACCTCCATGTTTCGATTTGCTTTACGAGCATATTTTTGCTGCTTGCTGACGGTCGTAGTGTCCGAATTTAGCCCGGCGCAATCCTTTGTTCTCGACCTGCCATTGCAGAGCCAGGCAGCAGAGATTAAGCAGCGCATCGGTATCACGGATGTCACGATCTCTTATCACCGCCCTTTGGTGAACGATCGCAAGGTTTGGGGAAGCCTGGTGCCTTATGGACAAGTCTGGCGAGCTGGCGCCAACATGAACACGACGATCACGTTCAGCGATCCGGTGCAGATCGATGGCAAGGCGCTCGACAAGGGCACGTATGGCTTACACATGGAGCCGAACGCCGAAGAATTTACCATCATCTTCTCGAAAAATTCGACGTCCTGGGGGGCGTTTACCTACGACAAATCTGAAGATGCCCTACGGATCACGGCGAAGCCGAAGCCAGTGGACGCGCATAACGCGTTGACCTACGACTTCGACGAACTGAAGCCTGATTCTGCGGTCGTCGTCATGGCGTGGGAAAAGATCGCAGTTCCGTTCAAGGTAACGGTGAACGTACATGAAGTTGTGGAAGCGAGCCTGAAGAAGCAGTTGCGCAACTTGTCGCAGTACAGTTGGTTCGGCTGGGACGATGCCGCCACTTACCTGCTGACGGAAAAGATCGACATGGAAGATGCTCTGAAGTATTCCGACAAGTCGATCGAAAACGAAGACCGGTACGAAAACGAATTGACCAAGTCAAAGGTGCTGACCGCTCTGAACCGCAAAGAGGATGCTGCCGCAGCCGAGAAGAAAGCGCTCGCCCTCGCCAACCCGTTACAGATTCATTTGTTCGCCCGTCAATTGCAAGTCGAGAAGAAGCCTGACCAAGCTTTCGCCATCTTCCGAGAGAACGCCAAGAAGCATCCGGACATGTGGTTCGTGCATTCGGGGCTTGCTCGCATCGATTCGTCGCAGGGGAAATTCGATGACGCCGCGAAGGAGATGAAGCTGGCGCTGGCAGGGGCTCCTGAAAACCAGAAGGTTTATGTGGATGGACTGGTGAAGAAGTTAGAGGCCAAGCAGGATATTAATTAGCTGGGCGTGATTGCCCAGTTTTATGTGAGCCTTTCGATCCCGGGGAAGTTGTCGAAGCCAGAGTCGAAGCTGAGAATTTGGTCGATTCCGTGGTGCTCCATCACGGCGAGGTGCAGGGCGTCGCGTGAAGACAATTGGTGATATCCAAGAACGATTTCTTTAGCGCGGCGCACGATCGAAGCTTCAATCGGCAGCACATCATCCACAACTTCGAGGAGAGCGTCGAACGCAGGCTGGATCGCTTCGCGGCGATTGATTGCGACGTAACGGTGCAAGATCTCCTGTAAAACTTCCGCGTCGGTCACGAGCTTTTGACGTTCGCTTACCAATTTTTCAAGGGCATGCTGGGCGTCAATTTTATGACGATGTTGCGCTCCGACGAGGTACATCGGAATATTGGAATCCACCAGAATCACGGTTGCGGATCCGAAGCGTAGCCTTGGTTAATCTCCGCAAGTATGCCATCGATATCGCTGACTGGATAGCTGTGTCGCGCGGCGGCGCGAATGGCAGCAAGTTTTTTTGAGGCATCGCCGAGAGGTTCGCGACGGCGAGCCAGATCAAGAGATTGCCGCACCCATTCGGCGATAGTCATTCGGCGGGATCGCGCCACGAGCTGAATCTCGCGATAGTCTCGGTCCTCGATAAGAACCTGCAATCGCTTAGTCATTGGAAGAGTATAATTGACTCATGGCTATGAGTCAATTGGATGTAAGACTCTGCACATTAAGGCTTTAGGTAGATTTCAATTTACCCAGTTACGACGCTGGCATCCTTACGCTTGTTCTGGTTGGCTTCGGCCGCAGTTTTAGCTGGAACTTCATACTCGAACACTCCGCGCCCCGACTTCCTCCCAAGCCTCCCCGCTTTCACGTACTGGACCAGCAACGGGCAAGGACGGAACTTTTCTCCCAGCGATTTGTGGAGATATTCGAGGATGTGCAGGCGGGTATCGAGGCCGACCAGGTCGACCAATTCAAACGGGCCCATCGGATGGTTCAATCCCAACTTCAACGCTTTGTCGATGTCTTCGGCGCTGGCTACGCCCTCCTGGAGCATGTAGAAGGCTTCATTCCCGATCATAGCGTTGATGCGACTGGTGACGAAGCCGGGTGATTCTTTGATCACGACGACTTCTTTCTTCATTCGACGACCAACCTCGACAACGGCCGCCAGCGTATCGTCGTCGGTTTCGAGGGCACGCACGACTTCCAAGAGCTTCATTTTGTGGACGGGATTGAAGAAGTGCATGCCCACGCACTTTTTCGCGCGATAGGTGACGCTGGCGATCTCGGTCACGCTGAGCGATGAAGTGTTCGAAGCAAGGATTGTTGTGGGGCGGCAGATCTTGTCGAGCATGGTGAAGATCTCGATCTTCGATTCCATCTCTTCCGGGACGGCCTCGATGATGAGATCGGCATCGCGGGCGGCTTCGTCCACAGAACCGGCATATTCCAAGCGAGAAAAAGCAGCATTCGCTTCGGAAGACTCAACTTTGCCGAGTTCTACGGCTTTATCTAGGTTGGCGCGAATTTCGGTTTCGGCCTTGCGGAGGGCGTTCGGCAGGAGATCTTCAAGGATGGTGCGGTAGCCGCCAAGGGCCGCAGCATGGGCGATTCCCCTCCCCATGATGCCGGCGCCGATGACGGCCACCGTGCGGACTTCTGTCACTCCTTATCATCCTTACCGTGCTTGCCCTGCTGTTCCAGGCGTTGCACAACGCTCTCGTAGCTCGGTTCCGACTTGCGGATGTATTCGCCAAGGCGGGCGCATTCTTCCTTGGTCATCGCCGGAATGCTGGCGCTGATACGCCGCAAAGTGGTGGCGATGTCGTCGATGTAATTCATATGACGGATAAGTTCTCCGGTTGCAGGCATGAAGGCTCCTTACTTTTGTGCGTCTACGGCAAGCTGTTTTCTTGCCGCTCCGCCAATCTAATACTATCCATTGTTTAACAGGACGTCGGATTTAGCAAAGGCGAAGTGGTTACGGCGGATTTGTCAGATTGTGACGTGCGATTAAAAACTGGGTTTCAAGTTTCAATCGCGTTTCAGCCATCTAATAGGCGCCGCGACAAAGCCGATTCACTCACGCGACCCAATCTTCGTGAGGTGAGGCGGCAAGTGGCTGGGGTAGCCGATCTGTAACTTCGGTTAGGGTGGCTAGCTTTTTTGACAGCTCGGGCTGGAGTGAACTGGCAGAAAAACGCCAACGCCAGTTGCCCTGACCCTGGCTCGGAATATTCATGCGCGCTTCGCTCCCCAAGCCCAGAGCATCTTGCAGTGGGATGACGCACAAGCTTGCGACCGACACTGACGCTGCCCGAATCATCGCCCAGTTGATTCCGTTGTCGATATGCCCGAGGTAGGCCTGAAGCTGTTCGCGTTCGTGTGGCGTGGCGCTCGACTTCCACCAACCGAGCGACGTGTCGTTGTCATGCGTGCCCGTGTAGACCACTTTCTCTGAAGTAAACATGTGAGGAAGGTGGGCATGGGCGCCTTTGTCTCCAAAACCGAATTGCAACACTGCCATACCGGGGATGTCGAGTCGCTTGCGGAGTTCGTGGACGTCGTCCGTGATGTAGCCAAGATCTTCTGCGAAGAACGGCAGGCCTCCGAGGGCTTCACGCAATTTCATGAAGAGATCATCTTTGGGACCATCGACCCAGCGGCCATTGATGGCGGTCGGTTCGTCGGCTGCGATCTCCCAAAACTGCGAGAAGCCGCGAAAGTGATCGAGACGGATGTAATCGAAGTTCTGCGTTAGCCACCGCATGCGATCAATCCACCAGGAGTAGCCCTGGTCGCGCATGACATCCCAACGATAGAGAGGATTGCCCCAGCGCTGGCCGTCTTTGCTAAAAAAATCAGGCGGCACACCGGCGATCACTTCGGGAGAAAGTTCTGGCGTCAATCGAAACAGATCGGGATGCGTCCAGACGTCGGTGCTGTCAAAATTGACGAAGATCGCCATGTCTCCGGCGACGCGGATCGAATGCGAGGCGCAGTACGAGCGGAGCGCCTTCCATTGTTCGAAGAAAAAGAATTGCACGACCCGGCGCACGTCGAGATCTTCACGCATTTCTTCCCGCGCATTTTTGATCGCGGAAGCATCGCGCTGAGCCAACTCGCGCGGCCATTCGTTCCAACTCTGCAACTTGAAACGCGAGCGCAATCCATCGAAGAGCACAAAATCGTCAAGCCACCATTGATTTTGATGGCAGAACGCGGTGAAGCGCGAGCGAGCATTGGCGGAGGCGGTGCGGACGAAGTTTCGCGCCGCCTCAAATAGCACCGGCAATTTCTGGTGAAATACGGTGTTGTAATCGACTGGACCGTCGGAATTCGGAACGGAGTTCAAGCGGTCTTGACCGATCCAGCCGCGCTCTGCTAACCGCTCCAGGCTGATCAAGAGCGGATTTCCGGCAAAGGCGGAAGTAGAAGAGTACGGAGAATCTCCGAAGCCCACGGGGCCGAGCGGTAGCACCTGCCATAACCCTTGACGAGACGCCGCCAGGAAGTCGGCGAAGGCATACGCCGACGGGCCTAAGTCTCCTATGCCTCCGCGCGCAGGCAACGAAGTCGGGTGAAGAAGGATGCCGCTGGCGCGTGAGAATGGCATGGGGAAGATTCTCGATGAAGAGTGGCTTTATTTATGCGTCTTGACGTGGGGAGACGCGGCTAGCCGCGTCTCTACAGTGTGGGAGCGCTAGCAGTCGCAGCAAACTTGGCTACAGACCTTCTTGCGAGCTTTGACGGGTCAGGCTCTTCATCTCCTCCTGATTGACCTTCAATCGCTTTGACTTCTCCATGTCTTTTCGTAGATTCGTGACGAAAAGACCGAATAGATCGTTTTGTTTCGCTTCGAGAAGTGTTTGGCGTATCTGATCTTTTTTGGACGCGAAGTCTTGATCGGTAGGAGCCTGGCGTTCCAGCAATTGGGCGACAACGCCATTTCCGGCAGCGGAAATTGGAGCGCTGATTTCACCATCTTTGAGAGCGAAGATGGCGCTCGCGTTTGACATGGCGCCGATGTCGGGCACTTGGCCTTCGGGGGTGACCATGTCACTCGTTTTTACGGATGCTCCCAATTCTTTGGCTGCCTTTTTCAGATCGTGGCCAGACTTGGCGCGGTCGGAAAGCTCCTGCGTCTTTTGCTGCAGCAGGAAACTGGCGCGTTCGTTCTTGAACTGGCTTTCGACTTTGGACCGAATCTCGTCGAACGTTGGCGTGGCTTGCGGCTTAACGCCGAGCAACTGGAATACGACGTAGCCTGGGCCAGATTGCACCAAGTCAGGCGGCGCTTTGCTGGCTTCGTTGAACACTGCATCCATGAATTGCGGATTTGTGCCGAGACCTGGAAGATTGTCGGTCTTGGTGAAGTAATCCGTCGTTATCGGAGTGTAGCCTTTGCCGGAAGCAGCCTTGTCGAATCCTTCGGTGCGTGACTGGCTCAAAAGCGCGTTGGCGGCGGATTCGGTAGCCTGTGCGCCTTTCTGCTGTTTCACTTTCTCTTCAATCTCTGACTTCACCTCGGCCAAAGATTTCACATGGGCTTCCTGCTTATCCTCAACGCGAATAATGTGGAAGCCATAACTGCTCTTGATGAGGTCGCTGGTCTGGCCTTTACCGAGCGAGAACGCGGCTTTTTCGAATTCAGGAACGGTTCGCCCCCGCCCGATCCAGCCCAACTCTCCACCGTTCTTTGCGCTGCCGGGGTCGTCCGAATATTTTCCCGCAAGCTTCGCGAAATCTCCGCCGGCCTTTACTTCTTTCAACACATTGTCGGCCTTGGTGCGGGCGTCCGCAATTGCCTTTTCGTCTTCTTTTGCGCCCGGCGCTGGAAGCGGGGTTTTGATCAGAATGTGGGCTACTTTCACCTGCTCCGACATGCGATATTGTTCGCGATTCTGATCGTAATAAGCCTGCAGATCTTTATCCGTCACCGCTGCGGCCGCTCCCACTTTTGAGCTGTCGATGAGAACGTACTTGATCTGCCTCTTCTCGGGAATTGAATTGTTGTAGCTAGCCTTATTGCGATCGTAATAGGCTTTCAGTTCCTCGTCGGTGGGGTGCAGGCCCTTCAAAATATCGGCTTGAGTGATGACGGCGTATTCAAACTTTACTTTGGTGTTGCGGCTGATGAATTCTTCGCGTACGGCCGAATCGCCGACAAGCGCGCTGCTGGAGACGAGAGCGCGCAGCTTACGCACTAGAATGAAGTCCTTCTCCAAGCCTTCGAACTGCGGAACGGTCAGATCGTTGCGCTGAACGAAATCTTCATACTGCTCCTGCCCGATAAACTTGCCATCCGGGAAGAGCATGGAGCCGAGTTGCCCGTGCTGCAACTCATCGCGCAGTTCGTCGTCGCTTGCGCGCAATCCCATGCGATGGGCTTCGGCTATGAGAGCTTTTTCGTTGATCAGCTGTTCGGCCGCCTGGCTGGCGAAGTACGGGAGCAACATGCTCGCCTGGGGGCCACCCTTGGGAAACTGTTGGCGGATCATGGCACGAGCCTCGCGCTGCACTTCAGGAACGGTCACCTGCTGGTCGCCGACTGTGGCTAAAACCCCCGCAGGAGGGGCGCCGATTCCGAGGCTCGATCCAAGGCCGCCCGGGATTAGCGTAATCGCCATGGAGGCACAGATAATAACGAGCAGGGCTCCAAGAATGATTTTCAGGGCGGGCCCGGCATTTTGAAGAGTTCGAATCATATAGCTTTTGGGTAACTCCGTATGGAAACTAAACAGTTATCAGGAGAATTCTTGATTATAAACCACGTATTGACAGTGGGATGACGGCGGGACAAGACGCTTCGATATTGCGCTATTGAATCGAATTAATAAAGATGTTATCAAGGTGAGCGCTGAAGGGTTCAGCTCAGCCGAAGCTGATTCTTATTTTTAAGATTTTTGTCTTCATGAACGGACTCCTATGAAGATTTTGCGTCTTCTTCTCCCCGTATGTTCGCTCGCGGTCGCCGTCTCACAACCGAGTTTTCAACCGGCGCCATCTTTAACTCTTCCTCTCCGCGAAGGCTGGACGCTACAGTCCTCCGCCAAAGTGACAGCCAAGGGCGAAGCGATCTCCAGCCCATCGTTTAAGAATGGAGAATGGATCGCAGCCGACGTACCCACAACCGTGGTCGCGGCACAGGTGAAGAACAAGCTGTTGCCGGATCCCTTTTTTGGAATGAACTTGCGGCAATATCCGGGCGTGAGTTATCCCATCGGCTTCAACTTTTCGAACGTTGCGATGCCTGCGGATAGTCCTTACGCGGTGTCGTGGTGGTATCGCAAAGAATTCAATCTGCCCAATCTCTACTCCGGCAAAACTGCCTGGTTGAATTTCCGCGGAATAAATTATCGCGCCAACATTTTCCTTAATGGCAAGCAGATCGCCAATTCGAACGAAGTCGCGGGGGCTTGGCGAACTTACGAATTCAATGTGACGTCTGCAATCAAGCCGGGGGCGAATGTACTGGCAGTGCAGGTGTGGGCTCCGACGGAAAATAATTTGGCCATCACATTTGTGGATTGGAATCCCGCGCCGCCCGATAAGAACATGGGTTTGTGGCGGGAAGTGTATTTGACCACGGGCGGCCCGGTGGCGCTGCGAAGCCCGGCTGTCGTGTCGAAAGTCGACTCCCCGCAAAACAGCACTGCTCACCTGACGGTGACGGCGCAAGTGAAGAACGGTTCCGGGCAACCGGTGAGCGGAACATTGAAGGGGCGCATCGGCGACGTTGATTTTCAGCAACCGGTGCAACTTGCGGCCGGGGAATCCAAAGACGTGAGCTTTGCTCCCGCTGATTACCCGCAACTAAACTTCAGCAATCCCAAGTTGTGGTGGCCGGCGCAGATGGGAACACCGAACCTCTACGACCTGACGCTGTCTTTCGACTCGAACGGTAAGTTGTCAGACGTGTCGCACTCTAAATTCGGAATTCGCGAAATCACCTCTGAGGTCTCCGAGCAGGCCCCCGACCGGTCAAAGCGGTTGTTCAAGATCAACGGGAAGAACATTTTGATTCGCGGTGGAGGATGGACTCCAGACCTGATGCTGCGGGAAACGCCAGAGCGGCTCGCCGATGAATTTCGCTACGTGCGCGACATGGGCCTGAACACGGTTCGTCTCGAAGGCAAGCTCGAAACCGAAGAGTTTTATCAGACTGCCGACGAGCAAGGCATCCTGGTGATGGCGGGGTGGTGCTGCTGCGATTTTTGGGAGCATTGGGGGAGTTGGAAGGACGAGGATTTCGATGTTGCGAAAGAATCCTTGCGTGATCAGATGTATCGTCTGCGGGGACATCCGAGCATGCTGGTGTGGCTAAATGGTAGCGATAACCCGCCGCCTCCGGATGTGGAAGAGATGTACCTCAAAACAGAAGCTGATTTGAAGTGGCCGAACCCAATCGTGTCATCGGCGACGGCGAAACCTTCTACCGCGACCAACGCTAGCGGCGTGAAGATGAGCGGGCCCTACGAGTATGTAGCTCCTTCGTACTGGCAGACCGATCCTTACCTGAAAAAAAATGACGGCGGTTGCAATGCTGGCGGCTGCGGCGGAGCTTACGGATTTAACAGCGAAACCAGCATGGGGCCGGCTGTTCCGCCGATCGAGAGCATCGAGCGCATGCTTCCCAAAGATCATCTTTGGCCGATGGACGACTACTGGAATTATCACGCCGGCGGGGGGGCGTTCAAAAATCTCCACGTGTTTACTGAGGCGCTTGATGCCCGCTACGGCAAGTCGGATAGCGCTGAAGACTTTGCTGCGAAATCTCAGCTCATGACGTATGAGGGCGTCCGCGCGATGTACGAGGCGTACAGCCGCAACAAGTATGCTTCGACCGGAGTTATTCAGTGGATGCTGAATAATGCATGGCCCTCGATGATCTGGCATCTCTACGACTACTATCTGCGGCCAGGCGGTGGTTATTTTGGCGCGAAGAAGGCTATGCAGACGTTCGATCCTATCTACGGATACGACGACCATTCCGTTTGGCTGGTGAGCAGTCAGTACGAGGACGCCAAAGGCTTGAAACTCTCAGCGCGTCTTTTCAACCTGGATGGAACGCAGAAATTTTCCAAAGACGTGACGGTCGATGCTCCGGCTGACAGCACGTCGAAAGTTTTCGAATTGCCGAAAATGGAAGATCTCTCGCCAGCGTATTTCTTGGATCTCCGGATTGCCGACGAAAGCGGCAAGCTTGTGGGATCCAATTTTTACTGGCTCTCTATCAAACCTGAGACGCTCGACTGGTCAAAATCGAACTGGTATACAACTCCGACTTCGTCTTATGCCGACTACACGGCACTCACGCAGATGCCGAAAGTCAAATTGAACGTTACGACTCGCAGCGAATCGGGCGCCGGCAATCGACAAAACGGTGTAACGCGCGTGTCGATCGAGAACCCGAGCAAGAGCATCGCATTCTTTGTTCGTCTTAAGCTTGATCGGAGCAAGGGCGGCGAAGAGATCCTTCCGGTCATCTGGCAGGATAATTACATCTCGCTGTTGCCGGGAGAAAAGCGCGAGATCATGGCGACATATCGCTCCCCGATCGGTGGAGCTGGCAGACCCGAGCTTGAAGTTAGCGGGTGGAATGTGGATCGACAATGAAGCAGTATTTTCGACTCTTTCTAATGGCGTTGGTGGCTGTAGCGATCGTGCATGCGCAGACTCCGTCGACAAAGGGCCAATCTGTGCAAGAGCGGCTGGGGTATCCGGCGTCGGCTCGACTGCTCGTTATTCACGCCGATGACTTTGGAATGAATCACTCTGTAAATCGCGCGACAATTGAAGCGCTCGAAAAAGGATGGATCACTTCGGCGAGCATCCTCGTTCCCTGCCCGTGGTTTCCGGAGGTCGCCGCTTGGGCTAAGCAACATCAAGAGGCCGATCTGGGAATTCACCAGGCACTCAACAGTGAGTGGACAACTCTGCGCTGGGGGCCAGTGAGCTCACGCGACAAAGTCCCGAGTTTGCTTGATTCGGACGGCTACTTGCCGCTCGACACTCCGGCGGTCACTGAAAACGCCAAGCCCGCTGAAGTCGAGACTGAACTGCGAACCCAAATCGATCTTGCGAAGGCCGCGGGAATTCATCTCACGCACCTTGATTCTCACATGGCCGCGCTGTTTGGCTCTCCGGGATTATTCGGGGTGTATCAGAAGATGGGATACGCGTACGATTTGCCCATTCTCGAAACACGCAGCGGAAGTCGCTCGCCGGTCGGTACACCGCCGCCGGCTGAGGAATTCCTGATTGAGAAGTTGATCGAGATTGACCCCGGGATCGACGCCCGCGACTGGGCGCAGTGGTACCAGAAGCAACTTGAACCTCTAGGGCCCGGGGTCTACGAGGTCATCGTACATCTCGCCTACGACGATGACGAGATGAGGGGAGCAAGTTATGACCATCCTGATTGGGGCGCGGCGTGGCGGCAACACGACATCGACATGGTGAAGAGCGCCGAGTTTCGTCAGTTTTTAAAGGACCAAAAGTTTGTTCTGGTGGGCTGGAAGGATTTGGCAAAAGCTCTGCCTCGGAATTACGGCCAGAAGAATTAATTCTTCACCTATTGCAATCCCGAAGCAAGTTCTCTGAACGGTTCGGATTTCTGCACTCCGCTTCCTTCGACGATCGTGTACATCCTGTCTCCTCCAATGTCGTGCAGAGCTTCGACTTTGCCATTCGGCCAGCGGATTTCCACCGTGTCCATTCTGCTGGAGGATCCCAATCCAAAATGCAGGCGTAGATCGTTCTGCGAAAGGTAACTCGCTCCTCCGCGCACCTCATCAAATTGCGTCGTACCCCCTGCTCGAAGCGTGACGCGGGCTCCGATTGCGGCGCGATTGCTCTTCGAACCGATCAAACGAAATGACACCCGATGGTTGGCACTGTTATTTGTGTTCAGCAACAAGGAGGGTGGCTGGCCGACGTTTAGCACGACAGCGTCGATGTTCCCGCTGTTGAAGATGTCGCCGAATGCGGCGCCCCTTCGCGACTTTAGAGACAGGTCAGCCATGCCTGCCTCTTTCGAAACGTCACGGAACGTTCCATTGCGCAAATTCTGCTGAAGCAACATCGGCTCGGCGTAGGCAGCACTTCCCTTTACCTCATCCATCTGCGGATAGACGTGACCGTTTACGATGAAAAGATCGAGCCATCCATCGTTGTCCATGTCAAAGAACGAAGTTCCCCATCCGACCAGCGGAAGACTGGGCTGGCCTAAACCGGAGGGCATGGCGACGTCTTCGAAAAACTTGGCGCCCTGATTTTTGTAGAGCGTATTCGGTTGGTCGGCGAATTCTGTGACGAACATCGAGAGACGACCGCTGTGGTCGTAATCGCCCCACGTCACGCCCATGGAACCGAGCGCTTGCCCTTCGCTATTGAGTGCCAACCCCTCGACCATGGCTTGGTCAGCGAAAGTGCCATCGTGATTGTTGTGATAGAGGTGGTTGGGAGTGGCGTCGTCGGCAACGAAAAGATCGGGCCATCCGTCGTTGTCGTAATCGCCCCAGGTCGCGCCGAGACCATAATATTTTTCGGGATCGTCGACGCCAGCTTTTTTCGATACTTCTTCGAAAGTTCCATCGCCACGATTGTGGTAGAGCAGGTCGGTCTCGCCCTCCATGCCCCAGGGGCCGCACTGCACCGGCGCACCCTTGAATTGGCAAAATTTCGTCGAGCCCGGGGAAGGAAGGTTGTTGATATCGACATGAACGTAACGCGCGACGAAGAGATCGACGTTTCCGTCGCGATCGTAATCAGCCCAAGCGGCGCCAGTGGATAAGCCGCCGCCGCGCACTCCGGCTTTTTCCGTGATGTCTTCAAATGTGCAATTGCCTTTATTGCGGTAGAGCGCATTGCCGTTGTATCCGGTGACGAATAGATCGAGATTACCGTCGTTGTCGAAATCAGCGACGGCGACTCCCATGCCCCAGCCCTTGCGCGTCAATCCTGCCTTCTCGGTGATGTCGGTGAAGTTTGAATCGTCGCCTTGATGCCACAGTGTCACCAAGGGATCGCCGCCCTTTTTATAGCGATCAACCGTCGAGCCATTGACCATCACGATATCGAGCTTGCCATCGTTATCGCAGTCGAACAGGCCAATGCCGCCGCTCATCGATTCGATGACGTAGTACTTTTCGCGGGAAGAAATGTGGGATGCGGTGAGGCCTACCTGGGCTGCGATATCGCGAAATTGCGGGACGGGGGAAAATTGCGGCAAGGGCAACTTATTTCCGCTGCGCCTCGTTGAATTTTTCGCGGATGGTGCGCTCTGCGCGGAAAGCAGGCTGCCGGTGATTATCAGGTAAACGATGGTGGAGCCCCAGTGCATGCGACTTTTATTGTAGCTTTGAAACGGTTGCGAGCCTCATTGAAACCTTGGACGCGCGTAAATTGTGCGTACGAGTTCGTTGCACAGGTCCTTCGCTGCGCTCAGGATGACAATTTATTTGTTTGGATAGTTGAAGGAGTAGCCGCCGGCTTCATTACCTGACATGAAGCGCGTGTTGTAATCGATCTGGTAGTTGAGATGATCGGCATCGGTCGGGAAAGATTGTCCGTGGTAGGGGTAGCTTCGCATTTCGCGAAACGGAAGAGGATCGACACTGTCGCCGCGGTAGGCGTAGAAGTCCATATCTTTTTCGTATCCGTTCGCGGTGAAGAAATAGTCGCGTACCCAACCTGCGGGGAGTGACGGCAACTTCGCTGGGTCAAAATCGAGCGCGACTTCATCGCCTGACCCGAAGACAACAAACTTGTCATCGAGCGCCTGCAGAAGAGTATGAACGTCGCCGTAGCGCGTGTAGGCTCCCGCCGGACGGGTGTAAGGGCCGGTGGCACTCGTTTTTTCGTAAATGTATTTCACGTTGCCCGGCGGCTGATCTTCAATCTTCAACGGGAAGCCGTGAAAATTAAGTTCGGCGTGCGCGAGCGGGACTGGCGTCAAGCGCGCGTTCTTGTTGCCTTGATTATCCTGGGCCATGCGGCTGATCAGAATGTTGTCCCAATAAATTTGCAGATTTGTCGATAAGCGGATGCGGCGTGTGCCAACCGGAAGTTTCCCGGATAGATCGGCGGTCATGGTTCGCGCGCCGCCGGCGGGAAACCCTAAGTCGTCGATGACGCGCACCCACTTTTCGCTCCTCCCATTGGCAGAACCGCTGGAGACAAGCGCCTCGACATACGGCGCTACGGGGCGCAAATGGGCTTGATCCGCCGCGTACATGCTCGTAGCGGAATAATATTCGATCTCTCCGTGCATCAATAGCCACAGCGGACCGGCGCTGTATGCCTCGCCGAGATCAAGTTCCAAAGAATGTGGTTCGGCAAAGCCCAAAAACGGCAGCACTTTGAAGTCTCCAAAAAACCGATGCGCTAGCAAGTCAGGCAAAACGTCGTGTCCGTGCTCATCGTGTGCCGCGGCTGGCGGGCGAGCATCGCCACTCAACACAACTTTGAATTCCGGGTAAGGTGGGTTGCTCGCGAAAAATTCGTTGGGATCGACGCTGATGTTGGCGGGATGATCGACTGCCAGCAACTTCACCTGGTCGAGATAGACCGATTCTTCGAGAGGCTCCATGAAACGGAAACTTAGCTTGCCGTCTTTCTCTTGCAGTGACGTGCGGTCAAGTTTGAGTGTCTCTGTCGGCCGCGGGACGTTGCGTTCAACTTCTCCTTGAGAGGTTGCGATCCAGTGGCCGACTACGCCCGCGCCGAGCATGTCTCCGACAAGTTGATATTCGTGGCCGTCCCACGCGAACAAAGTGGGACAGGAACTGCCACGGCGGTCAAGCTCCAGATAAGCTTGGACTTTATTAGCGGCAACTTCAATTTCATCCTGAAGCACTCCAGTCGGCCAGAGCATGCGCACGACATCGGCTTGCTTCTCCTGCCCAAGGCCGATCGTCAGATAGGGTGAATTTTGCCCGAGATAGCCAGACGACCCGTAGACTTCATACTTCTGGCGCACTCCGCCGGAGAAGACTTCGACTTTTGTGCCGATCGCGGACTTGTTATCGTTTAGACCCTTGAGGGCGAGGCGCAGTGAATTATTTTTGTTGCCGCCCTCGTTACGCAAAAGCACTGCTGGGCCACGATTCTGCGTGATGAGCAGATCGACGGCGCCGTCGTTGTCGTAATCTCCGGCGATAATGGCCCGCGGTTGCTGGAGGTGAATCTTGTCTAGACCGACATCGGCGGTAACGTCTTTCCATCCGTCAGGACCAAGATTGCGAAAGAGTCGGACTTCGCCGCGACCATCTTTCGTCTGGCCGACCGCAGCGAGATCAACCCATCCATCGTTGTCGTAGTCGATGGCGACAATGCCATAGGCGCGAACCCAGCCGACGTTCGGCAACGCAACCGGCTCAAAGGTCTTACCTTGATTGTTTTGCCAAAGAGAGATGCCTGGAGCGCCGAGGTGCGTGAATGCGATGTCCATCCAGCCGTCGTGATTAAAGTCGAGAAGCGCGACTCCGTTGGTTGACTGTGGTGGCGGAGAAGACCATGGATGGCGAGCCGGAAATTTTCCCTCGCGAGGATTCTCGTAAATCGTCGCGCCGTCGGTTGGAGCGGTTACGACTACGTCGACGGCCCGATCATTGTTGTAGTCGGTACCTGCAACGCTTGCGGCGTCGCCTGTCATCCCCAAGTCAGCCGTAATGTTTGTGAACGAGCCGTTGCCGTTGTTGCGCCAGATCTCCACGGGCATCGCTGAGACTTGCGCTTCCTGGCCGATAATCGGCATCACGGCCTCGCGAATTCCTAGCAGGTCCAGATCGCCGTCGTGATCGTAGTCGATGAAGGTGACGCTCTTCCAAATGACAGCCGAACTGCCTGCGGTTCTCTCGCTGATGATCCCGGTTGACGCAGTCGCGTCGACGAATCTGTTGCCCTTTTCGTTGTGTAGAACGTGAATTCCTTCCGCCATGGTAAGAGCGATATCCGCAAAACCATCATTGTCATAGTCGCCCGCGGTACAACCTGACGCGGATGACGCCATGCTGGGTAGAAGCTTTGCGGTGACGTCCTCAAATTTGCCTTGGCCGAGATTGTGAAAGAGCGCTGGATGGCCGTTGCCGCCGTCTCCGAGGAACAGGTCGATGTTGCCGTCGTTGTCGTAGTCGATGAAACAGGAAGCCGCCGAGCGATCTTCTGTGGTGCCGGTCGAACGAACGCTCGGCAGACGTGCTTCGACAAACTTCACCGCAATCTGCGGCAGGACTTTCTCCATCGCTCCCGGCGATTCTTCCGCCCGCGAGTACTTGCCCTGCTCTCCGTAGGACAGGCTTATCGGCGAGCCGAGCTTGTTCTGCGTGATGTATTGAAACTTTTTCATCGCTTCATGCGCTGGATCGGCTTGCCCCGATTGCTGGTAGGCGCGAGCTAAACCAAATTGCGCTGACGCGTGATGTGGGTCAAGCTTTAACGCGTGCTCGAATGCTGCGATGGCCTCAGGGAACCGCTTGAGTTGCGCGTAGGTCGACCCGAGAAAGTACCAGGTGTCGGCGTCGTTGGGATCGATCGCGGTGACGCGCTGGAAAGCTTCGACGGCGTTGTTGGCATCGGAGGAATTCTTGTAATAAAGACCGAGGTTGTACCAGGCGTGGGGGTCTTGCGGGTTATCTTCAGCCGCCTGTTCGAGAAATGCTTTCGCGTCATCTACGCGCTGCAGGTTGAGCAGTGCGACTCCGCGATTGATGGTTGCGATCTTTAACTTTGGGTCGGCAGAGGCTGCCTGCTCAAAATTCGCCAGTGCTTTTTGGAAAAGTTGCTGGTTCATGTAGGCGACGCCGATGTTGTTGAGGCGGGCCGCTTCTTGTGGCTTGGAGCTTGGGGTTGCTGCCAGAAGGGCCAGCAGCGCCGTTAACAGGGCGGCGAAGGCAATGGCGAGTTGGAGAGGCTTCTTCATCGGGGATTGAGGATGATTTTATCCGAGGACGCGTCGTTCGTTGCGGTTACCGTGACGATGCGTCGGCCGCATCGTGCGAATTGCTCGCGGGGCTAGTTGCTGGTACATAGGGCTGCGGGGCCGTTCGACTGCGCGGGTCCTTCGCTTCGCGAACGGCCCGCTTCGCTCAGGATGACAAATTGTCAGCGGAGACGGTCAATTCCAACTTATTTTTTTCCGTACGGTCGGGCGGAGATTTGTCCTTTTGCTTCTTGAATGGTTATGGTCTGCCCCGACGTGATGTTTGAGAGCTTGTCGATTTGGCCGCTTGGCCAATCGACTTCCAGGGAGTCGGCTTTATTTTTCGATCCTAAGCCAAAGGTTAAAACCAACTCACTTTGCGAAAGGTAGCTGGAGCCGGTTTTCATCATCAGCCATTGCTTGTCGGCGCCTGAGGTTATGCGGACCACGGCGCCGATTCCGTTTCGATTCGATTTCGTTCCGATTAGTTTCACCCGCAGACTTTGATTCGTGCCGCCCTGGTTTAAGTAGAGATGCGGAGAGCCAGCGTTCGTCATGATCAAGAGATCTAACGCACCGTCGTTGTTGATGTCAGCGTAAGCGGCTCCCCGCGCGACTTTTGGGGCGGCGAATGGTGCGCCAACTTTGTCGGTCACTTCCTGAAATTTGCCGTTTCCCAAGTTTCGAAAGAGGTGTGGCGGCTCGGCGTAGCTTACCCGCTTCTGGACGGTCTCGATTTGATCTTCAATGTGGCCGTCGGCGACGAAAATGTCGGGCCAGCCGTCGTTGTCGTAATCGAAGAAGAAGCAGCCGAAGCCGAGAGTCACGAGCGTGGCACGCCCGACTTCAGAACGAGCCGCTTCGTCCACAAACAAGCCGTTGCCTTCGTTGTGGTAGAGCGAAAGCATTTGGTTCGAGAAATTGCTGATGATCAGGCTGGCGCTGCCGGAGTGATCGTAGTCTGCGGCATCGACGCCCATTCCCGCGCGGGCTACACCGTCTTCGCTGAAAGCGATGCCGGCCGATACAGCGCGTTCTTCGAAGGTCCCGTTCTTTTTGTTCAAATAAAGTTTATTGGGCTGCGTGTCATTTGCGATCAGGATGTCGGGCCAGCCGTCGTTGTTGTAGTCGAGGATGGCTATGCCGAGGCTTTTTGACGTGGGATCGCTCAGTCCAGCCTTCTGGGTGGAGTCTTCGAATTTGCCGTCGCCGAGATTGTGCCAGAGGCGGGCTGAGGTTCCCTTATACGATTCCGGCGTGCAGTAGGATTTGTGTGAGCCGTCGAGAGTGCAATACAGGTCTGATTTCTCGGACCATTGCACATAGTTGGCTACGACAAGATCGAGTTTGCCGTCGCGATCGTAATCGACCCACGCCGCGCTCGTCGAAAACTCGTTCGGCCCCCAGAGTCCGGCTTGCTTCGTGACGTCGGTAAACGTGCCATTGCCGTTGTTGTGGAAGAGATGACTTTGCCCGACAGCAGTAATAAAGATGTCGTCGAAACCGTCGTTGTCGTAATCGCCGACGGCGACTCCAAGTCCAAATAGCGAAATATCGAGACCCGATTTCCTGGTTACATCAGTAAAGGTTCCATTGCCGTTGTTGTGATACAGCCTGGGAGTGGTCGCACCGCTTTTATTGTGGCCGGGCCAATCCTGGCCGTTGATGAGCAGGATGTCTGGATATCCGTCATTGTCGTAATCGATGAACGCGCAGCCGGGGCCCATGGTCTCGGGCAACCATTTTTTTCCGAAAGCGCCGTTGTTGTGGGTGAAGTGAATGCCGGATTGGGTTGTGACTTCACGAAATGTGACCGTCTGAGCGTGGACCGCGAAGCTCGACGCTAAGAGGATCACCAGCCAAAAATGAAACTTCACAAAAGAAATCATCGTCCGCCAGCCTTGGCGAATTTCGTGTAGGGCGGACACTCTTGTCCGCCCGTTTTTGACTTCGTCTCAGACATCGCAGTCGATCCTGCGCTGGGGGCGGACAGGAGTGTCCGCCCTACACATGCGGTCTCAGATTGGACGGGCGAGGTTTTCATCTTCGTTCCGGCGGCCAGCATCGGTAGCGGGATGGACGTGTGCTCGTGAATGTTTTGGCGCTCGTTGTTGTCTTCGGGGTTGAGTTGGCGGTAAGGGCCAGTAATGGCTTGCGAACTTTCGTCCGCTTTGAAACGTAAATAACGGGCTTGGTGTTCTTTGGAATTCTTCTCGTCGCCGATGCCGTTGTAGCAGAGCATCAGGTTGTAATGAGCCTGCAAATCTTCTGGGTCGATCATCAACACTTGCTGTAGAGTTTTCACCGCTTCAGAATACTTACGTTGGAGAAAGAGCACGCGGCCCAAATTATTCAGGGCCACGCGATCACGAGGATATTGCGTGAGTACTTTTCGCAAATGCTCCTCGGCACCGTCGTAATTCCCATCCTGACGGAGAACTCCGCTGTAGAAGAAGTGCGCTCGCGCCAAATTCGGGCTGAGCGACAGCGCTTTTTCGAGTACTGTGCGGGCGCGAGCGACGTCCCCTTCTTGCAGTGCTGCGCGACCGATATTGACCCAGCCGTCTGGATTCTGCGGATCGGCTTCCGTAACCCTCTGAAATGCTGCCTGCGCTGCCTTCAGATCGCCTTGCAGAAACAGCCCGATACCGTAATCATTCCAGCGCTGCCAGTCTTCTTTCGCCAGCGTCATTTCAGGTTTCGGTGCTGCTGCGCTTGCGGGTATCACGTCGAGCGAGACTTCGTTGTGAGCCACGGTGACAATAGGGACGTCGGGGATTTTTTCGCTCTTTGCCGAGATGCCGACAAGCGATTGCGAAAAAGTCATCTTCGAGTCGTCGTAGTCCGAGGTGGTTAGTGCCTCGGCAGTTTCCGACTTTTGATTCTTGTCATGCTCGCCGGCAAAGGCGAACTGAGTCTGCCACCAGGAAAATTTGCGGTAGCAAAGCCGCGCAGTCAACGTGATTTTACTACCCGTCTTTTCCGGAATCTTCATGCGGAAATGTACTGTGTCGGCGGCTCCGGGAGGAATGAGCCGCACATAGACGACAGCGCGGGTTGACCACGCATTTCGTTTGTTGATTGGGTTTCCGTGTGCGTCGACTTGAAGCGAGCGATAGAAGTGAGCTCCCTTTTCGACCGGGCCTTTGCCATCGTTCTCCGCCATACCGCTCCAGAAAATCGTTTGCCCCTTGTCGTCGACTCCTTTTAACTCAAGCCATGTGTCGTAAGCATCCACCGTGCCTCCCGGAAAAAAGTGGCCGACGCGCTTGGTACGAACGACAACATCGACCCGCACCGAATCGCCGCGGCGCACTGCTGGATGCACGCGATCCAGTGGGGCGGTGACGGGAGCGGCCTCGGTGTCCTCACCGTGGGGAACTCTCGCGGCGGAATCGGCTTCTTCACCAACCGCAAAAGTAGTTGCAAGTTCCTGCTCGCCAGGGGCGTGGCCTTTAACGGTAGCAGTCTTTAACGGCTTGCTTGCGGGTGACAGCGCAAAAATATCGACCGTGAGTGCCCCGCTGGTCAAGAAGTCTTCGGTTCGCTTTAACTGCATGGGATCTTCGTTCGCCGTCGGCACGGCGGTATTCGCACCGGGGAATCGATGCGAGTGAATTTTTCCGGCGACGTTTCCCATGTCTTTCGACTGCTCGAGGGGCATGTGGCAGTCGGCGCATTGCTGCGGCTTCGGCGGATAGTAAAACGAACGCGCGCCTTCGCCTGAAACTCCGCTAGCCTGCCAGTTGTCGTACTCGTTAAAGCCGCGGAACCAACGGTAGTGATTAACCGGAGCGTCAAGATGCACCTTATGGCAAGAAGAGCAGAACTCCGCCGTCTGCTGCTTCATGAACGGTTTGAGAAACACGCGGCGGTGCGGCTCAGGGTTGAGCTTGATCATGAAGTCGTGCAGCGTCCGGACCACAGGATTTTTGCTGGCGGCCAGTTCGTGCAGCTTCGGATATTCCAGATAAAAGTCTGCTTGGCCCATGGTGCTTTTCACGTCGGCAATGGAGTGGCACATCATGCAACCGAGCCCCGCCTGCGCCTCGGGAGTGTGCACGATTTCTTTTATCGGCGTGTCCATCTTGCCGGAGTACAAAACCGCCGGATCATGGCAACCGCCGCACCACTTCGAGGGCTTTGTGCCGACCGTATCCTGCATATACTCGATCGACTTGCGATACCACTGGTTATTAAAGGAAGAAAAATGATGGGCCGAGCTGTTCCACTGGTTGTAGATATCTTCGTGGCAACGTTTGCAGGAGTCGGATTCCATGAAGAACTTGCTCGGAATTTTCTCGCCGCCGTATACCTGCGCTGAACTCGGGAAAAACGGACCGGTGGGACCGTCGCCTTCTCCGCTCATTGTTGGCGGGGGCAAGGTGGGGTTTTGGATCCGCGCGTGCTGGTTCCAGCGGGTTTCGCGGAGATAACGAGCCACGGGAGTCAGAGCAGCGAAGACTGCTAGCACGACGGCCAACCGCAACGCTGCGTGCATGTTCGACCGGGGAAAATGGCCCCAGCGATCGGCGATAACGACGGCCGCACCCAGAAAGCTGATGCCGATATGAACGTAAACGAGCGTCAGGTGGCTGCGGAGCGCTCCTATATAAATGAGAGCCAGACCGGGAAGAGCGCCAAAGAACAGAAACGACATCCCGACGCGAAGTAGCGAACTGCCATTCTTCCAGGAACGTACCAGCCAAAGCAGCAGCCAAACGGTTGCGATAACTCCGGCGACGGCGTGCATCAAAACCACAGCGGCGTAAAACACATTTGCCTGCGGAAAGGCGTACAGATAGATCGCGGACGCAACCAGAAAACCGATCAGGAGTGATAGCAGTCGATTCATAGATACGTCGGCGACAACTTCGACAGACAAGGCGCCCGGCGACGGAAAGTGCGTTGCGACATCTTATCGACTAGGCAAAAGCAGTGTCTCTAGTGAAAACAGATTAGTCCCTCAGCGAAGGCGATTTTTTCCTTCGATGATGCACCCAACATGCGTTCCGTACCGGTGGCGCATTGCTCACTCCCCTCCTGCTCTGCTAGCCTAATTAGTTTTCCCTTCATCGGGGCTAACTTCCTGGAGTGAGACTTTATGCCAGCCATTAAATTTCGCGGAGTCGATTTCATCGACTTCGACACCTTACTTAACGACGACGAGCGACTGGTTCGCGACACCGCGCGCAAGTTTATCGAAGAAAACCTGATTCCGATCATTGAAGAGTGCAACCGGGCCGGACGCTTTCCGCGGGAACTAGTGAAGCCTATGGCCGACCTCGGATTTTTCGGCGCATCCCTCAACGGGTTCGGCTGCGCCGGGATGTCTAACGTCGAATACGGGTTGGTCACTCAGGAACTGGAGCGCGGAGACTCGGGCGTTCGTTCGTTCGTCAGCGTGCAGTCGGCGCTGGTGATGTATCCGATTTACGCCTTTGGCACCGAGGAACAGAAACAGAAATGGCTCCCCGCCATGCAAAAGGGCGAGAAGCTCGGCTGCTTCGGTCTTACGGAGCCGGACTTCGGATCAAACCCTGGCGGCATGAGAACCCGCGCTCGCAAGGTCGGCAACGAATATGTGCTCAACGGCGAGAAGATGTGGATCACCTCCGGTACCATCGCCGACGTAGCCGTGATCTGGGCGAAGTTGGAGGGCGAAAACGATAGGGTTCGTGGATTTCTGGTGGAGACGGACCGTCCCGGCTTTAAGGCAGATGACATTCACGGCAAGTGGTCGTTGCGTGCGTCAGTCACTTCGGGACTGTCGTTGCAGGACGTGCACATTCCTGAAGAAAATCTGTTGCCGAAATCGGGCGGGTTGAAATCTCCGCTGATGTGCCTGAACCAGGCGCGCTACGGTATTTCGTGGGGAGCAATTGGCGCGGCGATGGCTTGCTACGACTGCGCGTTGCAGTATTCGTTGCTGCGCAAACAATTCCGCGATCAACCGATTGCTTCGCACCAACTCATCCAGGAAAAGCTCGCCTGGATGATCAACGAAATCACCAAGGCACAGTTGCTGGTGCTGCAAGTCGGACGACTGAAAGATGCCGACAAGGTCCAGCATCAACACATTTCTATGGCCAAGCGAAACAACGTCTGGATGGCGCTAGAGTGCGCCCGGTTGTCACGCGACATTCTTGGTGCCAACGGCGTGGCAGATGACTATCCGATCATGCGCCATCTGATGAATCTGGAGAGTGTGAAGACTTATGAAGGGACGCACGACATTCACACGCTGATTATCGGGGCCAGCATTACCGGGATCGAAGCGTTCTAGAGGATTGCGACTAAGAAATTGGAATTCACGTCACTAGACACTGATCGCCTAAGTTTGCGGCCATTCGCGCTTTCTGATATCCCAGACCTCGTGCCGCTGATTGGCGCACGCGAAGTCGCGGCGACTACCCTGCGAATTCCTCATCCGTATACCGAAGCTGACGCTCGCGGCTACATATCGTCGTCACACGAGAGTTTTTCGAGCGGAGAAGAAGTCCGTCTTGCGATCGTCATGCGAGAGAGTAATTCGCTGTGTGGAGGCGTGGGCCTCCGCATAGCGATCGAATATCGGCGAGCCGAACTTGGCTATTGGATCGGTGTTCCTTACTGGGGGCAAGGAATTGCGACTGAGGCGTCGCGGGCTCTGGTGAATTACGGATTCGAAACTCTGAAATTGCATCGCATCTTTGCCAGCCTGGTCTCGAGCAATGTTGCTTCCGCGGAGGTTTTGAAGAAGATCGGCATGCAGCGCGAAGGTTGCCAGCGCGAACACAATCAGAAATGGGGAGAGTTCCTCGACATTGAACTATACGGAATGCTGGCTTCGGATATTCCCAAGCGCCCGTTGCGCTGACATATTTATCTCAGCCTGAGTACAGTTCGCTTAGCAACTCATAGGCGCGGCGCAGGTGCGGGATGACGATGCTTCCGCCCACCACTAACGCCACGTTGATCGCTTCTTCCTGTTCAGCACGTGTCACTCCCAACCTGTACGACTGGATGACGTGATAATTGATGCAGTCGTCGCAACGCAGGCACGCCGACGCAGCCAGTCCCATCAACTCTTTATACTTCGCCGGCACCGCGCCTTCGAGGTAGGTGTTGTGGTCGATGTTGTAGAAGCGCTTCACCAGGAAATTGTCGGCTTTGTCGACGTTTTCGTTCAGACGGGTGCGCGTATCGAGAAAGCGGCGGGCGAGCTCACTTTTTTCTGAGACCTGTTTGTCGGTGAAGAGATAGTGCGGCTCTTTGCGATCCGTGGGCATGGGTGAAGATTAGCAGAGAAATTTGCTCGAAAATCTGTCTCCATATGTCGATCCGAGGCATGACGGAGGCGGCCCCTTGTGTCGGCGGAACTTTGGGTCTTTTTTGCCCATATTAAGGGTTTCCCTTATTTTGGGTTAGTGAACATTACGCTGACGATTGACGATGCTCTTGTCAAAGAAGTCCGTAAGATGCGGTCGAACGCGACGCTACGCTCACCGGACTGGTCCGTGCACATCTGGAACAGCTCGCCGCTGAGCACGCAAAATGCGGTCGCAAACGCAGAGAGCTCGAAGCCCTAGACCGGAGCTTTGAGCAATTCCAGTTCCGGCTGGGAAAACGCTCATGGACGCGCGCGGACCTTCATGAGCGGCGCTGACTTCCTGGATTCGACCGTACTCGTTTATGCCCATGCGGTGGACGATCCGAGAAAGCAGAAAATAGCGCAGACGTTGCTGCGGCAAGCGACATCCGGAAGGTTCGCAATCTCAACTCAAGTGCTGGCCGAATTCGCTTCGACCCTCCTTCACAAAGTTTCCCAGCGTGCGACGACGGAGGTCGTCATTGCCATGTTGGACGCGTTAGCTCCGATACGCGTCGTCACCCCGGACTCAGGTATGGTTCGTAGAGCCGTGGAAGCGAGCGCGGCTTTTGGAATTCATTTTTACGACGGCATGATTGTCGCCGCCGCAGAACGAGCGAACTGCGAGCGCATCTGGTCGGAGGACCTTAACGCGGGACAGCAGTATTTTGGAGTAACGGTGGACCTTTTCTAAACCGCGGCAACCGCGATTCTTAGGTTAGGCGTGGAGTAATTCCCGTCCTGCTACAATCGCTACCTTCATGATTCATCGGAACTTCCTCTCCCACATAAACGTATCGCTTGTGTGCTGTTAGAGTTGGCTGACTTTGTGCCCACGCGATGCGGTCTGTCATTTTGAGTCGCAGCGGGAGGTCGGCGGTATCGCTGCAGCGATACCCTGATACAGAGCGTACGAGTCAACGAACAAGCTGTACTGGGCTTTGCGGAGTAAGTTTCGTCCGTATGAAATGCCCGTAGCGGTATCGAGTTTTCGGAGCTGGTTTTGGAAGAGGCCCAGGTTGTCGGATTGCTGGTCCGTCGCTGCGTTGGGGGCGATGCTGCGGCCTGGGAGGAGATTGTCCAGAGGTATCACCGGCGCATTTATAGCGTCTGCTACCGCTTTGCCGGAGACTCCGAGAATGCTCAGGACCTCACCCAAGAGGTCTTTATCAAGATGTACCGCACCCTGAGTACCTACGACGCGGGCAAGGGTGCGTTTATGACGTGGGTCACGACAATCACCCGCAACCTGCTGGTCGATCATTTCCGCAAATCGAAGGGCGACCGGATCACTGACTCTCTGGACTCAACTTCTTCGGAACATGAAGACGCGCAACCACTTAGCGAACAGATTGCCGACCAGGGCATAGCTCCGGACGAGGCCGTGCAAGGGCGGGAGACGCGCGAGATGGTGCATTTTGCCTTACAGAAGCTGTCTCCCGAGCTTCGGGAAGCGGTGATTCTGCGGGATTTACAGGACATGGACTACCGGGAAATTGCTACGGCTCTGAGGGTTCCGGAAGGAACCGTCAAGTCACGAATTAACCGCGGGCGGGCGGAACTTGCGCGCCTCCTACAACGTACATATAAACAGGTGATCTGATGCCAGGTGAAACAAAACACGGGATCGAATGCTCCGAGTTCGACGCGCTGCTTATAGACGCCCTTGATGACGGCGGACTAAGCGGCGCTCGAAAGGAAGGGTTCGATGCGCATCGCCGAGTTTGCCCGGTCTGCGGACCGATGTTCACTGAAGTGCAAGCGGGAAAAGAATGGCTGCGGACGCTGGCCCTGGAGACGGTCGAGCCACCGGTTCATTTGGTGCATAACATCTTAGCGGCGACAAGCGGCGTGCCCAGCACGCGGACTCTCACCACAATGGCGGGAGGCAGGGTTCCGTTCGGTGAGCGGATGCGGGAGTGGTGGGACTCGTTCTTCTCCCCAACCACAGCCTTCATTCGCCAACCGCGCTTCGTGATGTCGTTTGGCATGATCTTCTTCACCTTCTCGCTGGCGCTGAATTTTGCGGGAGTGAAGGCCACTGACGTTGCGAAGGTCGATCTCCGCCCGACCGCACTGCGCCACGCCTACTATGACGCGCAGATCAAGGTCGTGAAGTACTACGACAACATCCGATTCGTATACGAGATCGAATCGAAGGTCAGGGAGCTAAAGAAAGCGAATGCTCCTGATGAGTCGACTGCTCCACAACAGAAAGACAATCGCAAGAACGACACAAGTGGTCAACCGGAACAGAAACAGGATCGAAACTATTCGCGGGAGGAAAACCAGACAGTGCTAGCTGGATTGACGGAACAGTCCGACGAGGTCTCCCTACGGCAAGCTACGAGCTGTGAACTGCAACCCGTGAGCGATCGAATTGCTCCCGGCGCAATTCAAGGCAACCGCGGCCGGCTCGCTAAAAAGAGTTTCGCTGCAAGTTCGGAGATATCAAATCGGAGGTTCGTATGAACTGCGCCAACCATGCTGATGTGCCAGCAGTGGCCTATTGCCGCACCTGCGGGAAGCCACTGTGCGCGAATTGCACCCGTCCAGTGAAGGGCGTGATCTATTGCGAGGACTGCCTTGGCGCGAAGATGCAGGGCACGGTGCCTCCACCTGCCCCCGGGTTTGTGCCCGGCAACTACGCAACGCCCATGAGTGCTGCCGCTACACCGGCGACGGCTTCTGCCGGCGGAGGTCCTAATCCAGCATTGGCCGGAGTGCTCGCTGGCTTTTTCCCTTTCGGAGTTGGGGCTGTGTATACCGGCCAATACGCGAAAGGCTTGGCGCATCTAGCCATTTTTGTGTTGCTGATTGCCGGGGCCAATGCCGCCGGCGAAGACAACTCCAGTGCACTGGGAGTTTTTTGCGGACTGGGCATTGCATTCTTCTACGTCTACCAGATCATCGATGCGGTGCGAACGGCGAAGGCGATTCAAACGTCGCAACCGATTCCGGATCCTTTCGGATTGGCGTCGACTTTTGGCGGAGGAGACAAGATTGAGGTCAACAAAATTCCAACCGGGGCAATCGTTCTGATCCTGGTCGGAGTGATTTTTCTGCTGCACACACTCGGCTTGGCTGCGTTCGGCATCGATCGCTTCTGGCCGATCATTCTGATCGGGCTTGGGATCTGGCTGTTCGCACGCAATCTGGGAGTACTGGGCCAGCATAATCGCGGCTGCCAGTGCGCGCGCTGTCGCACTCGACGCCTGATGGGTCCGGCGATGCTTCTTACTATCGGCATTTTATTCCTGCTTGAGAACCTGCATGCCTTGGGTTTCAATCGGACCTGGCCGGTGATCTTGCTGGTGGTTGGGGCAGTCAAGCTGCTTCAGGGCAACGCTTCCACGGAAGGACACATATCGATGCGTCCGCTGTACACACAAGGAGGGACGATTCCTCCTGCTGCTCCCACCCCGGAACCGCCACCTGTTACTACCGTGAACCGTACAGTTCCTCCAGCGCCGATAGACGAGGTGAACCGTGGTTAGCCCTTACGTGACTCCGCCCAATGCGGTGCCGCCGCAGATGACGCCGCCACGCCCAGCCCCTCGTTCATTGGCAGGGCCGGTTGTCCTGATATTGCTGGGCATTTTGTTTCTTCTCGGAACGATGGGAGTGCTCGAGATTCATAGCCTGGGACGGTTCTACGCGCGTTTCTGGCCAGCGCTTCTGATTTTGTGGGGAGCGCTCAAGTTATATGAGCACGGACAGGCCAAACGCGAAGGGCAAACGCCTCGCGGAATCGGAGTAGGCGGCGTTTTCCTGATGCTCTTCCTGATCATCTCAGGCTTGATTGCAACGCAGGCCGCGCACCTGAACTGGAGGAATCTCGGAGAGCACATCCAGATCGGCGACGATCGCGGCCTTGACGAAATTTTCGGGGGCTCGACGTTCAACTATAGTGACGAATTGACGCAGGATATTCCGGCCGGCAGCGCACTGCATATCAACGATGAACGCGGCACCCTCACCATCAACGTGGCCGAAGGCAAGACCATGCGCGTGTCGGTGCGCAAGAAGGTCCGTGCAGAAAAAGAGCAGGACGCGGACGCTTACAACGCCAAGACGAAACCCCAACTCATCGTGGGAGATAAAGTCGTCACGCTCAACGCAAATACGCAGGGAGCGGGTGATAAAGGCGTGACCTCCGACATGGACATTTATGTCCCCGTGAATACCGCGCTCATGATCACCTCGGCGCGAGGCGATGTCACGATTGCGGATTTTGCCTCCAACATTGAAGTGACCCACCGCCGTGGAGAGGTCAATATCAACGATCACACGGGCTCGATCCAGTTGACACTGGACGGGAGTTCGACTCACGTCTCCCACGTGAAAGGCGACGTTTCGCTGCAGGGGAAAGCAAACGAAGTTTCGATGGAAGACATCGACGGGGCGGTACACCTTGAGGGCGAGTATCACGAGAGCGTGCGCCTGGTGCGGGTGAGTAAGCCGGTTACCTTCCACTCCTCGCGCACCGACATGGAATTTTCGCGGCTGGATGGCAGGCTCGATCTTGACTCTGGCGACCTGCGCGCGGATTCGATCTCCGGACCGATTCGACTGATGACGCATTCCAAGGATATTTCTCTGGAAGGTTTATCGGGCGATCTACGCCTTGAGGACTCGAACGGAAGCGTCGAGGTTTCTCTTCACAAACCGGGCAACATCCAGATTGACAACCGCAAGGGAGATATACAGGTTTCGATTCCCCCAAATACTCCGATGAAGGTTGAAGCACGCACGCATCAGGGTGAAATCGAAAGTGAATTCCCGGAAATTTCGGTGAGCAATCACGATAAGGACTCGACTGCCACAGGATCGATCGGAACGAATGGTCCGCGGCTAGTGCTGAACTCCGACAAAGGAACGATTGAGATCCGCAAGGGCAATGGAGAGTTTGTGCCCCCCACCCCGCCCGCTCCACCGACTCCGCCAGCGGTGAAGTCGGAAAAGCCGGCGAAAGCGTTGCCGGCTCCAAAGGCGGCGCCGGTGGAGAGTGAGAATTAGGAGGGCAGTTGTTAGCTCAGCTTTCAGCTGTCAGCTATCAGAGGTTTGCTCTTAGCTCTTAGCTCTCAGCTCTTAGCTCTTAGCTCTTAGCTCTTAGCTCTTACGTCTCGGTTGCACGAGATATGGTCAAAGTCTCTCACTGACGGCTGACAGCTGAGAGCTGAAATCGACTTTCCGCTATAATCGCGCCCACCGATGAACCTGTCCTCTGGTGACGTGCTCCCCAAAAACCGCACGGAATTGAATATGATTTCGTCGAAGGAAAGGGGAAGAAAGCATGTCGAAGAGTCAGCACACGGAAGCGCAGATGATCGGGGCGCTGAAGCAAATGGAAGCGGGACGCAAGGCGGAAG
>JBBRNA010000013.1:0-122841 GCA_038230575.1 Terriglobales bacterium | reverse complement strand
GTCCCCGCGAAGAGTCTCGAAACGCAACAAGTCCCTCGCCAGAGAAAGAAGGCTGGGAAACCGGTCCGACGGTGCTCAAAAAAACAATTTGCAGTGCGCCGCCGTGCTGTCTCAAAATCCGAGCCGTATTAAAGTGATGCAGTTGCCGAGGGAGAAATAGTTACCTCTGTAGAGAGAGACTGCGTCAGGTCTTGGTCGATTCGTCCAGCAATACTTTTCTGCCCTGCTTGCAAAACGCAAATGGGTAGACTGGAGACGACTTTTCTTTTCTCCACCACCGGCGAAGATTCGACGTAGCGTTACCTATTTGTGAGCGGTGCGAGCAAAGCCATGCCGCTTAAGCGCATCGAGTTGTTTTCGTAAGGCAGGAATTTCAGATCGTGGACACTTTTATAATTATGGACAAGCCCACAGACAAACGCCGCCCAGATCTCTCGAGGGTATTGGATCGACTGGATTTGGTCAGGGAAGAACTCCGGAGTATCCAAAATTCGTTGGAGAGGATCAATTCCGGAGACGAATCAGATATGGCGAGAGAAGAATTCTTAAATCCGCCAGAAAAAACCCCCGTGCCGTAGCGCGGATCTGGTCCGGTGAGGATGCCCCGTTCAAGCCCGCCCTTGGCTTGAGAGGCACAGTTCGACACCCGACAGTCGTCCCCGCCGCCCCGGTTCGTGACATCCCATCTGGCCGCTCCGTTGAGAACCATTTCCGCTTTGCCCACAATCCAGAATCAACTAAGAAAATACGGGGACAAACGAGACTTACCCCGTTGCACAGAACCCTTACGCATAGATCCCCGGCGCCTCATGCCGCAGCTTCTGTACATACTCAACGTATGATCCAGGGTAAACAGTGGGAGTGCGGTCCGTGCCGCTCTCGCCGCCCAGTTCCAGCACCCGTGAGCCCAGTCCGCGAAGGAACATGCGGTCATGCGATACGAAGATCATGGTCCCTTCAAAATCTTTCAGCGCGTCCACCAGCATTTCCTTGGTCGCTAGATCGAGGTGATTCGTCGGCTCGTCCAGCACCAGAAAATTTGGCGGATTGTAGAGCATGCGCGCCATTGCCAGCCGCGATTTCTCTCCGCCGGAGAGGGCACGGATCTTCTTATCCACATCTTCGCCAGAGAACTGGAATGCTCCCGCCAGATTCCGCAGCGCCCCAATACCATCCTGCGGAAAATCCTGCTGCAACTGTTCTGTGACCGTCAGATCGGGATTCAGCAAATCCAAAGCCTGTTGCGCGAAGTAGCCCATATGCAGGCTGGCGCCGAGCCGCACGCTTCCGGCATCCGGCGCGCTCGCTCCGGCAATCATCTTCAGCAGCGTTGTCTTACCCGCGCCGTTTCTGCCCATGACGGCCCAGCGCTCTCCGCGGCGGATGGTGAGATTGAAGCCGTCGTAAATTACACGCTCGCCGTAACTCTTATGCAGATTCTCAAGCACTGCCACCTGCTCGCCTGATCGCGGAGGGAGACGAAACTCGAACTTTACCACCACGCGTTTCTTCGGCAACTCGATCTTCTCGATCTTGTCTAAAGCTTTGATCCGGCTCTGCACCTGGGCCGCCTTGGCGGCGTGCGTCCTGAAACGATCAATAAAGCGCTGTTCTTTGGCCAGCATGGATTGCTGCCGCGCAAACGCGGCCTGCTGATTGCTCTCTCGAATCGCCCGCTCGCGCTCGTAGAAGTCATAGTCGCCTGAGTAAGTGATGATTTCGCCGCCGTCAATTTCTGCAATCTTGGCGACAATGCGATTCATGAACTCGCGGTCGTGCGAAGTCATCAGCAACGCGCCTGGAAATGATTTGAGAAACTGCTCGAGCCAGATGATGGATTCGATGTCGAGATGGTTTGTCGGTTCGTCCATCAGCAAGACGTCCGGCATTCCGAGCAGCACGCGCGCCAGCGCAACCCGCATCTTCCATCCGCCCGAGAGAGCGCCCACGTCGCCGTCAATCTGATCGTCTTTAAATCCCAGCCCGTGGAGCACTTCGCGCGCCCGCGATTCCAGCGCGTAACCGCCTAAATGCTCATACTCCTCCTGCACGTGACCGAAGCGCTCAAGAATGCGGTCCATCTCATCCGCCTTCCCGGGGTCAGACATTTCATGCTGCAAAGCTTCGAGTTCGTGGTGTAGATCGCCAACGCGTCCGCTGCCCGCGATCGCTTCATCCAGCACCGAACGGCCCTGCATCTCTTCGACGTCCTGGCGAAAATAGCCGATCGTCATCTTCTTAGGGACAGAAACCGTGCCGTCGTCGGGCGATTCCTCGCCGACCACCATCCGAAAGAGCGTCGTCTTGCCCGCCCCATTCGGACCAACCAGCCCAACCTTCTCGCCCGGATTCAACTGGAACGAAGCTTCCACGAAGAGCAACTGCTTGCCATACTGCTTATTGATGTTTGAGAAAGAGATCATTTTGAAGGAGCAACTCGCGGCATGATGCCACTTCCAGTGTAGCCCGGATAGAAAATCGCCAATACTAAGAGGGGCGAGAGGAGAGAGGAGGAAAGAGGAGGAGAGAAGAAAGAGGAGGAAAGAGAGGAGAGAGGGGCCCGCTAGTTGCGGTCGCTTCGTA
Organism: Terriglobales bacterium; assembly: GCA_038230575.1. Classification (GTDB taxonomy): domain Bacteria; phylum Acidobacteriota; class Terriglobia; order Terriglobales; family Acidobacteriaceae; genus Acidiflorens. The sequence continues at coordinate 120,258 of JBBRNA010000013.1, read as the reverse complement.
TCAGGGTATCGCTTTATCGATACCGCATCGGCCGAATTTCACTGCCCCTTTAGGGGCCGTTCAGCCGATCGCGCGGAGGCGCCCCCGTCCCGGTCAATCCACTCTTCGATGCCGCTATTAATTTTCATTTGCCCGTGTAGAGCGGACACTCCTGTCCGCTCCGCCGCAATCTGAGCATCGGGCAGCGATCACGAGAACCTCACTCAAGCTGTCGGGTTATCCTTCGGCACTTAGAAGTCGGCCACCCGCCCCACCCTACAGCATCGGGCACCAATAACCGGACGTACCTGAGTTAGGGGCGGCGGCAATTCGATTCCTGCTCCAGATACTGGATGAGCAGGAGACGACTTACAGAGCCTCAAGTTCTCGCGTCACAATATACCCCCTCCCCCCTCCCCCCCGATCTTTTGGAATCAAAGGTTTAGGCGGGGACTATCACCTAGATCTTTGGAAATAAAGGAGATACTCCCAAAATCTAGAGAGCATTGGAGTTACACCATTAGTCGCTGCTCGTTTTCGTATGGCGTATATGTAGAGGGTAGCGAGGGGCGTTCGGAGAAGTCAATCTTAATCGCGATAGTTTTGGGGAGCGGGTTCCCGAAACGGGATGAGTGAATCACAAGGACGGGTGGCTCAGGCTTTCGGTTCTGACTGTCCCAATCCGGAACAGCGGGTGCCCCGTCCTTGCGTTTTGTGCAAGGGCGGGTACGATGCTGCGGCTATCGTGGACTGGTCATGCCGAGCGCCTTGCATCGCTTCTAGGGTGCGCATCACCTGCACTTTATCACTTGTTCTTGTTACCGCCGTCAGTCATTGTTAGGCGCGGCGCGGAGTCGCACCCGGTTTCTCTCCATCCTCGAACAGACGCGCGAGCGCTATCGCTTTGTGGTCGTCGGTTACGTCGTGATGCCGGAGCATATCCGCCTCCTGCGGACCGAACCGGAACATGGACTCCGTCGACGGTCATGCTGGTGTTGAAGCAACGGACGGCCCGGGCATTGCTGCCAAAACGCAAACGCGTTTCGCGGCAACTCGATCTGTTTGACCTCTCTTAGACGACAGCACGCGACGCGCGTTCTGGCAGCCGCGCTTTTACGACTTTCACGTTTGGACGGCAAAGAAGCACGTCGAGAAGCTGCGGTACATGCACCGAAATTCCGTGAAGCGCCGATTGGTTGAACTCCGGAGCAATGGCTCTGGGGTAGTTACCGTTTCTATCTCTCGCAGGAGCGTGGACCGGTTCGCGTGAATGCTGGGTGGGGAGAGATCTCGTTGCGCGAGCAGGCGGCGTAAAACCCCGCGCGCATGCAGCTCCATACCCGCCCTTCGCAAAGTGCGCGAAGGACGGGGCACCCACTTCCGCGATGTCACCGACGAGTTCGAAAACCTGGGCCACCCGGCCTCTTGCGAAGTCTGGGCCACCCGCCCTTTAATCGCTTATCGGGTTGCGATAGGGTGCTACCGCAGAGAAATCAAGTAATTGTTGCGCTGCAATCTTTACTCTCGCCCATTCATCGGAGCGCAGGAAATTTTTTGGATCACGTAGGTTTGGATGGATATTAATAGCGTTTTTTGCTTCCAGAAGTGCTTCGGTGAATTGTAATAACGCTTCGTAAATTCCCATCTGTTGTGACCGATCTTGGAAATGCTCAAGGCAGTCTTCTGAGAGTAGGTCACCGAGTAGTTGCTCGAAAAGTTCTTCAGGATAATGGATAGATGTGATTGTTTTATCGCCAAAAACCCAGACGCGTTCAAAAACGTCTTTGTCAGTTATAAGTTCGCAAGTCGAAACAATGCCATCAAGCCAATTCTCAAAATCAACCATGATATCAACACCCTCGTTGACGGCCTAAATACGAAACTGAGGGCCTGGTCCACCTTTGTATCTCCACGAAAAAGGCTGCCCCACGCTTCGCGATTTTCGAAGCGTGGGCACCACCGGCCTCTACGCCGTGTTCGTTCGTCACATACAGCGAAGAAAATTCCGTGGTATCCACATTCATGCCCACTCGCCTCCACCGCTACTATGGCGCCGGATACCTGCACTTTACCACCACAGTTGTTATCGCCGTAATGCGGCAGTTAGTTCTCGAACCGGAGCAGTGGGCGTGGAGCAGCTTCCGTCACTATGGCTATGACGAGCGCGGAGTGCTGCTGGTAAACGAAATCCAGAGGCCAAAGTTGCGGATAAGAAAAATCTCCTGATGCCATCTGCATCGTGCTCACCCTTCGAAAACCGCGAAGGGTGAGGCAGCCCCGGCAGTGGCGATGCTAGGATGGGCCAGCCCCCGGCTACGACTGGAATTGCACGTGCAGATTCTCTTTCCTCAGGTCACCGTGTCTTAATACAGACGCTTATCCTCGGCTGTCTCGGACATTACGACTTTTCCAGCTTTCTTCGTACTTAGCGGATGAGCCGGAGGCATCGAGGCATTGCCTGGGTATTTTTTGCCATCAAAGGGGAGGATCGCCTCATAGAGGCGCTTCCCCGCCACTACGGTCACGTCATGCCAGCCATTAGTCTTCGTAGTTAACATCCGGATTGGAAGGCGCACGGCAGGAATTCTGGTTACGACCCTGTAGGACGTGCCTTCGGGAGACAAGATCAACATGGTGCACCCGCCGGTTCCGCACCAACCTTCGGACGAGAGGTAAACGATAGCCTCCTGTGCTCCGTCATCCCGCAGGTCAACGAACGCAGCAGAGTACCGCGTCGTTTCTTTTTCCTGAGTCGGGACCGTAATGTAACCCCGGAGAAACTTACTCAAGGGCTCAGTCTGGCTTGGCCCCTGTGTTGGTCGTTGCGCCACGCAACTCAATACCAACATAGAGACGGTTGCCAGAGCGCCAAGTATTAAGTGATGCACCGAAACCGAGCAACTCCGCCGCATGCTACCTCCTTCTAAAAGCAATCCATGAGAAGCAGCACGTCGCTGCCGTAATTGCCGCCCGTAGTGCCTACATCGATTTTGTTAGGGTTGCCGCCTATATTCGACGTGCCAAAGTTGTACGATGCAGCCGGGGCCTGCAACAGTTGAGTTGGGTTCAGGTTCGACTGCGCAGCGTGAGTCGGGCATTCTTATGGATGTCCATTCGGTCGCTCCTCGGAAACTGGATTGCTCGTCACAATCAGCTTCTCTGGTTCCGATCGAATGGACAACCTCTTGAAAGATCACAGCCAGCCCCCCAAAGGGTCGGCGGGTCTTTTTTACGTGGCCCTTGGCCGCCGGGTGGTGTTGAATTGTTAGCTTGGCCCACGCGTTTATCCGTTCAGTTCGTCCTTGACCGCCTCAGCTGCAACATGGCGAAAGAACCCTGATACGTGAAGAAAAATTGACCCACCTTCCCGCTCGTCGTAGTAAACATGCGCGTGAGCGGCATCGTTCCGCCATGCATCTTTAAACCAACGAAATTGGGCTGCCGCCTCAGATAAAAACTGTAGTTTGGCAGCCTTGCTTGCGCTCTTTGGTTCATCTTCCATTTTCCTGATTTGTTTTTCTATCTGGTCAATTACATTCTTCTGGTTTTCGCCTTTGATTGTTTCAGGGTTCAGTGATACGCGGCTAGCAAGCCAGCGCAAAGCATACTCAAGTGCGCGCATCAGATGAAGTACGCAAGCAGTCCACTCATCCAGCGCATAACATCTACCGGCGGCTGCGATGTCTCTACGTGCATCTGGAAATACCTGGTGTACGTCTCCGCCGAAAACGGGGCTCAGTTGCTCATACATAGACCGCTTGTCGGCGGGGATCATTAGAAACCATGCTGTCGCTAGCTCTACCATGAGATTGTTATTCATTTCACGAAGAAGAATTGCTATCTCTGCCATCGGGGCATCGGTAGCGCGGGCGCTCAATCGCTCCCATTGTGACCGCAGAACGGGAGATAACTTCAATTCTTTGAATTCAAACTCCGCAGCTTTGAGAGCAGCATGTACGACCGAATCGGGGTTCGGTCCGCCGGGACGTGACATATTCACGACTAAGGCGCTCTCTCTCAATTGAGCGATTACAGTCGCAAACGAGCTAACATGAAACCGATCTACCATATCGAAAATGCTCCAGAGGCGTTGAAAACCGCCCTCAGTCTGGAGTTGACTTTGGACGCACGTATGAATACCCTCAATTCTATTGAGGTCAAGCGCGTCTCAAAAGCCAACTCGGTCCGCTCCCGCGAAGAATGAGAACGAGTATGGTAACTTCAGGAACCTGCTCGATAAACTTCTCTCCGTTCCGCATTCTAAAATCAAAGGGCGGGTAGCCCAGGCTTTCGGTTCTGACTCTCCCAATCCGGAACAGCGGGTGCCCCGTCCTTGCGTTTTGTGCAAGGGCGGGTACGATGCTGCCGCTATCGTGGACTGGTCATGCCGAGCGCCTTGAATCGCTTCTACGGTGCGCATCACCTGCACTTTATCACTATGTTCTTGTTACCGCCGTCAGCCATTGTTAGGCGCGGCGCGGAGTCGCACCCTGTTTCTTTCCATCCTCGAACAGACGCGCTCGCGCTATGGCTTTGTGGTCGTCTCGTTGCGCGAGCAGGCGGCGTAAAACCCCGCGCGCATGCAGCTCCATACCCGCCCTTCGCAAACTGCGCGAAGGACGGGGCACCCACTTCCGCGATGTCATCGACGAGTTCGAAAACCTAGGCCACCCGCCCAGATTGGAAAAATGTTGAAACGGGTGGTTGGGCTGCTCGCGGAGGCAGGTACGTTTTCCCCGACGAGGCTGGTCCACACTTCGCAGGTTTTCGAAGTGAGGACCAACGTTTCGTCAGAGTAAAAGCCTGTGATCAAAAGCTCTACATCGGGCCAAAGACCACCAACTGCGCAGCGGTCCCGACATAGACTTTGCTGTTTATAACGGTGGGCACTGCCCACTTCGGTGCTGTTCCCAGGCTGGGACTTCGATACAGTTCGGTCGCGACGTTCATCGCGTCAAAGGCGTGGAGCGCCGCTGGCGAAGAATGGTCGATGACCCAGACGATACCGTTGGTCGCGCCGTTCGATGATACGACCGGCTGCCCTCCGGGGAAGAGGAATGAGAACGTGCCTTGCGAGGTTGGGGTGGCAGAAAGTTTTCCCGTGGATGGATCGAGATGGAATGCCCTGATTACATCGTTGTTGCCAACGAAGTAGACGTTTTGCTCCCAGAAAGCTGGAGCGAGGAAGCAATGATCGTCGGCTTGCTTTCCACTTGAGCCGCCGACCTGGTTGTCGAGTTCCTGAATAACCTGGCTATTCGAAATCGATGCATATTTGCCCAAGCCGTCGCGATTGATGACAAAGACCGACGGATATTTTCCGCAGCCAATCAACTCGTGCGGAAACGCACCCGACTGATCGGGAACCAGCACAACGCCGCCTGAGCCCAGATCCCAGTCGGAAATCGAAAGTTGATTCTGGTTGTCGGGAGTGAAGTAATCCAGCAAAGCCAGGCTCGGACTCAGCTTGACGATGCTGTCGGAGAAGTTAGAAACGCCGTCCCAATTTCCGTTACCCGTCATGAAGAAAATATTGCCGTCAGCGTCGGCGGCAAGGCCCGAGCCGCCCATCCAAAGCGCGCCACCCGCGCCTGTCGGCGTGGAATTCCAGAAAGCAGTCTGCGCCAGCGAAGACGCATTGTAGGCGAAGACCCAGCCGTGATATGGCGGGTGATCTCCCTGCGAGCCGATGCCAATGTAGACGTTGCCAGCGGAGAGTAATAAACCCGGACGCTGCAAGTGTTCGGTCGGCTGCCATCCAGTGGCGTTAATCACCACCGGGCTGCCGCTCTGCTCTTGTCCTGTAGTGATGCTGAGGGCGTGCAGGCGGAATACGACAAGATTATTCTCAAGCGTCTCGCTGACCAGATACATCGTTCCCGCATTCGGATCGATGACGGGCGTGCCCGTGATTCCGACCTCGGGGTAAATTGTGCTGCCAACCATGGCCTGCGGCACCGTGGTCGCGCCCGGCGGCAGCATGCTTACTTGCCAGAGCGGCGCGCCGGCGGCATCTGCGTCAAAGGCATAGACGGAGTCATGCTCGGTGGCCACGAACACGACGTTATGCGTGCCTCCGGCGATCGAAAGATTTGAAACATAGAGAGGCTGCGCGTAGAGCTGCCCGTCTACTTTGTTGCTGAACAATATTCCGAAATGAGTCGAGTTCACATTGGCCGCTGTCAGGGTCGTTTCATTTCTCTGTTGTCCGGTGCGAAGCAGATCGTTCTTCCACGTCGTGTAAGCGCCGCCCACTGAAGACGTAGTTATCGTGATGTTTTGCGATGTGGTATACACGAGACCGGTCGAAGGGTCGGATGCCTGCAATTCGAGAAAGTGCGGGCCGCCCGCGAGTGCGATGGTGGTGTCGAACGAATTCGTAGCCGTTTCAACCACGCCCGGAACGTGATCGACCCACAGCTTCATATACGTTGCAGTAACGCTTCCGTTGTAAGTACCTTGCACACGGACCGGCGAGCCTACCGTAGCGCCGCTTGCGGGGCTCTGGAATGCGACCGTGTGCGCCGCCGAACTCTGAATCGTCACCGCCGCAGTACCTGTGTTGTTGTTGGAATCCTTGGCGGAGACGGCGAATGTTCCGGCGATCGCGCCCGCGGTGTATAAACCGCTGCTGCTGACGGTTCCACCGGTTGCCGACCAGGTAACCGGCAGGCCCGCGCTATCGGTAGCTGTGAACTGTTGCGTCGCTCCCACTTGCACCGTGGCCGACGGCGGATTTATCGTCACGCTTCCACCTGAAGAGGCGACACTTACGTTGGTCGAGGCCGAATACTTCAGTCCGGTCGATGGATCAAGGGCTGTTACAGCGATGGAATGAGCTCCAGGGCTCAGGTAGACGCCCATGTTATAGGAGTTAGTTTTGCTCTGTGCGAGGCCACCCACACCGTCGACCCAAACCTTCATGTAAGTCGCGAGCACGGCCCCGGCATAGGTTGCATGTACAAGCGTGGGCGATTGAACGGTCGATCCGCTCTGCGGGGTCTCGATCGTCACGGTGTGAACCGGAGCGATCAACACATATGCGGCAGTTTGATTGCCGACCGAATCCTTCGCCGTCACCGCGAACGTGCCGGTCGTATTTCCTGCCGTGAAGAGGCCGCCACTGCTGATGGATCCTCCGGTCGCCGACCATGTGATCGACGCGCCGGCGCTGTCGGAAACGGCGAATTGCTGGGTGGCTCCCGGCGCGATGCTGACCGAGGGCGGATTCACAGCTACCGTAGCTACAGTGATCTGCACTGCCGTGGAGTGAACGGCGTTCGCTGTATCCGTCGCCTTCACTTCGAGCAAGTGGGTCCCATTTGTCAGCGTCACCGTGGTGTCAAATACGTTGCTGTTCTGCTTGATCGTTCCGGCAACGTGATCGACCGAGAGTTGCATGGAGCTTGCGGTGAAGGTGCTGGAAAGAACGGCATGCACGTGGACCGATGAGTTCGTCATCGATCCGTTGCGGGGGCTGGAAATATTTAATGTCTGCGCAAACGAAGTAACGGAACAAGTAAGCAGGCATAGCAACGCCAAAATGTATCCCTGGGGAAGTTGCAGGTTGACGGTCGCTGACTTGCGTGGGAATCGGGCCTGGGAGCTTGCAGCAGAGCAGTGGTTCATACGGATCGCATCCTTCAGCGGGTCGCAAAGCGGGCGCCCACTGTAATTTGTAGCCAAACGAAAATGGTTAGGGTTGTTGTTCGGGCTGTGAAGGGTCTAACGCGGAGCCGGGGGTGCTACCTGCGCGGATCACCACAAAAGCTGAACGAAATCGGACTCCTGAAGTTCAACCTGCCGGCTATTACTGGTGGGGACTTTCTTGGAAAAGAAAACAGTAATCAGCAGAGCTTTCCTGCCTAATCAAAAATAGCATTACCGAAATGGAACACCAGAGCACGAAAGAGGGGGATTGTTTAGCACGAAAGTGGGGTTTCTGTAACGGGTCAACATACGGGGGCAGAGACGACAGCTGACCTAACGGACGATAACTCCGGCGTAGCCAACCACAGATCCGTAGTCGCCGGACACTTCACCGGAAGTAGCGTACTTTACAAGCTCCGCAGAGGTCGCGCCCAGCAACTTGGCGGCGGTCAACATCACCACCGACGGACCGAGGCCGCACATGCTGATATTTTCTTGCGTCACGACATCCCACAGACCGCGGGCGTCGAGTGCCAGCACGCGATCGATAGCCATTCGATCTTTGATGCGAGTGATTTTGTCGGATTCGTAATGGTTCATGTCACTCGAGGCGATAACTAATATCTTGCAGTTGCTACTCTTTTGTTTATCTGCAATAACGTGGGCCAGAGCCTCTCCCAAACCTCGCAGCACGTCGAAATCGCGAGTGCCGAGAGCAATTGGAACGATCTTTACAATAGCTGGCGGCTCTGACCCTGTCTGCCGCAACGATTGTAAAAACGGAAGTTGCACTTCGATCGCATGTTCGTGTCGATGCGCGGCGCTATCTTCCGTCAAGCCTGGGAAACGGCGCATTAGTCGCACCGCTAAATCAGCATCAGCGTCGATCTCCCCAAGGGGCGTTTGCCAACGTGTTTCCGCCATGATCGCGAGCGGATGCCCCTGGCCGGTGTGGTTGGGGCAGAGAATAACGCAAGTGGATGGGATATTAAGTTTCGAATAGACTGCACCCGCGACCGATCCCGAATAGATGTATCCCGCATGCGGAGCGATACAGCCGATGGCGGAGATCGCTTGTGGCTTTGCGGAGGTATGTGACGTGTAATTCTGAACGTCCCGCAGCAAGTTCTCGGCGCGTGCGGGATAAAATCTGCCAGCAACGGCGGGAGCGCGCAAGGCGGAAGTCATGAATTGCTCTCGTGTTTCGATAATGCGCTGATTCTCACGAATGAGCTCAATTCAAATCAGCTCAATCCAATTTGTCATCCCGAACGAAGTGAGGGATCCGCAGTTTCTCGACCAACGTCAAAATGCAGATCCCTCACTTCGTTCGGGATGACAATTCCTGATTGGGATGGTTCTGCCTATTTAGCGGTTCTTCGGATTATGCCTGGCCGTCCTTCAACGCCCGAAACAAAGAGGCGGTTTTTTCCAGCCGCAGGGCTTCCGCCCGAATGGCTGGTTTCACACCGCTCTTGGCCAGCGCAGTCTGCAATTTGGTTTCGTCGTATTGCGACTTCGTATTGCGACTTCAGATTGTTCCATAGGGTCTTGCGTTTCTGCCCAAAGGAATTCAATCCGATTAGTCATCCCGAACGAACTCAGTCCAATTTGTCATTCCGAACGAAGTGAGGGATCCGCAGTTCTTTGATTGACGTCAGAATGCAGACCCCTCACTTCGTTCGGGATGACAATTCTTGATTGGGATGGTTCTGCCTATTTAGCGGTCGTTAGAATTACGAGTGGCCGTCTTTCAGCGCCCGAAACAAAGCAGCGGCTTTTTCAAGCGGCAAGGCTTCCGCCCGAATCGCTGGATTCACACCGCTCTTAGACATTGCAGCCTTCAACCTGGTTTCATCGTATTGCGACTTCAGATTGTTCCATAGGGTTTTGCGTTTCTGCCCAAATGACAATTTCAGAAAATCAATAAACTCACGCTCGTTTACCTTCAGCGTTTCGACTTTCGGCTTGATGTCAATTCGAACAACGCTCGAATGTACTTTGGGAGCGGGAGAAAATGCCGTTGGCGGAAGCGTGAAGAGGTTTTCGACGCGCCCGTAAAGTTGGGTCGTGGCGGTAAGCAGGCCATAGTCGCGGCTTCCAGGCGAGGCGGCTAATCGATCGGCAACTTCCTTCTGAACCATAATCACGATGGTTGAAAAGTAGCGGTGGTATTCGAGCAAGCGCAGCACAATATCGGAAGTGATGTAATAAGGAAGATTTCCGACGACGCGTGCAGGTTCTGGCGCAAAGTTGAGTTCGGTGCGAAGGCTGCCCGGTTTGGCGCCAAAGACCGTGTCCATTTCGACCTTCAGAACGTCGCCTTCAATAATCTCGACATTCGGCTGCATGGAGAATTTCATCCGCAACTGCGCTGACATGACCCGATCAAGTTCTACAGCGATCAGACGCCGCGACCGGCGAGCCAAAATATCTGTAATCGCTCCGCGACCGGGGCCGATCTCTAAAACGGTGGCGTCAGAAACGTCGCCAAGCGCTTGCACTATGCGCACCGCGGCCGATTGGTCGGTCAGAAAATGCTGGCCGATTTTCGGCTTTACCGGATTCGATGGAACGGCGGCTGCTTTGACCACGTTGACCCTCTTTCTTCCCGCCATTTAGACTGGCTCTTCATCCGGTCGCAACGATTGCCGTTGCTGCGACAAATAAAGCTTCTTAACAGCTATATGAACCGCAAACCATCAACATCATAACGTGAGCGAGGCAGTCAGAGCTTTCGTTCAGGAGATCGTCCGGTCATGCATATAGCTTTCGCTGCCTCCGAGTGCGTTCCATTTTCAAAGACGGGCGGGTTGGCCGACGTAGTCGGCGCTTTGCCCCGCGCGCTTGCGGCCATGGGGCACGAAGTGAGCGTGTACCTGCCGCGGCATCGCCAGACAAAATTAATCGATGCAGAAACAGTTGTCCGCAGCGTGACGATTCCGTTCGACGATAAATATCGCTTTTGCTCGGTTGTCACCGCCGGTTCCGGGGGCGGAGTGAAATATTATTTTGTGGAATATCCGCCCTACTTTGATCGCGAGTCACTTTACGGGACGGCCTCCGGTGACTATCCGGACAACGCCGAACGCTTCTATCTTTTTTCGCGCGCCGTGCTGGAGGCTTCAAAAGTGATTGGCGTTCCGCAAATCTTTCACTGCCATGACTGGCAAACGGCGTTGATTCCAGTGATGCTGAAAACTCTTTATGCGGAAGACCCAGCCTTCCGCGACGTGGCTTCTGTGTTCACCATTCATAACATGGGGTATCAAGGCCTGTTTCCGCCAGATACATTGCCCTTGCTGATGCTCCCGTGGGAGCTTTTCACCATGTCAAAGATGGAGTTCTTTGGCCAGGTTAATTTTTTGAAGGGCGCGCTACTTCATGCTGACTATGTGACCACGGTGAGCAAAAAGTACAGCCAGGAGATTCAGACTACCGAAAACGGATTTGGTCTCGACGGTGTCTTGCGTAATCGCGCTGCAACCGTGGCCGGAATTCTGAACGGAGTCGACTACAACGAATGGAGCCCACAAATCGATAAGTTTGTTGCCGCGGAATTTTCGTCGCAGGACCTTAGTGGCAAACAGCAATGCAAGAAAGATCTCTTGAAGCTGTTCGGAATCGTGAATGCGGATGCCAAAATTCCGGTGGTCGGCATCGTCTCCCGCTTCGCGGCGCAAAAAGGTTTTGACTTGATCACGCAGATTATCGATCGGCTGGCGCGGGAAGAGTTGATCCTGGTGGTGCTGGGGTCAGGAGATAAGCTCTATGAAGAGGCTTTCCAACGTCTCCATCGCCAGTTTCCCAACAAGATTGCTGTCAAAGTAGCGTTCGATAACGCGATCGCGCACAAAATCGAGGCCGGTGCAGATATGTTCCTGATGCCATCGCGCTACGAACCCTGTGGTCTGAATCAAATTTACAGTCTGAAGTATGGGACGGTTCCGATCGTGCGCGCTACGGGAGGTCTGGACGACACCATCGAACCCTGGGACGCAAGGAGCGGCAAGGGCACGGGCTTCAAATTCACCGAATACACAGGCGAAGCTCTGCTGGCCACGATCAAACAAGCGCTTCTAGCTTTTCGGGACCTTTCATCATGGCAAAAGCTGATGCGCAACGGCATGAGCCATGACTTCTCATGGGGAGCGTCCGCGAAAGAATATGGAAAGGTCTACGAGCGAGCGCGGCACTTGCAAAGCTCGCCGATTATTGTTCCCGACGCCAAAAAAGAGCCGATTTCAGGATAGTTAAATTTTCTCATCCGTATGGCCCAAGAGTCTGCCCACTCACGCACAATCTTTCATGTCGACATGGACGCCTTTTTTGTCTCCGTCGAAGAACTGTTTGATCCTGCGCTGAAGGGAAAGCCCGTCGTGGTCGGCGGTCAGCGCGACGAACGCGGGGTCGTCTCAGCGGCGTCGTATGCCGCGCGCAAGTTTGGCGTTCACTCAGCGATGCCCTTGCGGACTGCTGCCAAACTTTGCCCGCAAGCAATTTTCGTTGACGGACATCCCGAACGGTATCGCGAGTACTCCGGCAAGGTGCATGAGGTGCTGGGGCACTTTTCGCCCCTGGTCGAGATGGCGTCGGTGGATGAGGCTTACCTCGACATGACAGGGACAGAACGCCTCCACGGTCGTCCACTCAAGTCTGCCCATCGCTTGCACGCAGAGATGAAGGCTGTGACTCAGCTGAATTGCTCTGTCGGAATTGGGACGTCACGGCTTATTGCAAAAGTTTCTTCCGCGAAAGCAAAGCCGAACGGCGTGCTTTGGATATTACCGGGACAGGAAGCAAAATTTCTTGCGCCGCTAGCGGTCGGAGATATTCCGGGCGTGGGCAAGGTGACGGAGCAGAAATTGCACGCGATGAATATTCAAAAAGTAGGCGACCTCGCGAAACTGGAAGATCGAGATCTGGAACAGCGCTTCGGAAAGTGGGGTCTAGCGCTGGCAGGGAAGTCGCGTGGCGAAGATGCCGGTGGATGGTTCGATAACGAAGTCGGCGAGAGCGTCGACGCAAAGTCAATCAGCCACGAGCATACCTTCAACGACGACACGGGGGACGCTGAGCGGTTGTTGTCGACCCTCATGCGCCTGAGCGAGATGGTTGCGCGCCGCCTGCGGGAAGCGGGAGTTTTTGCGCGAACGATCCAGCTAAAGCTTCGCTATAAAGATTTCACAACCATCACGCGGGCCCATTCGCTCGATCAGCCAACCCAAATGGATAACCAGATCTTCGAGCAGATCCGACGCCTGTTTTTTGACAACTGGCGGAAAGGCGCTCCAGTGAGATTGCTGGGAGTGCAAGCCTCAAACTTTGAATCGGGCTCGGCGCAACTCGATCTCCTGGAGCCCAATCAACAGCAGCGGTGGCAAAATGCCTTGGCCGCAATGGACCATCTACGCGATAAGTTCGGAGAGTCTGCAGTGGGGCTGGCAAGGGGAATGAAGGGTGGCTTCCGCGAGCGGACGCATGAGAATCCGGTGGGACTGCCGGGCAAGACGCCGCCCAAAGAAGCCGGCAAATCCTAAACAGTTGAGAAGCGAGTGTGGCGGACGAGCGACTCGCCCGTCCAATCGAGCGCAGCTTGGTCTTCTCGGAACAGCGTGCTACGAAATATATTCGCGAATATACTCATCCCGCGAATTTGCCAACTGGTGAGCATCGCCATCGAAAATCACTTTACTATCGCGCAATATAAGGAAGCTCATCGGCACTTCGGAAAGCTGGCCTTTGGGCAGAGCAATCATCTGGTTCTTGGCTTTGTCGAACTGGTGAGTTGCCATGGTGAAAGCATCCTGCAGCCGATGGGTCACCATAAGCGCGCTTGTCTTGTAGACGTCCCGCTGTTTCATGATCAGTTCGACGATCGTGTTCGATGTCACAGGATCGAGGCCGCCCGTTGGCGAATCGTACAGCAAGACTTGCGGTTCGGTGACGATGGCGCGCGCAATCGCCACGCGACGGCGCATGCCACCTGAAAGTTCCGACGGAAACATGTCGTAGGTATTTTCGAGTTCCACGAAGCGCAAAACTTCGCGCACGCGCCGCTCGATTTCTTCGGCAGAAACTTTTTCTTCGATCAGCCGGAAAGCGACGTTTTCGTACACCTTCATCGAATCGAAAAGCGCGCTCTCCTGAAACACGATGCCGACCCGGCGTCGCAGTTCGAAAAGCTGATTTTCCGACATCGCAGTGACGTCTTCGCCTAGTACCGTGATTCGCCCGGAGTCGGGGGGAATCAATCCCATCGCCAGTTTCAGCAGCGTGCTCTTGCCTGATCCGGCAACTCCAAACAGGGCCTTGGTTTCGCCATGCGCTAGTTTGAAAGAAATATCCGAGAGAACAACTTTGTCGTCGAAAGCGATCGAGACGTTCTCGAATTCAATGGCGCAACCTGGAAGGGCAGCGGCTTCGGCCCTTTCATCTTCGCGTGGCAAGGTGGGAGAAGCCATGACTTACCGGTAGCCGAACACCGCGAAGATAAGTTTGGTGACAAAGAAATCGACGAGAAGGATCAGTACAGAAGATGCGACGACGGCTTGGGTCGTCGACCGACCGACTCCTTGCGTGCCGCCGCGGGTCGAGATCCCGTAGTAGCAACCGACGGTTGCGATGATGAAGCCAAACAAGATGGGCTTAATCAATCCGGTGAAGACGTCGCGGAAGACGAGAATCTGCCAGACCGATGTCCAGTATTGCTGTGTGTCGAGTCCGAAGAGCAGGTGTGCCACGCCCCACCCTCCGATCAAGCCGAGCAAGTCAGCGATGATCGTGAGGAAAAAGAGCATGAAGGCTGTCGCTCCGACACGCGGCGTCACCAGTTTCTTCGTCGGATCTGTGCCCAGCGCACGCATGGCATCGATCTGCTCGGTGACGATCATCGAACCGAGCTCGCTGGCCATGCCGGAAGCGTTTCGGCCCGCAACCATCAAGCCGGTGATGAGCGGCCCCAGTTCGGTCACCATGCCGAGAGAGACGAGTTGGCCGATCAGCGTGATCCCGCCGAAGCGCTGCAGAGTGCTGGCGGAGTTGAGGGCAAGAAGGGCGCCGACGGAGAGGCCGGTGAGGATTACGATTGGCAGAGAGCCGACGCCAATGAGGTCGGCCTGCTGTAGCATGTCGCCCATATATAAAGGACGACGAAAAAAGTTGGTGAGAGATTGGCCCGCGAGCAGCGTGTATTCCTGCACCGCCAGGGCAAAATCTTTGGCGACTTCAACAGGCGAGATCAGTTGGAGCTCAAGCGCCATGGATGCTTCCGAAACTATAGCAGGAAGATTGTTGCTGCGGGCGAGTCGTCTACGTTTTCGGAGAGCATAAAAAAGGACGGGCGGGGTCGCCCGTCCTCACACTGGCAAAGTTGTTTAAGCGACCTCGCGGTGGCCGTTCTTCTTCTTGATCTCGATCGCGAGACGCTTGATTTTTTGATTCAGGGTCGAGAGCGGTACGTGAAATCGCTCGGCCGCTTCGGTCTGGTTCCAGCCGCACTTTTCGAGCATATCGATGATGATCTGGCGCTCGCAATCTTCAACGATGGTGAATAGGCTTGCGCCGGGAGCCGTATTGATCGCTGGAAGCGCATTGCCGCGTCCAACGATGTGATTCGGAAGTAGTTCGACTCCCACGTCGACTCCGGAAGATAAAACCACGGCCCGCTCAATCGTATTTTCGAGTTCGCGTACGTTACCCGGCCAGGAATATCCGACCAGCACTCGTAAGGCGTCGATTGATAAACGGCGTGTCGGACGTTCATTTTCTTCCGAGTATTTTTGCAGGAAGTGATGCACGAGCAGCGGTATGTCTTCTTTACGCTGCCGCAACGGCGGAAGGTCGATGCTAATCACGTTCAAGCGATAGAAGAGGTCTTCGCGGAATCTGCCTTCTTTCACCATCTGCCGCAGATCGACGTTCGTGGCGGCAATTACACGCACGTCAGCCTGAATTTCCTGGGTTCCACCAAGGTGCATAAAGCGGCGATCTTGCAGGACGCGAAGTATTTTCGCTTGCGTGTCCATGCTCATGGTGCCGATCTCGTCGAGGAAGAGCGTCCCGCGATCCGCTACTTCGAATAAACCTTTCTTCGAAGTGATTGCGCTGGTAAATGCTCCCTTGACGTGCCCAAAAAGCGTTGACTCAAGCAAGTCTGCCGGCGTTGAACCGGAGTTAACCGGAACAAACGGCCTATCGCGCCGGGTTGAATTCAAGTGGATCGCTTTGGCGATGAGTTCCTTGCCGGTTCCGCTCTCCCCCTGCAGCAACACTGTCGATCGGCTGGGAGCCACCTGAGCGACGAGGTCGAAAATCTTGAGCATGGGTTCGCTCTTGCCGACGATGTGCTCGAAGTTGTAGCGCTGCTTCATGGCGCGCTTAAGCTGAATATTTTCTTCTTCCGCTTTTTGCCGAGCCACGGCGGCGCGCACATCAGCCAGAAGCTTTTCGTTGTCCCACGGCTTTTGAATAAAGTTGGTGGCGCCCGATTGCATTGCGCGCACCGCATTCTCCACCGTGCCGTACGCGGTGATCATGATCACCGCCTGCTGCGGATATTGCAGGCGAATCTCGGCGAGAACCTCCATGCCGTTCTTGTCAGGCAAGGCTAGATCGAGGAGCACGACGTCATAGGCGCGCTGCCCAATGTGGGCCAGGCCGTCGAGGCCGTTCTCGGCGATCTCGACCGAATAGCCTTCGAGTTGGAGCAACGTCTCGAGCGATTCACGGATCGCGGCCTCATCATCGATGATCAAAATTCTTCCCGCGGATTGCGGCTTGCTTTCGATCGGCGACCGGCGGGTTATCGGGGTGACTTCGGAAATAGCTAAATCAGACATGAACGGCCTTTCTGATCATAGGAAAATCCAAGGTGAAAGTTGTGCCTTCACCAGGCCGGCTCTCCACGCGAATGTTGCCCGCGTGTTCCTGAATGATGCCGTAGGTTACGGATAATCCAAGACCGGTGCCGCGATTCTGGCCTTCGGCGGGCGAGGTCTTGGTTGTAAAAAAAGGATCGTAGATGCGGTGGATGTTTTCCTGCGCGATGCCCGATCCGGTGTCGGAAACACGTACGCTGACAGAGTCACCGTTCATGGTCGCGACCTGCAACACACCGCCGCCGGCCATCGCATCTTTCGCGTTGAGAAACAGGTTCAAGAAAACCTGCTGCAACCGGCCAGCGTTGCCTTGGATCGTGGGCAGGTGATCGTGAAGCTCCGGCTTCACTTGAATATGCGAGACCTTGAACTGGTGCTCGAGCAACGCCAAGGTATCGGAGATAACTTTATTAATGCTGATCTCCGTTAGCTCGGTGCCAGAGGTGCGTGAGAAATTGAGCAGATTGTTAACGATCTCGGAGGCGCGGAATGTTTGCTTTGTTATCTTGTCGAGCACGCCTGCTTTTGCCGGATCAGATTGCAATTGCTTGGCCAGCATCTGCGTATACGAAGAGATCACCGCCAGAGGCGTGTTCACTTCATGGGCCACGCCAGCGGCCAATAATCCGATTGACGAAAGTTTGTCAGCCTGGGTCAGCTGCACTTCGAGTTCGATGCGCTCGCTGATATCGTCCATGATCACGAGACGCCCGACGACGTTGAATTTGCGGTTCACAAGGGGCGCAATGGCGACATTCAATACGCGCGACTCTCCGGTTGGAGTTGCGAGCCTGAACTTGTACAGGTTATGAATTCCGGGGTTCTGGCGCACCCGGTAGAACTCTTCGACAAACGCTGCCGGGAAGATCCCGCTGAGCGAGCGACCGACCACGTCCCGTCGCGGCAGAGCGTACATTACTTCCATCTGCGAATTCCAGGATTCGACTCGGTCTTCCAGATCCACCGCCATCACGCCGACGTTGATGGACTCCACAATATTTTCGTTGAAGTCTTTCAGGCGTTCGTATTCGGTGACCTTCTGTTCAAGTGAAGCGTAGAGCCGGCCGTTCTGAATCGCGATCCCGATATATCCAGCCAGCGCTTGGAGCAATTCAACGTCTTCGCTGGAGAGGAAGTCTCCCTCTATCGTCTTTCCAAGTCCCAGAAAAGCGATCGTCTTTTTTCGTGCGTGGCAGGGAATGTAGTAATTGAGGTCGAGCCTGCCAATCGCTTCTCGGGCTGGCGCATCTTCGCGCGGCAACTGGTGCGTGTTTTCGAAGAAGATATGCCCGACAGCGTCTTCGGCGCGGGGCTTTGCGAGAAAATCAAGGTCAAGCCTGGACACGTGAGCTATGCCAAATGACTTCGACAATTCAAAGTGAGTTGAGTCGGCGTTTCCAAGAAAAATGGCGATGCGGTCAACGAGCAGGGTGCGCGCTAGCCGATCGACCAAGGAGGAGAGCATCTTGTCGAGATCGGTTTCCGAACTGAGCTCGCGTCCGAATTCAATCAGCGTGCGCCGGTAATCGTAGCCTGTGCGATAGAAGAATTGATCGAGTTTCTCCTGAATCCACTTTCGAACCGGATCGAATAATAGGGCGGTGACGACGATGGCCACCATCAGCCCGACTGGACCCGAGCTGGGCACTCGCGTGTGAACCAATTCCGCGATCGCAGTCACTCCCGCAAAATATGTGGCGACGATCGCGGCCGCCGCGAGGGTGTATGCCATGCCTCGCTTGAAAATTAAATCCACGTCCATCAATCGGTAACGGAAGATGGCGTAACCGAATGTCAGCGGCAAGAATCCCAGCGAAAGCACCGACACCTTCATCGCCGGGGAAAGCATCATGCCAAACAGATACGGCAATACGTAGCAGAGCGTGAAGGGAGTGATCGCGAGAATCGTGCCTCGCATGATCCACTTCAGCTGCTGCCGCAATATCGGAGTCGTCGCGCGAGTGTAGTTATTTGAGAGCACTCCCGCGGCCGTCACAAAGAAGATCGTGAGATAGGCCCAGTGCACCCGATTCAATTGAAAGAGCAGGGAAGCGCTCGCCTTGACAAATAGCAACGAGAATATCTGGATCGCCAGCAAAACAACGCCCGGGAGGTACAACGCTGGGATCGACCATTGGTGGCGAACGACGAAGCGACGCCGCTCCGGGAATGTGAGAACGAAATGCAGGAACAACGCCGGCTGCAAGAGCCACGCCAGTTCGTTCGCCCACAGCACCGACCAGTCAAAGGCGTTGAATTTCCCGGTGTAGTGCAGCGAATAGAAAACAAACGATACCAGGCAGAAGATATAGAAATGGGTCGAGCCGACCGCAGTCCACCGCCGGAGCAGAACGTACAGCCCGATTCCGAGATAGATCAGTGCGATGATGCGGAGCCAATCGTTCATCGATCGCTCCGCGGGAACCAGCACTACTTCGACGTCGAGCGGCACCGATCCGCGAACAAGCGAGTAGGTAGCTTTTGAGTACACGCCGGAGTAGTACAACACCCGGGTAACAGCGGCGGCCGAGTCTACGGTACGGCCATTGATCGAGACGACTTCATCCCCGTGCCGAACTCCGGCGCGCTCCGCCGGTCCATTTGGCTCCAAGCGATCAGCGATCACACGACCGCTGCGTTCCATCCACCATGCCCCGTCGTCGGGGAAGGCGGACTGATGTTCGATTTTGTAATTGAATCCTGCAAACAAGGCGGCCGCCACCGTTAACAGCGTCAACAGGATGGCGGTGAAGCGTGCCTCAAATTCGCGGTTCATAGGTCGCGACTCGATTCGCGATACAGAATTCAGGACGGGCGCGGGTGTAGCGAGACGTAAGGGTCGACGCTTCTCTGGTGTTAGCAACTCCACTGCCACCTCTGCAACGTGGAATGCGCTGCTAAGTTCCTTGCTTGTAGCAACTTCCACAATTATAGAGTCAGTTTTGGATTGTGGATATGAAATTTGGAAGGCTTTTCTTATTTTTAGGATTCAGGCCAGCCGGGAGGTCGGTAGCGGGAGAGGAGCGGGATCGGTCAAAAATGACCTATCCGTGCCGGTTCTTTGTCCCGAAGAGTGCTTCGCGGAATCGTTTTGCTACATCAAGGTGCTTGAGGGGTTCGGAAACCTTCCCCGTTTCCCGAACCCCTCACCTACTCGCCACCAGACTTTCCTGAACTTGGTAAGTTGATCAGCAAGTGAACTCATCTTGCTCCCTGTCGGTTGGGACGTCCATGGAGGGAATCTGAATCCGTCTGAAGCGATCTGAAGAATATCCAGAAGAATTAATCAAAGCATGCTTGACAGGGTTACCGGGGCAGTTGAAAATTTTGCTCGTCCGAAGTTCGTTATTTTGTCGGAGTTATCAGGATCCAGCGAGGGGCACCGATGTCGGGGAAGTGTGTTCAGTTTGACGAGTTCGCGGTCGATTACAGTCGCTTTCAGTTGTCTCGCGATCGCAAGCCGATCCGCCTGGAGGGTCTGCCACTCCAGTTGCTGATGTTTCTGGTCGAAAACCGAGGCAAACTTGTGACCCGCGAGCAAATATCGAGCGAGTTATGGAGCAAAGACGTTTTCGTCGATGTCGAACAAGGAATCAACACCGCCGTGCGCAAGATTCGTCGCGCTTTGGGCGACGATGCCGATGAACCGCAATATCTGCAAACCGTGGTCGGCAGAGGCTACCGGTTCGTGGCGCCCAACGCCCGCGAGTGCGCCGATGATTCAGCCGCGCCTGAAAACTTTTCCGTGTCCCCGGAAGAGTTAGGCCGAGCCATCATGAGCGCCGCTGGCTTGGATCCCGAAAACCCCAAATCCTCCAAACCGTAATGCACCGTAGAGACGCGGTTAACCGCGTCTCACCCCCAACGCCAAATATGATCCGCTGGAGAGACGCGGTTAACCGCGTCTCTACGGCTGCGAAACTAAACGACCGCAGTGTGACTGTCCGCACATACGGGCTGGTTCTCGTCAGACATAGTCTTCCAGTGACACTCTTTCAAAACCGCTACCGAGTAGAATCTGCCCGCTTACTAAGCTGGGATTATTCCAGTCGCGGTTGGTATCTTGTCACCATCTGCACTCAAAATAAGAAATGCACGTTGGCCTTCGCGCACGGCAGAGAATTTCGGCTTACGCCAGCCGGAAGCATTGCTGAAACTCAATTGCGAGCCATTCCAAGTCACTATTCAAACGTGTCCATCGACAAATTTGTCGTCATGCCTAATCACATCCACACAATAATCGTTATTGACGGGAAAAATTCGTTCTCTCCAGAACTGGTCGTGTATTCGTTGCCAGGAAACCCAACGCTCCCGGCAAAGCGTGCTCCTTCGCTCTCAACGATCGTGGGGAGCTATAAAGCTGGAGTGAGTCGAGTCTGCCGCAGGCAAGGCATCCTTGACCTTCAATGGCAGGCTCGCTTTCATGATCACCTGCTTAGATCAAATGCCAGCGTCAACGGGGCGCGAGACTATATCGAGAGCAATCCGGCCCGGTGGTTCGAGGATGCTGAAAATGCTGGGGTCGTGGTCGGGCCGGGAGACGCGGCTAGCCGCGTCTCTACAAAGTGAGTTGGGGGTATCATCGAGCGGATCGCCTATTCACATTTACAATTGAGGCATGCCCCGCCTCGATCATATTGTTGAGTTTGAGAAGCGCTTTTTTTTGCCTATTTACAATCGTTATCTGGTTGGCTTTGAATGCGGCAAATCGCTTAGGGTTCTAAAAAAACTCCTCGGCAAAAAGCGCAAGAAGTCGGACACGGCAGTATCTGCAGCGGTCGCATCCGGGGGCGCCGCATCCTGACCGCGTCTCCAGAAGAATGTTGGCTCGACTTGCCCGACGGCCGCATGCGCTATCTCAAATGCGGAGCGGGGCCTCCGTTGATCTTGATTCACGGCCTGCTTGGCTACTCTTTCTCTTTCCGCTTCGCCATGCCCGCTTTGGCACCATACGCGACCGCCTACGCCGTCGATAACCTGGGATTTGGTTTGTCTTCTTCTCGGGAGGGGATGGATTGCAGCCTGGCCGCGACTTCCGAAAGAATTCTGCAATTCGCGGACGCGCTCGGCATCGAAGAGTTCGACCTTTTCGGCAGTTCGTACGGTGGAGCGGTTGCCATTGTCGCGGCGTCGCTGTGCGCGAAGCGCGACAAACCAAGGGTGCGGCGCATGATTTTGGCTGGCCCGGTCAACCCCTGGTCGCCGCACGGGAAGCGCCTCGCTCCCTTCCTGGGCAGCACGGTCGGCTCATTTCTTTTTCGCAACACCATCGCGCGCTGGCGACCGATGGATCACATTTGGTTAAAGCGAATGTTTGGCGATCCTAAAAAAGTCCCGCCGGATGCTCTCGATGGCTACCGCATCCCGATTTTAAAAAATAACGCAATTCTTCACGGATCACGTGTCGTAAAGAATTGGACTGCAGACATGGAGTCCTTAGAAAGAGAGATGCCCGCCGCGCGAGACTATCGAACCCTATTGATGTGGGGAAGCAAAGACCGGATCGTCAATCCGAAATCAGCCAAGCTCTTGCTGAAAAATTTTCGGGATTGCCGGGTCGTAAATTTTGAGGGTGTAGGCCACCTGCCTTACGAAGAATGTCCTGACGAATTTAATCGAGCGCTGATAAATTTCCTGGCTGATCGTTAAGACTGCGGCTGGGTCAAGACCGAGGGCTCGGCAACGATGATGTAGCCTAAACTTCTGAAGGATTTATTGTAGCGTCGGCGTCCCCCCTGACTGTGCGGACGGTGACTCGCCGTCAGCGGCGGCGGGCGAGACGCCCCCCGGACAGCCGCCGAGACGGCGGCGCTACGCGTTAGATTTCCGCGGCGGTTTTGGCAAATCCGAACGGGTCTAGCCTTAGGATCTTCGCCCATACCCGACCATGCTGTAGGCTGAACTCAGACGTCCCCATGCACCCCGCCCTGGAGCCACTCCGAAACTTCGTGTCGACTTACGGATACTGGGCTGTTGCCCTGGCTCTTTTGTGCGAAAGCGCTGGCCTTCCGGTGCCGGGGGAGATCACGCTTCTACTGGCCAGTTTTCTCGCCTACTCCGAACATCATCTCCATCTCGGATGGATCATTCTTATTGCGACCTGCGCTGCGACTTTTGGCGGCGAAGTCGGCTACGCCCTGGGCCTCTACGGAGGACGCGCACTGCTCGATCACTATCAGAAATTTAAAATGTCGAGGCAAGCGATTGCACGTGGCGAAAAGATTTTTGCGCGTTACGGGCCCGCCGCGATCTTTCTTTCACGCTTTATCTTCGGCATGCGTGTTTTCGCCGGGCCGCTGGCCGGAGCGCTGCGCATGTCCCGGAAGGCCTTCACCCTTTTCAACTTTCTGGGAGCGGCCGTCTGGGTCACGGTGATTGCCAGCGTTGGATACATATTTGGGCGCCACTGGCGAACGCTGCTGCATGTCATGCAGCGCTTCAACATCGTGGTTGCCGTAGTGGTTTCGGTAGCCGTGTTGATTCTGTGGATGCGATATCGTCGCCAATCACCGTCAGATCCCGCAAGCTTTCCCGTCGATCCTCCTAAAAATCGGTTGGACTAGAATTTGGATGAGTCTTTCCCACTCCGTCTATAATTGCGCCGACCGATGCCTCTGATCTCTGGCACAAAGCTGGGCCCTTACGAAATTCAGTCTCCGCTTGGAGCAGGCGGAATGGGCGAAGTGTATCGCGCCAATGACACGCGACTTGATCGCGTGGTCGCGGTCAAGGTGCTCGCCTCGCATCTTTCGTCGTCGCCAGAATTAAAGCAGCGCATGGAGCGTGAGGCGCGTTCTATTTCTTCTTTAAACCATCCGAATATCTGCCACCTCTACGACATCGGCTCGCAGGATGGCACTGACTATCTGGTCATGGAATTCCTCGAAGGCGAGACGCTTGCAGATCGCTTGCGCAAAGGCGCGATGCCGGTCGGCGAAATTTTCAGAATCGCCATCGCGGTTGCCGAGGCGCTTGCGGTCGCGCACCGGCAGGGCATTGTTCATCGCGACCTGAAGCCGGGCAACATCATGCTCACGCAATCCGGAGCGAAGTTGATGGACTTTGGCTTGGCCAAACCGCTGAGTGCTCAAAGTTCAGGAATTTCTTCGGGCAGCGTGCCCTCTTTTACAGCCATGGCGACGCTGAGCGGCCCTAGTCCGCTCAGTCCCCTAACCACGGCGGGGAGCATCGTCGGAACGATTCAATACATGTCGCCGGAGCAGATCGAGGGGAAAGAAGCCGACGCTCGCTCCGACATTTTTGCCTTCGGCGCCGTGCTCTACGAGATGGTCGCTGGCAAGCGTCCTTTTTCAGGCAAGAGCCAGATTTCGCTGGCATCTTCCATCCTCGAGAGTGATCCGCAGGCGATCTCGGAACTGAAGCCGCAGATACCGAATGGGCTCGAACACATCATCACCACGTGTCTTCAAAAAAATCCGGAAGACCGTTTTCAAAACGCGCATGACGTCAAAATAGATCTGCAATGGATCGCGTCGGGCCGCCCGGCTGCGGCAGTGACCACAGTCGCTGCGCCTCCTACGTCTCTGCGGCGCGAACGAATCGGTTGGACCTCCGCGCTACTGGCCACGCTTCTGCTGGCAGCACTCGCCACATATTTTCTTTCCCGCCCGCGCCGGCCCGCGCAGGTACTGAGAACTGTGATCGACGCGCCCGAAAAAAGCACGCTCAATCTAACGGGAGACAACGCCGGGCCACCGGTCCTTTCACCCTCCGGCACGATGATGACTTTTGCGGCCAATGGAGCCGATGGCAAATCGACGCTCTGGGTTCGCGCCATGAACTCGCTCGAAACGCGAGCCCTGCCGGACACGACGGGGGCCGTCTTCCCCTTCTGGGCGCCTGACAGCAACTCGATAGGATTTTTTGCCGAGGGCAAGCTGAAAACGATCGACCTGAATGGCGGCTCTGTGCAAGTGGTCACTAATGCTCAGCTGGGGCGGGGAGGCGCCTGGGGAGCTGACGGAGTCATCGTGTTCTCGGCTGATCCTATCTCGCCTCTTTTGCGCGCGAGCACGAATGGAGGGGGTCCGGCGACGGCGATCCTCAAGATCGACTCGACCCAACATACTTCGCACCGCTGGCCATTCTTTCTTCCCGACGGCAAGCATTTCATCTACTCCGCAATTCATCATGATCCATCGAAATCAGGAAACAACGCGATCTACTATGCCTCGCCGGATGGAAAAGAAAATCGATTCATAGTTCGATCCCAGAGTAACGCGATCTACGCCCGGGGCTACCTTCTCTTCGCGCGCGGGGATCAGCTCATGGCGCAGCCTTTCGACGCTGCCAAAGGCGTTCTGAGCGGCGAGCCGAGGTCGATCGCGAAAGGGGTCATGAACGACTTGGCGACCTGGCACATGGACGCCTCCGCCGCAGACAATGGATTGCTCGTCTTCGCCAGCGGGGCTAGCGGACAGCTACAGCTCGTCTGGGTGGACCGTGCCACCAAACAAGTCACGGTCATCGCCGACAAATTCTCCGACTTGCAATCGGCAAAACTTTCTCCACAGGGCGACCGGGCTGCTTTACAGATCGATACGGGCATCACCGATATTTGGGTTCTGGATCTGTCTCGCGGCGTGCGAACTCGCCTGACTTTCGGCCCGGTTGCCAACACTGCTCCGGTCTGGTCTCGCGATGGTCAATGGCTCACTTACAACAGCCGGCGCGGCGACGGCTTCGGTATTTATCGCAAACATGCGGACGGAAGCGGCGGGGAAGAAATATTGCTCACGGATTCAGTCCCGACAGTTCCAGAATGCTGGAGTCCGGATGGCAAGACGCTTATTTACGCGCGCGGCGTACCGGGAGAAACGGAGCAATGGTCGCTGCCGCTTGCAGGCGAGCGCAAACCCTCGCTGGTCGCCCGAAAGGCGGCATGGGGCAGGCTTTCGCCGGACGGCCACTGGCTCGCTTATGTGTCAAACGAATCTGGCTCTCCGGAGGTGGATGTCGTAGCCTCCGGCGGAGGTCAAGGGAAATGGCAGGTCTCGGCGAGTGGGGGGATTCAGCCGCAGTGGAGCGCAGATGGAAAAGTACTCTATTACATGGGCATGGCGTATGACCTTTACGCGGTGCCGGTTAAAGAAGTAGGAGGCGCGCTCCAGTTTGGAGCCCCCGAAATCCTGATCAGCCACTGGTCAGCGCCGCAAGTTTTCTTCGACGTTTACCCCGACGGCAAAAAGATTCTTCTCGACCGCGTTGCGCAGCAGGTTAACCCTTCGGTGACTGTGGTGTCAGATTTTACGGCGGAGTTGGGCAAGTAGTTTAAAGAAGTGGTTTGACGATGGATCGGGTAGCGCGCCCGGGGCCTGCATGCATGAGGAAGCCGGCTTCTATAGGTCTAAAAAAATTGATTCAATCCTGCCTGTAGAGACGGGGCTTGCCCCGTCTCCCGCCACGGGCATCGCCACGAAAAGAGAGACGCGGCGAGCCGCGTCTCTACAGATAAAGAGGCTAATTCTCCTTGGGCTGCTCAGTCTTGAGATCCCCACGTTGAAACCTTGTGTCTTGAGGGTTTGGTCATGCATTGAAGATCGTTAACCACAGAGGACACAGGGTTTCACGGAGGAATTCTACAATCCCGTTCGGGTTGCACTGTTCGGGTTGCACTGTTCGGGCTGCACTATTCAGGTTGCACTATGTGCGTTTGCCTCGGGAGCGACTTCGAGCGGTTTGCGACTGAGTTGCTGGAGTTAAATCTGGCACAACAAGGTTTCTTCGGTCACTTCCCCTAGGGTCGTCCCCCATCATATGCTGACGGAGTAACTGTTCCTGCAGCGGAGAACTCTTGATTCCCTCAGCCTCGCACTCCAACTCGTCGATCGCGGCCCGTTTCCCGCGGCTTAACATGTCACAGGTTTGGGTAAGATTTCTGTTGGCGATCTTCGGCTTGGTGCTGGCTTTCGGAGCAGCGCTTTTTTCTACTGTGACCCGCGAAGCCGGCAGCGTTTGGGGAACAGTCTTCATGGCTTCGGTTGCCCTGCTGCTTGCGACTTTCGTTGGGCTTACTACGGTCCCTTATTTAGCGCGCCGCGTCGTTGCCCACAGCGTGCGAGAAGCGATGGATTACGACGTCACCCGCGCTGGGCTTATCTATATTTTGATCAGCGTTGTGGTTGGCATCGCCGCGATCAACACCGGTAACAACTTGCTGTATGTGGTGGTCGCTACGTTGCTCTCTGCGGTGCTGGTCTCGGGAGTGGCATCGGCGTGGGTCTTGAGGAGTCTGTCGCTTGACGTCCACTTGCCTGACCACGTCTTTGCCGGACGCCCCATGCTGGCCCGGATTCTTATTCGCAACACCAGTTCATGGTTGCCTTCGTTCTCGATCCGCGTCGTCCCGGCTAAGCGGAAGTCCGCCAAAGATCGCTGGCGCTGGGAGAGTTATACACTTGGGTTTCCGAAAGGGCGCGAAGCGAAAGACCAGTGGTTTAGCCTGCCCGATCGTCGACTGCGCCGAGTACGCGAAGCGGTCGAGAAGCCGATTCTGCGCGAGTCCGTTTACTTTCCGTTTATCGCTCCGGCACAAGAGCTTCGCGCTGACCTCGAAATGAGTTTCCCAGACCGTGGACGCTACACCGAGAAGAATTTCGGGCTCGCCACTCGATTCCCGTTTTCTTTTCTTAAAAAGACGCGGCGCATCAACCTGGTTCGTGAAGTGATCGCTTTTCCCGCAATAGAAAGCACCGACCAATTTTTGGACGGGTTGCCGATGGTGACCGGCGAGTTCGAATCGTCTGTTGCCGGACGCGGGTACGATCTTCACCTTATCCGCGACTACATGCCGGACGATTCTGCGCGACATGTTGACTGGAAAGCCACGGCGCGGACGGGCGCCCTCAAAGTTCGCGAGTTCAGCCGCGAAGATGAGCGCAAGTTGCGGATCATCTTCGACAATCCGGCGCCCGGAGTTCTGCTGCCCGAAGTCTACGAGAAGGCAATCCGTGTCGCGGCCTCGCTTGCCTGGCATTTTCATCACGAAGATGTCGAAGTTTCTTTCGTCGCTGCCGGGCTCGAGCCGACCGAAGACGTCTTCGCCTTCCTCCGCTATCTGGCGCTGGTCGAGCCGCAAGAGGCGACGCCGGTGTTCCAACGCCTGCGTGAAAGCGATGACTACAACCTCATCGTCAGCGCGCGCAGGCGGTCGGAGATTCCAGCAGGATTGGCCGTACGGTCGTATGTCGTCTCGTCAACGCTTTGATTGAAAGTGAAGGCATTTGAGCTGGCACGCACATTCGCGCTTCCGCTGAAGGGCTCTTATTTTTTCCTTTTCGCGCCGTAAAATCAGGCATATACTCCGCCGCTGGGGACAATTCTGCGGCCACTCTTGCGCCCAGATTTATCGGATGACGTTCGCTTGTCCGAACCGCTTCAGCGCGTTCCCAAGGGAGTGCAAATGCTGATCTCTGATCTGCTGAGAAATCAAGTCATGGTGTCCGCCGAAGTCAACCACACCGTCCTCGAAATTGCGAAGCTCATGGTGCAGCACAACATCGGAGCGGTGCCAGTCCTCGAAGACCGGCAACTGGTGGGAATCTTTTCCGAGCGCGATCTGATGAGTCGAGTGGTCGCCGAGGGCAAGGATGCTGCCCGTACGAAGGTCAGCGAAGTTATGACCGGAGATCCACTCACGATCGCGCCCAACGACAATCTCGAAACATGCATGACGCTGATGAAACGCCACGGCTTCCGCCACCTGCCGGTTTGTAACGGGCGAGAACTCAAAGGGGTAATCTCGTTGCGCGATATCATGCTCCATAATCTCGACGAAAAAGACGACGAGGTGCGGATGATGCGCGCCTATCTGCACTCTACGCCCGAAGCCAGCTAGTCGTCCCCAGACGCGGATCGGGGTGTCGTTGTTCGGTCTCCGAGCCATGATTTACGGCTCTCGGCGATTCCCCAGAGTCCAACAGTTCGCGATCGTTAACGGTCGCAGGCCGGCCCCTCCGATCATGGCCTGACCCAACCTCCATCGTGTCCGATCAAAATTTTCACGTGGAAGGCTAGCGAACGGTAATGGTTACTAACGTTACCTTAGGGAGTTGACCCAAGGTAGCGCGCTGCTTGAGGATGATACTGCAGCACTCGCCCGTACCAACTTCGGCAAAGCAGGCGAATAGTTCTCGAAAGCTGGATGAATCTACAGACCCACAACGCGGTTCTCTATCTCTGGTGCGCCCAACCGGTTTTGCAGTCGGTGCTTGCAGTGCTCTTATGGCGGAAGACGCTGCACAAGAAATTCCCGATTTTTTTTACGTTCCTAGTCGTGCAGGTCGTCAATTTTTCGGTCATCTTTCCACTGTGGCTTTCCGGCAACTACGAGCTGTATTTCGCACCATTCTGGCTTGGCGAAGCAATCAATGCCGTGCTCGGTTTCAAAGTTATTCACGAAATTTTTATTGACGTTTTCCGGCCTTATCACACCTTGAAAGACTTGGGCACCCTGCTCTTCAAATGGGCGGGCGTGGTCATGCTGCTCGTCTCGGTTGTTGTCGCGTTCTCGAATTCATTTGATCAGAGTCCGCTCGTCCACGCTTTGACGACCCTGCAACGATCAGTTCGCGTCGTGCAACTGGGCCTTATCTTGTTTTTGCTTCTTTTTTCCCGCTTTCTGGGGGTGTCTCGGCGTCAAATCAGCTTCGGGATCTCCCTCGGCTTCGGACTTTTTGCCGGGACCGAACTCGTCCTTTATGCGCTGAATTCGGGGGGGTTCGTCAAGCAGAGCTATTTGAATGAGATCAACATGATGGCGTACATCGTCGCCATTTTTGTCTGGCTCGGCTACTCCCTATCAAAGGATTCGGTACGGGAAGAGGGCACAAATCGCTTGCAGACGGAACGTTGGGAGCAGGGACTAGCTGACCTTCAGCCTTCAGATCCCTCCGATTCGTTGATCCCCATGTTCGAGGGCATGGTTGAACGGGCGTTTTCGCGCAGTTCGAGTTTGGAACCGCCGGTCGCTCCTTTTCCTCCGGTCAATAGCGGGTCGTCATCCAGAATCAGCTCCGCTGCGGTCGGGGCCAAAAATCGGCCCTGAAACCTAAAAGCCTAAAACCAGCCAAAAAGACGTCCCGCACAATAAATTAAGATTTGTAAAAGTCTTGTCAAGCGATTTTTTGGCCCCTTTTCTGGCAATTTTCTTCCTCAAATAGCGTCCTTTTCGCACTACAAGCTTTACCTTAAGTAAATCCCTGTAAACGGTGAATTTCTCAAGTGCCGAACGCTGCCGAATAGTCGGCACTGCGTTCTGGACGACTTTCAGCCCTAAAAATTCGGTTAAGAACTCTCTAATCGAAATTTTGCGAAGCTGTGTATAATCCGCTCGCCGACGGAACACTCAGTTACTAAACCGTCCGCAGACCCTATTAGGAGAAGTCACAATGAAACGTTCGCTCAGGGCGTTACTGTTGGTGGTAGGTTTGGTAGGAACATTTGCATACGGCGCCATCCCTCGAGAACCATCTCGATCGGGACCGATTCCACTATGTCCGCCGAAACATCCGAACTGCGACGCTTTAGTTCCTGTGAGCAATTAATTCAGGAGCTGTTCGTCGGTTGTTCCTTTTGATGATCGAAGGCTGACCTGCAAAGGTCAGCCTTTTTTATTCTTTCGGCTTTTCTGCGCGCTCATCTTTTGGCTTTCCAGGTTCTTGAGCTTTTGCGCCGTCCGCCGAGGGCTTTGCTTCTCCTTCGGCCTTCGCGCCCTCGGTCGAATGCTTTTCGCCAAAGGCCTTGTCGCCTTCGGCGGAATCTTCCGGCTTTGCCGCCAGGTTCTGCACAATGATTGAGATACGCCGGTTGGAGGGATCGAAGGCGTCTTTTGGATTGCGCAGGCGCTGATCGGCAAAGCCGCGTACCTGTTTAACCTGGTCAGGGCGAAGGCCGTCGGGGTGCTGCATCAAGCGCCGGGCGGAGTTGGCTCGATCGGAAGAGAGCTCCCAATTGCTGTATTTACCCTTCCCGACAAAGGGTTTGGAGTCGGTGTGTCCCTCGATTGAAATATCGTTGGGGACCTGCCCTAGCTCGTTGGCCAGGAGCCCGATCATCTCCTGCCCGTTCTCGTTGAGGGCCGAGCTTCCGCTGTCGAAGAAGGTGCCTTTTTCGGATTCAATGAGTTCGATGCGCAAGCCTTCAGAGGTAACTGTGATTTCGATATTCTTCTTCAGCTTCTCCAGATTTGCGATCTCTTGAATCCGTTTCTGCAAAATTTCTTTTAATTTTGACAAGTCAGGCTTTGCCAGCGGCAATGTTTCCCCGGTCCCGGCAAGATTAGTTCCAGCTTTGATCGAGGTGCCGCTGGGATCCTTAAAATAACCGCTGATGGCTAATTGCTCCTGCTTGCTGCTGCTATTCATGAGCCAGAGAACGATAAACAGTGCCATCATCGCCGTGACGAAATCGGCGTAGGCGACCTTCCAGGCACCGCCGTGATGGCCGCCATGGACACTTTTTTTCTTGATGATAAGAATGGGCTGGGGCGCCATGGTTCTAGCCAGCCGCCACCGCGGCCGCCGCGGCAGGCGAGTCTTTGGCGCCGCGGCAGGCGTCTTCTATTTTTTTGAAGGAAGGGCGGGCGTTGTTAGGCACCGTCCTGCGCCCCATTTCGACCGCGAGGATCGGCGCCACTCCCTTCAGGAACGAGATCATAATTACTCGCAAAACCATAAGGTAAGCGTGTTCTTCGGCGGAGATTTTCCCCATCCGAAATGCGAGCGGGCCGACAAGCCCGTAACAGAGCAGGATGCCGAGAAAAGTGCCGACGAGCGCGGCGGCCACTTTTTTGCCGATTTCTTCCGGAGGCCCGCCAAGAGCTCCCATCGTTATGACGACTCCAAGAACGGCGGCGACGATGCCTAAGCCGGGAAGGGAGTCGGCCATGGTGGCCAGCCCGGTTACGGGCTCTGCCGCGGAGTGATGATGGACCTCCATGTCGGCATCCAGCATTTGATCGAGGTCGAAGACTTCGACGCCGCCGCTGACCGCCATGCGCATGGTGTCGCAGACAAAGTCGGAGGCGTGATGGTCCTTGACGAATGCGGCGTATTTGCTCAGCAGAGGACTTTTGTGCGGATCTTCGATATCGGCCTCAAGCGCTACCAGGCCTTCCTTGCGTGCCTTTTGCAAGAGTTCATACATCATTTTCAAGGTTTCGATGTATCGCGATTCGGTGTACTTCGAAGAACCGAAGGCGCCAACGAGACCGCTGATCATCGCCTTCAAGGTGTGCAGCGGATTCGAGATCAGTACCGTACCGAGAGCGGCGCCGAGGATGATGATCATCTCGGCGGGCTGCATGAGTACTTTGATCGGCCCGTGCTCCATGAGATAGCCAGCCACGATGCAGCCGAAGACGACGACGATGCCGATGATCGAAAACATCGAAAATTATCCTCGCAAGCGAATGGTATCGCCTGAAGCCACGGCACCTTTTACTTTGGCGGTGACCGTGGAGTGTAAAGGCTTCATGCGGAGCAGAAGGGAAACAAGATCGCTGCCCGGAGTAGCCACTATCGAATCAATCTCAGACTGGACGAGAAAATGATCACCCCACCACAGGACTTCCGAATGGCTCAACAGGTTAAAGAGCGTCTCGGCCGTAGTTGCAGCGGTCACGGGACTGGCGGAAGCAAGAATTGCCAGAAATTCGTTATCGCCCCAACGACCAAGGAATGTTTCGTCGCCGAGCGTCCGGCGTAAAGTGCGGGATGTGGCCTGCAAGAACGGTACGACGGATTGTGGACCGTGCTTGGCGCGAAAGTCATCCAGTCCAATCACGCGGATGCGCAACAGGCCGAAGCCGGTGTGCGATTCCTCCATCCCGAGGATGCATTCGTTGATTACAGCCTGGGTGAGGCGGCGCGTCGGAATTCCAGTGATGGCGTCGAGACAACCGTGCATCGGCTTGGCAGAAGACTGGTGCACGAGGGTTGCTTCTTCAAAGAGAACCGAAACCCCTCCGATAGTGTCTCCATATTCAAGAATGGGGCGCGTTCGTATTTTGACGGCGACTCGGTGACCCGCCTTGTGCAGGTAGAAAGCTGTGCATTGCTGCGGTTCAGCCTCGTCGAGGGTTGCGCTTACCGGGCGCTGACCGCCAAGCAGACGGTTTCCGTGCTCATCGCAGACCTGGACCACGTCGTCGATAATCTGGCCGACGACTTCATAGGATAGATGGCCGGTAATGTGTTCCGCGCCGTGGTTCCAGAAGCGTACCCGCTTACCGGAGTCGACGATGAATATTCCCATGGGAAGATCTTCCACAAGGTGCCGAAAGAGCTTGGGGTATTCGAGCAGACTGGAAGACATAGGGATGCGCCAACTGTTGTTTTCATCGGCAGCGGCGGCGAAGAACTTCAAGGGTAGCTAGATTTGGGTAGCGCCATGGGCGACGCTCCTCGATGTGAGCTTTGCGCTGTTGAAGCGGAATTGGTGGATTCTGACGAGGGGCGCTACGAAACATGGGGTAGGCTTTGCAGACTAAGCCTTGGCCGCTTGTGCCAGAAGAATGACGCCGACGGCGGCAAGACAAAGATAGATATATTTCAGAAAATTTCCGCCGCCCATTCGATGGTTGAAAATGCGCCCGAGCACGATTCCGAGCAGAGTGACTGGAAGCGAGATCAGAAAATAATGCGTGACGGCTGGAACCCAAAGTCCTGCGAGCCAATAGCCAACCATGCCGACGATGCTTGCCGGAAGAAAATAGCCTTGCAAGGTAGCGCGAAAATGTTGTGAGGACCAGCGCCGCATGGTTCCGTAGACGACGATCGGAGGGCCGTTCATTCCATAAGCTCCCCCTAGAATGCCGGCGAAAAATCCACAGGTTAGCAACCAGGGAAAGCTGTCGGTTTGCAATTCTGGGCTTTTGCCGAGAAGCTTTCTCCCCAGCGTTGTTTCCGCTAGCAGGGAGTAGAGCGCGAACGCGAGAATCAGAGCCCCGAGCGCGCCTTTTACCAATCGTTGGTGAGCGCTTGTGAGAAGCAGCAGGCCGAGCGGAATGCCGAAGAGAGTCGCGACGAGCAGCCAAGCCGCGCTGCCGATGTGAATCTTCTCCCAATCCTGCACGACGACAACGACGGCAATGGTGATCGAGAGTAGAACTGCCAGCGGCGCCGCCACGTTGATAGGAATGTAGAAGGCAAGTAGAGCGACCGCTACAAGTCCCTCGCCAAAGCCGAACGCGGAGCGTATCAGCGCTGCGATGAATACGATCAGTAAAACGTGAAATGTGATTGCGTCGATTGCTGTTCTCCGAAAAAGTGAGCTTGGCAGCCGAACGAGTGTCAGGCCGCCGGCTTCGATTGCGATCCCAACGCGGTCACAAGAACGTCAGCGGCGAAAATGGGAGGCTGGCATGTGGAACCGGAACAGAGAACGGCAAACGATCGCACTTCACTCGATTTGCCGCCGAGCGCGGGCAGATTGGGGATAGTTTGCGCGAACCCTGGAGGCAGGTTTTGGGAGACAGCCTTATCCGGGTGTAAACGCACGACCGCCGTGTTCAAAGAAAATGGCCGGACGGCCGCCCGGTACAGTTCTTCTGCGGCCGCGTCCTTCCCGACCACGACAACTTGCGCGTGGGCTTGGGTGAAGCGGACGACTGCGAGGCCGTATGTAGCGGCGAAAATGCCGTGCTGCCCGGCCACCGATGCGTAAACGTCGAGAGTCTCTTCGGCTCGGTCGCGATAGGAAGCGTTTGCCGACGATCCATCGTTGACGTAATCATGCAGCCGGAGCAGGGCAATTGCCGCCGCTGGGTTTCCCGCTGGGGTCGGAGAATCTTGGAAAGGCTTTCGCCGCGTTCCCAAAATTCCGAGCGGTGCTTTTTCTCCTGCGATCGGAGTATCAGAAAATCCGCCCGCCGCATGATCGAAAAACGCAGCCACCATGGCATCGGCGATCGAGCGAGCGAAAGTGAAATAGCTCAAGTCCGCAGTTGCTTCATAAGCGTCCAGGCAGGCGATCACGGTAAACGCATAGTCATCCAGAACGCCGTCGACGGAAATTTCGCGCGGCGTCGCACTCGGGTCGGAATAAGCAATCACATGCTTTAATGCGGCGCGAGGACTTTTGTCTCCCGCAGCCGACGGCTGTACCGCCCTCAAGCCCTCGGAGAGCAAACGGTCGAGCGAGCGCAAGGCAAACTGGCGAACCTCGTGCAAATTGAGAACCTTTGCCGCTTCGAGATAAGCTGAAACGAACATTGCGTTCCATCCGGTATAGATCGTCTTGTCAACATATGGGGTGGGTCGCTGCTTGCGCGCGTCGTACATTTTGTCGCGTGCCGTTGCGAGCAACGTGAGCACTCGTTCTTCCGACAACTTAAGTCGCTTCGCAATTTCATCGACCGGCGCCTTAACGTATAAAACATTCTTTTTAGGATCGTGATGCATGTCGCCGACTTCCTGAATATCGTAGTACGCCGTCGCCACGGCAGCTTCATCTTCGCTCAACGTCGCTTTCGCTTCTTCTAAAGTCCAGGTGAAATAGTCGCCGTCGTCATCCATTGAGTAGTCGGCATCCTGCGAGGCGTAGAAGCCGCCATGGGCAAGGTCGCTGAGCCATTCGTCTATCCAGCGGATCATGTCGCGCGCGACGTCTGCGAAAAATTCGTTGCCCGTCGCCTGATAGGCGTGAACGTAGTTCTTCAGCAACTCGGAGTTGTCGTAGGACATCTTTTCGAAGTGCGGCACGACCCAGCGCTCGTCGACGGAATAGCGATGGAAGCCTCCCGCTAGCTGGTCGTAAACTCCGCCACGGGCCATCTTTTCGAGGGTTGTAACGAAGACAGTGCGCAGATCGTCATCGCCGGTTCGCGCGTATTGCTCCATGATGAGATCGAGCGCGCCGGGGTGGGGGAACTTCGGTGCTCCGCCAAAGCCGCCGTTGGTCGAGTCAAACATCTTGTGCGCTGATTCGATGATGGCGTCAATCACAGTGGGTGAAAGCGTGCCGCCACCGCCGAAAGACTCTGAACGCGCGATTGCGCTTTCTACCAATCCGGCCTGCTCCAATACTTCGCTTCTCTTGTCGCGATAGGCGGAAGCGATGGAGGTCAGCACCCGCTTGAAACTGGGCCTTCCGTAGCCGTCGGCGGGAGGGAAATAGGTTCCACCATAGAAAGGCTTGCCGTCGGGAGTCAGAAAAGCGGTCAGAGGCCATCCGCCTTGCCCGGTTAGCGCGCTGACCGCAATCTGGTAGCGGCTGTCGATGTCGGGGCGCTCGTCGCGATCGACCTTCACGGCAATGTAATTTTCGTTCACGATCGCCGCGACTTCGGGATCTTCATAGGATTCGCGGTCCATGACGTGGCACCAATGGCACCAGACGGCGCCTATGTCTAACAGCAGGGGCTTATCGGCCGCCCGGGCGGCGGCGAAGGCCTCCTCTCCAAACTCGTGCCATTGAATGGGTTGGTGCATGGCAGAGCGAAGGTACGAAGACGCGGCGCGGGACAAGGCGTTGAGATTACTCATACAAGCAGTTTATATGGGAAGGGAGGGCCGAGTTCTGGCTCTCGGAGGGGGTCGGGCAGGGGCCACGCAAAACGCGTCTGGCATCCTCGATCATTGGACTAGCGGCGATCCCGAAAAATGCACTTAAAGTTAAATTCTCTGGATGACACCGTGACTCTCGTGGCCTACAATCCCCGCCATGGGGCTAAGAGAGCTGAGAGTCGAGCGTTATGACGGAGTTGCTGACGACCAGAGAATCCTCATGCTGCGCGGCCCAATCACAGTGGAGACGGCACCCAAATTTGAACGCGCCGTACACGATGAGAGCGCCGATAGGCTGATTCTGGATTTCTCCGATGTTCCCTTCATCGACTCGGTTGGCTTGGGTTCACTGGTGACAGCCTACGTGTCGCACCACAAGCACGGACGGTGCCTGGTGCTAACCGGCATTAAGCCTCGTGTCCGGAAGGTGATGGAAGTCACCAGGGTAGGTGATTTTTTTATGACCTTTGCCACCACGTGGGAAGCTGTAGAAGCTTTGGCCAATACCGGCACCGCTTAATGAAGCAGGCAGACGGGCGCCTCGCCCGTCAGGAACACTGCCGCGGGCGTGAATCGAAAGCGGTAGGGAACCATCTAAATTGCATTGCCTGCGTGTTCCTTATATTGCGTCGGCCGTTCGCCTATGAATCTTCTGTATCAATATGCAAAGCAGTACTGGAAGCTTTTTGTCGCGGCACTCTTGCTGGCTGCCACGAACCAGATTTTTTCTCTTCTCGATCCGCTTATTTTCCGCCACGTGATCGATAGCTACGCCACAAAGTATCACCAGTACACGCAGGGACAATTTATCCGCGGGGCGGGATTGCTGTTGTTGGCGGCGGTGGGCGTGGCATTTGTGTCGCGCGT
This sequence comes from Terriglobales bacterium, assembly GCA_038230575.1. Lineage (GTDB taxonomy): Bacteria > Acidobacteriota > Terriglobia > Terriglobales > Acidobacteriaceae > Acidiflorens. The sequence goes on along the minus strand of JBBRNA010000013.1, from coordinate 83,357 downwards.
TGCCAAGAATTTTCAGGATTACTTCGTCAACGTGATCGTGCAACGGCTAGGCGCGAAGATGTATTCGGACGGCATCCGGCATTCGCTCGATTTGCCCTACCAGGTGTTCGAAGATCAGCGCAGCGGCGAGACGCTTGGCAAGCTGCAAAAAGTTCGCAGCGACGTTGAGCGCTTCATCACCGCCGCTATCAACACTCTTTTTATTTCGGTCATCGGAATCATCTTTGTAATGATTTACGCCTTTCGAGTCCATTGGGCGATTGCCCCGGCGTTTCTCTTGACCGTCCCTCTGCTTGGCGTAATCAGTTCGGTGCTGAGCAAACGCATCAAAAAGATGCAGAAGACGATCGTTGCCGAGACTACGGCCCTCGCCGGATCGACGACCGAGTCTTTGCGCAACATCGAATTGGTGAAGAGCCTAGGGCTGGCACAGCAAGAGGTGCTTCGGCTCAACGGGATTACGGGCAAGATTCTGAAGCTCGAACTGAAGAAGGTGAAATACCTGCGTAGCTTGAGCTTTATTCAGGGGACCGCGGTCAATGCTCTGCGCTCCAGTATTTTATTCCTGATGTTGTTCCTGATTTTCCGGCAGGAGATCACGATCGGGCAGTTTTTCTCGCTCATGATCTATTCGTTCTTCATCTTCACTCCTCTGCAGGAATTGGGGAACGTCATCAATATCTATCGTGAGACGGAAGTTTCATTGCAGAACTTTCAGCAGATTCTCGATACGCCGCGCGATCCGAAGCCGGTGTCGCCGGAACCGATTGAAGAGTTGATGACGCTGCAGTTCGAGCGAGTCAGTTTTCAACATCACAGTTCGACCGCGCTCGCGCTCGATGAGATCGCTTTCAGCGCGGCGCGGGGAGATACGATTGCGTTTGTTGGGCCTTCAGGCGCCGGAAAATCAACGCTGGTGAAATTGCTTGTAGGTCTATACGCGCCGAAGACAGGCGAGATTCTCTACAACGGCATCCCTGCCAATCGCGTCGATCTGGATATTTTGCGCGAGAAAATTGGTTTCGTAACTCAGGATACCCAGCTCTTCTCCGGATCGATTCGCGAGAACTTATTGTTTGTGAATCCGCACGCGACGGATGCGGAGTGCATGCGGGTACTGGAACAATCAGCCGCGCACAGCTTGTTGTCGCGAGCGGATCGCGGGCTCGACACCCTGATTGGCGAAGGCGGCGTCAAGGTATCCGGGGGAGAAAAGCAACGGCTTTCGATCGCGCGTGCGCTGCTGCGTCATCCGCAGCTGCTGGTGTTCGACGAGGCAACGTCTTCGCTTGATTCCTTGACGGAAGAGGAAATCAGCCGCACGATCCGAGAGGTCGCTACCAATCAGGAGGCGATTACGATTCTGATCGCGCATCGGTTGTCGACCATCATGCATGCCGACCGGATTTATGTTTTGGAGCGCGGCCATATTATTGAGCACGGACGGCACTCGGAATTGCTGGATCAGAAGGGGCTTTACTACGCGATGTGGCGCCAGCAGGTTGGCGAGCGCGAAGCGATCGCCGCAAGCAAATAGCGGCAGCAGTTCGCGCTGCGCGTCATCCGGCGCATGACTCGATAGCCGAGACTGCCTGCTCCGGCAATGACAACGCCCGGCTCGCCAGATCTTCCTTCATATGGTCGGCGGAGGTCGTGCCTGTAAGGGGCAACATTCCGATGGCACGCGCAAAGCTGAACATCACTTGTTGCGGCGTCGCTGCAAGGCTTTCCGCCAGTTCGCCGATTGCGGGGTGATTCACCACTTCCTGATTTGCCGTGAGCAGTGAAAATCCCTGGTAGGTAATTCCGTGCTCGCGACAAAAGTTGCGCACGCTGCGATCCCAGCCAAGGCGGGCATAGCATCGGTTCTGCACGAAAGTAGGCAGTTCGCTGTTATTTTTCTCCAATTGCTCGAGATGAGCCAGCGATACATTACTCACACCTAAAAATCGAGCGCGCCCTTCATCCCGCTCTTTGTGCATCGCTTCCCAAACTTCTGCGTCATCGTCCGTCCAGTCATAGTTGGAGGATGGCCCGTGCAGCACGAAGCTGTCAACGTAGTCGGTGGCGAGATGTTGAAGAGAACTTGCCAACGATTGGGCTACCTGCGTCGACAAGGCGGCTTCAGCGTCGTAGGGCAGTCGATGGTCCTGCCCACGTTGGTAGGTGAATTTAGTCTGCAGAAAAAGTTCATCGCGTTTGACGGCGCCCTCTCGGTAGAGATCCGCTAATGCCTGGCCTACTCCTTCTTCGAAATAATGTTTGCGTTGATTTGCGGTATCGATAGCGCGGAAACCGCTGCGGATTGCGAGCGCGGTGAGAGCGGCGGTGCGGTCTTCTTTCCAGGCAGTGCCATATAGAAAATCGGGATGGGCCAGATGAGAAGGCGAGGTCATTCAGTAATTCTCACATGTGATCGTCTGCCGTGATTAATCATTCTTGATCAATCTGCTCATCGTGGCCAATCCGAAAATCTCTGCCATCGGTTCGCGGCCCTTTTCATCTTGGGAAATATTGTCCGAGAATTTTGTGTATTTCACAGCGGTTTAACGTTGTGTGCGCAGGGCGCTGATTTATGATCGGCGCAAATCGGGGAGATTCGGGTCTCCGACCACTGATGATCGCTTCTTGAAAGTTCTGTTTCTCGGCATTCGTCCGAATGCCGAATCGTGTGAAAGGACATCATGAATTGTGACATGCAAATCCAAGGGAGAGCCTCGTCTGACGTTAGCAAACTCATTTTCTCGCGCAGGTCGCTGATCCAATGCGGATACGTTGCCGCGCTCTTTCTCATGTTTATGGCAAATGCCTCAGCGCAAGTTGTTCCGCTGGCGCAACACGTGGTCCTGGTGATTGACGAGAACACTTCGTTTAATACCGCCTACCCGAACGGAATGTCGTGGCTGGTCAGCCAAGGCAACAAGTATGCGTTTGCCAATAACTACGTGACTGAGGTCGGCGGGTCTCTGCTCGAATATTTGTATTTAGCATCCGGCAGTTGCGAGTCGAACTACCAATGCGGAGGGGCTCCGTCATGCAGCCTCGCTCCCGGCACTCATAACTTTTTCTGCAACGGCAACAGTTGCTACGTCAACAACGCCTGCGTCTCGACTGGAACCAAGGATCCGATTAGCGATGAGAATATTTTCCATCTAATGAACAACTCCGGAATTTCTTGGAAGGTCTACGTTCAGAATTACTTGAATGCCGGCGGCAATGTGAATGTTCCAGACTTCAATACTTCGAATCAACCTCCCTATACGCATTACTATGCGCGTCACAATGCAGCCGTCTGGTATGACGAAATTCTCAAAAATGTATCGGGATCGCAGGGAAATGTCGTCGATTTCGAGCAATTCGGAATTGACGTAGCGCAAAATGCCTTGCCGCGTTTTTCTATCATTGTGCCCGACGGGTGTTGGGATGCCCACGAGAGTTGCGGTTCTTCCGCGGTTAAGAGCGCCGATAGTTTCTTGCAGGTTAATCTCACCCCAGTGTTTAACTTGCCTGACTTCAAGGTGGGCGGGAGCGGGTTGCTGATCGTTACTTTCGACAACGGCGACGGCGATGGAGCGGGAAAAGTTTATACCGCAGTGATGGGACCAAATATTAAGCCGGGATACGTTGCCAACGCTCCCTACACGCACCAAAACACTCTTCGCACCATGCTCGATGCGTTGGGGATCTCCACTTACCCAGGTTGGTCAGCGAGTGCCGTGGACATGGCTGATTTGTTTTTGCCGAGAACGGGAGGGGTGACAATCAACTCGCCCGCTGCTGGATCGGTTCAGGGTCCGTCAGTGCTGGTACGAGCGACTGCCTCCGAACTTTCAACTTCCATCGACCACATCGAAGTTTGGGACTTGTTCAAGGGGATCATGAGCAAAATAGGGAGCGCATCGGGAAAGGATATAGAAGTCGACGTCCCGGTGGCAGGGAACGGCGTCCATACATTGATAGTCAAGGATGTCGGCGGTCCTAATCTTGCGGTTCTTCATCGACAGAGCCTGAAGTTTACCGAGTCTTCTAATTACGGCGTTGCCGTGACCACACCCGCGGACCAGTCGACGCAGGCTCAGTTGTTTCCGCTAACCGCATTTGCGACGGAACTTGGCCCGCAGGCTTCGAGCACGGGGGTTGACCATCTCGAGGTGTGGAACGGTCCCAACAAGATTGGAGACTCGCCAAAAGGCGCAAGCCTGAGCCAGTGGTACTCCCTATCCCCGGCAAACTACAACCTCACGGTGCAAGATGTGAGTGCGACGGGAACGGTTCTTCACAAGAGTAATGTGGGGATGACTATTTCCTCTGCTCGCGGAATGTTTGTGAATTCTCCGGCAAACGGTTCGACCTGGCCGAACACGCGAGTCCAGATTAACGCCTACGCTTACGAGCAGAGCGGTTCATCCACGCCCCTTGTCGATCACATTGAAGTTTGGGACACAACACACGGCGTTAAGCTGGGGGAGTCAGTGACCGGCGTTGGGGTTAATAGTTTATTTATTAACCAAACTATAACGCTACCGAAAGCGGGTGTGTATCAACTCGCGATCAGCGACATCAACGCGAACGGCTACGCGCCGATCCATACGGCGAATGTGACCATCACAGTGAAGTAAATTCAAGGTCGCGAAGCTTTATGCGATCACGGGAATGTTGCTGACCCCAGCGGTTCCGAAGATGCGGCGGTAGCGTTCTACTTCTGCTGGTGGCCCAAGAGCCTTGGCGTAGTTATCGGACAATTTGACCGCAGGCTTGCCTTCAACTGTCGATACCTTGCAGATGAGACTCACGGGATCGAAGTCGCTACTGCCATTAGGATCGCAGCCGCGGAAGTCGTTGGTGAGAAGCGTACCCCATCCGGCGCTGAAGCGAATTCTGCGCCCGGGGGTCCACTTCTTCGGGTCGTGAAAGTCGGCAGCGCCGCGAAAGTGATTCTTTACCGTAGCAGGGGTGATGCCGCCTGCCATCGTTCCCCCGAAATAGGCATGCAAGCCGAGGATGTCATCGACATCGAGTGCGTCGGACGCGATGATGCGCTTTTCCTGCGGGTCGCGACCGCGCGCCTTGAGCCACGCGATGTATTCGTCTCCGCCGACATAGGGATCTTTGCTGTCGAGGCGCTGGCCGGTCCAATCCGCGGCCCACTCCGGCGCATTCTCGAGAAACTGGGTGGTGCCAAAGGTGTCTGGCAGCATGATGCGGAGCGCTCCGTCGTAGGTCGCCTGCCACAACTCGAGCATCTGGTATTGCGAAGCCTTCAGGGCCTCGTCGTCAGATGCAAGCGCGGCCATCGCCATGGGAATCTCATGGGCGTTCGTTCCGATCGATTCAAGATCGTGTTTATGGGCGAGGAAGGCGTTTGACGTTCCGGTGAATGCGGTGCCAAGGCTCGATTTCATGGCGTTGACGACATATTCCTGCCACAGAAAGCTATGGCGGCGACGCGTACCAAAATCGGCGACGGCAAGATTTGGAACGTCGCGCAGGCGCTCGATCTTCCCCCAGAGTTTTGTCTTTGCTCTCGCGTAAAGAATGTCGAGGCCAAACTCGCGTAGTTTCTTGAGTCCGGCACGCGTTTTGAGTTCGTCGAGAATCGAGAGCGCGTAAAGCTCCCACATCGTGGTTTCGGGCCAGGAGCCATCGAAAGTTAGTTCGAACTGGCCGTTCTTCACGGAGAGCTCATAGTCCGACAGGCGAAAATCGTTCTCCAGCCATTCCAGAAAAGCGGGCTCAAAGATTCCGCGCCGCCCATAAAACGTGTTCCCGGCGAGCCAGACAAGCTCCGAGCGGCGGAAACGCAATTTGCGCGCGTGTTCCATCTGATGGATAAGCTCTTCGCGCGGAAACATATCCGCCAGTCGAACCGAGGTCGAACGATTGAACAGGGAGAAACAAACCTGGGTCTTCGGGTAGCGCTTCCAGATTAACTGGAGCATGAGCAACTTGTAGAAGTCGGTATCGAGCAGGGAGCGGGTCACCGGGTCGAGTTCCCAGTTGTGGTTATGAGCCCGCTCGGCGAAGTTAACGATCATCGCGTGCCATGTGTCAGTCTGCCTCGGGTACTATCCTCTGTGAGGGCAGATAGAAAATCAACTGCTGTGGACTTGTCAGGTGCCTTGTCTCGAAGTAACGCTGACAGGGCACGGACAACACGCTACTATGAATTTTCAGGATGATAACGGCTAGCGTACAACCTGTCGCGCCAACGAGGGTCGAGTTGCGCGGTCTACCGCTCTTTTGGGGGAACCATTCGGTGGCGCTATTCGCAACCGGACTGCTTCACCTTTCGGTTGTGAGTTCCTGGCACGCAATCCAGGCTCTGTCGCTTGGGATCGTCCCCGCAACGTATCTACTCACCCTGGGCCACGACGAAGTTTACACCATGCTTTGGGCGCTGGTGTTCGGCTTTGCCACAATCAACATTCTCAGTCTTGGCGCTCGCAGTTTTGAACATGGACGTTCCGGCCTCAACTTCGGAGAGATCCTCGCGATTCTGGTGGTTGTGGTTTCGGTCACCCTGCTTGCAGGGGAAATGCTCTATTACTTCGGTATTCTGCCGATTCGGCTTGAACCGAGATGACGATCGCCTCGTGTTTGCACGACAATGATTGCGGTATGATCGCCATGGTGAAGCTCGATGGCTAAACGACAATCCAACTTCGACATAACCTGCCCGTGCTGCGGCGCGTTGATGAAGATCGATTCCGATACGCGCGGGGTCATATCGCACACCGCTCCGGTGAAGCCGAAGACCTTTAACGATATGGAAGAAGCGGCGCGGGCGATGAAAGAGCAGGACGACCGTCGCGATTCCATCTTTCGCCAATCCATGGAGGCGCAAAAGCATTCTTCGGAACTGCTGGAGAAGAAATTCCAGGAAGCGGTGAAGAAGGCCAAAGAAACTCCGGATACGGGTCGGCCGATTCGGGATTTTGATTTGGATTGATCGTCAAGATCGCTCTGCTTTCTCAGCGCAAAGTTTTTGTAAACTCACCTTTCCCATGCCACCTCTTCTTCTCGGGCATCGCGGCGCACGTGCATCGCGGCACATTCCTGAAAACAGTTTGGAATCTTTTGAGCTTTGCCTGCAGCACGGCTGCGACGGGTTCGAATTTGACGTGAGGCTGACGAGTGACGGTATGGGTGTGATTTGCCACGATGCGACGTCGCGAAAATTGAAGGTGGAAAGAACGACGTCTGCCAACCTGGGCTTGCCTACACTCGAGCAGGTACTCTCGCGATTCTCCGCGCGCGCTTTTCTCGATATTGAGTTGAAGGTTGCCGGGCTGGAAAGAGTCACTCTGCAAGCGCTCGCCGAACATCCTCCGCAGAAGGGTTATGTCGTTTCTTCGTTTCTGCCGGAGGTGCTCACTGCGATTCACGATCTCGATTCTAAAATTCCACTTGGCTGTTTATGCGACACGCGAAAACAACTTCGGAGTTGGGAGACATTCCCAGCGGAGTGGGTGATTCCGCGATGTGATCTGGCCGATCAGGGCTTAATTCAACAAATTCGTGAGGCGGGAAAGAAGGCCATGGTGTGGACAGTAGATCAGACTGCGGATATGCGTGCATTCGTGGGCTACGGCGTGGATGCGATTATTTCGGATGAAACAGAGCGGCTGATTCATTCTTTGCGACACTGACGGCTCCCTTCTGAGGCGAGCAGCGCTTGCTGGACGGGCGAGGCGCCCGTCTCCACACTTTGCAGCGTCCCTGTCCGACCGCTTCGCTTCCGTCCTCACACTTTGCTTGCTCACTGCGGCTCGTTTAGAGTTGTCATTCATGCCTACGACTGGAGAAAGATTCGAGCGGGCGGTACAGATCATGGAGCGATTGCGCGCTCCGGATGGATGCCCGTGGGATCGCGAACAAACATTCGACACGATCAAGCCATACACACTCGAGGAAACTTACGAAGTTCTCGAGGCGATCGATAACCGCGACTGGCCGGAGTTGACGGGCGAACTGGGAGACTTGTTGCTGCAAGTGCTCTTTTACTCGCAGATGGCGCGAGAAGAAGGCCACTTTTCCGTGGACGACGTGCTTGATCGACTTTCGAGCAAGTTGGTGGATCGTCATCCGCACGTATTCGGAGATGTGAAGGCCGATACTTCCGCGGCGGTGCTGCGCAATTGGGAGACTCTGAAGGCACAGGAAAAAGAGAAGAAACAATTGGCGGCGGAGCAAAGCACTGCCGCGAAGCGCAACGATAATGATGCGTCTCCGCCACCCGACGGGAAGAACGAGGCAGTCGGCGTCTTGTCGGGTGTGTCGTCCAAAATGCCCGCTTTGATGGAGGCGTTCAAGTTAAGTTCGCGGGCAGCCAACGTCGGCTTCGATTGGCCTGACGTGGAAGGGCTTTTCGAGAAACTCAGTGAAGAAACGGCAGAGCTGCGCGCGGAGTTGAAGACAGCAACTTCTGAACTTCGTTCGATGGGACCGCCGGGCAAGGGAATTGCGGGTTCGGGAAAGCCAAAGTTTCCGGCTGGCGCGCGCGAGCGACTCGAAGACGAAGTTGGTGATCTGTTCTTTGTGTTGGTAAATATCGCCCGCTATCTTTCGTTGGATCCTGAATCTGCATTGCGCAAGACCAATCGCAAATTTAAGCGCCGCTTTGAATGGATGGAAGAACGCCTGCGCGATGGGAAGCGGACGCCTGAGCAGGCGTCGCTGGATGAACTGGAATCTTTGTGGCAAGAAGCCAAGCGTCAGGAAAAATCTGCATGAAGAGAGAAGGCATAGCGGGAGAAGGCAAGAGTTCTGCCGCAGCATCGGCCACAGCTATCTCGATTCGCAATTGCGAGTCGCTCGCCGATATGCAGGCTTGTTTCGCATTGCAGAAGGAGACGTGGAATTTCTCGGACGCCGATTTAATTCCAGTGCGGATGTTCGTCGTCGCCACGAAGATCGGCGGGCAGGTGATAGGCGCGTTCGATCTCGACCGGCTCGCCGGGTTTGCGATCGGTATTCCTGGAATGCGAAATGGTTGCTCGTATCTGCACTCGCACATGTTGGCGGTGCGGGAGGGGTATCGAGATGCAGGTCTTGGCAGACGTCTGAAATTAGCCCAGCGAGACGATGCTTTGCATCGAGGCTTTGAGTTGATGGAGTGGACATTCGATCCGCTTGAAATCAAGAACGCGTATCTGAATATCGAAAAGTTAGGTGCGATAGCGCGTCGCTACAGCGTCAATCAATATGGAATCACGTCCTCTCCGTTGCAGGGCGGCCTGCCAACTGACAGGTTGGTCGCCGAATGGTGGTTGAGATCAAAGCGGGTCGAGAGGGTGTTAAGCGGGTCTCGGCGGGCGCAGTTTGAATGTCCCGAGCGCATTGTGGTTCCAGCTGAAATTTATGAATGGAAGGGTGCGGTCGCAACACGCGGGCAGGCGCTTGCGGTTCAGGAGAAAAATCGTGATCACTTCGCACAAAGTTTCGCACGGGGGTTGAGCGTGCTTGGCTACGAGCGCGATGAGCGCGGTAGCGGGACATTTTTGCTCGGCGAGTGGGACGAAGCGAGGCGCCTTTAAGCGAACCCCATCTCCGAGTTTGGCGTGCGATTTGGCTGGTATCGCTGAAGCGATACCCTGATACGAATCCGTAAGCGACGTTCCTTCGAAACGAGAGGCCACGTCTCCAACAAAGATGCGATGCTTGATACGAATCCAATATGAAAATTGACTCAGTAACGCTTCGTGAAATTCAAATGCCGCTCGTACATTTCTTTGAAACGAGCTTTGGACGAATTTACAGCCGACGAATTTTGCTGGTGAGCGTTGAGGCGGACGGCGTTCGTGGATGGGGCGAATGCGTGGCGGGCGAAGATCCGTTTTACAGTTCGGAGTGGATCGAGACTGCGTGGCCGACGATCAAAGCATACCTGGCTCCCATGCTGATGCAGGGCGAACTGCAATCTGGACGCGACTGTACCTCACGACTATCGCGGGTTCGCGGACATCGCATGGCGAAGGCCGGTTTGGAGAATGCGGTCTGGGATGCTGAAGCGCATCAGAAAAAGCAACCACTCTGGAAGTTACTCGGCGGCACGCGTCGTGAAATAGCGTGCGGTGTTTCCATTGGCATTCAGGATTCTCCCGAGCAGTTGCTGGAAAAAATCGAAATTGAATTGGCCGCAGGCTACCGGCGCATCAAGATAAAAGTTAAGCCGGGATGGGACATGAACGTCCTGGAGAAGATCCGATCGCGTTGGGCTGACATTGTTCTAAGCGTCGACGCGAACTCCGCGTACACGCTTGACCAAGTCGAACACCTGCGCAAATTTGACGCCTTTAAACTGCTCATGATCGAGCAGCCTTTGTGGAACGATGAAATTTACCTTCACTCGCGGCTTCAGAAGGCGATAGAGACGGCGATTTGTCTCGACGAATCGATCCTGAATGCTCGCGACGCCGATTTCGCTCTCGAGACTGCCGCCTGCAGAATTCTCAATATCAAGGTCGGCCGGGTCGGCGGGTTCACCGAAGCGAAGAAGATTCATGACGTCGCTAAGAGCCATAATGTCCCGGTCTGGTGCGGGGGGATGCTCGAATCGGGGATCGGGCGGTCGCACAACATCGCGCTTTCGACCCTCGAAAATTTTCGGCTGCCGGGCGATGTTTCCGCCTCGAAGCGCTACTGGAAGGAGGACATCATCGAGCCAGAAGTGAAGGTCGGCGCCGATGGGATGATTTCGATCAGCGACGAGGTTGGGACTGGCTACAAGGTACGCGAAGATCTGGTGAAAAAATTTACCGTTCGAGAAGAAACTTTTAGGCCCGGTAAAGAGCAGGAAGGTGCTAGTTGGGTTGGTGACTAGTGCAGTGCCACTGCGCGGGTTGCCAGATTGGAAGCGACTGAATTCGCCGCCATTCCCGCAGCGAGAGTGGAACTCTGATGTTTCATCAACTCGAGCGCCTGAACGAACGACAGCTCGGACGGAATCCGCTGGAATCCGCTGAAGACTTCGGTGGCATTCACGTTGATCGTCTTTACCATCAACACTTTGCCCGTAAAATTGAAAGATACAGATGATACCTGCCACAGGTCGCTCTCGACATTGGCTTGCTGCACCAGAAAGCGCCCGCCTTTATTCAAATGCCCTAAGATTCCCCAGCCGAAACCGACTTCTTTCGTAAGTGTACCGTCGATGGTTGCGAGGCGAAATTGCTTGGGATCGATCAGAACGTAGCCTTCTAAACCTGTCAAAACCTCCTCTACACGGGAAGGTGGCTGGTAAGAAGGGTTCGGATGAAAGGCAAGTTTGACTAGCTTCGCGCCTGCCCTGCCAATAGCGTCCGAACCAACTTGTTCTCCGGCAAAGTCGAACAAAAATGCTTCCGGAAGAGCTTTTACTATCTTCAGGGTGCGGTCCGCGGTCTCGTGATCCTGTTCACACTTCTTTTTCAACTCCACCGGGTTGTTGATGAACCGCTCGATCCTTGATTCTTCAGCTAATCTCTGGTCGCGAGATAGAGGTGCCCCGTTCTCAGCGATCATTTCACCGGCGGTCGCCTGCCTGGTTGCGACGTAGAGGCGAGTCGCGGATCCCTTGGGGGTGGTTTTGATTCCACGAAACAAAAGGCGGTTCGATTCGTCGCTTGCCGCCCTCAGTTCGTTCTGGGTGACCTTGCGCATCATGTCAACCGGGTTTATCAAAGTCGACAGGTTGGCGGGATTGTCGGCGGCAATGCAGGTGGACGCGACGAGTAGAAGCGCGCTCGAACCCGCTATCCAATTCCAGGAAGTTCGGCCCCAGAAATTCGTAGCGCTAGTCGTTTTAGCATCGCCGCGAAAATGCATGAAAGTTAGACCGCTATCTTCATCTAGAGGTTGCTTTTACCGCTACTGCCGTGTGCCGCTCTACTGTAAGCACCCCAAGTGCCGATGGGTGGGAACCGTATCCGATGAGGCGGAAGGCAATGATTTACAATCGATGGATTCGCGGCACGCCGTGCGCGAGGCCATGGAGGCCAATAGATGAACGCTCCCGGAACGGTAGAAGCCGCCCATATTGGACGGTCGGTCACGATTAACGGGGAATTATCGGGCTCCGAGAACCTTTACGTGGATGGCACCGTAGACGGCACGATCGTACTAAAAGATCACAGCTTGACGATTGGGCCGAACGGAAAAGTAAAAGCCAGCGTGATTGCAAAATCGGTGGTCGTACACGGCAGGTTAGAAGGGTCTATAAATGCCAGCGATCGCGTCGATCTCAGAAAGACTGCGGTGGTAACCAGTGACGTAACCACGCAGCGCATCGCCATTGAGGAGGGCGCGTTTCTTAAAGGCAAGGTTGACATCCAGAAGGAGACTGGGAAGGCCGGAGCCGCATCATAATCAAAAAGCTGAGACAGAGCGGATGGGCAATTATTGGCTGATTCCGCGAGCCGCCCGTAATAATCACAGCAGATCTCTTCTCAAATAGATCTGAAATAGATCTGAAATTATAATGAAATTTTTTCGGGGTTCTTCAAATCAGACGGCCGCTCCGGCGGCTCCGCAAAAGCTCTCGCGCCGGTCGAGCGGCATGGGGGAGGTTTCGCGACTTCTCAACTCGCAAGAGGCTTTGTGTGTTCTCGATATGGGCGCCACCTCCGCCAGCAATATCAGTTTCTTCACAAACAAGGGACACAAAAGCTATAGCGAAGATCTGCTGCGATCATCTCTCGATCCGGCGCTGCGAACGCAAGACGGCGACGGAAAGTCGGTGGTGGACACCAAAAAGTTTCTCGACGAGAACCTTGTGTATCCTAGTGGCCAATTCGATGTGGTGCTCTGCTGGAACCTGCCTGACTACATGGAAGAGAGCCTGGTGAAGCCGACGATTGACCGCCTTTGGTCCACCATGAAACCCGGCGCGTTGCTGCTGGCCTTCTTCCACACCAAAGACGCGGGCCCGGATTCGGTCTGCTATCGATATCATGTGACCGACAGCGACATGCTGGAGATGCAGGAAGTAAAGTTCGCAATGCCGGGACGGCCCGGCGGCGAAAAACAATCGCCGCGACTCCAAAGAGTGTTTAACAATCGCCACATTGAAAATCTCTTCCGTGATTTCGCTTCCATCAAATTCTTCTTGTCACGCGACTCCATCCGCGAAGTGCTCGTCGTACGGTAGCCTGGCAGGGAGTCGCTGCGTCTATTCGCTTCGAGCAGATGAAAAGCATTTAGAAATCAAAAACATTTAAAGGTGCACACGAGGGAAGTGGCGAGTTCCATGAACTCGCCACTAGATTTTGTGCAGCTCAGGTCAGGTTAGTTGCTCATCACGTACATCAGAAAGAAGGGACCAGTGCCAGAATTTCCCGCTGGGATGGACTGGCCGACTTTCAAGTGGGTTTCATCGCCGGATATATACCATCCGCTTAGACTCGTCTTGTAGTTTCCAGTAGCCCCGCTAATGGCCTGATTGTTTGTGTTGGTCGCGAAATAAACCACGAAGTAGTAGTCGAACAAAGGCGAAAGCGCCAATACGGTAGGGTCGAGCCGAACGATGCAGGGGTTTGTGATTGAAAGTGGCTGCGGGCAGGTTGTGGTACTGGAGATGTTGAGAACCGGGTTGGAGACACCTCCGTGTTTTACCGGTGTGACAGATAAAATTTTCGAAGTGCCTCGAGCCGTTTTGTACATCACCATATTACTGACGACCGCTGAAGTTCCCCCCGTGAAACCCAGATAGAGAACTGTATTCGCGCTGGTTACCCCGAATTGACCGGCTCCGGGTATCAGGCTTAACGCCGAGTAGTTGGACCAACTGCCGACAGCGGTGATCGGACCGCCTACTCCGGCGAGAAGATTTTTAGGTGCTGTTGTCTGGGCTGCCGCAATGTTGGCAAAATGTAAAGTCATCAACAACAATGAGAAAGCGAGTGTGAACTTGACGGAGACTTTCATGATGCGCATGAACTTCCCAACGACTGGTGGATTTTGCGGGATTTTCGCAAGCAGTTGCTGGTCCTGTCGTTCAGTCGCCGTCCGGTAGGGGAAGCGGACAAGAGATTTTTCTTTGGCTTCCGAAGACGCGGCAATTATACGCGGTTTCGTGAGTCGCGCCGGGATGGTTGGGTCTAGACTCCCGAAACGCCGCAGACAGAGAGGGTCTCCACAAAGATTGGCCAACGACATTAGATTTTGTGTCGAGATTTTGTTTCGTATCGGGGCAAGCCGCTAGGCGTTTTGGTTTCTGCAGATGGGGCAGGCCTTCGTATGTGCAATTCTCGCTTTGTGCGCCTGCTGGTAAGCTTCCATCTCTTGGCGCTGATGATTGCGCTTAGCTTTCTCGGATAATCGAGGCTTGACCTCATTGCGGTATAAAAACGACGTCCACTTCTCTTGCGCTCGCGCTTCGCGCTCTTTGAGGTTTCGAAAAACAGCGCACTCTGATTCGCTCGTCATCAATTCAGTCATCCTGATTCGATGATAAGGGAAAGTGCGGTTTCCGGTTATCGCGGATCTCTTGCTAATATGTAGAGTCAGGCATCGGTTCCGCGCGACGTTTTCCCGCCAACCCCGCCAGGTCCGGAAGGAAGCAACGGTAACGGGCTCTTTCGTGTGCAGTGGACCGCCGGTGCCTGACTTTTTAGTAGCGCCTGCGTTCCGCCGGTTGTCCTGACGGCGCCTTCGCCGTCAGCCCTCGGACGGAGATCGCCGGACAGCCGCCAGACGGCGGCGTTACGATAAAGACGATCTCCGGGTTACTTCTCTGGGCTGCTTCTCATGACCAAGCGCATTTACTACGACAATTCTGGCGCCCACGATTTCGACTCCGTGGTCGAAGAGGCGATCCAGGGTTCGGGTGATTCTCGTCCGGCTGTCATTCTTCGCGAATCTGCTTTTTATCCGACCAGCGGAGGCCAGGTACACGATCTCGGATATCTAACTGTTGGCGGGGGTGATCGCGAGACTGATCGATTGCGCGTGCTTGAAGTTGCCGACACTGAAGATGGCCGGGTCATCCACTATCTCGACGCTTCGGCGAAGCTCCCAGTGGCGGGAACTGAGGTTCACGGCGTCATCGATCGCGAACGGCGCCGCGATCACATGCAGCAGCACTCGGGCCAGCACATCCTGTCGGCGGCGTTCATCGAGCTTTACCAGATTCCGACGGTGTCATTTCACATGGCCGCGGATTATTGCTCCATCGACCTGACTACCCCGGCCTTAAGTGCGGAACAAATTGAGATGGTGGAAAAGCGGGCCAACCAGATTATTTTTGAGAATCGGCCAATCCACATTCGCTACATTACGCGTGCGGAGGCGGAACAACTCGGCCTGCGTAAACTTCCTCCTGCGGGTCGAGATGAACTTCGGCTTATCGAAGTTGCCAATTACGATCTTTCGGCTTGCGGCGGCACTCACGTTGGCGCTACCGGGCAAATTGGATCAATTCTGCTGCGCAAGACAGAAAAGGTCCGGCAGGGGACGCGAGTGGAGTTCGTCTGTGGCGATCGCGCGGTGCGAATTGCGCGCCGCGACTTCAGCGCACTGAGCGAGTCGGCCGGTCTATTCTCCGCGAAACTGTGGGACGTTCCCGAGCAGATCCGCAAGAGTGCTGATGAAAACCGGGCACTGCGCAAAGAGAAAGAAGAGGCGCTCAAAGAATTGGCGCATTCGGAGGCCATGGCCGAACTTCGCTCTCAGCCAGATACGGCCGGGCGTCGCGTCATTGTGAGATCATTTGCCGACCGTGACATCAACTTTGTAAAGTTGTTCGCGCAAAAAATCACGCGCGGTATTTCTCCCGCGGTGGCACTCGTCGGAAGCACCATGCAGCCTGCGGGTATCGTGTTCGCGCAAACTCCGGCGGCGGGTGGAGGAATACAGTCCTCCGACATGGGAGCGTTACTGAAGCAGGTATTGGCGTCGCTCGGAGGTCGCGGGGGTGGCAGTCGCGATTTCGCGCAAGGCGGAGTTCCGACGGGGGCCAATGTCGAGCAGATTTTGCAGCAAGCAGCGGATACAATCAAAGCCTGATTCCGAGCGCACCCGGCTCATTCCGAAAGAAATGATTGCATGCTGGAACCGTGGCTGATCCTCGTACACCTGCTGCTTAAACTGGGCGTAGCCGCAGCCTTGTCGAGCGCTCTTGTGCGCTCCAAGGAATTTAAAAATCTCATCTTTCGCGAAGATCGCGACATTCGCCACAAAATCTATCTGGCCCTGTGGATGGGTATACCCATTGCGGTTGGCGTGTGGATACGCGTCAATATCAAGAGCTTCCTCTCCGGAGACTTGTCACTGGAGACGGCGCTGTTGCTCGGGGTGATGGGGGGTCGTCTATCGGGAGGACTCGGCGGCGCCATCATTTCGCTTCCCGCCTTCTTTCACGGGGAGTGGGCAAGCATGCCCTTGAACGTTTTCGCGGGCATCGTAGCGGGGCAACTGCGTCGGTTCGCGCCAGAGCAGGAAGACATCTGGTCGTTTTCTCCGTTCATCGATCTCAGCCTCTATCGCATGATCCGCCGCAACCTGCCGCGGCCTAGAGTGTTCGATTGGCAAATTGCCTTTTTTGCCACCATCGTGGGCCTGCGATTTCTGCAGACTGAGATTTGGCACTTTTTTCCGCACTCTATCTTCAGCCTCGAAAGCCCGCTTCTCTGGGCAGAGGGCACGACGCTCAACGCGTACCTGGTCGAGAGCGCAATCTACCTTGCCGTTGTGATGGTGGTTGGCACGGAACTCAAGATATTCAACAGCGTGCGCATCCAGATCAAACTGGAAGAGCAGGAACGGTTGCTGCTGCAAGCGCGGATGACAGCGTTGCAAAATCAGATCAATCCGCATTTTCTGTTCAACACGTTAAATTCGATTTCATCGCTCGTGCGATTTGATCCGGATACGGCACGGGAAATGATTCTGAAATTGGCGACAATTCTTCGACGCCTCTTGCACAGTACGGATTCTTTCGTTCCGCTGCGCGAGGAAGTTGAGTTCATCGACAATTATCTCGATATTGAAGTCGTGCGCTTTGGGCGCGACAAACTGATCGTGGTGAAGGACCTCGAGCCCGCATCTCTCGAAGCGATGGTGCCAAGCATGCTGCTTCAGCCGCTGGTGGAGAACTGCATCAAGCACGGGTTAGCGCCTAAAGTCGAGGGTGGCAGCATTACATTGCGGAGCCGGCTGATCAAATCACGACTGGTGGTTGAAGTGGAAGATGATGGTGTCGGAATGGGCGCCGCTCAGTTGCTGGAACAGCCTGAGGGTTTTGGTGCAGGCGGCATCGGAATGGCCAACGTCGCTGAGCGGCTCAAAGTTCTCTACGGTGATACGGCGAAGATGATCATTGAAAATCGCGAAGGCGGCGGGACGCTGATTCGTCTTCGGCTGCCGATCCTGCCGAACCCTGAGGAGCTTATGACGACTTCTGCGATTTCTCCAGCACCTTTCGGTAAAAGTCTTCATAAAGCGGAATAATTTTGCTCGCGCAATATTTACTTTGAGCGGCCGCTCGCGCTCGTTTGCCCATCTTGCGGAGCTCGACTTCATCTCCCAGAATGTTGATCGCGTGGCGAGCCATGGTGTCGACGTCGCCCACATCGGCAAGAAATCCGCTCACGCCATCCTCGATCACTTCCGGTACGCCTCCGGTTCGGGTCGCGATCGGAACCACCTCGCAGGCCATCGCTTCGAGCGCGGCGAGTCCAAAGCTCTCAAGTTCGCTCGGCATCAGCAGCACGTCCGACATCGCCAACTTCTCGCGGATCTGATCCTGTTTGCCCAGGAAGAGTACGTGCTCGTGAATTCCTTTTTGTACTGCGAGCCATTCCGCTTGCGAGCGATCGGGCCCGTCACCAATGAGCAAAAGCTTCGACGGAATCTTCTTATGAACGCGGTCGAAAATTTCGATGACATCTAAAACTCGCTTCACGGGGCGAAAGTTCGAAAGATGCACAAGCAATCGTTCGTCATTGGAGACGTATTCGGAACGCATATCCGTCCATTCTGGCTTGCGCGAATAATCGTCACAATTCACGAAGTTTGGAATGACTTCAATGTGGTTCTTGACGTCGAATAAATTAAGGGTTCGGCTGCGCAACCACTGCGAAATGGCGGTGACTCCGTCGCTTTGCTCGATGGAAAATCGAGTGATTGGCAGATAAGAGCGATCAAGACCGACCAGCGTGATATCCGTACCGTGAAGCGTGGTCACAAAGGGCAAATCGCGGCGTGGCGGAGTCGCCGCCAGCATTTGCTTGGCCAGCATGGCGCTGACGGAGTGGGGAATGGCGTAGTGAACGTGAAGAATATCCAATTCATAAAGCTGCGACACTTCTGCCATTCGGGTAGCGAGCGCCAAATCGTAAGGGGGATATTCGAAGAGGGGATAACGAGTGACTTCAACTTCGTGATAGTGAATGTTGGGCTCGGGAAAGGTCAGGCGAATAGGTTGCGAATAGGAAATGAAATGAATCTCGTGACCTCGGCGCGCTAATTCCAAGCCGAGTTCCGTCGCCACAACGCCGCTGCCGCCGTATGTCGGATAACAAGTGATGCCAATCTTCATGCGCTCCCCACAGTATCACCATTGGATTCGCATAACTGTTAGGGGATGCAGCGTTTATGAAGCAGGTCTTCCGGCGCGGGGGCTGGACCCAGAGCGGGAATGGCGTTAATGGACGGACGAACGCTGTCGCGCTAAAGAACTGTCTCGTTAAGGTTGACCACGCCGCCGCCCGTTCGAAGGGTCGCTTGAGTCAGCAACGTCCAAGTCTACTTGCTGGCGCGTCGATTGCTTTAGATTTGCGTTAGGGGGAACTCCGGCATAACAGTTATTATCTTTGCCATATGAATCTCGGCAACCCGCCGCAAAGTCGCCGCGCCTGGGCGATTGTGCGAACTGCCAGACCTCTGCAAAAGCCACCCCGCTCGCTTGGGGGCGAAGGTGCCGCGTTACGCTGCAACCGGGCGAAGGAGGACAGGCATCGTTCACCACCCAGAATTTAATTGTTCTCGAACCAGCGCTTTGTCGAATGTCCTCCGCGGTGATGATTGATTTTCCAGAACCTTCTTTCGCCGCGATGCCCGAGCAGTACACGCCGGCTTCAAAACCGCTTGCATTAACCGCGTCGACCCAAGCGAGTAGATATTCACGTTGTTGCGGTAGAAGGCGGCCTCCTTGCTCTTGATCGAGAAAGATAATGGTGTGGGATGGAAATCCCTCGGCGCGCGCCGATGAAATGGCGCTCGCGCCATCAGTTGCTCCTAGTTTAGCGGCGTCTCCGTTCGCCTTAATTTCTGAGTAAAGGCGTCCGTTGAAGAGAACCAGAAAACCGAAGCCGGCTGATTCGACGGGCAGCCGTTTTCCTTTCCACGAATTCTTACTTGCTCCGGGCGGATTATTCAGCCAATACCCAGCGTAGGAAAAGGTTTGACGAAGCACCTTGAGTTCGCCGTCGCCGGGGTAATCATTTCGGTCGAATCCCAGATAGCTCTGGTCTCGCCGCGATGGGGCGTCGATTCCGGGCGTAGTTTGGGCGCTGACCGCGAGTCCGGCAAGAGCGAAAATCAAAAGAGAGAGGGAGTGCATCGTGATTTGCGACCAAATCTGAACCTAGGCGGTGATCTCCTCGCCGGCGCGGCGATCCGGACGAGTAATAGCGTGGGGCAGGCGCAGCCGGAAAGTTGTGCCTGCGCCAACGATCGTATCGAAATCGACCGAGCCATAATGCCACTGCATGATCTGATAGGTCTGGGCCAATCCAATCCCGCTTCCGCCTTGGCTGCCCTTGGTGGTGAAGTAGAGCTCGAAAATCTTCTCCTGTGCTTCGGGAGGAATGCCGCCACCCTGATCCATGATCTCGGCAAGAATCATGTCGTCTTCACGCTGCGCTTTGATGGTTAACGTGCCGCCCTCCGGCATTGCTTGCACGCCATTAAGAACGAGATTCAAGATTGCTTGCTTCATCAAGTCCGAGTCGGCACGCACCAGCAGGGACTCGTCGTCATCGGGCAATTGCTGAACAATCTGCACACCATGGCGCGACGCATCCGGACCAGCCAAGACCGCAACGCTCTCAAGAATCTTGCGCAAATCAATATCATCGAGACGCAAATCGCGGGGACGGGTGAAGTCAACCAGAATCTGCACAACACGGTCGAGGCGATGGATTTCACTGCCGATAATATCCATGTGTCGGCGCGTGTCAGGGTCATCCTGCTTAAGCTTGTTTTGCAGCAGTTGCAGATGGAGGACGATGGCGTTGATGGGGTTTTTTACTTCGTGCGCGACTCCACGAGTTAAGCGGCCACTGGCTGAAAGGCGACGTGAGATTTCGATCTCATCCTCAATGCGTCGCACAGACTCCGTATCGCGCATCGTTAGGAGAGCGCCGATTGGAGTCCCTCTCTCTTGAATGAAATCGAGTGAGACTTGCACCCGCCTGCCGTCGGCGGCGTCGAATTCATACTGCACGAGCGGCCGCTGCTTTTGAAATGCTGGAAGAACCACAGCTCCTAAGACTGAGCCATCGGAAAAAATCTCTTCCGCCGTGCGGCCCAGAATTTCGCGACGGGGACGGCCCATGAACTTCTCCGCGGACGCGCTGACCAGGACCACCCGCGTGTCGCGGGTGAAGAGCATCAGGCCGTCCTGAAGCTTGGTCATGACCTGTTCAACGTTGTCTTTCAATGCTGAAAAAATCTGGTTTGTGTCGCGGATCTGGCGGCCCAAATGGGCAATTTTCAAAGAAACGAGGCCGACTTCATCGTCGGATCCCGATTCTTCCGTGAGGAAAAGATCGCCGCCACTGGCGCTATCAAGGTCACGGCTGATCGCTTTCAAGGGTCCCAGCGAAAGATTGGAAACGACAGCCGACAGCACAAGCGAACAAAAAATTGCGAGCAGGGAAAAGAACGCCGCTTGTTGCAACCGTGGAGTTAACTCGCTGCGCAGAAAAACGGTGGAAACTCCGACCCGGACGCTGCCGAATTCCTGGCCGTCGAGGTCGAGGCGAACGTTGACGTCATACACGGCGGCGGGGCCGTAGAGGGTTTTCAATTGCCGCCGGAATCCTGCGTCTCGTAGAACACTCAGGGAGGCTCGTGGCGATACGAGTTTGCCATTCATAGCTGGATTGGTATCGAGAATGGCAATGCCGCTCAGGTTCACGATAGCCGCGTCGTAGATGACTCGGGACGTTCCTACAACCGATTCCAACATGTCGTTGAGATTGCTATCCCTCTGTAAATAGGTGGTGAGCGCAACCCGCATCGCCTTCGGATTCTGAGTGTCCACGCGCGTGCTGGTCAGGTCAGGGACAGCTTTTGATGCCGCATACTGCAGTTGATTCGTGAGTTGCGAGGCGGTCTCATCGGCCCAGAGCAATCGCTGGCTGAGAAGTTGCGAAAGGTAAATCCAGGAAAAAGCCACAACCAGCGCGGTGAAAAGCGTGGTGATCACCAGCACGATAATAAATTTGCGACTCATGAAAAAAAGCTGAAGTTCATGGCTCTCGGGATTCAATCCATACTGTTCCCACTTCAAATTTATGATTCATAAATAAGTTGCGGGCCGAGAAAAGTCCGGTTACTCCTCTACGGTCACCCCAGCTTCGTGTGGCCGTCCGTATTCTTTTAGTTTGTTGTGCAGGGTCTTAAGGCTAATACCAAGAATTTCCGCAGCGCGCGTCTTGTTATTACTTGTCGCCTGAAGCGTCTTCAAAATCAGCAATTTTTCCGCTTCGCCGACAGTTGTGCCCACACCTAGGTGTACAGCGTCCGGATCATTTACGACTTGGCGCACGCTCTGGCCGAAACCTGGGGGAAGGTGTTTGGTCTCGATTAGTCCACTTTCGCATACGATCACGGCGCGCTCCAATGTGTTGCGGAGTTCGCGCACATTACCGGGCCAGGAATATGTTTGAAAGATATTGAGTACCGCTTCGCTCACGTCGGCAACCTTGCGATCGTGCTTCAGGTTCATATCGGCAAGCAAATTCTTGACGAGTTCGCGCAGGTCGTCCTTATGGTCGCGAAGCGCAGGCATGTGGATGTTGAAAACATTGAGCCGATAATAAAGGTCCTGGCGAAGTTCACCGTTCGCGACTGCCTCGTCCGGAACTTTGTTGGTCGCGGCGAGCACTCGTACATCGACGGACGTTTCAACTTTGCTGCCCAGCCGGCGTAACTTGTGGTCTTCGAGAACGCGCAACAACTTCGCCTGTGTGCCGACCGGCATCTCGCCAATCTCGTCGAGCAGAAGAGTTCCGCCCTCGGCTAATTCAAAACATCCGACTCGACGTTCCAAGGCTCCGGTGAAGGCACCTTTTTCGTGGCCGAATATTTCACTTTCGATCAGAGTTTCTGGGATAGCGGCACAGTTGATGGGGACGAACGCCTTATTCCGTCGGGGACTTAAATCGTGAATGGTACGAGCCACCAACTCTTTTCCCGTACCGCTGGCGCCGGTAATCAATACCGAAGCCGTGCTGGGAGCCACCTGCTCAATCAACCGAAATATCTCCTGCATTTCGGTGGAAGCTCCGACCAACTGGCCGAGCGCTCCCTTGTCGCGCAAACGCCGCCGCAAAGTTTCGTTCTCCGTGCGTGCGTTGATGATCTCGCCGATATTGTTAAGGATCGAGCGGAGTCGCCTGAAGTCGATCGGCTTTTCGATGTAATCCAATACGCCCAGTCGACCCGCATGAAATGCGGTCTCGGTCGCCTTTTGGGCAGTGACCATGACTACGGCGATGGACTGTGAGAGTTCGGCTAGCTTTTCCACCAACTCCATGCCTCCCATGCGAGGCATCATCACGTCGGTGATCACGATGGACGGCGCGAACGCGGGAATTTTTTCCAAAGCGTCCATGCCATCTGCCGCGGTGTCAGTTCTATAGCCCCATCCAGACACGAGTTCGGCTAGCCCAGTGCGTTCGTTCTCTTCATCTTCGACGATCAGTATCCGTTCCTGTGTCATAGGTGATTGTGCCGAGGCCCAATTTGCATTATTCAGCTTAGTTTACAACCCCGCAACAGCGAGCCCCTGAAATATCAGAATGAGACTCGCGTGGGGGATGAGAGAGACTTTGTTCGGTTTGTAGGCGGGAGGCTGTAGGAGGGTTTAGCCAGTTCCCCATTTCCTTCTTAATTACTGCACTTTCTTTTGCAAAGAAGTCAGGTTGCTGTAGAATTCAAAGTTCCTAACAAGCAGCCTATCTGTGCGAGCCGTAAGAGTTTAAATGGTTTTCCATTTCGCCAAAAAGATTGAAGTGGATTTGATTCGGAGGAATTCAATGTCACCCTGCCCCCCAAAATTGTTGAAACGCGCGAGTGCCGCCCTGACCCTCTCTTTGTTGCTGGGGCTGACCGCTCTGATGAGCGCACAAACTGAGCCAGCACCCGCTCCGGCACCTGCACCGAAGGCGACGAATGCGATGTCACTGGATGACTCGTATCCGAAAGCGGAATTATTTGTTGGTTATCAATGGCTGAACCCGGGCGGAGACATTCCAACCACAAGCGTCCCGCCGATTGCATTTAAGCTGCCGTCGATCACGCAGGGCTTTGGCACGAACCTTACTTACAATTTCACCAAAATGTTGGGCCTCGAAGGCAATTATGGAGGCGACTGGAATCGATACGCCAGCATCAGCGCGGCGGCGATTGGCCCCAAGCTGACGTTCCGCGGCGATGGCGTTAATTTCTTTGCGCATACCTTGCTCGGGTTTGAACGGCTCTCCAGCCGCGGCATCGATTCTTCCAACGGCATCGCCGCGATCCTTGGCGGCGGCATGGATTTGAAGCTTAACAGGCACGTATCTTTCCGTGTGTTTGAAGCTGATTTCCAATATGCACGCCATAACTTTTCTAAAGAAGTCGGCCCTCAAGATGCCCATTTGCGGCGGCCTACGTATGACGGTGTTCGACTGACCACCGGGTTGGTCTTTAATTTGGGTGGAGAGCCGCCGCAAGCTGCGGTAGCCGCGGCCTGCTCCGTGCAAACCGCGGAAGTCATGGTTGGCGAGCCCGTGCACATCACTGTCGCTGCCAGCAACTTCAATCCGAAGCACACTCTTTCTTATGACTGGAAGAGCAGCGGCGGAAAGCTTGATGGCAAAGATACGGGCGCGACCATCGACACTAACGGTGTTGCTGGCGGAGCCTACACCGCTACTGCTACCGTCACCGATGCGAAGGCCAAGAAAAACAACATGGCGAGCTGTACGGCCAACTTCTCTGTTAAGGAACCGCCCAAGAATCCGCCGCAGGTATCTTGCTCGGCCAGCCCGACGACATTGCAGCCGGGTGGCACAGCTACAGTCACTTGCACCTGCACCAGCCCGGATAACAGCCCGGTTACGGTCGGTGGATGGACAGCCAGCAGCGGCAGCATTTCTGGTAGCGGCAATACCGCAACGCTGAGCACGACCGGCGCGGCGCCGGGAACCGTATCCATCAATGCAACCTGCACTGACGCGCGTGGCTTGAACGCGAGCTCGCCGAGTTCGGTGACGATCGAAAACCCGCCACCACCTCCGCCGCAAGCGTCCAAGCTCAACGAGTGCCAGTACCCGAACGAGAAGAAGCCGTGGCGGGTGGATAACACCTGCAAGGCAGCTCTTGATGACGTTGCCCTCAAACTGCAACAGGATTCAGAGTCCAAGCTGGTGGTTGTTGGCAACGCAGCGCCAAACGAGAAGCGCAAGAATCTCGCTGGCGAGCGTGCCCTTAACGTTAAGGCTTACATCTCGGGAGGCGAGGCGAAGCAGAATATCGACCCAAGCCGTATCGAGACCCGGACCGGCAACAGCGGCACCGCAGGTACCGAGCACTGGATCATTCCGGCTGGCGCTACGTTCCCTGGAGCCGATTCCACCCAACCCGTGGATGAGACCAAGGTGAAGGCCGTGCCGGATCATCCGAAACCGGTTGCTAAAAAGAAGGCTGCAAAGAAAGCCCAATAGCAATAAGAAATAAAAGATAGAAAAAGCACGAAAGGCCGGTGGGAGATTCTTTCCACCGGCCTTCCCATTTTTAGACACTTAGGTAACCTTGTCCCTGCGTGCTAGCCTAATTAAGGTGGAACACGGGCGAACATCATTCGCAGGGGTCACGCTACGCGTATGACATTGAAAATGACGATGAAAACAAAGACACTTCGCAGCAGCCTGCTGGCTCTCGCTGTCGGCCTGCTCAGCACTGCTCTCATGGCCTCAGGGCCGTGGCAGGTAATGGGGCCTGATGGCGGCGACGCGCGCAGCCTGGCTTACGATGCGCAAAATCCGGACCACATTCTCCTTGGCACGAGTACCGGCCAAATGTTCGCTTCGCAGGATTCCGGCAAAACCTGGACACGATTGGCGCGTCTTGGTGGCGATGATTACGTGCTGGATCACATTTCAATTGATTCTCAGAACCCGAAGCGCATTTACGTTTCAGCGTGGAGCGTTTCGAGTCAGCAGACTGGCGAAATCTTTCGGTCCAAAGACGGTGGACTCAACTGGGATACTTTGCCTGCGATGCACGGCAAATCGATTCGCGCTCTGCATATGTTCAAGGGCGACTCGCGCATTCTGGTAGCGGGCGCGCTTGACGGCGTGTATCGCAGCAAAGATGGCGGCGATAGCTGGGAGCACCTGACTCCGGCAAATTCGTCTGAGATCAAGAACATCGAATCGATCGCGATCGATCCGAAAGATGCGAATACGATTTACGCCGGCACCTGGCACCTCGCATGGAAAACGACCGATGCTGGAGCCAACTGGCACCACATCAACAAGGGCATGATCGATGACTCGGACGTGTTCTCGGTCATTGTCGACCACGATAATCCTGCCGTCGTTTTTGCCAGCGCTTGCTCGGGTATCTACAAGAGCGTCAGTGGTGGCGATCTCTTTTCGAAGATTCAGGGCATCCCGTTCTCGGCGCGCCGCACTCGCGTGCTAAAACAGGACCCGACGAACGAAAACATTGTTTATGCCGGAACCACAGAAGGTCTGTGGAAGACGACCGATCTTGGTAAGACCTGGAAGCACGTGAGCACAAGCGAAGTCGTAGTCAACGATGTGATGGTTGATCCGCGAGATTCGAATCGCGTGCTTCTCGCGACCGACCGCAGCGGCGTGATGGCTTCGACGGATGGCGCGTCTTCCTGGAGCCCTTCCAACAAAGGCTATGCACATCGCTATGTTTCCGCGATTCTAGCCGACAGCAAAGATGAGAGCACTCTCTACGTTGCCGTCGTCAACGACCGGGAATACGGCGGTGTTTTCTACTCCAACGACGCCGGGCAGCACTGGTTGCAGAAGGCCGCCGGTCTCGGTGGTAAAGACGTTTTCGCGCTCAAGCAGGCTGCCAATGGAACGCTAGTAGCCGGAACCAACCATGGCATCTACTCTCTCGATCGCAACGGTTCAACCTGGAAGCCGATGAACCTGGTGGTGGTCGAGCACACGACGATGGTAAAGGTCGCGTCCAAGACGAAGAAAGGCAAGAGCAAAGAGGTTGCGCACACCACCTACCAGAAATCTCAATTAGAAGCTCGAGTCAACGACCTGGAAATCGAGTCTTCGCGCTGGCTGGCGGCTACGAGCACCGGTATTTTCATCAGCACCGATCAGGGAAAGATGTGGAAGGGCGGGGAAGTGTTAGGACAGAAAGATTTCGTCTCGGTGCGAGCCTCAGATTCCACAATTCTCGCAGCCACTCGTTCCAGCGTTCTCGTCTCGGATGATGCTGGCAAAGAGTGGAAAAAAGGCGGTCTGCCCACCTACGTGGTCAGCATCCGCAGCGCAGCCATCGCGACTGACAACCAGTTTATGGTTGCTTCGCGCGAAGGCGCATTCCGGAGCGAAGATGGCGGCTTGACCTGGCAGCAAGCGAACAATGGCTTGCCGGCGAAGGACATCTCGTCCGTCAGCTTCGATGCTGCTCACAAACAGTTGCTCGCGACCAGCGACGTCACCGGCGTGATCTTTGAAAGCCGCGACGGTGGGCGAACGTGGCAACGTGGACCGGATGCAGGCTTCCCGCTGCGCCGGGTAAGCGTAATCGGCGGGCGCTTCGTAGGCGCGACTCCGTTCGATGGCGTCGTTCTGCAACCGGAGAATGAATCCATCAGCGCGGCGGTCGGCACACACGGCTCTAGATAATAAAACGCAGTTCAAACACCCCGTCCAGGAGTCATCTGGGCGGGGTTTTTAATTGCACAAGGCTCGCAATCCCTTGTGTTTTTCACGGTGATGAGACAACAATCATCCATGCGCTTCTTTTGGGGAAGTTCGATCGCTTTGAGTGCATTGCTTGTGTGCAGCGCCGCTAAGGGACAGCAGCCAGTTGGAGATAAGTCTAGTCCGAGCATTGCTTCCGCCTCAAAAGAAGTCCCTGCCCCGGCCAGGAAGCGCCGCAAACACGTGCCTGCCGTCGTCCACGATGAAAGCCAGAACAAAACGGTCGTTCCGGAAGGTGGAGCGAAAGAACCTCCCGAACAGATTGCGCCGGGGCTGGCTCCAGAAGAGAGGGAGCATGAGCGGCGTGAGGCACAGCAGTGGTTAAGTGCGACCGACGGCGATCTCAAAATTCTGGCTGATCGCCACTTAAGTCCGCAGCGGCAGGATAGTGTAAAACAAGTGCGGTTTTATCTCGCAGACGCGCGCTCAGCAATGAAAGAAGGCGATTTTAAGCGTGCTCATACTCTGGCACTGAAAGCGCATCTTTTGACGGACGACATGGTCAAGCACTAAGGTGTTCGATTGGCGATCCGCCACAAAGTTTGTGATGCTATAATGTATCACAATGAAAAAAGCATCCGTCCGTGATCTTCGCTACGAGTTTAAGAAAATAGAGCGAATGCTTGATCGAGGCGAAGAGATTCAGATCACCAAGCGGAGGCGGGTCATCGCTCGCCTCGTTCCCGAGAGAGAAGAAACGATCAAAGCCGTCCCTGATTACGGAAGCCGGATCCGAGCTATTTACGGCGATCAAATCTTAACCGTCACGGCCGCCGAATTGATAGCCCTGGATCGGAGGCGCGACTGAAAATTTATGTCGACCCCAGCTTCGCAGTGTCCCTTTATAGTCCGGACGCTAATTCGGCTAAGGCAATACGAGCGATGCAGGCCGTCGCGGGGGAACGATTAATTAGCGTTTTCGGGGAGCTTGAAATTGTCAACGCTTTCAGACTACGAGTTTTTCGAAGCGAGATTTCTGACGTCCAAGCGCGTAAATCCTTGACGGATTTCCAGAGCGATTTAAGCGAGGGCGTGCTGCAACTCCGGGGTATGAACGATGCGTCTCTAGACCGCGCTCTAGCACTGTCAAACCAAACAACCTCGAAACTTGGTACGCGAACGGCAGATTTGTTACATGTAGCGATCGCGATCGAACTGGGCGCCGAGTGTATTTATTCTTTCGATCTACAACAGCGGAAATTGGCGCACTTCCTTCATCTAAAACTCAACTGAAGTGCCTATCGCTCTACGCGCGACCGTCTTTTCTTTGAGCAACCACCAGCCCGCGCGGGGTAGGTAACAAGACCGTAGATATCAATCCATCTTTCTCCAGATCAAGCGCGGCCTCGCGAACCGTCTTCAAATGCGAACTGGCATCGTGCATCAGAATTATTCCGTAGGGGTTGATTTGCGGAAGAAAACGCCTGATCTCCTGCTCGCGAATGGGCATGTCGCTGTCGCTAAAAAAAAGATCGATCGTGCCCTCGATTTGCATTTCCAGACTGGATTCGTTGCGCAGTTCAATCCAGTCCGAGAGACCAGAACTCTCGAAGCGAGCCTTCGCGTTCAGGAAAATGGCTTCGTCAAATTCACAGGTAATGACGCGTCCACGCCCGTTTGCCTTGAGGCCTTCTGCGATCCACAAGGTGCTGATACCGCTGAAAGTGCCGGACTCGACTACAAGTTCAGGCTTGGTCGTGGTCACCATGGTGCGGAGAAACTCGAGCACCTCGGCCTCTGCGGTCATGGAGTCGTACATGTGCCAGCGCTCGGGGTGCGGGCACTCCGGTGTCGCCCGGTGATATTCGGGCTGGAGTTGATCTCCGGTGCGTTCGATCTGCCGCAGAATACGGCGCTCTTGTTTTTCTTTCTTGCCGAAGAGACGTCGAAGAGACATTCACAAAAGAGTGTACTGGAAACGGTGCTCGATCCACTCCAGATCGAAACAGTGACCAAAATTCTGTCATCTTGAGCGAAATACGGCGACCGGCGAAGCCGGTTGCTGTGTGAAGTTGAAAGACCCCTACACTCCCGAGTCCAGAAAAGCGGGTGCGGGGAGTTCTATACTCGTGCTTCGATCGTCATCGTGAGAACGCCTGGCTTGGTTCATCTCGGTTACCGCATTTGCGGGGTCCTTCGACTTCGCGAGAGCATCACTTCGTGACGCTCTCGCTGCGCTCAGGATGACAGGGTTGGTGAGGGTAAGGTGGGGAAAAAGTCTGGAGATCGCTTCTCGCTTTGCAATTACTCGCTGGTGAAGTAGTCCACGGTCACCGGATTTTCAAACAACGAATAATCGCGAGTCACGACAGTGATTCCACTCTCCGTGACGAAGTAGCGCTCGCGATCGGCTTCTACGTCGTAGCCAATCGTCGTCCCCTCGGGAATGTGGACGTCGCGATCAATGATGGCTTTGCGGATGCGGCAGCTGCGGCCCACGTTGACGTGCGAAAACAAGATGCTGCTGTCGATCTCGCTGTAAGAGTTCACGCGCACATCCGGCGAGAGCACAGAATTCCTCACCATGCCGCCGGAGACGATGCATCCCGAAGAGATCAGCGAATCCATGGCATGGCCCATGCGGCCGCTCTCAGCGAAGACAAATTTTGCCGGCGGATATTGACGTTGGTGGGTGCGGATCGGCCACTGATCGTCGTACAAGTTGAAGACCGGAGAGACCGAGATGAGGTCCATGTTCGCCTCATAGTAGGCCTCCAGCGTACCGACATCGCGCCAGTACAAGGCTTCTTTTTTGTTCTCGTCAACAAAGTTGAAGGAATAGACGCGGTAGTCCCCGAGCATCGCCGGCAGGATGTTCTTGCCGAAATCATGGCTGGAGGTTTTATCCTCGGCGTCTTTCAGCAACACCGGAATCAGTACGTCGGTATTGAAGATGTAAATTCCCATCGACGCCGAAATTTTTGTCGAGTCGTAGGGCGAGCGCAAATCCGTATGTTGGGGCTTCTCGAGGAAGGCGGTAATTCGATGGTCGCGATCGATATCGACGACGCCAAAATGCTTGCATTCGGAGGGATCGGTTGTCAGGGTCGCGACCGTGACATCGGCTCCGGTATCGACGTGGTGCTTGAGCATGCGCTCATAGTTCATTTTGTAGATATGATCGCCCGACAGAATGATTACGTACTTTGGCTGCTCGGATCCGATGGAATAGATGTTCTGGTAGACGGCGTCAGCAGTTCCCATGTACCAGTTCTCACTGACGCGCTTCATAGGCGGCAGAATTTCGATGAACTCGCCAATTTCGCGGCCGAAAATATTCCAGCCCTCGCGAATCTGCCGATTCAACGACAGGGCCTTGTATTGCGTGAGGATATACACACGCCGCAGGCCGGAATTGACACAGTTAGAAAGTGTGATGTCGATAATGCGATAGATTCCGCCGAAGGTTACAGCGGGTTTGGCGCGATCGCGAGTGAGTGGATAAAGCCGTTCGCCCGCGCCACCTGCGAGCAATATTCCGAGGGTATCTTTCATCGTCACGTCGTATGGATGCGGGGTCGAGGTAGTGGGCTGCCCTCGCCAAGGCGAAATACTAACATACGCCTAATTAACAGTTTGGTGCTCTAAACCACAAACTGCATTCACGAAGTTAACGAAGAGCCGGTTGGGAAAAGTTGGAGAGCTTGGAGCCGAGTGCGTAGCCCGGCTCCAGGAAAGGGCTCTAGCAATGAACGATCTTGTCGCTCTTGATGCCGCGGGTCGCGTTGCGCGAATCGACGACCAATTTCGATTCATCCACGATTTTCTTGTAATCGTAGTCGGTGTGGTCGGTGACGATCAGCACGCAATCGTACTGATCGAGGTTGTCGAGCGGAGCGCACTTCATCTGGAGGTCGTATTTGCGTCCTCGGCCGACGAAGGGGAAGTAAGGATCGTTATAGCTAACGATCGCCCCCTCTTTCTGGAGCAGTTCGATGATGGTCAACGCCGGAGACTCGCGGAGGTCGTCAATGTCACGTTTGTAAGCCACTCCAAGCACCAAGACTTTGGAGCCGTTGATCGCTTTTTTCTGCCGATTGAGGGCGGAGATGGTAGCGGCAATCACGTGATACGGCATGGCCACGTTGACTTCGCCCGCCAATTCGATGAACCGGGTGTGGAAATCGAATTCTTTTGCCTTCCAGGAGAGATAGAAAGGATCGACCGGGATGCAGTGCCCTCCCAATCCAGGGCCGGGATAAAAGGGATGGAATCCGAATGGTTTGGTGGCGGCGGCGTCGATGATCTCCCATATATTGAGATTCATACGCAGGCACAGCATTTTAAGTTCGTTCACTAACGCGATGTTGACGCAGCGGTAAATATTTTCGAGAAGCTTGGTCATTTCCGCGGCTGCGGGCGACGACACCAGAACCGTCTTGCGGAAAATTGAGCCATAGAGAGAGGCCGCGATTTCGCTGGCTTGCGGATCGAGCCCACCGATCACCTTGGGAATGTCGTGACGAGCGACCTGGGTGTTGCCGGGATCTTCACGCTCTGGCGAAAACGCCACCCAAATCTCGTTGTCGGTCGCGGCGCCTTTCCGCGATGCTTTTAGTCCGGCCTTATTCTCGTTTTCAAGAATCGGAATCAGGACTTCTTCGGTGGTGCCCGGATATGTGGTGCTTTCGAGAATGACAATCTGGCCAGCGCGCAAATGAGGTGCCACGGCGTGGGCGGTGTTGGTGATGTAGCTTAGATCAGGCTCGTGGTATTCGTTAAGCGGAGTGGGAACGCAGATTATGATGGCGTCCATCGCGGTGATCTGCGAATAATCCGCGGTCGCTTTGAATCCATTGGCCTTCGCCGCCGCGATCTCTTCGGAGGTGATGCGGAAAATATAGGTTCCGCCATTGGCGATGGTGTCGATCTTTCGCTGATCGATGTCAAAGCCGGTAATGGCGAATTTTTGCTCGCTATAAAGAAGAGCGAGGGGTAATCCTACGTAGCCGAGGCCGATAATTCCGACTTTAGCTTGGCGCGTGCCGATACGGCTTTTCAAGTCCGTGAAGAGAGAAGAGGCAGTTAATTGGCTCATAAGACGAAGACAATTTTAGCATCGCAAGTGAGCTTCGAAGCGCGAAAGATGCGGTTATGTCACTGAAATGGTTAATTTTGCGCTTCTGTGTGGAATCGTGGGTTACGGTAGTAACCAAATCACCTCGCGTTTTTTCCTTTAGTGATATGCGGACGTGGTGCCGGACTTCCTATGCGATATTTTCAAAAAGCGGGACTGATCTTTCTGTTGGTGTGTTTTTGTATCGCGGTGGGCAGCCAGGCGGGCCACTGGCTCGTCGTCGATGAACCGACAAAATCCGATGCCATCGTTGTCTTAGCGGGCGAGACCGATAGCCGCCCTGAGCTTGCCTTGAAACTCCTAAATCGGGGATTCGCGCCGCACGTCTTTCTTGACGTGGAGAGGAGAAATCTAATTTACGACGAATTGCTGGTGGATATTGCGCAGCGTTATGTCGAGGCGCGAAACGAATCGAGCCGTGTCTCAGTTTGCGCCATTGAGGCTACGTCAACGGTGTCCGAAGTTCACGACGTGGATCGCTGTTTGCGCAGTGTGGGAGCTCACAAAGTGCTGGTTGTCACTTCGGAGTTTCATACGCGCAGGGCACGAATGATTCTGAGACATGGCCTGCCGGAGTACGAGGTTCACATCGCTGCTGCTCGTAACGAGTGGCAGTTCGGAGAAAAATGGTGGTCCCGCAGGGAATGGGCGAAGACCACTTTTGATGAATGGCTCAAAATAGTCTGGTGGCAGGCGGTCGACAGATGGCGCCACAATTCCATCGCCGACTAGACCATCATCGCGCCTCTCATTGCTCGCATCCCTTCGTTTTGTGGGATGTTTTGTGAGATAGTTTTTAAAGTCGTTCATCTTTTACTGGAGGGTTCATGGGGCAAGTTAAGATCACGGTGCGCAAGAACGGGCCATTGCGGGTGGAAGATCCTGATGGTTTGGTGGAGTTGCTTGACGCGGATGGCAATAAATACGATACGGCGGGAAAGCCGGCGTTCTCTCTCTGCCGATGTGGAGCGTCCGCCAACCGTCCTTTTTGCGACGGCGGCCACAACAAGATTGCCTTTCAAGCTCCAGACTGCGTGATCAAGACCGTCTAACAGTCATTTCCGGGTGCAAAACTAGCAAACAACCCAGCAAAATTAGATGTAGCCGGAGTTTTTCCTCATTTAGCATATTCACAAGTACAGCTACCGCGATTCGAAGGTCGGATTCGATTAGGCCTCGAACTCGAGTTGTCCACGAACTCTATGAGCTCTTCGGAGAATGAGCACGCGATTCGGAGGAGCAGCCGGCTCCCGCTCGAAGTCCCGGTGCTTTTGAGCAGCCTTAACCCTGCGCTCACTTTTTCCGAGCGATGCAACACTACGCTCGTGAACGCGCACGGTTGCGGGTTGATCTCCCCGCGTGCTCTAACTACTGGCATTCCGGTTCGACTTGAAATCGTAACGGCAAAACGGCACACCACTGCTCGTGTCGCTGAAGTCGTGCCTCTCGGCGGCGAGCCCGAAACGTGGCTGGTTGGCTTGGAACTCGATGTTCCCGGCAATTTCTGGGGGATTGAGTACGCCCCTGCCGACTGGAAAATAGAAGAATCGGAGCTGCCTAAGTTTGAGCCACGTGCGCCAGGGCGCGATTCGGGCGCGGCGGCCAAGCCAGCTGTCGCGCGCCGTTGGCGTCTGACTGATATAAGTGCTGGGGCCTGCTACCTCGAGTCGACATCCCCATTCCCTGCGGACATCCCAGTGCTTGTCAGTATTCGAGACGCGGATTATGAGTGCTTGCTGGACGGGATCGTCAGCGTATCGCATCCGCAAAAAGGAATGGGGATTGTGTTTCCGCGAATTGACGGTAAAGACCAGCGGGCCCGAGTGGAGGAGCTGATTGGTAAGCTCTCGGATAGCCATGAGCCACCGAAGATATTCGTCGGCAAAAAAGAAGACCGGAAGGCTAGCGCGAATCCCTCTGCGCCCATCGTTTCAGACTCTGCGTCGTCGACGCCTGGCGACGAAATTCACGACCCGTTGGCCGATCTCGTGCGGTCGGGGTCTGCTTTATCGGTTGAACAATTTCTGAGCGATCTGCGCGCGCAACGACTCGGCAAGAGGCGCGATCCTCGCATTGATATTGCCCTGCCTGTGCTTCTGTCAGGGACAGACGTGAGCGGACGACCGTTGGACCAGCGCGTCATCACGATTAACATCAGCCGCCGCGGAGCCTTGCTGGAGGGCGTACATGGCATGCTGAACCTGGGAGACGACGTCTTTCTTGCGCGGTTGCAGAAAAAAGAACAGTTTAACGTGGCTTGGGTTGGCGCCGAAGGAAGCTCGGGCGAAGGCCAGATTGGGGTAGCGGCCCTTGACCCTAACACGACGTTCTGGGACGAAGTGCTGGAAGCGACTTCTAATTCGGGATTGGAAGCGGCAAGTGTCCGAGGCACCGGCGGGGCCGCCGATTAAGCGCGGGCGTATAGTTCTTCGAAGCGGATAGTCCTGTCGGGGAGGATTTCTTGTCAGATGAGACTGAATCGAAAAAAGTAAATAGTGAACGCGATCGCCTCCTGGGAATGGGTGCGGAGATTACGCGCCGAGATTTCCTCAATGGCGTGGCGGTCACGTTGGGGGCGGCCACCCTCCCTGCTATTGTGCCTCATAGAATGTGGGGCGCCGTTACACCAGATCTGGAGGGACAGAACGCGGCTGGATATTATCCCCCCGCCAAAACCGGCCTTCGCGGTAGCCATGCGGGCGCATTTGAAACGATGCACAAACTACGCGACGGGGCGTTCTGGGATGAAGCTCCCAAACCTGTTGACACCGGTGAAGCATACGATCTTGTAATTGTCGGCGGCGGCATCAGCGGACTGGCGTCCGCGCATTTTTTTCGAAAGCTCGCCGGTAACAACGCCCGCATTTTAATTTTGGAAAATCATGATGACTTTGGCGGACACGCCAAACGCAACGAATTCAGAGCCGGCGATCGGACCTTGCTCGGATTCGGCGGCACTTATTCGATCGAAAGTCCCGCGCCATACAGCGCTGTCTCAAAAGGCCTGATCGAGGAACTTGGGATTGATGTCCCTTCCTACTCTAAGTACGTCAACAAGGATCTTTACCGATCGCTAGGGCTGAAGCCTCGTGTCTTTTTCGACAAAGAAACATTCGGCGCGGACAAACTGGTGCTGAATGCCATTCGCATCGAAGGCGGCGAGAGCAACATCAACGATGAAGTGGGCAAGCAAGAGTTGGAGGAATTCGTAAAGTCGTGCCCGCTATCCGAAAAGGCCAAGCAGGATTTCACCCGTCTCATCACGGAAGTAAAAGATTATCTTCCCGGGCTTAGTTCGGACGAAAAGAAGGCTCGACTGGCGCGCATCTCTTACGCGAAATATCTCACGGATATGGTCGGAGTCAGCGACGAGCTCGTGAAATTATTTCAAGCCTTGCCGCACGGGTTATTTGGTGTGGGGATCGACGCCGTATCCGCGCAAGATGCGTGGGGCCTTGGCGCCAAAGGGTTCGACGGACTCAAACTCGATCCTGCGCCGGGGAAGGGAATGAATCGAGATGCGATTCCTAATGAGGAAGCAGAAAAGTTCTTTTTTCACTTTCCTGACGGAAACTCGTCAATCGCCCGATTGCTGGTTCGCAAATTAATTCCCGGCGTGATGCCGGGCAATACGGCTCAGGATGTGGTGGTGGCGAAGGCCGACTATTCCAAGCTTGACCAATCTTCTTCGCCGGTGCGAATCAGGTTAAACAGCACTGTGGTGAGGGTGAAGCATCTTGGAGATCCAACTTCGGCCAAGGAAGTCGAGATCAGCTACTTCAGCGATAATAAGTTGAAAACGGTTCGCGCCGCGCATTGCGTTTTGGCTTGCTGGCATGTCGTTGTGCCTTACATTGCGCAGGAATTGCCGGACCCGCAGAAAGAGGCGCTCGCGTCCGCGCAGAAAGTACCGCTGCTATACACGAACGTCGTGCTAAAGAATTGGACCTCGTTGCAAAAGTTGGGGACGAGCGCGGTCTACGCGCCAGGAATGTATCACACCCAAATGAACCTCGATCTCCCGGTAAGCATGGGCGGATACCAATGCACGCAGAAGACGGACCAGCCGATTGTTCTCCACATGATGAAAGCGGCGTGCAAACCCGGACGTCCCGCGCGAGAGCAGCATAAAATCGGGCGCATTCAGCTTTACAGCACGACTTTTGAAACATACGAGCGAAATATCCGCGAGCAGTTGCTGCGAATCCTCGGACCTGGAGGTTTTTATCCGGCGCGCGACATCATGGAGATAACGGTAAATCGTTGGCCGCACGGCTACGCATACGAATACAATTCGCTCTTCGATCAGTTCTGGCTGGATGGCGGGGAAACTCCTTGCGAAGTTGCGCGCAAGCCTTTCGGACGGCTTGCAATCGCCAACTCGGATGCAGACGCCTATGCCTACACTGATTCGGCTATTGATCAGGCCTATCGGGCCGTTCATGAACTGAAGCTTTCTTGAGATCTTTCTGTGCCGACTCGTCCTGTAAATAAGAAACAGAAGAAGTCGTCTTCGAATCACGCTGAGCCACATGCCGACCGCCCAGTTGCACCGGGCTACGGGATCGTTGGTCCGAAGAGCGGCAAGGGTCTACTTCCGTGGACGTGGGTTAGCAAACGAATGAACGCTTGCAGAACGTTCTGGCTAGCCACAATCTACGCAGGCAAGAATCGTCCGCACGTGATGCCGATCTGGGGCGTGTGGGTTGACGACGGATTCTTCTTTTCGACGGGACGTAAATCGCGCAAGGGGCGGAACATTGCCGCGTGCCCAGCCTGCACCATCTCGAATGACGATAGCGAGGAAGCAGTGATCGTCGATGGCGACGCCGTAGAGGTAACCGATAAGTTGATGCTGGAGAAGGCTGCGCAAGCGTACATGAAGAAGTACAAGATCGATCCGCGAACCATGGGCGAGCCGTTATTTGTGGTGCATCCAGAGCGAGTTTTTGGATTGATTGAGAAGACTTTTCCGCAATCGGCCACGCGCTGGAGGCTAAACCATAAAGCGTCGTAGGGTAAAACCTGACAACTTGACTGCAAGGCGCGACGACGGCGCCGGCGATTTAGCCTCTCTTCATGAGATATTCAGGTGCCTTGAAAGTCTGTGTAAGGGTTCACCCCACCATTTTTAGGTCGAGCTAATTTTCCTCGCAATTCCTGTTGCCAACCTCTATGCCGCTGTCTATTATCTGGTGCTTCGTCAAACTAATACAGTTTGTCGAGCATTGGGATTGACGTTTCTGTGCTAGCAGTGCCACAACCCGCCTTCGTTGTTTACGCTCCAGAGTATTTCGTGGCGGAACCACTCTCGCCGGAATGCCGAGGAGCCTTTTCCGTTGGCGTAGTGTCACTTTCGTGTGCGGTGATGCAATCCGAAATTCTTACCGCGCTTTGAGGGGGTGCTTTGGCGAGATGCCCACAAGCGGGCAGTTCGTCAAAGCAAACGGGAAAAGAAGCGGAAGAAACATTCTTTAGAAGAAAAAGAGTTTTTTGTGAGAGAGAAGGGTACTGTGAAGTGGTTTAACGGGGCCAAAGGATACGGTTTCATTCAGCGCTCTACCGGTGAGGATGTTTTCGTACATTTTTCGGCCATCCAGGAGAATGGTTATCGCTCGTTGAATGAAGGCGAGACTGTCGAGTTCGATTTGCTGAAAGGGCCAAAAGGGTTTCAGGCCGGCAACGTCGTCCGCGCTGCGTGATTCTCCAGCAAGTTCGCAAAACCCTCCCGTTTCGCTCGGGAGGGTTTTTTGTCTGAGGTGGAAGTTTGGGCTAATTATCTTGCGATCTTTCTTGATGAAATCGTGAGACGTTCGGCCGTTGCAGTTCGCGACTGCGCCTTCGACGAGGGCGAGACGCCCTCGTGACAGCCGGCAGGATGCCGGCGGTACTAATTTCACTGAATCGATTGCGCTATAATCGCGCCCACGAATGGCGCTCACTTCTGGCACGAAGCTCGGCCCGTACAATATTCAGTCCTCGCTCGGAGCTGGCGGTATGGGTGAGGTCTACCGCGCTCGCGACGCACGGCTTAACCGCGATGTTGCCGTTAAGATTTTGCCGACTTCGTTCTCACTCGACCCCGACAGGTTGCAGCGCTTTGCCCAGGAATCTCGCGCCGCTGCGGCTCTTAACCATCCCAACATTCTTTCGATCTACGACATTGGCGAAGATCGCGGCACACCCTATGTGGTTTCCGAATTGCTGGAAGGTGAAACCCTGCGCGACCGCTTGCGCAGCGGCGCCCTCCCGTCGCGCAAAGCGCTGGACTACGCGCAACAGATCGCCCGCGGATTAGCAGCGGCCCACGAGAAGGGTATCGTCCACCGTGATTTGAAGCCGGAAAATCTTTTCATCACCGAAGATGGTCGCGCAAAGATCTTAGATTTCGGTCTCGCCAAATTCACTTCCACAAATGCCGAGCTCTCGGATGACTCGCCTACCATGCAAGTCGCAACCGAGGCTGGAACTGTACTCGGAACTGCGGGCTACATGTCGCCGGAGCAGGTACGAGGCAAAGCAGCGGATTCGCGCTCCGACATCTTTGCGTTTGGCGCGATTCTGTATGAGATGCTTTCCGGTAAGCGCGCTTTTCACGGTGACTCCGCCGCTGACACCATGAGCGCAATTTTGAAAGAAGAACCGCCGGAACTCACCGAAACGAATCGCAACGTTTCGCCGGCGCTCGAGCGCGTGGTTCGGCATTGTCTCGAAAAAAATCCATCGGAGCGCTTTCAATCGGCGCGTGACGCAGCTTTTAATCTGGAAGCGCTGAGTGACATCTCGACTTCGAGCAGAAGCGGATTACGGGCCCTCCCCGAAGAACCGTCGCGGCGGCGATGGCTACTGCCGCTTGTCGGACTCCTGCTCGTGCTGGCATCCTGGGCGGCGATCTACCGCCTCGCCCGCCGTAGCGTCGTTGCCAGTCCAACCTTCCATGAGGTGACGTTCCGCAACGGCACAATCTGGGACGCGCGTTTTGCTCCCGACGGCCAGAGCATCGTCTACGGCGCCGCGTGGGATGGCAGTCCGCAGGAAATGTTCTCGACGCGCTTCGATAGTTCCGACTCGCGCTCTCTCGGTCTACCGACAGCACAAATTCTTTCCATCTCTTCGAAAGGAGAGATGGCGATTTCTCTTCATCCGATGAGTTTCGGTGGTTTTCTGCAAACAGGTACGCTGGCCCGTGTTCCGCTGGCTGGCGGCGCTCCACGCGAGGCGATGGAAAATGTGTTATGGGCTGACTGGACGCCCGATGGTCAATCGATGGCGGTCATACGTTCGACCCTTGGAGCCAACTCGAGTCTGGAATTTCCCGCGGGCAAAGTGATTTACGAGCCCAAGGCGTGGGTCAGCCATGTTCGCTTTTCGAGCAGCGGAGAGTTGCTGGCCATTGCCGATCACATAGCAGGAGGCGACGACGGCCGCGTCGTCATTGTCGATACCCACGGGAACCGCAAGGCCAGTTCATCGTATTACTCGAGCGTTGAGGGCCTGGCGTGGGCGGCCAACGGCAACGAGGTGTGGTTTTCCGCAGTGCCCGCGGGGTCCGCACGATCGATCTATGGCCTTGACCTTTCCGGCAAGGAGCGCTTGATTTATCGTTCGCCCGGCGGCCTCACCATCCACGACATCAGCCGAAGCGGCCTCGTGCTTCTGACTGCGGACAAGGCGCGAATCGGCATCTCCGCTCTTCCACCCGGCCAGACGCGTGAACGCAGCCTCTCCTGGTTTGACTGGTCACTGCTCACCGATATGTCGGCTGACGGCAAGGTCATCGTTTTCTCCGAGACGGGCGAAGCAGAAGGATCCAACTACAGCATCTTCCTCCGAAAAACGGATGGCTCGCCTGCGGTCCGCCTCGGCGATGGGGGCTTCGCCGCACTCTCGCCCGATGGGCAATCGGTCATCTCAGCGGTCGGCTCTCCAGCTAAATTGATGTTATTTCCAACCGGTGCCGGCGACAGTCGACAACTCACCGACGATAAGGCAGAACACTTCAACATCAGCTGGCTACCGGACAGCAAATCCTTTATTTTTGTCTCCGCTGAAGCCAATCACCCTCCGCGCTCCTACCTAATGGATATCCATGGCGGCGCGGCGCGCGCGCTGACGCCCGAGGGCACCTTGTGTTCATTCGTTTCTCCGGACGGCAAGTCCGCCCTGTGCGTTGACGCGAAGCGACAACGGTGGCTTTATCCGATTGCGGGCGGAGAACCGAAAAGTTTTCAGGTCGTTCCCAAGCCCACCGAGGCCATCATGGGATTCTCTCCAGATGGCAAAAGCGTCCGCCTACGGACTCGCTCGGTTCCCGTGGAAATAACGGAGGCTGACATCGCCACCGGCCGACGGCAGCTTTGGAAAGAAATAACTCCAGCAGATACGGCGGGAGTGCAAAGCATACCGACCATCAACTTCAGCGCCGATGGGAAAGCTTACGCTTACTCAGTCAGCCGCATCTTGTCCGACCTCTACGTGGTTGATGGTCTCAGGTAATACCAATGCCGCGCCGTAAAAATCTGCGAGCGAGTGCTTAACTTTCCCGAGCCATGCATTTGAATTTCGAAAACGGCGCGCTCCTGCTTCTGATCTCGGGAGTCGTAGCGATCCTGACGAGAAGGTTGAAGCTGCCGTACAGCGTTGGGTTGGTTCTCGCCGGCATCGTTTTAGCACTCTTGCGGTTTGCTCCGGATATAAACCTCACGAAAGAGCTACTGTTTACCGTTCTCTTGCCACCGCTGATTTTCGAAGCGGCGTTCGAACTTAGCTGGAAACAACTGCGCAAAGACCTTCCGCTGGTGCTGGTTCTTGCCACGATTGGAGTAGTGATCTCTGCGGGGATCACCGCGGTCGGCATGCATTGGTTTGCGGATTGGCCGTGGATAAGCGCACTTATTTTTGGCGTACTCATCGCAGCAACCGATCCCGTCTCGGTAATCGCTACCTTTAAAGAGGCCGGGGCGCGCGGCCGACTTCTTCTGTTGATCGAAAGCGAGAGTCTCCTGAATGATGGGACGGCAGCAGTTCTGTTCACGCTCTGCCTCGAAATTGCGGCGGGGCATGCCTCATCGGCGCCGGCAATTGTAGCGAAGATTGCTGTGACCATTGGGGGAAGCCTGATTTGCGGCGCGGTGGTTGCCGGAGCAACGCTCCTGCTCGTGGGTCGCACCATGGATCATCTTGTCGAAATTACTTTCACAACCGTTGCGGCCTACGGTTCATTCCTTTTGGCGGAGCACTTTCATTTCTCGGGAGTGTTGGCAACGCTGATGGCGGGCCTGTTGATCGGCAATGTTGGAAACCTTGGAACTATCAGCAGCCGTGGGCGTGAAGCAGTGCAGGCTTTTTGGCAATACGCTGCTTTTGTAGCCAATTCGTTTGTCTTCTTGCTAATCGGGATGCGTGAAGCGCATCAGAATTTTGTGGCCGGCTGGCCAATTATTCTTTTTGCCGTTGCATTGATCACCGTGGCTCGAGCGGCTGCGGTTTACCCGGGATGCGCGTTATTTGCCTGGTCTTCACTCCGCGTTAGTGCAAGGCACCAGTTCATCATGTTTTGGGGTGGGTTGCGAGGTGCGCTCGCGCTGGCCTTGGCGCTCGCGCTGCCTGCGGACATGCCTCAACGCGATGTAATAGTAACGGCCAGCTTTGCAGCCGTCGCGTTTTCTATCTTCGTACAGGGATTATCGCTGGTGCCGTTACTGCGGAGATTCGGCGAGATACCGAACGATCACTAATTCAGCGCTGGCGCTGGTTTGAGAAAGCGCAATGGACGGCGCAGAGGTCGCCGTCCATTGCGGGTGAAGGTAGATTGCAGTTAGTGGACGATTACTTTCAATACTTGTCCCGCGCCGATTGGTGGCGGACCGAAGCCCAGATTCGAAACATAAATGTTTCCATCCGGACCGAAGGTCATGGCGGTTGGGAGTGACAATCCGCTTGCGATTTCAGTCACTGCATATTTGCCGTCGATGCGCAGAATTTTTCCCGTGCCTGGCGTTGGACCAGGGTTCCCAGTCGTATTTTCGAGCACGTAGAGACGACCTCTGCTATCGAAGGCCAGTCCAAGCACGGTGGTGAAGTTGATGTACATCGTGCTGAGGACACCGGCTGGAGTGATCTCCATGATTTTCGAAGATCCGTCTTTGATCGGGAAAGTATCAAGATTACCGACAAAGAAGTTCGTGCCGTTGTATGCGATCGCGGTTGGGACAATATGACCTTGCGTGAGCGAAATGTCGGTAACGCGATTGATCGCTCCTGCCGTCGTAATCGAATCCAGTTCGCCGTGATTTGGCTCAACCGCGTAGAGCACTCCATTCGCCGCGGTCATGCTGTACCAGGTCCCGTCTGGCTCGAAGTCATCAGGTTCGTGGGTTTTGGTGGGATGATTCTTGGCGAACTTGCTGAGGTCCGCAATTTGGGTCCAGGTTCCATCGGAGTTGATGCGGAGCACACCGTTGCTGGTTCCTTGCAATCCATGGGAGCAGCCTGCGCCGCCCTCCAACGCGTAAAGCGTCCCGCCAACGAAAGCAATGTCGGCGACGCCGCTGACTAGATTTCCGAAAGCAGCGCTGGTTTGGCTTGAAGGCAAATGGTCGGCGACGGTGGTGACGGTGCCGTGCGAATCAACTTTCGAGATGCGCGCGGTGAATCCGCCGGTGTAGGGTCCTGGTCCGGCTGGCGGACCTGCAGCTTGTGGGCACGAGCCGACTGTTGACATCGATCCACCCGCACCACCTTCAGAGACGTAGAGATTTCCGTCGGGTCCAAACTTCAGACCACGGGGATTATTGAATCCGGTTGCGAAGACTGAAACATTTTGCGCGGCGAGCGTTCCTGAGAACGCCAAAGCGAGCAAAACTAACGTAGCGAAACGAGATTGTTTCATCGTGTGTCCCTCCTCGAATTGTTTGTCTACGGAGAAGCCAGAAATAACGGGGAAGAGTTACGCCAGCAACATGCTCAGAATGAGCGAAACCACTCTAGGCCCGGAAGCAGCGCTGGTCAAGGCCTTTGTCGGTGCAGGTTAGCCCAAATCGATGGGCGAATTTGGTTGGCCTGAGTATCGACGACGACAGAGGCCTCCGTCAGATTGTTTTAATATCCAGGCTCCGCCATAGATACCAGCAGGCGACTGATCGATAAGGCGTCCAGGATTTTGCGATCTTGGTCATAACGTCGGGCTTCGGCCACTTTCGCTTCTTGTAGTGCTTCTTCATCGCAGCCTGCACCCCATAATCGCCGGTGGGGAGGATGTCGGGGTGCCGGAGGGTAAACATCAGGAACATGTGAGCAGTCCAGACGCCCACACCTTTGACCTGCGTCAGGTGAGCGATGACTTCTTTCTCAGGCATGTCAGCAAGACGATCGAAACTTATTAAGCCGGCCTTAGTTTTTTCCGCAAGGTCGCGGAGGTAAGACGACTTCTGCCGTGACAGACCCACGCCTCGCATCTCAGCGTCGCTTAACTTGAGAATACCTTCGGGGGTCAACGGGTCACCCGCTAGGGCGGAGAAGCGAGCCATGATGGTGGCCGCGGCCCTGCCGTTCAGTTGTTGATACAAAATCGACTCGGCGAGGGCGTGAAACGACGGTTCTCCAAATTCCATTCGACAGGAACCAACTCGCTCGATGATCGCGGCCAGAACGGGATCAGCCTTCCTCAGATGATTGACGGCCTTTATATGGCGATGAGCGGTCGGCACGTTCGATTCTCTCCGAAAATAGAATAGCCGAGAAGGGATTTCTAAGAGGGAAAGTGAAAGTGTACGTCGTGACGTGAAGCCACAGGCGTGCCGTCGAGAGTGGCTGGTTGATAACGCCAGCGTCGCAGTGTGGCTTCTATTTTCTCGTCGATGCCGTGGCCAATGGCCTGAACAATTTTCGTCTGAACCACCTTGCCCTGCGAATCGATCGTCACCTCGATGACAACGTCACCAATGAGATCGCGAGGAAGTTCGGA
The DNA here is from genome assembly GCA_038230575.1 of Terriglobales bacterium. GTDB lineage: Bacteria > Acidobacteriota > Terriglobia > Terriglobales > Acidobacteriaceae > Acidiflorens. The sequence continues at coordinate 39,136 of JBBRNA010000013.1, read as the reverse complement.
GCGCTCGACCGGCGGGTCAGGATAGACGACGGGAAAAGCGACGTGAACCTCATGGCCCGTGATTGGCCCGTCGATAAGAGTGCCCAGCTCGGAGCCAGCTTTCGAATCGCGATCTCCGGCGTCAACGTCAACCGGAACCTGTTCCGGTTGCGGCGCGGGCGCTTGCGCTCGGGTCAGCTGCCTCGAATGTTTCGGCACCGCATTTCGTGGAAAACTTAGCTTGGCGGCATCAAGGACCGTGGCTTCGTTCGCTGGAGGGAAGTAGACCAGGCGATAGCTATGCGAGCTGTTACCGAAGGCGAGCGATTCGGAGGTTAAGTCCGTGGCAGCCACGTGGTGAAATACGATTGCAGCCAGCAGGATGAGGTGAGCAGCAACCGAGATTTCGACCGCTCCGTAGAGGCGAAGCGCAGAGCGCGAAGGATGAAAGTCGTTGAACACGACAAATCCATTGTATTGGAGCTTGCGGAGGATGCGTATGACAAAAGGCGTTGGCGAGACCGGAAGACGTTGCTAGGGGCATGCCTTTAAGCGGCCGCTCGGTAACACGCGCTCGACGAAGCCTCGGCATCGTGAGGTGCCAATGCAATTAAGGAGACGCGGTTTTCCGGTTTGTCTCCAGGCGTAACTGAAGCGACACCCCTGTCGAGCACTGCTAAGCGCCGGCTTGCTTTTCTGCCATGTCGCCAATCACCGGCAACTTCCACGTTTGCCCTTGATAAGCCTTAAAGACCAGAATGAGCCAGATGATGAATCCGGCCAAACTTATCAACGGCCACAACAGAACGGTTGCCCAGCCGAGGAAGGGAATGTGGCCGATGATCGATAAGCCAATCCACAGCACCGTCCAAGCTACGGCGAAGAAAAGACATTGAAAGGCGTGAAAGCGGACGAAACGCTTCTTGTTGAATGGCTCCAATACGAGAAATACAATCGCTGGAATGATAGTGAAATAAGCCAATGCGCCGGCGACATTGTCTGCCAGCCCACCGGTCGTGGTTAACGATGCAGTGGCCGCTGGCGCTGAAGTGCCACCGCATTTGGGGCAAACGCTCCCGTCCGCGATCTGAGTGCCGCAATTCGGACAATAAGCCATAAGAGTCTCCTGAAAGAGTGGCGAAAGGTAGCAGAAGTTGCGGTGTTTCGCAATGGGAATGCGTGGTCACGGCCCGTTTACGCTACCGCCTAGCGCGCTGATTGAGGTCTGCTATATTTCCGGGATGTCCAATCAAGAAAGGTCTTTCGGGCTCCAATGATCACGATTGTTTCGGGCCTGCCTCGTTCCGGCACGTCGCTGATGATGCAAATGCTGCAGGCTGGAGGCCTTGCGGTGCTATCCGACGGGCAGCGGACAGCGGATGAAGACAATCCCAAAGGCTACCTGGAATGGGAGCAAATCAAGCAGCTTCCCAAAGATCCGAGCCTGATGGCGCACGCTGAGGGAAAGGTAGTCAAAGTGATCTCGCAGCTGCTGTTGGCGTTGCCCGACGGCCATGACTACCGGGTGATATTCATGCAGCGGCCATTGCCCGAGATCCTGAAATCGCAGGATGAAATGCTGCGGCGTCGAGGAAATGAAAACGTGATCGGCGATAACGGACCAATCGAAGAGGCCTTTCAGCGGCACTTGCTGGAAGTCTTCCAAAAGATTGCCAGCCGAGCCAATATTAAAGTTTTGCGAATTCACTACCATCGCGTTATGCGCGAACCGACCGTCGTCGCGGCGGACGTGGCTAGCTTTCTGGGAGCCGATCTGGATATCAGTGGAATGGCAAAACAGGTCGATGGCACCCTCTACAGAAACCGATTATCCGCTGGTACTTCATCTCATAAGAACTGAGTGATCTTCGTCTTCAAAAAGAATTGACAGTTTTTCAGCGTCCGTTTACGGGTTACTACTTCGATACGTACAACGGTAATTTTGCCTGGCTAATCCGTCGAAGTGCCTCATCTTTTCAACAACTTAGCCCGTAAAATGGCTGAAAACGCAGCTTAACCCCGATTTTCTTCCCTTCGTTGCCTTGTTGCTGCGTAAAGATCGCGGATTCAATAGGATCAGTGTGAGCCAATCTACGCACAGACTTTCACACTCTCACCAGGTTAGTGGGGAAAGCTCTATTCGTAGAGAGAAGAAATAAGCAAGAATTCCCAGCAGAGGAAAGCGAGACATTAATGCATAAGCCGATTAAATATGTTGAGAAGGCGGTAACGGTTGCAGCCACTGGCGCATGGGCGGTATTCGAGCGTATGAACCGGGTGAAGCCGAATGTTTCGCCGACTCCGAAGTGGTCTGACAAACCCTTGCTGAAGTCCTGGGAAAAGTCGAAGCCGCCCCTCGGCTGGCCGCGCTCGACAGATTCGCTTTGCCCGAAGTGCGTGCCTGAAATCCGGCAGCAGATTCTTGATGGCCATCTTCCCGTTGACGTTTTGATGAACGAAAAAGTGGGCGAGATCAAGGCCCAGATCATTGAGCGCGACGGCAAAATCCTGATGGTAAAAGATTGCGAAAAGCACGGTCACTTTGAAGACTTGATGTCGATCGACACCGAATTCTCCGCTCACCTGGAAGAAGTTTTCCCAGGCCGCGACATTAAGGCGCACAACGACGAGAAGCTGCACCATCACGGCTCTTCGACAGTGAAATACGGTCGCGGGTCGGTGCTCACCGTTGATCTTACGAATCGTTGCAACATGATGTGCGACCCCTGCTTCATGGACGCGAACCAGGTCGGTTATGTTCACGAACTGACGTGGGACGAAATCAAGACCGTTCTCGACAATGCCATCACCATCAAGCCGCGCCGCCAGATGTCGGTGCAGTTTTCCGGTGGAGAGCCGACGCTCTCGCCCTACTTCCTCGATGCAGTTCGCTACGCTCGTAAGGTTGGTTACAACAGCGTGCAGGCAGCTACAAACGGAATCGAATTCGCGAAAAGCTTCGAGTTCTGCGAGCAGGCAGTGGAAGCAGGAATGCGTTACGCTTACCTGCAATTTGACGGAATCGGCAACGCGGCGAACGATCACCGCGCGGTCGGCAACCTGTTCGACGTAAAGTTGAAGGCGATCGATAACCTGCATCGCGCGGGTTGCGAAATCGTGCCGGTAGTTACGATCATCAACGGCATCAACAACGAGCAGGTCGGACGCATCATTCAGTTTGCGCTTGATAATCCGAAGAAGATCGGCTTCTTGAGCTTCCAGCCCGTGTCGTTTACTGGACGCGACGAGGCGATCACCGACGACCGCCGTCAGGCGCAGCGCTACACGCTGGCTCACTTGGCGCACGACGTTAAAAATCAGACTGGCTTCGGCGTTCCCGCCCGCGACTGGTATCCGATTTCGTTCATGAGCACGTTCAGCGACTGGGCTGACGTCATGCACGCGCAGGATAACAACAACGATTGGGGACAGCTGTCATGCGGCTGCCATCCGAACTGCGGAACCGGCATGGCGCTGATGATCGACAAGGAAACGAAGGAAGCGGTTCCGGTGACTGCGTTCCTTAAAGGCGATCAGCTGGCAAAAGATATTGCCAAGGTCAACGACGCCGCCCGCTCCAAGTTCTGGACCGTCTTCGGCATGGCACTGGCGTTGATGAAAAATTACGACTCCTTCCAGTCGCCGAAGCATTTCAAGATGACTGACTTGCTGAAGAAGTTCGACAAAAACTTCAACGCAACCGGAAAGAATTACGGCAAGGTTGGTCCGGACCGAACCATCGACGACGTGATGAAGCGCCGTCAGGATCGCTGGAACTTCCTGTTCATCGCAGGAATGTGGTTTCAGGATCTGTTCAACTACGACTTCCGCCGCACTGAACAGTGCATCATCCCTTACGCCACGCAGGAAGGCGAGATCAGCTTCTGCGCTTACAACACGGGCGTGGGATGGCGCAATATCATCGAGAAGATGCACATGACCTCCACGCTCACCAAGTGGTACGAAGAGCATGGACGTCACGAAATCTTCGCGGGCGGCAAGAAAGTGAAGATGGAAGACAAGGAACACGCCCTCTATCTTCGCGATGAAATCGTCACCCACGAAGTGCAGCACGATCTCGATAAACTCGGCATCGCAAAGACGGCGCGTGAAGAGAAGAAACGCGCGCGTGATCTCAAGGCTGCCGACGGAAGGGCGCAAGACAACCGCGTGAAGAACGATGCCGCTTACGATGCGCGCATGGCTCAGCTCTATCGGGAAGTCGTCTTAAAAGAGAAGCCGGCCACTTCGAACGAAGGCGGATTTATTCCACTCGGCGCGATTGCGGGTGCGATTGCTCCGGCGAGTGGCAACGTCGCGGCGAAGCAGGCTGAAGAGGTTGGCGAGCCCGTCGCTGGCGACTAAGCCCAGCGTAAAACAATTAAAAAGCCGCTCAATTTGAGCGGCTTTTTTTTATGATTCCAATATTGAGTAATGATTTAGACGTGCGCCACTTTGCCTGGTGGGTTGAATAAGAGAGCCCGCATGGTGGCGATCAGCCGATCGACGCCAATCGCCGATTTCGAGATCACCTCGTTGATCCCCGCCTTCTCCGCCTCTTTCGCCAGTTGGCTCGATTCCTGCATTGTGTACATCAGTAGGGCCGTGTCAGGGGCCATGACTGAGATCTTCCGCGCTGCTTCAAGGCCGTTCATAACAGGCATGGAGAGATCTAAAACCACCAGATCAGGCTTGAGCTCGTCAACCATTTTGACCGCGATTTCACCGTTTTCTGCTTCACCACAGATCTGCCAGTCGGTTTTCGCTTCCACCGAGGTGCGGAGCATCCGACGAACCATGGGGCTATCGTCCACAATAAGAATTTGTTTTGGCATCACAACCTTTCCAAAAAGCCTTGGCAGGTTGCTGGCCGAGCCATACAGAGGGCGGACGGCGACGCACGCAAGGCTAGTTCCAATCTAACCGAAGCCGCGCAGCAGTCAATCGAGCGAACGCTGTACGATACCGCACATTTGCCATTTACCGTACATAGAGGTATTAACCGCGTCAATTCCACTATCTGGCGATATTCGATAGTACCTAGGAACATCTGGAGGCGGACGGTGTTAAGAGGGGTGTGAACCGTCCACATCTGCCGGTGCCATTTCGGAAAGCTCTGGAAGATACAGTTCCTACAAATAAACCACCGCTTTACTGGGGACTGCACGTCGGGTTAGTTCCTTAGCGTTTTACGTGGTGAAAGGGAAGGTACGTCATGTCGCACCCAAAGCAGATTCGATCCGCCCAGAGCGAGAACGTCCTACCCGGCTCCAGATGGAGTCGGGAAGACGATTTGGAAGCGGCTCCATCTGAAGAAGCCAAACGTCGTGCCGCAATCGCAGCGGTGAAAGAGTTTCTCACGCAATCTGCGGGGGGCGAGCATTTGCGTCAGTGCAAAGCTTGTGGCGCAAGCATGGAGTATCTCGACGCATACTTTTGGCTCGACGGGACGAACGTTGCCTCGCTCGTGCCACTGCCTTTTTGTCCAGCGTGCGATCCGGATATATTGACTTCGTTGCGGCGCAAGCGAAGCGCCGCTGGGCTGGATTTGGCGAGTTAGAGGCGCGACTCTTCGGTTTGTCGTTCGCCATTCATCTCCCATCCTCATTTCGCCTTTTTTCGCGCCGCCCGTGTTTCCGGGCGCCTGAGTTCTCCAGCCTGCGTTATCCTTTCTCACGTGTCTCGACTGAAGATGCCGCGAACCGATTCGGCGTTGATCCAAATAGTGGACGCCGCGCTCGCTGAAGGAGCCATGCGATGCGGAGAGTGGCTGGTGTGTCGGCCTGGATGCTCCCAATGCTGCACCGGCGTCTTTGCCATCAATCAACTTGATTCTGCGCGTTTGCGGAAGGGAATGGCCGATCTCGAGCACACCAATCCTTTGCGTGCCGGAGCGATTCGAACGCGCGCTCGCGCTGCAGTTGTGCGACTCGCCGCGACGTTCCCTGGCAATGCCGAGACGGGGATATTCGACCCGTCAATCACCGAAATTGGGTCGGAAGCGGAATTGCGCTTTGAAGAATTTGGCAACGATGAAGTTTGCCCGGTGCTCAATCCTGCGACGGGCCAATGTGAGCTCTACAACTCGCGGCCAATGACGTGTCGAACATTTGGGCCTCCAGTGCGATCGGAGGATGGACTGGGCGTTTGCGAATTGTGTTTTCATGGTGCGACCGATGAGCAGATCGCGGAGTGCGAGATCGTCGTAGATCCTGACAATCTGGAAGCTGAAGTTCTCAAGCGACTGGAAGAAGAGAGTGGTACGGAGGGGCAAACGACGGTCGCGTATTCTGTGCGGTGAGTCTGTCGATGTTTCTCGATTGAAGCCGACGGCAATGGCGAGTTCCAAAATTGCTTCGGTTCGCACACATTGGCAGGATTTGTTTGTACGGTTAGAACCGGATAATCAGGGATGATTTCAGATGCAGACGAATGATTACGATCTGGTGGTGATTGGAAGCGGTCCTGCTGGGCAGAAGGGGGCGATCTGCGCCGCCAAGATGCGCAAGAAAGTCGCGATCATCGACCGCCGTCTGACTATGGGAGGAACTTGCGTTCACACCGGGACGATTCCGAGCAAGGTATTGCGGGAGGCAGTCCTTTACCTGAGCGGGCTACGGCAGCGCTCGTTCTACGGGCGCGGGTATGTGGTCAAAGATCGAATCCTAATGTCGGATCTGACCCTTCGGGCTACTGCCGTCATGACCCGCGAGGTCGAGGTAATCAAGGCACAATTGCGCCGAAACTTTGTGGCCGCGCTTGAGGGTGACGCTCATTTTGTCGATCCGCATACGATAGAGATTGTCAGCGAAGATGGCGTGCAGCATGTGCGGGCGGAGAAAGTCCTTATTGCCTGTGGAACGCGTCCGTCCCATATCGATGGAATTCCTGTCGACGGGCAGCGCATTTTCGATTCCGACCAGGTTCATAAGCTGGATGAGATTCCGAGAGAGCTGATTGTCGTCGGCGGTGGAATTATCGGGCTGGAGTATGCCTCGATGTTTACCGCGCTCGGGGTCAAAGTGACGCTCGTCGACCAACGCCCGACGATACTCGACTTTGTCGACCGAGAGATTATCGAAAGCTTGTGCTATCAGCTGCGGCAGTTGGGGACGGTGTTCCGTCTCGGCGAAAGGGTGGTGCAGGTCGGCTTCGACGAAGATCGCGATAAAGTGTTTGCCCTGCTCGAAAGCGGCAAGAAAATTCGCAGCCAGGCCCTGCTTTATACCATCGGTCGCAACGCCAATAGCGACAGGATCGGGATCGAAGCCGCCGGCCTGAAAGCGGATGAACGCGGAAAACTCGTTGTTAACGAACAGTTTCAAACCACTGTTCCGCACATCTACGCCGCAGGAGACGTGATCGGCTTTCCTGCTTTGGCGAGCACTTCCATGGAGCAAGGTCGGTTAGCGGGGTGCCACATGTTCGGGAAGCCGAGCCAAATGATGGCGAACCTCGTCCCCTACGGCATTTACACAATTCCTGAAATCTCGATGGTGGGCGCAACGGAAGAAGAACTGACGCGCAATAAACCCCAAGCCTGTCATCCTGAGCGAAGCGAAGGACCTATGCAACTAGCTCGTGCGAACAAATGCAAGGTTTTCTCGTTCTATTAGGAATAGCGATTGAGCATGAGAAATCTCAGCAAGCATCCCGTCTAGTATCGCCGTTTCCTCCCAGCCTCAGTATGATGGTGATTCCAATCGCGCTCCCTCGAATGAAATACGGCTTCGTCATCGACAACCGCAAATGCATCGGATGCCACGCCTGCACGGTCGCCTGCAAGACGGAAAATCAGGTTCCGGTTGGTGTGAACCGCACATGGGTGAAGTACGTCGAGAAGGGTCTTTACCCCAACACGCGCCGCGTCTTCCAGGTCACGCGCTGCAACCATTGCGAAAAGCCTCCTTGCGTGACGATCTGTCCCGTCACCGCGATGTATCAGCGCAAAGATGGCATCGTCGATTTTGATTCCAGCCGCTGCATCGGCTGCAAAGCGTGCATGCAAGCATGCCCGTACGATTCGATCTACATCGATCCCGAAGATCACACCGCGGCCAAATGTCACTACTGCGCGCACCGCACTGAAGTCGGTCTCGAACCTGCCTGCGTCATTGTCTGTCCCGAACACGCGATCATTGCCGGAGATCTAAGCGACGCCGCAAGCGAGATCGCGCAGTTAGTGGCGCGCGAACCGGTGCGCGTCCGCAAGCCGGAGCAGGGAACTCAACCCAAACTTTTTTATATCGACGCCGACGAGAGCGCAATTGTCCCGACCGCGGCACGACACGAGTCCATGTACATGTGGTCGCAGCGGAACGCTTTGGTCCACGGCGGCGGGGCGATCTATCCGAGCGACAGTCCGCTGTTGCAGAAAAATGCCGTCGCGACCTATGACGTATCGCACGCGCGCCCGTGGGGATGGCAAGTGCCCGCGTATTCATGGACGAAGTCGATCGGCTCCGGAGTTCTCGCCGTGCCCGCGATCGCACTGTTACTCGGCCGGTTGACTGGAAATCGCACCCGCGACATTACGCTCGCGACGGTGGCGCTTTTGTTCACCGCCTTGACGACCGTATTGCTGGTGTGGGATCTCGACCACAAAGAAAGATTTTTGCGCGTCGTTTTCATGCCGCAAACGAGATCATGGCTTGCCCGTGGCGCCTTCATTCTCATCACGTATAGCGGCCTCTGTGGGCTCTTCTGGCTCGCCGCGGTATTCGGCTTTGCGCAAGCTTCCACGTGGTTGCTGTGGCCGACAGTCCTGGTAGGATGTTGCGCCGCAGCTTACACCGCCTTTCTCTTCGGACAATGTGAAGGCCGCGATCTCTGGCAAACTCCGCTCCTGCCGGCGCATTTGATCGTTCAAGCGTTACTCTGTGGAGCGGCGGTTCTGGCCCTGATTCCCGATTCGCTCGGCGGCTCGATCCAAACTGTCTCGTTTGCCCTTCCGTTTTTGATCGCGACACTCGTACTTCATCTCCTGATGGTATTCGGCGAGATTGCGATGCCACACACCACCGACAATGCTCGCTACGGAGCGCGATTGATGACCCACGGACCATTCGCAAACGCTTTCTGGGGAGGCGCAGTGGTGGCCGGCGGCTTGGTACCGCTAGCAATACTTGTCGGCGGATATTTTTGGTTGGGGCCAAATCGAGTCGCAGTCGGACTTGCGAGCGTACTCGCATTGGCTGGAGTTCTGATTTTTGAATGGTGTTTTGTAATGGCAGGCCAGAGTGTCCCAAACAGTTGAACAATCGTTCGCGTGGGAAAGGCCGAATCGGGATCGACCGCAGCAGGAGATTGGTGTCAGGAGAGGCCTTCAGGCCTGCCAAAAATTAGCGCAAATAACCGCGCCTTTAGGCGCTGCGGGCGGCTCAGCCCCTTAAGGGATTGGGAATGAAACTCGTTTCGACAGCGGTAAAGCGCTGCCCTGATACGAGTCGAAGCCCGCGTGAACAATGTGTCGCCACTCTTAGTGGAGATTGATGACGGAGCTTAGTTAATGACCGATTTCAAACGCGACGGAAGCCATCTCGCATCCTACCCTCCCGTCGAAAAGTGGGACGATTGGGTCGAGTACGACCAATCAGCCTGGCCTCGTCGCGTTGAAAAGCATTATCAATTGATTCCCACTGTCTGCTTCAACTGCGAGTCCGGCTGTGGTCTGCTCGCTTACGTCGACAAAGAGACAGGAAAGATCGCAAAGTTCGAGGGTAATCCTAAACATCCCGCGAGCCGCGGACGCCTTTGCGCTAAGGGCCCTGCAACGATTACGCAGATTCATGATCCAGACCGCATTCTCTATCCCATGAAGCGCTCAGGTCCGCGCGGCGGCGGCCAGTGGACGCGGACTTCCTGGGATGAAGTGCTCGAAACCTTCGGCTCGCGCATCCGCAAAGCTTTTCAGGAAAATCGCGGCGAGGAAGTCATGTACCACGTAGGCCGTCCGGGCCACGACTTCATCATGGAGCGGACACTCCAGGCGTGGGGCATCGACGGCCATAATTCTCATACCAACGTCTGCTCCTCGTCGGCGCGCCTCGGCTACCTGCTCTGGCATCATGCCGACCGCCCGTCTCCCGATCACGCAAATGCGCGATTTATTTTGTTGCTCTCGGCGCACCTCGAGTCGGGACATTATTTCAATCCGCACGCGCAACGCATTATCGAAGGAAAGATGGCAGGCGCGAAGCTCGCCGTTATGGATCCGCGTCTCTCAAACACTGCCAGCATGGCCGACTACTGGATGCCGACTTATCCCGGAACAGAAGCGGCAGTGTTGCTGGCGATGGCCATGGTCATCCTGAAAGAGAATCGCTTTGACGCCCAGTTCGTCCGCACCTGGACCAACTGGGAAGAGCTAGAAGTCGACGGCTTCGTCGCCAAAGGCCAGTCGTTCGAAGCGCTCATCGAAGCGCTGATGCGTCACTATGCGGGGTTCACGCCCGAATTTGCGGAGAAGGAAAGCGGCGTGAAGGCCGATGTCATCGTAAAAACAGCGCGCGAGATCGCAACCGCTGGAAGTCGCTTCGCTTCCCACCTCTGGCGCGGCAGCGCTTCGGGAAATCTCGGCGGATGGCAACCGGCGCGAGCTCTGATGCTGCTTCACGTCTTGACGGGTTCGGTGGGAACACCGGGCGGACACAACCTAAATTCGTGGAATAAATTTGTGCCGCGCCCATTCAAGAATCCGCCCCCACAAAAGCGGTGGAATGAACTTCTCTATCCGCAAGAGTGGCCGCTGTGCACGCACGAGATGTCGCCGTTGCTTCCACATTTTCTCAAGGAAGGCCGCGGCCGAATTGAAGCGTATTTCACGCGTGTCTTCAACCCGGTGTGGACTTATCCTGACGGTTTCTCCTGGATCGAGATGCTGCGCGATGAGGAAAAAGTCGGCCTGCATGCCGCGCTGACTCCCACCTGGAGCGAGACAGCCTGGTTCGCCGATTATGTGTTGCCCATGGGTTTCAGCGCTGAGCGCCACGACTTGATGAGCCAGGAGTCGTATGCAGGCAAGTGGATTGGCTTCCGACAGCCCGTGCTCCGCGTGCTGCAAGAGAAGCAAGGAAAGAAATTTGACTATACGCACCAAGCGAATCCCGGAGAAGTCTGGGAAGAAGACGAATTCTTTATTAACCTTTCGTGGGCGATTGACCCTGACGGTTCGATGGGAATTCGCCAGTGGTTCGAGTCGCCTTACCGGCCCGGGCAAAAGCTGACGGTCGATGAATATTACGGATGGATGTTTGAAAACTCGGTGCCCGGTCTGCCGGAAGCCGCCGCTAAAGAGGGTTTGAAGCCGCTCGAATACATGCGCAAGTACGGCGCCTACGAAGTCACGACCGACGTTCACCGGCAGAATGAAAAACCGGTGCAGGCAGCTGATTTGGCCGAATCTAAAACCGAAGCGAATGGCGTTATAAAGAAGAATGGTAAAGCGGTTGGGGTGATGATCGATGACAAGCCCGTCCTCGGCTACAACACTCCGTCTCGCAAGCTGGAGTTATTTTCTAAAACCATGGCCGATTGGAAGTGGCCGGAGTTCACGCTTCCGGAATATTATCGAAGCCACATTCACCGCTCGGCACAGACTGCTTCGATCACCGAGAACAGCAGCAGCAATCCAGAAGATTTCAATCCGCAATACACGCCTCGCGTCGAGTGGCCGAAAGACGCGCAGGGCACAGTGTTCACCCTGCTCCCGATCTTTCGCCTGCCGCATCTGATTCACACTCGTTCTGGCAATTCGAAATTTCTCTACGAGATTGCACACAAGAATCCGCTCTGGTTGAATCCCGTAGACGCCGCAACAATCGATGGCGTTCGAACCGGCGATCTCATAAAAGTTCACACCGAAATCGGCTTCTTCGTTTTGCACGCGTGGATTACCGAGGGTCTGGCACCGGGCGTTGTGGCGTGTTCCCACCACATGGGTCGCTGGCGCACAAATAAAGAAGATAAGTTGGAGCGCATGTCGAGCGCATGGGTCGACCTGAAAGAAGTAGGCAAGGGCCAGTGGAAGATGCGCCAGACTTCCGGTGTACAGCCTTACGACTCGACTGACCCTGACACGAAGCGTGTTTGGTGGAGCGACGCGGGAGTTCATCAGAATCTGACTTTCCCGGTGCATCCCGATCCCGTGACCGGAATGCACTGTTGGCATCAGATGGTGCGCGTGGAGCGGGCAAGCGCCGATGATCGCTACGGCGATATTTTTGTCGATACCAATTTATCGTTCGCCGTGTATCAGCGGTGGAAGGCGCTTACGCGTCCTGCGCCTGGTCCGAATGGATTGCGGCGTCCGTTATGGATACCGCGAGTTGTGCGTCCGGAAGAAGCCGCGTTCTACTTTCCCGAGAAGAAACTTTGAAGATGGCAAGAGTTCGGGCTGTAAAATAAGCGAATGCCGTTACAGCCAGGGAATCCGAATTTCACTAATAATAAAAAACGAACTCCTCCTCCCGACGAAACTTTTGAAGAAGCGGCCTACTTGAAAGCTCTGGGCGAAAAGCAAAAAGTTGTGAGCTTGAAGTTGGCGGACGGAGAAGTAGTACGTGGCTGGATTGAGTATTACGACAAGAACATGGTTCGGGTAACGCGGGACGACGGTCCGAATCTTTTTATCTTCAAGCACGAGATTGTCTACATTGCCGAAGATAATAAGAGGAGATAATAAAAAATAAAAGAAGATAACACCAACGTTAGACTGCCCATCCGCGCTATCAATATAGGCTGTCATCCTTAGCGAAGCGAAGGACTCATGCAATTTAGCTCGTGCGAACAAACGCTGTAGGCCGTTCGCTTCTCTAATATTGCCAAAGGCACTTTGCGCTGAATCCTCACAATTTCATGACAATTGATTTGCTCAATCCGATGCAGGCGATGGCTCGCGAAGCCGGCGCATTGCTGATGCGCTACTTCCACGAGCACGTCCAGATCGAATACAAGGGCGATGTGGATCTCGTGACGGTTGCTGACCGCGAGTCGGAGAAGCTAATTCTCGAGCGCATACGCAAGCAGTTTCCCACCCACGACGTAATCGGTGAAGAAGGGGCTCGTATCGAAACTGGTAGCGATTACAAATGGTACGTCGATCCGCTGGATGGGACGACGAATTTCGCGCACGGATACCCTGTTTTTTGCGTATCGCTCGGAGTCGAGAGTCGCGGCCAGCGTGTCGCCGCCGTCGTCTACGATCCGACGCGTGACGAGATGTTCGCCGCCGAAAAAGGTTCTGGCGCTCGCCTTAACGATAAAACGATCAACGTATCGACGACTTCAAACCTGGCGCAAAGTCTAATATCAACCGGCTTCCCAAGCAAGAAGCGCCACAAGAATCCCAACATTCACTTTTATCATCAGCTCACGTTGCGCAGCCACGGCGTGCGCCGGGCGGGATCGGCGGCGCTCGATTTGTGCAACGTTGCGTCTGGCCGCTTCGACGGGTTTTGGGAATTCAACTTGAATCCCTGGGACACGGCTGCTGGAGTCTTGCTCGTAGAAGAAGCCGGCGGCAAGGTTACCGATTTTTCCGGCGGCGAATTCGACATCGCGAGCCACGAGACGCTTGCAGCGAACAATCTCATTCATAGCTCACTGCTGCAGGAATTCCAGGAAATTCTGGCTGGCAGGGAAGATGACCTGCCCAGTGCAGTGAGTTACGCCAAAGATCGAACTATTTAGGTTTAAGTGTGGTGCCGGGCGACCTCGCCCGCCCATTCCAAACCCGGCCACCGGCAAGTTGCACACGGTACAATGGATTACGTGGGCTCATCTCTTCTTGAACGCAAGATCGAAAAGCGCCCCGACAAGGTGCGACTTCATGGGCGCATCTTATTCCTCACTGAAGACCCGGAACTAATTAAAAAGCAGCTCTCAGGTTGGGACTTGCCTTGGGATACGAAGAATCCTGCCAAAAATCCCAAGCTGCGAGATGACATCTCTACCGACGAAATTACTCCCGCACATTTTTGCTTCTATTTTGACCGCACGCTAGGCGAGATTCCGTACGCAGGCTTGCGCTGCGGAGGCGTGCTTCCTATTGGCCGTGGAGAAGTGAAAAAGGGCGGCTTCGTTTGCTCTGTCGCCGGAAAGCGACGCGGCAAAGGCTCGAGCCGCGAACAGTCTCCGTACGCCGAGATGTCGGCGGGCATCGAGCTCGCGATCGCCGAGAACATTGAGCGGATCTACAAACAGAATTGTCAAAATCTGGGCCTGCTGACTTCTACCGACTTCTCATTGATTGATCGAGTACGCGCTGGCGAAGAAATTCCGTTGAGCGAATTCACCGAAGGCGAAGATGAAATCACAAAGCAGGTGATTGAAGCGGGGGGCCTGTTTCCTTTCAATGTGGCGCGGCTGCAAGGGAAAGTGTTTCTGCCTCCGATCAAGACAAGCAAGCGCGCGATGACGTTGGCGGAGAAGATTTTCGCCCAGCACATGGTGCCTCAGGCGTCGAAAACGTCCGAGCAGTACGTGAAGCCCGGCGACACCGGCTTCACCCGCGTTGACCTGCGTTTCAGTCACGAATACGTAACTCCGATGGCCTCGATTTTCTACGAGCAGAATGTCGGCAGGGATGTCCCTGTCAACGACGCTTCGAGCATTCGTTTCTTCCGCGATCATCTGACGTTTCTCGACGAAGTAATCTCCGAAGATAAGAAGAAGATGGGACTGCTCGATCTGGCCACGCAACTAAAACTCAGGCAAGAGGATTTCGCGAAGCAGCAGGGAATCAAGCTCCACGGAGAGTTGCCCGATCGCAAAGGCTCAGAAGGAATCTGTCACTCCGTAATGCTCGAGACGTATGCGCTCCCCGGTCAGGTGAATGTCGGCTCTGACTCGCATACTCCACATGTTGGGGCAATCGGATGCATCGCGTTCGGCATCGGCACGACCGACCTGTTCAATTCGTGGATCACGAAAGATGTTCGGGTGATGGTTCCCGAGTCAGTGAAGATCGTGATTCGCGGCGAGCGCCACCCAAATGTCACCGCGAAAGATTTTATTCTTAAAATTCTCTCGCTCGATTACGTGCGCAGCGGCAAGGCGTTGGCTAAGGTTATGGAATATGCGGGCGACGCGGTTGAGGCTCTATCGGTCGACGAGCGCGCCACTATGACCAACATGGCGGCTGAAATCGGAGGCTTCACCGGCATTGTCGCTCCCGATGAAAAAGTGGTTGAATTCCTGATGGAGCGTCGTGGAATGGAGCGTTCGGCCGTCGAGGAAATGATTAAAAATCTGTATAGTGATCAAGACGCCAACTATGCCGAAATCATCGAACTTGATGCCGCCGAGATCACGCCGATGGTAGCCACTCCTGGAGATCCAGGAAACGGCAAATTCGTCCGCGACTTAGGCGACCGCATTCCGATTGAAATCGCCTATGGCGGCACTTGCACCGCCGGAAAAAACGAAGATATGGATATGTACGCTTCGGTGTTGAACGATGCGCTGGAGCATGGACGCCGCGTTTCAGAGGGAGTTCAATTTTGGATTCAGTTCGGTTCGCAAGAGACGCGAGAATACTCGAAGCGTAAAGGCTACATCGAAGTGTTCGAAAAAGCGGGAGCCCATCTCATCGAACCGAGCTGCGGAGCTTGTATCAACGCCGGTCCCGGCGTCTCTACCAACGCCAGGCAAGTGGTGATCAGTGCCCAGAACAGAAACTTCCCCGGCCGAAGTGGTCCGGGACAAATGTACTTGGCCTCACCCCTAACCGTGGCAGCTAGCGCTGTGGCTGGCTATATCGTTGAATACGACCCTTCTAACGCGGGGTCCCGATCCTGATTTCCGCGCCCGGCCAAACCAAAATCAAGCTGAAATGTACTTGGGGCTATCCCGTTTGGAGGGGTGTATAGTGTACGTCAGGGTACATTAAAACGTATTTTTCCAACCTACTTGGCGCTCGGGAATTTCCCGGCGGCGCCGATTCTTGTTGTAAGCCCCTTTTAGTTTTTAGAGCAACGACTCGCAACCCTGGTTCCCCCTTATGAAAATCCTTCTCTATAACCCCGACAACGGCGTCACGCGTAACTTCATGCCGCACCTCTGGATGTTCCTCCTTCAATCGCTCACGCCTGAGGGGCACGAGGTCTTATTAGTCGACGGCAATGCCCAGCCCATGGACGAAGCGGGGATCGCGCAATATGTCATCGACAACAAAATCGGGTTGGTAGGAATCGGCGCGATGACCAGGATGATCGCGAAGGCCTATCGCATGGCCGACGCTGTGCGTGCGACCGGTGTGCCTGTTGTTATGGGAGGCCCTCACGTCACAGAGATGGCCGATGAAGCTTTAGGTAAAGATGGCGGACCTCGCCACGCGGACGCAGTTGCATTAGGCGAAGCGGATGCTACCTGGCCAGAAATAGTGAACGACGCAGCTCGTGGCGCGCTCAAAGAAGTCTATGCGCCGGTCGACGCCTTCGGACAGGAGAGCAAGCCATCCCTCAAGGAATATCCAGTTATCCCGTGGGACACCATTGATCTCAAGCAATTTAATCTCGTTCCAAAAGCCGCGGTGGGATTGCTGCAGAAAATCGGCGAGGGCTGGGGATCGTTCCGCATCGTCCCCGTCGAGTCCGGCCGTGGATGCCCCTACGGCTGCGAGTTCTGCACGGTCACCGGTTTCTTTGGAGACTCCATCCGCTTTCGCACCAACGAGAGCGTAGTTAACGAACTCCTTTTGCTAAAAGCGCGTGCTCGCGAAGAAAAAGGCCAGATCGCTGTCTTCTTCATTGACGACAACTTCGCCATCAACATCAAGCGCACGAAATCGTTGCTGCGCGACATCATCGCGGCCAAAGCGCAAGTTCACTGGGTAGCACAGATCAGTGCCAATTTGTTGCGTGATGAAGAACTTGTCGACTTGATTGCTGCTTCGGGCGGCAAGTGGGTGTTCATCGGTATGGAGTCCATCGATCCTGCAAACTTGAAAGACGTGAACAAAGGATTCAACAAGCCGGGCGAATACGCAGCAGTGTTGCAGCGTCTCGCGCAACGCAACGTATACGCCATCACATCCTTTATTTTTGGAATGGACAACGACACCGTCGGAGTCGCCGAGCGGACGCTCGGACAGGTAAGAACCTGGCCGCCCGGTCTGCCGATTTTTGGCTTGCTAACGCCGTTGCCTGCCACTCCTCTATACAAACGCCTGGAAAAAGCAGGGCGCCTGACGAGGCCAAAGCACTGGCAGGAGTTCATCCCTTTTGCCATGGCTCACACGCCTTTGAAGATGACAATCGACGAAGCTCATGCCGAAGTGAATAAAGGCTGGGCCGCCGCTTATAGTCCCGAGGCCTTGGCCGGAGCGGTCGAGGCGCTCAGCGATCAGCCGCTCGGCTACCGCGTCAACATTTTCATCGCTCGCTTATGCTTCCGAGGCATTTATTTCCCCATGATGGGCAAGCTGGCATGGCCGAAGGTGATCGCCCAAAACTGGCGAACTATCTACAAGCTGGTGAGAGAAGGTGTAAAGCCAGGAGCTTGGCGCGGTGCCCCGGTTCGCATGCCCGCACTGCATCCGGGAGCAGCGGCGGAGCTGTCGACCCCGATTCCTCGAGCCGCGGAGAACTAAATTTCGGTAATAAACTCGCAACCAAAAGCCTTACAGCGCTTTTCGATCGGCGAAAGCCGCCGCTGGACGCGGCTGCCTGTACCGAATTCCCCATTCTTGCTAGAATCTTAAGTTCGGTCCCCCCCGATACGAACTAGGAGTTAACAGATTTATGGCTTACGTTATTGCCGAACCCTGCATTGGAACCAAAGACACCGCTTGCGTTGACTCCTGCCCGGTGGATTGCATCCATCCCAAGAAAGATGCCGATACGTTTGAGGCGCAAGAAATGCTCTACATCGATCCCGTGGAATGCATCGATTGCGGTGCCTGCGTCCCCGTTTGCCCAGTTTCCGCCATCTTCGCTCTTGACGATCTTCCGGAAAAATGGAAGGAATATACCGAGCGGAATGCGAAATATTTCGGACGCTAGGAGCTTTCAGCTATCAGCCGTCAGCCCTCAGTTTACCCGCTTGCCATTTTGACGTCGGCGATATAGCCGTACTGACAGCCGAAAGCTGACGGCTGACAGCCACTTCCATTACAATCATCCATTGCTTTGCTAACCTTCCATGGCGTTAAAGGAGTCGGAAGCGATCGTTCTGCGCACGTATCCCTTGCGCGAGTCCGACTTGCTGGTCACCCTCTTTACCCGTCTGGAAGGCAAAGTCAAAGGTGTGGCGCGCGCTGCCATGAAATCGAGACGTCGCTTTGGCGGCGCTCTCGAGCCGCTGACTTATGTCCGGGCCGTGTACGATGACCGTGAGCGCAAGGATCTGGCCCGGCTAGACTCGTGCGAAATCATCGAGTCGCCGATGGCAAGCGAAGTGACTTACTCGCGAGCTGCCGCACTGGCCCACGTCGCGGAATTGCTCGATGAATTGTTGCCTGACCGAGAGGCCAGCGACGCCGTGTTTCGGTTGAGTTTGGCAGTGCTTCAGGAAATGCGCGGAGCGATTTTGTGGATGCCGCTGACGTACTTCGAATTGTGGATGACCCGGCTGATGGGCTTTCTTCCCGAGTTTTCCGCGTGCATCGTGTGTGGTAAAGAGCTGGATGGCAGTCGCGCCTTTTATCACGCTTTGGCCGATGGTCTGATGTGTCTCGAAGATAAGCGCATCGCCTCATCCGAGCTATCGCCGGAGTCGAGAAAAATTGCCGCACAAATGCTGCGATCGCGCGTCTCGGAATTTGCAGGCATCGAATGGCCCAAGGCGGTTGGGCAGGATTTGCGTAAATTTCTAATTCAAATTTTGGAACGGCATATCGAGAAAAAATTGGTGACCGCAGGCATGCTGGAGAAAATAGCCGGGTAGCCGAGTTGCTAACCCGACATATTGCTAATGCATTTTAGATTGTCATCCTGAGCGAAGCGAAGGACCTCTGCAATTTCTTGCCGTCGAGCTGGCTGCAAGGGCCTGGTGCTTCGCGTACGACGACTACGAAAGTATGGATTCATCCAAAACAAATTCGCTGACTTTTCAGGAGTTGATCCTCAAGCTTCAGGCTTTCTACGCTCAGCGGGGAGCGATCATTCAGCAGCCCTACGACGTTGAAGTCGGCGCTGGCACCATGGCTCCCGAAACGTTTCTCCGCGTCCTTGGCCCGAATCCCTACAAGGTCGCCTACGTCCAGCCCTCGCGGCGTCCGGCGGATGGCCGCTACGGAGAGAACCCAAACCGGCTCTTCAAGCATTTGCAGCTGCAAGTCATCCTGAAGCCGCCTCCGGAAAATGTCCAGGAGCTCTACCTCGAATCGCTGGCGGCGATTGGCATTGACTTGCGGCAACACGACATCAAGTTCGAAGAAGATAACTGGGAATCGCCGACTCTCGGCGCATGGGGAATTGGTTGGCAGGTCATGCTGGATGGCCTTGAGATCACCCAATTCACCTACTTCCAGCAATGCGGAGGCGTCGACCTCGACCCTATCTCCGCCGAACTGACCTACGGCCTCGAGCGCTTGTGCGCCTTTTTGCAGGATGTCGATTCGATCTACGACATCGTGTGGGCCCGCGATCCAGAAACTGGAAAAGAAGTGAAATACGGAGACGTCCGGCTCGCCGACGAGCAGCAATTCTCGGTCTACAATTTCGAAGCTGCCGACGTGCAAAGCGCATGGAAACACTTCGAACTTTGCGAAGCGGAGTGCAAAGCCCTACTCGCGCGATACGCAAGCTTGAACGCAGACAAAAAAGAAAACGACGATGTAACGCGCGAGAAATTGCGTTTCCCGCTTCTGGGCGCCTACGACCTATGCCTGAAGTGCTCGCATTATTTCAACATCCTCGATGCAAGAGGAGCGATTTCCGTAACCGAACGCGTCGGAGTGATCGCACGAGTGCGAGCGCTCGCAGTTGGGATTGCAAAAGCGTGGATGGACCAGCATTTCCCAACAGAGAAAGAGAAGAAGATTGAAAGCGCAGAAGGTCCGAGGTCAACGGCAAAACAGAAGGCAAAAGCAGAAGATAACAAAGCAAAACTAACAACGGTTCTGACATAAACATAAAGTTGTCATCCTGAGCGGAGTGAAACTTCGCAAAGCGAAGTTCCACGGAGTCGAAGGACCCCGCGCCAGTTGATACTAGAAACGGTTAAGCCAGGAGTTCGCACGATGCCGCATTCATCGTGAGAATTCTTGATGCAACTGCAAGCCGACTTCTGTGTTAAAGGACGTGCGACTTGGTTTCGCGGATCAAAGCGCTGCTCGCAAGATGACAAAAGATCAAGAAAGCGCCCTAAGGTAAGAGTAAGTTCATGCCAGACTTTTTACTGGAAATCGGCTGCGAAGAGATACCCGCAAGAATGATCGACGCTGCGTCGCGCGAATTGCGGGAGCGATTGACCGCTTTGCTGCGGCGCGAACGCATGGAACCGGCCGGAACCGTTTCTTCGCTGGAGACACCTCGCCGCCTCGGAATCGTCATCTCCGGCATTCCGGCATCGCAGCCTGATCTCACCGAGCAAGTGAGCGGTCCGTCCGTGCAAGTTGCTTACAAGGATGGCCAGCCCATGCCGGCGGCCCAACACTTCGCAAAGAAGGTAGGCGTCGACGTCGACAAACTGGAGAGGATCACGACGCCGAAAGGCGAATATCTTGCAGCGACGGTCACGCGTAAGGGCCGAAGCGCAAGTGAAATTCTGTCTGAAGCTCTGCCGAAAGAGATTACAAGCTTATACTGGCCGAAAAATATGTACTGGCGCAAGCGTGGTGAAGTCTTCGTGCGACCGGTGCGTTGGCTCGTCGCAATGCTTGACGAGCAAGTTGTGCCGCTGTCGATCTTCGGACTGGAAGCCGGCAAGAATTCTCGCGGTCACCGCATCATCTCCGGCGACACCAGAAATGCTGCCGTTCCCATGTCAAAGCCCAGTGCTTACGTCGAAACCCTCCGTTCGGTTAAGGTTCTCGGCTCATCCGAGCGCGAACACGTGATTCGCAAAGCGCTCGACGCGGCCACGCGGACCATTCCCGGCGCCCGTTGGCGCGAGGACAAGCCTCTGGTCGCGACCGTCGTCAACCTGACCGAATATCCTTCAGTAATTCTCGGCAGCTTCGATCCCGAATATCTGGACTTGCCGGAAGAAGTCCTCGTAACGGTGATGCGCGATCACCAGAAATATTTTGCCATCGAAGATGACGACGGAAAGCTGCTGCCTCATTTTCTCGCTGTGCTTAACACCGAATCCGACACAAACGGCCTGATTCGCCATGGCAACGAGCGCGTGCTGCGTGCCCGTTTCAACGACGCCCGTTTTTTCTGGAAGACCGATCAAAAACAGTCCCTTCGCGAGCGTGTCGATTCGCTGCGCAACGTCACCTTCCAAAAAGATCTGGGCAGCTACTACGATAAAACGCTGCGCGTGCAGCGACTCGCCAGCCGGCTTGCGGAGATCGTCAAGCAGCATGGAGTCGCCGTGCGCCCCGGAGTCATTCACAAAGCCGCGGTCTTGGCGAAAGCCGATCTCACCACAGAATTAGTGAAAGAATTTACCGAGTTACAGGGAATCGTAGGCGGTCTCTACGCGCGCGTGCAGCATCTCGACGATGACCTGAAACCGGACGTCCAGATGGCGGTTTCCCGCACCATCTACGACCAATACAAGCCTGCGTCGATGGAAGATAGCGTACCTTCGACGACCGAAGGCGCCATTCTTTCGATAGCCGACAAGGCAGACTCGATTGCCGGAATGTTCGCCCTGAATCTCATTCCAAGCGGGTCCAAAGATCCCTTCGCCCTTCGCCGCCAGGCCAACGGCATTGTCAAGACAATCGCCGAACTCAAACTTCCTTTGCGAATCTCGGAGATCATGTCCGACGCTCGCGTTCGCTATAAAGGTTCCGAAGCAGAGAAGAAATTCTCAAATGCGGCCGCCAGTGATTCGGTGCGTGCATTCTTCCGTGAACGCCTGGAGTTCTATTTAAAGGACGCTTGCGGCTTCGCCTACGACGTTGTCAGCGCTGTGCTCGCCGTCGACTCCGACGATGTAGTCGATGCCGTTGCCCGCGCCGAAGCGGTAAGCAAAGTTCGCGGCTCAGAAGATTTCGTCTCGATTTCAAGCGCATTCAAGCGGATGAAAAATATTCTGAGGCAGGCCTCCGAAAAGACCAAGGTCATCGCCATGCGCATGGATCCATCAGGACTGCAGGAAGATTCTGAAAAAGATTTGGCTCGAATGATTCCAGAAAGCGCTGCAAAAGTTGAGAAGCTCCGTGCCGAGCACAATTACGCAGACGCGCTCATGGAAATAGCAAAGTTGCGTCCGGCAATCGATAAGTTTTTCGAAAAAGTGATGGTCATGGTTGACGATGACAATCTTCGCGCCAACCGCCTCGCACTTTTGCAGAGCGTGGTAAAAGAATTTTCGACCATCGCCGACTTCTCCGAAATTGTGACTGAAGGCAAAAGCTGAATTCTTAGTCAGATTGTCATCCCGAGCGAAGCGAGGGATCCGCATTTCGCGGCATCAAGCGTCGCGCGCTCATTGATGGCAATCATTGAAAGAGGGGCTAGACATGGCAGCCATGACGCTACCAAACAACGAACTAGAAAATAAAACATCAGAACCCAACGCGAACGGCCAAAAATCAACGGCCACCAAATACGTTTACTCCTTCGGCGGAGGAAAAGCCGACGGCAACGGCAAGATGAAAGACGTTCTGGGCGGCAAGGGCGCTGGACTTGCCGAGATGACGAACGCAGGTCTGCCCGTCCCTCCTGGTTTCACAATTCAGACTGAAGCCTGCCGCGAATACATGCGCACCCATGCAGCCTCGAAAGAGGTCGACCGGCAAATGCATGAAGCACTCACCAGGTTGGAAACTCTGCAGGGCCAAAAACTTGGCAAGGGAGAGAACCCGCTTCTGGTGAGCGTTCGCTCGGGCGCGAAATTTTCCATGCCCGGGATGATGGATACCATCTTGAATTTAGGTTTGAACGACCAAAGTGTCGAAGCGCTCGCGAAGCGCGCCAGCAACCCCCGTTTCGCCTACGACTCCTACCGTCGGTTGATTCAGATGTTCGGCAACGTCGTGCTCGATATTGAAAAGTCTGTGTTCGACGAGATTTTCGATGCCAAGAAAAAACAAAAGAAAACGGAATTCGATACCGGCCTAGATGCGAAGGCCCTGCAAGAGGTGATTGCAGAGTACAAGAAAGCGGTCAAAAAACACGCCAGGCGTGACTTCCCGCAGAGTGCGCAAGAGCAGCTCGTCATGGCTCGTGACGCCGTCTTCCGTTCGTGGCTGAACGACCGCGCCAAGCACTACCGCCGCATCAATAACATCGACGACATGCTCGGCACCGCCGTCAATGTCCAGGCGATGGTCTTCGGCAATCTCGGGGACACGAGCGGCACCGGCGTAGGTTTTACCCGAAACCCTGCCAACGGAGACAAAGTTTTTTACGGCGAATTTCTGCTCAACGCGCAGGGTGAAGACGTTGTGTCCGGCGTGCGCACTCCAGTTCCAATCGTTGAGCTCGAAAAGGTTATGCCGCAGGTCTACAACCAACTGCGCGATATCACCACCCGTCTAGAAAAGCATTACAAAGACATGCAGGATTTCGAGTTCACCATTCAAGATGGCAAGCTTTACATGCTGCAAACGCGCAACGGCAAGCGCACCGGCCGTGCCGCCGTCAGAGTCGCCATTCAAATGGTCGAAGAAGGTTTGATCACGAAAGAAGAAGCCATCTTCCGCGTAGAGCCAAATCAACTCTATGACTTTCTGGTTCCCGGCCTCGACGAAAAAAGCTCCAAAGTTGAAGTGTTGGCAACCGGGCTTCCAGCATCTCCCGGCGCGGCTGTTGGCCAAATCGTATTCTCTGCCGAAGAGGCCGTAAAAAAAGCAGGCCACAGTGCCCAAAGAAATCCCGTAATCCTGGTCCGCGCGGAAACCACTCCCGAAGACATCCAGGGTATGGAAGTCGCCGCAGGCATTCTCACTTCGCGTGGCGGCATGACAAGTCACGCAGCTGTCGTTACACGTGGAATGGGAAAGTGCTGCGTGGCCGGGGCAGGCGACATCCATGTCGATGAACGCGCCGGCGAGATGCACGTCAAAGGGCAAGTCTTCAAGGCGGGAGACTGGATCTCTCTCGACGGAACCAGCGGCCGCGTGATCAAAGGCAAGCTGAAAACCATGGAAGCGTCCTCTGACGACAAAGACTTGCAAAAACTGATGGGTTGGGCCGAGCCCTTCCGCAAGATCGGAGTGCGT
Organism: Terriglobales bacterium; assembly: GCA_038230575.1. GTDB lineage: Bacteria > Acidobacteriota > Terriglobia > Terriglobales > Acidobacteriaceae > Acidiflorens. The sequence goes on along the minus strand of JBBRNA010000013.1, from coordinate 14,871 downwards.
GCCAACGCCGACATTCCTCGCGACGCAATTCAGGCGCGGTCGTTCGGTGCAGAAGGCATCGGCCTCTGCCGCACCGAGCACATGTTCTTCGCGGAAGATCGAATCGCCCACATGCGCGCCATGATTCTCGCCGACAACGAAAAAGATCGTCGAGCCGCGCTAAAAAAATTGCTGCCTATGCAGCGCGCCGATTTTATCGGACTATTCAAGGCGATGAATGGCTTACCGGTGACGATTCGCCTGCTCGATCCTCCACTGCACGAATTTCTGCCAAAGCGCGAACAGCTGATGGTGGACCTGGCCAGCCTGCAAAGCGCCGCCGCGAAGCAGAAAAAAGAACTGGTCGCGCGATACCACGAATACGGTGCAAAAGGCGCAGGCGAGCTGAAGCGGGTAATCTCATCTCTCCTGGCGCGGGTCGAAGATTTGCATGAGTTCAATCCCATGCTCGGCCATCGCGGATGCCGCCTCGGCATCACCTATCCCGAGATCACCGAGATGCAGGCGCGCGCAATTATTGAAGCAGTCGTTGCCGCCGAGAAGGCTGGAATCAAAACTCACGCCGAAGTGATGATTCCGCTGGTCTCGACTGTGAAAGAAATGGAGAACCAGGCCACCATCGTTCGCCGCGTAGCCGATGAAGTATTCAAAGAGAAAGGCAAGAAAGTCCATTACCTCGTCGGAACGATGATCGAGTTGCCGCGCGCCTGCGTCGTGGCCGACGAAATCGCAAAAGTAGCAGAATTCTTTTCATTCGGAACCAACGACCTCACCCAAACAACTTTCGGATTCTCGCGCGACGACATCAATAAAGTGCTTCCAACCTATCTCGCCGAAGGGATTTTGAAGCAAGACCCGTTCGCCGCGATCGACCAGGACGGAGTAGGTCAATTAGTTCGTCTAGGCATCGAGCGTGGCCGCAAGACGCGTCCAAATTTAGAAATCGGAATTTGCGGCGAACACGGCGGCGACCCATCATCGGTCGAGTTCTGCCACAAGGCGGGAATGGATTACGTATCCTGCTCGCCCTTTCGAGTCCTGACGGCAAGATTGGCAGCAGCCCAAGCCGCCGCCAGCGAAAAACTACAAATCGACAGTGGTCGCACCAAGTAATCTGCGAGTCCGCCAAACAAAAAAGTGTGGGAACGGGCGTCTCGTCCGTCAAGCCGATCGAGCGCAACTCGGCTATCGAACTGCGGCGATCAAGCTTGCACTCGCTTTACTGCACCCGCTGCAACCGGTTGATCAATTTCTGAGCGAGATTCTCATCCGACTCCGACCACAACAACCTGCCAGTAGCTCCGGCATTTTTCTCCGTCTTAGCCGTAAAATCGACCAACTTCTGCACGTTGCTGCGAATATTGCGTTCGGTCTCCGGAGTGAACGCAACTTCTTCATGCAGAAAAGAAGTATCCAACCCAAAGTCGATTTGGATATTCCCCGTCTGCTCCGATGAATGCTCTTCGAAATCATTGCCCTGGGCGGTGAGCCGAATCAGCGCCGGCTCCAGCACCCATTTCTCTGTGCCACTCGGAGGAGTCCACAAGTCCCAGTAAGCCTCAAAAACATACGCATAATCGTTGTGGATAAACTCCGCCACCTCGGCTACCGCCTCTTCCGGCGCGACTCCCGGCCGATAGCGCCGCTCAAGAATCGTCGGCTCGCTCCACGCGACAGGCTGAATCGCCGAATAAGTCACTCCCTCACGCGTCGCAGAAAAAGGAATCTCGCGCAACACCGTAACGGCATGCAACAAAATCTCCGGCTCATCAAACGTAGGAAACCACAAACTCAAATAAAGCGGATCGGCCATCTATCCATTTTAAATCGATAGCAGGGAAGCGCGGCAACGAAGCGCGGTATTAAAGACGCGAGCGAGCGGTTGCACGAAGCCCCTACTTTAACTTGACGGACGAGCACAAAAATAGATCCGCGAAAATTCCGAAAATAAAAGAGTGACCATCGTGGTCGGAGTGAGGCCCCGATGCCTAAGCTTTTAGGTAAAAAGTTGGAGATTGGACAGTGTCTCGACCCGCCCGGCGTTCAGCGAAGCGCCGCAGTTTTTGACGCAGCAAAACTGCCCTGATACTATGAACTCCGGCGACACCCACTCTTAACACCACCAGTCCCCGTCGTCTAGCCTGGCCTAGGACATCGCCCTTTCACGGCGGTAACACGGGTTCAAATCCCGTCGGGGACGCCAAATCTAATCAATGAGTTACCGGGATCTCCCCAGAAACTCGCGGTACAACGGCGGTACAACTTGGTTTCGAGCGGATCATGCCGACTACCTTGCTTTGCGCCGCTCGCTTCTGCGGACTCAGGGCTTGGGTGTAGGTGTCCAACGTCATCTTTGCTGTTGAGTGCCGCAACAACTCCTGTACAACCTTGACGTCCTCCCCGTTGCCCTTGAGCAACGTAGAAAACGTGTGGCGAAATGTATGCCACGACATCTTCTTGGTGATCCCCAGTTTTCGAGCTGAGGGTTGAATGTAGTCGCGCATTACCGCGCTCAGCCAGACTGGCTGTTTCCCACGCTTGGCTCCAGCGCGGTTGGCATCGGTCGCCCATACATAATCGGACGGCTTTTTGTACGGGGTCACTTCATGCCAGGCCAACAGATCATGAGCCACATACTCGTCAATCGGCATCAGCTTTCTCGATGCTTCCGTTTTGACCGGGCCTACGTGCTGGTCAACCAGCGACCGAGTCACGCTTACATGGAGATTCTTGAAATCGAAATCCCCCCATTTCAGCCCGGCCAGTTCGCCTCGGCGTAGTCCCGACGGCATGTCGAGAAACACCATGGCTTTTTCCCGAATCCCCAAAACTCCCAGCAACAGATGCATCTCTTCAACTTCGAGAATGTCGGGTGTTCGCTCGCGCTTCGCAGAAACACGAACACCAGACCCCTTACCGGAACCTGCGATTGGATTGCGGTCAGTGAACTCCCAACGTATCGCGTGATTGAAAACGCTGCCCATCGCGTCGCGGATTTTTTCTCTCGTGCCACCTGCAAGAAGTTTGCGTGTGCCGAACTTGCTTGTGACAAGCGTTTTAAGCCATAGTTCTACCGCAACGGTTTTGACGGCCCGAAGTTCCAGTTTTCCCCAATGAGGGACCACCCAACGGTTCAGTACCTGCGTCTTCCGGTTGCGGGTCGAATATGCTTTGCCGTCCCGTCCGCAATCAGCAAGTTCATGAATTCTGTAGTGCTCCACAGCTTCAGTCATTGTGATCGAAGTCAACTCTGTCGGGCCATCGGTGTTGATGTTTAGCCGCAGTCCAGCTAACAAATCCTGCAGCTTCTTGCTGTTTTCGGGATAGTCCTTGACCGGTCCGATGGTCTTCTTGCGCTCACGCGAAATGCCGTCCGCGCCTTTATGCAGCCAGCGAAACTGCCATCTTTCTATCCCATCTTTACGAATTATTGTTTGGAGACAGCCATTCTGATAACGCGCCAGCATTCATTTGCTCCTTGAATTCTGGCAGCGGTCGCAATCCGAATTTACCGCAGGGGCGTCGCAGAGTCTAGTTCACGATACGACGCAACGAGCTGGGCCATGGGAAGCGTGATCCTGCGCAAAGGCATCGTGCACGAGATGGGAGAGGATTCTCGATCCCTTTGCTTACTTGTCTGACACTAGACCCTCAGCCATGCTGTGACGCGCACTATGCCCGGCAATAACTTGCGAGCGAAGCCAATCATCCAACTCTGAGAGATAAAAATGCCAGCGCTTTCGGTCAGACCCTAGCGGATGAGCCGGAAGTGACCCTTCACGAGCCTTGCGAAGTACGGTTTTCGGGTGCATGTTGAGAAAGCGAGCAGCGTGTTGCTGACTGACGGGGGCTTCTCGAAGCGAGTGTGATCGCTCACTTGTGATGATCAGATTGGGCTGGGCTGACATGACGACCTCTTCTCCACAGCTGTGGTCCCTCCGTTTTGTTGACTCCGCGCGGGCCCACAGTGCTAGCCAATTTGATCGATTTCCGCCACACTGTCCAACAACTTTTCGTCCGCGTGATATTCCTGTCGGGAATATCAGACAGCAAGAAGTTCATTCGTCACCTCGCATTTGGTTGAGCAAATCGCTTTGCGGATGCGGGGGCCAGTTAGGGACGCCCCGAGTCAAGCAGAGAAGGACGGTCTCATCTGCTTCATCGGCAGGCACTTGGACGCTGGTTTGCGATGAAATAAACTACAACCCACTACCACATCGGCGTCTCAGAGACGCCATAACTAGCCGGCTTCTCCGTAAAGTGTCTCCGTCGCTTTTCTCGACGAATCGCTTTCTTAGGAAAATTCCTCAGCGAGACTGTTGGACCGGAAGCCCCAATTTACTTGCTCGCGACCCATGTTCATCTGTTATTCCCCCCAGAAATAACAGAGTGACCAGAAGTTGTTGGACATGTTGTTTGAGCAGCGTTACGTTTGCCCCCCAAGCAGCCGATTTGAGGTGCTGCGGGAGGCGCAAATGCCTCGTTGGTCGCGAAGTCATTCCATCCGCCAAATAGGACGGCTTCTTCAGTCGAAGCACGTGCGTCCAACCACAGTTGTTCTTGCCCTGCTCTTCCTCATTCCTGTGGTGGCGCTGGCACAGGGTTCACCGTTCGACACAGGCTTTACCGCTATCCAAAGTCTTTTCACCGGCACCATTGCAAAGGTTGCAAGTCTAGTGGCGATCGTGATCGGCGGCTATGGTTTCGCCCCCGGCGAACCCGGCGCAAAGAAGGCCTTGGCCGGAGTCGCCGCCGGAACCGGGATTGCCGTCCTCGCCGTAAACGTCCTGAGTTTGCTGCACGCGCAACTCCCAGATGGAAGCCGCCTGGCGGCGGTGATTCCTCCTGTTGTTCGCCCGGCACCTGCTCTGACAATCAGAAAATTCACCAGCCGGCATTACACAATCGATGACCTGATCGCTCGCGGCACGTTGACGCGGCCACTTGCGGACTTCCTGGGGGAGCAAATCCGCAACGGAAAGACTCCGCTCATCAGTGGTGGGACGGGCACTGGCAAGACCACACTCTTACGGATATTGGCGAACTTCATTCCGGATCACGATCGCATCGTGGTCATTGAAGATACCTCCGAACTTCAGATCCAGAAGCCGAACATTGTGCCGGCCGAGTGCCAGACTGACACGTTCAAGGCCAACATCTCTTTCGATGATCTTTTGAAGTCCGCTCTTCGCTGGAGACCGGACCGCATAATCCTGGGCGAAGTACGAGGAGTCGAGGCGAGGACGCTGCTCGATTCCTTCAACACCGGCCATGCCGGTTCGCTAGCGACGATTCATGCGAATTCCGCGGAGAAAGCGCTCCGCCGATTCGCTAATCTGGTCATGCGCAACAACGCGCAAACCACCTTCTCCGACACCGAAGCTGAGATCGGGGAAGCCGTTGATTTTGTCGTCCACGTTGAGCGGCAGCCAGGGCGCCGCATCCTCCGCGAAGTGCTGGCGCTTCGTGGATACGACCGGGACGCAAAACGCTTCCTGATAGAGCCGGTTTTCGAGGTGAAGCATGCCACAGCCTAATGCTCAGAGTGCAACCGTCACAGCTGCTGAATTCCTGACTCGTTGCTTCGCTCCGGGTGAGACTATTGCTCTGTTTCTACGACGTGAAGTCCCTCGCGCGACGATTCAGAGAATCGTCCAATTGGAGACTGCGCTCGCGCCTCGTTACCTCGCATGGCTCGCACATGAGAACTCTGCTGGCGCGAACGTCTACGTAGCTGCCAATCCGCTTCGCTCGGACAGTCGCAAACGCACCAAAGAATGCATCGCTTCAGTGCGCCATCTCTATTTGGACTTGGATACCGATGGAGACACTCGACTCTCTTCGCTCCGCACCCCGGAAGCGGTTCCCCCACCGAATGCAGTCCTTTCGACATCGCTCGGCAAATACCAGATCCTTTGGCGAGTCGACGGCTTTACCTTCGAACAACAAGAAAGCGCACTGAAACTACTTGCCGTTACCTTCGGCGGAGATCCCGCTTGTACAGATTGCAACCGCGTGCTCCGCGTGCCGGGATTCCTCAATCGCAAGTACGATCCCGCGTATCTTGTGACGGTCGAATATCCTGGCGATTCCACGTGGAACTGCGATGACTTCCGGCTCGATATTCTAGCCGTCGACGGGCTCCTCCCGACCCATCCAATCACAGCGCGAAAGCGTACCTCGAACCACGCTCATTCCGAGCACGATTGGGCATGGGTTCTGCATGAGCTTTCCCGCGGCAAAGACGCTGCCAAGCATACCGGCAAGCTGGCTTTGCTCCGCGCCGATAAGCCCAATCCTCTTTACTACGCTCAGCGGACGATTGACGTTGCGTCGGCCAAACTTTGGCTCATCGAAGGCATTCCGATAGACGATGTTGTCACCTTGCTTGAAGTTCGTCGTCGATTCGAGCTTCCCATCGCACTTTGCCGCGCTCGTGCACGGGAGATCGCACAGACGGCACAAAGAATGATTACTCGCAGAAAGATTGCCTGATTCCACCACCTAAGGAAAACAACAATGCCATTGCTCGAAATCAACCAGACCCACTACATCAGTGCTTCGGTTCGGCTCGATGAGGCCACCGCCGAGCAGGTCGATCAGTACGCCGCTTTCGTCCACGCATCCGCAGACGATGTTGTGGACAAAGCGCTCAACTACGTCTTTTCGAAGGACCGGAACTTTCAGGACTTTCTGAAGACGCCCCAGGCCAAGGAGGTTCCTTCTACATTGCGTATCCGCAAGGGTCCAAGCAATGGCACGTCGGAGGAACCGGCCAAGAAGCTCCTAGCCGGGGTCGAGCCAACGCCTTCTGTGCGGGCGGTGAAGGCGTGATCCTGCATTTAAGTTCGTGTCGGAGCAAGAACGGTGCTTCGCACCGGAAGAATTGTGACACTCCACCCCTTAAAGGGTACACGAATGTAAACGCCCGTCTACAAACGTCAACGCTCTTGTACTGAAGCACTTGCGTAAATCGCCGTATACAGCGTTCACGTTCGTCGACGGCGACGAAACAGGAGGTTTAGCGATGGGAAAATCGATCCTATTCAAACCCACAACCGACGGCTCCCAGCGACCACTCGCCCGAACTCGCATCCTATCGGCGCGTTTCACTGAGAGTGAGTATGTGGCGCTTGAGAGTTTCGCGTGGTCGAAGGGAAAGACAGTCGCTGATTGGATGCGCGATGTGATCTTGCGTAGCCTTGAAGGGGCCAGTCCGCCGCAGATGGAGATGCATATCTTTACCGAACTTGTTGGAGTTCAGATGCTTTTGATGAACACGCTCGAACCGTTGCTGCGCGGCGACAAACTTGCCCAGGAACAGCTGACCGTCCTCTTTCGCCAGGTCCAAACCACCAAGGGCGCAAAGGCGCAGGAACTCCTAGCGAAGCGCAGCCAGAACAAGGAGAAATAGCCATGCCCGCCGTCCAACAGTGGGGACGAAGAGAATCGATCATTTGGCCGCCCCGCCATTATCTTTACACTCTCGGCGCGATCTTTCTCGCGCTCGTTGCGACTGGATTCTTTATCTACGTCCGCTTTCAATTTGGTCTTTCAGTGCTCGAACGCTACTACCTGCCGTAGTATCTCCGCACCGAATTGGCAGGTGTCACACATTCCAGTAGCAACTATCGACTGCTCCACGTTTCCGATCGCAAATCACTCCCCCGAGCAGCTCTTGAAGGCGACGTAGAGCCAGGAGCGACGCGGCAGCCTACGGGTGGTCCGTTGCCGCTTGTGCTTTCATCTGAAGCACGGCGGAAAGGCTTCACCTTACTGTTCCGCGAGCAACCGCACAGATACTCGAACAAGGCTCTTCACGCTTGGCTCTGGCATTGGATTTATGCGGAGGTTTCCCTTACTCAGCTCTTCAAGATGCAACTGATTTTTGGTCTGGCGGCCTTCGCGCTTCAGCTTCCATTTTCGGTTCGGAAGGATATCCGGCGCATCAAGGCACTTCGCTACGGGCGCCGCCTCAAGGGCCCCGTTCTCGTGAATGCCAAGGACTTCACAGAAGCGGTCAGCGGCAACGGCGTCGGCATCACGACGAACGATTCGAAGCTACCGTTGCGTATTCCGCGCGACGCCGAAATAAACATTTTCTGGCGCTGAAAATGGCGACAAGTGCGCCTGGACCTTTAACGTTCCCTATGTCACTTTCTAGGATGGCGCTCAGTGGACAATTCAGGGCGAATGGTCAAATAATGCATACAACACCAGCAGCGGGTACCCGAACAGTTCGGGTCAGAAGGGCTGTCTCGACGGACATTGATTTAGCATCATCAAGACTAAATCGTGATAGCGATCGGACCGGAGTTGGTGTTGCTCCGGGTCCGATGTTGTGTTCGCCCCAAATTTCCACATTCGTCTGCGCTGCGGCTACTGCCGAAATCCTTCCTGGAGTGTAACGGCGAATTGGAAATTAAGAAGGAAGTCCCGGCGCCGAATAGGTGGGGACGGGAAGTGCTCGCAGTTTGCCAGTGCTCTGATTGAGCGAGTAAGCAGATATGTCTCTGGAGCTTTCGTTCAAAGCATAGGCGTAATTGCCAACCTGCACGAAAGAGCGTCGACGGTCATCCGCTGTAACGTAACCGTTAGGCAACAATTGCGCGGTGGCGGCGTTGACGATGAACTCCGATATAGTGCCGTCATCAATATTGGGCACACAAGCAAATCGAGGGGTTCCGCCAAAGGCCGCGGAAAAACTGACCAGCGCTGACACTAGCAGAACGCAAATTTGCTTCATACTACCTCTCCTTTAGAACAACTGGCTCAATCGAATCGGAAATCAAAAGGTTGATTCTTTAAAAGAGAGCACTAAAAAATTGCAATTTGGCTGATCGAGCACCCACGGGCAAGCAGGGATGTTGAATGAAACAATAAAGTGCAAGGAACAAAGCAAGGCAATTGCATATCTGTCTCCGAATGATTTTGAAAGCGATGCTTCGAAGAACAGCGGGGAATCCAAAGGCGTAAAAGAGGGCGCATGCACGCGCGAACGCTAAGGGCTACTGTAAAGACAACTGGCGAAATGGACAGCACAGCTCCCGATGAGGACAGATCAACCGAACTGCTCTCCCAATGAAACTGCTTCAGCTTTAACAAAAACAATATCGGAGAATCCCATGCGGTGCGCGCGTCTTCCGTTTAGCTTCGTTTGCTTATTTGCCGTTCTCGTCAGCGTGTCGTCGCTGGCTCAGTCCACTCTTGCTCGGTCCACTCTTTCTGAAGGCTTTTCCCTGCAAGGGTTTCACCAGTCCTTCATCACCGTCGTCATCTGTGCTTCTTTGTGCTACGGTATAGCGCTCGCGTTGGTGAGGTGGCTGGACGGTGATTTACATATCGCTCGGGCGCACTTTTCTTAGGGGGCTGACATGAAATTAAAGTTCGTAAAGCCGACATACGTAAATAAATATCGCCTCGCAGCGATCCTACTGCTTTTAGGAACACTCCCCGGGTGTATTGTCGCAGGTGGGTATAGTCCGGGGCGAGGTTTCTTCATCTGGCCGGGCACCTTCGTTATTATCCTTGTTTTTATAGTGTTTTTTCTGCTTCGCCGCGGACGCTAATTATTGCCACGCCCGAATTCATGGAATTCAAAAATCAGGAAGAAAGAAGGACGCTTCCCGTGCGTTGCGTGAGAGTTGACCCACGAGGACTCGCGGCGCATTGTCCCCCATTGTGGGACGCACTGCAATCGTCTCCGAACCATATCGTCTGCGATATTTGGGCTTTGTTTGAGAGGTTCCAGCGATGCCGTCAAACACAATCCAACCCAGTGCAAGAACGAGAAGCCATTGTGGTCCGAAACGAAGTGTCGCCATGTGTATCCTCATGATAATTGCTGGAATCCAAGTCTAATTCGGGCCGAAGAGCCTCGTCACCCTCATGTTCCGCGAGTCGTCAAGTGAACGCGACCCACTCATGCTCCAGGCCGTAGCGCTGCCGATTGGGTAACCCAACTGGGAGGCTTAGAGACGAGATCGCCGGGGTAGACTTCGTCAAAGCCACGGGTTACGTCGATCCGAAAAAAATCCGTATTTACGGCGGCTCTTACGGCGGCTTCATGACGCTAATGGCTATCGGCAAGACGTCCGATATCTGGGCAGCAGCGGTAGATTTGTACGCCACAAGCTTGCGCATGAGGTCAGCGCCGCCACATCGGTGTTCCAGTAGTCGACCATCTGACCGGTGGGTCCGCTGTGCTGCAGTAGGAGCGCGGGATTGCTCCCGTCGCGCTTGAGATTGAACGGCACCTAAAGCAATGCCGTGATGATTTTTCCATCGAAGCTCTTGTAGTGGACAATTTGGGACGGCGGAAGCGAGGTCTCATGCAAGCTGGCAATCGCCGAAAAAGTCAGTTGCTCGGCATGGCGGCTGTGGAGATTGTAGACCCATAGGTCGCCAGGCTGATTGGAAGCCTCGTGGGAAATGATCACGCGGTCGCTCTGTGGCGCGAACTCGTTGGGATTGCCCGAGACATAATTCAAGCCGTGCGGCAGGTCCACCTTCTTCGCTTCGTTGGTTGCGCGATCGACGAGATAGGCGTCATTCACTCCGTCCTCGTTGACGGTGTAGGTGTAACGTTTGCCGTCGGGTGAAAAATTACCGGAGGAGGCTTCCCATTTCAAATCGTTGACCCAGATCATTTTCCTGGTGGCTATATCTAGCAAGGCAATGTTCATATAGCCGCCTTTGGAATCTGAACTCAGCAATAGCGTCCCGCCGTCGGGCGAAAGCGATGAGGCGAGATAGCGAATCGTGCCCTGGTGGGGGGCGAGATTCTCCGTCTTCCCGGTCGCCACATCGATGCGGTAGACGTCGGTGGAGGGAGGATTCATGCGGCCGGCGTAGATGGTCTTGTCGTCGGTGCTCCAAGCCACCACGCTCCAGGAGTAACCGGGTTGCTGCTCATGGGTTAGCTTTTGCACCTTGCGGGTGTTCCAGTCGAGCAGCGCGATGTCATACTGCGAGTCGCCCTTGGGCTTGTAAGCAAAAGCAATGGTGCGGCCATCGTGGGACCAGTGTGGATTTTCCTCACGAATGGCTGGTGTGTTGGTCAGGTTGATGGTTTTACCGCCGTCGCTGGGGACGGCGTAGAGATCCCAGAGCTCATCGCCCGCGCGGTCCTGCTGGTAGACGATCCGTTTGCCGTCGGGCGACGAGACGGGGTTGTTGCCGATCATCGGACTGGGTCAGTTGGATCGGCCACCCACCGGAGGCACTCACCTTCCACAGATTGAAGCGGCCGGCGATGTCACTGACGAATACGATTTGCTGGCCGTCAGGCGACCATGCGGCAGCAGCTACACTTCGTGTGTAGTAAAGGTCGTCGATGGGCGCAGGCCGGGCGGCCACGTTTGACGCCGAGACCACCGACTTCGGATCGGTGATGGGGCGATCATCGGGTCCGGTGGAGGCGGCCACAGGCGTGCACATGCTGCTGCAAATGGCAACCAACAGCGCCAGCAATTGGCGGATTCGCATATTAACCTCTTTCCCACAAAGTCCTGACCCCGCGCGTTGGGCGTGTGGCCCACACGGTGGTGCACCATCGAGGTCTCGACGCTGATTCGAGCAATTTATATATCACAGATGCTCTTATCTCGGAAGGCCGTCGGCTGTGAGGCGGTTTCTCGAATCGGCGGGATTACTCACGAAACGCGGCACTGTCGGTTGAAGTGCACAAACCGCAGGATGGTCGGCACACCCGAAACTAAGCAATTTGGCCCAATTCAGATGGCCTGGATAGTTTGCAAGATCGCCATTTCACTCACTGACCCAATGAAATCCCCAGAACTGGGCTTTTTTTTCGCAAAGTCTACTGTGTCAAAAAACGTTGTCCATAGCGCTTCTGTGAATCGGTTTCGGCCTGCGACCCATTGCCAGGAACCTGGGAATTGCCGTGAACACATTGCAGAAAGCCTTGGGCGCGAGCTAACTGCGGTTGGGTCGTCGCAGCTGATCTTTTTGATTACGTGTTTCCATCGTCTGGAGACGGATGCCTCGTCTAGCTCAGTAAAATATTTTGACCAGAGGAAATGACCGTACAATCGCGGCCGACCTGTCGCCCGCGCTTTCTTTCTTGCCGGTCAGATTGCTTAAGCGAAGAGGACGAAACCTCCACTGGGGATTGCCATTGATCCGTACAACTTTTGAGATTTGGCTGCGGCTGATTAAGCGCGCGAACGAAGGTTGTAACCCAAAAAAAAAGCCGTTCCCCTTTTGAGGAGCACGGCTTCCAGAAAGGGTAGTTGATTTACTTGAAACCTATGCATCCATTCTGGCCTGAGCGGTTGGGATAGCCGGTGCCGCCGTCGTAGGCGTGGTTCGACCACTCACCTTGGATCTTCCACTCTGTCTTATTCGAGAAGGTCACGTAAGGCGCGCCAAAGGTCCACGCGCACTTATCACCGTTCTCGGCACCGCCAGAGTCGAACCAGCCAGCGCCGCGGGGATCGGTACGGGCTTCAGAGAGCTCGTGGCCGCTCACGTTTGCCAGTGCGGCCGCTCCCTGCGAGTAAGTCGTAATGGTTGATTGGGGGTCGCAACCGGCATCGCCATCGAGCTTCCAGAAGAAGGCAAACTGAATGTCAACGCCACTGCACGACCCCCAACTGTGGTAAGCGCAATAATTGCCCTTGCGCGGCAGGTCGGTATAAACCGCGTAGTAGCCATTGGACTTCAAATCCGCGCTTGAAATCTTTTTGCAAACTTCACCGAGAATGGCTGAGGTACTGCCACCGCCAGAGGCCTTGGAGCCATCGACAGTGTGGCCGCCATAGGTGACTGTGGAGCTGACCTGGTCGCCGCTTACACCTTTGTATTCATCCGACGTACCAGCGTAGTTCGAGCCGCCGAATCCTAGGTACCACAGGTCCATTTCCTTGATCTTGTCACCTGGATTGCTAGGCCAGCTTGTCCCCCAAAAAATGATTTTGGTGAACGCAGTCGGCATGATGTCACCGCCATGCAGCGTCATATCTGGACTGCCGCCGCCAGATTGCGCCGGCTTGGCGCCCTTTGCCCAATGTATGCCGAGCATTGGCGGTTCATGCGATGGTTTAGTGGTCGTCTCTTGGGCCATCGCCGCAAATGTGGCGAGCATGGTAACGGCCAAGACCGAAAGAAAAAACTTTTTCATATAACCTCCTTGAGTGGATTTTTGTATTTGCTTTTTTTTGCCGGTTTGGCGAAGGGGAACAGCATAGAAAAGAAGCCGTCAAGAACGTCGAGGAAAATTCCCAGGAAATGCGGTCAAGATCGAATCCGGCAGCAGGGGGACTGAATGTGCCGGAATTCGGCTACCACGCACACTACTCTCTGGGAAAGCGATCTGTCAAACGCCCGTTATATATTCAGTTACATATTTCGGTAATGTCCTAATTTTGTTGCGCTCCCTGTTCACTGTTTGGCTTCTCTCGCAGCAATCGCACCTTCCTACAGAGTAATGCATACCGCATACCGGCTTGCCAGCATCGGCAGTTAAAACCAAAACCCGAAAGTTGAGCGCTTCCTAAAGTGTCCGTCCCTCAACCCAACCCGTACGGGTCTTAGCGAGCCATGGCAGTTCGGCATCAAGCGCGCGTGGGCAGCCTTGCTGGCCACAATTAGAGCCGCTGTCTTCGGGTCTTGGCGCTCGCATCTGCCCAAGTTCCCCAAACTGCGCCCACCACTGGCTATCTCGTCATTCATGGCTGGCCAGTCCTGCCGGAAGGCAGGGTTCTTGGCAATATCGCCGTGTATGCAGTCGACACGCACGAGGACTTGCTCGTCTTTCATCGCAGTGCGCGTGGTGGCCCGATTCAGAGGACTGCTAACCACTCCCATCGCTCTTCCGACCTTTACTCTCTTCGAGTGGATGATCTAAAAGTTCACACGATTAAACTTCATTCAGCACTCTTCCCACGAAGCCTACTCATAATGATCCGGGTGTTTGGGTACAGAATAAGCTTTTGATTTCCTCAAATTACCCGGAAAGCTTGGTAGTTAGTGCTATTCCGATGGCCAGTTCGTGGCATTTCTGTGACTCAGGATAGATTGTTAAGGCGGTGGTGAGCAGGCTTCGGGGAAGCGCTGTCAACGAGCGTCCTCGGTTTCTTATCGGGCAAGATCGCTTTCGTTTTGTGAACGTTAGTAGCCTCGCTGCTAACCGGCACATAATTATGAATCCTTCCGTAACTGTGTGCGCCATTTGCGGACAACCGTGCCGACCGCACGACTGTCCTGTGAACGACAACGGGCACGACGCACATCAGGATTGCTTCTTCGAGAAACTTCTTAAAATCTCTATCGCTCGGAACGCAAATCCTGATGCTGAACCGGGTGAAGCGGGATGCGACTCATAACTCGGCGCCCGCAGCCAGCGATCTCTGCGTGCCTGTAGGTTCAGGGAAGACTCAAGAGGTTTCGGCAAAAGCGGGCGAAGCACGGTGGTTTCCGCCATTCAAGCCCCGGTCGAAAATCTTGGCGACTCGGCCTACAGCGCCGTATACATCGGGGTAAAGTCGAAGAAACTTGGGATAAATGCGAGCGCGGGAGGCCAGCCTCCGCTCGATGAACAGACAAAACTTTTGGTGACGCAGGTTTTGATGCTCGGCCGTTAAGAGGAATTCCGCGGTATCATGGACTAAGTAGAGATGTTTTTTCCCATTCGATATGGCCAGAAAGTAAAGTTCTGCACCCCAGCTTGAATCGTGGACGTGATTTTGACTGTCTTGACCAAGAGTCTGACGTGCCCCCAGTTTCCGTTCACGGCATAATACGACAAATTGGTTCGACTTGATCACCCGCAGCCGTCGCCGAAGCTTTGGGAAAGTGGGAAACGCCGGAGGCGCATGCCGAGGCGTTTTGCAAGGCGGCTTCATCGCC
>JBBRNA010000012.1:0-123703 GCA_038230575.1 Terriglobales bacterium | reverse complement strand
TCTCGGCCTCATCGACCAGGGCGGAGAAGTTGGAAAGAAGATGGATTTTCTTTTGCAGGAAATGAACCGCGAAGCGAACACCCTACTCTCAAAAACTTCAGGTCTGGCAGGCGAGGCGCTCAAGATCACCGAGATGGGATTGCTCATGAAGTCGGAAATCGAAAAATCCCGCGAACAGGTGCAGAACGTAGAATGAGCATTGTCTATATCGTGTCGGCGCCGTCTGGTTCGGGGAAGTCGACGCTCGTGACTAAGCTGTTAGAAACAGCGAAGAATATGGAGTTCTCGATTTCTTACACAACAAGAAAGCCGCGGGGCGGGGAACGTAACGGTAAAGAATATTTCTTTATCACCAAAAAAGAATTTGAGGAAATGATTTCGGCTGACGAGTTTTTGGAGAGTGCTGAAGTCCACGGAAATTACTACGGCACCGCCCGGCGTTTTTTGCGTGACGCCAAAGAAAGTGGCCGTGATCTGCTCCTCGACATCGACGTTCAGGGAGCCGAACAGATTAAAAAGAGGCTCGACGGTGCGGTGACAATTTTCATACTTCCGCCGGATCGCGATAAACTTGAAGAACGGCTGCGCACCCGGGGCGAAGACGCTGACGACGTCATTGACAATCGTTTGGACACGGCCCGACGTGAGATTGAGAATTATGAGAAATACGACTATATATTAGTAAACAACCTCCTCGAAAAGTCGGCCGATGAGCTAAGAGACATTGTTCTATCGGAGCGACTTCTGCGGAGTGGGAAAGTGCCTTCCGGTGAAGAAAAGCGGAGAATCGAGACCGCCCAGGCTTGCCGGTTGGAGTTCGCGCGCGAAAGAGTACAACCAATTCTGGCCTCGTTTAACCCGTAAGTGATCAAACGCTCGTGCAACACTAGGGGAGAGAGTTATGAAACTGGTAGAAGGCTTTGACAGCAACTATCGCTACATTCTGGTAGCAGCGCGCCGGGCGCGGCAACTGCAGGGCGGAGCACCTCCGGTGATCGATACCGGTTCGCGCAAGCCCTGCCGTATCGCGCAAGATGAAATCAAGGCAGGCAAGGTCAAATGGTTGATTCCTGAACTGCCAAAATTGCCCGATGTCGTCGCTGCGGAAGATTTGAGTAAGTCTTTCATGGAAGACGCATAGACGAGCGAGAGTAACGAAAGTAATGAGTGTGGGCGCGGGCTCCTAGCTCTCACAGGACGGGCGGGATCGCCCGTTGCCACACTTAGCATCCCTGATCCGGGATGCGGCATCAATTGCATTAGTGGTGGATCCGAGCTGGCCTCGATTGCCCGGGTCTCCGCTTTCGTGCTATGAAAATTGCTCTTGGCGTTTCTGGCGGCATCGCGGCGTACAAGGCGGCGGAAATCGTTCGCCTGCTGCAAGACCGCGGCATTGGCGTGCAGGTCATCATGACCGCAGCTGCGCAGGAATTTATTCGCCCTCTCACCTTCGCAGCGCTATCCGGCGAAAAAGTTATCACTGACATGTTTGGCTCGGCCGATGCCGCTGCCAACGTCGAATCCGCTGTCGAGCACATTGCGGTCGCGCAATCGATCGACGCCTTGCTCGTCGCCCCGGCGACTGCCGATGTGCTGGCCCGCTTTGCGCAGGGCATCTCCAGCGATTTCCTAAGCACTCTTTACCTTGCTACCACAGCGCCAGTGGTTGTCGCTCCGGCGATGAACGTTAATATGTGGAACCATGCCGCCACGCAAGCCAACCTGGCAATACTCCGAGAGCGCGGCGTGCGCATCGTGGAACCGGGGGAAGGCTACCTGGCTTGCGGCATGACAGGCTCAGGGCGCTTGGCGGAGAACGAAAAGATTGTTGTCGCGGTTATGGAGGCGCTTGGATCCTCACAAGATTTGTCCGGCGAGACGCTGCTGATCACGGCTGGACCCACACGCGAGAAGATCGATCCGGTTCGCTATCTCACAAACCGTTCCAGCGGGCGTATGGGATATGCGCTCGCCGAGGCTGCACTCCGGCGCGGTGCCCGCGTGCTGCTGGTGAGTGGTCCAACTGCGATTGCCGCGCCCAGCGCAGCCGAACTTACCAGAGTGGAGACGGCTGAAGAGATGCATGCGGCGGTAATGAAACTGCTCCCCGAAAGCACCATCGTGATCAAGACCGCAGCCGTATCCGATTTTCGACCGAAGGCGCCTGAAGAGCAGAAGATCAAACGCAAAGGCCCTACCACGCTTGAGCTTGAGCCGACCGTCGATATTTTGTCCGAAATATCACGCAAGAAAACAACGCAAACGGTTATCGGCTTTGCGGCTGAGACCGAGAACATCTTGGATAACGCGCGCAAAAAGCTTGCAGCAAAATCTCTCGACGCGATCGTCGTCAACGATGTCTCGCGCGAGGGCATTGGCTTCGACTCCGAGCGCAACGCCGTCACCATCATCTCGCAGGACGAAGTGATCGAGGTTCCCGAAACCTCAAAGTGGGAGGTCGCGCACCGCGTCCTTGACCAAGTCGTAAAGCTGGGAAAGCGCAGCAGCGTCCATGCTCGGTAATTTTCGCAGGTACAAACAACTTCCAGGTTTTCTTTTTGAAATTCTTGTCATCCCGAGCGGAGCGAGGGATCCGCAGTTCTGCAAATGCCCCACCTCCTTTGCTATTCTTATCGGCAATGTCTCAGCTTGACCCAGAACTTCGGAATGCCCTCGTGGCGCGCCTGCGCTTCTACAACGACCTGGGAATTTACGATTTCTATCAGCACCCGCCATCGCATTCATCGCTGATGGAACCTGAAGCGAGCATTCACGCGCAACCCACTTTGCTAGCTGGAGAAGAGATGAGTCCAAGAAAATCAGGGGCCGTAGCTACGTCAGTCGCCGAGGAATTCTTATTAAAGATCGTGACCTCCACTGCCGTCCGGCTGCCCGAGCAAGGAGAGAGTGATCCAGTGAAGGCGTTGCAGATCATCCGCGAGGATCTGGGCGACTGCACGCGCTGCCCGCTCCACCAACAGGGAAGAAAGCAGATCGTGTTCGGAGTCGGCAATCCGAAGGCTGAATTGATGTTTGTCGGCGAAGGTCCGGGCGCTGACGAAGATGAGCAGGGTGAGCCCTTCGTGGGGCGATCCGGACAACTGCTTACCAACATGATCAAGGCGATGGGCATCGATCGCGAGAGAGTGTACATCGCGAACGTCGTGAAATGCCGCCCGCCAGGCAACCGCCAGCCCGAGCGAGACGAGTGCGCCACGTGTTCCCCGTTTTTAATGCGGCAGATGGCCGTAGTGAAGCCGAAGGTGATTGTTGCTTTGGGAGCGACCGCCGCCAAAACTCTGTTGGCGACGAACTCGTCGATGTTGCAATTGCGCGGGCGCTTCTACGATTTCCGTCCGAGCGGTGTGCCGCAGACCGATTCGGGTTGGGATGGGTGCAAGCTGGCGATCACCTATCATCCTGCGTTTCTACTGCGCGATCCGCGGCAGAAGGGCGAGACTTGGAAGGATTTGCAGATGGTAATGAAGGAACTGGGGATGAAGGCACCAGTTAAGGCGGGGGATCAGGTCTAAAGGAGCTTCAGCGGACCGAGCGACTTCACGGGGAAGGAAAAAAGGACAATATCAAAGTTCCGAAGGCTCGACTAACGTGATCCATCGACCGCCGCTTCCAGCGTAACCTTTCGTGCGTGAATTCCTTTGCCGATCCCACTGCCTTCGGCCATTCTCAAGTCGTAATCGTTCTGCAGATTGAGCCAGAACTGTGCGGGCATGCCGAAATACTTTCCCAAACGGATGGCGGTGTCGGCGCTGATGGCTCGGTCTCCCCGCACAACTTCATAAATCCCTGGAAATTTGAGCGCTTTCGCCAATTCATAAGCGCTTACGCCCATGGGTTGCATGAACTCCGTTTTGAGAATTTCACCCGCGTGAACCGCAAACACTTTTTTAGGCTTGGCCATGATTTGTTTCGCCTCTAGTGGTAGTCCACAATCTCTACTTCGATGGCATTTCCGTCGCGCCAAACGAAACAGACTTGATATTGATCGTTCACCCGGATGCTGTGCTGTCCGCTGCGGCTTCCTCGAAGCGCTTCCAGTCGATTTCCTGGGGGTATCCGCAAATTGTCCAGCGCAAGCGCTGCATTCAAAATTGCAAGCTTCTTGAATGCAGCGCAAACGCAACTTGGCCGGAATGCGCCGCTGCGAGCCTGACTTCCGGAGCTTCTCTGTTTCCTTGTCTCGGAAACCGACGATCATTTTTCGGAATGCTAACGCGCTGCGGTACTACTGTCAAGCAGTAGTACAGAGAAATACGATAGGATTTTATCAACCTCCCAAATGTCTCTCTTTTGCGATGTCGCCCTTGCTGTGCCGCTTGACATGGCGTTCACCTATGCCATCCCGGACGGCATGGAGCCGGTCGTTGGCGGCCGCGTGCTGGTGCCGTTCCGGCAGCAGAGGCTTTCGGGGATTGTGGTCGAGTTGCACAATCGCGATCCAAAGACAAACTCAGCGTCCGTCAAGATCAAGAATGTTATTGAGGCGCTTGATCTCGCGCCAGTTCTCGACAAGCAGCTCTTAAAACTCGGCAAATGGATCTCTGATTACTACCTCGCGCCTATCGGCGAAGTATTTCGCACCATGCTGCCGCTTTCGGCGGAATTCAAGCGGGCTATCTCATACCGCATTACCGACGATGGGCGGGTGGCGCTGCATCTTGCTGGCACCTCCGGGTCTCCGGCGCGTTCGAAGCGCACGCCGGAACAGCAACTGATCGAGTTTCGCGTATTGGATTATCTGGCGGAGCGCGAAAGTGTTCGTGAAGAGCGATTGCGGGGAACGACCCGCGTTTCTCGTTTGCTTCTTGCGGGCATGGTTCGCAAGGGATGGATAGTCCGTGAAGACCAGTCGGCGGCTCACGACGCGTCACGACTGGTCAAAATTGCCGTTCTTCTTGGCGGAGAGGAAAAGACTGAGTCTTCGCCACTCGACGGGCGAGTCGCCCATCCCCACACGACCCCAAGCATTCGGTCTCAATCGAAACTCAATGCCAACCAACGCACGCTCGTTGACGCGATCACCGCTGCCGGGGGACGCGTCGCTGTCGAAGATCTGCGCGAACTCGATGTGCCGCGCTCCACCCTTGGAACTCTCGTGAGGCGTGCCCTTATTGAACTGGTTGATGAGCCACGGGACTTTACGACTTCGAAGCTCAAGCCGCGACGGTCACCATTTGAATTTGAATTCAGCGGGGCGCAAAAAGCAGCCCTCGCAAAGATAGGAGATGCTGTGGTCTCTCGACAATTCGGAGGCCTCTTGCTGCACGGCATCACCGGTTCCGGAAAGACGGCTGTTTATCTCGCCTGCATGCGTCAAGTGCTCGATTCGGGACGATCGTCGATCTTGCTGGTGCCTGAGATCGGTCTTACGCCGGCAGTTGCGGCTGACTTGCATCAGGTTTTCGGCGATGAAGTGGCGATCCTGCACTCTGCTTTAACGAATGCGGAGCGGGCTGAGCAGTGGCATCGCATCAAGCGCGGTGAAGCGCGGGTTGTAGCGGGCACGCGATCGGCGGTGTTTGCTCCAGTCAGCGACCTCGCGCTCGTCATCGTCGACGAGGAGCAGGACTCTTCCTACAAGCAGGAGGAGACGCCGCGCTATCACGCTCGGGATGTTGCCGTGATGCGCGCGAAGATGGCGGGGGCGGCGGTGGTGCTCGGCTCTGCCACTCCGTCGCTGGAGTCGTACTACAACGCCAAGAAACATAAATACGCGCTAGTCGAGCTCCCCGATCGGGTAGAGCGGCGTCCACTGCCGGAAGTAGAGATCGTCGATATGAGGCAGGAATTTCAGGAGACCGGCCGGGAGCAGGTGATCTCGCGGAAACTCGCTGAGGAGATTCGCGAGCGGCTGGAGAAAAAAGAGCAGGTCATGGTGCTGCTTAACCGGCGCGGGTACTCTCCCGTGGTCTTGTGCCGTGCCTGCGGAAAAACGCTGCAATGCCAGAACTGCGCGGTGTCGATGACGCACCACAAGCGCGAACAAAAGATGGAATGCCATTACTGCGGTCACATGGCTAAGATTCCCGACAAGTGCGCGCACTGCGGCAGTGAGTATGTTTATTTTGTCGGTACGGGATCCGAAAAGCTGGAAGAGTTGCTGCACGGCATGTTTCCCCAAGCGCGCATTGGACGACTCGATCGCGATACCGTACGCGGCCGCGAAGATTTCGAACACGCGCTTAACGCGCTGAATGAAGGCGCGCTCGATATGCTGGTCGGAACACAGATGATCGCGAAGGGTCACGACATCCACGGGGTAACTCTGGTTGGTGTGGTCGGAGCCGACATGGCACTTGGGTTGCCCGATTTCCGCGCCGCCGAAAGAACGTTTCAACTTCTAACCCAAGTTGCGGGCCGCGCAGGCCGCGGCAATACGCCTGGCAAAGTTATTTTGCAAACTTATTTCCAGGATCATTACGCCGTGCAGTTCGCGGCGCGCCACGACTTCGCCGGATTTTATGATAAAGAGCTGCAATTCCGTGCATGGATGCACTACCCGCCGTACAGCGCAATCGCAAATGTGCTGATTCGGAGCGAGCGATTGGATGACGCGCTGACGTGGTCAGGAGAACTGGGCCAGTGGTTTGAAAAAACGCGGCACGAAGGAATTCGAGTACTCGGCCCGGCCGCCGCTCCGATCACACGACTGAAGCGCGATTATCGCTACCACTTCATCTTAAAAAGCCCGAGCCGGGAGAAGATGAATTCGCTGCTGCGCGCCATGCTGGCCGAAGCCGCCGCAAAAAAAATTCCGCGCACTCAGATTGTTGTCGATGTCGACGCCGTATGGCTGATGTAACCCCGCCCGAGATAACGCTCGACAATTGAATCCGGTGGGCGTCTCGCCCGCTGTGCCGAGACCGTGACCGCGGTTGGATAGCCAGCAAGGCACCGACGATACTCTTTACTTTATGCTGGACTCTTTGTTCGCGGCAAATTTGGCGCTGATGGTATCGGCATCGGCGAACATTGCGTCACCGCTGAATTCCAAGCTTGCAAACGAGCGGTCGGCCGCGTCGCGGCTGCCGAAGCCGCAAGCGTCTTTCACAACCACCGGGATGTATCCGAGATCCGCTCCGTGCCGAACCGTAGGTTCAATGCCGATCTCCATAGCGATACCAACGATGGCAAACGCCTTTATCCCGCAATCGCGCAGAGCAAGATTCAAGGGCGTGCCTTCGAAGGCAGACATTGTTATCTTGTCGAACACGGCTTCGCTCGCGAGAGGCTTCAGTTCTGGTATCAATTGAAATCCCAACGAGTCGCGCAAGAACCAGGGCCTCACTTCCGCTGCAGAGGTCTTCTTTTGCCAAGCCATTCCCACGCGGAACTGTGATACTCCCATCAACTCTTGGGGCAACGACATGTGGCGGGTGAAGAGAATTCGAATTCTAGCCTTACGTGCGGCCTCGACGACGTGCACGACTTTATCAGTGATCTCCGCAGCGGTCTCTTTGATCTGCGCCAAAATTCCAACTTGCATGTCATAGACGACGAGCGCCATATCGGTCGGATTACAAACTTCGTCAAGCGTCTGTGGAATCGTCAAACCGTGAAGTCGTTGCATTTTCCAACCTCTTTGGATTTCGTCTCGGTGTTCGATTTCGGTTGCATCACTTTCGCTGCAAAGTGTGGCGCACGCCATCTTGCAGTTCCTTGATCGTCTCTCTTGCACCATCACGGATCTCGGGCCATACTTCCCGTCCAGAGCTGTGGGTGAACGGAGCCGGAGTGAAACTTAGAACGAGCATCATCGCCGCGCACGCCGCGAGCAAACGGCGCCGCCCAGTGACATTAGGATATCGAGGCACCCGCGGATGCCTCACCGTCAACGCAAGTAGCACCGCCCACAAAAACCAGCCGGTCCACCTGTATTTTCCCAGAGGTAGCAGCGCAAAAACGGTGAGGAAGGAGATCCAGCGATGCCATCGCGGGGTGATGGAAAAAACTATGTGGCCGCCATCGAGTTGACCACCCGGCAAAAGGTTTAGTGCTGTGGCGAAAAATCCTACCCAAGCCGCGGCGGCCACTGGGTGCAGCGACAGGCTCGTCAAAGGTGTAGCGATGTGAAGGAGATGAGCGGCGATATAAAACGCCAATGGAAACCCAAGCTGCAAATCCGAAATGGAGCTTGTAATAGGATGGGAAAGAGATAATCCAATGACCAGCGCGACGCAAGCCGGAATAAATCCGGCGATTGGACCTGCAATGCCGATATCGAAGAGCGCGGCTTGAGAAGGAATCGAGCCCTTAATGCGGATAAACGCTCCGAGCGTACCGATCAAACTGGGAAACGGCACAAAAAACGGGGGAGTCACGAAAACTCGATAATGCCGTGCATAAAGATAGTGCCCCATCTCGTGCGCAAACAAAATAAACATCAACGTCAGTGAAAAGGGAAGCCCGAGCAGCAGATTGGCGGGGTGGGATGCGATCCAGCTGATGGGAAATAACGACATCGTTTCGTCGTTAAGAGCGAAAACAGCCTGCCCCTGTGAGAAGTAAAACTCCATGCGTGCGCCGACGATCATGGTGCTAATCGAGGTCAGCGCCAGAAATAATCCATAGAGCCACCAGCGCGGACGCGGCGGGCGAACCACCCAGACGCCCGGCTGCGGAAGGTGCTTCCATTCAGGGGCTGAAGTAGTGGAGGATGGAATTTCGGACATACGGATCTGCGGCGCGGATCAGATAGAGATGAGATGCAACCTGCTGCACGCTGGATGCGGGCTCCAATCATCGGCCCGGTACACGCTGCTTGAGGAACTAGTCGATAGATTGCAATTCTTTTCCCGGCTTGAAGCGGACTGCTTTTCCTGGAGGAATGGAAACTTCAGCCCCGGTACGCGGATTTCGTCCAATACCCGTCTTCCGCGGGCGGACGTTGAAAACGCCAAAGCCACGCAATTCGATGCGGTCTCCGGTCGAGAGCGCCTTTTTCATACTTTCGAAGACGGTTTCAACGGCGAGTTCCGCCTTGGTCTTGGTGATCCCGGTGCGATTGACCACTTCATTGATGATGTCGAGCTTAATCACGGGTATCCCCCGTCTTCTGAGGTATTGGGTGGTTCAAGTTATTGATGCTAAGGGAGATAGGAAAGATTGTCAACCAAGCCTGTTGTCTCGTAAGATGACTGCCAAATAGATACGCCAGCGTTTGATGACCGAAGGGTTTCGTCAACATCTATGAATTCCCGTTCCCATTGTCATCCCAAAAGTCGGCATGTGGACACAGGGCGCCCGGGCAAACCCGTTTGCCTTACCCCGTGTTCCTCTGTGTACCCCGTGGTTTAAGCGGTTGCGGAAGTTCAAGCGGGAAGGTCAGGTTTTCCACAACAATTGCGCATCCGTTCTCATTTAGCATTACCAGTTCGCAAGAGAATCCGATCTCTAAGTCCCAAGGAGCTTCATGAGCATCAAGAGCGACCGCTGGATCCGGCGCATGGCGCAGGAGCACGACATGATTAACCCGTACTCCGAAAAGCAGGTGAGCGCGGGGGTGATTTCCTACGGCGTTTCGAGCTACGGATATGACCTGCGCGTGGCTGACGAGTTCAAGATCTTTACCAACGTGAACAGTACCGTGATCGATCCGAAGCATTTCGACGAGCGGTCTTTTGTGACGGTGACCGCGGACGTTGCCATCGTCCCGCCCAATTCGTTTGCGCTGGCGCGGTCGGTCGAGTATTTCAAGATTCCGCGAGACGTCCTGACGGTCTGCGTCGGCAAGTCCACCTATGCCCGTTGCGGCATCATCGTCAACGTGACCCCATTCGAGCCGGAATGGGAAGGCTTCGTCACCCTGGAGATTTCGAACACTACTCCATTGCCAGCGAAGATCTACGCCAACGAAGGGCTGTGTCAGATTCTTTTCTTCCAGTCGGATGAAGTCTGCGAAGTGAGCTACAAGGATCGCAAGGGTAAGTACCAGGCGCAGAAGGGGATTGTGCTACCGAAGTTGTGAGCTACGGTCATTGAGGGGGAAATGCAGGCGGCTACTCACCAAGAAATGAAAGAGTTTATCTCAGGGCACTCCAGTGTCCGCTGTGACGACAGAAAGATCGCCTTTGATTTTGCCGAGGCAAAATCAATTCGCGTTGAGCTCAAGGTAAATGAACCAAGTCAGTTGATTTACCTGGCCCGTTTGGTCGCCCACCTGCGATACGAAGAAGCACACTTCACATCCGCCGCGCTCTGGATAACGCAGTGGGGTATTTGGGATGACCGAGTCGAGGCCGTCGGGTTGAAGACGATTGAGCGGTTTAGACAGGGGTTCGGAGAAAACCGATCACTTCAAGTTGCGCCGGGCTTGTTGTTCAGACACGATGAGTTTGTGGAGTCGGTCTCATGCTTGCTCCAACCCATGTTAGTGGGATGGGATGCGTACTATGTCCCCCGATGGGCGTGGGGATCGTTGGATTTTTTTCTCTTCGTTAGCCACGACGGTTTCTTGGATATAAACACTAGAACCACGGAGATGTATAACGAAGCTCTCGTGATACTGGGGAAAGAATGGACCAAGAACGGAATGCGGAGTTAGCCCTTACCGTCGCCCGTTCTCGCCCTCTTTAAACATGTACTTGATGGCAGGCTTGTAGATCATCAGATTGGCACCGTTCGAGCGGTTTAGCTTGATGCAGTTCTTGTCGTACCACTCGATGTATCCATGGACTTCTTCGCCATCGCGTAGCACGACGACCATCGGCGTTTTCGTCTGCATCTGCTTCTGGTAATAGAAATTTTCGGCGTTGGTTTGCTCGGCTGGAGGCGTCTTCTTGGAGTTCGAGTTTGAGGGTGCTGCCGACCGTTCGTTGCGATCGCGGTGACTGTCCCTGTCTTTATCGCGGTCGCGATCTCGATTGTTGTCGCGGTGGCTGCGCTCGAGCGGCATATGGTTGTGATTCTGGCTGTGACCGTGGCCGTTGTGGTTGTGTTCGACGCGATTCAGCGTCGGGCGGATGAGCTTGCGGTTCGCAAAGCTCTCCTGTTCTACGGATTGGTCGGGCAAGGCTTCGATTGCATCTTTCAAGTCGCACCACCTGCGCGCAACGCGGGCAGAAATGCCACATCATAAAACGCTGATTGTGGGTCCAGAGGTGTGAAACTGAGGGTAACGGTATCATAGCGGACAGTGGTTGACAATAAATTGTGCAGCTTCTTCGGTGCAAACTGTAAACCGAAGGTGTTGGGTGAAAAGGTACCACCGTCATCGGGAATTTTGTCCGACAACTCTCCAACAAAGTGATCAAACTAAGGCGTAAAAGTATACGGCACGCGGCTAAGGAGCGTTTTCCAGCGCCGTAGCAAAGGCGTCCAGCGAAAGCGAGCGCAGCAAGTTGCGTCGAAGTCCGCGTTCGACTTCGCCCAGGCCTGCCGAGGCACGTTGTATCCAGGAAAGATCGGCAGCTTCGGACAACTTCTTTAGCTCTCCGACGATGTCGGTGTTACGAACCAGTTGACTGGTGCCGGCCTGCAAAAACATCAGGTCTTCCAAAAGCGAGTAGGTTGTCCGCAAGAGCCCCTCAATCTTGGCGCGCCCGTCCGCCCCCGCCCGGTAACCTTCGGTCATTTTGAAGAGTTCGCTGTGATCGCTGCCGCCGCTGCGGGTCCCAGCGCCGAGAGCGGAGCGCAGGACGATCAGGGCGTGATTGCGGGCCGCGATGTAGCCCTCAAGGTCAAACGATAATGCCTTTCCGATCGCCCCCTCGCTCAGACGGGCGACTAAGGCGCGCTGCCGCGCGTCCCAGGCAGGGCGTAGCTTCGCCAGGCGGCTCTCAATGTCGCTTGCTGGTAGCGCTCCCAGATTGAACGTCATAGAGCGGGAGCGAATCGTAGGTAGCAACTCGCCGGCGTTCTCCGTGAGCAGGAAAATCGTGGCGAACTCGGGGGGCTCTTCCAAAATCTTCAACAGGGAATTCGCCGCCTCTTTCATGAAGGCCGACGCGGTGAAAATGTAGACTCGTTCGCGAGCGTCACCCGGACGGTAATAAATCGTGGCGATCACGTGTCGCACCTGATCAACCTTTACCAGCATCTGGGGCGGGTCGGGAGGAATGACAAGGACGTCGGGATGAGTCTGCACGAAGATGCGCGTCTCTTTCTTGTCGGCATCGCGCATGTTCTCACGCGCCTCGACCGCCTCGGCGAAGCGGGCATCAAGATCTTCGGCCTGCGCGATGCGCGTGCAGTTCGAACAGTGGCCACAGAAGTCGGGCAAACCGTCGGCAGTAGCCGGCGGTTCCAGGCAATTCATCGCGCGGGCCATCATCAGCGCCAGCGTGTACTTTCCTGCACCCTTGGAGCCTGAAAGAATAACGGCATGCGGAAACCGGTTGCGCGAAAGCATCTCGCGCATGCGGTGAACGGTTTCCGAGTTGCCGGCAAAATCAGCAAAAGCCATAATTAAATATTCTGTAGAGACGGGGCTTGCCCCGTCTCTTGACTGGCGGCAGATTCGCTGCCGAGACGCGGCTAGCCGCGTCTCTACAGTTTGAGCTTCTTTTTTACCAATTCCATAATAGCTGCGTGAGTTTCGTTTGGAGTGCCACGGGCGTTGACGGTTTGCACGCGCTGCGACTCGCGCTGCGCGATCGTTATGTATCCATGCCGGACGCGTCCGAAAAAAGCCCGGCTCTCTTGCTCGAACCGGTTCTCGTCTTTTTCTGTAGATTTGTTGAATCGGATACTTTTCTTTTCATTACGGCGACGGGCGCGATCCAGACTGAAGCCTAAGTCGTTGTCTAAGAGAATTGTTAAGTCTGGCTGCAGATTGCCACAGAGTATTTTGTGCATCTCCAGCACAATTTTCGATCCGAGCTTGCGCCCTCCGCCCTGGTAGGCCTCGGTGGAGTCCGTAAAACGATCGCATAGCACCACCCGCCCTTCCGCAATGGCGGGCAAAATGACCTCGTGAATGTGTTGCGCACGCGATGCAAA
Organism: Terriglobales bacterium; assembly: GCA_038230575.1. Classification (GTDB taxonomy): domain Bacteria; phylum Acidobacteriota; class Terriglobia; order Terriglobales; family Acidobacteriaceae; genus Acidiflorens. Next base: position 110,743 of record JBBRNA010000012.1, on the reverse strand, counting down.
CATGAGCGCGAGTTCGGTGAGGGATGAAAGTCCCGCAGTCGCGGAGTGCAATAACACTTCCCGGATCTTCTCTCCGGTTGCGGTGCCTCCGGGCTCGCGCGTGACAGTTACCGCGACACCGCGCGCCCGCAGGGAGCGCGCTAGTTTATCAAGCTGCGTGCTCTTACCGCTTCCGTCGAGCCCTTCGAAGGTGATGAATTTTCCGCGCGATGGCACGTGGGAGATGATAGCAGGCAAGCGATTGTGGATTGGCGCTTGCCGCTCTTGTCTCGACGCGCCCTGATATATTTAACGGTTCGGGCAACTGATGTATGAAGTAAATTGTGTCGATCAACCAATGGGAGGCCCAATGGGCTCGTGTTTTAGCGTGAAGAAGTGTTTCATTGCGATCATTCTGTTCTCATCGATTTTTCTATTTGCAACGGACGGCCCAATCGTCACTTTGGCTGTGGATGCCTCCGATGCTCCGCGAAAGATGATGCACGCGCAATTGCGTATCCCCGCCAAGCCCGGCACGCTCACTTTGTACTATCCAAAATGGATTCCTGGGGAGCACGGCCCCACCGGCCCAATCACCGACGTGACTGGCTTGAAATTCACAGCGGGCGGTAAAGCTTTGAAGTGGCGTCGCGATCTGCTGGATGGGTACACCTTCCACGTGGAAGTCCCGAGCGGAGCGAATGAAATCACGGCCAACCTCGATTACGCTTCCCCAGCATCCACGCAGCCTGGATATACTGCGGGGCTTTCGGCTACGGAAAAGTTGTACATCGTTAATTGGAACGCATTGTTGCTCTATCCGGCGGGATACCGATCCGACGAGCTCACCTATGATGCGAGTCTGCGAATGCCTGCCGGGTGGAAGTTTGGAACCTCGTTACATGTCGCGAATCAGTCCGGCAGCGAAATTCGTTTCTCCCCGGTTTCTCTCACCATGCTTGTGGACGGCCCCGTTCTCACGGGGGAATTTCTGAAAGTTGTACCACTCAGTACCGAAAATCCTCCCGCTGAACTTGATCTTGCCGCCGACAGCGCGGTTGCGCTCGAGGCGCCGTCCGAAGTGTGGGAGCATTGGCGCAACTTGGTCAAGCAAGCTGGATTACTTTTCGGAGCGCGCCACTATCGCGATTACCACTTCCTGCTCACGCTCAGCGATCACGTCGCGCATTTTGGATTGGAGCACCACGAATCGAACGACAGCCGCATCGAAGAACGTTCCCTGATCGAAGAGGACGGACGCAAAGAATCGGCCGGTCTTCTACCGCACGAATACGTGCATTCGTGGAACGGCAAATATCGCCGCCCTGCCGACCTAGCGACGCCCGATTATGAGCAGCCGATGCAGACGGATTTGCTTTGGGTCTACGAGGGGCTCACGTCGTATCTGGGCGATGTTCTTTCGGCTCGTAGCGGGGAACGTACTCCGTCGCTAGCCCGCGATGCGCTGGCGCAAATTGCGGCGGAACTTGATCACCGCTCCGGCCGCGTCTGGCGCGACTTGCAGGACACGGCTGACGGCGTGCCGAGCATGCAGGATGCTCCGCATGCCTGGTCAGACTATCGACGTGGGTTTGATTACTACGATGAAGACGTTCTCAACTGGCTGTGGGCGGATGTGATCATTCGCCAACAAACCAAAGACGCGAAGTCATTGGACGACTTCTGCAAGTTGTTTCACGGAGCGCCGAGTGGTCCTCCCATGGTGAAGCCGTACAACTTCGATGACGTCGTCAACGCGCTGAACCAGGTTGCACCCTACGACTGGCGGGCTTTCTGGACGGAGCGTCTCACGAATCACGGTCCTCGTGCTCCACTTGGCGGAGTTGAAGGGAGCGGATGGAAACTAGTCTACGACGGTACTCCGTCCGAACTGGATCGTGCGGAAAGCTCCGACGGCAAGAAAATGGATGCACGCTACTCGCTCGGTTTGTCGTTGAGCGACGAAGGCGTAGTACGAGACACCATTGAAGGCATGATCGCGGCGAAAGCCGGTATCGGACCCGGGATGAAGATTGTCGCGGTCAATGGCCGCAAACTTTCATCCGACGTCTGGCGAGATGCTATTCGAACCTCGAAAAACAGTTCTTCGCCGATCGAACTGATCGTAGAGAACACCGAATATTACCGTGTTGTGAAGCTCGATTATCACGGCGGAGAGAAGTACGCACATCTGATTCGCGACGAGTCAAAGCCCGATCTTCTAAGCGAAATCTATAAAGCAAAATAAAACTAAAAAAGTAACGCCGGCATCTTGCCGGCTGTCCTGACGGCGTCTCGCCGTCAGCGCGGTGGGCGAGGCGCCCACCGGACAGCCGCCGGGACGGCGGCGCTACAAAGTTCAAGTTCTAGCTGCTGCGATTGCGATGAGCGATTCTTCGCTGCTGGTGGGAAGCGCGTCGGCCACCACTTCTTCCATTATGAACGCCAGGACTTCCTGCGGGACTGGAGCGTTCCACACTGGGGCGAACGACTGGCGATGGAGTGGCGAGGGTCCGTGCTCGCGCAACGCTTTTAAATGACGTGTCGTACAGTAACCCTTGTTGGACGCGAGGCCATAGACCGGATAGACGGGATCCCAAGCGGAAATCATGCGGTCGCGCTCGACCTTGGCGATGATGGATGCCGCCGCGATCGAAGCGGAGAGCGCGTCGCCGTGAATAATTTTGCGCTGCGGAACTTCGCAGTCGAGCTTCATTGCGTCGATGAGAAGATATCCCGCCTGTGGACTTAGCTGCTGAACCGCACGCAGCATGGCTAATCGCGACGCGTGATAGATATTGATTTGGTCGATCCGCGCGGAGTCGACAGTGGCGATGGCCCACGCGATGGCATGCTCGCGAATGCGCAGGTCCAATTCTTCTCTGCGCTCGGCGGGGAGGAGTTTCGAATCCCGCAGTCCGCGAATACGGTATGCGGGGTCAAGAATGACGGCCGCTGCTACCACCGGCCCGAAGAGAGATCCACGGCCAACTTCGTCGACGCCCGCTACGAGCGTTGCGCCCGTGGCCCAGGCTAGCTTTTCAAATTTCAGGGTGCAGCGCAGGCGCTTGAGCAGGCGCAGCTTGGCTGCCGAGGCAGAGATATTTTCTGACTTAGAGGTATTTGACTTGGACGATTTGGTTCGGGAACTGGGCACTGAACTTAATCAGCATCTTCGTTCAAGATTTAATTGGAAGCAAGTGTGGAAATCGGGGGAGATGTGGAAGCTCGGTGGGATAGGCCATCTTCGAGGCTGGACGGGCGGGGTCGCCCGTCCCCACACTCAAGAAAACCGTGCCCACACTCAAGCTCTTCAAACTTCTTCCGCTGCTTGGAGCAAAACGGGCGCGGTTTATTTGGGGCGTTCTACTTCTTTCAGGCGGGCGGCTTTGCCTTTCAATCCGCGCAGGTAATAGAGCTTGGCGCGCCGCACTTTTGCTGAGCGGATAACGTCGATCTTGTCGATGACCTTCGAATCCATCGGGAAAATGCGCTCGACGCCCTGTCCGAAGCTGATTTTGCGGACCGTGAAGCTGGGCTGCGCTCCGCGCGATTGCGCGATGACGACTCCCTCAAACGCCTGCAGGCGCTCTTTTTCGCCTTCTCTGATCTTGACCTGAACTTTAATCGTATCGCCAGGGTTGAACTTGGGGAGGTCGGTACGGCGCGATTTCGCCAGCAACTTTTCAATAATCGGATTGCGCATATTTCCTCTTCCTGCTTCGTAAATAAATTTTTTTAGTAGAGACGGGGGCTCGCCCCGTCTCCCCTAGCCAGCTGAATTTCAGCCAGTAATCTCTTATCTTCCGCCGTAAGCGTAACGCGCTTCAGCAAATCGGGGCGGTTACGCAGCGTCTTCTTCAATGCTGTCTTCCGCCGCCAAGTGCGAATCTCGTCGTGATTGCCGTTCATCAATACTTCCGGCACCGCCATGCCACGAAAGTCCGCGGGCCGCGTGTAATGCGGATAATCCAATAGCCCGCCCGAACCACAGGTTGCGTTCGGCCCATCCTCTGCCGACTCTAGCGTGGCGTGAGACGTTTCGGTAAACGACTCCTGTCGCGTCGAATTCTGATTGCCCACAGCGCCGGGAATGAGTCGCGTCACTGTGTCGACAATCACGGTGGCCCCAAGCTCGCCGCCGCTCAGCACATAATCACCGATCGACACTTCGCGATCGGCGAGATGCTCGCTGATGCGCTCGTCCACCCCTTCGTAGCGACCGCAAATCAGCACGATGCGATCGAGCACCGCCAATTGCGTCGCCATAGTCTGATCGAGCCTGCGACCTTGCGCGGAAAGCAAAATCACCGACTGGCTCACCGTCGGCTTTTCGGCCCCCGCTACTCGATCTCGTTGCGGAGCAATATCGCCCAGCGATTCCAAACATTCAAAAATCGGTTCCGGCTTCAGGACCATCCCCTCGCCGCCGCCGAACGGGCGGTCATCCACGGTGCGATGTTTGTCTTTCGTGAACGACCGCAGGTCGTGAATTTTAATTTTCACCAGCCCGGTTTCGCGCGCTCGGCGCACAATCCCGTAATCCAGGGGCCCTCGAAAAAAATCCGGGAAGATTGTGAGAATGTCGATCTTCATTTTCGCAATCGACCCTCACTTGCCGCCAACTCTCTTCTCTTTATTTCTACGATATTCGTTGCCCAGTGGCGCGTTGACTTCAAGCAAGCCCTCCGGCAACTTCATTCTTATCTGTCGCTGCTCTAGGTCCAGCTTCTCCAGATATGCATCGGCGTACGGAATTTCGTAAGGCAGCTTGTTCGCGCTTTTTACAACTAGCAGCGGTGCCTCTCCTGCGCCAAACTGCACATCTTCAATCTCCCCGATGCGACGTTCGCCGTCGAACACTGTGCATCCGACTAAATCGCTGAGATATGTCCAACCATTCTCTAGTTGGGCCCGTTCGCCAATCGGAATCTGAAGCTCGGCTCCGACCAGCGCTTCGGCCTCAGTGATGCTGCCGACTCCCTCAAACTTCAACACCAGGTAACTCTTATGCGGCCAGACATCCTCGACGGTTACATCTCGTCGGGACCCGTCTTTTCCGAGAGCCGACAGTTTCATCTCCTGATGGAAGCGATCCGGGACGTCGGTATGCGGCTCGACAGCCACTTCTCCATAGCGACCTTGCGTCTTTATGACCACCGCCAGGGTGATCCATTCGCCGGGTGCATTTTGAATCGCCATGATACCCGTCAGGCGTGGTGCTTATTCGATAATCTCGAGCGCGTAGCGCTTGTTCAGCTTCGAACCCGCCGCGCTCAGCAGGTTCCGCAATGCGCGGGCAACTCGCCCCGAGCGCCCTATGATCTTGCCTAAATCGGCTTCCGCGACCTCGAGTTCTACGACGGTCTCGTCGCCATCTTCGTACTCTTCAACAAAGACCTCGCCCTTCGCCTCGACAATCGCCTTGGCGATGTACTCGATCATGGCGCGCGGACTGGCGCTCGGTTCAATCATGAATAACTCCTGAATTGACGAGTGAAGAGGCTAAGCGACCGACGCGGCAGCAGCAGGCGCGGGAGAATCGACAATTTTCCGGACGCGGTCAGAAAGCTGTGCGCCCTTCGAAACCCAATGGTCAATGCGTTCGCGTTTCAAGTCAAAAGTAGCCGGATTCGTGCGCGGATTATAGGTTCCCACGACTTCCACGGGACGGCCGTTGCGAGCGCGCTCCTTCTCAATCACTACCACTCGGTAATAGGGTTGTTTACGCGCGCCAAAGCGCGCCAGTCGAATCATTAACACAGACTTTGAGTATCCTTTGCCCGGAAGAGTCCGGCGATGTAAGACAAACCATTATTATGCCGGAGGTTAGCGGTTTCTGCAACGCCGGTGCGCAAGTTCGCGCGCAGCTCGAACAGAATAAAGTTAGGCCCTGAGACCGCTCGGTGCGGTTGAAGCCGGTTCAATCACTGATTCACTTTGGCATCGCTGAAGCGATGCCCTGATACCAACCGTCCGTGCCGCTAAAGCGATGCCGTGATACGAAGCGCTCGTACCCCTGAAGCGATGACCTGATACCAACCCTATTGGGGCATGGCGATAGCGCTCAGAACACCCTGACGTGGAAAGTCAAATATCTCTTGGGATTCTCCCGAATCGATTTGACCAGTTCCCGAGTCTCCACCAGCATCTGGTTGCTGTTGTTGTAAAGCGCCGGGTCTTTGAACAGCAGGCCCGCTGTCCCCTGTCCCTGCTCCAGACGGTTCGAAAGCTCCGTCAGATTTTTCATTGTCGCCTGCAGGCGGTTGGCGAACTCCTGATCGTGCGTCAGGGTTCCGATCGCGCCTTTGCCGGCGTTGATCTCGTCAGTCAGTTGCCGAACATTCGCGATCGTCTTATTGGCATTGTCATAAAGCTCTGGATCCTTGAGCAACTTGCCAGCGGATCCCTTGCCTTGCTGCAGGTCATCGGCAATTGCATTCAACTTATCGATCGTGGAATTGACCTTCTTGTAGGTCTCGTCGCTCGTCAGCAGCGGGCCAATCGAGCCTTTCCCGCTTTGGACGTCATCGATCAAGTGTTTGAACTCTCCTACCGTGGCATTTAGCTGATCATAGAGCGCCGGGCTATAGATAACTTTGCCGATCGATCCTTGGCCGCTTTCGACAAATGCGAGGATTCGATCCAGTCGCTTCAAGAGGGCGTCCATGTTAGCAAGAGTGCCTTGGCTGGCGCGCACTACGTCCTGAACATCGGGCTGACCGCGCGATTGCAAAATATCGCCGTCCTTTGCCTCGATACCCTTCGCCTGCGCGCTGTCGATGTCAACAAAAGTCTCGCCCAGAATTCCCGCCGTGCTCATTACGGTGATCGAATCCTTGCGCAAGCTGTAGCCGTACTTGGTATTGACCTTCATCGTGACTTCAACCGGCGTCGCCGGTTGGCCGTTGATGACCCGCACTCCGATCACGTTTCCCACGTCAACGCCAGCCAGGCGAACTGGGGCACCTTCACGGAGACCTCCGGCATTGTCGAAATACGAGCGGAGTGTGATTTTTTTAGTGAACCATCCGCCGGTCCCGCTCATGAAGAAGATCAGCACCGCGAGCGTGATGCTTGCCACCAGGACGGTGAGTCCGACGCGGAGCTGCGACCATTTCAGTTGCTTCTGGCTAGGCAAGGTGGTCCGTTGACGACAGGAGCATCATAGCAAACGCAACGGAGATTTAGCGGTGGCGACGTGAAAAGTTGAGAAGTATCGCAAAAAGTAAGGCCCCCATCTCATCGCATGCGGCGACAAGCGTGGGGACCTGTGGGACGGCAGTCGTCTTAACAGTACGACCACAATAGGACGCCCGGACTAGCGATCGCGACCGTGCTTGGATTGCTCATGATGGTCGGCGCGCGGAGCAGGTCGATCCGAACGGTGGTCGTCGCCATGGCGCTCGTTACCGCGGTGATTGTCGAAGTGACGATCCTCGGAGTGCCGATTGTCGAAATGGCGATCATTGCCACGATCATTTCGCTCGCCGCGATCGAAGCCATGATTGCCGCGCATCTCGCCCCGATCGCTTGCATGATCGAAATGAGCTCCATGGAACTCTCCGGGACGGCCAGTCGCTGCGATGCCGGGGTGCCCATGATTCGCCGAGGCGAAGAATTCGCGGTTGTGTCCAGCCTCGAACTCGTGATGCCTCTGCTCCTGCAGTGCCATTCTGTGTGGTTCGTGCTCCCAACGCTCTTCTTCACGCGAGGGGCGCACCAATACTCCGCCCGGACCGTTGTAGCTTACGTGAACGTTGTTCACGATCACATTGCGCGAGTACACATTTCGAACGAGACCGACGTTGACATTGAGAACCGCGCGATTATAGAAGAATGTGCGGCCTCTCCATTCCCCGCCTTCAAAGCCGACGCCACCATAGCCAAAACCGTAATTTACGCCGCCGTAGAAGCCGACGTGCGGCCCCCAGTAGCCGGCGTGCCAGCCGTAACGACCGCGCTCAGATCCCCAGTAACCGGGCGTCCAGACCATACCCACGGGAGCTACAACCCATGTTCCCGGCACCCAGTAATAGCCACCGTCTTCGTTCCATGCCCAATAGCCGGGCGTCCACAGGTAGCCTGCACCCGGACAAGCTGGCTGTTCATACACTGGTATTGCAGGAGGCGCGACGCCGACCGAGATGCCGATGGCAACTCCGGCCGAAGCTGGTGCAGAAAGTGAGATCACTGACAGAGTCAGAATCAAAGCCGTCAAACCAAAGCCAAATACAAAACGAGAAAGTTTCATGTCAAATGCCTTTCTTTGAACCCACCCATTTTGTCCCGGGAGGAGTAACCGAGTCTTGTTACCTTCCGCTAATACAAACCCTGACCTTCCGCGTCTGTCGCGGGAAACCGGGGAAGTACGACGTTTCAGGCGTTACTTTAGGGAGGTGTACCAGGTCAGTATTTTTTAAGGAGAGATCTGAAGTGAGAATTTAACCTTCGAGAATGACGTGTGCGAGAGATTGCTCGGCGGTGTGAGTGATCGACAGCGCAATATTTTTGGTGCCGAGCGTTTCGGCGATGACTGCGGCTTGGCCGTGGAACTGGATAGTCGGGCGCTGACCTCTCGGGCGCACCACTTCAATGTCGCGCCATCTGACTCCGCGGCTCCATCCCGTACCCAACGCTTTCATCCCTCCTTCTTTTGCAGCGAAACGGGCGGCGTAGCTCTCGAATCTTCTAGCCTTGCGCTCGCAGTATCGGATCTCGCCTTCCGTAAATATTCTCTTAAGGAAGCGGTCACCGAAGCGCTCGATACTCTCGCGAATTCGAGGGACTTCAGCGATGTCGACGCCGGTGCCGAGGATCATGGCTGCATTGTCAAGGGTCGGATCGTATTTTGCAATTACGCTCGCATTGGGGCATCGGCGCGTCGAATGGCCAATTGTGTAAAGCGTCGCCACGGGTGCGATTGCCTTTAGTTTAAGGATGCCAGGGCGGCGACAAGGCTTGCATCCTGCTGAGGAAACACGGTGCGAAGGTCGAGCAGAACAAGGCCATCCTCCACGCGAGTAATGATCGGCGGATTGTGATTTCGCAGCCAAGTGCTTAAAGCTTCGGCGCTCATCTCGCCATGGCTTAACGAGACTAACGACGTGGGCAAGACAGCCGAAGGTGCGGCACCACCGCCGATCAACGAATCGCCATCACAGATTTCCAATCTCAATCGCGAGGATTTCGATTGCGCTGTAGAGGCTGGCAGAAGTCTCCCCATCGATTCAATCAGAGCTTGTGCACGTTGGCCGATTTCGGCCTTGGACATTCGCATCATCCGCAAAACGGGAATTGCATCGTGATCGTGCTTCACGTAAGCGAGCAGCGTCGCTTCGAGCGCAGAGTAAGTAAGCTTGTCTACCCGCAACGCGCGAAAGAGCGAATTCGACCGCATGCGGGAGACCAAATCCTCGCGCCCGCTGATTAACCCGGCCTGTGGACCGCCAAGCAACTTGTCTCCACTGTAAGTAACAACGTCGACGCCGATGCGCAGACTATCGATAACGCCCGGTTCTCCCTTGACCCCCACAGAATTTAGATCGAATAGTGCGCCGCTCCCCAGGTCCTCGAGAAGAGGAACATTCTTGCGCTTGGCGAGCTCTGTCAATTCGGCAAGGGTCGGTTGCTCGGTAAATCCGGAAATCTCAAAGTTTGATCGATGCACGCGCAGAAGCAATCGAGTGCGCTCGTTGATGGCGCATTCGTAGTCGGAAACCCGCGTGCGATTTGTCGTTCCGACTTCGCGCAAAGTCGCATTCGACTTCTGCATTACGTCCGGAATACGGAACGAGCCCCCAATTTCGACCAACTCGCCGCGAGATGCAATAACCTCCCCGCCCTCGGCCAAAGTGTTCAGTGCGAGCAAGACCGCGGCCGCATTATTATTGACGACGATCGTTGACACAGAGGAACTGCGCTCGGCTTGAAGGGGCGAGGTGCCCGTCACACGTTCCACATTCTCGCTTAATAACTTCTTGAACAATCGATCGACATGGACATCGCGCTTTCCACGTTCGCCCGTTTCAAGATTGAATTCGAGATTGGAGTAGCCGCCCCCGGTCGTGAGCAGCCGTTCCATTGCGTCGCGAGCGAGGGGTGCCCGTCCGAGATTCGTGTGCAAAATAACGCCGGTTGCATTGATCACGGGAACAAGTGAGTGGCTCAGCGATTGCCGAAGTGTACGTTCGATAGCAAGAACGATCCCGCCGAGCGCCAGGTCTAACGAGTTGTTCCGACTCGAGTCGTCGCAAATAGTTCCAACAGCGATTTCGCGTCGCAAGTTTGCCAACACGGAGCGGATGCTTTCTTTGACCGCTTCATGCCCCTCGCGCTCGACGAGCGATCGAATAGCAGGATCGTTCAGCAGCGAGTCCGTCGAGGGCAGTCTCTGAAAAAGAGCGGATTTGTGAGTAGTAACCACTGGCGCAGATTATCCCACATACTCATGAGTGCGGGGCGAATGTAGGTCCGGCGCTGCCGCCCGCAAACTAGGTGGGGCAAAAATAACGCATGGGCGATTATCTATACAGGAAATGCGAAACAACCCGATCCCAAACTGAAAGCGAAAGAGTAAGCGGGCGGGGTATCCGCTTCCACTAAGGCTGTCTTGGCTAAAGTGTGTGAAGGTATGTGATGAGATCTTTTATCTGCTGCTCACTCATTACCTGGCCGAAGCCTTCCATCTTTGCTCGGCCATATTTCACGATGTCACTTACGCGATCGTCATTTGCGGGCAGTCCGCTGAGGGGCAGATATTGATTTTTGAATACACCCTTTAATCCGGGACCTTTTTTCCCATGCGTGGAATACGGCTCATGGCAGCGGTCGCAATAATTGTCATAGAGTTTTCGGCCTGCGGCCTGTTGCGGGTTGAGGCCGAGTTCCGCATCGGATTTCCGACGCTCGACGTCGCATCCCGCCAGACAAAAAAGGGCGAGGATGGTGGAAAGAATCAATACTTCAGAAGTATTTCCCTTGAAAAACTTTTTCATGTGCGACGCGGATGGAAGGCTGGCCTCAGAAATAGGATAATACGGAAATCATGACCGTCTCCATCAAACGCGTCTATGATCCAGCCGCAAGGTCCGACGGAACGCGTGTTCTGGTCGATCGGCTGTGGCCGCGCGGTTTGAATAAAGAAGCGGCTTCAGTAAAGCTCTGGATGCGCGAACTCGCTCCCTCAACCGAATTACGGCAATGGTTCCACGCTAATCCCGAAGGATGGAGATTTTTTCGCAAACGCTATTTGAAGGAATTGGCAGGCGAGCAAGCGACAGCTGCCGTCGCCCAGCTCCATAAGCTCGCCGGCGGTAAGCGCAACCTTACGCTTCTCTACTCTTCGCGGAATTATCCTCACAACAACGCAACCGTCCTCAAGGAGTTGCTTGATGGGATGCCCAAGCCACCGTCGAGCGTTGGCCGCAGATCGAGCGGCCAGGGCCGCATCCGCAAAGCGAAAAGCATTTAGCTGCAGGGCGGACTCTGTCTTTCCTGATACGAGTGCTGACGTGTCGCCTCCAAAAGCTCGCCATTCCACTCCGAATCGTAGCTATAATTTCCTAGTTATGCCACCCGCATTTGGCCTCAAAATCGAAAAGAAAGTTGAAGCACTGCGCGAGAAGATCCGGCACCACGAGCATCGCTATTACGTGCTCGATGATCCGGAGGCTTCGGATGCCGAGTTCGACAAGTTGATGAATGAGCTCAAGCGAATCGAAGCGGAGCACCCGGTTCTGGTCAATCCTGATTCGCCGACGCAGAGGGTTGGAGGCAAGCCGCGCGAGGGTTTCGTCAAGGCCAGGCATTCGTCTCCGATGCTCTCGCTCGATAACGCCTACAGCGAAGAAGAGTTGCGCGATTGGGAGCGCCGTGTCCACGAGTTGAGCGGCCGAACCGACATCGAGTACATGTGCGAATTGAAGCTTGACGGTATGTCGCTCGCCCTCGTCTATACAGATGGGCGGCTCGAGCACGGCATTACGCGCGGCGATGGCAGTATCGGCGAAGATGTCACCTCGAATGTTCGGACAGTTCGATCTGTGCCGCTGGCCGTCACCAAAGAAAAGCTTAAGAAAGCGGGTATCCCTTCCGACTTCGAGGTGCGAGGCGAGATGCTGATGCCGATCGCGGCCTTCCGGAAGATGAATGAAGAACGCGAGCAGCACGGGCTTGCGACCTTTGCTAATCCGCGAAATTTTACCGCAGGTACGGTGCGGCAGCTTGAGCCCTCAATCACGGCGCAGCGCCGGATGGACTATTTCGCTTACATGCTGCTGCGAGATGGTAAGACATACTTCGACCGTCAATCCAAAACAATGGATGCGCTGGAGAAGGCCGGATTCAAAGTCAATCTCAATCGCAAACTGGCGAAAAATCTCGACGAAGTCTGGAAATTTATTCAGAGTTGGGAAGGCAAGCGCGAGTCGCTTCCGTATGAGATTGACGGCATCGTTATTAAAGTCGACCTCACGTCGTGGCAACGCGAACTCGGTTTCACTGGTAAAGCCCCTCGCTGGGCGATCGCCTACAAGTATGCGGCTCGCGGCGGAGTTACCCAGATTGAAAACATAGTTCCGCAAGTTGGACGCACCGGGAAGCTGACGCCAGTCGCCTGGTTGAAACCCGTCCCCATCGGAGGCACAACCGTTTCGCGCGCGACACTGCACAACATGGATGAGATCGCGCGTCTCGGCGTGAAAATTGGCGACTGGGTGGAAGTGGAGCGCGGCGGAGATGTGATTCCGAAAGTTGTCAAAGTTGTCGAAGACAGCGACCACCCGCGTGGCGCGAAGCAATTCGAGATGCCCGAGCATTGCCTGGTGTGTGACGGTAACGTTGTTCGCACCGAGGGCGAGGCCGATCACCGCTGCGTTAACGCCAACTGCCCGGCAAAGCTACAAGGGACAATCCTGCATTTTGCATCGCGCCATGTCATGAACATCGACGGCCTTGGCGAGTCGCTCGTCAATCAGCTCAGCGAACGCGGCATGGTGAAGAATGTCGCAGACCTCTACAAGCTGACAAAAGAAGACTTGCTTCGTCTCGATCGTATCGGAGAAAAAACGGCAGACAATGTGTTAGCCGAAATTGCCGACTCCAAAAAGCTTCCGCTGGAGCGCGTCATTTTTGGACTGGGGATCCGGTTCGTTGGGGAGCGTACGGCTAAATTTCTCGCTGAGCATTTCGGCTCGCTCGACGCCATCACAGAAGCGAGTGCCGAGCAATTGGAAGAAGTCAACGAGGTAGGTCCCCGAATTGCCGAGAGCATAGCCGAATTTTTCGCGGACGAACACAATCGCAAGCTGGTCAACGATCTCCGCAAAGCCGGCCTGATGTTTAAAGGCCAGAAAAAAGAAAAAGGCACGAAGCTGGCCGGAAAAACTTTCGTGCTTACAGGTACGCTTGAGCGCCACACTCGGGACGAAGCAAAGAACATGATCGAGGATGCCGGCGGCCGGGTTTCGGGATCCGTCAGCAAGAAAACAGACTATGTGGTGGCGGGAAGCGATTCCGGCTCGAAGCTCGAGAAGGCCCGCGAACTTGGGGTCAACGTAATTGGGGAAAAAGAGCTCGAAAAACTTGCCGGGTAGGCGCTCGGGGCGTCCAGGACTCTTGCTGATCAGTAGTGAAATTTACGCTTAAATTGATAAGAAAGAGACGGGCCGGTCGCCCGTCTCCATACGAGCTTTGTAGAACGATTTACTTCTTGGCTCCCGGCGGCGTCACTCCGTTCAAGCGGAGATACATCGCCGCTTCCGCGTAGTGATCCGCCATGCTGCTCGCAACTCCCAAGGCGATCCGGGCGCGCGTCAGCTTCATGCCCATGGCTTCTGTAGTTTCTCCAAGCTTGGAGTCGTCCATTTTGGCGAGCGCCTGGTTGCAAAAATCGAAAGACGCTTTGAGCCCACTTACGAGCTTGTCTTTTCCGTCAGTTTCTTTGAACTCTTCCACCTTAGGGGCGTCAACACTCGCCGCCTTGCTGCACAGCGCATTATTCGCTTCGATCATGTGTACGACGAGATGTCCGAATGTCATCTGGTCGGGCGTGGGTTTGTAGTTGAACTTGTCGGCAGGCATCGCTTCAATGGCAGCGACCGTACTTTTCTGGCGGCCCGGAACGCCTTCTCGCAAGGCGCTGCTGATTGGATCCTTGGTCTGTGCCAGGGCTGCCGAAGCAATCAGCATCAGCAGAGTGGAGACAAAAATAGCCTTCTTCATTCTTTTCCTCCTGATTTTTTCTTCATATACGGAGCGAAAGGAAGCATAGCGCGTTCGTCGGCATATTGGCCAGTGATTGCAGGGATCGAATTCAAGGGCAATCCGCTGCCGGTCTTGCGCTATCCTAGAGGTATGCATTCGCATGCGGGACATTCCCATTCCCACGGGACCGGCCGAGTGCTGCAAGTATCGCTTGCGGTGACGATTGTCTACGTCTTGCTGTTGGTAGTTGCCGGCATCCGCGCCCACTCGTTAGCGCTGCTTTCGGAAGCGGGGCACAATCTCTCAGACTTTTTGGCCCTTCTGCTGTCTCTGGTGGCGGTTTATCTCGAAGGGCGTCCACCCAGCGCTACTAAGACTTACGGCTACCGCAGAGCAGGAGTTCTCGCGGCGCTGGTCAACGCTCTGTCTCTGGTTGCCGTTTCCTTTTTCATCTTCTACGAGGCGTTCCAAAGGATTCAGCACCCCGAGCACGTTCGTGCTGGCGTGGTGATCATCGTCGCGGCCGCAGGCGTGGTCATGAATGGTGTGATTGCTCTGCTGTTGTGGCGCTCAGGACGCGATGGGCAGGACGTGAATTTGCGAAGCGCATTGCTCCATGAGGTCGGCGATACGCTGTCAACGGCGGCAGTTATTGTTGGCGGATTGATCATTTACTGGACTGGACAATACTGGGTCGACGCGGCTCTGTCGTTCGGCATCGGCGCATTGATTCTATGGTCGAGCTTTGGCATTGTGCGTGAAACCTGCAACATCTTGTTGGAAGGCACGCCCCGGGGGATGAGCCTGGAAGCGGTGCAGTCGGAGATGTTGAAAGTTGAGGGAGTTAGCGATGTTCACGACTTGCATCTCTGGAGCATCGGGTCCGAAAATCATGCGCTCTCGGCGCACGTAAAGATTGCCGACATGGCGACCTCCGAAAGCGACACGATTCTTCGCGAGATCAATGAAAAGCTGGGGCGGGGATTCGGCATTCACCACACCACGATCCAGTTGGAACACTTGATTTGCGAGACTGCGCATAGCTGTGTGATTGCGGTTCGGGACGAAGAGCATCACCACGCCGGGCGTAGTCATCACGACTAAGTACGGTAGGCGGCTACCGTGAAAGCGTCCCTCCCTGAGCACCATGCTCGCTGGCGTAAATTTCCTTCACTCGCTCGATGGTGTCCGCATCTTCTGCCAGTTTGTCAGGGCGCAATCGTACGATTCGCGGAAAGCGCAAGGCATAGCCGCTTTCATGCCTCTCCGAGATCATCATGTTATTGAAGGCTACTTCGAGCACGATCTTGGGTTCCACCTCCAGCCTCAGTCCTTGTTCTTTGGTGGCGTGCGCGAGAAACCATTTCGTCATCTCGGCGATCTCCACGTCAGTAAGTCCGGAATAGGCCTTACCAATATTTACCAGCGCATCGCCGTCCCAGACCGCGAAGGTGTAATCGCTGAGAACTCCAATGCGTTTGCCATGACCGTACTCAACGGCAGTCACGACCACATCAAGGGTCGCCAACTCGCGCTTCATCTTCAACCACGATTTTCCGCGCCGACCGGGTGTGTAGAGTGAATTCAGGTCCTTGATCATAAGGCCTTCATTGCCTCGACTTCTGGCCGCCAGGAAAGATTTCTCAAGGTCTTCGTGAGAACGCGCAATCGCGGTGGGGGCGCGGTGTACTCGGGCATGATCGGCGCGGCTCCACGACGCTTCTACATTCTCTGCGTCATCGCTGTTTCCAAATGCGAAAGCCGATTGCGCTGTGAGCTGTGAGACAACTTCTCGCCTCGGTGCAGATGCAAGTTCTCTCAACACTGCATCGAGTATCTCCGCCCGCTCGCGCAGTGGACGATCAATCAACAATTCCTCTCTCGCATAAATGACGTCAAATACGAGGAACACGACCGGCACGTCGCGCAGCAGAATTTCACTCACTTTTTTTCGTCCCAATCGCTGCTGTAGCTTGCTGAAGGGCAGAGCGCGTCCGGTGACCAGCGCATCGTTCGCCTCGCCATCTATTGGGTCTGCGCCGGAATTCTTAGCAAAATCCCACGCAATAATCTCTCCATCGAAAATCGCGTTCGATGGAAGGCCGGCGAGGGCGGGCAGCAATTCGGGGAAAGACAGGCTGATTTCATCGCGAGTACGAGAAAAAATACGCACCTCGCCGCCTTCTACGTGCGCCTGCGCCCGAATTCCGTCGTACTTATCCTCAACGGACGCGTTTTCGAAAGAGCTGAGCGCTTCCTCCGCGGAATTAATGGGACTTGCCAGCATAAAGTCGATGGGATGAAAAAGATGCAGGCGGGCTTCCTCTAACTTCTCACCGGCTGACAGTCGCAGAGTTTCACCGATATCGCCAAGCAGCATGTTGGCGCGCTTCACCTGCTCCAGCGGCGCCTCAAAGGCTTTTGCAATTGCATCCTCAACCAGACTTTCCTTGAGCCCGATGCGCAGATCTCCGCTCACAATTTTTACGACATATTTTGCTTCCAGGGGCGTGCAGCGTTCGAGCAAGGCTCGCAGCCGAGATGCTTTTGGAGCGGCACCGCGCGCCGCGGCAATCTCCAAAAAAGCTTGATGGACAGAGGTGAGCTGAAGAGCCGAGTCAGGCCGCGAGGGGAGCGCCTGCTCGGCGACAGCGCCGGCGTCTCCATGTTTCTTGTAAATCTGCGAGAGCTCTACCTCTGATCTCCCCGAGATTTCGGCAATCAGTTTCCAAAGCAGCGAGCCGCCGACTTGTAACGTCGCCTCCTCGTATGCCGGGAACGGCGATCCGGAGAGATAAATGGCGGCAACCGCAGCTTCATCGAGAGGCGATTCTCGTAGGTAGTCGGCCACGATGGAAGTCTTTTCCAACTTCTTGGTAGTCGCGGCGATCGCTTCGCAGGTTTTAGCAAATAGCAGCATGCCCATTGGATTCCATTTTCCGGTACGGCGAAGTTGTTCATCCGGTTCCATTAATCAGCTTGAAATGTCTAGTTAATCCATTGACTTATAAGGAGATACGAAGCCCCGAGCGTGAGATCTGACGGGCAAAACCCGACAAAAATTGTGCTATCCTTGTCCAGCGAGTCCTCCCAGCCAGGTGAATCATCCAATGAATATGCGACGTTGGCAACAAATGGTGCGTTTTCAGGCGGCGGTTCAGCTGCTGCCAGCCTTGGAGAGCGGTGAAGAAACCCTAGTTGGCGGTCAGGCTGTGCTCGAAGGCGTCATGATGCGGTCGCCCCATGCCTGGGGAATTGCCGTCCGCAAACCTTCCGGCGAAATCGTTACTCATAGTGAACCGCTGGAACGCCCCTCCGAGCAGCATAAGTGGATGGCTTGGCCCGTTATACGAGGCGTCATGACACTCGGTCACGCCATGACACTTGGCTTTCGAGCCCTCAAATTTTCTGCAAACGCTGCATTAGATGAGTTAACTGGCAGCGAAGCGGACGAAAATACTGCGGGCTCGGTTTCAGAGCATTCCGCGATTCCCGCCAAGAAGTTCGAAATTACCGGCTGGATGGCGGGATTAAACATGGCATTCTCGGTCGCGTTCTTCATCTTCATGTATAAGTACCTTCCGTTGCTGGCGACGACCGAACTCAAGCGCGTTAATCCCATTTTTGGCCAGCAGATCATGTTCAACCTGGTCGACGGATTGATCCGGATCGCGATGTTCTTGCTCTTCGTTTGGGGAGTGTCGCTCTGGAAGGACATCCGACGCGTCTATGAATATCACGGGGCCGAGCACAAAACCGTGTTTGCTTTCGAAAATGGGGACGCGCTCAATAGCGCCGAAGTGCAGAAGTATTCGACCTACCATCCGCGCTGCGGCACCAGCTTCCTGATGACCGTCATGATCATCTCCATGCTGGTTTACATGGCGATCCCGGTGACGACGTTTTGGGCAAGGTTTGGCATTCGTATCGCGCTTCTACCGGTAATTGCGGGCGTATCTTACGAAATCATCCGCTTTGCCGCCAAACATCGCGGTTCGCTCTTTGCGCTAATGACGGCGCCTGGCTTGTGGTTGCAGCGAATCACAACGCAACCGCCTGACGACCGCGAAGTCGAATGCGCCATACTCGCGCTCAATGAAGCCATGATTCTTGAGAAGCAGCGCGGCGGCGAATTGGTCATTGCCTAGCGGTACCCACCGCGTAATCTTGTTTTCTTCCTCATTCCACCTAAAATCAATGTAGAGACGCGGTTTGCCGCGTCTCCCCCTAGGATGAGTCACGCGGGCAAACCCGCCTTACGGAAAACAAATTATGTTTGAACGCTTGAATCAAATCGAAATCCGGTACGAAGAATTAACGCAGGCGCTCCTGTCGCCCGAGATCACCAACGATTCCGCCAATTATCAGAAGACCGCCAAGGCTCACAGCGAAGTCTCGGAGATCGTAGAAAAATTTCGCGAATTCAAAGACTTGAAGCGCGGCATCTCCGAGAGTAAAGCCATGCTGGCCGACGAAACCGATGCCGAGATGCGCACCTACGCCGAGGAAGAACTGGCCCGGCTCGACTTGCGTATGGTCACGGTCGAAGAAGAGCTAAAAGTGTTGCTCTTGCCGAAAGATCCAAACGACGAAAAGAACGTCATCCTCGAAATTCGCGCAGGGACGGGCGGCGATGAGGCGACTCTCTTCGTCGCGGAAGTCTTTCGCATGTATAACCGCTACGCTGAAACGCAGAAGTGGAAGGTAGAAGTGCTCTCAACTTCCGAGTCTGGCGTTGGTGGAATGAAGGAAGTGATCGCGCTGATCGAAGGCGACCGCGTCTTCTCTCATCTGAAGTACGAAAGTGGAGTGCATCGCGTGCAGCGCGTTCCGGCCACCGAACAGCAGGGAAGGGTGCACACTTCCGCCATCACAGTCGCAGTGTTACCTGAGGCCGAGGAAGTTGACGTCAAGATCGAAGCGAAAGACCTGCGCATCGACACTTTCTGTTCCTCAGGGCCGGGCGGCCAATCGGTGAACACAACGTATTCCGCAGTTCGGATCACGCATCTTCCGACCGGAACTGTGGTCAGCTGCCAGGACGAAAAGTCGCAAATCAAGAATCGCGAAAAAGGAATGCGCGTGCTACGTTCGCGTCTCTATGAAGTCGAAATGCAAAAGCAGGCCGATGCCCTCGCTAAAGAACGCAAGCAGATGGTGGGCTCTGGGGATCGCTCCGAGAAAATTCGCACCTACAACTTCCCTCAAAATCGTCTGACCGATCACCGCATTGGTTTCACGATTCACCAGTTAGAGCAGGTAATGGACGGCAAGCTGCAGCCAATCATCGACGCGCTGATCACTCACTATCAGGCTGAAAAGCTCAAACAGGAAACTGCGGCGGTCGTGTGAGGCGCTGACTTCAATTAATTGACGAATCCCCTTTAATTCCCGTCATCCTCGATATGGTATGGTGGTGCCATCATGATGGCACGGACGCAAATTACGCTGGAGCCTCAGATCCACCGTCGCGCGCGGCAGCGTGCGAATGAGCTGGGAGTTTCGCTGGCGGAATACATGCGCCAACTAGTCGCCCGCGACCTATCTGGAGTGCAAGCCAAAGCCGATGTCACGAAGTCTTCGATTTAGGCAAATCCGCTGGATCTAATATTCGGAAAGATAAAGACGTTATGATCGCCGGTGCATTTGGCGCAATGCGACAGAATCGGCTTAACGCTCGATAATGAGCCTCTTCGTAGACACCTCGGTCTGGTATGCGGCGGCCGATTCTGCGGATATTGACAATAGCCGCGCAAAAGTTATTTTGATCGGTGGAGATCCCCTGGTCACTACAGATCACGTCCTGGTTGAGACTTGGACACTTCTCCGCTTCAGAATTGATCGCCACGCTGCCGAAAAATTCTGGGATGGTCTGCGTAGTGGCACCGCGGTGGTTGAGCCTGTAGGGACGGCCGACCTCGAGGCGGCGTGGCAAATTGGGGCCGCGTACCGCGATCAAGATTTTTCTCTGGTCGATCGAACGAGCTTTGCAGTGGTGCGCCGCTTAGGATTGGAGCGCGCAGCCACCTTCGACGATCACTTCGCAATATTCCGGTTTGATCCGAAGCGCAAACATGCTTTCACGATCTTAGGATGAACCTTCGAAGAATGACTCCCTAAGAACGACTTCCTAAATCCCTCGATCGTGTTGAAATAGCAGAGTGCAGCTTCGCAAAGCGCTAGACGCGGCCATCAAACGGCTCAACGACTCCCAAGTGCCATCCCCACGCTTGAACGCCGAACTTCTGATGATGTTCACTCTGGGCTGTGATCGCTCCTACCTTTACGGACATCCCGAGCGTGATCTTTCGCCTCAAGAAATCGAGCAATATAACGATGCGCTTACTCGCCGGTCGACCGGAATGCCTGCGCAATACATCACCGGGCATCAAGAATTCTGGGGCTTGGATTTCATCGTTTCTCCGGCGGTACTCATTCCACGTCCGGAGACGGAGCATTTGATCGAGGCGGTGCTGGAACTCGTTCGACTCCGTCCAGCCTTACATGGCGCATACGAATCGCTTCGCATCGTCGATGTGGGCACGGGATCAGGTGCGATCGCGATTGCCTTGTTAACGGAGTTAGCGGGTGCTCAAATTAACGCCGTCGACATTTCTTCGGTTGCCCTCGAAGTCGCCCGCGCCAACGCTGCGCGTCATGGGTTGGAATCTAGAGTCGAATTTCGGCAGGGTGATTTACTGGATCGATTCAGTCCTGATTCCTTCGACTTCGTAATTTCCAACCCGCCCTACGTAGGAGAATCGGAAGAAGACCCTGTGCAACTGGAGGTCCGGAAGTTCGAACCGCGCAATGCGGTCTTCGCGGGCCCAAAAGGAACAGAAGTGATCGAGCGTTTAATTCCGCAAGCGCTCGACGTGTTGAAGCCCGGAGGGTGCCTGGTTTTTGAGATTAGCGGAACCATCGTCGATCAAGTCCGCCCCTTGCTGAAAGATTGGAAGCCGCTTGAGATCAAAAATGATTTGCAGGGAATAGCGCGAGTTGTCGTCGCACAGAAACCATAAATCTTTCCGCTTCAACCTCCTCTCCCGCTAGGCAAACGCCGCGACGCGCATCTCGAACCTAGAATTTCACGCGCACGCCCAGTTGGGCGGCGAAAGGAATTCCAACCGTTGTTCCGGGACCGAAGAAATCTCCGAGCCCGCCCGCAGGTATCTCAAGTTGCTTGAGGTTGTTGATCGGGTGGCACGTCGGACTGCAAATCCCGATTACATTGTTCGGATCTATTGCTGACGTCACGACCGGAAGTGCAGCAACATTGGCGACGAAATTATTTCCAGGATTATTGCGATTGAAGAGATTGAAAAACTCCGCAAATGGATCGATCTGCCAGCGCTCTGCAATCTTGAAAGGGCGGCTAATTCGCAAATCAGCTTGGATGTAAGGGGTGCCGCGAAACGCGTCCAGGCTGGTCGGCGCACCATTTACAGAAATGCGGCCGCTATTGTCGGCCGTCGTGATAGTGAACGGGCGGGCGCTCTCGGCCTGCGTGAGGGTTGAGATTTCAACGCCACCCGGCGTATGGAATATGCCTGCGAGCACAAAACGGTGTCGAACATCTTCACCAGAGGGCCCGTAATCTCCGCGAGCAAATGCATTATTGGGATCGCAAACCGCATTCACGTAATCGAATAGCTCGCCTAACACGCATCCCCAAGTCTGCGCCTGGGCGAGCGTGTAGTTAGCCACCAAACTGAATCTACGCGAAACATCGCCTTGTAGGTGCACCATCAAGGCGTTATAGCTTGATCGATTGTCAGTTTTGTAAAGGTCGAATTCCGGAAACGCGTAAGCGCGATAAGCGTGATTGCCCTGCTCGTGCGTGTAATCCGCGCTAACGCTCCAGCGCACATTGAACGCGTGCTGAAGACCCGCACTCATGTGAATGTTGTAAGGCGTCTTGTACCTTGGGTCGATGTAGGAGGGAGGGCTGCTATCAATCCCTCCATTTACCGACTGGAGCGCCGTTGCCCAGCCAGTCTGTGCGAGATCATTGAAGAAAATACCAAAGCCAGCGCGGATCACGGTTTTTCCGCTGTCGCCGGGAGCGTAGACGATCCCGAGCCTGGGTGCGAATTGTCTTCGGTCATCGTGCGGGATCGCTTCTGGAACGCCATTAAGAGGAAGCAAGGAAAAAACAGGATTCGCAGCCTGACTTCGGCCTTGGGCGGTGAAGAGACCAAACGTCGTCTGATAACGGAGCCCGTAATTCAACGTAATGTGTTGCGTCAATCGAAACGAGTCTTGTGCGTAAAGCGCAAGCCTCTGAATGTTCTGGGTGAATCTGCC
Source organism: Terriglobales bacterium (assembly GCA_038230575.1). GTDB lineage: Bacteria > Acidobacteriota > Terriglobia > Terriglobales > Acidobacteriaceae > Acidiflorens. Next base: position 88,252 of record JBBRNA010000012.1, on the reverse strand, counting down.
GTCGCCCGCCGGCGTGTCAACGGCTCCAGCAGCAATGTCGATCGGAAACTGCGCCAGATTAGCCGCATTCTGGGTATAGAACGCCGGGTCGTTCGGGAATGTCACCAGAGTTTCAGCATTTGCCGGAAGGATGCCCCCGAGTACAGGTTCGTGAATAAAATTGATTCCAAATTTTAGAGAATGGTCTCCCGTCGCGCGGCTCAAGTCGTAGCGAAACTGATATTTCTGCTGGTTGCGTATTTCCGGAAAAGCAGTGATGGGAGTCGAGAATTGGTTGTCCCCGAAAGTCTCGAAGCCCGACACCGTCAACGAGGTCAAGCTGAACGGAAATTGCAAAGCGAAGCCCAGTGTCGAGTTTCGCGTTTGGGTCAAATGCAATTCGCTGGCGTCAAAAATAAATGTGCCGAGCCAGGTCGGACTGAATGCATAGGTGTTGCTGATCACGGTATTGAAATAGTTGTTGTGAGTCGTCAGTCCGGTCGAAGGAAGGGTCGCCTGCTGTACCAGAGCGTTGCGAGTGAGGTAGCTGTCGGCCGAACTGCGCAGGAACCATTGAGATTTCGTAGACTGCGCCCAGTCGAATCGTAACGAACCCAGAAAATCACGAAAGGGAATTGGGACGGAACTAGGAACCGGAATCGAACTTACCGTCGTGCCATTCACTTGAATCAAACCGTCTGCCGCCAATTGAGATAGCGCGTTAAATTGCGAAGTACTTGCCGGGCTATAGGCGACACTGGCGTTCTCGTGTACATGTTCAAATGACTCGAAGAACCAGAATCTATTTCGAGCGAGCGGGCCGCCGAGAGTTTGGACGTAATGTTGGCGCGAGAACGGCTGCTTGGGATTTCCGGTGCACGACCCGTCCACGCAGGTCTCAGCCGGATTCTCAATCGGGAAACGTGCGTTGAGGCTTGCCGCACGCTCGTAAAATGCGCCGCTCCCGTGCCATTCGTTGTTCCCGTGTTTCGTCGTGATGACCACCGAGCCCGCAGTTGTGCCTCCGGTATCCGCGTCTTCGTTAGCAGTTCGCACGGAAAATTCCTGGATGCCGTCCGGCGAGAAATTTTGCAGAAAGCCGCCGATCCAATCGTCGGAATTGTCTCCGCCATCGACTGACAATTCATTATTTAATCCGGAACTGCCGCCGGTTGAGACCGCGGTGATGCGTGCTTTGGTAGGGTCCGACGGTTCTACCGGTTCGGTGCCCGGAACCAGGTAAGCAATATTGGCAAAGCTGCGACCTGCGAGAGGCAGCGTGTTCAAGTCTTGAGCACTGACCACGCCCTGATGTACTGCACTCGTTGTGTCGATCGGCTGAGTGGTGATCGAAGAAGCGTTTCCGCGCACGTCCACAGTCTCGCGGTTGGCTTGCGGGTCGAGGACCACGTCGAGATTGCGCGTCAGGCTCACCGCAACATCGACATCTGCGCTCGCCGACGCAAAACCCACGGAAGAAATGATGACGCGATATGCGCCAGGCAGCAGTCCTTCGATCCGGAATTCCCCCGCCTCGTTGGCGAAAGTGTGGCGTGCGATTTGCAATCCCCGAGACTGAACTTCCACGCGCGCCCAGCCAACCCGCGCAGCGCTAGTGTCTCTGACGACTCCGCGCACCGCTCCATTGGTACTCTGGGCATGAAGTAACGCAGGCGAGCTAGACAATGCAGCGATGGCGGCCATTGCCAAGAGAAGAGACAGAATCCGATGAAGAGAGTTTGGTTTTCTCATTCGCCTGGAACTCAGAATGAAGGCATTCCCGAGCGGGGAAAGGCTCGGCAAAAGCATACCATCTAGGGAAAAAATTACCGTTGGCAACAAAGGAAGTTAGGGGGTGATCGTAGCGGGCAGAATTTCTTCGACATCTACCTTGGTCGGATAATCGCCCGTGTAGCAGGCGGAACAGTAGGTAGTCTTAGCGCCGTCGCCGCACGCCTTCTTCAGGCCTTCAAGCGAAAGATAGGCCAGGGAATCGGCCACGATAAAATTTCGGATTTCGTCCACACTTTTATTAGCAGCAATCAGTTCTTTTTTTGACGGCGTATCTACGCCGTAAAAACACGGCGAAATCGTAGGCGGACAGGAAATCCGCATGTGAACTTCTTTCGCCCCCGCATTACGAATCATGCGCACGATTTTCTTGCTGGTAGTGCCGCGTACGATCGAGTCGTCGATCAGAATCACGCGCTTGCCCTCTAGCAGGCTGCGAACCGCGTTCAGTTTCAGTCGGACCCCAAAATCGCGTACCGACTGCTGCGGCTCGATAAACGTGCGTCCGATGTAGTGATTTCGAATCAGCGCAAGACGAAACGGAATGCCACTCTCCGCTGCGTATCCAATCGCGGCTGTATTGCCCGAGTCGGGAACGGGAACGACGATATCGGCGTCGACAGGCGCTTCGCGCGCCAGTTGACGTCCCATTGCATCACGACTCATGTCGACCGACCTGCCAAACACGAGGCTGTCAGGGCGAGAAAAATAAACGTGCTCAAAAATGCAACTCGACTGCGCTGGAGACGGAGAGTAGAAACGCGAACTGACCCCTTCCGGACCAACGATGACCAACTCACCCGGCTTCACGTCACGTTCGTAGGTCGCGCCCAACAAATCAAATGCACAGGTCTCGGAAGCGAAGACGACCGTATCTTTTTTCTCACTGGTCAGAGCGCGGATGCGCCCCATTGCCAAAGGCCGGAACCCTCGCGGATCTCGTGCAGCAAAAATGCGATCGTGGCTGATCATTACCAGCGAGAAAGCGCCTTCGACGCGACGCAGCGCGTCCGCGATAGCATCCGGCAAGGTTTGCTCGCGTGAGAGCGCAATCAAGTGAACGAGCACTTCGGTATCGCTGCTCGTCTGGAAAATTGACCCTTGCCCTTCGAGTTTCGCGCGAATTGCTTGCGCATTCACTAGATTTCCGTTGTGCGCAATCGCGATCGTGCCCTTATTCGATTGCACCATGATGGGCTGCGCGTTGAGCAGGGCCGAATCGCCTGCTGTCGAATATCGTGTATGCCCTATGGCAAGGACTCCACGCATCCCAGCCAGCACATCGTGGCCGAAAATGTCCGCGACCAACCCCATCGCCTTATGTTGGCGCAACCGCTCCCCGTCGGACGTGACGATACCTGCCGACTCCTGCCCGCGATGTTGCAAGGCATGAAGGCCGAGATAGGCGAGCTTCTCCGCCTCAGGGTGAGCGTGAATCGCCACCACTCCACACTCTTCGCGAAATTTATCGAATGGCGTCATATTAGCTCTTAGCCTCTGGCTGTTAGCTCTTAGCCACAAACAACCGCTCGGAGACTGGCGACCGCCTGTCTTAATGCGAAATTGTCGCTAAAGGGTCGGCCTTCAGAACCTTCTCGATGGCCCCTTCGTAAGCCTCACGCAACTCTTCAACGCTTGCAGAAACGACGGCCCGGTTATCAGCATCAGCCGAGATCTCTACCCTCTCGCCGCCAGTTTCGCCGAGCACATCGGCGGAGATTCCGAATTCTTCCGCTATCTGTTGGATTCGTGAAAGCTTCGCGGGGTCGCAGCTTATGACAACTCTTCCGGCATCTTCGCCAAAAAGAAGGAATTCGACCGCCAATTTGCTTTTCGGCAGTTGAACGGTGCACCCCGTTCGAGCCGGCAGCGAAGCCTCTACAAGAGCTACCGCCAGCCCGCCGTCGGCACAGTCATGCGCCGACTCGATCAACCCCGCCTGAATGATGGCTACCAGCGCGCGTTGCAGGGTGGCTTCCTTCTCGATGTCCAGTGCCGGAGGGTATCCCCACACCGCTCCCAAGACTTCTTTTGAATATTCAGACGATCCAAATTCGACCTCAGCGTCTACCGCGTCTCCCGGATCGTTCGCGCGCAGCAAAACGATTTTTCGGGCAACATCGCGACCTTCGACGGCAAAGTGCATTTTCGCCGACTTGTGCACGTCTTCAAGAATCCCGACAACGCCGATTACCGGAGTCGGAAAAATTCCTTCGCCGAGGGTTTCGTTATAGAAGCTGACGTTGCCGCCGGTGATCGGAGTGTCTAACTCTTCGCAAGCCTTGGTGATGCCGTCGATCACCTGCGAAAACTGCCACATGATATTGGGTTTTTCAGGATTGCCGAAGTTCAGGCAGTTGGTCGCGCCGATCGGAGTCGCTCCCGCGCAAGCCACTTTGCGCGCGGCTTCAGCGACGGCGTGCATCGCCCCAAGTTTCGGATCGAGATAGCACCAGCGCCCGTTGCCATCGAGTGCCATCGCCAATCCACGCTGCGAGCCCTTGATGCGAATCACTCCTGCGTCGCCGGCCCCCGGCGCGTCGACGGTGTTCGTCTGCACCATGTGATCGTATTGCTGCCACACCCAGCGCTTCGAGCAAATGTTCGGGCTGGAGAGCAAGCGCTTGAGCTGCAGGGTGAAATCTTTCAGGTCGCCAAGCTGAATAGCTTCGGGTTTCTCGCGCTCAACCGGTGGCTCCCATCGCGCCAGCGGACGCTTGTAAACCGGCGCGTCATCGGTTAGCGCGGCGTTCGGAATCTCGGCCACGACTTTTCCGTGCTCGAGGACACGCATGGTTGCATCGGAGGTTACGCGCCCGACTTCGACCGCGTCTAAGCCCCACTTCTGGAATACGCGGAACACTTCATCCTCGCGGCCTTTTTGCGCCACCAGCAACATGCGCTCCTGCGATTCGCTCAGCATGATCTCGTATGGAGTCATGCCCGTCTCCCGCTGCGGAACAAGATCGAGTTCGATCTCGACTCCCGTGCCGCCGCGCGCGCCCATCTCGCAAGTCGAGCACGTCAGACCAGCGGCACCCATATCCTGGATTCCGACGATCGCGCCCGTCTGCATGGCTTCGAGACAAGCCTCCAGCAGCAGCTTCTCCATAAATGGATCGCCAACCTGAACATTCGGCCGCTTCGCTTCCGAGCCTTCGCTGAACTCTTCGCTCGCCATGGTCGCTCCGTGGATACCGTCGCGGCCCGTCTTCGATCCGACATAAATAACGGGATTGCCCTCACCCGAAGCACGCCCGTAGAAAATTTGATCGCGCCGAACCAACCCGAGAGCGAAAGCGTTTACAAGAGGATTGCCGGAGTAGCAAGGCTCAAACTTCACCTCGCCCCCGAGGTTAGGCACGCCAAAACAATTCCCGTAAGAGGCGACGCCAGAAACAACGCCCTCCATGACGGAATGATTCTTGTGAATCTCACCCTGAGTGGTCTGGGTAGCGCCGGCGTCCCGCCGGCTGCCGAGGGGGCGACTCGCCCCCTCCAAAATGGACCCATCGAGAATCGGCCCAAACCGCAGCGAATCCATAATCGCGACCGGCCGCGCACCCATAGTAAAAATGTCGCGAAGAATGCCGCCAACGCCAGTCGCGGCGCCCTGAAAAGGCTCAATGAAGGACGGATGATTGTGCGACTCGATCTTGAACGCGCACGCCCATCCATCGCCAATGTCGACGATGCCTGCGTTTTCTCCCGGCCCCTGCAAAACAAGTTTGCTGCGCGTGGGCAGTCGCTTTAAGTGAACGCGCGACGATTTGTAGGAGCAGTGCTCGCTCCACATCACACTGAAAATGCCCAGTTCGGTTCGCGTTGGCTCGCGTCCGCCGAGCAACTGCTTGATTTTTTCAAACTCTTCCGGGGTGAGGCCGTGTTCCCGGATCATCTCCGGTGTAACGACACTGATCGCAGAGGTGGGCATCGGGGAATCTTTATTGTCGCATCTTGAATAACTTTTCGCATGAAGAATTTCCATGAAATTACTCAGCCGCATCTTCCTCGCTGTCTTTGGCGACAATGCGCAGTGTGCTGCTTCCGGCGCTCTCGAATGTTGCTTTGATTCTCCTTACCGGACTGATCACTCGCGAACTTGGGGGAAAAAGATCCGCCGTCATTCTTAGCGCCGTGACTATCCTAGTCGCCCCGATTTACCTGGCCGGGGGCACGCTTCTCACCAGCAACTGCTGCCTTGAGGTCCTGTTATGGACGGGCTGCATCTATTTTGCGATCTTGGCTGTGACCCGCGACCCCCGGAACTGCTGTGGTTTGGGGTTATAGCAGGCATCGGACTACAAGAAAAATATTCGTGAGCGACATCTTCCATTTACGTTTGTCGCGGTTCGAAGTTCGGCACCCTCGCCGCGCTTAAAACGATGGCGTTAACGCTTGTGTAGGGCGGACACTCCTGTCCGCCCCGCTTTGATCTTGATTTAAATTCTTTTTTGCAAGCTCGCGAAAAACGAAACAAATCAAGGGCCGAGATCACTCAGAATCCGAAAAACAAGTCAAAAGCGGCAGACGAGCGCGTCCGCCCCACACGTATACTGGCGCAGATGAAGTCGGTTATCGTCGGCACTGCAGGACACATCGATCACGGTAAAACTTCGTTAGTTAAGGCCCTCACCGGCATCGATGCCGACCGGCTCCAGGAAGAGAAGCGCCGTGGTATCACCATCGATCTCGGCTTCGCTCACCTCGAACTTCCTACTTCCGACGGCAGTAAACTTCGCATCGGTTTTGTCGATGTCCCCGGCCATGAGCGTTTCGTGCGTAACATGCTGGCTGGCATTGGCGGCATCGACCTCGTCCTATTGGTCATCGCCGCCGATGAAGGTATCAAGCCGCAGACGCGCGAGCATTTCGACATCTGCCGCCTGTTGGCAATCCGGCGAGGCATTACTGTTCTCACCAAAGCGGACGCGGTTGACGCCGATACTCTTGAAGTCGTGCGCCTGGAAGTTGCAGATTTTGTTCGCGGTTCATTTCTCGATGTTTCAACTGCGCCGATCATTGCGGTCAGTTCGCTCGATGGCTCTGGCTTGGACGAATTGAGGTCCGCGCTCGCACGCCTCGGCTCCGAAATAGCTGTCAGGAATTCCTCCGCCTTGGCCCGCTTACCGATAGACCGCGTGTTCACCATGAAGGGTTTTGGCACCGTTGTCACGGGAACGCTTGTTGCCGGAACCATTCAGAAAGAACAGGAGGTCGAATTGTTTCCGTCAAGAAGGTCGGTCCGCGTGCGCGGCTTGCAGGTGCATGGAGCGCCAGCCGATAAGGCGGTTGCGGGGCAGCGTACTGCTGTAAATCTCGTCGGACTGTCTACCGACGACTTGGCGCGAGGCATGACGCTAGCCGAAGCGGAAAACTTTCACCCCACTGCCCGCGCGGACGTCTTGCTCTCATTGCTCACCTCCGCTAAGCCGCTAAAAGATGGGGCGCGCGTCCACTTTCACTCCTTCACCTCCGAGTCGATTGCAGAAGTGCGTCTGTATCGGCCGAAAGGCGAGGGAGCGAAACAAATCAGGCCGGGCGACGATCATTTCGCTCAGCTGAGGTTTCCCGAACCGCTCCTGCTCCTGCCTCAAGATCGTTTCATCGTCCGCCAATTCTCCCCTGTCGTCACTATCGGAGGAGGAGTCGTCCTCGACGCATCCCCCGTAGCTCGCAAACAGGGCGCGGACAACGTGGTTTCGTTTCTGAAATCAGTGCGCGAAGGAACTCCGCAACAAGTTCTGTTTGCCCGAGTGCTCCGCCGTGGAACGGTGGGGTTGGGGCTCGACGAAGCGTCAGCAGAAATGAACATGAGGCGCGAGGAAGTCTCGAAGCTAGTCTTGGAGGCGGAGCTCATAAGCTTCGATTCCGTGCTGCTTGCTTTAGCGGCGGTGGCACAGGCGAAAACAGACGTTGTTCAAGCGCTTAAGAAATTCCACGACGCGAACCCGCTCGTTGCTGGAATGAGCAAAGAGGAATTGCGGGACCGAGCGAGGCTCCGTCCAGAGGTCTTTTCCGGAGTCCTGCAAACTCTGGTTGGCGAAAAGAAACTGGATATCTCAAGCGAGACGGTTCGTCTGGCGGGCCGCGGCGTGGTGATGAAAGATGACGAAGCCGAATCAAAAAAAATTATCGAGGCGGCATTTGCCTCCGCCGGATTGAAAGTGCCCTCGCTGAAAGAAGTTCTGGCAAATTTAAAGGTCGACAAGATTCGCGCCCAAAAAATCGTCACCTTGCTGTTACGCGACAAAATACTCATAAAAATTTCGGAGGAGTTGGTCTTCCACCATTCCGCTCTTGGCGATCTTCGGCGCAAGATTTCGGGGCTAAAAGCCACAACCCCGCAAATTGATGTTGGACGATTCAAAGACATGACCGGGGTAAGCCGCAAGTACGCAATTCCACTCCTCGAATATCTCGACCGGGAACATGTAACGCGCCGGGTCGGTAACGAGCGCGTGATTCTATAAAAAGCCTTCAACTGGACTTCGGCTGGTTCGGGCATCTCCGAGAACTTTTCTTGCAACTAAATAATTAGTTACTTTTTAAAGTCCGCCGCGTCTATCAAGCAAGGGGAACTCTGTGCCGCCGAGACAGTCCGGAACATTGACCGAAGCTGAGCTCAGAATCATGAACGTTCTGTGGGCGCGCGGATCGGGGACGGTCCAGCAAGTGCTTGATTCTATTACGCAAAAGCCCAGTCTCGCCTACAACTCTGTTTTGACCACAATCCGTGTCTTGGAGAAGAAGGGTTACCTTGAACATCTGAAAGATGGGAGAGCGCATGTATATACCCCACTTGTCGGGCAGCAAGAGGCGACTCGCTCGGAAATTCGACATCTGGTAGGCCGATTTTTTAAGGATTCGCACGAGCAACTCGTGCTGAATGTGCTCGAAGAGCAAGGCCTTGAGCCGGATGAGATCAAGCGCTTGCGGCACATGCTGGATCGCGCGGAGACCAAATGAACTGGCTCTTCATGGAGACGCTTGCGCGCTTTTCGGTTGAGCATATTTTCAATGCCATTCCTGCGGGATTTGTCATCGCTTTTTTTGCGTGGACCGTGCTACGTTTCTTGCCGCAAAATTCCGGCACCCGATTTGCGGTATGGTTTGTGGCGCTGGTGGCAATATTCACATTCCCGTTATTAAGTGGTTTCACCAGAAGTTTCGCCGTCGACCCAGCCGGCTTCCACCGATCGATCATCCTTCCTCAAAGTTGGGCGTACCTGATTTTTACTGTGTGGGCTTTCGGCGCTTCCGTTGGACTAATTCGATTGGTTTTCGGTGTCTGGCGGATGCAACAACTGAGGCGAGGCTGCCCGGCGCTCGACTCGAAGAACCTGCACCCGATGGTGAGCAAAACGGTCGAGACGATTATTTCGGCATCGTCTTCAGTCGTGATCGCTACATCAGACGAGGCGCGCGTTCCATCGGCGATTGGATTGTGGAGGCGAACAATCGTGCTTCCATCCTGGACTTTACATGAACTCCCTCCTGCAGATCTGAACGCGATCCTCATTCATGAGTTTGCCCATCTTCGTCGCGGTGACGACTGGACAAATTTGGTCCAGAAGATCGTAAAAGCATTGTTTTTCTTTCATCCCGCGGTTTGGTGGCTTGATGGCCGCCTGTCCACAGAACGAGAGATGGCATGTGACGATGCGGTTCTGGCCGAGACGGGTAATCCGCATGGTTATGCCAATTGCCTCGTTTCGCTCCTGGAGAGAAGTCTGGCTCATAAAGGATGGTCGATGGCTCAGGCCGCCGTCCATCGCGCTCGCGAGGCTTCGCTTCGGTTAGCTCAGATCCTCAGCAAGAATCGTCCCGCAAAAACAAGCGTCTGGATGCCAGCGGTAGGCATGGTAGGAATTTTCTCCGTTCTTTGTTTAGCTGCCTCGTCGAACGCGCCACAGTTGATCTCGTTCGGCCGCGTGGGCGCATCAACCACTTCATCGCTGCCAGCGGATCATATTTCTCGTAGTTCTCAAGCGTCGAAACCGTCAATCGAACAATTGGTCGTCCCGGCGCGACTAAATGTCTCTGGAGCCGTCAATTCTGGGAATGTCATCAACGATGAGCGGCGAACGGTGATCAAACGTGTTCCAAAGAAGGTTGCGCCGCGTCATCCAGCGCAGCTAATCGTTGCAGGGAGATTTAAATCGGATGCCGAGGCCCCGGCTCGGATCTTGGCTGTGCGAGCGGATGCAGCCGCCGAAATGGCGCCGCAAGTCGAAACTTTGATGTTCGTTGAGACTACGCAATACGGGTACTTCGACGGTCCAATGGTTGTCCGCGTGTGGAGCGTTACCTTGATTCGTGCTGCGGACGCCTCGTCGCGTATCCCGGTGGCGAACTCAATCTAGCCTAGGAAATTTTTTTGGTACCAACAACTAGATAATTAGTTGCAATTACAAAGTCAGGTCAACAACAAGGAGAAGCAAAGAAATGCAAAGCAGAATGGATGAATTCAAAAAACTGGCAACGCGTCGATTGCTCGCGGCGGTACTTGCCGTGGCGGCAGTTGGAGCTGTGACGACTCTTAACTTTACCAAGCAGGCGAGGGCTGCGGCGCCGGCGTCGTCGGTCGCGCCTCTCGACGACAACAGCGTGGCTGCGCTGCTGACCCTCGACCACGCCATGGAGACCTTAGCCGCGCGAGTTACGCCAGCGGTCGTGAACGTAACGGTGGCGTCGAAATCGGAGGGCCAGCAAAACACCAATGGCACCGATGGCATGCCTGACATGCAGCAGTTCTTCGGCCCGAACAACCCGTTCGGCGGACGCCAATTCCGTAGCCCTTCGCAGCCGCAGAATCGAATGGAGCACGGGCTCGGCAGCGGCGTCATCATCTCGCCCGATGGCTACATCGTCACCAACAATCACGTGATCGATGGAGCGGTCGACATCCGCGTGACCATGAGCAATCGCGAAGTGCTTTCAGCGAAGCTCATTGGTGCCGATCCGTTGACCGATCTCGCTGTCATTAAAGTTGACGGTCACAATCTGCCAAGTGTTCCGTGGGGAAGTTCCGCCGCTCTGCATGCGGGACAAACTGTTCTAGCCTTCGGCAATCCCTATGGATATCGTTTCACGGTGACGCGCGGAATTATCAGCGCCTTGAATCGTCCGAACCCTGATCCAAGCGATCGGCACAAGCCGGGTGAATTCATTCAGACCGACGCTGCCATCAATCCAGGAAACTCCGGTGGAGCGCTGGTAAATGCGCGAGGCGAGCTCATCGGCATCAACACCTTCCTGATCTCAGGGTCCGGATCTTTTTCAGGCATGGGTTTCGCTATTCCGACGCAGATCGTCGAGCCGACTGTTGAATCTTTGATTCGCGACGGCAAGATTACTCACGCCTTCATCGGAATCCAGATCGCCGACGTAACGCCCGACAACGCTAAATTCTTCCACATGAACAAGGCGCAGGGAGCGCTCGTCAGCGATGTTGAACCAGACGCGCCCGGAGCGAAAGCCGGACTGCGTACCGGCGACGTCATTACTGAGCTAGACGGTAAGCCGGTAACCGATGCCGGGCAGTTGCAGATGGTCGTAGGACAAAAACGTCCCGGCGACACCATTCACCTGCAGGTGATGCGAGACAGCAAAACAGAAGATGTTCCGGTCACGCTCGAAACGCTGGGCGGAGCCAAGGGCGCCGAAGTCGCCGGTAGCGAGCATGGCAAAGCGCGTTGGGGATTGAACCTCGGCGAGCTTACGGCCGATGCGCGCGGCGAACTGCAAGCGCAGTCTTCAGTTCACGGAGCGTTGGTTGAAGATGTCCAGCCCGGCAGCCCTGCTGACAACGCCGGACTGCAGCGCGGTGACGTCATCATGGAGGTGAACCGCAAGTCGACCAAGTCTGCTTCGGACGCGGCACAGGCCCTGTCAAGCGTTCCGAAGGGCCAGGATGCGCTCGTTCTGGTGTGGTCAAGCGGAGGTAGCACCTTCCGCGTGCTGCATCCAGCACAAGGCTAGTCCAAACCAGCGAACCAACGATGGAGAGGCGGGCGCTAAACCCCCGTCTCTCCAAGCCTTCTCGCAAGCCGTAATCTCATCCATAGGCTCCATCAGCAATTCGAATTGGACTTCACTCGGATCGCATATTAACTTGAAACCATGGTTCCGCCAGCGACTTAATCCTTTCTGCTCCTGTGTTATCTGAATACACACCCCGGTAATGAAATAGACATGTGAAGTTAACTTGTTCCATTTCATAGCCGATACAATTACATAGCAGCTAAGCAATTGGACCCTTGCCGAGAAAAGGCGGATCAGGGGCGATTTTCGCACCAACTTTGAGGAAGCCAAATCGATGGAAACAAATCTGGACCGGCCGGTTGATTTAGGTCAGGACGAGCAGCGTTCTCTTGACGCCAACTATGTATTGACCTGGGAAGAAGTCGCCAGCCTATCCGCGGAGCGCGGCAAGCCAGCGGAAACATTGATGAACGTCGTCGCCCTCATCGCGAAGCGGTTTGGAACCGAAGTTTGCTCCGCCTACCTGCTCGAACCAGATCGTGCCAACCTGATTCTGGCGGCAACGCTCGGGCTCCGGAAAGAGTGCATTGGCAAATTGCGCATGACCGTCAGCGAAGGTCTGGCCGGGTTGGTGGCGGAAGAAGTCCGTCCGGTTTCGGTCGAACAAGTACATCAGCATCCGCGGTTCAAATACTTCAAGGAAGCCGGTGAAGACGCATACCAGTCCTTTCTCGGCGTGCCCATTATCGATCGCGGAGTGCTGCAAGGTGTGCTCGTTGTTCAGACGAAGCGACCGCGTATTTTTCCGGAGAACGAAATTCGACTTCTAGCCGAAGCTGCAACCGCGGTCGGTCCAGTCGTCAGTGAAGCTCGCACGCTCGATCGTTTTGTAGCTCCCGTTCAGGAACGCCTGTGGGCGCTGGCTCGCAACCTGTGGTGGAGCTGGGATCGTGACTCGGGAGGCATCTTTCGTGACCTCGATCCGCTGCGATGGCGACAGTTAAATCACAGTCCGGTAGCGCTGCTGAACGAATATCCGCTGCAAAAATTGGAGGAACGCGCCACCGAGCTCGCACTGCACGGCCGTATTAATTACGCATATCGTCGCCTGCGCGAGTACCAGGAAAACGAGCGTACCTGGGGCGCACGGCATGCGGGCGTCTTGTATCCACGCCCGGTAGCTTATTTTTCCGCCGAATTCGGATTGCACGAATCGCTGCCGATTTACTCAGGAGGTTTGGGAGTTCTGGCTGGCGATCACATCAAGAGTGCATCTGATCTCGGCATTCCTCTCATCGGCATAGGGCTTTTCTACGGTCAGGGATACTTCCGGCAGCGGCTTGATCGCGAGGGCTGGCAACGTGAAGAATACCTGGAAACGGACACCAACCAGCTTCCGATGGAAGTGGCCATTGGGAAAAACGGGCGACCGGTTGTGGTGCAGGTCGACACCCGTCATGGACCAATTTACGCAAAGATCTGGCGCGTCAAAGTTGGACGCTGCGATCTCTTCCTTCTCGATTCTGACGTGGAAGGCAATACTCCCGAAGACCGTCACATGACTTCGCGCCTTTACGGCGGCGATGGTCGCGTGCGCGTCCACCAGGAATTGCTCTTAGGTGTCGGCGGATTGCGCGCTTTGAAAGCGATGGGCATCACTCCCGGAGTGCTCCACCTCAACGAAGGCCATAGCGGATTCGCCGTGCTGGAAGCGGTGAGGCAGCGCATGGAAGAAGAAGGGGTCGGCTTTGAAAAAGCGCTTCCGCAAGTTGCGCGCGAGGTTGTTTTCACGACGCATACTCCGGTTCCGGCTGGTCATGATCGCTTTGACGCCGAGTTGATTGAAGAACATCTCGGGCCGTTGCGAGAGTCAATGGGACTTTCAAGGAAGTCGTTCATGGCTCTTGGCCGAGAGAACCCTGAAAGCACGACAGAATCCTTCTGCATGACGGTTCTCGGCTTGCGCATGTCACGGCGGGCGAACGCTGTGTCGTCGCTGCATGGCGAGGTCTCGCGCGCTATGTGGACCGGTTTGTCACAAGGCACAGCGGAAGACGGGGTGCCGATCGGCCACATTACAAACGGCGTGCACGTGCCTTCGTGGCTTGCTCCGCAGATGTTTCGTCTTTATGACCGGCATCTCGGCGCGGGATGGCAAGAGCACAGCAGCGAAGCGAAGATTTGGGAAGGCATTGACGACGTCGACGACGGCGAGCTTTGGGAGACGCACTTTAACCTAAAATCGCAGCTTATCGACTTCGTCCGCCGCCGCGCCGTGAAGCAGGCCGCCCGCCGGGAAGAGCCGCGCGGCGCCTTGCAACAACTTGAAGGCGCGCTCAGCCCTGATGCGTTAACCATCGGTTTTGCAAGGCGTTTTGCGACTTACAAACGCGCCAATCTGATCTTGACCGACATTGAGAAGATCGCCAGCATGGTCAACGATCCAAAACGCCCAGTGCAGTTTGTATTTGCCGGCAAGGCGCATCCTCTCGATGAACCTGGCAAGAGTGTTTTGCAGGAAGTTGCCCAGCTCATGCGCGATCCGAAATTTTCAGAGCGGTTCGTGTTCGTCGAAGACTACGACATAAACGTTGGGCGACACTTTGTGCAGGGTGTCGATGTCTGGCTGAACAATCCGCGGCGTCCTTTGGAAGCTTCGGGAACAAGCGGCCAGAAAGTCGTCTTGAACGGCGGCCTCAATCTCTCAGTACTTGATGGATGGTGGGCTGAAGCCTATGACGGCATGAACGGCTTCGCCATTGGCAACGGCCGCACCCATTCTGACATGAACATTCATGACGCGCGTGACGGAGAAGACCTGATGCGCGTGCTTCGTGACGAAGTCATTCCTCTTTACTACCAGCGTGACCGCGACGGCCTTCCGAGGGGATGGATACGTCGAATGAAACGTACGATTCGCACCTTGGGATGGCGATTCAATGCTGACCGTATGGTGATGGACTACACGACAAAGTGTTATGTTCCAGCGGCAGGGGGCACCTCAAGCGACCTGCGGCTGCGCATGTGAGCTGTAGTCCGAGGCAGTGATGGGAAAGCCGGGCAATCAGTCCGGCTTTTCTCTTTGGGCTTGAAATGTGGGTGCGGGCGACTCGCCCGTCCCCACACTGTCTCTGCTCTCTCCAGTAATTGATTTTCGTTGATCGCTTGCTTGAACATCGCGGGTCGATCCACTAGAATGAATAATTATCCATATTGATGGATAATTATGCTCAAATGCACAATCGACCCAAGACGGCGGTTCTCGGCGCGACTGGTTATTCCGGCGTGGAACTCACTTGTCTGCTAAGTCGGCACCCGCGCATCGATCCACCGCTGATTTTCCGGCGTTCCGAGGACAGCAGATCGAGTTCGAATTCCCTTGCGCAGGAAGACGGGAATACGCCCTTTTCCCGCATCGGCAATGGCTCTTCTCAGCCATTCTCTTGGGAGGCCTTGCGAGAAGAGAAAGTCGATTTGCTGTTCATGGCCACACCTCACGCTGTGTCCCGCGATCTAGTCCCTGAGGCGATCTCGCGTGGCGTTCGTGTCGTCGATCTCAGTGGTGCGTGGCGACTGAAAGAGCAACAGAATCGTGGTGTTTATGGCTTCAAAGACTCCAACTCTGCGGTGGCTGCGGAACTCGACGATCAGTCAGTATATGGGCTACCAGAGTTGAACGCCGATCGAATCGCCTCCGCAAGGCTCGTGGCGAATCCTGGTTGTTACGCGACCTCGGTGATTCTCGCGGTTGCACCCTTGCTGGCCGCAGATCTCGTCGATCGAGATCGTGGAATAATCTCGGATTCGAAGTCAGGTGTGTCGGGAGCAGGGAAGGAGCTTTCGGCGCGCACTCACTTTGTGTCTGTCGCGGATAATTTCTCGGCATATTCGGTTTTTGGCCACCGCCACACTGGCGAGATTCTCGAACAACTCAAACTCGATGCGGCGGAGCTAATCTTTACACCACATCTCTTGCCTATCCCCCGCGGCATTCTATCGACGATCTATTTGCATTTGAAGAAGAAGGCTACTGGCTCCGAAATTTACGACTGTTATGCCGATCGTTATAAAAGCAAAAAATTTGTTCGCGTTTTTCCGGCTTCGAGTTTGCCTGAAATACAATTCTCTGTGTATACCAACAACTGTGACTTGGGCTTCAGCCTCGCGCCAGATGGTCGCCGCCTGATTGTCGTTTCGTGTCTCGACAATCTTCTCAAGGGCGCGGCCGGACAGGCCGTACAGAATATGAACCTGATGTATGGCTGGGATGAAGCGGACGGCCTGCAATGAAAATCGTGATAAAGATCGGCGGCGCCGCGCTCGAAGACAAGCCCACTCTCCGGAAGTGTGCGGTCGCAGTGGCGCAATTAGCGAGCGAAGGTCACCAAGTTGCGGTAGTTCATGGCGGTGGCAGTGCGCTGACCCGCACTTTGAGATTGCTCGGGAAGGAAAGTGATTTTATCCACGGTCTGCGCGTGACTGATGCAGAAACACGCGATGTGGCATTGATGGTGCTTGCCGGCATCGTTAATAAAAGGCTGGTCGCGGCTATCGCCGCAGTTGGGCAGCCCGCCATCGGCCTTTGCGGCGGAGATGGTGGTGTCTTCCGCGCCCGCAAGAAACAGGACTCGGAACATGATTTGGGTTTCGTCGGAGAAATCTGCTTCTCTGAACCCCGCTGGCTCAGGGCAATTTGGGCGGAGGGCGGAATTCCAGTTCTGTCGTCGGTCGCGCTCGGTAACGACGGCGAATATTACAACGTTAACGCCGATCAGATGGCGGCGGCGTGCGCGGTGGCATGCGAAGCTGACGCTTTGATTTTTCTCACAGATGTTGAGGGTGTGAAACAGGCCGATGGATCGGTTATGGCGCGCCTCGATATAAGACAAGCCGCTGGCCTCATTGTGGATTCGGTTATCAGCGGAGGCATGATGCCCAAGCTTGAAGCTTGCGCCCAGGCCCTGAAAGCCGGAGTCGGACGCGTGCGCATCCTGCCCGCGTCGCAGGCTGACGCTCTGCCGCAATTTTATTTTTCCAAGATTGAATATGGAACCGAGGTGTTGCGAGCATGACGTTAGCCTCCGTGACTCGCAAGGAAGCGAAACTCTTGCTTTCAACCTATGAGCGCCAGCCAATTCTGTTCGAGCGCGGTCGCGGCGTCTACCTTTGGGACGCGGAGGGAAAGCGCTATCTCGATTTTCTGAGTGGTATTGGCGTCAATGCGCTAGGCCACAACCACCCGGCCATTGTGGCGACGATCCGACGTCAGTCTCGAAAGTTGATTCACATCTCGAATCTTTTTTTTCACGAATATCAGGCGGAACTCGCAGCATTACTGACAGAGATCTCGGGCCTTGATCGCGCTTTCTTTTGCAATAGTGGCACGGAAGCGTGGGAGGGCGCGCTGAAAATCTCTCGCGCATTCGCGCAAGAGCAAGCGAAAAAAGCTAGAGTTTCCAATCGTAAGGGCGATAGACCACGAACCAAAACTCGAATTCTAGCAATGGCTAATTCCTTCCACGGCCGCACCTACGGTTCTCTCTCTACGACGGGACAGCCAAAATATCGGGCGCCGTTTGCTCCTCTTCTTCCAGGGGTGAGTTTCGTGGCGTTCAATGATCTCGACGATCTCACCCGCAAGTTTGATTCCGACGTGTGCGCGATCTGCATCGAGACCGTTCAGGGCGAAGGCGGCATTTGCCCGGTCGATCCAGAATTCCTAAAACTCGCATCCCGCCTGACAAAGCGAAGTGGAGCGTTACTTGTGCTGGACGAGATCCAGTCAGGACTTGGACGCACCGGGCGTCACTTTGCTTACCAGCACTACGGAATTCATCCAGACATTGTCACAGTCGCCAAGCCTCTAGCCTGCGGATTGCCGCTCGGTGCCGTCCTGACCACAGACCGCGTTGCCGCTTGCATGCATCCAGGGATGCACGGCACGACTTTTGGGGGCGGACCCTTGGCTTGCGCCGTGGCGATCGAATTCCTGCGCCAAGAAAAAGCGTTGCTCGGCCACATTCAAGAGATCGGCGAGTACTTTCGCGTAGGCTTGAACGGTTTGGATAAAAAACATCAGTCTGTGGTCGACGTCCGCGGTATAGGTCTCATGCTGGCGATGGAAGTCGACAACGCCGAACTAGCGAAGGCCGTCGCCCGGCAACTTCTGTCGGAAGGCATTATCGTTAATCGCACCCACGAAACTGTATTGCGATTCCTGCCGCCATACCTCGTGCAGAAAAAGCACGTCGACCTTGTCGTGAAAGCCCTGGACATGGCGCTTTACGACCATGCCAAATCGCCGATGCACGCCGCGACAGAAATAACAAAAGCCCCTTCGCGTCAGCTCAAGGCCAAACGTGCGCACGCGTGAAGCGGTGCTCCCCGATGCCGAGCAGATTCACGCCTTGATCTCGGCCTACTCCGGCGATGGGACGTTGCTTCCGCGTTCGCTCGCGGAAATTTGCGAGAATGTGCGAGATTTTATTGTTTTAGAACACGACGAACGCATCATCGGATGCGGCGCACTGCATCTCTACGGCGTTCACCTCGCCGAGATTCGCTGCATCACCGTCGACCCTTCGAGCCAAAGCAGCGGGGGCGGCCGGCGTCTCGTCAAAGCGTTATTGGCGCAGGCGGAGAAACATAAAGTCGCATGCGTATGCTTATTCACGCGCATACCGGATTTTTTTTCGCGCATGGGGTTTATTCCGGCGAGCCATCAGGACCTTCCTGACAAAATTCATAAGGATTGTTACCAGTGCCCGCGTCTCTACCGATGCGACGAAATAGCGATGGTTCGGGGTACGCCGCCTGCGTTCGCCATTTTGCCTGCGCCGAAAAACTGGTTAAAGATTCACGCATGATCGTCTTGCAGCGGTCACCTGGAAAAATTCGCGTGCCTAAGGGCTTTTCTTTTGGAGCTGTCGCCGCAGGAATAAAAGCGAGCGGAAGGCCTGATCTTGCGCTGGTTCACATACCGAACGGAGCCCACGCTTCCGCGCTATTCACCAAAAATCTCGTCGTAGCAGCTCCGGTGCAATTGGGCCGCAAAAATCTTATCGCGAGTAGAGGCCAAGTTCGTGCTGTCGTCGTAAACTCCGGCAACGCCAATTGCGCAACTGGAGAGCAAGGCATTCAGGCGTGCGTAAAAGTATGTCGGGAGATTGGAAACGGTCTGGCAGTGCCTGCGAACGAAGTCTTTCCTTCCTCTACCGGAATTATCGGAGTGCAGTTGCCTGTGGCGAAAATTACGGCGAGAAAGACTCCTTTAATTTCATCGTTATCGACGACCGAGCAGATGGTTCGACAATTCGCGCAAGCCATCATGACGACCGACACGCGCGAGAAAATCGCATCCGCGCGCTTCAGGTCAGGCTCAAAATCTGTCACCTTATTGGGAATCGCCAAGGGGGCTGGGATGATTCATCCCCAGCTCGCAACCATGTTGGTTTATCTTTTTACCGACCTGAAGGCAAACCCGCGCGAACTCGACACAATGCTTCGGAATGCCTGCGACAATTCGCTGAATTGCATCTCCATCGACGGCGACACCTCGACGAATGACACCGTATTGCTTTTGGCCAGCGGAGCCAGTGGGGCAAGACTGGGCCCTACTTTGCGAGCGCGATTCTCGAAAGCACTGACATTCGTTTGCAAATCACTGGCGGAGCAGATCATCAGCGATGGAGAAGGCGTAGAGCACGTGATTCGCCTGATCGTTGATCAAGCGCGAAACAGGGATGAGGCTCTACAGGTTGCGCGAACCATTGCCCACTCCATGCTCGTAAAAACCGCATGGGCTGGCGCCGATCCAAACTGGGGACGCATTCTCGCGGCGATCGGAAGAAGCGGCGCTTCCATCGATCCATCGCGGGTTCATATTTTTATCGGCAATCAGAAAGTCTGTAGCAACGGCAGCGCGACGAAATTCGACGAGAAACAAGCCCATCGCGTGCTGGCTAAGCCCGTTTCCGACATTCGAGTGCAACTTGGACATGGTAAAGCTTGCATCAGATTTTTGACGACCGACCTTACCGCCGAATATGTGCGGATCAACGCGGACTATTCGACGTAGCTAAAACGTGAAGGCAGCTTGCAGTTCAATTTTTCGATTCGCAGCGGCGCTTGAAAACGGACCTGTTGCGAGCGCTATCGAGCGTCCGAAATTCGGCGAGGTCAGGACGCCCACCGGAGTCGCTCCGTTCACAATATTAAAAACATTGCGCGCGTTGACGCTCAAGGTTAAGTTGTAGCGTTTGCTCGTTCCCGGAGCGCCGCCGCCAAAGCCGCCTCCGCGACCAAAGCCACCCCCACCTCCGCCAGGGCCGCCTCCTCCGTGCGGGCCGCCACCAACGCCGCCGCCCATGGGGCCTCCGCCGGGAGGCCCGCCGCCATCTGGTTGAGCGCTGTTCCGTCCTTTCGCTTCAACGCCAAATCCAAATGTTTTTGCCAGCCTCAAGTGTAAGGTGAAGTGATTTGGGCCGGTCAGGTAGTTGATCGGAATCGGAGTGTAGGTTTGCGTTGGGACCAGGTAATGGCAAGCCAGTGCCGGCGATACGCAAGCTCCCGATACGTTCGTCGCTAGCGCAGGCCGATCAGTGAAGAGCGAGTTATTGCTCAAGTCTTCGCCAACGGTTACGTTGTAAGGCGTTCCGGAACTGAAAACCAGAAAGGGGCTCAGACGGATGGCGTAGGGCAATCCAATAGAACCCCCTACGACGGCTCGGTGCCGAACGTCAAAACTCGCGCGACCATAGTCGACGGCCAAATCATATTGATTCGAAGGGAAGCCTGCCATCCCTGAAACATCGCTCTTCGCGTAATTTAAAACGTAGAAACCAAATAGAGAAACCTTGGTGCTAGCCCGCACATTGAAGTTCGTGATGAGCTGATTCTGCCTATAGGCCCCTCCTGAAATGTATTGATAAATAGGGCCGGCCGTTGGGTTGGGAATTGGGCCCTCTGAAAAGGGAGTGCCGGGAAGAGGTGCGTTCACATTATCGGTGAGAAATTGGTGCACTCCTCTCGCGTTGAGATAGGTGAGGGTGAGGTTTGCAATCTTAGTAATCTGCCGCTCCACGCTGAACGCGCTTTGAAGGATGTACGGCGCATGCAGCTTCGAACTGATTTGGTAAATAGACCGTGTCGTCGCCGGCAGAGTGTTCACTGGTGGCGGAGTGGGATAAGTCGGATTGTCGACAACAAATTGTTGCTGCAATTCGCCGTTGAAACGAGTGGCGTTCAAAAGCAATTCATCGGTGAAGCGGTCGTAAAAAATACCAAACCCGCCGCGCAGCACGGTTTTCGGGGCGGTCTTGCCTCCGCCTCCAATTCCCCAAGCGAAGCCAAATCGCGGAGCCCAGTCACCATGGTCGCGGATCGCATTCTGTGATTCAAAACGTAATCCCCCACTCAGTGTGAGGTTGGCGCGCAATTTCCAGTCGTCCTGCAGATAGAGTCCGACATCGGCGAGAGACAGCGACACGCGCGGAGCGAGCCCGGTGGGGCTTGCGCTTATCGAGAACTGGTTTGGAATACTGCCCGCAAAAGCGCCGAGACTAGAGAAAGTGTAAGCGCCGTTGAATCCCTGGCTGGACAAGTTGTTTTCGTGCAACACGCGCAGGCGTCCGCCAAATTTTATGAAGTTCTTGCCTTGAGCAATCGAAGTGTAGTTTTGCAGCTCGTAGTGGTCTTGATGGTCGCTCTCGGTTCCTTCCCTGCTCCCGCCGCGGACAAAACTGCCGAGAACGGAAAAGGCGGTCGCGCTGCTCAGCGGATTCTGTGAGCTATTCTCCCTCAGGTATTGAAAACGAGTCTCGTTCACAGCCTTCGCTCCAAGAATTTGCGAGTCGCTGATTTGCACGGTGTGTTCGGTGGATGACGTGTCGTATCCTGCCTCCGGCAACACCAGTCCACCGACTCCCGCGTTTTGTTGCGAGTCATTGAAGTATTGGTAACGCGCAGTCAAGGTGTTATTGGGAGTCAGCTGATAATCGATGCGGGGCCCAAGATTCGTGCGCGTCCGCGGATTTGGAACGCTTTGATTGAATGTGTTCGGAAGCAGGTCTGCTCCGAGCACCGTAGCGTTCACGACTGCGATCTCATCGATATTTCGCCGCTGCACCGTAAAGAAAAACGATGCTTTCTTGCCAATGGGGCCGCCAATATTCCCCATGTAAATCACCGAGTCGTACGGCGTTTGGGCCGCCTTGCCGAGGTAGGGATTGCGCGTGTTCAATCCCGAACTATTGCCCTCCACTGAGATTTGGCCGTGATACTTATCCGTTCCCGGCTTGGTCAAAACTTCGATCCTGCCGTAGCCGAGCTTATCGAACTCTGCCGAAAATGGATTCTGGTTGATGCGAATTTCTCGGATCGAAGACTTCGGAGGCAGCTGACCCCCGGTGAAGCCGTCGATATAAATTTGCCCGCCATTCGGTCCTGCGGACGGGCCGGCCAGCGCCTCGAGATCCGATTGCAGTTCATCGGGATCATCGGGAAGCGCCTCTAAGTCTTTGCCGCTGAGAACAACCGCACTTGCATTGCTTTCTGGGTTGACATCGAGTTGAGGACCTTCAGCCTGCACGTTGACTTTTTGTTCTTCGACGTTGATCTCGAGTGCGATGTCGAGATTCGCTATCGCTCCCGATATAACTTTGACATCAGCCTGCACGAATGTGGCGAAGCCCTTTGCGTTGGCAACCACGGTATAGTTGCCCGACGCTAGCTTGCCGATCTCATAGCTACCGGTTCGGTCGGAGACTCCGGAGTGCGTCGTTTTGCCGGCTACCAAAATGCTTACGGTTGCGTTAGCCACCACTGCCCCGGAAGGATCGGTCACTTGCCCGTGCAGAGTTCCGGACGCGGCAGAGGGAGCCTCTGCCGCGTTGAAAGTTTGGGCAGAAAGTGGCGCGACGCAAATAGAAGTTGCCAGCGCTAACCTTCCAATCGATTTTAAGAAGTCTGGTTTCAAAAACACTGATAGGTACTTCAAAACACTCCTTACCGTTTGCTGCGACCGGTAGGCTGGAAGGTTCTATTGAGTTGACTCGCTATCGCCACTCGGCGCGCTCAGTGACCAGGGCGACAGTAGCGACGACGTGCTGCGGCTCGGCGCGGCCGTTAAAATCGGTTCTACCCCAGCCAGCAAGGTGATCGCGGTCGCCTTATCTGCGCCTTCTTCCTCGGTTGCGACCATCATAACGGCATCGCCCGACTTCAGATCTAAGATGGAGTTGCTGGGCAGATGGCCCAACATTCTCTGCAGGTCTGGAGGCCCGTTGCCTCCGGCCCCGGCACTTCCATCAGAGCTGCGACCCCGAGTCTTCGAACCGGTTTGCTCGCCGCCAGCGGCTGCCGTTTGTTCGTTCGGAGCGGTGTGATCTTGGCCCGGATCGCGACCCGCGGTGTTTGCTGGATCCCCACCCGTCATCTTTAGTCGCGCCGCGATGCGCTGGGCTATTTCCGGCGATAATGTTTTGATCTGAGAATCGGCAGAGATGTTGACTGTTACAGCAGTTTTGCTTATCTCATCGCGGACGATGATCGTCTTGGCCGCAATGTCGATCGCTTGAATCTTCCCAGCGATATTTCGGAACGACCCCGCGACAATCTCCTCTGCCGTTATCTCTGTTCCATCCTGATTTCGCACGCCACGTGCACGAAGCTGATCGCCCGTTTTAACGTCGACCATAAACTGGCTAGCCGGTATCCGCTTCGCATCGTCAAATTTCACGGAACCCGGTGCATATCTTCGCAAAACCGTTTCATTGCCGAGGTGAACCACGATGTTTTGTTTCTTGCCTATGGCGCTTGAAGAAATCGTAACGCTGTTCGTGCCGGCGTCGACACCGGTAACTAATCCACCGACGCTACGCTTCTGCCAGTCAACTCGTTGCTGATCATTTTTCGTCGCAACATCAGTCTGTTTCATCACAATGACCGCAACCGCGCTGATGGAGTGCCCATCGGACGACTGCTTACCCCGCACCAGCACGCGGTCGCCCGGTTGCAAATCCTGTGCTTGCAGGGGGACAGCATTCTTCAAGTCTTTTTCGCCTGGAGGCACGCGCAGAATCTTCGTCGAAGATGAGAATGTTGCCACGATCTCACTCCCGGATTCAGACGAGACGGCGATGGAGTCGGACTGGACGGACTTTATAGTTCCGAGCGCTTTCGCAACCGATTCAACGGAGGAACTAGCTTCCGATTTGCTTTGGCCCATAAGGGTCGCATCGGACGAAATCAGCAGTGCGAAGACAAGCGGCAGCCACCTCCAAGAATCTAACCGAGTCCAATTCCGCGAATCTTGGAGGGAATGACTCGCCGTGGCACGGAAGCGATGTTTCATCCCTAAACTCTAGCATCGCAAAACGAGTTCAAATCGCACTTTACGAAGTTTTACCGGAGCTTGACTGCGCTTTTACGAAAGGTGTTGGCAACTGCAACGTAGTGCGGGAGCATCCACTCTTAACGTAGCCACAAAGATTCCATTCAGGTGCGGTTCTCTTGAAAATGTGCCTAATTCGAGCATCAAAGCCGCTGATTTGCCTCGCAATCTCCGCAGCAATCACTTTTTTCGAAGCCGCTCCAGTCGCTTACGCGGAAGATGCGAAGCCTGCTGCTGTGAGCACTAGAGAGGTCACGCTACCCGTGACCGTCCGGGATAAGCATGGCAAAATTGTTCGCGATCTGACAAAAGATGATTTCACGCTAAAGGAAGACGGCCGCGATCAGACAATCAACAGCTATTCGCAGGACGCGAATCTTCCTCTGACACTTGGCCTCCTCGTCGATACCAGCCCGAGCCAGGGCACTGTGCTCGATGCGGAGCGCAACGCCTCCCGCAATTTTGTCGACCACCTGATTGCGAAAGAAAGTGAGAAAGCGTTTCTCATTCATTTTGATAGGCAAGTTGAGCTTCTGCAAGACTTGACTTCCTCGCAAGACAAGCTTCATTCGGGACTCGATCTGCTTCAGGCTCCTGCAGACCCCGAGCGATCGAATGATCCGAAAGATGCCGATGATTCAAAATCGAATCCCGATTATCGTCGTGGCGGCAATCGCTTGTATGACTCTATCTTTCTCGCTTCGAGCGAACTGCTAAAAAACCGGCCAGGCCGAAAAATCCTCATCATCTTGTCGAATGGAACAGATCGCAACAGCAAGACCTATCTCAATAGCGCCATTGAATCTGCTCAGCGCGCAGATGCTTCTATTTACTCGATCTATTACTTCGAACCGCGTCAGGACGAGCGCAAACAGAATCAAAGTCAAAGACAAGACCGGCGCACCGGGCCGGGAGGGAACTGGCCGGGAGGCGGCAGCGGTGGCCCCGGATGGCCACCCGGTGGAGGTGGAGGATGGCCCGGCGGTGGCGGTCCTGGAACAGGCCCGGGACGCGGTCCAGGCGATGGGGACGAACGCAAAAGTAAAAAACCGAGTGGCGAGGGAAAGAAAATCCTCGAGCGCATATCGAGGGAGACGGGCGGCCGATTCTTCGAAGTTTCGAAGAAAGAATCTATCGGAGAGGTTTACAACGCCATAGCGGATGAACTGAACAACCAATGCCGCATGAGCTTCGTTCGCGACAAAGATAGCGAGGACACCGGATATCACCACTTAGTGCTGCAGGTAAAGCGCAAAGAAATGACCGTGCAAACCAGAGAAGGATACTTTGCGGACCGCTAACTCTTCGGCGTTGCCGCGATAACGGGTGCCGGGGCTAACTCCAGGCGCAGCTCTATCCCCAATACACGTTGTAGCTCGGGACTAAGTTTGCCGCTCCGCGAAGTAAGGTAGAACACGTCAATCGCCATCTGCCCTTCAGTTTCAATCAGCGCAATCTCGATATTGCAGTCGTGGCGTGCGAGCAGTGAACTTATTCGGTACAGGAGTCCGGGCGCGTCTTGCGTGAGAACTTGAAGCAGAGTGCTATGGGCGGAGCACTGATCGTCGAACTCGATCTGAGTCGAAACTTTTACTTTTGCTGACGTTGTTTTTTGAGATTTGGCGCGGTCGCGCAGCATTCGCTCCACATCTATTTCGCCTTTCACTACCGACGCGATACTTTGTTTCAAACGATCCCATTCCTGCAAATTCATCTCCAGAGTGCGGAAACGATCTGTGAAATAGAAAGTGTCGACAACAATCCCGGCTTCATTGGAGAATGCATTCGCTTTAACAATGTTCATACCCCAGCCTGCCAGCGCTCCCGAGACTGAAGCAAAAAGAAAAGGCCGGTCGGTCGCGACGAGCGTCAATTCGTAAGAGTGGCGAACATGCTTGAGGTCAAGTTGAACGCCGCCAGGACGTAGACCAGCAGCCATATCAGCATGAGTCAGCACGTCCCCTACCCCGTGGATTCTCAAGTATCGCTGCGGCATTCCTTCAAAAAAATGCTTTACTCTTTTCCCGGCAACTCCAGCCAAAGAATTGAGATGCGCCAGGTTAGACGCGCCTAGATAGCCCGCATCGTGCGTGTGGACGCGCTCGTCAGCGCTGCGGCTCAGGTAGTTCGCGCAGGAAATATAAAGTTGCCACAGCGTGTCGGCTTTCCATGGAGTCATTGCTTCCGGGTTAACCGCTTTGATATCGGCGTAAGTCATCAGGCACAGCATCTTCAGCCGTTCCGGAGTGCCCACCCGTTCCG
This sequence comes from Terriglobales bacterium, assembly GCA_038230575.1. Taxonomy (GTDB): domain Bacteria; phylum Acidobacteriota; class Terriglobia; order Terriglobales; family Acidobacteriaceae; genus Acidiflorens. The sequence goes on along the minus strand of JBBRNA010000012.1, from coordinate 61,842 downwards.
AAAACAACTTCACATTTGCGGGATCGAACACGTCGCGTCGCATGGCAGCCGACATTTCGAGATGGCTGCCGACCAAATAGCGCACTGTTTCTCTATCCGTCGCATCCAGGTCCAGCCGCTCGGCGCAACTGTCAGTGAGTTCGAGTCCAACCTCGACATGATTTGCCTCCGGTACGCCTTTGCCGGAATCGTGCAGCAATAGGGCTAGATAAAGAAGTTCCGGTTGCTCCACTTCGCCGAGTAGTTCCGCGAAACGACGCTCTCCATCAGAGTGCGTTTCTTTCAATCGATGCAGATTCTCGATGGCGAGGAACGAATGCTCATCGACGGTATAACGATGATAAAAATCACGAACCACTAACGCCTCGATGCCCTGAAGCTCCGGCAGCAAGATCGCGAGCAGCCGGAGCGCGCTCATGGATCGCAACGCATCCGCAGCGTGCCGCTGGACCAATGTCTCTTGCAAGTAAAGCCACAGTTCGGAGCCCCGAGGCGGAGTCGCCGCAAGAGCGGGTAGAGCCTGTTCCACTTTGAATTCTGTAGTGGTGCTCAGCTTCACACCGTGCTCCGCCACAAAGTGGAAGAGTCGCAGCAACTTTTCTGGGTCTCGAATACCGTCGGGCTGTTGCAAGAACACCAAACCGTCGACCACCGAAAACTCATTGCTTGCGATGCGCGAGCGCCAACCTTGAAACTGGCGGTACAGCAAGGACCGTGCTGCAGGAATCTCTTCGAGCAGTTGATTGCAAATGCGGTGGACGCTACGAACGTGACCAAAATAGGCGCGCATCCAATCCGCCGCATTGGCAATCTCCGCGTCAGGAGTGCCGATCCTGCGAGTCGCCGCCTCGTCCTGAGCCTCCCAGGTAAGTGTGTTGTCGTGCCGGCCGTGGTGATAATGCAAGAAGCAACGAACCGAAATCTCGAAATCCAGTGCCGAGTCAAGCGACCGGCGCGACGAGAGCGGCAGGGTGCTCGCCTCCGGCCACGCTTTTAATTTCTCCATCGCGGAAATCAGAGCAAGCCAGTTGGCGACGTTGCAGTCGCGCAACCCGCCAGGCCCGTCTTTAACATTCGGTTCGAGATGGAAAACGGTGTTGCCAAACTTGTGGTGACGCGAACGCGTTAGCTCCGCAAGATTCCGAATTAAACTCTGGCAGTCACGGGCAACCATCCGAGGGATGATTTTCTCTTTCAATTTGAGAAAGAGCTGGCGATCGCCAGCCACGAACCGGCAATCGAGCAGCGAGATCGCAAACTCAAGATTGCTCGGGTCCAACCGCTCACATTCAGAAAGATTTCTCGTTCCAGGGCTCAACTTCAGGCGGAGGTCCCATAACTGCTGCGATAAGTTTCGAATGCCGTTCTTGAGATCGCTTTCTGCTGCTTCATTCGAATGTAGAAACAAAAGGTCAATGTCTGAGTGCGGGAAAAGACAACCTCGGCCGTAACCACCCGTGGCGATCAGCGCGAGACCCTTCGGCTGTTCTCCCAATGTCAGTTCGATTGAGGAAGAGGGGGATGAAGCAGAACCGACAAATGTTTCTCGCCAAAGCCGCTCAACGATCGTGTCGACTACGGCGGTGCGTCTCGCAAGGGCTTTGCGCCCGTCACCCCCGCCCAGGAATTCACGCCCGATGGCAGCAGTCTCGGTCGCGTAGAGATCGCGAAGTTCGTTGCGGACGGATATGACAGAGCTCATTTCTCGCTGTCGGTCTCACGCTGGTGTGTTTCTGCAAATGAGGCAAATAGCCTTTAAGACTCTAAAGCGCCCCGTCTCCGCGTTCGTCGTTGCGAATGCGGATAGCCTCATCGATGCGTGAAACAAAAATTTTCCCGTCCCCGATCTTCCCGGTGCGAGCCGCGGAAGCGATTGCCTGTACGATCTTTTCGGTCATATCGTCGGTGCAAACAATCTCCAGTTTTACCTTGGGGATCAAGTCGACGGTATATTCGCGCCCGCGGTAGGTTTCGGTGTGACCTTTTTGACGGCCGTGCCCTCGGGCTTCAAACACCGTCATGCCCTCAACGCCTACCTCGTGTAGTGCCTCTTTTACCGAGTCAAGCTTCGAAACCTGAATGATCGCTTCTACCTTCGTCATTGCCGTCCGTTCCGGGGCTGCCGTCTTTCGTTCACAACGATAGCCGTAACCCGTTTGTTGCGGAAATCAAAACTATTTATCTTGCCGATTGGAATATCTTATCTCCAGCCTTGCTGACTGCGAGACCGAGAGGGTCGGCCAATTACAGGCCACTCCCATTGACGCGAAGCGCTTTCTGGGTTTGGATGGAAGCTGCGTGTCGACTGCCAGCGCCATTATCGATCCAGATTCCCGGCGATTTAATCGTCTTGATGCCGTCTGGGTGACAATGTGGTTGCTGTTCCTCGTGGGTCTTGCCGTCTTACCGCCCCAATTTGAATGGCACAAGCAACTCATCCTCCTCGCGATCGGGGTGGTGCAGCTGCTGGAAAACAAATTTGTCTCCAGCTTCCCCACTCGAGGTGTTTATTACGTAATTCTGCTCAAAATTTTGCTAGCCACGATGCTCATCGACCACACCGGAGAAGTGGGCATCAACAGCAGCTATTATCCAATTTATTATCTCGCCGTCGTGACGGCGGCAATGTACTGCACGACTGCTCAAACCATATTGTGGACGTTTGTGGCCTCCGCTGCGTATTGCTCCTATTTATATCCGGCTCTGCAGGAATACGATCTGACGCCAGAGGCATACGAGTTTCTTGCTCTGCGCGTGATGTTCTTCTTTCTTGCGGCCATGATCGTGAACCGCTTCGCGCAGCAGCTCAAGCATCAAAATCGCCTCTATCGCGAACTCGCGGAACGTCTTGCCGAAACCAATCGGCGACTGGAGCGAGCACAGGAGGAGGCGCGCCGCTCTGAACGTCTTGCCGCGCTGGGACAATTGTCCGCCGGATTAGCGCACGAAATTCGAAACCCTCTCGGTGTGATCAAAGGATCTGCGGAGATGCTGACGCAAAAGCTACAGGCGTCCGATGAACTGCCGCGCGAATTGGCTGGCTACATTTCGACCGAGGTCAACCGTCTGAGCGCGCTGGTCACCGAATTTCTGGATTTTGCCCGGCCGCTACACGCCCAGCCGCAGCCCGCAGATTTGATTGTGCTCCTCGATCGCGTAATCCAAATCGTCGCTTCGCGTTTTACGGACAGCAATATTACGGTCGAGCGCCGTTATCCGAAGGACATGCCGCTGGTTCCGCTCGATGAAAGCTTGTGCGAGCAGGCCTTTCTGAATCTGGTCCAAAACGCCTACGAAGCGATGCGTGATAACGGCAATTCTGGAGTCTTCCGCGCCGAGATTCAATTCGTAGTAAGACACGGCACGGACGGAATCGAATTGTGCCTCTCTGATGCTGGTCCCGGCGTCCCTAAAGAGTTGCGCGAGGAAATTTTTAACCCGTTCGTGACTACAAAAAAGACGGGAGTCGGGTTGGGTCTTTCAATCGTGTCGAAGATCATTGATGGCCATCACGGATCGATTCGCGTCGAGAGCGCGCCGGGCGGCGGTGCGATGTTTGTAATATTCTTTCCCCTGGCCGAAAGGCTTGGCTCGTCGCCTTCAACAGAAGAGTCGCGACCGGTGTTGCGAGGTCTGGACGACGCGATGCGGGTTGAAAGTTAATGCCAACTATCCTAATCATCGAAGACGAAGCCAAGATGCGGCGCCTTCTCGAGCTCAATCTAGGCGAGGATGGCTTCAAGACTCTATCCGCTGGCGACGCGGAAACGGGGCTGAAGCTTCTCGAATCCGAACCTGTCCATCTCGTCCTCACCGATTTAAAGTTGCCCGGTATGAACGGACTCGAATTCCTCCATACCGCCAAACAGAAAAATCAATTGCTGCCCATTGTCGTGATGACTGCTTTTGGTTCCGTCGAAACCGCAGTCGAGGCTATGAAAGCCGGAGCGACTGACTACGTGCTCAAGCCTTTCTCGCTGGCCGAAATTCGCATGGTGGTGCATAAAGAGTTAGATAATTCCCGGATTCGCGAGGAGAATCGCTCGCTCCGCGAAGCTTTGGGACAAAAATATTCTCATCCGAATATTGTCGCGGTAAGCCCCAAAATGCAGGAGGTACTCGCGACGGTAGAACGCGTAGCTCCGACCAATTCGACGGTGCTGCTTGGGGGAGAGAGCGGAGTCGGGAAAGATCTGATCGCGCGTGCGATTCATGAAAAATCGCGCCGCACCTCTGGACCGTTCGTAAAAATCAACAGCACCGCCATCCCCGAAAATTTGCTTGAGAGCGAACTGTTTGGGTATGAGAAAGGTGCATTTACCGGCGCGACGACGAGCAAGCCAGGCAAATTTGAGATGGCAGATAAAGGTACGCTGTTTCTTGACGAGATCGGAGATGTGCCGCCGGTAACTCAGGTTAAGCTCCTCCGCGTTTTGCAGGAGCGTGAGTTCGAACGCCTGGGCGGCACTCGCACCGTAAAAGTTGATGTCCGTCTGCTTGCCGCAACCAACCGAGATCTAAGGGCGGCGCTCGAAGATGGCACATTTCGCGAAGACCTTTATTACAGGTTAAATGTTGTGCCGATCGATATTCCGCCTCTGCGCTCTCGCAAAGAAGATATTCCTGGGCTGGTGAATTTGTTCGTGACACGCTTTGCCAAGGAATCGGGCCGGCCGGAAAAAATTACCGGAATTTCCTCGGCAGCGATGCAGATTCTCATCGGCCATTACTGGCCAGGGAATGTACGCGAGCTGCAGAATGTGATCGAGCGCGCATGCGCTCTCGCCCGCGGCGGCGACCTGCAGGCGAGCGACATTCAGCTTGACACTCCGCGCAATCGGGGAACGTCGGCCGGCGGGTCCGATCGTTTCCTTCCTGACGGAATGACGCTTGATCAGTGGGAAGACGAGATGATTCGCGAATCGCTGAAACGTGCGGGGGGAAATAAGTCGCAGGCGGCACGACTGCTCGGACTGTCGCGAAATGCGCTTCGATACCGACTCTCGAAAATCGGGATCGACGATAACGAAGGTGAGTAATCTCAGTTTCGTTTGTTTGCAATTTCGTCTCGGTTCCGCTGGTTGAAAACCACCATACTGGCCATCCGCAGCCACCACGACCAAGGAAAGCTACCTAAAGTCCCTACCGTAGACTGCCCGTAAGCTATTCAATCCAGGCAGGATAGTCGGGATCATTTTACCTCTGAGTTTGGCAGGCCCCATGCATTACCACCAATAGAGATTTTCTGTCCCCAGGATGGAGGCAATTATGAAATTAAGATTTTTATCGACAATTTTAGGGCTGGCGATGGCGCTTCCGGGCGCCATGGTGGCCCAGAATCAGTATCCTGACGACCAGTCCCGAGATCAGTATTCTAAGCCGTCGCCGAATGTGACGGTACAGAACGATCACACTCAAGACGGGAATTACGATAATCAATCGTCCGACCGCACATACGATGAGCAGTCGGCGCAGGGCGCGAATCCCACATACGACCCGCCAGCTGACCAGAACAGCTATGACAGCGCTAACGGCACCAACAGTGATCGCAATAATGATCGTAACTATGACCGTAACAATGATCGTACCTATGATCAGAATTACGATCAGAACGCTAACCAGAATTATGACCAGAACTCTGGCCGCGCGTATGACCAGGGATCGGGTCAACCGTACGATCGCTCTTCCGATGAAAATGGCTACGATCAGCGTTCAACAAACGGTGGCCCGGTTGATCCGAACCTGAACAACAATAGCAACGGCTACAACGAGCCCAGCTATAACTCGCCTGCTCCAGAAGAAAAGAACATCGTGGCGCGCGTCAGCGTCATGAAGGGCGATGTTTCGACTCAAACAAGCGGACAAAGCTGGACCGCGGCTGCGGTCAACGCTCCCGTTGTGACGGGCGATAGCGTTTCGACCGGCGACAAGGCGCGCACCGAACTGCAACTCGACTTTGCCAACACGCTCCGTCTCTCCGAGCACACTCAGGCAAACATCACCCAGCTCACGAGTTCGCAGATTCAAATTCAACTTGCCAACGGAATGGCCAATTACTCGGTCTCTGGGAATAGTGATGCGACGGCTGAAATCGACACGCCGAACGTTGCGATTCGAACAGAGAAGCGTGATTCGAGCTTTCGTATTCTTGTCACGAGTGACGATCACACCGAAGTCCTGGTTCGCAAAGGTGAAGTGGAGATCACCACTCAGCAAGGCGGCACTCGCGTAAGCGAAGGCCAATTCATTACGATTCAGGGGGTTAACGATCAAGCGCAATACAAGATCGGTGCAGCTCCTGATCGCGATGACTTTGACCAGTGGAATAGCGACCGCGACAGCCTGATTCTGAACGCTGCTTCACGCAAACATACTGATCCCTACTACGTCGGCACCGAAGACCTCGACGCGCACGGAACCTGGTCTGAAGTTCCAGACTACGGGCAAGTGTGGCGTCCGAACGATGTGAGCGCAGACTGGGCTCCCTATCGCGACGGACGTTGGGTTTATGAGCCGTACTGGGGATGGACTTGGGTTTCGTCTGACTCTTGGGGATGGGCTCCTTATCACTATGGCCGCTGGATGATGATTGACGGCGGTTGGGGATGGTGGCCTGGCCCGATCTACGGAAACGCTTTCTATCGTCCGATCTGGGCACCGGCTTACGTGTCCTTCTTCGGTGGCGGGTTCGGAGTGGGAATCGGCTTCGGCGGTGGGTGGGGTTCAGTCGGATGGCTGCCTCTCGGACCGTGTGACCACTTCTATCCGTGGTATGGACGGTACGGTGGGCGCTTTGGAACCTACGGCTTCGATCGCTATAACCGTGGCGGGTTTGCCGCGTTGCATGGCGGCAACCGCTACTCGAACGTGAACCTCGCGCTACACAATGCGAATTTCCGTGGGGCGAGTTCGGTGTCCGGACGCGACTTCGGCACCGGACGCATGAGCGCTCGCGTGATGAGCCACAACGAACTTCAGAACGCGCGCTTTACATCTGGCCGAGTTCCAGTGAACCCGACTCGCCAGAGCTATTCGGCAAGCGGGCGTGCTGCGGCTCCGTCGACAACGCATAATGCTGCTTTGAATCAACGCTTCTTTTCGAGTCACGGGTTTGTCTCGGCCAACTCGAATCGAGCTGTCGCAAACGGACGAGAGTCGGCGCGGGTAATGAATCGGCCCATGCCGCAAACAGCTGCTAACCGCGGAGTTGATCGCCCAAACCAGGGTTCAACCGCGCGCGGCAACTCTGTTTCGGCGAACAGGCCGAGCTCAACGAACAACGGTGGATGGCAGAAGTTTTCGCAGATGTCTCCGCGAGCGTCGTCTCCTTCGTCAGGACGCGCGGCAGTGTCGAGCGATCGGCCGCCGACCGCTGGCTCAAACCGAGGTTCGTATGGTGCGAGCCCTTCGCGCGGTGCATCGCCCGAAGGCCGCAGCTACGGAGCACCGAGCCGCAGCTACGGATCTCAAGGGCGCAGCTACAATGCGCCGCCAAGCAGCCGTAGTTATGGTTCGGAGGGGCGCCCCTACAGCGCACCGCCAAGCCGAAGCTATGGTTCAGAGAGCCCGCGCTCCAGCGCACCGTCGAGCCGCAGTTACGGTTCGGAGGGACGAAGCTACGGAAACTCGCGACCTACGCTCAACATGAGGCAGCCGATTGTCGCTCCTCGTTCTAGCAGCGGTGGCGGATACAGCGGTGGGCGTTCCGCTCCCAGCTACGGAGGCGGCGCTCCTTCACGCTCGGCTCCAAGCTCAGGTGGTGGGCATTCGGTTCCGAGCAGCGGCGGTTCGTCACACGGAGGAGGCTCCTCGTCGCACGGCAGCAGCAACAGCAGTTCACACGGCAGCGGACATGGGCGGTAAATTTATGCTGGATTCTTGGCCAGCATAGAGCAGTAGAAGTAAGCACGTCATAGCAACACTCTACCCAACAGCCGGGCGCGCAAACTGGGTGCTCCGGCTGTCTTTTTTGCGCGGAAGTTGAGTGGATTGCGAAGACTCTAGATTCCCGTCGTCTCGTAACGTAAGACCGCAGACGCCAATCGGAAATCGTAAGCCGCCTCCGCATTGCTGATTTGGGCCTGCGTCTGCTGAAGTTGCGCCTGGCTCAGTTCTACGATCGAACTCAGCCCCATCTTGTAACGAGTCTGAGCGAGATCGAGAGCGAGGTTTGCCTGCGCAAGTAGTTGCTGCGTGACGCTCACCCTTGCAAAAGCGGCACTCGCATTGAGCCAACTGGCTCGAACGTCGCGGGCTATGCGATTCCGAAGATCTGTCAGGCGGGCGTGAACCGCTAGCGCTTTGAAGGCTGCTTCTTTTTCGCGGGCGCTGTAAAGAAATCCGTTGAAAATTGGAATCTGCACGTCGACCCCGACTGCACCATACCAATTCGACAGCACTGGATCTCTAACCGGCGTGACGCCGGTCGCGCCAACCGCGTTGACGTTCGGCAGCTTCAGATCTCGCTCGGCGTTGGTAAACTTTTGCGCAGCCTCTTCCTGAAAGTGCAATGCCAAAAGTTCCGGGCGCGACGACATCGCCTGCCCGATCAGGTCGTTTATGTTTTCGGATGGAGCGCTGATCGAACCAGGATCGTCAGTCAAAGCAAAATTCTGAGTATCGGCGTACCCCATTACCATCGAAAGCGTAGCCAGGGCTGATTGCTGATTGTTTTCCGCATCAAGCACCAGCAACTGCGCCTGAGCAAGATTGACGTTGGCAAAGCTCAGGTCGAGTTGCGATTTCAACTTGCTATTGAACAGCGCCCCGACTTGATCGGCCACGCTTTGCCGCGCAGCGACCGTCTGACGAGCGACCACCAGCACCGCCTGCGACTGGAGCGCTCCATAGAACGCCTGATCAACTGCAAGTAGAATCTGCTCTCGAGCAGCCGCAGCATTTTGGTTTTCGGCTTTGGCGTTAAAATCCGCGCTCGCTGTAAGGTTTTTTGTTCGGCCGAAGTCCGTAATCAACTGAGTGACTGTGATGCCGGCAGCGGCGCGCTGGTAAATGATTGGGTTATTCAAGCTTCCCGCGGTGATGCGGCTGCCGTCGCGTGAATCGACTCCGGTGAGATTGGCTGTCGCAGTCGGCCAGAAAGCCGATCTCGCTTCGCGAATCACCTGTTGGGACGCCAACGCAGTCAACCGCGCTACCGAGATCAGGGGGTTATTTTTTATGGCTGTCGCCTCAGCCTGCTGCAGCGTTAATGAAGTCGATGGATCCGGCTGCGTCGGAGACATCGCGGTTGTCGCAGGTGGCATAACCGCTGGTGGTTGCGTTGCGTCTGGTGATAGCGGAGTCTGCGGAGTGGGCGCTGCGGGCAGATTCTGGCTTGATAAGTCAGTGCCGGCCTGGGCGTATCCGAGTGTCGTCCCTAAAAGAGTTACAACTAAGGTTAGGACTAAGATCCTATGTTTCATCAAAGTTGAGATTTCCATAATGTGCATTCTCCGACGACGAGCAGCGTCACATACATGCTGGTCAGATATTCCTCAGGCCGTGGCGGCGGGTTCTTCCTCGCGACGGTGCACCAACAGGTAGGCGGCGGGCACGATGAATACGGTTACCACGACGGACATGGTTAGGCCGCCGATAATGGCCCGCGCCAGAGGAGCATATTGTTCACTGCCCGCCTCCAGTGCGAGAGCCATCGGTATCATTCCCAAAATCGTTGCCAATGAAGTCATCAAGACCGGGCGCAAACGCACGCGGCATGCAGTCGCAACCGCCTCCTGGATGGGCATTCCCACTTTTCGCAACGAGCGCGTGAATTCAACAATCAAAATGCTGTTTGAAACGACGATACCCGTCATCATGATCACTCCCATGAGTGACATGACGTTGACTGTTGTTCCCGTGAGCAGCAGAACAAAAATCACTCCGGTCACGCCCGGAGGAATGGCAAGAAGAATGATCAGCGGATCGATAAACGAAGAAAATTGCGCCATCAAGATCAGGTAGACGAGGACGACTGACAAAAGAAGTCCGATGCCAAATCGCTTGAATGACTCGCGCATTCCCTCGACCGAACCTCGCATGGCGATGCGGGTATTGTCCGGCAGTTTTGTCTCGTGGATGATCTTGTCGACTTTGCCGGCAATACCGCCAAGATCCGGCTCGAAGGCGAAACATAAATATCGATCACGCGTCGGAGTTGGTAGTGGTCAACTTCGGTCGGCGTATTTGTCATTTTGATCGCTGATACGGCGTCGAGATCGGTCGGGTTCGCATTCCCCGCCGCGTGTAGCGGAATGTGGGTCAGGTCATTCACAGATTTAACCTGCGTTTCGGGGTACTGCACCGTCAGCATGTAGTTATTCCCATTTTTCGGGTCAACCCAATAGCTCGGCGCAATCATGCCGTCAGACGAGAGCGCTGTGATGACGTTGTCAATCACCTCATGCGATGACAGGCCAAGCCTGCCTGCCATTTCGCGATCGACGTTCAGTCGAATGCCCGGGTAGTCTAGATCTTGAGGGATGAGCACATCGCTCACGCCTCGCAGGCCTCGAACCTTGGCCGCTATTTCGGCAGCCACGTCGTGAGCTTTTTTCTGGTCGCTTCCGCTGACCTGAATGTCGATCGGAGCAGGAAGACCTAAATTGACAACTGAATCCACCAGTCCGCCAGACTGAAAATATGTCGATAGTTCAGGCAAATCTGTGGAGAGCGCCTTGCGAACGCGCCCCATGTATTCGTAGCTGCCGACCTTGTGTTCCGGTTTAAGGCTCACCTGAACGAAAGCGGTGTGCTGGCCTGAATTACTGGTGTAGATAGATGAGAAGTCGGGAGTAATGCCGATATTCGAGACGATGATGTCCAGATCGCTTGGTGGGACAATTTTACGAATTTCGTTCTCAACTCGGCTAACGTATTGATTAGTTAATTCGAGGCGTGTTCCGGTCGGAGCCTTAACGTTGACGACGAACTGCCCGGGATCAGTGCGGGGAAAAAATCCAAGACCCATGAAAGGGTATAGCGCCGCGCTGAGAAGGCAGAAGCCAAGAATTCCTAAGACTGTAGCCAGCGGGCGCAGCAAGCTGCGTCGGACCGCGATGTCGTATCGCATCAGCATTCTGTCGTAGCGGCGATTGAATCGCTGCACGAACTTTTGGAAAAATGAATTTCCAGGATGATGGGCCGCTTCTCCATGCGCCGAGCGAATGAAGCGCGAGCAGAATAGAGGAACGACCGTCATCGCTACGCCGTAAGACGCGAAGAGGGAGAAGATAACCGCCGCTGCCAGTGCGGTAAATAGAAACTGGCTCACGCCGTAGAGAAAGACAACAGGGAAGAAGACAATCGACGTTGTGAAAGTCGCGGCCAGCACGGGCATAGCAACTTCCCGGCCGCCTTTTTCTGCCGCCACTTCGGGCGTTTCTCCGAGTTCAAGGTGCCGGAAAATATTTTCCAAGACTACGACTGAGTTGTCTATGAGGCGCGAGAACGCGAGTGCCAACCCACCCAACACCATCGTGTTGATGGAACCTCCGCTGGCATTGATAGCCATGAAGGCGGCGAGTGCCGACAGCGGAATCGAAAGCATGACTGCCAGCGTCGCTCGAAAATTGCCGAGAAAAATCAGAATCATTAACGCGGTAAGAACCAGTCCAATGCCACCCTCGCTGCCGAGATTCGAAATCGCAGTCTTAACGTAGAGCGATTGATCGAAAACCACTTTGGTCTTGAGCGACTTCGGAATATCCAGCAGATCCCTGACTGACGTCTTGATGCCCTTAACAATCGCGATCGTGTTGCTGTTGCCGCCTTGTTTCAGAATCGGTAGGTAAACTGATTTCTGGCCGTCGACCCGCACGATGTTGGTCTGGATCGCAGCCGAATCTTCGGCGTGCCCAATGTCGCCGACCATCAGTTCTGAATTGCCCTCGGACTTTAATGGCAGGCGATTGATCTCTGCCGTCGTGGGTAGCTGGCTGTTGGTATAGATGTTGTAATCTTTCGGGCCGATGCGGACGTCTCCGGCCGGAAGAATCGTGTTGGCTTGATTCACCGAGCGAACCACATCCATCAAACTCAACTGGTGGGCTTCCAACTTCACCGGATCGACATAAACTTGAATCTGTCGATACTTTCCACCAAATGGCTGCGGGACGGACGCGCCGGGAACATTTGCAATCTGGTTTCGCACCGTGAACTGACCCAAATCGTGTAGTTCGGTTTCGTTTAGGCCCTCCCCTTTCAAAGTGATCAAACAGACGGGCAAGCTCGACGCGTCAAATTTGAGAACCACCGGAGGCAGCGTCCCGGGCGGCAATCGGCGCAACTGCGCCATCGCAAGATTCGAGATTCCGCTCACCGCCGCGTCCGCATTCGTTCCCGGCTGAAAGTAAATTTTCACGAGGCTCACCCCGGTTAGCGATCTCGACTCAATATGGTCGATACCACTGCCCAAGGTAAAAAATCTCTCAAACGGATTCGTGATATTGGCTTCGATTTGCTCCGGCGGCATTCCGGAATAGAAAGTCGCTACGACAACGACAGGAATGTTGATGTTAGGAAACAGATCGACCGGCATGCGCGCGACCGTCGTCACGCCCACGACCACAATCACGAGGCAAATCATGATGATGAAAAATGGATATCTGATTGCGAAGCCTGACATGTCTAGTGCGCCCCCTGCTCGGGGTCAAACGCTTCCTCTACTGACGCGCTCAACTTCGGTTCGACCACTTCGCCTGCGTGGTATCCAGAAAGGTTTCCGACAATGACGCGATCGCCTTCTTTGACTCCGGAGAGCACCTGAATACGGTCAGAGTTCTCGATACCCGTCTGTATCACTTTCGACTCGACACGATTTTGTTCATTGACAACCAGCACCTTCGTTTTGTTCTCTCCACGATCAATCGCCTGCAAAGGAAGCGTGAGAGCGTTGGGATCATTTTGTACTCGCACCGTAACGTCTGCGTACATTCCGGCGGTTAGCTTATATCTGGGATTCGGAACGTCGACTTCAACCTGCATTGTTCGAGTCGTTCTATCAAGGGAGTCAGACATGCGGATCAGTTTGCCGGTTAAGTGTTCATTGGTAGCGCCGACGTGAATGTCAACCGTTTCACCATCGTGCACACTAGCCGAGAGCGACTCGGGAACGGGTATCCGCAACCGCAGGATGTTTACCTGCGACAATTTCACAACCGGCATCGAGCTTGCGTTCGAAGTACCGGCCTGAATCAGCGATCCTGTATCGGCGTAGCGAAAAGTCACGATGCCGTCAAAGGGCGCGACGATTTTGGAATAACTCGACATCGCTGCATAGCGTTGCTGGTCGGCTTCGGATATCTGTAATTGCTGCTGACTGGCAGACAACGCCGACTTCGCCGATTCCACCTCAGCTTCGGCGGCGCGATCTTTGGCGGTGGCGTCGTCGAGTTCCTGTTCTGCAATCAGGCCGGGACGCGCGTCTGATGCCTGCCTCAACCGCTTCGCGGCGGCGTGCAAAGCCTCATGATCGGCTTCCGATCTGCCAATGTTGCTCTTAGACCGGAATACTTCTTCCTGGCTGTGCCGGACGCCCGCGGATGCCGCCTGTTCCTGCGCGATTAATTCGGGAACTTCAAGCGTCGCGAGCACCTGCCCTTCGTGGACGTGGTCGCCGATATCAACGTTGATATGGCGGATGTATCCCGCTACCTTAGCGTGCAATTCCACCTCCTGGTAGGGGATGAACTCTCCAGCGATTGAGAGCGAATTAGAAAGTGGAGTGCGACGAACCTGCACGACCGCGGCTGTGGGAGGAGTGTTAGCAGATACCGTAGAAGACACGCTCTCGCTCCCACAGCCGTTGAAACCGGCTAAGCATGACGCCAACACCGTGAGGCCGATCGGCAGACGAGAAAGAATTGTAAGAAATGATCTGTGTTTGGGCACGGTCACCTTAGTCAGGAGTATGTAAGTTTGAAAACTCGACGTTAGCCGCTGTTCCTCGATCGTCATCCATCTGCCTCAAGTGCCGTCAAACTCTGACGGAACCAGGCAACAAGGATCGTCCGGGAAAAAATTCATCGACCTTGGCGGCTGTACATAGCCGACTCAGGCACAATCTTTCGAAATTAGAAGCAGCTCGCTAGGATTGGGAAATTAGCAGGCAGGAGGGGGCCGGTTGTAAAGCCAGGCCTCGGACGTCAAATTTGGTGGGAGGAAGAAAACAGAGACAGCCTCAACTGAAGTCCGAGGCGGTTGAAATAATACGAATTGCGATGCTGGCGCACTCCATTGAAGCGCGCTTCCCAGCAGATGCTGGCGCTTTGCATCGTTCGATTCAGATTTGACGGAAGACAGTTTGTGATCTTGCGATCCAGAAACAATAAACCGAGTCGCCAGACTGAATGTGAGCGCACAAACGGCCAAAATAATCACGGACGACCAGAGCAGCGATTTCGAACGGACGTGATTACGGGTTGGTTCTACCATAAGCATGAAATTGAGAGGGTCGGTTGGAAAGCAATATTATACAGGCTTGGACGCCGAGCTCTTCCCTCATCGCCATTATTCAATCGTCTGTTGTATGACGTCTCTGGCTGCGCTGGGGTTGCACCCTGGCCCAGTTAGAAACGCATGCGACGCTTCAAAAGCAAAAAACAACCGCTCCCACCCGCAAGGATAAGAGCGGTTTTCTTTTCGTCTTTCGAACTTAGCTTTTACGGCAAGTAGTAACGGAACGAAGTGAAGAACATGTTTTCAACTCCGTGCGGGTTTACAAACGTTCCAGTCGCCGGTCCTGCTCCAGCCCAGGCGTTGCGAACCAGATAGGAGTACTGCGGGCCGAACTGAATGCGCCCCTTGGAGCCGTTGTAGGGCTTAATCCAGAAGCCAAAAGTACCTTCAATCAAGCTTTGCGTGTTTCCGCTGCAACCGCTTAGCCCCCCGAATCCAAACCCGTTTCCGCTTCCAGGCGCCGTTTCCGCATAGCAACCGGCGTCAGAGAAGCTCGGAGCCCCGTACCCTACTGACGGAAGTTTTGCATTGGCGAAATCCGTCGCGTAGTGCCGCTTCACATACTCTTCGCCGCCGTTCAAATAAAGATCGAACTTCGGCGCGTGGTATTCGAGCGTGACTAAACCCTGGTAGCTGCGGAGAGGTGCCAACGTTCCATCCGGGTTGACCGTGGAATCCGGCAAGCTTGACGTGCCGTAACGTCCAACGCCCTTGCCATAGATGCCGTGAACGCCGAAATCTACGTGTTTTGCAATGGTGAAGCGGGCGTTTCCGCCGACTCCGCCAGCGTTCTTCGTGTTGTTGTAGGCCGCGTACGAAGAGCCAACTGGGCCGCATAGAGTTGGGTTCAGGGCAGGTTCCACGCAAGGATAGACTCGATCACGGAAGCGGCTAAAGATCCCAAACACTTCGTAGTGACCGAAGCCCGGTTCAAACGCCGCCTTCACGATCACATCTGGCATCGCGTTGAACGAATAGTTGGCGAGTGCAGTTCCGGTTGGAGTGCCGCCTCCGTTGTAGAGTCCACCGCTCGCTCCGGGCGCGCCGAAAGCAAAGTTCGCGGCGTTGCCGCTGGCCGCGAAGGTAGTTTGCGCATTTTCCAGCGAAGCAGCGAGCCAGAAGTGGTTGCCGAAATTCTGTGCAACACGGAACCCGAACTGCCGAGCCCAGCTGAATCCGACCGTGTACTGAGGATCGATCGTCATCGGCAAAGCCTCTGATCTATTGTCGACGCCCTTCTTGGTTTCGGTGACCAGGCTCCACATCTGGCCGCCGGTGAATGACAAGCCGCTCGTGAAGGCGGCCTGCGCCCAGAGTTGACGTTGGCGGAGTGTGTAGCTGTTGCTCTGGTTGTTGTTGGAGGTCACGCCCGCGGAAAGAAAATCAGCTTCGTAATAGCCGCTCAGCTTGACGTCATGAAGTTTTCCTTCGGCGAGCATAGCAATGCGCGACTGGCGTCCTGAACCGAAGAATTCCGAAATCTTGTTGGTACCGCTTCCCGGAAACGACACGCTATTAAGCGGCGTGTTGACGTCTGCGCCTAGGGCGCGATTTCGATATACACCTTCCGCCGCCAGAAAGCCGCCTGGAGTAAGAGTGATGCCCTTGAAGTGGATGGAGGTCGGGCTCTCGAATAGCTCTTTCACACTCTTCTGTTGTTCCTGGATATTAAGAGCATTATTGGTCGCCGTCGTCTTCAGGTCGGTGACGTCGCTCTTGATTGCAACGACCGTCTGCTGCTGTTCCGCCGTTTCCGCGGCCGCCGAATCCGCTTTGGATTGGGCCTGGGTCGCGGCGCTCTGGCTCTGATCGATACGCTGCTCCAGTTGTTGAATGCGCTGTTCACGAGTTTGAACCTGGTCGCTGAGTTGGCGGATCTGCTGCTGCTGCGCGTCCATCGCTTGCTTAAGTTCGTTAAGTTGCTCTGAAACCGTAGGACCGGTTTTTTTCGCGACCGCTCGCTTGCGAGGGCTTTTTGTTGTTGTCGTTGTTGTCGTAGTGGTGGTTGCGCCTTGCTGGGCTCGCGCCGCGATTACGCCACCTGCGAGCGTCATCGACAACATCACAGCCGTGAAATGCTTCATTGTTTTGTCTCCTAAAAATTTACCGTTGGAAGTTGTGAGCAAAGTCTCAACCATGCACAACTACGCCTACTAGCCATCGAGAGGGAGTAGTTTGGTGAATCCATAGCGTAGTCGGTGATTTGTTAATAACAGGTTACAATTCGTTGAAAATTAGGTGAATCACCAACATGAGGGAAAGACCGAGAGGTATGCAGAGAGTTACTAAGGGAGCGTCACACCAAATCTTCAATCTTCAGTTCGTCGGCTCCAGCTTTCCACGCTTTGCGAAATTCTTGCTCAACAAACCATGCGTCAGAGCTTTTGCCTTGGGCTTCCAGAGCTTGATGCAGACCAAATAACGATCTCGGATTGCGCAGATTTCTGGTCAAGTCGTCACGGAAAACCTGCTCTGCGGACTTCGCGTCTCCGGCCATAAGCAAAGTTCCGCCGAGCGATTCACGAACCGGGAAGAACCAATCTTGCGGCTCGTCATAGTTCAACTTGTCCTGAATCGACACTGCCTCGCGCAACATCGCTGTCGCAGAGGTCATATCTTGTTTCGCCAGCGCTATTTGTGCACCAAGAACATTTTCTGCAATTTTCAAAATGTCTTTCGTCTTGTTGTTGATAGGCATCTGGAAAATTGCTTCGGGCGGTGTGGCTTTCTCTGCTTCAGAGACAATCTTGTACTCTGCTTCTGCTTCCGCAAAGTTTCCTTTTCCAGCAAGCGCCATGCCGCGTGCGAAGTGCCAGAAACCGCCCGCCGCCTTCATCGCGGGGTCCGGTTGCTTCACGGCTAGGATCGCGTCCCACTTGTGGAAGCGAACGTCGACTGCCATCGGAATCGTCATAAATCCTTCGAGGGGCGGCATGTCCTTCACGGACGGTCCGACATGCGCCGCCAGCATATCTGCGGCTTTCCGCGCTTCAGGGTAGTCGCCAACCATAGCCGAGCACATCGCGATGAAGTGCAGGTTGTGGCTGTAATACATCATGGAATAAATGCCTTGGGCGCCAGATTTTTCGATGTAAGCGCGGTCCACCGCGGCCGCAACTTCATTCGACTTCGCTGCCGCTGCGTAATCGCCCGTCCTGATGTATACGTGCGCGGGCATGTGAACGATATGCCCTGCAGCGGGCGCGATGGCAGCCAAGCGATTTGCTCCTGCGAGGGCGCGCTCCGGCGAGTTCGAGGCCTCAACCGTGTGGATGTAGTAATGCAAAGCGCCGAGGTGATTCGGATCGCGCTTAATGACAGACTCAAGAGTGGACACGATCTCCTCCGTCCCCGCTTCGGGCGTGCCATCAAGTTTCCACAGACCCCAGGGATGCAGGTTCATCCCTGATTCCGCAAACAAGGTCGCGGCGTCAAGGTCGTCGGGATTGCTCTTCATCACTTCGCGCATGGCGTCGTGATAATCTTCCGCCGCCTTGTGTAAATCTGATTTCGGATTGGCAGGGAAGCGCTTTGCCATCGCCTGAATGTATCCGCTCTCGGCCTCGTTAGCGCCAGCGATCAAATCAACCGCCTTCTGAATGGCGTCGTGCGCTTGTTTGAAGCGTTCTTCACTCGCCGGATCGTTATAATTCGGGCCGATCGCTTCTGCCAACCCCCAATACGACATTGCCAGCTTCGGATCGAGTACCGCAGCCCTCTGAAACGAGCGCTGCGCTTCGTCATGGTTGAACGCGTAGATGAGACGTAGCCCCTGATCGAAGAACTCTTGTGCCTGTCTATTTTTTGTCGAGACGGGATGATGTAGATCGCCCAGTCCAGGCATCATGGTTGCGGCTGTTGGTTTCGCCATTTCGTGAGTCTGAGCATCGACGGAAGTGGCGAGAGTCAGCAATCCAAAGGCGGAAGTCAGAATGACGAAGAGAGAGGCAGCGGTAGGCGTCGTCGATCTCATGCAGAAATTCCTCCTGAAGCAAAACGACGTTTTGGCAACTTGCGCTTTGTGCGCTCGCGAATTGTGCGCATTCGTGCAGGCTCGGCCCAGAGATGTTCGTGCTCAACCTGTCCTGTGCGGGCCAGGTTGACCGCGAAACACGGTTCAATCAGTCAGCGGCAGCAGTACCGCCGGTTTCATCCCAAATCTTTACCGCTCGCGTTTCGCGCAATAGCAAACTCCCCACGATGAATGTGATGCCCGCGACGATCATCGGATAGTAAAGACCGGCGTAAATGTTTCCGGTCGCGGCCACCGACGATAAGCCGATCAAAGGCAACAGTCCTCCAAACACACCGTTTCCGATGTGATAAGGCAGGGAAAGGGATGTGTAGCGAATCTTGGCCGGGAACGCCTCGATGAGATACGCAGCAATCGGGCCGTAAATCAGGCAGACATAGAGAACCTGCACGAAGACCAGTAAGACGAGCATGGTCTGGTTGGGTGCCGGAGCTTCTTTTGCGGGAACCAGCGCTCCGGTCGCATCATTTGTCATCGCGGTCAACGCGATGGCGCCAGTCACTTTGTTGCGCGTCGACTTGACCGTGACTACGTTATTCCCCGCAGCGCTCTGCATTGCTTTGTAGATTGGAATGTACGTAAGTACTGCGAGCAAGCAACCGGCCATCATCAGTTTCTTGCGCCCGATGCGATCAGAGAGCGCGCCGACCACGGTGAAGAATGGCATCGCGAGCAGTAGTGCGATCGCGACGATGATGTTGGCTGTCTTAACGTTGATCTTCAAAATCGTCTGCATGTAGAACAATGCGTAAAACTGGCCGGTATACCAGATGACTCCTTGCCCCGCAGTTGCTCCGAAGAGTGAGATCAGCACAAGTTTAAGGTTCGACCACTTCGTGAAAGCATCCTTCAGCGGCTGGGTCGAGGTCATGCCTGCACTCTTAAGTTGGGCGAAGATTGGCGACTCTTTCATTTTCAGCCGGATGTAGAGGGAAATGATCACCAGAATGATCGAAATGAGGAAGGGAATCCGCCAGCCGTAGCGCGCGAAGTCGTCCTTCGACATTGAGTTTTGCGTGACGAGGATGACGACTAGCGAGATGAAAAGTCCGAGCGTCGCGGTGATCTGAATGAAGCTGGTGTAGAAGCCGCGCTTGTTGTCCGGCACATGCTCTCCGACATAAACGGCAGCTCCACCGTATTCTCCGCCGAGCGCCAAGCCCTGCAGGACGCGAATCAGAATCAAAGTGATCGGCGAGAACCATCCTGCGGTTGCGTAGGAAGGCATGAGCCCGATCGCGAATGTCGAAAACCCCATGATCGACAGCGTGACGAGGAAGGCGTACTTGCGGCCGATAAGATCGCCGATGCGGCCGAAGAAGAGCGCTCCAAACGGACGAACGAGAAATCCGACCGCGAAAGTGGCAAGGTACGCCACGTAAGCGAAGGTGTCATTGCCGGGCGGATAAAACTTCAACGCCAGCACGGCCGCAAGCGAGCCGAAAATGTAGAAGTCGTACCATTCGATCATGGTGCCGACGGACGACGCCATGATCACGCGCCAGATGCTGTACTCCGGTTGAGTGGTTCCA
The DNA here is from genome assembly GCA_038230575.1 of Terriglobales bacterium. Lineage (GTDB taxonomy): Bacteria > Acidobacteriota > Terriglobia > Terriglobales > Acidobacteriaceae > Acidiflorens. The sequence goes on along the minus strand of JBBRNA010000012.1, from coordinate 41,820 downwards.
GTCACCTGTACTGCGTTCGCCATAGCTTTCTCCATTTATCTCTGGAAGACGTTGGTTAAAGTTTCCGTCGATTGAGATCGATGCCGCCGCCAATCGAATTTTGAAAGCATCGCCCCGGGGTGCGGCGAATTTTACCCGCGCCATGGTACAGGGAATCAAGCATAAGCAAAAGTAAATTGTGAGGGATGCTCGTGGCGACGCTGTTAAGCTCGTGAGTTGTGAAAGCACCCACCATCCCGGAAGCATTAATACGCAAATGCGATGTCATCATTCTGGGAGCCGGAGCTGCGGGCTTGATGTGCGCAATCGAAGCTGGCAAGCGCGGCCGGCGAGTGATCGTCTTGGAACGAGCGGAACGCGTAGGCCGAAAGATCCTCATCTCCGGCGGAGGCCGGTGCAATTTCACAAACCTGCATACTTCGTCAGACAATTTTCTATCAGCCAATCCTCACTTCGCGAAGTCTGCTCTCGCCCGCTATCGACCGCCTGACTTCATACGTTTGGTGGAGAAGCACGGCATCGCTTATCACGAAAAGAAATTGGGCCAGCTATTTTGCGATCGTGCGGCGAGTGACATTACTTCGATGTTGGAGGCTGAGTGCCGCGATGCGCGAGTTGAAATTCATCTCAATACCAAGATTACCGGCGTCAACGAGGGCGGTGAGGACGGCCCGCCCTTCAGGGTAACTACCGATAACGCCCTATTCTCAGCGCCCAGTCTGGTCGTCGCCTCGGGCGGACTGTCGATCGCAAAGATTGGCGCAACATCGTTTGGATATGATCTCGCAAGACAATTCGGCCTGAATATCGTGGAGCCTCGGCCCGCTCTCGTCCCACTTATTTTTACCGAGCGCGAACGCAAACGATGGTGCGATCTTGCGGGAGTTTCGACAGAAGTGGTCGCTTCAGTGGCCGCCGCGCCAGCGAGCGTCGGTTCAGAGCGACGTGACAGCAGAAAGACGTATCATTTCCGCGAACAAATGCTCGTAACCCACCGCGGCCTGAGTGGTCCTGCCATTTTGCAGATTTCTTCTTACTGGAATGGCTTGGATCCAATCTCTCTCGACTTCGCTCCCGATCGAAGTCTGCTCGACGAACTGCGACACGGCGGGCCTCGAGATCAAGGAAGTTGGAAAGGTCTGTTGAAAGAACTGTTGCCCAAGCGACTGGCCGATCGTTGGCAAGAGATTTATCCGGCAGAGGGGAGCTCCGACCGTGATCTAGCTGCGGCCGAGCAACGTCTGCACAACTGGCAGATCAAACCAGAGGGAACGGAGGGTTATGGCAAAGCCGAAGTTACTGCAGGCGGCGTCGATACGAGCGAACTGTCAGCCAAGACCATGGAATCGCAGAAAACTCCCGGGCTGTTCTTTATCGGAGAAGTGGTGGACGTAACCGGCCAACTCGGCGGCTTTAACTTTCAGTGGGCGTGGGCATCAGGGTATTGTGCAGGGCAGGCGGTATAGCGGACCGTAAGGAGCCAACCGTCAGAAAGAAGAGCCCTCTTTCATGAAGGCCATGCGAGCGAGGATCTCAGCCATTTCCTCCAACCGCTTCACGTCATCGCTCGTGAAATCCGCTCCAACCACTGATGGATCCAGCCCTTTGCGCGAGACTTGGATCACTCCCATCACACTTCCGTCAGCATTGCTAACTGGAACAGACATGATTTTCTGAATTGGCATTTGCTCCAGGCTGCGATCTTCGACCTCGGGCCCGAGCTTGACCGCTTCAAATAAACTTACGTGCTTTACTCTCATGAACGCATTGGATAAAACCGGAGAGCGAGTTGAGGCGGTGCGCGCGGCCACGGCTGATCCGCTAAGTGGAAGCACCCCCGCTGAGCGTAGCTCAGGCGGATAGATAAAGCGTAAGCTGCCCTTTTCAATCCGCAAGAGAGCCACTTCGCTGCGGCGGACATTTAAAATCTGCGCCACTTTCAGGCACACCCGGTCAGAACTCGGCGACTCGGAAAGCATGCTCTCCAAATCGCTTATAGTTGCTTTCGCTGCTCTCACGGCAGTTCCTTGTTTTGCGTTCGACATGGTTCTCTCGTTCCGCTCAAGATATGAAGGGAGTCTTCATTATCCTGCGGTTGAGCGCCGGTTCCGGGCAAGTTACGAGAGTACCTTCCCGAACAAAAGCGCTACGCTCGTGGGTTACAAGCCCGTCGGATGTTACCAGCACATTTTTTTCTGCTACGCAACGGAACTTTGCTCGACTCTTCCACAGCAAATCGCGTTATTATTTTGTTAGCAGCTAACGATAAACTTTGACTTAGCGACTGGCGGTTTGGGCCAGTAACGCTCATTCCGCACCACAATTCCACAGAACAATCATTTGTGAAGGAGTAAGTATGGCTCGAAAAACAACAGGCAGCAGTTCCCCCCGCACGAAGAAGACATCAGCCTCCGTTCTCCCTGTGCCCGCGCAAGGCGGCGCTGAGATGGCGGACATGGTGCCCTCGACCTTAGAAATTTCAAGAGAAGTAGCGCCCGAATCGCGAACCGCAAAATCAACCACTCCGGTCGCCATCAATGAACATTCGACAAACCACAGTTCAGCAACGCAACCTTCGAGCTCTTCAAATTCGTCTACACAAGCCTCGTCCAATCAACAGCACGATCACTCCAACGTAGAAGAGCAAGTCCGTCAACGCGCTTATGAACTCTACTTGGAGCGTCGAGCGAACGGCAATGGGCGAAGCGGAGATCCACACCAGGATTGGGTGGATGCTGAGCGCGAAGTGCGCTCGCGCTCGTCGAGCCGTGAACGCAAGTCAGCGTAGAGTCTTAATTCTCTTTAGGAAATGTCGCGGTGCTGAGCGAATTTTCTACTGCTGTATCGCTTGACCCGGCGACGGTCGTACTTGCTCATGTCGCAGTTCAGAAGCATTCCACGAGCCCCCCAAAGCCTTCACCAAGTACACGGCTGTGGTCATCTGCTGCCCCAGTAATTGGGTAGCGAGGCGTTCATTTGTGAGCAGCGTCGTCTGAGCGGTGATTACATCGAGGTAGGTTGTGACCCCGCCGGTGTAGCGGTCATTCGCGATATTGAGCGCTCGCCGCGCATCTTCAACCGCCGCTTGCTGCGTCTTGATGGCATGATCGAGCAAAGCAAGTCCCGATAGCCCGTCCTCTACCTGTTGAAACGCGACAAGAACCGATTCACGATAGTTCGCAACCGACTCGTCGTAGCTCGCCCGAGTGAGCGCGAGGTTAGCGCGGTTGCGACCACCATTAATGACGGGCTGTAACAGGTCGCCACCGATCGACCAGAACAGGCTGGGAGCGCTTGCTAGGGTCGCAATATCCCGGCTCTGAAGTCCGCCACTTCCCCCCAAAGTAATGTGGGGATAAAACGCCGTCATGGCGATTCCGACTTGCGCGTTCTCGTACGCCATTTGCCGTTCACTCGCAGCGACATCGGGCCGTCGCTCAAGAATCTCCGATGGCACGCCTACGGGAATCGCCGGTAATTTCACTTCGAGTGGAGTTTCTTCGAAATTGAAAATGGAGGCGGGTTTTCCGATCAACACTGCGACCGCGTGCTGGTACTGCGCGCGCTGTTGCAACACTAATTGCAGTTGAGTCGCAGTCGCGTCAAGCACAGCCGCTTGCTGCGCGACCTCCAGGCCGTTGGCCACCCCACCCTCGTGACGCCGATTCACGAGGTCCATGCCTTTTTGCTGGATCTCTACTGACTGCCTTACGACACTGGCCTCACGATCAAGTTCGCGCAACGTATAGTAGTCGGCCGCCAACTCGGCCGTCAGCACGAGGCGTGAATTTTCCAGGTCGGCGGCGTTTGCCTGCAGCGAAGCGTTTGCTGCTTGCAGAGTCTTACGGACACGCCCGAATACATCGAGCTCGTAGTTCACCGAAAATGGAATGGAATAGACATTCTGCGTCACTGGGACGGTAGCGATCGAGCTTCCCGACACAGGCCGATCGCCGGAAAGACGTTGCCGTTGAGCGCTCGGGTCGGTACTAACACTCGGAAAAAACGCTGCCGATGCAATCCGAGCTTGGGCGCGAGCTTCCGTCAAACGATCACGTGCCGCCGTTAGCGACTGGTTGGCATCGATCAGTTGTTGCTCAAGTTGATCAAGCGTGGGGTCGTGGAAAACTTGCCACCATGTTCCCTTGGGGATCGAATCTTTAGGAGCAGCCGTCTGCCACGGTCCTTCACCCTTCCAGGTACTCGGCACTTGAGCCGTCGGGCGTTTATAAGCCGGACCCACAGTGCAACCGAGGGTAGCGGATAGAATCCCCGTAAGCAGGAAGCCAGACAGCCTAGACTTTTTTGATGTGCTGACAAACTTCACGAATGTGAAGCTCCCTGCGCGGGTTTGGCGATCTTCACTTTTAAACCCGACTCGAGCGAGTCCGACGGGTTGATGACGATCTGGTCGTTAACGTCGACGCCGCCCAAAATTTCCAGCGTTGCACCGAAGTCTTGCCCGATGGTGATCGACCGCAGCTGAATTTTGTTGTCGTTGTCTACTACAGCCACCTGCGCGCCTTCAGCCCGAAAAAGCATCGCGTTTACTGGAATCGTGATGCGAGGAACCTCGCTGCCGGTGGCGAAATGCACCTGACCGAATGACCCCGGGAGAAGCTTGCCGTCTTTATTCGGGACATCGACTTCCGTATTCAGCGTGCGCGTTGCAGGGTCAATCGCATCAGCGGTGCGAGCGATGGTTCCGCTGAACTTCTGTCGTGGGAATTCTTGTAAGGTAATCTCCGCCTTATTGCCCACCTTCATCGTGGGCGCGTAAGCTTGCGGAACGCTGACGAACACGCGCAGCGGATCGACGCGCGCAATATCGAATAATTCTTTGCCTGCTACGCCGGACCCCGAATTGATGAGTGCGCCCGGATCTACATTGCGCCGCGTGATCACGCCGGAAAAGGGCGCGTAAACATTTTTGAATGATTCGAGTTGCTCGAGACGGCGAACGTTCGCGTCTGAAGCTGCCAGGTTCGCCTGCGCTTGCTGGTAGTTGCTCGCCTGCTGGTCGGCTTCCTGCTGAGAGACCGAGTCGGACTTTCTTAAATTCGCCCAGCGGTCCGCGGAAATCTTTGCCAACCCCAACGCGGACTTGACCTGATCGCGCGCGGCTTTCGTCTGTGACAATTCCTGATCGACTTCAGGTGCGTCAATCACGGCCAGCAGTTCACCTTTTTTTACCTTGCTCCCTATGTCTTTAGTCCAATGCAGGAGGTATCCGTTGGTTCGCGCGAAAATCGGAGACTCTTCGAACGCCTGCAAATTGCCTGGGAGAGTCAATTCATCGGTGGATGCCTCGGATTTCGGCTTCACCACTGCCACCGTGGGCACAGCGTCGTCGGTCGTCTCTTTTGCTAAGGCAGCTGTTTCGCTCCGGCGCTTCAAAAACGTGAACACGCCGGCAAGAATGAGAACGAGCAGAACAATCCCCACCAGCATCTTCGCGACGCCGGTAGATGCCGGCTGAACGTCTTTCGGGCCGGTGTACGAAGACGTGTTTTGATTCTCGCCAGATTGAGGACGTTGCTGCTGCGAGTCGTTCCGCTGCGTCTCGTTCTCTCGATTGACCTCTGCGTTCACCGGCATATTATCGATCTCCGACTTCCATTCGTAAAAGCTAAAACTGCTGGTCTGCTCTTTTCGATCTTGTAGAACAAGCCGCAGATTCTATTTCTGTTGTGCCTGCAGCCTCGCTTGGCGCCGTCCGTGAATGATGGTAAACACGCTGGGGACGAAGAACAGAGTTGCCACCGTCGCGAACAGCAATCCGCCAACGACCGCCCGCCCTAAAGGTGCGTTTTGCTCGCCACCTTCGCCGAGTCCTAGCGCCATCGGAACCATGCCGATAATCATGGCAAGAGCAGTCATGATGACCGGCCGCATTCGCGTGTAGCCCGCCTCCAGGGCGGCTTCTAGGGCTGGCACTCCCGTGTCCATACGATCTCGGGCAAAAGAGACCATCAAAATGGAATTCGCTGTGGCCACGCCCATGCACATGACTGCTCCCGTCAACGACGGAACGCTAAGCGTGGTGCGCGTGATTAGAAGCATCCAGCAGATGCCGGCGAGCGCGCCCGGTAACGCCGTGATGATGATGAACGGATCGAGCCAGGATTGGAAGTTCACCACAATCAGTAAATAGACAAGTACGATCGCGCCCAGCAGTCCGACACCCAAGCCAAAGAACGAGGAACGCATAGTCTCGATCTGGCCACGGACAAGGATGCGCGTGCCACGCGGGAGATGATCCTGGAAAGGCTTTAGGGCCTTCATGATGTCTGAGGAAACGCCACCGAGGTCTCGCCCCTGCGTACTTGCGTAAACATCGATGACGGGCTGGATGTTGTAGTGATTCACAACTGCCGCTCGGGCCACCGGTTTCACCTGCGCAAGGTTGCCTAGCACTTGAGAAGATTGGGAACCAGGGCTACCCACCGGGGTATTCATCAAATCCTGAAGCGATGTCTCGCGGTATTGCGGGGACTGAATCGCGATCGGATATGTGACGCCGTTCTTCGGATTGAGCCAGTAATTTGGCGCGGTCTGAAAGCTTCCACTCAAACTGATCAACACGCTCTGCGCGACGTCTCGAGCGCTCAGGCCAACCTGATTGATGCGCGTGCGATCCATGTCGAGGAAGAGCGTGGGTTGGCTCAGCATCTGCTGCACATGCACGTCAGCGGTGCCCGGAATCGTGCGCATTCGATTCGCGATGCGTTGCCCCAATTCATAGTTCGACTTCATATCCGCGCCCATGATCTGTATGTCTACCGGCGCAGGCAATCCGAAATTCAGAATCTGTGAAACGATGTCAGCGGGCTGAAAGAAGAACTCGACGCCGGGGAAGAGTGTAGGAAGTTCCTGGCGCAAATGCCGAATATATTTGGCAGTCGGATGATGATGTTCGGCATTCAACGAAATCAGAATCTCGGCGTCGCTCGTTCCAATTACGCCGGAACTGCTGTAAGAAAGATTAAGGCCAGAGTAGGGAACACCGATGTTGTCGATCATCGTTTCAAGCTCTGCTTTGGGGATTTCGCTGCGCAGAACCTTTTCGACCTGATCGCACAGTCTCGCCGTCTCTTCTACGCGTAAGCCCGAACGTGCGCGGAAGTGCAGACGGATCAATCCTGCATCCACCTGAGGAAAAAAATCCTCCCCAAGAAAGAACACCAGTCCTAAAGACAAAACGCAGAAGGTAATAAAAGCGATGGAGAAAAGTGCGCGGTGTTCGAGCGTGGTTTCAAGCAAACGCTGGTAGTTGCCGCGAAATCTTTCGAAGGAGCGCTCAAAGCCACGTTGAAACTTGCCAAAAATGTTTTTCGGATGCTCTTCGCGGTGCTCGTGCCCCCGCATAATGAACATCACCATCGTGGGAATAAGCGTTCGAGAGAGAAGGTATGACGCGAGCATGGCGAACGAGACCGCTTCTGCCAGAGGAACGAATAAAAATTTTGCAACACCGGCAAGAAAGAACATCGGTACAAACACGATGCAAATGCAAAGCGTCGACACAAGCGCGGGCACCGCGATCTGTTGCGCGCCGTCGAGAATTGCCTGTTTCATCTCTTTGCCCATCGCAAGATTGCGCTCGATGTTTTCAATCTCAACCGTGGCGTCGTCCACAAGAATTCCGACCGCGAGCGCCAGTCCTCCTAGCGTCATGATGTTGATGGTCTGGCCGAGAGCGGCCAGCACCAGGATCGAAACGAAAATGGAAAGCGGGATGGAAACTGCAATGATGACAGTTGGCCGCCAGTCGCCGAGAAAGAGCAAAATCATCGCTGCCGTCAGGCACGCCGCGATCAACCCTTCCCGCAGAACACCTTGAATTGACGCGCGCACGAATAACGACTGATCGAACAGCGCTTTCACGCTCATCTCTGGCGGAAGCGATTGCGCCGCCAGCGGAACCATTGCCTTCACTGCGTCGACAACCGTAAGCGTAGAAGCGCCGCCGAGTTTGAAGATCGACATCAGCACGCCGCGAGCCCCATCCTGCCGAACGATATTTGTTTGCGGCGCAAAACCGTCGCGCACATGAGCGACATCGCGAAGATAAAGAGTGGAGGAAGGAGAACTTTTGACCGGCAAGTCGTTGAGTTCCGAGATGGTTTGCGGAGTGCCATTCATCTCAACCGTATATTCCGTTGAGCCAATTTTGGTCGTGCCCGCTGGAAGAATCAGGTTTTGCGCGGCCACTGCATTGACAATGTCCGCGGGGGCCAATCCATAAGCTTGTAACTTGGCCGACTCGAGATCAACCTGGATCTGGCGGGGCTTCCCGCCATACGGATAGGGTGTGCCCGCACCCTGAACCGTAGTTAGCTGCGTGCGCAAAAAGTTCTGGCCCAGATCGAACAATTGCTGTTCCGGAAGCGTCTTGCTGCTCAAGCCGAGCTGAACAATTGGAGTTGACGACGCGGTGTATGTGATGACCAGAGGCGGCGTAGTCCCTGTCGGCAACCCGCGCAGCACGGTCTGGCAGATGGCAGTAACTTGGGTCACCGCCATCGAGATATTGACCGAAGGGCGAAAGAAAATCTTGATGACTGCAATTCCGTTTAGCGACTGCGACTCTTGATGCTCAACATCATTGACGGTAACCGTAATTCCGCGTTCTGAATTGGCGACAATCCTGTCTGCCATCTCGCTCGGCGAAAATCCGTTGTAGTTCCAGATCACGCTGACAACCGGGATATTGATGTCCGGGAAAATGTCTACCGGTGTTCGCGGAATCGTAACGATCGTCAGAATGATGATGAGCATCGCCATCACCACAAAGGTGTATGGACGGCGAAGTGCTAAAGCAACGATCCACATAAGGTCTCAGCAGGACTGGAGATCAGAATATCTGCGGGGCGCCCCAAGCGCGGCCAGTCCGATTCAAATAAGATTCAAAACAATACGTTTCGGATTTAAATTATATTACACTCTAGCCATGCGTCACGGCCACGCCAAACACCGCTCCGAAGACAAGCCCGGCAAAAACGGCACCGGCGGCAGCAATAAGGCGAACGCAAATAAAGGAATCGCCGGGAAACGAGCCCCCGGTCGTCCGCGTAGCGAGGAGTCGCGCCAGTCAATCTTGCGCAGCACGATCAAGGTCCTCAAGCAGTCGGGAGGGTTTTCCGACTTGAGCATTGAAGCAATCGCGGAGGACGCAGGCGTGGGCAAGACGACAGTCTATCGTTGGTGGCCGACGAAGGCTTCGCTAGTCGCTGATGCCTTCTCCGCTAGCGCCGACGGCGAATTGCAATTTCCGGACACCGGCAACGTCTGCGGCGATATGAGCCTTCAGATGAAGCGCCTGATTCACGTCTTTCGCTCAGACCGGGGAAAAATTGTGGCAGCCTTGCTTGCCGGAGGCCAGTCCGATCCGGAACTGATCGAAGCCTTTCGCGAGCGTTTTTTGTTTCCTCGCCGCAGGCAGGCCTACCGGACGCTGCAACGCGGCATTGACCGTGGCGAGTTGCCGAACAACAGCGATCTGGATCTTTTGCTGGACTCGCTTTACGGGCCCATATATATGAGGTTTTTGATCCGGCACTCCAAACTCGATGAGGGTTTCGCCGACGATCTTTGTAAGCTCGTATTAAAGCCAACGGGCACCCGCATTCTTCCGTGAAACATTGACGATCAAGGCGACTTCCGCAGGAGGACGCGCGGTAAGACTTTTGGATTTATAAACTTACCGTTCAACCCTCGTTTCTAGCAATTCGGTGCCTTGACTTGCGCGTTTCGTCATGTGGGCGCTAAAATCAAACTACGACTTAAACAGTCGGATTTGTAGCCGACCATAATGGTCGGATTTGAGCAATGCTGAAACTCACTAAAAAAGCGGATTACGGCTTAATGGCGATGAAGCACCTTGCGGAGAACGCCGCCGAGGGTGCCTGTAGCGCCAAAGATATTGCCGAGGCCTACGGCATACCGCCGGAAGCGCTTGCCAAAATACTTCAGCGTTTGGCGAAGATCGGACTGGTTCGATCACAGCACGGAGTGAATGGCGGTTACACGCTCACTCGTGATCCGAAGGCGATCTCAGCGTTTGAGGTTATCAAGGCAATCGACGGACCTCTCTTCATCACGTCATGTGTAACTGTGCGGGGAGAGTGCGATCAGAGCGACCGCTGTACGATTCGAGAGCCGCTCCGCAAAGTGAATGAAAGCATCGAGCAAGTATTGAAGAACATCAAAATTTCTCAGATGCAGGAAGAACCTGAAGTTATTGACGCTGACGTCAATGTCCAGCGTGATAGCGGCAGTAGCCCTGACATCAAGCGGATAGAGCAGAAGAAGCAAGATCTCGTAACGATTTCATAATTATCGATGAGTTGAAGCAACGACGAGTTGAAGCAACAAGGTTCGTATCAGGGTATCGCTTTAGCGATACCGCCAGAGGCACATAACATTTGCCCCTTTAGGGGCCGAGATTGAAGGAGACCCTGACCCATGAGCACCAACGGCAAAAAAAGCGACCAGAATTTCAGTCAACGCAATGTCCCAGCCGGAATCAAACTCCCGATCTACATGGATAACCATGCGACCACTCCCATGGATCCGCGGGTGCTTGAAGAGATGCTTCCGTTTTTTATGGAAAATTTCGGCAATCCGGCCAGCCGCAATCATCCCTTCGGATGGGCCGCCGAGGAAGCCGTCGAACTGTCGCGTGAGCGCATTGCAAAGCTGATCGGCGCGAACCCCAAAGAGATCATCTTCACCTCCGGCGCGACCGAAAGCGACAACCTTGCCATCAAGGGCGTGGCAGAGATGTACCGCGAGAAGGGCAACCACATCATCACTGCCGTGACCGAGCACAAGGCCGTCCTCGACACTTGCAAGCATCTCGAGAAACTCGGCTTTCGCGTGACCTATCTCCCAGTTCAGAAAAACGGGCTGATTGATCTCGACGACCTCAAGCGCTCCATGGACGACAAGACAATTCTTGTGACGATCATGGCCGCAAATAATGAAATCGGAGTACTTCAGCCGATCGCCGAAATCGGCAAGCTGTGTCGCGAGCGCGGCGTCCTTTTCCACACGGACGCGGTGCAGGCCATCGGCAAGGTTCCAATCGACGTGAACAAAATGAACATCGACCTTGCCTCCATCACGGCTCACAAGTTGTACGGGCCGAAGGGTGCAGGCGCCCTCTATGTACGTCGCAAGAATCCGCGGGTGCAGGTTGTCCCACTCATCGATGGCGGCGGTCACGAGCGCGGCATGCGGTCTGGAACTTTGAATGTCCCAGGCATAGTTGGTTTGGGCAAGGCATGCGCGATTGCGAACGAAGAAATGGAGCAGGAGTCGCGCAAAATGGCCGGCATGCGAGACCGCCTGAAAGACAGCATCATGAGCCGTCTCGATGAGGTTTACGTCAATGGCTCGGAAGAACATCGATTGCCGGGCAACCTCAATATCAGTTTTGCCTATGTCGAAGGCGAGTCTCTCCTTATGGGCATCAACGATATTGCTGTTTCTAGCGGATCGGCATGCACCTCCGCGACGCTTGAACCATCTTATGTATTAAAGGCCTTGGGAACTGGTGACGACTTAGCCCACAGTTCAATTCGCTTTGGCATCGGCCGCTTCAATACCAACGCCGAAGTGGATTACATCGGCGACCGATTGGTAGAAACCGTCCTTCGCTTGCGAGAACTCTCGCCGCTCTACGAAATGGCGAAAGAAGGCGTAGATCTGAAGAGCGTCAAGTGGGCAGCCGAAGCGCACTAGCAGCCGACATACCGCGACAACAGAAACTGATTTGTATCAGGGCATCGCTTTAGCGATGCCGCAAGAGCAGAAACAAAATTCCCCTTTAGGGGCCGCAGTTAAGGAGACCCAATGTCATATAGCGATAAGGTAATCGACCACTACAATAACCCACGCAACGTCGGCTCCATGGACAAAAAAGACTCCGACGTGGGCACCGGCCTGGTTGGCGCTCCAGAATGCGGCGACGTCATGAAGCTGCAGATCAAGGTCAATCCGCAGACCAACGTTATCGAAGACGCGAAGTTCAAGACCTTCGGCTGCGGTTCAGCGATCGCATCGTCCTCGCTCGCGACCGAATGGGTCAAGGGCAAAACGATCGACGAAGCCCTCGCGATCAAGAACACGGAGATCGTAAAGGAACTGGCTCTGCCTCCGGTAAAGATTCACTGTTCCGTCCTCGCCGAGGACGCCATCCGCGCCGCTATCGGCGACTGGCGCAAGAAGCAGGAATCAGCGAAGCCAGAAACCGTCCAAGCAGCCCATTAATTTTCTGTAGAGACGGGGCTTGCCCCGTCTCCCCCGACACCAAAACGAAGTGTTGAGCGGGAGACGCGGCGAACCGCGTCTCTACAAGTAGTTATAAAAAATGGAACAAACCGTAAAACTCGAAGCAGAGCACGCGCCGGACGCGCAACCCTCGTCGGTTGAGCAGGTCGCGAAGCCCGCGCCCAAGGCTCCTGGCAAGGGAATTCAGGTTACCGACAAGGCTTTAGCGCGGATCCGCTCAGCCATGGCGAAAGAAAATGTCACGCCAGATGCAGGAGGTTTGCGCCTGGGAGTGCAAGGCGGCGGATGTTCAGGACTGAGCTACAACATCCGGTTCGATACGCAGCCACGCGAACGCGATCGTGTTTTTCAGTATGGAGACGTGCGAGTATTTGTCGACCCGAAATCGTTCATCTATCTTCACGGGATGGTTCTCGATTACAACGAAACGCTGATGCAACAAGGTTTCGTTTTCGTGAATCCGAACTCGACAAAATCATGCGGCTGCGGCAGTTCGTTCTCCTAACCTAACGAATGTGGCGCGGGCGTCCTCGCCCGCGAGAAGTCTGCCGAGAATCAACAGTAGGGCGGGCGAAACGCTCGCCCTGAATTGTTTATGGCAAGAGTAGAGTCAAAATCGTCGTTAGTCGCGCCGCCGAATACAGCGGAGGTCGTCGCCAACGCAACGCCGCTCTGTTGGTCGTGCGGAGAAATACGCGCGGACCACTTTTGCCATTCGTGCGGAAAAGTGCAGCCACCTTCTCCCGCAGACTACTTCGCGTTCTTTGGATTTCCGCGCAAGCTAAATCTGGATACTGCGGTGTTGGAAAAAGAGTTCTACGCATTGAGCCGCAAACTACACCCCGACGTTTTCGGTCGGGCGGAAGAAAAGGAGCGCTCGTGGAGTCTGGAACAGAGTTCAAGACTCAACGACGCCTACCGGACGCTGAAAGATCCAATCAAGCGCACCGAATATCTTTTGAAACTCGAAGGCGTGGAACTCGAAGAGCAGTCGAAACAGGCCACCGAAAAAGCCCGCGCATCGGGCGATTTGAAGAAGCAGGTTGTTCCCCCCGATCTTTTAGAGGAAGTTTTCGAACTCAATATGCAACTCGAGGAATTGCGCGCGCAAAAAAAACTAGGCGAAGACGATCCCGCGCTGCTTGAAGAAATTGGCAAAGCCAAGCTTTCGCTCGAAGAAAAGCATGACGCCCTGCTGGGTGAACTAAAGGCAGAGTCGAAAAAATGGGACGAATCGGCAAATAGCGAGACTGGCTCTCCGGGCGACCCAGACCGCCGTAAGATCCTCAACAAAATGGTGGATGTATTGAATCGCAGGAACTACGTGCGAAATCTACTGCGGGATGTAAATGAGGCAATGGAGTAATACCTCACGCCAAATTACAAATTATCAATTTAAAATTTTCAATTCAAACAATGGCTACTGACTACATCGTCGGCATCGATCTCGGCACCACGAACTCTCTCGTGGCGTACATGCAAGGGGACGCGCCCGTCGTGATTCCGGGAGAAGACGGCGTCAACCTCGTCCCTTCGGTGGTTGCGCTCGATGAAAAGAAGCAAATGATTGTCGGAAATGCCGCGCGCAAATATCTGATCGAAACGCCGGAGCGCGCCGTCTACTCGGTGAAACGCCTGATGGGGCGTGGCATTGAAGATGTTCAGGAAGAGTTGAAACTTTTCCCCTTTCGCTTGGCGGACGATATTCAACCTGGAGAAGTGCTGCGCATTGCAATCGGCGATCGCACCTACAATCCGCCTGAAATTTCTGCCCTCGTGCTACGCCAGTTAAAGCGCAACGCCGAGCGCTTTTTCGGTGCGCCGGTGACGCAGGCTGTGATCACGGTTCCCGCTTATTTCAATGACGCGCAGCGTCAGGCGACAAAAGATGCTGGGCGAATTGCCGGCTTGAACGTGTTGCGCCTGGTGAATGAACCGACAGCGGCCTCGCTCGCTTACGGTCTCGACAAGAAAAACAACGGTGTGATCGTGGTTTACGATCTCGGCGGCGGAACCTTCGATATTTCAATTCTTAAATTGCATGACGGAATTTTCGAAGTCGTTGCCACCAATGGCGACACCCACCTCGGCGGCGACGACATCGACAACCTGCTGATCGCCATTGCGCTCGATGACATTCGTGGCGACCTCGGCCTTGACCTAAGCCGTAACGGCGAGGCGGTAGCGCGCATTCGCAAAGCCGTCATTGAAGGGAAGATTGCGCTCTCGTCGGAGCCGTCCGTGAAACTGGATGTCGATTTGCCCGGCGGCAAAAAGTATCAGCGCGAAATTTCGCGCGACGGTTTTGAGCAGATGATCCAGCCCATCATCGATCGGACCATGGCGCCATGCAAGCAGGCGCTGAAAGACGCAGGGTTCAAGCCCTCGGACATCGATGAAGTGGTGCTCGTGGGTGGATCGACTCGCATCCCAAAGGTGCGCAACCTGGTGAAAGATCTGTTCGGTCGCGCGCCGCATACAGAGTTGAATCCGGATGAAGTTGTAGCGCTCGGCGCCGCTATACAGGCAAACATTCTTGGCGGCGGATCCGAAATCACGAAAGACATGCTTCTGCTCGACGTGACTCCACTTTCGCTTGGTATTGAAGTCGCGGGCGGCGTGACCGACAAGATCATCCTGCGCAACTCGACCGTGCCCGCATCGGCGACGCAGCATTACACAACTCAGGTCGATGGGCAGACCAACGTCGCAATTCACGTACTTCAGGGCGAGAGAGAATTGGCGCGTGATTGTCGATCGCTGGCGCGCTTCGACCTGAAAGGCATTCCTCCGATGACTGCCGGGTTGCCGCGCATCGAAGTCAAATTCCTGATCGATGCCAACGGCATCCTGCGCGTTTCGGCGCGCGAGCAACGCAGTGGTAAAGAGGCGGAGATAGACGTTCAGCCCACGTATGGGCTTACCGACGAGCAAGTGGAAACCATGTTGCTCGAATCGTTTGACTTCGCGGAAGAAGATTTCCGCCAGCGGCAGGTAATTGAGGCGCGCCGCGAGGCTGACACCATTCTCGAGGCGCTCGTCAAAGCGAAGAAGGGCGAAGCGTGGAGCGATCTTTCGAGAGAAGAACGGCAGCGTGCCGAAAGTTTGGAGGTCCGCCTGATCGATGCGAAAGCCGGAGATGATTATCACGCCATCCGCGACGGCATTGATACCTTAAACACGGCTACTATGCGCTTGGCCGAATTAATGATGAACACGGCCGTGTCGGCCGCTCTCAAAGGCAAAAATATGGATGACGCAGATCACGAAGACGGCCCGCACGCCGGCCATCCTATGGCGAAAGCAGATTTCGAATAATTTCGGGTTTCAGAAACGGGGTTGAAATGTCAGACGAGAAAACGCAAGGATCGGGAACAACGACGGTGGATGCTCCCGGCGAAAATACGGTCGAAGTCACATTCTTGCCTGAAGGCAAAACAGTGACCTTCGAGCACGGCAAGTTGAAATACAAAGATCACGGCAAGCCGGAGTCTCTGCTCGACGTTGCCTTGAACTATGGTATCCATCTCGATCATGCCTGCGGCGGAAACTGCGCCTGCACTACCTGCCATATCTGGGTGAAAGAGGGTGCCGATCTAATCTCCGAGATGGAGGACGACGAAGCCGACAAGCTCGACATGGCCGCCGATCTTCAGCTAAACTCGCGCCTCGGTTGCCAGACGGTAATCACGAAGCCGGGTAAACTTGTTGTCGAGATTCCGGCGTGGAATCGAAATTACGTTTCGGAAGAGCACTAGAGGCAGCTTTTAGCTGCTAGCTCTTAGCTATTAGCTTCACCCCTGAAGATTTTAAATTTAGCACGATCTCAAATCGGAGTTTTCAATGCCTAAGCAACTCGACTGGAGCGATGCTGAAGATATCGGAATATTGTTGTCTGAGGCATATCCGAAGCTCGACCCGCTCGCTGTGCGCTTCACCGACTTGCACAAGTATGTCGTGGCGCTGCCTGACTTCAAAGATGATCCGGCGAAGTCGAACGAGTCGAAACTGGAAGCCATTCAAATGGCTTGGCACGCCGAAGTTCTCGATCGGACGCAAGGCTAGTAGCCGCCAACCGAGCGCGTTCTAGCGCCCCGATATGCTCGGCGTGGTTTCCTCCACGCGTGCGTCCCGTAAAAACTTCGCCGCCTCTTCCGGCGGTGTGGGATTTATGTAGAAACCCGTTCCCCATTCAAACCCAGCGGTCTTGGTCAACTTTGGCATGAACTCAATGTGCCAGTGGTAATACTCGTTGGTCTGATCTTGCGCGGGAGAAGTGTGCACTACAAGGTTGTACGGCGGATTATCCAGGACTCGGTCCGCCTTCATGAGCAACAATTTCAGCGCCTTTGCCAAGTTTTCAAACATGTGCGAGGAAGAATTTTCAAACGCTGATTCGTGCCGCTTGGGAAGGATCCATGTTTCGAATGGGAAGCGTGGTGCATAGGGCGCGAGTGTAATGAAGTCTTCGTTCTCGGCCACCATGCGAACGCCGCTATCAATCTCCTGCTGGATTGTGTCGCAAAACACGCACCGTTCTTTATAAATATAATACTGCTTCGCGCCCTGCAACTCTTCCGCTACATAAATCGGAACAATCGGCAGCGCGATGATCTGTGAATGTGTGTGCTCAAGGGACGCTCCCGCCGCTTCCCCATGATTTTTAAACAGCAAAATATATTTGAAACGTCGGTCTTTCTTGAGGTCGAGAATGCGGTCGCGAAACGCCCACAGCACATCTTCAATTCTTTTAGCCGGCAGTGAAGCAAGCGTGGCATTGTGATCGGAATCCTCAATCACCACCTCGTGAGCACCGATTCCGTTCATCTTGTCGAACATTCCTTCGGCCTGTTTGTTTAACGTGCCTTCAATGCCGAGGGCAGGGAATTTGTTCGGAACAACCCGCACCGTCCATCCCGGCCCATCCTTCATCGGAGGATGTCCGTTATTGCCCGGACGATAGGCCAAAATTTCCGAAGGAGTTTTACTTTCCTGTCCGTAGCAGAAGGGGCAGAATCCGCCCTTGATCTTGACCACTTCGCGCGCGAAGTCGTTTGGCCGCTTGGCGCGGTCGGTCGAAATGATCACCCATCGACCTACGATGGGATCCTTTCTCAATTCTGGCAAGAAGGTCCTTTCAAGTGCGGCTTCTGAATCGCGATTCCGAAGACTTCCGATTGTACGACACAGAAAAAGCGTTTTGGAACAACTCGAATGCTGGCATCAGTCGCCTTGAAGTCGGATTGCTACCGTCGTAGTAAACGGAGAGAACATCGAACCGTGACGGGCACTCTCGCGGCAGCAGACGTAGAAAGTCACGGGCAACGAGCGATAACTCGTGCTGCTTGTCGCGGTCCACGGCAGACTCTGCTGTGGCCATGCCGCGCGAGGTCCGAGTCTTAACTTCGATGAAACATAAGACATCGCGGTCCCACCCGACCAGATCGAGTTCTCCGCGATGATGGGGCGAGCGAAAGTTGCGCGCAATCATGACGTAGCCTCTACGCCGCAGAAAGAAGTAAGCATCCTCTTCACCGCGACGTCCGGTTCGCAAATGTTCAGGGATGTCTTCGGGAGCAAGCGTTTTCGCTCCCAACCAATCGAGGATGCCGATTGTGGCTTGAGTCAGGCGTCCGGTAAACATAAGAGCTTCGAGTCCACCGTAACCGGTACATGCCGACCGCTGATGTGATCTCAATCACTCGTAGTTCGGTTGGTTTGGGCAAGCACACAAACGGCAAAAAAAAATGTCATCCTGAGCGAAGCGAAGGATCTACGCAACTGCTGGCAGCATATCGCCACGGTAATTGCATGGGTTCTTCGCTTTGCTCAGGATGACAAACTGGCAAGCTGTATTGACTGGAAACTAGGCGTCAGCGACAACCGCGTCGCCAACATGAATCGTACCCTTGCTCAATATCTGCGCCCGTAGACCGCCGCGATGCAACAAGCCTTTAATCAACTTCATCCCGGTGACCTTCTGCAGATGTTCGCACGGTTCGCACAAACGAATCCCGCGGATTCGCACAGCGCCGATAGAAAATTCCTTACCAACCAGGTGATTCAGCGGCACGTCACGAGTCACGATATTCCGGCGGGCATCTCCGGGAGGAAGTTCGATCTTGAATTCGCGCTGCAACGCTTCGATCGCCTCGGCTTCAATCAGCGTGAGTTCGTAATCAGGCTCCGGCTTGTAGAAGGTCCCCGATTTAGCGGCATAGCGGTCGCCTTCGAGACCTCCGCCGGGAAGTGCCACCACCTCTTCTACAGATTGGGTGGCAGCCTTCGCGGCGGAAGCAATGTAAATCGACTCTACTTTCCCTTGTGCCATCGTTACTGGCCTCTTCTCAGAGACTGGATTCGTTAGGCTTTCGGGTTCGCCTCCAACGCAGCAATCGATTCTTCCAACACATCGACCGCAATGTCGGCTTCTTCTTTGGTCACGACTAGGCCGGGAGAGATGCGCACCGTGCTCGGACCGCAACCTAGGAACAGTACGCCGCGATCGAACGCTAGTTCGACAATTCGGTCGCGTTCCGAAGCCCCGTACTCGCGGGTCTTTTGGTCTTTCACGATCTCGACGCCAATCATCAAACCGAGGCCACGAACGTCACCGACGAGCTTGTGCTTTTTTGGCCAGTCCGCCATGCGCTTCCGCATGTGGTCTCCTACTTCCTGTGAGTTCCTGAGGAGACCTTCGTTTTCGATTACATCGAGAGTGGCAAGAGCCGCTGCGATGCAAACTGGATTTCCGCCAAACGTTGACGCGTGCGAGCCTGGAATCCAATCCATAATGTCGGCCTTGCTCATCGTCACGCCAAGCGGCATGCCGGAGGCGATACCCTTCGCCATGCAGACGATGTCAGGATGCACGCCGGTATGCTCAACCGCGAACCACTTTCCGGTGCGGCCGATTCCGCTCTGCACTTCGTCAACCACCAGCAAGATGCCGTGCTGGTCGCAGATGCGGCGCAATTCTTTCATGAACACGGTTGGGGCTACGACGTATCCGCCTTCGCCTTGCACCGGCTCCACAAAAATTGCCGCGACTTCTTCGGGGGCCAGAATCGTCTTAAAAAGTTTCTCTTCGATATAGCGCGCACAGCCGAGCGCAAATGCCTCGGCCTCCTGCGGTCCACCCGTACATCCCCGATACACGTCGGGATAACGGATGTGCGTTACTCCCGGAACCATGGGAGAGAAACGCCGCTTCTGTTGCGGCTTTGAAGCCGTGAGCGAAAGAGCGCCCATGGTGCGTCCGTGAAATGCTCCGAGGAATGCGATCACCTGCTGCCGTTTGGTGTGATAACGCGCGAGTTTCAGCGCGCACTCTACCGCTTCGGCACCCGAGTTGCCGTAATAAATTCGATGCGGACCCGGCATCGGCGCGATCTTCGAGAGGCGCTCGGCGAGCGTTACCATGCTCTCGTAGTAAAAATCTGTGCCCGACATGTGAATGAGTTCTGCCGCCTGCTTTTGGATGGCAGAGACGACTTCCGGGTGGCAATGACCGGTCGAAGTCACGGCAATGCCGGCGGAGAAATCGTAAAACTCGTTCCCATCCACGTCTTCGATCACGATGCCGCGGCCGCGCTTGGCAACCAGCGGATACGATCGCGTGTATGAAGGCGAAATGTATTTGTCATCGCCCGCAACGATGCGTTTTGCATTTGGGCCGGGGAGCGCAGTCATCAACTTGGGTCCCGCAGTCAAGGTCTTGGTGGTCATGGAGTCCTCCGAATGATTCTGATTCCAACAGTTTGTTTTTGAGCGTTTCGCACTCACAATTTCAAAAATGCATAGAGCGTAGGAAATTGCGAGTAGCGAACGGCAGATAGCGCCGCTGATCTAGCTAGAAGTTGTGATGAATTAGTCGCTGCCGAAGAGGCTGGGGCGCAAGCTCGAGGGCAGAACGGAAAGATAGCGGCGGGGACAAGCGCGTCCCTTGATCCAGCACGTCTGCAAAAGCGAGATGTATCCGTTCGAGCGCATGGCAACTAGACTGAGTATATCCCGCCTTTGGTCGCGGCGTAACCCCCTAAAAATGCACGAAAGGCGTGGGGATATCATTTCGCTAGCGGGGCATGTTACTGCTAATCTAGTCAGCTTTGCCGTTATTCAAGCCGTGATGCCGGCGGGACGCCAGCGCTACTGTCGGGACACGCGAGGCTCGTCAGCTCCCGGATCCCCAGCGAGTCGCTACCGAGGTCTCTACAATCGCAGCGCGTAATTGCTCGACCGCCCAGGCAATTTCGTCCGCCGAAATTACCGCTGGAGGCGCTATTAGGAGGTGATCGCCGGCTACGCCATCAACACACCCCTGCATCGGATACACCAACAGTCCGCGCCGGTGACATGCCTTTCCAATGACAGCGGCAAAATTCTTATCAGGCGGGAGAGGCTCTTTTGTTTTCTTGTCGGCCACAAATTCGACCCCCCAAAGCAGTCCAAGGCCGCGAACATCTCCCACTGCGCCAAGTTCTAACAAGCTTTCCAGGCTCTTCCTGAGCATCGATGCGGCCGTGCCACTGGCGCCAGAGTCAGCGGCGTGTACGAGTTTCTGATCTTGGATTCGCCGCAATACCGCACGCCCCGCGGCAACCGAGAGCGGATGGGCGTTGTAGGTGAAGCCGTGCAGGAACGCTCCTGAACCTTCGGAAATTGCATCGACAACTTTTTTCGAAGCAATCACAGCGCCGAGCGGCGCGTAGCCAGACGACAGGCCCTTTGCTGTGACCAGAATCTCGGCAGAAACTCCCCAATGTTCGACAGCAAAGTTGCGTCCTGTGCGCCCCATGCCCGTCATCACTTCGTCAGCAATGAGGAGCACACCGTGCTTCTGACAAATGTCGGCAATCGATTTCAAGTAGCCGGGTGGAGGCGTCACCGCGCCAAGCGTAGCGCCGCTCATCGGCTCAAAAATAAAGGCAGCGGTTTCTCCATTGGATTTGCCAATCGCGCGTTCCAGTTCAGCAGAATACTGCTGACCGCAGTTGTGGCATCCGTCAGTGCAATCGAACTCGCAGCGGTAGCAATAAGGGCTGCCGATGTGCTCGAATTCGCGCACCATCGGCAGATATATCTCGCGACGTTTGCGGTTGCCGGAGACAGCAAGCGCACCAAGCGTCGATCCGTGATAGCTCTGCTGTCGGCTCAATACCCGGTGGCGATTGTTCTGCCCGATCTCGACCTGGTATTGCCGCGCCAGCTTTAGAGCGGTCTCGACCGACTCTGATCCCCCGGATGTGAAGTAGACCGCGCCGCCTTCAAAACTTTTTCCGGCAAACTCCAGCAGTTCCTTTGCGAATTCCTCTGCCACCGGAGTCGTGAACTGGCTGGTGTGAACAAATTCCAGTTGGCGCGCTTGTTCCACCACAGCGTCAGAAATATCACGCACTCCATGTCCAATAAAATTCACGGCTACTGAACCCGAGAAGTCCAGGTAGCGATGGCCCGAATCATCCCAAACATAGACGCCTTCGCCGCGCACGGCGACCGGATAAGGCTTTTGGAAGGATCGACGCAACACCGGGGTGCGCAAGTTCTGCTTGGTTTCAATTGGATTTGCCACAGGCGGATTATGCTGGTGTCGCATCGGGACTGTCAAAGCAGGAATGAACTTAGCTGCGAAACGCAGACCGTAATTGCCAATCCCGATTCCTGCCAGGCGATAACCCTCCGTCGCGACCATGGATGAGTTAACCTGCAAACAATGCGTCTGCCTCGTTTCTTGCGCGCGTCTCATCAGCACTCCGCGTTTTCAGCCACGGTATTGCTGATGACCGCCATCACGCTCTCGCGCGTGATCGGGTATCTGCGCGAAGCTTACATTGCTTTCGCGTTCGGAGCCGGACAGCAGACCGACGCCTACGTCGCGGCCTTCACGCTGCCGGATTGGCTCAACTATATCGTCGCCGGCGGCACTGCCTCGATCACCTTTATATCCATCTACACGCGATTCATTGCGCAGAAGCGCGAAGCGGACGCACAAAAAACTTTTTCCATCATCATCACCGTGATGACTACGGTGCTGGTCATCGGCACGATCATCGCCGAGATTTTCACACCGCAATTCGCGGGCTGGATGTTCCACGGCTTCACACCCGAGCAGATGCATTTGTGCGTAAGCCTGACACGCATCCTTCTGCCCGCCCAGATTTTCTTTTACGTCGGGGGAGTCGTATCGGCTGTACTGCTCTCGCATCGACTGTTCTTGCTCCCTGCCTTTGGCCCGCTGATCTACAACATCTTCATCATCGTTGGCGGCATGGTCGCTGGCCACCGGATGGGCATCGCTTCGCTGGCCTACGGAGCTCTCTTCGGAAGTGTGGCCGGACCCTTTCTAATTAATGCCATAGGCGCGGCAAAAATCGGAACCGGATATCGTCCCTCATTCGACATAAAAAACCCGGCCTTTCGCGAGTGGGTGCGGCTCTCCATTCCCCTGATGCTCGGGGTTTCGCTCGTCACTGCCGATGACTGGATCCTGCGCTACTTCGCCTCGAGCGGCGTCGGTGACATTGCCCGCCTCAATTATGCCAAGCGTCTGTTTGCCGTGCCCATTGCGATCCTGGGGCAAGCCACCGGCCAAGCCTCGCTGCCATTTTTCTCGCGACTATTCGGAGAGAAAAAATTTGAAGAATTTGCCGCGACGGTAAATGCCTCCGTATATCGCATCACCGCCGCTTCGCTCTTGATGACGGGATTGATGATGTCCGTCGCCGTCCCATTAATCGATCTCGTCTACCGCCGAGGTCATTTCACCTTTGCCGATTCGCAATCGACAGCGATTTATTTTTTCTGGTTCTCGCTCTCGCTCGCGCTCTGGGCGAGCCAGGCTCTGTATGCCCGCGCCTTCTATGCCTCCGGAAACACCTTGACGCCAATGATCGCGTCGTCCGCGATTACGCTCGCCACGATTCCGCTCTACGCCCTACTCTTTCGGACACTTTCAGTCACAGGACTCGCGATTGCCTCCGACCTGGGGATTGCGGCAAATGCCACAGCGATTGCGTTCCTACTGCATGTCCGCGGGATGGTGCCCTTCGGCGGCATGAACTGGAAAGAGCTGTCAAAGGCCGCACTCATCGGCGCTTTCTCCGGAGGCTTGAGTTACGAAGTCATGCGCATCGTCATGGTAAACGGAAGCCGTCGGGCCGATTTGCTGGCGTTAGCTTTGGGATCGCTGACTTGGGCGGCGGCAGTCGCCGCCGGACTGTGGCTGCTGCGTTCGCAACTTCCGGCGGACCTGCGTAGAAAGAAGCCCGTGTCGTTTCCGCGAGTCGCCGAAGGCCAAGTCCAGGAAACCATGTCAGCGGGCACGGAGCCGTAGAACCATCATGCGGCCGTACTACCTACCCGGAAATCCACCCCGTCGAAATCTGCCGTTCCGTAGAAACGGGGCTTGCCCCGTCTAACTTTTTGCCGGAAGACGCGGCAAACCGCGTCTCTACAGATCGGCCAGTGCCGCTGGAAGCAAAGAAAAACGGACCTCAGACGAGGTCCGTTCTATGGAAAGTTTCTCCGGAACTAAAGCAACGTTTCTACGCCCGAGCCGCAACCGCCGGTTCCGGCGACGAAATGCCCTTCGAATCTTCGGACTTCGACTCGACCTTCGCGCCGGGCGAGCCAGCTTTGCGGATGTCGATACCGCCCTTGAAGAAGGCGCCATCTTCGATCGAAATGCGTGCAGCCACAACGTCTCCGGTCAAGGAACCGTCGCTGCGGATGTCAACCCGATCGCTGGCCGTCAGATTTCCGCGTACTTTGCCGAGAACGACGATTTCACGAGCGCCAATATTGGCTGAGACGACGCCATTGCGGCCAATCGTGACGCGATTGCCGGAAAGGTTGATCGAACCTTCCACCCGGCCATCGATATACAAGGATTCGGAACCAGTGACTTCACCCTTGATCACGAGCGACTTGCCGATCGTGGCTTGGTCCGAAGTCGTTCCGGTGGTCGAAGCCGGGCGCGGTACCGCCGCGGGCTCACTGGCGCTCATCATGGGCGAAGGCGTTGCCATGGATGATGACGGGCTGCCGGTGGACGTGCTCGGACGCTCCGGCTCGTTCGGCCGGCCTGGTGTCGCAGGTTGATTCGTGGGCTTCCACATTGTCGTCGAAATCCTTTCCTTTTTCTTATTGATTAAGGGATTCTTAGGCGAGGCCGCACTTCGGCTGCCAAACGAATTGTACTCCTCGATACCCCTAGCCGCTCTGTGGAAAATCAGCTTTTATTGATTAAAACTCGTACTTTTTGGCTGATTTTTCCCTTTTTTGGCCCTCCCTTCTCGCCCGGAAATCACGTAAAGCGTGCCCGCCGGGCCGCACTTAATGCCGCTTTCGAATCGACGCGCGGGCGGAGAATGAGGGCAAGATACGCCTTATACTCTGGTCGACGACAGCTTTGGGCCAACTGAAGAGGGGGCAACCAAAGTGGATTCCAGAAGCACGAAGTCTCATTACTACATTTGTCGTCCTGAGCGAAGGCGAGGATTCGCAGTCCTCGCCGGAAAACAGACCCTTCAATCCGATAGGATGGCCAGTTACGGGAGTTAACAAACAATGAATTTCATTTGGTGGAGAGTTTCGGTATTCGTACTTCTGGCGGGTTCCGGCTGGGCTCAGGAAATTCAGGGCACTTGGCAGGCGTCGGTCGCCGATCCAATTCAGCGCTCCACCGACCGCTTTGTGCTGCATGTCGACGATCAGAATGGCTCCATTGCCGCCTCGCTCGATGTTCCCGAGCGCTTCGAGTTCGCCGACGGCATGGATACGATCGCTTTCGCCAAACCGACACTGCGATTCCACTCCCGCGGAGCGTCGTTCGAGGGCACCCTGGCGGCAGATGGACAATCGGTTCGAGGCGTCTGGACGGTGGGTGCAGAAAAGCAAAATTTAACGTGGCAGCGTGCAGGTGATACCCCGGCAAATCGCATGGAGGCTGTGGCGCAGACCTTGAGATCCCTCATGCGCCTGCCTGCCGATGAGTGGAAGACGCACACCGGAGACATAGCGCACGGCGAAACTGTCGATTTGGAAGATAGCTCATGGAAGAGCATCGGTCCGAATAGCAAAGGTCCGAACGAGGCGGTATGGTACCGGCGCTGGATTGAAATCCCAAAAACTCTGCACGGCTACGACCTGACGGGATCGCGAATCTGGTTCGTCTTTCAGGATGACGCGAACGGTCCAGCCACCCAACTCATTTATTTCAACGGACGCCGCGTAGCCATGGGCGATGAACTCGAACCGATCGTGCTCTTCGATCCGGCCAAGCCCGGAGACAAAATTCTGGTGGCGGTGAAAATTCTGCAAACCGTCGATCAGAAACACATCACCGGGGCCAACCTGCGCATTGAATTTCCAGGCGGCCGCCCAGATCCGACTCAGATTTTTCAGGAACTGGGGAGCGTGTCGCTTCTTAAACGAACTGCGGGCCCGGCCGCTCCGAAAATCGAAACCGAATTGGCAAAAGCGGCCGCCGCTGTCGATCTGGACGCCTTATCGAACTCAGACCAGGCAAAGTTCGATGCGTCGCTCACGCGCACCCACGAGTTGCTCAATGCGATCAAACCATATTTGCAGCAAACTTCGGTCCGGCTGACCGGCAACGCGCACATCGATGCAGCGTGGCTTTGGCCGTGGACGGAAACTGTGGAGGTGGTGCGCCGCACCTTCGGCACCGCGCTCCAGTTGATGGATGAATATCCAAACTACACCTACACCCAATCTGCCGCTGCCTACAACGAGTGGATGTTTGAAAAATATCCTTCCATCCACAGGCAGATTCAGACTCGCGTGAAAGAAGGCCGATGGGAGATGGTCGGCGGCATGTGGATCGAGCCCGATTTGAACATGCCGGATGGCGAATCGCTGGTTCGCCAGTTGCTGATCGGAAAGCGCTACTTTAAAGAAAAATTTGGCACCGACGTTCGCATCGGATGGAACCCCGATTCCTTTGGGTACAACTGGCAGCTGCCGCAAATTTATAAAAAATCGGGGATCGACTATTTCGTCACCCAGAAAATGACCTGGAACGACATGAACCAGTTGCCCATGAAGCTGTTCTGGTGGCAGTCGCCCGATGGCAGCCGGGTGATGACTTACTTTCCGCACGACTACGTAAATCAAATCGACCCTCTGCGAATCGCGTCCGACGTAGCGGCGCTTCAGGCGGCGCATCCCGGGGTACCGGAAATGATGCATCTTTATGGAGTCGGCGATCACGGAGGCGGTCCCACGCGCGTCATGCTGGAGAACGGTGTGCGCTGGTCGCAAGATGACGTGGTGTTTCCTAAAGCAAGTTTCGGGACTGCGCAGGGATTTTTCTCCGACGTTGAAAGCAAAATCGATACCGAACGCGCTCCGGTCTGGGACTACAAAGAATTGGCCAAAGGGAACACCTCAGTGCCTGCTCCGGCCAACGGAAAGCTGACGTTGCCCGTATGGAATGATGAGTTGTATTTCGAATATCACCGCGGCGTATTCACAACGCAGGCAAATCACAAACGCAACATGCGCGAAAGCGAAGAGCAGTTGCTGAATGCGGAAAAATATTCATCTCTTGCATGGCTCGGGGGTGATCCGTATCCCGGCGAACAGCTCACTGAAGCGTGGAAGAAAGTTCTGTTTAATCAATTCCACGATCTCGCCGCAGGTTCAGGCATCGCGGACATCTACCGCGACGCGCAGCGTGATTATGATTTTGTCCGCCTGCAAACCGATCAAATCTCTTCGCGAGCTATCAAGTCGATCGCCAGTCAGATAAAGACCACCGGCGACGGAGCGGCCGTGCTCGTCGCGAATCCGTTGGCCTGGCAGCGAACCGACCTCGTCAAGATCAATGTGCAGATGCCACAGCGGATCGAAGAAGAAATATCCATTGTAGATTCGCGAGGCGAACCGCAACTGTTCCAAGTGATCTCGCGAGACCGCCAGCGCAACAGCTACGAACTGCTTGCCAAAGTGAATGACGTCCCTTCGTTGGGATACGAAGTGTTGCATGTCGTTTCTGGCAGATCAACGTCCAAGTCGGATCTCGTCGTGCAAGGCCTGACCATGGAAAACTCAGCCCTTCGGGTAGCCGTCGATTCGAAGACTGGATGCATCGCGAGTATCTACGACAAGAAAACAAATTTCGAATCCATCTCCCGGAACGGTTGTGGCAATCAGTTGGTTGCCTTCAAAGACACGCCAAAAGATTATGACGCCTGGAATATCGATGCCGACTTTGAACAGCACTTCACGAACCTCGACAGCGTCGATTCCGTTGAGCTAACCGAGAAAGGGCCGGTTCGCGCCACGATTCGGGTAGTGCGCCATTGGCAGCAATCGAAATTCATTCAGGATATTTCTATATATTCCGGTCTTGAGCGAGTTGAGGTCGCTAATGAAATCGACTGGCACGAAACCCACGTGCTGCTAAAGGCCGCTTTCCCCCTGGCCGCGTCGAGTGGAGAAGCGACCTACGAGATTCCTTATGGTTCGATTGAACGTCCAACTACCCGCAACAACAAATTCGAGGCCGCCAAATTTGAAGTTCCTGCGCTGCGTTGGGCTGACCTTGGAGACTCGAATCATGGATTCAGCCTGATCAACGAATCGAAATATGGCTACGACGCAAAAGGCAATGTCTTGAGGATTTCTTTACTCCGTTCGCCGACCTGGCCCGATCCCGACGCCGATCGCGGTCACCATAGTTTCAGCTACTCACTTTTTCCCCACAGCGGAGACTGGAAACGCGCGCTCACGGTCCGGCGCGGATATGAATTCAACTACAAACTCGTCGCCTCGCAGGTCGAACCGCACGACGGCAGCCTTCCGCCCACCCATTCGTTCGTCGAGCTAAAACAAGACAACGTTGTTCTCACCGCGATGAAAAAGACGGAAGACGGAGACGGCATCCTTCTCCGCTTCTACGAGTGGGCAGGGAAAACTCGCGATGTGAACATAAAAATTCCGTCCGGTGCCACGGGCGCGACCCTCACAAATCTCATGGAGACACCGGAAACGAGCCAGCCAGAAGCGAAGCTATCGTCAGAAATTGACGCGACAACCATCACGATACCCGTGAGCCCTTTTTCCATTGTTTCCCTGCGTGTTAATTATGAAAAGCCAGCGAAATTGCGATGACGTACGGGCGTATCCCTTTCGATTCGAACCGGAGGCGCACCTGCGCAAACTGCTATGCTCATTTCGCATGACGCACGATGCGCGGCCGCGCTGGTCTGATGGCTAACAACCAAACTAAGCTTTCTTCCTTGGCTCCCGCCTCCACGCAAAGGCTGGTTCTTGCAGGCCAGCTTGCTTTCTTGCCGACTGGAATCCTTACTACGCTGCTCGGCCCGATGCTGCCCCTTCTAATTGTTCGTTGGGGAATGGATGATACGCAGGCCGGCAATTTATTTTTGGTGCAATTCCTGGCATCGCTCGTTGGGGTGCAACTATCCGGTTTCCTGCTGTCTCGCTACGGTTTTCGACCCGCATTTCTCTCGGGCTTGCTCTTCATGGCCATGGGCGTCGGCACGCTCTATCTGGGATCGCATATTCAGGGAATGATAGCGGTCGCCGCGTATGGCCTAGGTCTTGGCCTGATCATTCCGACAGACAATCTTCTGATTGCAGAGATAAGTACGGGTGCTGGTCTTCAGTCACGCTCTGGAGCGGTAAGCCTATTGAATTTCTTCTGGGGGATCGGTGCTGTGTTCTGCTCTCTGATGGTGGCGTGGAGTGCGAGCCATCATGTTTTACCGATTTTTCTGGGAACGGTCGCGGCGTTTCTCATTCTGCTCGGCTTCTTAATGAGAAACCTGCCATTCCCTTTGGCCGCAAAGCGAACCGAGGCTTCGGCCTCGTGGCGCGAGTTTATGAAGCGCCCTGTCATTTGGCTATTTGCCACGGTCTTCTTTCTTTACCCCGGCGCCGAGACGGCGATCGGCGGCTGGATCGGGTCTTATGTTTCGCGTTTAGGAGTCAAAGGCATTGACCTGGCGACGGTCATGCCTGCAATCTTCTGGTCAGCACTCACTTTCGGGCGAGCCTTGGCAACCGCGTTCCTCCATCGTTTCTCAGAAATTCGGGTTGCGCGCCTAGGGTGCGGTATCGGCGTGATCGGCATCGGCCTGATTCTTTGGGCGCCGTCTTTACCAGCAATTATCAGTGGCGCGCTGATTACCGGTTTGGGTTTCGCAACTCTTTATCCCATTTTTGTCTCGCGTCTCTCCCAAACCTTCGGAGTGGCCGCCCGCAGCATTGGTGCCATCATGTTCTCACTGGCTATGATCGGTCCAGCCGTAATTCCGTGGATGGTCGGCGTCATCTCGCACGCCTCCGGAAGCCTGCGCGCGGGTCTGTTTTTGCCACTCGGTGCGACCGTCATTTTGTTTTTTGCGCATCTCGTGGAATGGAAATAAAAACTTTTCGAACTCCATCGGCAGTGGTCGTTAGCGCGCCATCAGAAACGAGAAGCCCTCAAACACATACTCCCGCTTCCCATCTTTTGGTATTGAAGCGACCTTCCCCCAGCGCACCTGCTGCATCGCTTCAACCACGCGCGCTAGAACAGCCGGATCGGCGACCGGCTCATTGTGTGCAGGAAGCAAAAGTTTGAGCTTAGGAGCTATCGCTGCCATCTTCTTCACCGATGCGACGTAAGCATCGAGATCCGTCTCCGGGCGATAAAGGTAAATTGGCCCAGCGTAGAAGGTGTCGCCGGTGAAGAGCAGCCCGTTTTGCTCGTCGAGCAGTGAGATGGCATCCGGAGTGTGACCCGGCGTAGCGATCACCCTCAACCGTCTGCCTCCCAAATCCATCATCTCGCCGTCGCGCAGCCAATGCGAAATACGAAATCGCTTGGTGCTGTAAGCCTTGGGATCGAATCCGCTCGGCAGTGATCCACAGACTTGGCCGGGAGCAAGTTCGGCCTGCGCATCCGCTTTGGAACCTTTCGCGTTGGCACGAGTGAAGTCGGTGGGCATCCCGTACACGGTTGCGAAGCGCCAGTTGTCGCCCACGTGATCATTGTGAGTATGCGAGTTCAGGACCATGATGGGGAGTGTGGTCAGCTGTTTCACCACCGCCTCGATGTCGCTGATCCCCATTCCTGTGTCGAAGAGAATGGCTCGATTTGTGCCGGTAATGAGGTAAGAAATGACCTCTTCCGCCTGACGCGGCTCGTAAATCGCGACGACGCCGGGACGAACACGATAAACCTCAAACCAAGTGTCTGAAACATGAATGCGTTCGAGCTTCGCGTAGGCCGGACGGGGAAGCGCTTTACACCAGTCCGGAGTTTCGGCGAACAGAGGTACAACAAAGCTCAAAGTGATCAGTAACTTAGTGATTAAACGCATGCCGATTTTCCTCCACACAATGAGACGAGGAATTGTACGCGCAAGCTTTGTTCAGGGTGTCGAGGATAGTAAAGGCGAGAACCGATCGCCTCCGCGAACGCCCGCCAAGGTCGATGTCATCAGCCTTACCAGCAACTTAGCTCGATTACGGCCACACTTCGCCACCAATGCAGCGGCCATTACGAAATACGATTCACCTGGAACCCGGTTGGGCGAATAGATTCAACCGATTTTCTTTCAAATAATCGAGTTTCTCTTGTAAGTGCGTCTTTTCGGGCTCCGGAAAAAGAACGAAGTTTGTGCTCTGGTCACAATATCGAATGTCTCCAGTGCGGATGTAGCACTCGGCCCAGTGCCGCTTCCCGTTCGAATACCAGCGAATATCGCTGCGCGGGGTGACCAGAGACCCAGGGAGCAGTGCTAAGACTCCCAGCGCCAGCACGATATTTCGCCAGCCATACCAGTTACCCGATAGAAGATAGAAGTAGACGGCGAGGAAGGCTGGAATCAAAAGCGTTCCGTAGCGCGAAATGATCGCTTGTTCTACGCCCATGCATTCGCGTCCAACGGCGGTGTTGGCGGCGAACAGCAAACTAAAACCCAGAAGAGTTGCTCCGACGAGGTGAGTTTGCGGCAGCGGCGACTTCAGCAAGTGGAGCACGTGCCAGATCAGAATCGCGATCATCAGCATCAGGATTAGTGTTCCCAAAAAAATCAATAGGTTCGACACCCCAAACGGCCTTGGAATGGTGAAAGCCGCCACCATGGCACCCATAAATTGCGGGTATCTCACCCAATGGTTATGAGGAAGCTCGAAACAGGGGGAAGCTGACTGAAAGATGTAGTGAAAAAAGAAAGATGCCAGCGAAGCAACCGCGAGCACGAGTCCGGCAAGGGCGCTGTAGATCGGAACCGAGCTAAGATGGCGCGAACTCCAGTAGCACTCGAGCGCGAAGATGCCGATCGTGACGCCAGCCATGAAAATCCCGAAGCCGGTATTGATAAGAAGAAAATTAAGAAACAAAATCAGCGCGAATCGCAGATTTTGATTGCGCGCGAGCAGAGACAGGCAGTACAGCATCGCCATCAGTAACGGGAAGCCGCTGTGGGCCGGGTTAGGAACCGAAAGCAGCGTTTCATGCTGGGCCATGGTAAGAAAAATTAAGGGAATGGCAACGTCCGAGTAGGCGAGCGGGCCGTAGAGCCGGCATTTCAATCGCAGCGCCAAGAGCATGGCACCAAGAATAGCTGCGCCGATCAGAAAAGAATCGATCCGCGCATTCCAGTGCGTAAGCGGATATAGAAATTTGTCAGGCAGTAAGCCGACACCTTCGCGGTGTGGTCCGTGCTCCCAAAAAAAGAGGTGCCTGATGCTCGTCTGCTGGTTAAAAAAAAGAGTCAGGTAGTCCCACTGATCCATAAAAAAGATGTTGACCGAATATTTCTTTATAACCAGGAACCAGCGAGCCCCGAGAGCTATAACAGTCAGTGCGACAGCTATGGTCGGACCAAGGCTTGAACGATGGTCCCTGCCATCTCGTGGCCGTGCAATGACAGGGGAACTTTCTGCGAACGTCATAGCTGTGACTATAGTGATTAAAGATCCGATATGAAAAGCGGAGATTAGGAAATCACGCTGGGTCTTGCGGAACAAAACAACAACATCGGTCGACGGCAGCGCCGTTCGAGAACAGATCACCAGTCCCGCCGGTCGGCGCCGGTGTGCTTTGGGTCTAGGTTTGGAGATAAATCCCTGAATGTAGACTCAGAGTAACAACCCATTTCAGCCGCAACGTTCACCCACTACGG
Organism: Terriglobales bacterium; assembly: GCA_038230575.1. Taxonomy (GTDB): domain Bacteria; phylum Acidobacteriota; class Terriglobia; order Terriglobales; family Acidobacteriaceae; genus Acidiflorens. The sequence goes on along the minus strand of JBBRNA010000012.1, from coordinate 9,358 downwards.
AACGAAAGCGCCAAACTCGATGGGCCTGAATACCTGGAATCTTGCCGTTGTGCATCGTGGTTGATTTCTATGCACGGTGGCGGCGGCTAGCTAGCGAAGCACAGCGCGTCCGACTTTCGCGATTTCCCGTTTACCTGGTATGTCGCCCTGGGCAGCATCGGGAATTTATTTGTGGGTTGTGGAATGAGGGTGGGTTTACCCTAACGGCTCAGTTTGGTGGAGAATCGAAGATAGGGGAACTTTATTGCAACTTAATAAACTCAAAACAGAAAAGCGCAATCGCGCGTCCTCGAACCTCGACGCTATGAGCCCTCTTGCAATTGCCTCCCTGATGAACCAGCAGGATGCAATTGTTCCGCGCGCCATAAAGCGCGTGCTCCCTCAGGTGGCGCTGGCGATTGAGTTGGTCACGCGACAACTTGCCCGGGGCGGACGCCTCATCTATGCGGGCACGGGCACGAGCGGCCGAATCGGCGCGCTTGACGCCGCCGAGATTCCCCCAACGTTTGGCACAAAACCCGGAATGACACAGTTCGTTATGGCCGGGGGCGAAAGCGCGCTGGCCCGGGCCACTGAAGCTAGCGAAGACAATCGCGATTTGGGCCGACTTGATATGGCGGCACGAAAGCCTCGTAAATCCGACGTGATTGTGGGCATCGCCGCCAGCGGGCGCACTCCTTACACCATCGGCGCCGTGGAGTATGCGCGAGAAAAAGGAGCAGCTACCGTTGCCGTCGTCTGCAACCATGGTTCTGAACTGGCTCGCATAGCGCAGGTCGCGATCGAGGTGGATGTAGGGCCCGAGGTGCTGACCGGATCAACGCGTCTCAAAGCGGGCACCGCCGAGAAGCTCATCTGCAACATGTTGAGCACCGGAGCCATGGCACGCCTCGGCTATGTCCACGGCAATCTCATGGTCAACCTGCGCGCGAAGAACAAGAAGCTTCTTGAGCGCGGCATATCCATCGTCACGCAGGTTGCGAAAGTGGACCGCGAAACTGCCGTCCGGACGTTGCGTTCTGCTCATATGCGAGTCCCGCTGGCGCTGGTCATGCTCAAGGCCAAAGTTAGCAAGACCGAGGCAACGCGGCGGCTCGAGAAGTCGCGCGGAATCGTTCGCAAAGCCTTGAAGAGCTAACAAAGTGGTCGCGAACAATTCGTTGGAGAGCATTCCCTTTGAATTCTGTGTACCCTGTGGTCACAAACACTCCAACCCAAGGGAGGGCAGCGCTTCACAGAGAAATTTTTTTCTTCCACCCAATCGTTCATTAGCATTTCAGTTTCGAAACAGCAACTTATTGCACATCAAGCCCGCGCCGAGCGTTCATCTCCTCCACGCCACATCATTGAAAATATTGGGTTTATATGATTTGGAGTTCCACTGCAAGAATGGAGTTCCACGTGCATAGTCGTTCACGTTAATAAAGTCTATTAAGTAAATGGACTTTATTAAGGTAATTCCTCCTATATGAAGATTTCTCAAAAAGGACTATATGCGCTCCAACCCATGATGATGCTCGCGCGGCATTATCACCAGGGAGCTATCAAGATCCGCGATATTGCGTACGAAGAGGTGCTGCCGGAAAAATTTCTTGAGTTGATTCTCCTGGAGCTCAAGAACGCCCGCATGGTTGAGAGCGTGCGCGGAGCTAAAGGCGGCTACCAGTTGCGCCGAGACCCCGCGGATATCCGCCTTAGCGACATCATCCGCCTGATTGACGGCCCCCTTGCTCCTTTTGGGGACGCCGAACAATTACGCGAACTGATTGCCCGTGATCTTGCCCACCGCTCCCTGTATCAGGTGTTTCTTGACGTGCGCGACGCAGCGGCACGGATCCTCGACAGCACGAGCTTGGCCGACTTGATTTCCAGTCACGGCATGCGGGTTAACAAATCTCGCAATCGTTCAAAAAACCAGAAGAGAACCACCACCATACTTCCGATGGTGGTTGGAGGCCCCAGAAGTGAATAAGCGAATTGTTTTCAGACTTGCCATGTGGATGTCGATGGCTATATCCGCGTGGGGCCAAGGCAAGAGTAACGAGATCCGGGTCGGCGCCTTCCCTAACGTCACGCATGCACAGGCGATGGTTGGCAAAGCCAATGGTTGGTTCGACAAGGCTATGGGCCCGCAGGTCAAGGTGAAGTGGACAAGTTTCAACGCCGGACCATCGGCCATTGAAGCTTTATTTGCCGGGGCGATTGACATGACATACGTCGGCCCGAATCCGGCAATCAATGGCTACGTTCGCTCGAATGGGGAGGCACTTCGCGTCGTTTCGGGCGCGGCCAGTGGCGGAGCCTCTCTCGTAGTGCGCAATGATTCCGGCATCAACCGGCCGGAAGACTTTCATGGCAAACGAGTGGCTTCTCCGCAATTTGGCAATACGCAAGACGTCGCCTTGCGCAACTGGCTCAAAAATCATGGTCTGAAATCCAACGACAAGGGTGGCGATGTACAGATTATCCCCATGGCTAACCCAGATCAGTTGACGCTCTTCCTCAAGAAAGATCTGGATGCGGCGTGGGCTCCGGAGCCGTGGGCAACTCGTTTGATTCACGAAGGCAACGGACGCCTTTTTGTCGACGAGCGCACACTTTGGCCCGGCGGGCAATTCGTCATCGGTTTGCTGGTCGTCAATACTAAGTTTCTCAATGCGCATCGCGATGTCGTCAAGAACTGGATTCGCGCCAATGTTGAGTTGACAGAATGGATCAATGGCCACAAGGACGAGTCCAAGAAACTATTAAATCAGCAGATCCAAAGCGAGACGGGAAAGGCACTTCAACCTGTCGTGCTCGATGAAGCTTTCTCCCGCCTTCAAATCACATACGATCCTCTCCATGCAGCACTCACAACCGCGGCGCAACAAGCGTTTGATGGAGGTTTTCTGGGTCGGCAGAAGCCTGACCTCTCCGGACTTTACGACCTCTCGTTGCTTAACCAGGTGTTGGCCGAAAAAGGAAAGAAGGCAATCCAGTGAGCACCCGCGCGCATGATCTTTCCGCTCAGTTTCCGAGTCCAGTGAGTGGACGCACTTCGTCCCGTTCCGATGTAACCCAGGGCAGACCAGGTCCGGTCTCGATCTCAAGCCTCTCGCGAGAAGACTCTCCTAAAACTGCCAAAGTCGGTCTAAGCGAGATATGCCTCAGCTATCGCACTCAGAGTGGGGAGCGATTGCTGGCGCTTGACCACATCAACCTTGAGGTGAAAACAGGCGAGTTCGTTTGCGTTGTCGGACCGTCCGGTTGCGGCAAGTCAACGCTGCTCCACTTAATCGCGGGCTTACATCAGCAAACCTCCGGTCAAATTCTCGTCGACGGCAAGCCCGTCCAGGGGACCGGCACGGACCGCATCATGATCTTTCAGGAGCATGCGCTGTTCCCATGGCTGACGGTTGGACAGAACGTCGAGTTCGGCATGAAGATGAAAGGCGTCAGCAAGGCGGAGCGCGAAGAGAAAACGCGGTATTACCTGCGTCTGGTACACCTGGCGAAATTCAAAGACAGTTACATCCATCAACTTTCGGGAGGCATGCGCCAACGCGTTGCCATCGCCCGCGCACTTGCGACCGAGCCTGACGTCCTGCTGATGGACGAACCCTTTGCCGCGCTCGACGCGCAAACTCGCGACCTGCTTCACGATGAACTGGAGCGGATATGGAGCGAGACTGGACGAACCATAATCTTCGTCACCCATAATGTTCGTGAGGCTGTTCGACTTGGCGACCGCGTCGTGCTTCTCACCTTTCGTCCCGGCCGAGTCAAGAGCCAATTCCAAGTGGAATTGCCACGCCCTCGCCATCTGGAAGATCCAAACGTCGCCCGGGCTGCTCGAGAGGTTCTCGATGAATTGCGCGACGAGATCAACCGTTCCATCGAAGTCGAGTACAACGAGGGAGCAAATCCTCGCGCAGAAGCGCAACTGAAAGCAGGAATAGGAGCATGAAACGCGCCGGTCGCTTCATGATTTTTTACGCAGCGCTCTTCGGTTTGTGGACGTTGCTGGCCGAATTGAAAATCTGGCCGCCATATTTGTTTCCCACGCCTTGGGGAGTCGGCGAGGCCTTATATGCCGGATTCAAGGATCACACCTACTTCATCGCGATTCGTGTCAGCATGCAGCGCGTCCTGATCGGTTACGGCATCTCGGTGGTGCTCGGGATGATCCTGGGGCTCGGCGTAGCGAGCAACAAATTCCTCGAAGAAACCATGGGCGGATTGCTGGTAAGCCTGCAGAGTCTCCCAAGTATCTGTTGGTGGCCGCTGGCGCTGCTGTGGTTTGGTTTGAGTCAGAATGCAATTCTTTTTGTCGTCGTCATGGGATCGCTGCTATCGGTGACATTGGCCATGGAAGACGGGCGCAAGCAGATGCCGAAAATCTTTGGGCAAGCAGGACGCAACCTCGGAGCGAGCGGATTCAAGCTCTTCTGGTACGTGTTGCTGCCGGCGAGTCTGCCCTTTATTGTTTCTGGCCTGAAGCAGGGATGGGCCTTCGCCTGGCGCTCGCTAATCACCGCGGAGATGCTGTATCTCAGTCTCGGGCTCGGCCAGGTATTAATGATGGGGCGCGACCTGAACGACATGAGCGCGGTCATCGCCGTGATGGTCCTGATTATCGCGATCGGATACCTGGTGGATGGAATTGTGTTCCGCGGTATGGAACGCCACTTACAAAATCGCTGGGGACTGACCAGCGCCACCTAGCGTCGGCATTGTCGCACGGAATAAAATTTATTTTGTCGAAAACCGCCATAGTTGTCATTGCATGTCTATTACGTTGATAGTGTTAATTATGTATATCGCGACTAATTCAGTAGCCACCGTCGACCCTGACAGCAAATTAAAAGGAGAGTAACGAATTCCATGAAAGCTAACCTAAAGTCTTTTCTATCCGGTCTAACCCTGCTGCTGTTGACCGCTGGAGTCTGGGCTCAGACTGACGCGCTGGGCAACGCTGCCCCGAGTTCGGCAGCCGAAGTCGTGACCCCTTCGCCTGATCTGGAACTTCGGTCAGAGATTGAGCAACTAAAAAAACTCTTGCAAGAACAGCAACAACGGATAGCCGCTCTTGAAGGTCGCGCATCTGAACCGGCGAAAGCGTCCGAGACTGCATCGGTAGCCTCCGTCCCAAGTTCCAATACTTATCTTTCCGCTCCCTCTACTCCTCCTTCAGGTACCCAAAACGAGTCACGCGCCCAATCCGTCCGGTCGGGTAGTTCCGACGAACGCATTCGCAACCTAGAGCGCCAGATTCAAGGCATTGGTCCCATTTCCTTTAGCGGAGACGTTCGTGTCCGCGCGGAGCCTTTCTTTGGGGGCCCCACCGATCAATCTCTGGATCGCGCGCGAGCCCGCGTCCGTGCGCGATTTAATGCGATAGCCGATCTGGGCCCGCAATTCCGCACCGGCATCAGCCTTTCCACCGGTGATGTAAATGACCCGGTCTCGACGAACGCCAACATCACGGGCTTCTATTCCCGCAAGGCGATTGCGCTCGACCAGGCCTTCGTCGAATTTTCACCGACGAAGTTCAAGGCTCTTGACGTGATTGCCGGCAAGTTCCGCTATCCCTGGTTCAATACCGAATTGACTTGGGATAAAGACTTAAACCCGGAAGGCGCTGCGGAAACTCTGGGCTTCAACATCGATACGCCCTTTTTAAAGCGGATCGCGGTGATCGGGTTCCAATTGCCTTTTGCCGAGGTCGCAGGCACGACTTCCACGAACAGGCGGATTGCACAACAGATCACATATGGAGGGCAGCTCCAAACTTCATGGGCTCTGGGATCGCGTGTCACGCTGAGCGCCTATTCGGGCTACTACGATTTCCGCGGAGCGGACTCGATTGCTCTGGCGTTAAGTCGTGCCACTAGTAAGAATCCGCAGACGCCCTTCGTCGGCCTTCTGCCCCTAAATTCCAGCAGCCCAGTTCAAAATTCGCTCTACACCACGAGTGGGGCAACGGTGATCACAGTCGGCGGGACGACCTACCCGACGGGCGTTTCTTCTGTCAGCAACGCGCAGTTCGGTTCCAAGTTTGCTCTGTTCGACAATATTGCCAAGATTGACATCGACACGGGCAATGCTCGCTTGCCGCTTAGCTTTATCGGCGACTATGTTCAGAACACCGAAGCTTGCGCAAACGTCGCTAACATACTCGTAGCGCCGACGAGCACAAGCACGCAAACCTTCAAGCAAACTCGAAACGCTCCGTGCGCTGCGAACCAGCGTCGCGGCTACTGGGCCGAGGGACGGATTGGCCGTCTGAAGGAAAAGCACGATACGCAGTTCGGATACACGCGCATCTATATTGAGCGGGAAGCAGTGCTGGGGAACTTTGATTACAGCGAACTACGGCAGGGAACAAATGTGACACAGCATCGGTTCGATGCTTACTACCAGCTTGATCGCAACGTTCAACTAGGATTTACAGCGCAGGTAGGACGTCCATTGGCGTCGACTGAACCATGGCTCACCCGGCTACAGTTCGACACCGTGTACGTCTTCTAATAATTTCCAGTCGTGAAACTCTGCAACCGCGAACTCTCGAAGAAGATTGCTTCGACGGCCGCCGGTCTGGGTTAGCTTCTCTCCGCTTCGCGGACCGGCGGTTGTAAGGTAATCAGTGTCACCGAACCCTCACAGCTGGTGTGATAACCGATTCATCCAAAGGCGGACAAAAGTATCGTGTCGCGTCATACTCTCAGTTTGCTGGCGTCGCGTTCAGAGAGTTACCGTAAATGTCAATTGGCTATTGGCAGTCCCGCCTTTGGTTACGACTGCAATTTTTCCCGTTTTCGCTCCGGCCGGAACTGTAGCTGTGATTTGTGTCGGAGAAGTAACTTTGTAGTTTGTCGCTGCAACCCCTCCGAAGCTGACCTTTGTCGCGCCGGTGAGCCCGGAACCGGTGATGACGACGTTCGTGCCAATCGGCCCACTCGCTGGCGAGAAGCTTGTAATTACGGGGAGGACTTTATAGATCTGCTTACTCACCAAAGTGCCCGTTGGAGTGGTGACGGTTAGAGCCCCGGTCACCCCGGTGGCAGGAACAACCGCAGTCATGTAGGTATCGCTGACTACCGCGAAACTCGCAGAACCTGTGCCGAACATCACTTTGCTGGTGTTGTTGAACCCTTGGCCAAGGATTTCAACCGTCGTGCCGGCAGCGCCGGAAGGGAAGCCAACCAGCGAAACAAACGGTGGAATACCCATCGAGAAGCTGAAGAAGACCCCGTTCCCGGTTGAGCCTCCGCCAGAGGTTTCGCCATAGAGAGTGCCATTGGTGTGCTGCATCCACGTGGCGTATTGGTTTGCGCCATGCGTTCCGTCGAAGGTATACAGGCTTGAATACACACCGGCCTTACTGATTTTGAAAATTGATCCATTTGAAGCGGATCCACTCGCATTCCCGAGTGAGGTTGCTCCGTAAAAATTCCCGTCCGACGCCGCGACGAGGCCGGAATAGGGCTGGATACCTTCGGTCAAACCCGAAGCGTCGAACTGGTGCAGCACCGTTATATTCCCCGCCGTCGTCAGCTTGAAGACCAGCCCGGCGGCATTCGCAATCGATCCGCCTGCGGGGATTGACGCGTAGAGGAGTCCATCGGCACCCTGAACCACGGGATCATATTCATACGCTCCGTGCGTGAACTCAAAGTTGTAAACGATTTTAACCACGCCAGCCGCCGACATCCGGAAGACAGTCCCGTACCCGCCGGTTCCCCCATTGATTGTGGTCCCATAAAAGTTTCCGTCGGTAGCCAGGAACAGTGGGCTGCTGCTGCTGCTCGGAATCGCAGGATTCAATAGCTTGAAGGTGCCGGATGAAGTCACCGAATAAGCCGTTCCCCGGAAATCAACGCCATAGTAGTTCCCATTCTTCCCAAGCACCGGGGGCGCATAAGAATTACCGCCATCTGTCGCAGTAAAACTATGCAGCGTCGTTAGCGTTCCGGTGGGCGTGATCTTGAAAATCGTGCCCAGGTTATTGGCGCCGCCGTCGAACGCCGTGCCGTAGAAATTCCCGTCAAGTCCCAGGGTGAGGCCACTATAGGGATGAGATCCGTCCGACCCGGCGAAATTGTGCAGGATCGAAATCGTACCCGATGGAGTCAATTTAAAAACCGTTCCTAAGCCTGAACTACCACCTTGATGGCTTGTTCCGTAAAGATCTCCATCCCGGCCTTGCGCCATAATCCCGGAATAGTTAGCGTTACATCCGTCCGTTGCGCAGTTGAAATTGTGGAGGTCCTTATAAGTCTGCGAATGTAGTGCGGTCGGGGCAGCACCGGCTACGAACAAGAGGGCGAGCATCATGAACAAAAAAGGAAAATCTACGTGGATGGTTTTCAGGGAACCGGAATGTCCTGCAGTCGTCATGCATTCTCCAAGCGGCTTGTCGCTTTCCAACGGATATTAGGGAACAGTAGTACTGCACTCTTCGCCACACCGAAGCGATGTGCCCAAAGCAATGTGCCATCTTTAAAAACTGGAACGGCTTCGAGCCACGGCCTAGGGGAAGGGAGGGGTTTAGAAGAGGGTCCCTATCGGATTGTTAGAGTGGACGCAATCGCAATCATTGTCAAGATGCAACTGTTTGCCCACTTGCTAGGCTGGGTCTAATCCTAAGCAACTGCATTTATGGCGATGCGGCGGCACCAGACATGCACGAGGCGCACAGCAAGATCGTGCAACTTGCACTGCAACCAGAGTGAGCGACAAGGGGATGGTTGTAACCTACAGAAACAATGGCTCCTCAGGTAGGACTCGAACCTACTTGTAAACATTAAACAAAGGACTTAGCGGGCGCGGCTGGCAAATCTTCGTCATTCTAAGTATTTGAAAAACAAGAAAGTGATTTCTGGAATCAATTTCAAAAGTGCGGGGGAAGGTGGCAGAAAAGTATTAAGGTTGCGACGGCCAGCGGATGATTTGCAAAAGGCGCTGTAAAGATTTTAGAGGAGTTCGGAATCAAACCGTTGGGTCTTACCATGAGCCCTACTCACAGGGTTATGAAGACTCCAAAAATTAGGAAACTACATCTTGGCTAAGCCGCTGAACGCGTCACTGAAAGTGGCGCTGAACGGCGCTAAATCGATTTCCGTGAATTAAGTGAGGGAAACCACGGGTGACACCCTTCCTACCCCGCTAGCCCCCTGCGAAACGATGCTGCGCCGGTATTAATGAGTAGGTTTTGACGTCATTTATCGGTTTTGTTGTCAAACAGTAAAATTGGTTTCGACCGCTTGAATGGCGGGGATTGCTGAGAGAAGATAAAAACGAAGCGGAGATAAAAAGTATGGAGACGAATTGCAGATCAACAAAGCGTGCGCAGCAATCAGTTGCTGTACGGAAG